>NZ_PDJL01000001.1 GCF_002563795.1 Vibrio sp. ES.051
ACTGGAAAAGTATTGAACATGAGACGAATAAAACGCGCAGAGAGAAATATTCGATTCTCTGTAAATTCTTCACTGTGTTTAATCCCAAAGTTACTGTCCCAGAACCTTTCGTAGATTGCGCTCATTATGGACAATTTATGGATAGTAAAAACACACTACCTACGAGTTGAATTTTGTACTCCGTACTCAATGATTTTTTGTTTTTGAAAACTGAAAAAAACAAAAAAATCCCTTATTTTTATTTCTTGTTTTTAATACTTGTTTTTAAGGAAAAAATGCGATCGCTCTCAGCCCTTGTGGCATAAGGGCTGAGAGCGATTTTGGAAATTTTAAAACGGACAAATTTATGGTTTAAACGGACAAATTTATGGTTTAAACGGACAAATTTATGGTCTCGCCCACAGTTAAAGGGACATTTTTTTTTATGTCCGTTTTTTAAAGGGACATTTTTTTTTATGTCCGTTTTTGTAGTAAGTGGGGGGATCCTTAATTTTATAATTGCTATTTCATGACAAAGTGTGATTATGTCGGTTTTCTTTGTTCGGACATGGTGGCATTGTGTCATTTATTTTTAAAACGGACAGGTTGATGGTATGTTTTTAGAAGAATTAAAAAATGATGATTACGGTAATTTTAACGTGAGTATGAGTAATACATTAACGAGGTCTGCACACGGTCTAACGTTGGTAGAAAAGCGTGCAATAATGATGGCGGTTGCAATAGTTGACTCCCGAAAAGGATCAAGAGCGCATGCGCATTTGGCTGAGTTTCAAAAGGTAAAAATTACCGCACTGGATTATGCAGAAACATATGAGATAGATCCTAGGAACGCTTACCTATACCTTAAAAAAGCTGCAGATAACATTTTTGAGCGACAGTTTTCTGTTAAAGAAAAAGTAGGTAATTCTGAGCGCATTACTCGTTTTCGCTGGGTTTCTAGCGCAACTTACGCGAAAGATGAGGGGTTTATTGAGTTAAGTTTCACTCCTGAAGTGTACCCTCATTTACATACATTAAAAAATCAATATACAACGTACAAACTCAAAAATGCAGCCTCTCTAAAATCCGTATATTCATGGCGCTTGTATGAATATGCCAAAAGTTGGACCACTTACTGTCAGGAAGGTAAGTCAGTCCATGTGACTCTAGAGAACTTAAAACATATTCTAGAGTGGCCAGATACTTACGATTGGAGTGATGCAAAAAAAAGAGCATTAGTTCCTGCGATAAAAGAAATTGGCACTTTGAGTAACTTAGACATTACATACAAGATCGTAAAAAAAGGGCGCTCTGTGCATGCGTTAGAGTTTAAGTTCGTTGAACGTGACCAGTTAGAGCTGGACGTGTGATCAAAACTATTCTTTTTTAAAAATCAAAGTGCTACATTGTATTAATTCATCGCTGATGATGAAATCGTCACTGCCGCTCAGGTGACTCCGATATTGTTCGGTCGCGGCACACTACTCAAAAAATGCTCGAAAGGGCCCTTCAGGAAAAATACTCCATCAAACGCTAAAAGCGTTTAGCAATGCTCGAAAGGGCGGCATTAGGAGCTACTCAGTCCCTCCAGGGACAAATTAAAAAATAGAGCGAAGTGCCAGTCGTCTAATTTGCGTTAGAAAATTAGACGACGATAGTTACGTTTTAAATACCTAGTGATAATTGCATTAAAACAATGATTTATCGTTGTCTCTCCCTAATTGCACTCGGAAGTTTTTAGACGTTTCTACATTTCTCGCTATTCCATAAAGCATCGAGGACACCGCCCCATACTGATTTGAAGTGTGGTTACTGCCACCGGTCGAGATGCAAAGACTCGAACCCACTGGGATGCAATAGGCCCGTTAAAGTGGAATTGGAAGTGCAACCATAAATGCACGTTACCTCTTACCAGAACGCATTAAGCGAGCATGTCGAGTAATGAATAGAAATATGAATGCCCGTAATTTCGGGTTGAGATCAAGCAATATGGGGCGGGCGTTAATCACTGCTTACCAAATGAAAGGCAATGGTGATAACACCAAAAATATTTGTAAGAGTGCCTTGTATGATTTTGCTAAACATTTAAAGGAAAATGGTGTTAACGACCTGCGAAAAGTCGAGAAAATGCACGTTCTAAAATACGCCCACTACCTAAATGAACGCTTTGAAAATGGCGTTATTTCCGCGTCTACCGCTCAGAATTACCTGAGTAAAGTGAATGTGGCGATGGAGTATGCTCGATTAGATCGATCGTGCCGGGTTGATGGTGTAAATGACGCCGGATTGCCCTCTAGAACGGGCGTGGCGGTCTTTTACAAGGGTGTGGGTGTAGAACAGCACCAAAATGCCTTAAAAACGCTTACAGGGCGTTTGGGGGCACAATTGGCGTTACAGCGTGAGATAGGACTTCGATTTAAAGAGTCTTGTTTGATTAATGCAAAGAGAGTATTAGGCCATGCATTGCGTACGGGAGTTATTCGTATTGAAGGTGGCACTAAAGGAGGCCGGCTTCGAGAATTTCCAGTTTCTTCTCCTGCACAAATTCGCGCTCTCAAGATCGCCGCTGAGATTCAGAAAGACCATACCAGTATGGTTCCACAAAATATGTCCTGGGCGCAGTACCAGAGTCAGTGCTACCGAGAAATTAGTGGTTCGGGTGTCAATTTTCACGGAGAACGTCACCATTACGCCAACGCTCGTTATGAGACTCTTACCGGTGTTGAAAGTCCCGTCAATTCAGGTTTTTCACATGGATTAGAACACCTCAAATACATGTCTACAACGCTCGATATTTCTTTAGAACATGCTAGGCAATTGGATCATGATGCGCGCCTTCAAGTTGCTCAGGAGTTAGGTCATGGTCGAGTGAACATTACAAATAATTACTTAGGGTAGATATGCACCACAAAAAACACTTTTTAATTCGGCAGGTTATGAGTGAATACGTCACCAAAGGTAAGAAGTCTGCCTACAAGAAAAAACAGATGCTCAGACTTATTGCCATTTTGGAAGACATTATGGCCAGAGAAGGTGATCCTCGTTTGGAGGCTATTGGGAAGCGTCAGATTATTCGCTACTGGAAAAGTATTGAACATGAGACGAATAAAACGCGCAGAGAGAAATATTCGATTCTCTGTAAATTCTTCACTGTGTTTAATCCCAAAGTTACTGTCCCAGAACCTTTCGTAGATTGCGCTCATTATGGACAATTTATGGATAGTAAAAACACACTACCTACGAGTTGAATTTTGTACTCCGTACTCAATGATTTTTTGTTTTTGAAAACTGAAAAAAACAAAAAAATCCCTTATTTTTATTTCTTGTTTTTAATACTTGTTTTTAAGGAAAAAATGCGATCGCTCTCAGCCCTTGTGGCATAAGGGCTGAGAGCGATTTTGGAAATTTTAAAACGGACAAATTTATGGTTTAAACGGACAAATTTATGGTTTAAACGGACAAATTTATGGTCTCGCCCACAGTTAAAGGGACATTTTTTTTTATGTCCGTTTTTTAAAGGGACATTTTTTTTTATGTCCGTTTTTGTAGTAAGTGGGGGGATCCTTAATTTTATAATTGCTATTTCATGACAAAGTGTGATTATGTCGGTTTTCTTTGTTCGGACATGGTGGCATTGTGTCATTTATTTTTAAAACGGACAGGTTGATGGTATGTTTTTAGAAGAATTAAAAAATGATGATTACGGTAATTTTAACGTGAGTATGAGTAATACATTAACGAGGTCTGCACACGGTCTAACGTTGGTAGAAAAGCGTGCAATAATGATGGCGGTTGCAATAGTTGACTCCCGAAAAGGATCAAGAGCGCATGCGCATTTGGCTGAGTTTCAAAAGGTAAAAATTACCGCACTGGATTATGCAGAAACATATGAGATAGATCCTAGGAACGCTTACCTATACCTTAAAAAAGCTGCAGATAACATTTTTGAGCGACAGTTTTCTGTTAAAGAAAAAGTAGGTAATTCTGAGCGCATTACTCGTTTTCGCTGGGTTTCTAGCGCAACTTACGCGAAAGATGAGGGGTTTATTGAGTTAAGTTTCACTCCTGAAGTGTACCCTCATTTACATACATTAAAAAATCAATATACAACGTACAAACTCAAAAATGCAGCCTCTCTAAAATCCGTATATTCATGGCGCTTGTATGAATATGCCAAAAGTTGGACCACTTACTGTCAGGAAGGTAAGTCAGT
The DNA here is from genome assembly GCF_002563795.1 of Vibrio sp. ES.051. Taxonomy (GTDB): domain Bacteria; phylum Pseudomonadota; class Gammaproteobacteria; order Enterobacterales; family Vibrionaceae; genus Vibrio. The sequence goes on from NZ_PDJL01000001.1 coordinate 4,193, forward strand.
CCATGTGACTCTAGAGAACTTAAAACATATTCTAGAGTGGCCAGATACTTACGATTGGAGTGATGCAAAAAAAAGAGCATTAGTTCCTGCGATAAAAGAAATTGGCACTTTGAGTAACTTAGACATTACATACAAGATCGTAAAAAAAGGGCGCTCTGTGCATGCGTTAGAGTTTAAGTTCGTTGAACGTGACCAGTTAGAGCTGGACGTGTGATCAAAACTATTCTTTTTTAAAAATCAAAGTGCTACATTGTATTAATTCATCGCTGATGATGAAATCGTCACTGCCGCTCAGGTGACTCCGATATTGTTCGGTCGCGGCACACTACTCAAAAAATGCTCGAAAGGGCCCTTCAGGAAAAATACTCCATCAAACGCTAAAAGCGTTTAGCAATGCTCGAAAGGGCGGCATTAGGAGCTACTCAGTCCCTCCAGGGACAAATTAAAAAATAGAGCGAAGTGCCAGTCGTCTAATTTGCGTTAGAAAATTAGACGACGATAGTTACGTTTTAAATACCTAGTGATAATTGCATTAAAACAATGATTTATCGTTGTCTCTCCCTAATTGCACTCGGAAGTTTTTAGACGTTTCTACATTTCTCGCTATTCCATAAAGCATCGAGGACACCGCCCCATACTGATTTGAAGTGTGGTTACTGCCACCGGTCGAGATGCAAAGACTCGAACCCACTGGGATGCAATAGGCCCGTTAAAGTGGAATTGGAAGTGCAACCATAAATGCACGTTACCTCTTACCAGAACGCATTAAGCGAGCATGTCGAGTAATGAATAGAAATATGAATGCCCGTAATTTCGGGTTGAGATCAAGCAATATGGGGCGGCGTTAATCACTGCTTACCAAATGAAAGGCAATGGTGATAACACCAAAAATATTTGTAAGAGTGCCTTGTATGATTTTGCTAAACATTTAAAGGAAAATGGTGTTAACGACCTGCGAAAAGTCGAGAAAATGCACGTTCTAAAATACGCCCACTACCTAAATGAACGCTTTGAAAATGGCGTTATTTCCGCGTCTACCGCTCAGAATTACCTGAGTAAAGTGAATGTGGCGATGGAGTATGCTCGATTAGATCGATCGTGCCGGGTTGATGGTGTAAATGACGCCGGATTGCCCTCTAGAACGGGCGTGGCGGTCTTTTACAAGGGTGTGGGTGTAGAACAGCACCAAAATGCCTTAAAAACGCTTACAGGGCGTTTGGGGGCACAATTGGCGTTACAGCGTGAGATAGGACTTCGATTTAAAGAGTCTTGTTTGATTAATGCAAAGAGAGTATTAGGCCATGCATTGCGTACGGGAGTTATTCGTATTGAAGGTGGCACTAAAGGAGGCCGGCTTCGAGAATTTCCAGTTTCTTCTCCTGCACAAATTCGCGCTCTCAAGATCGCCGCTGAGATTCAGAAAGACCATACCAGTATGGTTCCACAAAATATGTCCTGGGCGCAGTACCAGAGTCAGTGCTACCGAGAAATTAGTGGTTCGGGTGTCAATTTTCACGGAGAACGTCACCATTACGCCAACGCTCGTTAT
>NZ_PDJL01000002.1 GCF_002563795.1 Vibrio sp. ES.051
TAATTCGATGCAACGCGAAGAACCTTACCTACTCTTGACATCCAGAGAAGCCGGAAGAGATTCTGGTGTGCCTTCGGGAGCTCTGAGACAGGTGCTGCATGGCTGTCGTCAGCTCGTGTTGTGAAATGTTGGGTTAAGTCCCGCAACGAGCGCAACCCTTATCCTTGTTTGCCAGCGAGTAATGTCGGGAACTCCAGGGAGACTGCCGGTGATAAACCGGAGGAAGGTGGGGACGACGTCAAGTCATCATGGCCCTTACGAGTAGGGCTACACACGTGCTACAATGGCGCATACAGAGGGCGGCGAGCCAGCGATGGTGAGCGAATCCCAAAAAGTGCGTCGTAGTCCGGATTGGAGTCTGCAACTCGACTCCATGAAGTCGGAATCGCTAGTAATCGTGGATCAGAATGCCACGGTGAATACGTTCCCGGGCCTTGTACACACCGCCCCGTCACACCATGGGAGTGGGCTGCAAAAGAAGTAGGTAGTTTAACCTTCGGGGGGACGCTTACCACTTTGTGGTTCATGACTGGGGTGAAGTCGTAACAAGGTAGCGCTAGGGGAACCTGGCGCTGGATCACCTCCTTATACGAAAGATTATTGCGATGAGTGTTCACACAGATTGATACGGTTTATAAAGTTTAAGAGACGATACTGGGTCTGTAGCTCAGGTGGTTAGAGCGTTCGCCTGATAAGCGAGAGGTCGGTGGTTCGAGTCCACTCAGACCCACCAATTTCCTTCCCAGAAAATTGGCATACAGTATCGACACCTGATGGGGCTATAGCTCAGCTGGGAGAGCGCCTGCCTTGCACGCAGGAGGTCTGCGGTTCGATCCCGCATAGCTCCACCATCTTTAAGTGCATTCAATGAGTGTGTTTAAACATGGTTTTCATTAGAAAACTTTGCTCTTTAACAATTTGGAAAGCTGACTGATAACAACAACGTTGTTATCAAATAAAGTTCTCAAATGTTATCGTAAAGATAAACACCAAAACAACACATTCAAGTGTTCTTGGGAATATCACTATTACAGTGATTATTCGAAATTGAGTCCGGCAAAATCGAAATGTCTCTCGCTCATGTCAAATAATGAGAGACAACTTTGGTGATTTGAACATCAACTCGAAACTCCTTCGGGTTGTATGGTTAAGTGACTAAGCGTACACGGTGGATGCCTTGGCAGTCAGAGGCGATGAAGGACGTATTAACTTGCGATAAGCCCAGATTAGGCAGTAAAAGCCACTTGAGTCTGGGATTTCCGAATGGGGAAACCCACTTACATAAGTAAGTATCGCTGCGTGAATACATAGCGTAGCGAGGCGAACCGGGGGAACTGAAACATCTAAGTACCCCGAGGAAAAGAATCAACCGAGATTCCGAAAGTAGCGGCGAGCGAAATTGGACTAGCCCTTAAGCTTTATAGGCGTCAGGTGAACAAGCTGGAAAGCTTGGCGATACAGGGTGATAGCCCCGTAACTGACGACGCATATGCAGTGAAATCGAGTAGGGCGGGACACGTGATATCCTGTCTGAATATGGGGGGACCATCCTCCAAGGCTAAATACTACTGACTGACCGATAGTGAACCAGTACCGTGAGGGAAAGGCGAAAAGAACCCCTGTGAGGGGAGTGAAATAGAACCTGAAACCGTGTACGTACAAGCAGTAGGAGCACCTTCGTGGTGTGACTGCGTACCTTTTGTATAATGGGTCAGCGACTTATATTCAGTGGCAAGGTTAACCATCTAGGGGAGCCGTAGCGAAAGCGAGTGTTAACTGCGCGACTTAGTCTCTGGATATAGACCCGAAACCAGGTGATCTAGCCATGGGCAGGTTGAAGATTGAGTAACATCAATTGGAGGACCGAACCGACTAATGTTGAAAAATTAGCGGATGACTTGTGGCTAGGGGTGAAAGGCCAATCAAACCTGGAGATAGCTGGTTCTCCCCGAAAGCTATTTAGGTAGCGCCTCGGACGAATACTACTGGGGTAGAGCACTGTTAAGGCTAGGGGGTCATCCCGACTTACCAACCCTTTGCAAACTCCGAATACCAGTAAGTACTATCCGGGAGACACACGGCGGGTGCTAACGTCCGTCGTGGAGAGGGAAACAACCCAGACCGCCAGCTAAGGTCCCAAATTACTACTAAGTGGGAAACGATGTGGGAAGGCTCAGACAGCCAGGATGTTGGCTTAGAAGCAGCCATCATTTAAAGAAAGCGTAATAGCTCACTGGTCGAGTCGGCCTGCGCGGAAGATGTAACGGGGCTAAGTAGTAAACCGAAGCTGCGGCAATACTCTTTGAGTATTGGGTAGGGGAGCGTTCTGTAAGCGGTTGAAGGTGTGTCGTAAGGCACGCTGGACGTATCAGAAGTGCGAATGCTGACATGAGTAACGATAATGGGGGTGAAAAACCTCCACGCCGGAAGACCAAGGGTTCCTGTCCAACGTTAATCGGGGCAGGGTGAGTCGACCCCTAAGGCGAGGCCGAAAGGCGTAGTCGATGGGAAACGGGTTAATATTCCCGTACTCAATCAAATTGCGATGGGGGGACGGAGAAGGCTAGGTGGGCCTGGCGACGGTTGTCCAGGTTCAAGTGCGTAGGCTGAAGAGTTAGGTAAATCCGGCTCTTTTTAAGGCTGAGACACGACGTCGAGCATCTACGGATGTGAAGTCATTGATGCCATGCTTCCAGGAAAAGCCTCTAAGCTTCAGATTTGATGGAATCGTACCCCAAACCGACACAGGTGGTCGGGTAGAGAATACCAAGGCGCTTGAGAGAACTCGGGTGAAGGAACTAGGCAAAATGGTACCGTAACTTCGGGAGAAGGTACGCTCTTGGCGGTGAAGTCCCTTGCGGATGGAGCTACTAGGAGTCGCAGATACCAGGTGGCTGCAACTGTTTATTAAAAACACAGCACTGTGCAAAATCGTAAGATGACGTATACGGTGTGACGCCTGCCCGGTGCCGGAAGGTTAATTGATGGGGTTAGACTTCGGTCGACGCTCTTGATCGAAGCCCCGGTAAACGGCGGCCGTAACTATAACGGTCCTAAGGTAGCGAAATTCCTTGTCGGGTAAGTTCCGACCTGCACGAATGGCGTAATGATGGCCACGCTGTCTCCACCCGAGACTCAGTGAAATTGAAATCGCTGTGAAGATGCAGTGTACCCGCGGCTAGACGGAAAGACCCCGTGAACCTTTACTACAGCTTGGCACTGAACATTGACCCTACATGTGTAGGATAGGTGGGAGCCTTTGAAGCACGTACGCCAGTATGTGTGGAGGCAACCTTGAAATACCACCCTTGTAGTGTTGATGTTCTAACTTAGCCCCCTCATCGGGGGTGAGGACAGTGCCTGGTGGGTAGTTTGACTGGGGCGGTCTCCTCCCAAAGCGTAACGGAGGAGCACGAAGGTGGGCTAAACACGGTTGGACATCGTGTGGTTAGTGCAATGGCATAAGCCCGCTTGACTGCGAGAATGACAATTCGAGCAGGTGCGAAAGCAGGTCATAGTGATCCGGTGGTTCTGAATGGAAGGGCCATCGCTCAACGGATAAAAGGTACTCCGGGGATAACAGGCTGATACCGCCCAAGAGTTCATATCGACGGCGGTGTTTGGCACCTCGATGTCGGCTCATCACATCCTGGGGCTGAAGTCGGTCCCAAGGGTATGGCTGTTCGCCATTTAAAGTGGTACGCGAGCTGGGTTTAGAACGTCGTGAGACAGTTCGGTCCCTATCTGCCGTGGGCGTTGGAGAATTGAAAGGGGCTGCTCCTAGTACGAGAGGACCGGAGTGGACGAACCTCTGGTGTTCGGGTTGTGTCGCCAGACGCATTGCCCGGTAGCTAAGTTCGGGATCGATAACCGCTGAAAGCATCTAAGCGGGAAGCGAGCCTTGAGATGAGTTCTCCCTGATACTTTAAGTATCCTAAAGGGTTGTCGTAGACTACGACGTTGATAGGCAGGGTGTGTAAGTGCTGCGAGGCATTGAGCTAACCTGTACTAATTGCCCGTGAGGCTTAACCATACAACACCCAAGGGGTTTTGATGGGCTCAATACAAGAAAACTTGATTGTGTTAAGAACTGAAACAGCTTTCCAGATTATTAATTACTGCGTTGGCGGTAGTTAAAAAGAATTTGCTTGGCGACCATAGCGTTTTGGACCCACCTGACTTCCATGCCGAACTCAGAAGTGAAACGAAATAGCGCCGATGGTAGTGTGGGGTTTCCCCATGTGAGAGTAGGACATCGCCAGGCTTTATTTATCGCTTTTGAATTTACCTTAATATTAAGGTGCTTCTGAAAGCAAAACTAAAATTTAGCATGATAAATAAGACTAAGTTTTAGTAACAATTTGTGGAGAGATGGCTGAGTGGTTGAAAGCACCGGTCTTGAAAACCGGCATACGTTAATAGCGTATCTAGGGTTCAAATCCCTATCTCTCCGCCACTTTTAATGAAAAACCGCTGTTCTTACAGCGGTTTTTTCGTTTCTTTACTTTAAAAATTGCCAATACATGAAAATAGTAGATGTATTTAGAAATTAACTGTTTAGGTCTCTCAATTTCTCGAACCAGTTTGGCAATGCGAGCAGTAAGTACATTCTAGAAAGCGATTTCATGCCGCACAACCCCTTCCACTAATATTCACTAGTAACCAGTGAGCTTTGGTTCGCTCGATGTACTGTAGCCGCCAACTCCAAACCTACATCAGCCATTATCATAACAGTATGATGGCTTTTGCTGTCATCTTTTATATTTGCGCTAGATTGCTCACTCATGATGCTTTGTCGACCCAAGGCACAACGATGGCCTCGCCAATACATCTTGTGAATAGAGAATTACTGCTCTATCAAATTTCTCGTCCAGCGCAAAGGGTGGGCCTAATTCTTCTTCAAGAAAGCTTGAACCACAGACTTCTGCTTATGTTAAAAAATTTAGCGAGTTGAATGTAAGAATGGACGTCTTGGTAGTAGGCGCAGCCAGCAATCTCATTTTCATTCGGATGGATTTTTCTTCTTGCTCACGTCGAGACGGCAAGGCTAAGCCCATAACAATTCACCATCATGTATTGAACTTGAAACAAAGTGACTCCTGTAACTTTTTAAATACTGAGGAGTTTTAAATGCAATACATTACTAAATTCTAAGATTTTACCATCAATATCGCTTTAGTTTTGGTTACAATATCGTCATCAAAGCTTTGGGGGAATTATGGGACAACTTTCCATTCTTGGTTTTATTGCACTGGGTGGTGCTTTCGGTGCGTGTTCTCGTTACTTGATATCTGAACTGTGTGTCATTGTATTAGGGCGTGGTTTTCCATACGGTACGCTAATTGTTAACGTGGTCGGTTCATTTATTATGGGTTTGCTGATCGCTGCCTTTGAAAGTGAACATCTGGCAACAGAACCTTGGCGACAAGTGATTGGTTTGGGCTTTTTAGGGGCACTAACGACGTTTTCTACCTTTTCTATGGATAATGTTTTACTTATGCAGCAAGGTGCATTTTTTAAGATGGGGTTAAATATTTTCTTAAATGTGGTGCTTAGCATCTCTGCCGCGTGGATCGGTTTCCAATTATTGATGCGCAGCTAGCAAAGTAGTTAAAAATTAAACAGGTCGGCTTGGTTTCACCAAGCCGTTTTTATATACTGATATCACTTGTCGGAGTGCCATAAGGCTGAGACCGTTAATTCGGGATCCGTTGAACCTGATCAGATTAGAATCTGCGAAGGGAACAAGAGAAGATATTTATACCGGAGCTCTTTCTGGTTGATCTATCAAATAGTCGAATGTTGTTATAGGCAAATTACTTAAGCTTTATTTAGCCTTAATTTGACTCCTCTTGTCGCATCTATCCGCCAAGCATTTTTATCCAATTACTTTTTATCTAGTATAACAAAGCAAGGAAAAATGCTATGTCGAGTCGCAAACAAGCGAGACTAGAAGCAAAACAGTTCATTGAAACACTCTCGGTACAACCGTACCCAAATTCCACAAAAGTATATGTAGAAGGTTCACGTCCAGATATTCGTGTACCTATGCGTGAAATAGCGCTAGCAGATAGTTTGATTGGTGGCACAAAAGAAGCGCCTATTTTCGAGCCTAATGAAGCCGTCCGAGTCTACGATACGTCAGGTGTTTATACTGATCCGAACTACGATATTGACCTTTATAGTGGCTTACCAAAGCTAAGAGAAAGCTGGATTGAAGAGCGCGGTGACACTGAATTACTTGATGAAGTAAGTTCGGTGTACACAAAGGAACGCTTAGAAGACGAAACGCTAGACGATTTGCGTTACGGTAATCTACCACGTATTCGACGTGCTAAAGATGGTCATTGCGTGACCCAATTGTATTACGCTCGTAAAGGCATTATTACCCTTGAAATGGAATATATCGCCCTTCGCGAAAATATGGGGCGTGCTCAATACCGCGATGAAGTGCTAAATCAACAGCATCCGGGTCAAAGCTTTGGAACGAATCTACCTAAAGACATCACTGCAGAGTTTGTTCGCCAAGAAGTTGCTGAAGGTCGTGCAATTATCCCATCAAATATAAACCATCCTGAGTCAGAGCCAATGATCATTGGACGTAACTTTTTGGTCAAAGTGAACGCTAATATCGGTAACTCATCGGTGACGTCTTCGATTGAGGAAGAGGTTGAGAAGCTAGTGTGGGCGACACGCTGGGGTGGCGATACTGTTATGGATCTCTCCACAGGTCGCAATATTCATGAAACTCGAGAATGGATTCTGCGTAACAGCCCGGTTCCGATCGGTACCGTACCTATGTATCAAGCGCTTGAGAAAGTGAATGGAGTTGCCGAAAATCTTAACTGGGAAGTGATGCGCGATACTCTGATTGAGCAAGCAGAGCAGGGCGTTGATTACTTCACTATCCATGCCGGTTTATTACTTCGCTATGTGCCAATGACTGCAAAGCGCGTTACTGGCATCGTCTCTCGTGGTGGTTCTATCATCGCGAAATGGTGTTTAGCGCATCACCAAGAAAGCTTCTTATATACCCACTTCCGAGAGATCTGTGAAATCTGTGCCAAGTACGATGTGGCACTATCTCTCGGTGATGGTCTGCGTCCTGGTTCGGTTGCCGATGCTAACGATGAAGCGCAATTTGCAGAGCTTCGTACTCTTGGCGAGTTGACCAAGATAGCTGGGGAATACGACGTTCAGGTCATTATCGAAGGTCCTGGTCATGTTCCAATGCACATGATCAAAGAGAACATGGAAGAGCAGCTGGAGCACTGTCATGAAGCACCGTTCTACACCCTTGGTCCACTGACGACAGACGTGGCTCCTGGTTACGACCATATTACTTCAGGCATTGGTGCTGCCATGATTGGTTGGTACGGCTGTGCAATGCTTTGTTACGTCACCCCAAAAGAGCACCTTGGCTTACCAAATAAAGAAGACGTAAAAACGGGCATGATCACCTATAAGCTTGCTGCTCACGCTGCTGATTTGGCGAAAGGACACCCTGGCGCACAAGTTCGTGATAACGCGCTTTCTAAAGCTCGCTTCGAGTTCCGTTGGGAAGACCAATTCAACTTGTCACTCGACCCAGAAACCGCTCGCGCTTTCCATGATGAAACCTTGCCTCAAGAGTCGGGAAAAGTTGCTCACTTCTGTTCGATGTGCGGACCAAAGTTCTGCTCGATGAAGATTTCGCAAGAGGTAAGAGAGTACGCGAAAGACACCGAGCAAGTGGCAGCGGATCAGGCGGTTTCTATCAAAATGTTAGATGATCCACTGGAAGGAATGCGCAGAAAGTCGGAAGAATTTCGAGCTACTGGCTCTGAATTATATCATCCAGCCGCACATGCAGAGGTTGACGAGTAATGATGAAAATCCTTATTCCGTCATCATTAATTGAATTAACGTGGTTAGTTCAGCAGTGCTTGTTGTTGGCGAAAGAGCAGGGTTTTAGCATTGAAATGATTGAGTTGGGTGTGAGCCCAACTCAGTCTATTCAGCTTATTTGTGACCAACAAATTAAGAGCGTAAGTACCGACCTCTGTACTGATCATTTGAATGATGATAGCGAACATGTAATTTATTATCGCTCCTCGCTGTCCGTTAAGGAATACCTTAAACAAGCCTCTTCAGACGTCTACATCGGTATTGATGATCGGCAGGTGAGCCGACAAGCACAACTCGATATCTGGCATCATCCGATCAACGGTGAGGTGAGAGCGCTCTCTAGTTCGTTTGATTCCTCTCATTATTTTAAACCTGAGTTACATTTGGCTTGGGTCTTAACATTGTTAGTCTTGGATTTTCCTATCGAGGATGCGCTGACGTTTGCTCGTGCCATGACCAATGTTTCACGTGAAACATCCATTGATGGTGAAGCTATGGTTTCACAGTCTTGGGCGTGTGAGTTTTCCGATTTTCCAATCCCAGTCCTTGAAGATGAGCGTTTAGGTATTCAAGTCGGCTGGGCGACAGAAGGTCACGAACTACGTTTTCCAACGTTGAACAGGAACCGTTTGGGACTTTATCCGGTTGTTGATGATGTTGTTTGGGTCGAACGTTTATTGCCATTAGGCATTAATACCATTCAGCTGCGTATCAAAAATCCAGACCAACCTGATTTAGAACAACAGGTGGCGCGTGCTATTGAACTTGGGCAACAGTACAACGCGCAGGTATTTATTAACGATTACTGGGAGTTAGCCATTAAGTATGGTGCGTTTGGTGTCCATCTTGGTCAGGAAGATATTGAAGAGTCTAACCTGAGCGAGTTGAGCCAAGCTGGCATTCGCTTGGGCTTATCAACCCATGGTTATTACGAGTTGCTCCGTATTGTCCAAAGCCATCCAAGCTATATTGCCCTCGGGCATATTTTTCCAACGACGACAAAGCAAATGCCTTCAAAGCCACAAGGGCTTATTCGTTTAGCTCTGTACCAAAAGTTGATTAATAGTATTCCTTACCGTAATGAAAGCGGCAGTGAAGTGCTTGGTTATCCGACGGTGGCTATTGGTGGTATTGACCAATCCAACGCGCCGCAAGTTTGGCAATGTGGAGTGTCGAGTTTAGCCGTCGTGCGAGCGATTACTTTGGCTAAGTCTCCACAATCAGTGATTCACTTCTTTGCTGATTTAATGACAGAAGAACAGCGCACAGTTGATGAAACTTCGTTGAATCAAAGCTTCAAGGTGGGAGACGATAGTGCTCACAGATAAAGAATTTATGCGTTACCAGCGTCAGATTGCTGTACCTGAGGTGGGTGAAAAGGGTCAAGTTCAACTAGGCCAGTCGCATGTGCTGATAGTCGGTTGTGGTGGACTTGGCAGCGCGGCGAGTCTGTATTTAGCCGGTGCTGGGGTTGGTAAGTTGGTTTTGGTGGATGACGATGACGTTGATAACAGTAACCTACAGCGGCAGGTGATCTATCGTGAGCACGATTTGGGCATGGCCAAAGTCGATGCAGCCGCACAACAACTCGCTGCGCTCAACCCCATGGTTCAAGTGCGTACAATCGCTAAGCGACTGGATAAATTACCGCTACAACTCGAAGTCATGTTGGCGGATGTGGTATTGGATTGCTGCGATAACCTGCCTACGAGACAGCTGATCAATCAAGTGTGTTTTGAGCAAAGCACGCCACTCATTTCTGCTGCAGCTATTGGTTGGCAAGGTCAGTTTGCAGTGTTTGATTATCAGTCTAAAGACTCAGGCTGTTACCGTTGCTTATATCCTTTTGACGAACTTCAGCAGGTTAAAACGTGCAGTGAGAACGGTGTCGTCGGTCCGGTGGTAGGCACACTCGGCAACTACCAAGCAATGGCGGCTATCCAAAAACTGGCCACTGGGGCATTCCATGTATCGACGAATCAGTTACATATTTTTGATGGTCTACTGATGAGCTGGAATCACTTAGCGATAGGTAAGGACCGTCAATGTCAGGTTTGTGGACAGAGCTAGCCACGAGTAATACAAGTCAGAGCATAGAGAGTCGGAAGCAATGACATTATCTAAATCTAACAATTCAATACTAAATTCATCTCAAGGTGCGGACAATCAGCACATGACGATTACCATCAATGAACAGCGACACAAAGTGGAAGTTGGAGTGAACTTACAGCAGATCATTGTGCGATTTTCTCTGCCAGAAATAGGCTGTGTGTTCGCCATTAATAACTATGTGATACCGCGCAGTGAATGGGCGAGCACAGACCTTTCCGAGGGAGATAGCCTCTCTTTGTTTCAAGCAATCGCAGGGGGTTAACGTCGATGCTTAAAATTGGTGATAAACAATTCGAATCAAGACTGTTCACTGGAACAGGCAAGTTTGCCAACAGCCGATTAATGGCTGAAGCGATTCAAGTGTCGGGTTCTCAACTTGCAACTATGGCGTTGAAGCGTGTAAATGTGAACGACCAACAAGACGATATTTTGCTGCCGTTAGTACAAGCGGGTGTGAACTTATTGCCGAACACTTCGGGTGCAAAGAATGCTAAAGATGCCGTATTTGCTGCACAACTAGCGCGAGAAGCGTTAGGTACTAACTGGTTAAAACTGGAAATTCACCCAGATCCGAAGTACCTAATGCCAGACCCAATCGAGACACTTGCAGCCGCTGAGCGGTTGGTACGTGATGGTTTTATTGTTCTTCCATACTGCCATGCGGACCCTGTTTTGTGTAAGCGTTTAGAAGAAGTAGGCTGTGCGGCTGTGATGCCATTAGGTGCGCCGATCGGCTCTAACAAAGGCATCGCATCGCACGACTTTCTTGAAATCATTATCGATCAAGCCAACGTTCCAGTGGTTGTGGATGCAGGGATTGGCGCGCCTTCTCATGCGGCGCGTGCGATGGAAATGGGCGTCGATGCCGTCCTAGTGAATACCGCTATTGCAGCGTCGAGCAATCCCGTGGCGATGGCGAAGGCATTTAAGTTGGCCGTTGAGTCGGGCCGTTTAGCTTATGAAGCGGGACTTGCTGGCAAAGTTTCTCATGCTGTAGCGTCGAGTCCTTTGACCTCATTTCTGGATGAGCTGTAATGGTGGAGTCATAACATGAGTTTTTATGAACGGTTTAAGCAGCTTAATTGGGATGACATTTCCATGTCGATCTATGCGAAAACGGCCCAAGATGTGGAGCGAGCATTAAGTAAAACTAGACGTGACTTGGAAGATTTCAAAGCGTTGATCTCACCAGCGGCAGAGCCTTATCTGGAGCAGATGGCACAACAATCTTACGCGCTAACACGTAAGCGCTTTGGTAATACGATGTCGCTTTATATACCGTTGTACCTTTCTAACTTGTGTGCGAATGCGTGTATCTATTGCGGCTTTTCAATGGAAAACCGCATCAAGCGTAGGACGTTGAATAAAGATGAAGTTGCCGCTGAAGTGGAAGCCATTAAGCGTATGAAATTCGACAGCGTATTGTTGGTCACAGGAGAGCATGAAACCAAAGTAGGGATGAACTACTTTCGTGAGATGCTGCCTTTGATTAAGCAGCGGTTCAATTATTTAGCCATGGAAGTTCAGCCTTTAGATCAAGATAACTACGCCGAGCTGAAGAGCTTGGGGTTGGACGCGGTGATGGTGTATCAAGAAACTTACCATCCATCAACCTACGCGCAGCATCACCTTCGCGGTAATAAAACGAATTTTCGCTATCGCTTAGAAACGCCCGATAGGTTAGCAAGAGCCGGAATTGATAAAATTGGTATTGGTGCTCTGATTGGTTTGGAAGAGTGGCGAACGGACTGTTTTTATGTTGCGGCACACCTCAATTACCTAGAGCATACATACTGGCAAACACGATACTCGATTTCCTTTCCGCGTTTACGACCTTGTGAAGGTTCGAGCTCTGCCAATGTATTACAGCCAAAGTCGGTAATGACCGATAAGCAATTGGTGCAATTGATTTGCGCATATCGCTTGCTGAATCCAGAAGTCGAGTTGTCTTTATCCACTCGTGAGTCAGAAACGTTCCGAGACAATGTTTTACCTTTAGGCATCACGAGCATGTCTGCCGCATCGAAAACCCAACCAGGAGGTTACGCTACGGAAGAAGTCGCTCTCGAGCAGTTTGAAATCAGCGACGAGCGAAGTGCGGGTTCAGTAGAAGATATGATCCGGGTGAAAGGGTTTGACCCTGTATGGCGAGATTGGCACTCGGCGTATTCTGGTTAAGTAACAAAGAAAGCCACTGGTCATCGTTATGTTTCACGTGAAACATAGGCAAAAGTAGAGGGTTGATGCAAAACATCAACCCTCTACTTTTTCTATCTTCTAGCTGTGTGCTATAGGTAACGTTGCTTGACGAAGCCACTCTTTCACATCACCTTCAACTAGCGGGCTGATCTCATCCCATACTTTCTGATGGTAATCATTCAGCCAAGCGAGTTCAGGCCGAGTAAGCATATCAACATTGATGTTGCGCTTGTCGATTGGGCAGCGTGTTAGCGACTCAAATGACAGAACAGGGAAGTCACCTTTAGTTGGTGTTTCAACAACAAGTTCCAGATTCTCGATACGAATACCAAACGCGTCTGCACGGTAGTAACCTGGCTCGTTTGATAGCACCATGCCTTCTAATAGAGGCACATCAATTTGCTTCTTCGAAATGCTTGCTGGGCCTTCATGCACACTTAGGAAGTGGCCCACACCGTGGCCCGTGCCGTGATCGTAATCGTAACCTTCTGCCCATAAGTGTTGGCGAGCAAGCGTATCGATTTGATAACCACGAGTGCCTTTCGGGAAGCGAGCTCGAGCCACGCCAATATGACCTTTCAGCGCCAACGTAAATTGCTTCTGCATTTCTGCAGAAGGTTGACCAATCGCGATAGTACGCGTGATATCTGTGGTGCCATCGAGGTACTGACCGCCTGAGTCCACAAGGTAAAGCGTGTTCAGTGCTAACTTACCAGGTTCAGGTTGGTTCTCGTGATTGTAGTGACACATGGCCGCGTTCCCGCCTGCCGCTGAAATGGTATCGAAGCTGAGATCCATTAGCGTAGGGTCTTCGCTACGAAAGGCTTCCAGTTTGTCTGCCAATGTCGCTTCGTCATGCAGGTTGCCAGCAGCAACTTCCGCATCTAACCAACATAGGAACTTGCTCATCGCCACGCCATCGCGGATATGACACGCCTTCATACCCGCAATTTCAACTGCGTTCTTCGCCGCTTTTGGCATCAGACATGGATCTGCTGCTGCAATCACGGACGCACCAGAGTTTTGTAGTACCAGCTTACACCAAGCGTTACTGATTGCAGGATCAACTAATACCTTTTTATCTGTCATGGCTTCAAGGCGAGATTGAAGTGCTTCTGGGTGATGAACGGTCACACCGGCACCGACATGCGCATCAAACTCAGCAGGTAGGCGAGCAGGGTCGAGGAAGTATTCAACGGTTGAGTCGGCATGCAGAATCGCATGTGAAAGTAATACAGGCAGGCGTGATACATCCAAGCCACGGACATTCAGCAGCCAACAAATAGAATCTAGTGCTGTGATCACAGCGCTATCTGCACCCGCTTTTTTAACCAGTTGGGCGATTGCTTGACGCTTGCTCTCACTTGATTGACCGACAGCTTCTGTTGGCATTAGGCGAACATCTGAGACAACAGGGTCTGGGCGATCCTGCCACAACGCATCAATTGGGTTGTTGGTCAGAATGTTTAGCTCAAGCTTTCCGGCTAGTTTAGCTTGTGCCATATCTAGCCAAGCTGAGCTGTGCATGCGAGGGTCAATTGCGACAGAAGCGTTTGCTGGCAGGTTATCTAGAACCCAATCTAAAGCTGGTTCTTCAATAAGGTGGCGATATTCAAAGAGGTCACCAGAGACTTGTTTGGTGACTTGAACGGTATAGCGACCATCGACAAACATGGCTGCCTTCTCTTTGGTGATGACGGCGGCACCAGCAGAGCCTGTAAAGCCAGTTAACCAATGCAAGCGCTCGTTGTGCGCTGGTACGTATTCACCCAAATACTCGTCCTCGTGTGGAACCAGTAGGGCATCAATATTATGTTTTACAAGCCATTCGCGAATCGCATTCACTCGGCTTAGGGTATCGTTGTGCATCTGTTTTATTCCTTCAAATTACGGCTCCTTTATGCTCAGGTTTGGGAGCTGTTTCTTTCTGCCATGCAGTATGATCAACCAAAGTTTGCAATGACTTTGGCTGAGCCGGAGTACAACTGAGCCATAGATGAGCCAAAAGGACGACGACAGTTAAGCTACTCATTTTACCACTGAAGCGCAAATTGAGAGCGGTACTTTTTATCTAAGGTGATCGGTTTTTTGCGTGATCATCGCGCGTAACCAATTTAGTGCCGGGTCATTTTCTCTGTCTCGGTGCCAGAATAAAGTGTATGCCATCGGCGGAAACTCCAGCGGTAGGGGAAGCACCACCAAGTCAAGCTGTTTGGCGGCGAGCTGCACAAAGTGACTTGGGGCGGTGAAGATAAAGTCGGTATATGAGCACAGGCTAGCGGCACTATTGAAATCGGGTACGGTCACGGCAATATCGCGATCGGCTCCGATATCGGCAAGACGATAATCCAACAGCCATCGTTCGTTACCATCACAGCGGACTTGTACGTGACGCAGGGCGAGATACGCATCTAGGTTCCAAGGTTGTTTTAGTGCCGGGTGATTTTTACGAATAATACACATTTGATGGTCGCGATAGATTTCTAGCTCGCTAATGTCGTTTGGTGGCAACAGGGTTAGTTTTGCATCATTAATGTCGATGTCTTTTCCAGTTAAACCAAAATCTAATTCACCGCGTTGGAGCATTTTAAAGGTGCTATCTAACCAAGGATGAGTACTGATCGTGACCCCAGGTGCCTGCTGAAATATAGCGGGTAAGAAGTGGGGAAGAATAAGCGAATATATGCTTTCGACCGCCGCAATTTGAAAACGATATTCACTGCTTTGTGGACAAAATTCTTCGGGTTGTGTGAGCGCTTCTAATTGATTTATCAACAGATCCAGTTTCGGTTTTAAGAACAAAGCCCGGGGCGTGGGCGTCAATCCATGCGAGTTTCTAGTAAACAGCGGATCATTGAATTGGATGCGTAACTTGGCGAGTGACTTGCTTACCGCGGATTGACTCAAGCACAGTCGATGTGCCGCCCGAGTGACGTTAAGCTCTTCTATCAATACTTTAAAACAAACCAGTAGGTTGAAATCAATACGAGCCAGCTTTTCGATGTTCACAATGAATTTCCTCAGGGGAATAATGATCATGATTATACATCATTTCTATTCATATCATTAGACGATTAAACTCAGGCGAAGTTCTTTGTTCAATTTGGAGTGTTGTGTGCCTAGCCAGTTTTCTGATCGTAAAAAGCAAATGGCGTTATTGACCCTTTTGGTTCTCTTCAGTCCGCTTGCGATTGATATTTATCTACCCGCGTTACCTCTTATCGCTTCCACTTTTCAGGTAGATGATGCTTTAGCACAAGACACGATCACTTGGTTCTTATTTGCGATGGGTGTCGGGCAACTGTTTGCTGGCCCTTTGGCAGATAAACTCGGACGTCGAACTGTTGCATTGGGCGGTATCACCATTTACGCAATGAGCGCTTTATTGGCGTGGAGTGCTCAGAATATTGAGTGGATGTTGGTGTCCCGACTGCTACAAGGCTTAGGTGCGTGTGCGACATCGGTAGCAGCCTTTGCAACAGTTCGCGATCTCTTTGGGCCGGAAAAAAGCGGTAAGATGATCAGCTATCTCAATGGTGCGATCTGCTTTATTCCGGCATTAGCCCCTATTCTTGGTAGCTGGTTAACCCAGCAATTTGATTGGCGCGCTAACTTTAGCTTTATGGCTGGTTTTGCCTTCGTATCTGGTGCACTGATGTTTTTTATGATGAAGGAGACCAATCCCTCGACAAAGGGGCAGGCTTATTTCAAACCCAGTCGCTACTGGGCCGTACTGAGCACCCCGTCATTTATCTTTCATGCTTCGCTGTGCTTAATGGCGATGGCGGTGATTCTTGCTTACGTGACTTCAGCGCCATCTGTTTTGATGACAGGCATGGGACTGTCGATGAATGAATTCACCTTTTGGTTTGGTGTAAATGCGGTGATAAACATTACGGCTTGTATGCTCGCGCCTAAGTTTATGGATCGCGTCGGTACACACAATACGCTTGTGGTAGGCATTTCGACGCTTGGTTTGGCAGGGGTGGTTATGATGGTCATGAATGGTCAGAATACTGCGCTGTCTTTCATGTTGCCTATCTTTATGGCGTCGGTGGGGTTTGCGTTCATTCTTGGCGCTGCGGCTGGTAAAGCACTGGAACCTTTTGGTGATAAAGCGGGAACAGCCGCAGCCCTGTTAGGCATGTTCCAAATGAGTGGTTCTGGGTTATTGGTGGGCACATTGCAGCGTGCGTCACTGGAACCACAAACTCTGATTGCAATTCATATGTGGGCTTTATTACCGGCGTTGGTTATTCTATTTACAAAAGCGGGTAAGAATTGGCACGCGAGCTTTGTTAAAGCGTAAATCAGTGCAATTTAGTATTTTCCAATGTGACTAACGCGTGTATATTTGTTGTTCAGACTTTTCCTGACATCATAACGGAACTCAAAAAGTAATGTCGTTAACCACGTATGAAATGGCTCGTATTCTAGAGCAAATGGAAGAATCGCCGGAAAAGGTGATGTTTGGCAAGTTGCTGAATGAGCTGGGTAACCAAAGCTCCGAGCGCATTCGTAGTGCGGCAAAACAAGTACCTTTACCAATCTTGCGTGATATTGTGTACCAATTTCAACAAGTGATTGAGTCGCGCAAAGGTGAGCAAGTTGAGCTGTTAGCAAAAGATCTTGCTCAACAGGGTATCTCAGCCGATGAGCTTCTTGCTTACTTGAATAAACAATAAAAAATCCCCGCCATGGCGGGGATTTTTATCGCGTCAATTTGTTCTTTATAATATGGTCGATGGAAATGATTCCCGGTCCCCATACGATAACCACTAAAGTCATGAATCCCCACAACTGATGGTCATAGAACCCTTTTCCCACAAGACAGGATAAGAGATGACCGCGATGATATTGAACACAAACAGAATCGCTGCCATCGGGCGGGTAATCAATCCCAGCGCTAAAAATACTGGTAGAATTAACTCAGCAGCCGTTCCCATGTAGGCCGCTAGCTCCCAAGGCAAAAGTGGCACTTGGTATTCCAATTCGAATAGATACAGCGTGCTATCCCAAGAAGAAACTTTGATTAGCCCTGAATTAAAGAACACCCATGCAACCCACAAGCGACAAAAGAGAAGTAGTAAAGGGACAAAGCCAGCTTGTAAGGTACTGATCAAATCGTCGTACCGATTGACTAAGTGTTTAACCGTATTCGTCATAGAGTGCTCCTTAGATTGATTTCAATGTAAAACCGTCAACGAGATCGAATGCCATGATGCTATTAAGGTGAGCGAGCAAAGCTTCGGGTATTTCGCTCAAACTCTGCTTCTGCTCTAAACATTGCAGCAGTTGAAAAACACCGGTATCGAGTGCGTGGCATAGAGCTTCTCCATTGGCTTGCATCGAGATGACCCCTTGCTGTAATTGATTGATATTGAGCTGTTCAAAGTCTTGGGTTTGCATTGCACGGAATAAATCAAACACGGCGTAGTTGGAGTCAAAGCTGCGGCTGCCGGTACGCAAATGAAACACCAATTGAGGTTGTTGCTCTGCCGTCACTTGAGCCAGTGCAGATAAAGGAATTCGATTTGGCTTTGCGACTTTCTCACTCTGTATTTGTCGAGCTAAGTCCATACTCCATTCAAACTTTGCTACTTCAGGGACGTACGGGGCTTGAGCGATGACCTGACTAAACTGCATAATCGTATCTTGAAAGCCAGCACCATAATGTACAACATTACCTTCAGCTAAGGGGTGAGAAAGGACGTGCTGACGAGCGATTTGCGCGAAGCACTCATCCCCGATTAACGCTTCAACCATTGGGTAGGTCGCCGATAAAACCTCGCTTAAGCTAATGATAAAATGGTTGCGGTAAATCTGGATACGCTCGTTAGCGGTAAACTCGTCACTCACAATGTCGCATTCTTCACCGAGCGCTTGATAATATAGGGCTTTAGCAAATTGACTCTGCAAGGTCGCGAGATTCATGACGCTTTCCTTTTGCTCTTTTGGTCAATTAAATGGTTTTGCTGCAATAGTGAGGATGCTTTTTCTGCTTCGCCAAGGAGGATTTCTGGTGCTGGAATATCCAGATCCCATTCAATCAACGTATGGCGAGGGCCGTGTTTTTGCGTCCAACTGGCGAATAGTTGCCACACTTCATCACTGACGGGACGGCTGTGAGTATCAATCCAGATCGCACCGTTATCCCATTGTTTAATCGTAAAACCTGCCAAATGGATCTCGTCGACTTTGTCGGCTGGAATCGCATCTAGGTATGTGTCGCAATCAAAACCGTGATTGAAGGCGGAAACATATACGTTATTTAAGTCGAGCAATAAACGACAGTCGGTGCGCTTTTGTACTTCGGTAAGAAAGTCCCATTCACTGATGGTTGAATGGTGAAACTGCACATAACTAGATGGGTTCTCAATGAGGATTTCACGTTGTAGATGTTCTTGCACTTCAAGCACGTTGCGAGTGAAGACTTGCAGCGCTTCTTCCGTGTAAGGCAAGGGAAGTAGATCATTGAAGTAGTGACCACTATTTTCACTCCAGCTTAAATGGTCAGAGACGAAGAGCGGATCCATTGTATTTATCAATGCTTTTAGTTGCGCTAAATGTTTCGGATTCACACGTTCCACCGAGCCCAGCGATAAACCAATACCGTGGCAACTGATTTGGTAATGCTCGCGCAGTGCTTGCAGTTGATGATGCTCTGCTGAGTTGGGTTGAAAGTAGTTCTCGCTGTGGACTTCTAACCACGACAACTCAGGTTTATGTTGGCTAAAATAATCGAGATGAGGGGAGCGTAATCCGACGCCAGCAAGAGGATGGAAAGAGTGATGTTTCACGTGAAACTCCTTTTCTGGTTGGCGAGTAACTGGGGGCATTGGTTAAAGTGCAACGCGCCCCACAGAAACTTGTGACGTTGAGTTATGATTCGCTGGTGCTACCGCCAGCCAATTTGTCACACAATCCTTTAGGAACGACAACAAAGGCATCTTTTTGGTGGTCTTCTTTCGAGGTACCCGCGCAAGAGCTGTTTTTCGTTGCGCAGTCATTCTTACCGGCCTTCGCTACGCCATAACACTTTTCTTTTTCTGCTGCGACAGCAGGGGCTGCGGTGAGCATGCTGCCACCAAGCGCGAGAAGGCCAGTAACAGCCGCAGTAACTGCAAGATTCGACTTTTTCATAACAATTTCCTCTGAATGATTTCCTTTAATTTCCGGTAAGCAAGCCAATCTTTGTGTTGATGTACAATATTTATCCACTTGCTTAGAATAAAAGATAGACACAGCAAGGGAAAACTTTCATTGGAATTGATGGTGTGAATGGTTTTTGGGGGTGCGAATCGAGATAACCAGTTGAATGTCAGTTCAAAAAAACAACGAATTTTTTATCAATTTTTGTCTAAACAGCACCCAGTTGTTTAGGTTATAATCGGTTTTTATGTATAAAAAACCAGTAGCTCATCATGATGGATCCATCTCTATTACTCGACGGCTTGAACGATAAACAGCGTGAAGCCGTCGCAGCTCCTCTAGAAAACTTACTCGTCCTTGCTGGTGCAGGGAGCGGTAAGACTCGCGTTCTTGTTCACCGTATCGCTTGGCTAATGTCAGTCGAGCAAGCTTCTCCGTTCTCGATCATGTCCGTCACCTTTACTAATAAAGCCGCCGCAGAGATGCGTGGTCGTATTGAAGAATTGATGATGGGTAGTGCATCTGGCATGTGGAATGGCACCTTCCACGGTATTTGTCACCGCATTTTGCGTGCGCACTATCTTGATGCCAAGCTACCGGAAGACTTTCAAATTATCGACAGTGATGATCAGCAACGCTTGTTGAAGCGCCTGATAAAAGCGCAAAACTTAGATGAGAAGCAATGGCCTGCACGTCAGGTTGCTTGGTGGATCAATGGTAAGAAGGACGAAGGATTACGCCCATCGCATATCGACGCCTACCACGACCCCGTGACCAAAACGAACCTACAGCTGTACACTGCTTACCAAGAGGCGTGTGATCGTGCGGGCTTAGTCGACTTTGCGGAGATTCTTCTACGTGCACACGAACTACTGCGCGATAATAAATTTGTCCGTGAGCATTACCAAGCGCGTTTTAAGCACATTTTGGTCGATGAGTTCCAAGACACCAATAACATCCAGTACGCTTGGCTGCGCATGATGGCTGGCCCTGATTGTCACGTGATGATCGTGGGGGATGACGATCAGTCGATTTATGGCTGGCGTGGTGCAAAAGTGGAGAATATTGAGAAGTTCACGCTGGAGTTTCCGAGCGTCAATACTATTCGTCTGGAGCAAAACTACCGTTCCACAAAGACGATTCTCGAAGCTTCAAACACCTTGATTGCCAATAATACTGAACGCATGGGCAAAGAGCTTTGGACTGATGGCCTCGAGGGGGAGCCTATCTCGGTTTACAGTGCTTACAATGAACTGGATGAAGCCCGTTTTTCGGTAAACAAAATCAAAGAGTGGCAGGAGAACGGCGGAGCTTTGAGTGAGGCCGCGATGTTGTATCGTAATAACGCACAATCTCGTGTTCTTGAAGAAGCGTTAATTCAGGCGGGGTTGCCATACCGTATTTATGGCGGTATGCGATTCTTCGAACGGTTGGAAATTCGAGATGCACTGAGTTACCTGCGTTTGATCGGTAACCGAAATGATGATGCGGCTTTTGAGCGTGTGGTGAATACCCCGACACGTGGTTTGGGGGACAAAACGTTGGAAACCATTCGTCGTGCGGCGCGCGATCGTGGCTGCACGATGTGGGAAGCTTGTGTGGCGATGCTTGATGAGCAAGTGCTATCAGGCCGTGCT
Source organism: Vibrio sp. ES.051 (assembly GCF_002563795.1). Taxonomy (GTDB): domain Bacteria; phylum Pseudomonadota; class Gammaproteobacteria; order Enterobacterales; family Vibrionaceae; genus Vibrio. Next base: position 20,988 of record NZ_PDJL01000002.1, read on the forward strand.
GCAGGGGCGTTAAGTCGTTTTATTGAGTTAATTACGGCACTGGAAGATGATACGCTCGAAATGCCATTGCACGAGCAAACTGACCATGTCATTAAGTATTCAGGTTTGTTTGCGATGTACGAGCAAGAGAAAGGCGAAAAGTCTAAAGCGCGTATTGAAAACTTGGAAGAATTGGTGACGGCAACGCGTCAATTTGAGAAACCAGAAGAAGCGGAAGAGATGTCAATGCTGACGGCTTTCTTAACCCATGCGGCACTGGAGGCGGGGGAAGGCCAAGCAGACGAATTCGAGGACGCGGTTCAGTTAATGACATTGCACAGCGCGAAAGGTCTGGAATTCCCGTTGGTGTTTATGGTGGGTGTGGAAGAGGGCATGTTCCCAAGCCAGATGTCGGCTGAAGAGGCAGGGCGCCTAGAAGAAGAGCGCCGCCTTTGCTACGTAGGCATCACGCGTGCAATGCAAAAACTGTACATCACTTACGCAGAGATGCGCCGTCTGTATGGTCAGGATAAGTACCACAAACCGTCACGTTTTATTCGTGAATTGCCAGAAACGTGTTTGGATGAAGTTCGAATGAAGGCGCAAGTCAGCCGACCTTCGACCACTGGTCGATTTAGCCAGACTGCAGTCAAAGAAAACTTTAATGAAACGGGCTTTGCCTTGGGGGCTCGGGTGATGCATCCAAAGTTTGGTGAGGGGACGATCATCAACTTTGAAGGCAGTGGGCCACAAAGCCGAGTACAGATTGCGTTCAATGGTGAAGGTATTAAGTGGTTAGTGACTGCTTATGCGAGACTTGAAAGGTTGTGAGTTCTTTATTGTTTTTAAGTTGTTGATTTTTATTGTTTAAAATAAAAAAAAGGAGCTGCTTTGGCAGCTCTTGTGGTCTCTGAGTAGGATAGGCTTCAGTTGCGACGCAGACAAAGAAAAACCCCGAGGGCTTGCGCCCATCGGGGTTGTGGTCTTACTTGCAGCAATCCAGCTACTCAAAGTGCTCCTTGCATCAAATCCTTGATAGCGTGCTGTATTCCTTCAGCTTAATCCTTTCATCGCCATCCTAGCGGTGTCCTTGACCTTATCCTGGTCTGCTAACCATCCTCGTTAGCTATCATCACTTGTTCCCTGAGCGGTGTCCATGACATCATCCTGATGTTCAGTCCTTGCCTCGTCCAGAGGTGTCCATTGCCGTCCTTAGTAGCAACCATCCTAGTCACTATTGATTCCGTTCAATGTCCTATTTTGCAATCCATGCCCGACTATTCATCCTGAATAACCGTTTCTTCTTCCTGAAGTTCACCAAGTCCGTGGTGTTTCCTGTTCCGTGTCAGCATCCTTCCGACACGATTAATATTACGCGTTTCACGATGCCCAACAACGGTCACAACTCACATTTTGCTAAATCTCATATGTTTAAAAAAGATACATATCCTTTTTATTCAAAGTCTTATGTTTATTTTTGTTCTCTTTTACCTATAAAGAAAGAGAGGTTGGCTTACCCCCTTGTGAGATATCTCGCACAAGGGGGCGAGCAAAACAGGCCTATTTGCCGATCGCTGCTCCTTCTCGACGAGGATCAGCGGCACCTTCTAGCCCATCTTTGGTGATTCGAATCGCGTGCAACCCCGAGTTGAGATCGCGAATATTGGTTTTCAAGCCAAGCTTATCCAACTCAGGCTGCAAGCGCTCTGCGGCGGTACCTTGCTCAATATCTAAGGTACCAAAACGGTCGAGTAATCGTGGTTGATTGATCGCTTGTTGAATGTCCATATCCCATTGCGTATGGGCAATGATTGTTTGAGCCACGTAACCAATAATGCGACTGCCACCCGGAGAGCCTATCGCCATGTAAGGTTTGTTATCTTTCATCATAATGGTCGGGGCCATTGAAGAACGTGGACGCTTGCCTGGTTCTATGCGGTTGGCGATTGGGATTCCGTCATTATGAGTACGGAAAGAAAAATCAGTCAGTTCATTATTAAGTAAGAAACCACGCACCATTAAACGCGAACCAAAGGCGTTCTCAATGGTGGTGGTCATTGACACCACATTGCCTTGCTTATCGACGATATTGAAATGGCTGGTGGAAGGAAGCTCAATGGACTCGTCCATGCTTAAATTCATAGCGTGCGACCACGGCGGGTTACCCGCTTCAACCTTGCTTAGTGCTTTACCGACTTGGATGAGCTCTGCTCGCTGTTGGAGGTAGCTTTTGTCGAGCAAGCCTTGCGTTGGCATCGGCACGTAATCTTGGTCTGCCATGTATTTACCACGGTCAGCAAACGCCAGACGTGATGCATCGGCAAGTACTTGCCAAGATTTAATGCTGTTAGCCCCCCAGCCTTTGAGATCGTACTGTTCAGTGATCGCCAAAATCTGGCCAATAGTGAGCGCGCCAGAGCTTGGTGGTCCCATGCCGCAAATGTCATAGCTTTGGTATGCCACACAAACCGCCTCACGTTGTTTGATTTGGTAGGTATCAAAGTCGGGTTGGGCTAATACGCCGGGGTTGCCCGGCGCGTTTTGTACCGTCTCGATAATGTCTTTGGCGATATCACCCTGATAGAAGGCTTGGGTGCCTTGTTTAGCAATCGCACTCAGCGTTTGCGCGTATTCAGGGTTTTTTAATAGTGTCCCTGCGGTTTTTGGTGAACCATCCGAGTTAAAGAAATAGGCTTTCGTGACTGGAAAGCGTGATAAACGCTCGGCGTCTTTTTCTATCAAACTTGCTAGGCGAGGACTGACTTTGAATCCTTGCTCCGCAAGCGAGATAACCGGCTGAATGATCTTTTTCCATTCCAACTTGCCGTATTTCTGGTGGGTATCCCACAATAGTTTCACGGTGCCTGGTGTTGCGACAGAGCGTCCACCAACCACGGCATCGTAGAACTGCAGTGGCTGCCCTTTATCATCTAAAAATAGTTTTGGCGTTGCGGCGAGGGGGGCGGTTTCACGCCCGTCGTAAGTGGTCAGTTTTTGTTTTTCGCTATCCCAATACACTAAGAATGCACCGCCGCCAATACCTGACGACTGAGGCTCGACTAAGCCAAGCATCAATTGCACCGCGACCATGGCATCTATCGCGTTTCCGCCTTGCTCAAGCACGTTTGCACCCGCTTGGGTCGCCAGTGGGTTTGCAGCGGTAACCATATAATCTTTAGCTTTGACCAGTTGCTTTTGCTCAATGCCAGTGCTGTGCTCTGGTGCGACAGAATCTGCAGCTTGGTTAGCGAAGGCTTGTCCAGTGAAGGTGAAAGGGAAAGTAAGAAAAAGACCCGAGAGTACGAGTCGGTTAAACGTCCATTGCATGATGACTCTCCATGTTGCCAACTAAGGTTATTCAGCTTGGCAGCCATGGAGATAGTCGTCGAGTTTCTGATTGAAGAAATGTCGAGTGTACAGCCTATAAAATCAGTATGCTATTCGATAAAAGCACGAACAGTGTGAAGTAAAATGCTACCGCCAACTAAAGTAAAGACCACACCACATAAGCCATCAATGTAGATGCCAGCTTGCTGCAATCTTGTTTGCAAGCGCTGCGTTGACAGCATCCATGCAAGGCTGGAGAACCAGAACAGCGACAAACCAAACAAAATCACCAGAGCAATCCCTTTGCCTGTCACGGACATGTCCGCTGGGACGAGGCTTGACATTAAACTCACAAAAAAAACTAAGGCTTTGGGGTTGAGAATATTGGTGGCGAACCCTTTGGTAAACGCCTGACGTTTATTACTGATCACAAGGTTATTGGTGTTGCTCGGTTGATCAGAAAGTGGATTTTTGATCATCGCGATCACACTGCGCAGTGCACCGATACCCAGATACAGCAGATAACTACCCCCAAGCAATTGTAAGATGGAGTAGAGCACCGGGTGCTGGTGAACCAAATAGCTCACTCCGGTTAGGCTGAATAAAGAATGCAGCAAAATACCAACAGACAACCCCAGCGCGATGTACAAGCCAGTTTGACGGCCGTGACGGGTCGCATTTTGTACCACAAGCGCAAAGTCGGGACCCGGGCTCATCAAAGCGATAAAGTGAATGCTGGCGAGCGTCAACAGGATAGTCGATTCATTCATAACACATCTCAAAACATAGTGGATATGAGCTATTGTCGTGATTCTTATTCGGTAGTGCTTGTAAAAAACTAGCAGTACTGAATACCACAGCGTATGAGATATTAGCGTGCCACTTGTGAAGGCGAGACGCCATAGGTTTGTTTAAACGCTTTACTAAAGTGGGCCTGATCATAAAAACCCACTTGATAGGCGACGTCCGTACCACACCATCCTGCTTGGAGTAGTTTCATTCCTTGCTCTAATCGCAAGCGAGCAAACCAAGCGTAGGGAGTCATCCCCGTTTGCGCTTTGAAATGGCGTTGAAATTGCGTGGGGCTCAGTTGGCAGAGCTCTGATAGGGCATCTAAGCGAACCGTTTGGTCGAGATTCGCCATTAAGTAATCTTTTAAGGTATGTAAAGACTGTTTCCCAAGAGGGACCACTTTTTGCCTCGCGAGTGATCCGTAGCGATCAAAAAGTTGATTAAATCCTTCAAAAGGAAGGCAATCTTTGGTGAGTTGGCTGAGGTTATCGCGGCGAAGAAGAGCATGTAAGTTACTAAGTTGTGAAAATATCTGTGGATCGGAGATGATCAATTCATTAAAGCGGATTATTTGACCATTTTGACTAAGATCGGCAAGATCGCTGAGTAGGTGCGGCTCGATCGCAAATACATTCACTTCATAGCCACTTTCGAGCTTAGAGTGCCCGTCGTGCAGTTCATCTGGCGGCATAATTACGATTTGCCCATGACCCACTTGATGGCTACAGCCTTGATATTGGAACTTTTGCGTGCCATGCGTGATTAGACCGAGGTGAAAGTCCAGATGATAGTGCCTTTGAAAAGCAAACTTCTGGTATTTCGCCTCGATCAGGCTCAGCTGATCATGGTCGGTTGCGTAGTATTGAATCTGTTCCATTACATACAAAAAAAGCTTGGTCACATTGTGACCAAGCTTATCTGGCAATTTCTAATTTGTCTTGTAAAAAACGATCACTGTGGCTGAACGATTCGGCGTGAGCGACGGTTGTTACGCAGTCCATCAAAGCTAAACACGACTAACGCGCTCCAAATAAAGGCGAAGGTGATGGCTTTATCCATGGTAAAGGATTCACCATAAATCAGTACTGCGAGCAAGAACATCAAACTTGGGGCGATGTACTGGAAAAAGCCCAGAGTAGATAACTTAAGCTTTGTTGCTGCGCCAGTGAAGCAAAGTAAAGGCAGCGTAGTAATGATGCCTGCCGCAACCAACGAGCTGTTCAAATGGAGTGGGTTGCTTAGCATGTTCGAAGTTGGTGTCTCGGCAAAAAAGAGCAGGTAAACCGCAGCTATTGGCAACAGTAGTAAGGTTTCGATAAATAACCCTGTTTTAGCGTCAACGCTGACTTTTTTGCGCAACAGACCATAAAGTCCAAAGCTCATTGCCAGCGCAATCGCCACGAGGGGTACGGATCCAAATACAATCAGCTGGACCAACACGCCACAGGCCGCCAGTACGACAGCAAGCCATTGCAGCTTACGTAGTCGCTCTTCGAGGAAGACCATTCCAAGCAATACGTTGAGTAGTGGGTTGATGTAATAACCCAAGCTGGCATCGAGCATATGGTTGGAGTTGACCGCCCAGATAAAAATGAGCCAGTTACCACCTATCAGCACTGAGCTACAGAGGAGGTAAGCGATTTTCGTTTTGTCTTTGACAATGTGGTAAGCCGAGCGCCAATGACGACCAAAATGGAGAAGGGCGGCGAGCAAAAAGAAAGACCAAATCACACGATGACTCAAGATCTCTAAAGGAGACACTTGTGCGATGGACTTAAAGTACATTGGCGCGATGCCCCACATGGTGTAAGCCCCAATAGCAAGCAGAGTGCCTTGCCGTGCACGTTGTTGTTCTGGTGTCATGAATTGTCACCTAATTGTGTGTTTATAGAGCAGAAAAGGAGTATACGAGCCGCACTGGGAAACACCTAGTAATTTGCGGTTTTATTCGCCACGAAACCCCATTACAATGTGCCCTCACTTTGTGTGCCGGTGGCATGCAAAAGCATTTCTATAATCACTCAATCTGAGATTATCCATGACCTCGACCTTGTTAGCCGAACCATCAGATATCCCTGTAACGCCCCGACGTGTGTTGGAGGAAGTGTTCGGTTATCAGACCTTTCGTGACGGCCAACAAGAAGTCATTGACGCGGCTATCGAAGGCAAGGACAGCTTAGTCATCATGCCAACGGGAGGCGGTAAGTCTCTCTGTTACCAAATTCCTGCTTTGGTGCTACCTGGGATCACCTTGGTCATCTCACCGTTAATTTCGCTGATGAAAGACCAAGTTGATCAGCTCAAAGCGAACGGTGTGGCGGCGGAGTGTGTCAACTCGACGATGAGCAGAGAGGAGCTGTTAAGTGTGTATAACCGTATGCATTCTGGGCAGCTTAAATTGGTGTATGTCTCACCTGAACGTGTCTTAATGCGTGACTTTATCGAGCGTTTAGAGAACCTTGCGTTGTCGATGATTGCGGTGGATGAAGCGCACTGCATTTCACAATGGGGACACGATTTTCGTCCAGAATACGCGGCATTGGGTCAGCTGAAACAGAATTTCTCACATGTGCCATTCATGGCGTTAACGGCAACGGCGGATGACGCGACGCGTCGAGATATCCTAGAGCGCTTACGTTTGCATGAGCCTCAGATTTATTTGGGCAGTTTTGATCGCCCCAATATCCGCTATACCTTGGTTGAAAAACATAAACCGGTTTCGCAAATCATTCGCTACCTTGCCACCCAAAAAGGGAGCTGCGGTATTATCTATTGTGGTAGCCGAAAGAAAGTCGAAATGGTGACCGAGAAATTATGTAATAACCATATACGTGCAGCAGGTTATCACGCGGGAATGGAGACAGATGAACGTGCGTATGTTCAGGAAGCGTTCCAGCGTGACGATATTCAAATTGTGGTGGCGACCGTCGCTTTTGGCATGGGGATCAATAAACCAAACGTACGTTTTGTGGTGCACTTTGATATCCCACGCAATATCGAATCCTACTATCAGGAGACAGGCCGAGCAGGGCGAGATGGTTTGCCAGCCGAAGCAATGATGTTGTACGACCCAGCCGATATCAGTTGGTTGCGCCGCATGTTAGATGAAAAAAACGAAGGTCCGCAAAAGCAGGTAGAAAGCCACAAACTGCAAGCCATGAGCGCCTTTGCCGAAGCGCAAACTTGTCGTCGCCAAGTGTTACTCAATTACTTTGGCGAGTATCGCGAGAAGCCTTGTGGTAATTGCGATATCTGCCTTGATCCACCAAAACATTTTAATGCGACCGAAGAAGCACGCAAGGCATTGTCTTGTGTTTATCGCGTTAACCAAAGCTTTGGTATGACCTATGTGGTCGAAGTGTTGCGTGGTATGCATAACATTCGCGTACGTGAGCATGGCCACGATAAAATTTCGACCTACGGTATTGGTCGCGATCATAGTCATGATTATTGGGTCAGTATTTTCCGTCAACTGATTCATAAAGGGTTACTGTTTCAAAACATAACCCGTAACTCGACGTTGCAATTGACGGAAGAAGCACGTCCGTTATTGCGTGGCGATGTGGCGTTAGAGCTCGCGGTGCCGCGTCTCGATACGGCTGCAAGGGCGGCGAAGTCGGATAAACTCACCAGCAAGAATTACGATAAAAAACTGTTTGCTAAACTACGTAAGCTGCGTAAATCGATTGCTGATGAAGATGGCTTACCACCGTATGTCGTGTTCAGTGATGCGACGTTGATTGATATGGCAGAAATATTGCCGACGTCATACGGTGAAATGCTTGCGGTCAGCGGCGTGGGTCAACGTAAGTTAGAGAAATATGCCGATCCATTCTTAGATCTGGTTCAAGAACACATTACCCACCAAGGATAAGAGACCAAAATGCAAAAGGAATTTGGCTTAGTAGAATACATAGCCGAAGAAGGGCGCTTAATTATTGCCGCGCCAAGCTTCGATCTCGATACGTTTCCGACGTTAGGTGAATATCTCGTTAAGTTACTGTCTGCTTCTGTGGTGGAAAAGCAGTGGGATGCAGATGTTCATTCATGGTTGATTGACTTTGAAGGTTGCCGCTTATTTATGAAAGCGGAGCACTACAGTGAAGCGATTTGGTTTGAAACTCTCACGATTGAAGAGAGTAAGGAAGAGCTTGATTATCTCGCCGGATTATTTCAACGCGGGTTCTAAGTTCTACATTGGCAGCGATCTCTTAAGGGGTGTTCCACATGAAACACTCCTTTTTATGCTCAAACGTTTGCGTGAAACAGATGGCTTGCAGAGCAAAGTGGTTAATGTATAATCGCCCACCGCTTTGCTCTGAATGAGCGTAGCCAGCTTATTTTTCATTTACATTGTTGGTAAGAGTCGCTTTGATTAAGCACTCAATTTGGGTTCCCTCGCCCCCAAACCAAACTAAAAAGGTATCGCATGAGTCACTTTACCCCTGCGCAGCAGCGCAACGCCCTTATTTATCTGGTTCTATTCCACCTAGCCATTATTGCATCCAGCAATTATCTCGTTCAGCTACCGTTTACCATTTTTGGCTTGCATACCACTTGGGGAGCATTCACGTTCCCATTTATTTTCTTAGCGACTGATTTAACGGTACGTATTTTCGGTGCACCGTTAGCACGTAAGATTATCTTTTTAGTGATGTTGCCAGCCTTGGCGGTCTCTTACTTTCTCTCGGTCGTCTTTTTCGAAGGTCAATTTCAAGGCTTCAACCACCTCGGAGAATTTAATTTGTTCGTGGCTCGAATTGCGATTGCGAGCTTTATGGCTTACTTGTTTGGGCAAATTCTGGATGTGCACGTGTTTAACCGCTTGCGCCAAATGAAACAATGGTGGATAGCCCCGACATGTTCAACTCTGTTTGGTAACGCACTTGATACTATGGCATTCTTTGCGATTGCCTTCTACCAAAGTCCAGACCCATTTATGGCAGAACACTGGACGGAAATTGCGCTGGTGGATTACGGCTTTAAACTGGTGATCAGTCTTGGTTTGTTTGTGCCGATGTACGGCGTGTTATTGAATTATCTCATTAAAAAGCTGACCGCAGTGAACCCTAACTTTAAAGTCACTACGGCGTCTTAGTGTTAGGTATTGACTAATAACAACAAAGCCGCTTGTTTATAGCGGCTTTGTTGTATTTGAAGGAATGCACAGCGAAGTGAGTATAGAGAACATCGGTACCCAACAGCGACAATAAGAGTCGAAGTGATTAAAAAGGCGCTAAGGAGGCTTTTATTTTGATGGTTATCATTAATCAGCGGTGATCGTTAATGGCCAGCCAATGTCGGTTTGACGGTTGGACTCAATGTCCAACTCAGCCGCTGTCAGTGGGTTTGCGGTGAGCCACTGCGCATCAATGTTTAATGTCAGGTTGTCATCTTTTGCCGTGAGCGTAACGTTAGGTTCCAAGCTTGGGTTGCGACGATGAGTCAACAATACCGCCAGCCGCAACAAACGTAGTACGCGTTTTGCACTGGTACCTGACAGGGCGTGCTGCTCTGGCAACGATGTTAATTGTTCGCGATAACGACGAGTGATCTCGCCAAGAAAGAATTTTTGCGCGCGAGTATAGCCAGGTAAATCGAGGTTCTGGAGTAAGTAAGCGCTGTGCTCACCACCTTTTTTGAAGTCGATAGTTAAACCTATCTCGTGTAACTTGGCCGCGGTTTCCAGAAGAACTCTACCCTGCGGTTCTGTTATCCAGGCATCCCCCCCGGCTTGTTCAAGCAGCTTATGTGCAAGTGCCGCCACTTGTTCACCATATTGGCAATCGAGTTGATAGCGGCTTTGCACACTACTTATAGTACGGACACGGATGTCGTTCTGACGCAGTTCGTCAACCATCTCGTAGACCAAGCCTTCACGCAGAGCGCCACCGGCTAGCGTCATTGTATCGATTTCGAGCAGTTCAAAAATGGCGATCAAAATCGAGAGACCACTTGGGAAGACTAGGGCGCGTTCAAGCGTTAAGCCCTCTATATCTAATTCTTCTAAATGATCGGCGAGCATGGCTTGCTTTTGCAGACGCTTAAGTTTGGCGTGAGTAATCACTTCATCCATACCTTGCACCAGCATTATTTCTTGTAGTGCTTGAACGGTACCAGAGGCACCCACACAAATATCCCAACCTAAGTCTGTATACTGTTCCAGAATAGGCGTGATGGTTTGTTTAGCACCTTGAATCGCTGCATCGAAGTTACGAGCACTCAATTGACGATCTTTAAAAAAGTTTTCCAACCAAGTAACACACCCCATTTTCAAACTGGTTAAGGCTTTGGCTTCGAAACCTTCACCAATGATCAACTCAGTGCTTGCACCACCAATATCGACGACCAAGCGACGGCCACAACCACCAGAAGTGTGGGCGACGCCTTTATAGATAGTGGCCGCTTCTTCTTCTCCAGAGATGACCTCGATTGGCTGGCCAAGGATCTGGTTCGCCTTTTCAAGAAATACATCCACGTTGGTCGCGGTTCGCAATGTTGCCGTCCCGACAATGTGAATGTTTTGCTTAGGAATATCCTGCAATCGTTCTGCAAATAGACTTAAGCAGTCCCATCCTCGCTGCATCGCTTCTAGGCTAAGCGAATTATGTTCATCTAAGCCTGCCGCTAGACGAACTTTGCGCTTAATTTTAGCCATGGTTTGAACGCTGCTATCGATGTGACGCACAACGAGCATGTGAAAGCTGTTCGACCCAAGGTCGATGGCGGCGTATAGCGGCGATGATCCTGCTTGACTCATAAACGACTTCAGTTTCCTTTTATGACTGTTTCGGCGCTGATTGACGCGGTTGGCGTGGGCGACGTCCTTGCGGTTTACGGTTACCTGAACGAGTGCCACCAGTATTGGTCCGACGCTGTTGGTTACGCGGTGCGCGCATACGAATCGGTGCTGGTAGATCTTTGAGCAGGGCTGATGCATCGTACTCTGATACAGGGACAGTGTGTCCAGTGTATTCTTCTATCGCTGGCAAATTAACAGCGTACTCTTCACACGCAAAGCTAATTGAATGACCACTTTCTCCTGCACGACCGGTACGACCGATGCGGTGTACGTAATCTTCACAGTCGTCGGGTAAATCGTAGTTGAATACATGTGTCACTTGTGGAATATGCAGACCACGAGCGGCTACATCGGTAGCAACCAGAATATCGAGGTCACCCTTAGTGAATTGCTCAAGAATTTTTTCACGCTTCTTCTGTGGCACATCACCCGTTAACAAGCCCACACGATGACCATCGGCCGCTAAATGGCCCCAAACGGATTCACATTTGTGTTTTGTGTTAGCAAAAATGATCGCACGATCTGGCCATTCTTCTTCGATTAGAGTTTGAAGTAGTGCCATTTTGTCTTCATTAGACGGGTGGAACAGCTCTTCTTGAATGCGGTGACCAGTTTTTTGTTCTGGCTCGACCACCACGTGCTCAGGAGTGTTCATGTGTTCAAACGCCAGTTCTTGAACGCGGTAAGATAGCGTCGCAGAGAACAGCATGTTCAAACGTTCTTTAGGTTCTGGCATACGACGGAACAAGAAACGGATGTCTTTAATAAAGCCAAGATCGAACATGCGGTCCGCTTCGTCCAAAACAACCACTTGAATGTTATTCAGGTTGAACACGCGCTGTTTATAGAAATCGATGATACGGCCAGTCGTACCGATCAGGATGTCCACACCATCTTGTAGCTTATTCAATTGTTTATCGTAGCTTTCGCCACCGTAAGCTAAAGCGGCTTTTAACCCCGTGCTTTCTATTAATGATTCCGCATCGTTGTAGATCTGAATCGCTAGCTCACGCGTTGGTGCCATAATAATGGCACGCGGTTGCGTTGGTTGACGACCTTCATGCTCTGGAGTGGTCAGAAGGTGGTTGAATGTAGCAGTAAGAAACGCGAGCGTTTTACCAGTGCCCGTTTGGGCCTGGCCTGCGATGTCTTGGCCGGTGAGCAGTACCGGCAACGCCAAAGCTTGGATAGGGGTACAGTATTCGAACCCTTTTTTTTCCAATCCTTCAGTAACTTGGGGCTTTAAGCCCAAATCGGCGAACTTTTGCTCTGTGATATGTGTCTTTTTCATGTCTATAGAATATCAGCTAAAGCTTGCAATACGAAAGTAAATACATTCCAATAGGGCATCTAATTACTGGTTATCATCCAACCAGTTTCGAAAAACACAGTGGAGTGGAAGATGAGTGATAAGATTTTGCAGCTAACTGATGATGGTTTTGAAAACGATGTAATCAACGCTGCAGGCCCAGTTCTTGTGGATTTTTGGGCAGAATGGTGTGGTCCTTGTAAAATGATTGCCCCGATTCTGGATGAAATCGTAGAAGAATACCAAGGCAAGCTCACTATCGGTAAACTAAACATCGACCATAACGCAGGCACTCCGCCTAAGTTTGGTATTCGTGGCATTCCAACGCTACTGTTATTCAAAGACGGTAACGTAGCGGCAACGAAAGTTGGTGCTTTGTCTAAAACTCAGCTTAAAGAGTTTTTGGACGCAAACTTATAATCACTAAGTGATTACAGATAAAAAACCGTGCAACATAACAACGCACGGTTTTGTTTCTCTAACTCTGGACTAGAATACTAATTAGTGCTAATTTATTGCACGTTAATTGAACAAACTCCTCTTCTTGGTCGATCCTGAGACCAAATCCATCTTAACTAGAAAACAGATCTTATTTTGACTAAACAAGAATCCACCACCATGAACCTTACCGAACTGAAGAACAGACCTGTGTCTGACCTTGTAAAGCTGGGCGAGAGCTTAGGTTTAGAGAACCTAGCGCGCTTAAGAAAACAAGACATCATCTTCGCGATATTAAAAGCGCACGCGAAAGGCGGCGAAGACATCTTTGGCGATGGGGTTCTGGAAATTCTGCAAGACGGCTTTGGTTTCCTACGCAGTGCAGATAGCTCATACCTTGCTGGTCCGGACGATATTTACGTATCGCCAAGTCAGATTCGTCGTTTCAACCTACGGACGGGTGACTCAATCGCGGGTAAGATTCGCCCACCAAAAGACGGTGAACGTTACTTTGCCCTCCTTAAAGTCAACACAGTTAACGCCGACAAACCAGACAATGCTCGTAACAAAATTTTATTTGAGAACTTAACCCCTCTGCACGCCAATGAGCGTATGGTTATGGAGCGTGGTAATGGTTCTACAGAGGACATTACAGCACGTGTATTAGATTTGGCATCGCCAATCGGTAAAGGCCAACGTGGCCTGATTGTTGCGCCGCCAAAAGCCGGTAAAACAATGCTGCTGCAAAACATTGCACAAAGCATTGCGTACAATCATCCTGAATGTGAATTGATGGTACTTCTTATCGACGAGCGTCCAGAAGAAGTGACCGAAATGCAACGTCTAGTAAAAGGCGAGGTGATTGCCTCTACGTTCGATGAGCCAGCATCGCGCCACGTACAAGTGGCAGAAATGGTTATCGAAAAAGCGAAACGCTTGGTTGAACACAAGAAAGATGTAGTCATCCTTTTGGACTCTATCACTCGTCTAGCGCGTGCATACAACACCGTAGTACCTTCATCAGGTAAAGTTCTGACGGGTGGTGTCGATGCAAACGCACTACATCGTCCTAAGCGTTTCTTTGGCGCAGCACGTAATGTAGAAGAAGGCGGTAGCTTGACTATCATTGCAACAGCACTGGTTGATACCGGTTCTAAGATGGATGAAGTTATCTACGAAGAGTTCAAGGGCACAGGTAACATGGAACTGCACTTGAATCGTAAGATTGCCGAAAAACGCGTATTTCCTGCGATTGATTTTAACCGCTCAGGCACACGTCGCGAAGAATTACTGACGAAGACGGATGAGCTACAAAAGATGTGGATTCTGCGTAAGATTGTTCACCCAATGAGTGAAACTGACGCCATGGAATTCCTTATCGACAAGCTTGCCATGACGAAGACTAACAATGAGTTCTTTGATGCCATGCGCCGCCAGTAACGACTGAATTCTGATTCCAAAAAGCCACCGTTTACGGTGGCTTTTTTTATTGCTTTCTACCGATAGAAGCATCAGAATGAGAATAAATGTTATCGGGAGGTTAACATGCAACAAGGAATGTTGTCGTCACTACTCCTGAATTTGTCACTGATGACTGTACCAACGGCGCTATCTGCAATGGAAATTCAGCAGTCTGTGGTAGAACAGTGGCTTCAGGATACTCAAATCCAGTCCAAAGTTTCTGAATTGCTCACCTATGCCGCCAGAGATGAAGTTGACTCACTGAAGTTTGCCCTTGATCGGCTTGCTTTGCCTCAACAAGAAGTGGTGCGCTTTCGTTTGCTGAAAAAGCTTGAGAAACAAGATGTCATTCTTACGCCTAGAATGGCACTTTTTGTTGAGTCTCAGATACGCATGACCCCGACTTATCAGGTGTTGAAGCGAGGTGACGGGTATGAGTTTAGTGTGCCAGCTTTTAACTTTCCTGCGATAGCGAGTCGCTTAATTAAGCGTCGGAAGCAAGATCAAAGCACGTTAGATTTTGTCCTACAAGCTGAACGTAAAGAGCTCAACCTTAAACAATGGCTGACGGGATCCTCTCATCAAGTCCAAACGAGAGAAGCTCTATTCATTCGTGAATTAGACAGCTTATCACCACGCGCTTTAGCCGCACTGGCGACTCAACTGACTCAAGCTAATGTCACTAGTTGGCTACCATCAACAGCTGCTATTGTCAGGTTAGCGCAGGTGAGTCAAGATAAAGAGGTATACGATTTACTTTGGCGTATGAAAGCGGACTATAATAGCCAATCGGAGTTAGCGCGCTTATCGAAAGTGGGAGATGCGTTTTCATTGCAACAATTGATGAACTCCACCGTCAATCCAACGCTTAAACCTGATGCTATTCGTCTACTTACTAAATCCAATCCGTTATCTCCCACAGTCAAACAGTTCTTGATAAGCAAAATGGCGCTACCAGAAGAGGCTGCGTTAGTGGCGAGAAAGTTGGCTCAGCAAGGCCATCAGAATTGGTTGGAAGAGTTAATGTCAACCAATCATCAAGTTAAAGCTCGCCAGATTGAACAAGCATTAAAGTAATCTGGCTCACATACCCACACAAAATAGGGGGATCTTTGTCTCCTTCTATTTGTTATACTGCAAACAGTTTAATCAGCCAGTCATGAAGGCCTATGAGTTTTAAGGATTTACGCGAATTTATCGATCACCTAGAACAGACCGGTCGACTTAAACGCATTGCTCACCCTGTCGATCCCGCTTATGAAATGACAGAAATCAGTGACCGCACCTTGCGTGCTGGTGGCCCTGCTTTGTTATTCGAGAACCCGATCGGCTACAACGTCCCCGTTCTGACTAACTTATTTGGTACGCCAGAGCGTGTCGCGATAGGTATGGGACGCGAAGACGTAAAAGAACTGCGCGAAGTTGGTAAACTGCTGGCTTATTTAAAAGAACCTGAACCACCAAAAGGCTTCAAAGACGCTTTGGAAAAACTGCCCGTGTTCAAGCAAGTATTGAATATGCCAGCCAAGCGTCTACGTAAAGCACCATGCCAAGAAATTGTTTGGCAGGGAGAGGAGGTCGATCTGGATAAGATTCCAGTGATGAGCTGCTGGGCGGAAGACGTGGCACCACTATTAACGTGGGGCTTAACCGTGACTAAAGGCCCGAATAAGAAGCGTCAGAACCTAGGTATTTACCGTCAGCAAAAAATTGCGAAGAACAAAATTATCATGCGTTGGCTCGCTCACCGTGGCGGCGCGTTAGATTTACGTGACTGGGTGGAAACCAATCCGGGTAAGCCTTTCCCGGTGTCAGTCGCCTTTGGCGCCGATCCGGCAACCATTCTTGGTGCGGTCACGCCAGTGCCAGATACTCTATCGGAGTATGCTTTTGCAGGCTTGCTACGTGGTAGCAAAACCGAAGTAGTAAAGTCGTTCAGTAACGATTTAGAAGTACCAGCAAGTGCTGAAATCGTAATGGAAGGTTATATTGATCCAACAGAGTTTGCCGATGAAGGTCCATATGGCGATCATACTGGCTACTACAACGAAAAAGAGAAACATCACGTCTTCACTATTACGCATATCACCATGCGTAAAGACCCTATTTATCACAGCACTTACACCGGCCGTCCGCCAGATGAGCCAGCTGTGCTGGGTGTAGCACTGAACGAAGTGTTTGTGCCTATTCTGCAAAAGCAATTTCCTGAGATTGAAGACTTTTATCTACCGCCAGAAGGTTGTTCATATCGAATGGCCGTGGTTACGATGAAGAAGCAGTATCCAGGTCATGCTAAACGAGTGATGATGGGAGTCTGGTCATTCTTACGTCAGTTCATGTACACCAAATTTGTGATTGTGTGCGATAAGTCGGTGAATGCGCGTGATTGGAACGATGTTGTTAAAGCCATGTCAGAGCATATGGATCCGGTGCGAGATACCTTGATGATTGATAACACACCAATTGACTCACTTGATTTCGCCTCACCTGTGGTTGGGCTTGGCTCTAAGATGGGCTTAGATGCGACGATTAAATGGGATGCTGAGCTGGCGACCAGAACTAAGGTAACCGAACGTGATAATAAAGCGATTACCGAAGCGGATCTTGATGCGTTAAAACAGCAACGTCCTGACATCGTCGATATCTACTTACCCACCACAACAAATAATCAATTTGTTGTGGTTACGATGAAGAAAGACCAAGCGGGTCAGTCTCAAGAATTGATGGAATACCTATGGGATTTTTTGACAGGTTACGTAGATAACAAATTCATTATCTTATGCGACGATGACGTCAATGCACGAGATTGGAATGACATCATTTGGGCGGTAACAACTCGAATGGATCCAGATAGAGACACCATCCAAGTACGTGGTAAAACGGAGAATTCATCTAAATTAGGGTTGGATGTGACCAACAAGATTGAATCTGAAGTCACGCGCGAATGGGGAACGCCTATCAAAAAAGATCCTAAACTTGTGGCTAAAGTCGATGAGATTTGGGACCAGTTAGGTATTCTATGAGTCATCAAGTCCACCTTCTACCAATGGACGTTACGTTCCAAGTAAAAGAAGGGGAGACAGTGTTGGAAGCCGCGCTCAACAACAATATTCGCTTCCCGCACCGTTGCCAAGTTGGCGCTTGCGCCACGTGCATGTGTAAAAAGCTAACGGGCGAAGTGAGTTACCACCTCGAACCGATGCTAACCGAAAAAGAGCAACAGCAAGGTTGGATATTCCCTTGCCAAGCCTATACAGAAAGTAATTTAGTGCTTACTTTTGACGAGTAAGCGAGAGGAACACCATGACCATCCAATGTAAAGTAAAGTCTATTCAGCCGTTAGCTTGTAATACTTACCAAATCCTTCTTCACCCAGAATCACCTGTGCCTTTTAAAGCGGGTCAGTACCTAATGGTGGTGATGGGTGAAAAAGACAAACGTCCTTTCTCTATCGCGAGCAGCCCTTGCCGTCATGAAGGTGAACTTGAGCTGCACATTGGTGCGGCGGAGCACAACGCTTACGCCCAAGCAGTTGTCGAAGCAATGCAAACAGCGCTTGAAACTGATGGCCAGATTGAAATTGATGCGCCTCATGGCGACGCATGGGTTCAAGAAGAAAGTGAACGTCCACTATTGCTCATTGCTGGCGGCACCGGTTTTAGCTATGTTCGTTCTATTTTAGATCATTGCGTCGCGCAGAATAAAACTAACTCTATTTATTTATATTGGGGGGCTCGCGACAACTGCCAACTTTACGCAAAAGATGAATTATTCGAAATCACAGAGAAATTTGTTAATGTTCATTTTGTTCCTGTTGTAGAAGAGGCGTCTGTAGATTGGCAAGGTAAAGTTGGTAACGTGCTACAAGCGGTGAGTGAAGACTTCGAAAGCCTAGAAAACTACGATATCTATATTGCGGGTCGTTTTGAAATGGCTGGCGCAGCACGTGAACAGTTCACTCAGAATAAGAAAGCGAAGAGTGAGCGAATGTTCGCAGACGCGTACACATTCATTTAAACTCAGCTTATCAGATCATAAAAGAGGGCGAAAAGCCCTCTTTTATGCATTTTTGATGAAATAATCGTCGAACGATTGTTTTTTGGTTTTTTTCCAAGAAAAGGATTGCGCTCCGAACTCAACTCTCTATAATGTGCATCCACCGAAACGGCAGATGCGATAAAGCTTCAGCATGGTCGGAGAGGTAAAAAGTTCTACGAAAAGTAAATTGAAAAAAGTGTTTGACACTCTCAATTAAATCGCTAGAATTCACCTCCGCTTTGAGAGAGACGCTTCTCGAAAAGCAAGCTCTTTAACAATATAGACCTATCAATCTGTGTGGGCACTCGTTGATGATAATCGAATTAGAAGCTTCGGCTTCAAATATGGTTTCAATGAACTGAGTGACCAATCGAGATTAACTTGTTTAATCTTGGCACAGTCAATTCATTATCGTTCTGTTGGAACGATAATAGCTTTAAAATTACGTTTGTAGTTTTGAAGTCAGTATTCGTTGAGCCGACAAAATCTTAAATTGAAGAGTTTGATCATGGCTCAGATTGAACGCTGGCGGCAGGCCTAACACATGCAAGTCGAGCGGAAACGACAACATTGACCCTTCGGGTAATTTGTTGGGCGTCGAGCGGCGGACGGGTGAGTAATGCCTAGGAAATTGCCCTGATGTGGGGGATAACCATTGGAAACGATGGCTAATACCGCATAATGCCTACGGGCCAAAGAGGGGGACCTTCGGGCCTCTCGCGTCGGGATATGCCTAGGTGGGATTAGCTAGTTGGTGAGGTAAGGGCTCACCAAGGCGACGATCCCTAGCTGGTCTGAGAGGATGATCAGCCACACTGGAACTGAGACACGGTCCAGACTCCTACGGGAGGCAGCAGTGGGGAATATTGCACAATGGGCGCAAGCCTGATGCAGCCATGCCGCGTGTATGAAGAAGGCCTTCGGGTTGTAAAGTACTTTCAGTCGTGAGGAAGGGGATATCGTTAATAGCGGTATTCTTTGACGTTAGCGACAGAAGAAGCACCGGCTAACTCCGTGCCAGCAGCCGCGGTAATACGGAGGGTGCGAGCGTTAATCGGAATTACTGGGCGTAAAGCGCATGCAGGTGGTTTGTTAAGTCAGATGTGAAAGCCCGGGGCTCAACCTCGGAATAGCATTTGAAACTGGCAGACTAGAGTACTGTAGAGGGGGGTAGAATTTCAGGTGTAGCGGTGAAATGCGTAGAGATCTGAAGGAATACCAGTGGCGAAGGCGGCCCCCTGGACAGATACTGACACTCAGATGCGAAAGCGTGGGGAGCAAACAGGATTAGATACCCTGGTAGTCCACGCCGTAAACGATGTCTACTTGGAGGTTGTGGCCTTGAGCCGTGGCTTTCGGAGCTAACGCGTTAAGTAGACCGCCTGGGGAGTACGGTCGCAAGATTAAAACTCAAATGAATTGACGGGGGCCCGCACAAGCGGTGGAGCATGTGGTTTAATTCGATGCAACGCGAAGAACCTTACCTACTCTTGACATCCAGAGAAGCCGGAAGAGATTCTGGTGTGCCTTCGGGAGCTCTGAGACAGGTGCTGCATGGCTGTCGTCAGCTCGTGTTGTGAAATGTTGGGTTAAGTCCCGCAACGAGCGCAACCCTTATCCTTGTTTGCCAGCGAGTAATGTCGGGAACTCCAGGGAGACTGCCGGTGATAAACCGGAGGAAGGTGGGGACGACGTCAAGTCATCATGGCCCTTACGAGTAGGGCTACACACGTGCTACAATGGCGCATACAGAGGGCGGCGAGCCAGCGATGGTGAGCGAATCCCAAAAAGTGCGTCGTAGTCCGGATTGGAGTCTGCAACTCGACTCCATGAAGTCGGAATCGCTAGTAATCGTGGATCAGAATGCCACGGTGAATACGTTCCCGGGCCTTGTACACACCGCCCGTCACACCATGGGAGTGGGCTGCAAAAGAAGTAGGTAGTTTAACCTTCGGGGGGACGCTTACCACTTTGTGGTTCATGACTGGGGTGAAGTCGTAACAAGGTAGCGCTAGGGGAACCTGGCGCTGGATCACCTCCTTATACGAAAGATTATTGCGATGAGTGTTCACACAGATTGATATGGTTTAAATTCAGAGCAAAACAATTGGTTCTGCATAAAATGCCGAAGCAATTTTATGTGGGGCTATAGCTCAGTTGGGAGAGCGCTTCGCTGGCAGTGAAGAGGTCATCGGTTCGAACCCGATTAGCTCCACCATAATGTTTTTTGTGTCCCGTTCGTCTAGAGGCCTAGGACACCGCCCTTTCACGGCGGTAACAGGGGTTCGACTCCCCTACGGGATACCATCTTTAAGCGCATTCAATGAGTGTGTTTAAACATGGTTTTCATCAGAAAACTTTGCTCTTTAACAATTTGGAAAGCTGACTGATAACAACAACGTTGTTATCAAATAAAGTTCTCAATGTTTATCGTAAAGATAAACACCAAAACAACACATTCAAGTGTTCTTGGGAATATCACTATTACAGTGATTATTCGAAATTGAGTCCGGCAAAATCGAAATGTCTCTCGCTCATTCAAATAATGAGAGACAACTTTGGTGATTTGAACATCAACTCGAAACTCCTTCGGGTTGTATGGTTAAGTGACTAAGCGTACACGGTGGATGCCTTGGCAGTCAGAGGCGATGAAGGACGTATTAACTTGCGATAAGCCCAGATTAGGCAGTAAAAGCCACTTGAGTCTGGGATTTCCGAATGGGGAAACCCACTTACATAAGTAAGTATCGCTGCGTGAATACATAGCGTAGCGAGGCGAACCGGGGGAACTGAAACATCTAAGTACCCCGAGGAAAAGAAATCAACCGAGATTCCGAAAGTAGCGGCGAGCGAAATTGGACTAGCCCTTAAGCTTTATAGGCGTCAGGTGAACAAGCTGGAAAGCTTGGCGATACAGGGTGATAGCCCCGTAACTGACGACGCATATGCAGTGAAATCGAGTAGGGCGGGACACGTGATATCCTGTCTGAATATGGGGGGACCATCCTCCAAGGCTAAATACTACTGACTGACCGATAGTGAACCAGTACCGTGAGGGAAAGGCGAAAAGAACCCCTGTGAGGGGAGTGAAATAGAACCTGAAACCGTGTACGTACAAGCAGTAGGAGCACCTTCGTGGTGTGACTGCGTACCTTTTGTATAATGGGTCAGCGACTTATATTCAGTGGCAAGGTTAACCATCTAGGGGAGCCGTAGCGAAAGCGAGTGTTAACTGCGCGACTTAGTCTCTGGATATAGACCCGAAACCAGGTGATCTAGCCATGGGCAGGTTGAAGATTGAGTAACATCAATTGGAGGACCGAACCGACTAATGTTGAAAAATTAGCGGATGACTTGTGGCTAGGGGTGAAAGGCCAATCAAACCTGGAGATAGCTGGTTCTCCCCGAAAGCTATTTAGGTAGCGCCTCGGACGAATACTACTGGGGGTAGAGCACTGTTAAGGCTAGGGGGTCATCCCGACTTACCAACCCTTTGCAAACTCCGAATACCAGTAAGTACTATCCGGGAGACACACGGCGGGTGCTAACGTCCGTCGTGGAGAGGGAAACAACCCAGACCGCCAGCTAAGGTCCCAAATTACTACTAAGTGGGAAACGATGTGGGAAGGCTCAGACAGCCAGGATGTTGGCTTAGAAGCAGCCATCATTTAAAGAAAGCGTAATAGCTCACTGGTCGAGTCGGCCTGCGCGGAAGATGTAACGGGGCTAAGTAGTAAACCGAAGCTGCGGCAATACTCTTTGAGTATTGGGTAGGGGAGCGTTCTGTAAGCGGTTGAAGGTGTGTCGTAAGGCACGCTGGACGTATCAGAAGTGCGAATGCTGACATGAGTAACGATAATGGGGGTGAAAAACCTCCACGCCGGAAGACCAAGGGTTCCTGTCCAACGTTAATCGGGGCAGGGTGAGTCGACCCCTAAGGCGAGGCCGAAAGGCGTAGTCGATGGGAAACGGGTTAATATTCCCGTACTCAATCAAATTGCGATGGGGGGACGGAGAAGGCTAGGTGGGCCTGGCGACGGTTGTCCAGGTTCAAGTGCGTAGGCTGAAGAGTTAGGTAAATCCGGCTCTTTTTAAGGCTGAGACACGACGTCGAGCATCTACGGATGTGAAGTCATTGATGCCATGCTTCCAGGAAAAGCCTCTAAGCTTCAGATTTGATGGAATCGTACCCCAAACCGACACAGGTGGTCGGGTAGAGAATACCAAGGCGCTTGAGAGAACTCGGGTGAAGGAACTAGGCAAAATGGTACCGTAACTTCGGGAGAAGGTACGCTCTTGGCGGTGAAGTCCCTTGCGGATGGAGCTACTAGGAGTCGCAGATACCAGGTGGCTGCAACTGTTTATTAAAAACACAGCACTGTGCAAAATCGTAAGATGACGTATACGGTGTGACGCCTGCCCGGTGCCGGAAGGTTAATTGATGGGGTTAGACTTCGGTCGACGCTCTTGATCGAAGCCCCGGTAAACGGCGGCCGTAACTATAACGGTCCTAAGGTAGCGAAATTCCTTGTCGGGTAAGTTCCGACCTGCACGAATGGCGTAATGATGGCCACGCTGTCTCCACCCGAGACTCAGTGAAATTGAAATCGCTGTGAAGATGCAGTGTACCCGCGGCTAGACGGAAAGACCCCGTGAACCTTTACTACAGCTTGGCACTGAACATTGACCCTACATGTGTAGGATAGGTGGGAGCCTTTGAAGCACGTACGCCAGTATGTGTGGAGGCAACCTTGAAATACCACCCTTGTAGTGTTGATGTTCTAACTTAGCCCCCTCATCGGGGGTGAGGACAGTGCCTGGTGGGTAGTTTGACTGGGGCGGTCTCCTCCCAAAGCGTAACGGAGGAGCACGAAGGTGGGCTAAACACGGTTGGACATCGTGTGGTTAGTGCAATGGCATAAGCCCGCTTGACTGCGAGAATGACAATTCGAGCAGGTGCGAAAGCAGGTCATAGTGATCCGGTGGTTCTGAATGGAAGGGCCATCGCTCAACGGATAAAAGGTACTCCGGGGATAACAGGCTGATACCGCCCAAGAGTTCATATCGACGGCGGTGTTTGGCACCTCGATGTCGGCTCATCACATCCTGGGGCTGAAGTCGGTCCCAAGGGTATGGCTGTTCGCCATTTAAAGTGGTACGCGAGCTGGGTTTAGAACGTCGTGAGACAGTTCGGTCCCTATCTGCCGTGGGCGTTGGAGAATTGAAAGGGGCTGCTCCTAGTACGAGAGGACCGGAGTGGACGAACCTCTGGTGTTCGGGTTGTGTCGCCAGACGCATTGCCCGGTAGCTAAGTTCGGGATCGATAACCGCTGAAAGCATCTAAGCGGGAAGCGAGCCTTGAGATGAGTTCTCCCTGATACTTTAAGTATCCTAAAGGGTTGTCGTAGACTACGACGTTGATAGGCAGGGTGTGTAAGTGCTGCGAGGCATTGAGCTAACCTGTACTAATTGCCCGTGAGGCTTAACCATACAACACCCAAGGGGTTTTGATGGACTCAATACAAGAAAACTTGATTGTGTTAAGAACTGAAACAGCTTTCCAGATTATTAATTACTGCGTTGGCGGTAGTTAAAAAGAATTTGCTTGGCGACCATAGCATTTTGGCCCCACCTGACTTCCATGCCGAACTCAGAAGTGAAACGAAATAGCGCCGATGGTAGTGTGGGGTTTCCCCATGTGAGAGTAGGACATCGCCAGGCTTTACATTATGGACATTCGTTTTTACAACGGGTGATACCACTGCGGAGTGGTAGTTCAGTTGGTTAGAATACCGGCCTGTCACGCCGGGGGTCGCGGGTTCGAGTCCCGTCCACTCCGCCATTTATTCAAAAGCCTAGTCGAAAGACTGGGCTTTTGTCGTTTCTAGTGTATCGTTTCTTCTTTATACCAGTTTGGAAAAGTAATGGTTTAGGTCTCTCCAATTACTCGGATACTATTTGGTAATGCGACGGCAATGACATTCTAGAAAGCAATTTCATACCGCACAAATCCTGCCAATATACTGGAAGCTGTGGAGCTTTGGTTCGCACGCCGTCAGCTCTAAACCTAGGTTATCCTTTATCACAACAGCATGAAGACCTTTTGCTGTCGCCTCTGATGCATGTGCTAGAGGCTCATTCGTGATGTCTTGAACTACCCAAGGAACAACAATACCTTACCAAAACCCCTTGAAAGGAGAGTGAGTCAAGTAGATGTGAGTATTCGAACTATTGAGTATTGAGCGAGACTTTGCCGTTTTAGGTCAAGTTCTGGCGGGGTTTGTTGTGATTGTTTCGGGCGTAAATATCATTGCCAATAAATCGGCTCCTGGGAGGCACGAATCCATCTGTGTCTTTTCTTGCAGGCCGTCGTCATCCTTCTTTAAACATTCTGAACTCATTTATTGACGCTTGTGTGACTGACCTTTATTCATTTAGTCATTTGAGGTGGATCTTCTTTGAAGCGTGTTAAGGCGAGTTATCTTATTTTTATTTGGCTGGCGAGCTTGTAAAGTCGATATGAGAGGCTAGGCTCAGGAATCCTTAGGAAAAAAAGTGATGCATTACAGCAGCCGGCAGTTTTCACTGCCGGCTAATTAGAACTGTAATACATTAGTCACTTTGCACTAAAGCTAATGCTTTACGAGAGACTTCATGAGCCGCTTTAGTCAGGTTTTGCTTCTCTAGTGTGTCAGCTAAGAACGCGTAATCAGAGACGTCTGACCGAAGTTTCAAAGCAACTTCAAAGTGCTCTTGAGCTTCTTTCCACTTCGCTTGGCGGAAATAGAAGTGCGCTAATGCGCTATGCGCTGCGGCGTTATCTGGCTCTTTCTTCACTACTCCCTCTAAGAAAACCACGACAGGGTGGATATCTGGCAGGTTTAGATCTGGCAGTAGTTGATAAAGCTCAGGAGCCGGTTGTTTTTTCAATGCTTCTTTTAGCACAGTAAAGGCTTCAGCATCCGCTTTGCGAGCGATAAGCTCACGAGCAAAGCATGCGATAAGGGCTGTCTCTTGCTTCATTTTACGCGACAAGCCATTCCAATGAGATATGAGCCCTTCACTGCCCTGTTGTTGTGCCACCTCGTGCATTAAACCGCATTGTGCTTTTTGTATCAATTCTGCTTGCTCTTCTTCCGTTATCAATTTCGCTTTAGTTAGCTGAGGCATTAGATCGATCAGTGGTTGCCAAAGCTTTAACTGCATATAGGTGGTTTTTAGCAAGTTCAAAACTATCGAATTGTTAGCATACTGACCTTTTAGAGATTGCAAAGTATCAAAAGCCGCTTCGAACTCGTTATCGCGAATAAACTGTTTCGCACGAGTTAATTCAACCGCGAGGTGAGCGTTTTTTTGTTGGCTAGCTAAGTCGAGGTAGTGATCACGTTTGGCTTTATCGCCTTGACCTTGTGCCGCTTCAGAAGCGACCAAATAACATAATAGAGGCATATCGTGGTGATTTGCCCAGCGTGTTACTTTTTTTTCTGCCCCTTTCCAATCGCCCTCAAGTAATTTGATAATCCCTTCATTGGTGTATCGACGTGAATGACGCATTTTGCGCACGCTGAAGTAGTTCCATGTACTTGAGCTTGCATAGATAAGTTTCTTAATTAAATATTCAAGCAGAAATAGGCCAGCAAGCGCAGCGATAACGAAAACAACTAAAGTCGTTACACTCATCTCGATCGTTTTTCCGGCGATGGAGATCAATACATAGCCTTGTTGACCAGAGAATTGAGTACCAACAAATAGGCCTGCGCCTAGAACAACAAACAGGAAAATAAAACGAACCATTATTTACCCTCCATACCTGTCATTGTGGTGACTTCACGACGTAAGCGCTCACGAATGACATCGGAAAGTTGAGACTGGCTGTGCAGTTTTGTTGGGTATTCCACCTGAATATTTTGCTGACTCAATTGGTTGATGGTTTTATTGAACTCCTTCACCGAGTTATCTTCTTGGTTAAAGAACGCCAATGCCCATTTATCGGCTGTTTTTAAAGAGGTAGTGTAAATTTCGCCTTGTTCTTGATAGACGGCTTTGATGGCGGTTTCCAGCTTCGCTTTAATGTTTTCTTTTAGGTAAAAATGCTGAGTTGGAGAGAGCAGTGGGATAGCATTGCTCTCTCGAGTACGAAAGGTAATGAAGTTCTCTGAGAAGTCTTTCAACGAGGTCATTAGGTTATCTTGCCAGTTGGCAATATTTTCAGACACTTCGTTTTTCTCGACGACTTTTGCTTCTGGAAGCAGTGCATTCGCGAGCGGCAGATTGTCTACTTGTTGTTGTAGAGCGGTCAAACGTAGCACAAGACCGTCTCGGTCAATCAAAGGGATGGTGCGAAGTTTGGTGATGTCGTTGGCCATCGCTTTGCGCAGTGTCACTAAGCTAGGGTCATTGAGTGCGGCAATACGTTGATCCGCACTTTCCATTAATTGGGTCGCGCTTTCAACGTCATGCTCAAGGAACAATTTACGACCCGCGAGTTTGACTAAATAGTCGGCTTCTGCCAGTAGCCAGTCATTTGGTCGACGACCTTTCACGTCTGCCATTGCCAGTTGCAGGCTTTCAATGCTTTTTTGCTGCTGACCAAGAATGACTTCGGTTTGATGTGTTACCGATGTTGTTTTTTCAATGGTTTCTTTTTTTACCTGAGTCAACTCTTGCTGCATTGAAGCTTGCGTTTGTTTTATCTGCTTTTGAAGTTGAGCAATTTTGGCTTGATAATCGGTTTGTTGCTGATGAAGTTTGTACGCTAGGCCGCCACCAAAAATAATAGATAGGATGATAGCCACAGTACCAAGTTTAACGCCGCGCTTGCCTTGTTTTTCTTCAAACTCAGTTTTTTTTGGTGTATCAGCAATTTTAGGGGACTCTTTTTCCGGTTCTGGCTCCTGTTTCGCTACGTCTTTTTCAGCTAGCGCTGCCGAGGAAGTTTCTTCGGAAAGGTTTTTATCGTTATTTTTTTGGTCGTTATTTTTACTTGTCATGCCTATATCCTGTGTAGCTAGGGCTGGAGAGCAGCCAGTAATTCTTGATTGGATGCGCTTCCTGTGCATCTCACTCGAGTGAACCCCCGTTGAATTGCGATATCAGCAATGCGTTGACTGGGGATATACAACCTTTGTTGATTAAGCCAAGTCAATTGTTCTGACGTTAATTGGCGGCACAAATAATCCAGTTGCTCACCACTCGTGACGATGATCTGGTTAATTTGCAGATTTTTCCATAGTGAGATACAGCTTACTGGATCGAATGGGATGAATTCTCTCTTGTAAGTCTCACTATAGTGAACTTTTGCTCCACGTTTCATCAATGCATCTTTAATCAGCTCTCTCCCTCCGTTACCACGAAGAATGAGAACCTGTTGTTGTGCCACATTGTTGAGCTCTGGTAGTCGCAATAAATGTTCACTATCACTGACTTGGGGATAGTGTACTTTCTGTTGAGTGCATTTGCTTAAATAGTGTGCTGTTTTTTGACCAACGGCAAGGTAAATAGCCTGTTTCGGCCATGATGCTCCGTGACTTGTTAAGATTTGTTGTGCACATTGCACCGCATGTCGACTGACCGCGATAACGATTTGAGCTTGGGGAAGGTGCTGAGATAGGTGCGTATCCGTGAGATCGGTAACGATGTCGATCAGCGGATGGTGATGTGCAGAAATGCCGTGCCTTTCGAGCAGAGAGCAAAGCGCAGTGCCTTGCTCTCCCGGCCGAGTGACCAACACTGCCATGATTATTCGTGATCTGCGTACAGCTTAGCTAAAATTTCACGAGCGCCGTTTTCGAGTAGCTGGTTGCCCAGCTGAACGCCCAAGGTTTCGCCATCTTTACGGTGGCCACGAATTTCACCTCGTACAATTTTGCTGCCATCAGGCTCACCGACCAGTGCACGTAACCAAATGTCATCACCATTAAGCAGAGCATAACTGCCAATGGGTACCTGACAGCCGCCTTCTAGGGTCAGATTCATTGCACGCTCACACAAGACGCGATCGACTGTATCTGGGTGATTAAGTGGCTCAAGTAGCTTCAGCAGTCGTTCGTCGTTGAGTCGGCACTCAATACCCACTGCACCTTGGCCGACCGCAGGCAATGATTGCTCGGGCTCGATAAGGCTGCGAATTCGTTCTTCCAGTTTCAAACGCTTTAGGCCAGCCGCTGCAAGAATAATGGCGTCGTATTGACCGGCATCCAGTTTACCAAGGCGAGTTCCAACATTACCACGTAGCTCTTTAATAATGATGTCTGGACGGTATTCTTTCAGTTGGCACTGACGACGCAAACTGCATGTCCCGACAATAGCACCTTGAGGTAGGTCATCAATGTTGCTGTAGGTATTAGAAACAAAAGCATCGCGTGGGTCTTCTCGTTCACAAATGGTCACGAGCCCAAGCCCTTCAGGGAAGTCAACTGGCACGTCTTTCATCGAATGGACGGCAAGGTCTGCGCGGCCCTCTAACATTGCGACTTCCAATTCTTTAACGAACAAGCCTTTACCACCCACTTTGGCCAGTGGAGTATCTAAAATCACGTCACCTTTGGTCACCATAGTTACTAACTCGACTTCTAAACCAGGGTGAGCGGCTTGAAGGGCATCTTTAACAAAATAAGCTTGCCACAAAGCAAGCGGGCTTTTTCGAGTTGCAATGCGAATAGGTGTGGATTGTGTCATGATCTTCTCAATGCTGTTTGGATTTGGGTTTATCCTACCATTCTCACCAAGAAATGCTTACTGTTAGTTGGTTATCTCCGAATAGTATGAATGGGATAACATGACGTTATGAAAATAGTGTGACTGGATTCTCAATTAGACTAAGGACTATTATTAGTAATAGGCATTACAAGCGACACTACCGCGCGGCCTATTTTGTGACTAAAGTATGGTTTTGGAACCGAAGCGATTCACAGAGCGAAACTTTACCCATACTAATAAAAGTGTTAAATTGATCACGTTTTTAAGCCGTATTGGTTTAAAACGTCAGCAGATTTCCGTGATTGTTCAACCAAGGATTTACCTTGCAGGCTTACACCCATAAAATCATTCAGCGATTAGATAATTTGAACCAGCAGCGAATTGATCGCGCGCTGGCGCTTATGGATGCGCAAAGCCAGCAAGTGTTCCACTTGATTCCTGCTTTGTTCAACTACAACCATCCTGTTATTCCTGGTTACTACGACGCCGACGTCCCGTTTGGGGTGCTCGGGCTTGAGCTGAATAACATCCAACAGCAATTCATTGATGATACTCAATTGGCTATTGGCCAGCCGTTAAAGACGGCAGATGCGCCAGCTATACTTGGGTTGTACACGATGGGCAGCACCTCGTCGATTGGTCAAAGTACGTCAAGTGATTTAGATATTTGGGTCTGTATTTCACCAGAGATGGATTGTGACGAGCGTGAACTGTTGACCAACAAATGCTTGCTGATCACCGATTGGGCACAAAGCCAAGGTGTTGAAGCAAACTTCTTTTTGATGGATGAAGATCGTTTTCGTAGCAATCACTCGGAAGAGATGACCGGTGATAACTGCGGCTCTTCTCAACATCTCCTTTTGCTTGATGAATTTTATCGCAGCGCAGTTCGTATCGCCGGACAGCGTTTGCTATGGCAAATTGTGCCGCCAGAAATGGAAGAGTGTTACGACGAGTACGTTTCACAGCTTTGTCGCGATGGCTACATCGACTGTAGTGATTGGATCGACTTTGGTAAACTGCATCGCATTCCTGCTGAAGAATACTTTGGTTCGAACTTGTGGCAGTTATATAAAAGTATCGATTCGCCCTACAAATCGGTACTAAAAGCGATTTTGCTGGAAGCTTACTCGTGGGAATACCCACATACCCAATTATTAAGTATTGATACCAAGCGTCGTTTCTTTGCTCATGAGCCCGATCTCTATGGCATGGACGCGTATTACTTGATGTTGGAAAAAGTGACGCGTTACCTAGAACGTATTCAGGATTACACACGGCTGGATTTGGTACGTCGTTGTTTCTACCTCAAAACCCATGAAAAGCTTTCTCGTGAACCGGATGTCGGATCGGTTGCATGGCGTCGTGCGGCGCTCAGCGACATGATCGCGAAATGGAATTGGGATGAAAGTGTGGTGGCGGAATTAGATGACCGCCGTAACTGGAAGGTTGAGCAGGTAACCAAGGTGCATCATGCGCTGCTTGATGCGTTGATGCAGAGTTATCGAAACCTTATCCAATTTGCCCGTCGTAACGACATTACATCGGCCATCAGCCCACAAGATATCAGCATTCTGGCGCGCAAGCTGTATGCGGCATTTGAAGTATTGCCCGGTAAAGTAACATTGCTTAACCCACAGATTTCGCCTGATTTACATGAGCCGGATTTGAGCTTCATTGAAGTGAAAGAAGGCAGTGCGAATAAGTCTGGCTGGTATCTTTACAAACAGCCATTGATTGCACACCGGATTATGGGTCAACCATACCTAGAGCATCATGAATACTTAAGTAAACTGGTGTCGTGGGCATTTTTTAATGGGCTGATCACTGAATCAACCCGTTTGCATGCTGTCGTACGCGAAGCGCAGCTGGATATCGATAAGTTCTATCAAATGGTGAGTGACCTACGTAATACCTTTGCATTGCGTAAGCGCCGCCCAACAATGCAAGCGTTAGGAAGCCCATGTGAAATCAGTCAGCTTGCGATGTTCATTAACTTTGAAAGCGATCCGACCACGGAATTATCTGGTCGTTCACTTAAAGTGGATGTAAAAAACACCGATATTTTCAGTTTTAGTTCTCAGCATAAGAACTTGGTCGGCAGTGTCGACTTGGTTTATCGCAACTCATGGCATGAAGTGCGAACACTGCACTTTAAAGGCGAAACGGCAATACTGGATGCATTGAAAACCATTTTGGGCAAGATGCACCAAGACGCACTCCCTCCTGAGTCGGTGGATGTATTTTGTTACGCCAAGAACATGCGCGGTGTGATGCGTAATATGGTGTACCAGCTATTAGCAGAGTGTATCGATTTACGTTTGAAGCCGGTAGAGCAAGAGAAACGTCGCCGCTTTAAAGCGATGCGCCTTGGTAATCAAACCTACGGTTTGTTCTTCGAGCGTCGCGGTGTATCAGTACAGAAACTGGAAAACTCCATCGATTTCTACCGCAGCATCTCGACCAATAAATTACAAGGCTCGCCATTGTTAATGCTGGATAGAGAGAAAGAGTATCAGATGCCGGAAGCAGTGGATGGGTTTGCCAGTGAAGGCTTGGTGCAGTTCTTCTTTGAAGACAACGATAACGATGGCGGTTTCAACATTTATGTATTGGATGAGTCGAACCAAGTCGAGGTTTATCACCAGTTCAGTGGCTCGAAAGATGAGATGATCTCGTCAGTGAACAGTTTCTATACTTCGGTGAAAGGTGAGAGTCGTGTCGCCTCTAAGTTTATTAACTTCAACTTACCGCAGTACTACCAAATTATTCATCCTAAAGAGGGGAATGCTTACATTATTCCTTATCGCAATGACGCTTGTTCGCCTCGTCGTCCGACGAAAGCAATCAATGCTTAAAAGCATGGACGATTAAATACACCAAGAACACATCAGTGCTCTTGGTGTTTGGGTGAGGATGGAGAAGCATCACGCCCAATCAATGGCTTCGCCAGCGTGTTTTTCACACTCTTGTTTGACCATCTCAAACAGCTCCATACCTGTCTTTGAACAGATCCATTTGTCTTCAATAAGCTTGAAGTGGAAACCACCCGATTTTGATGCCAACCAAATCTCATGCATCGGCTCTTGGCGGTTAATGATGATCTGGCTGCGGTCTTCAAACTCTAATGTCATGACATTGCCAGACACCTCAAAATCGATGTCTGCGCCTGAATCATCGATGGATTCTTCGATGAGTTGCATCTGCGCATCCACCAGTTGATGAAATTCAGTATCGTTCATCCGTCTATCCTATTGCTTTTCCTGAGTGTGGTGCGATTATAGGGGGCATTGATTCAATAATCACGATATGCGAAATGAAAAAATTAGTTACTGTGTTGTTTGTGATGATTTCCGCGGCGTTAGCGGGATGTGGCCAATCTGGTTCACTATACATTCCAGACGACACTCAACAGAATGAGCAATCACAATAATAACCGCACCTTAGGGTGAAATCAGGGTACAGCAGTCGAATAAAATAAGGGAAGCGAATTTTGGATTACTTCAACTATCAGGATGATGGCCAGCTTTGGGCCGAAGACGTCCCACTTCAAGCTCTGGCCGAGCAATATGGCACTCCTCTTTACGTATACTCTAGAGCCACGTTAGAGCGCCATTGGAAGGCGTTTGATAGTGCCGTGGGTCAGCATCCTCATCTGGTTTGTTATGCCGTTAAAGCCAACTCAAACCTAGGGGTATTGAATGCGCTGGCACGCTTAGGGTCAGGTTTCGATATCGTGTCGGGGGGGGAACTCGAACGTGTGATAGCTGCTGGTGGTGAGCCGAAAAAAGTCGTGTTCTCTGGCGTTGGTAAAACCGCAGCAGAAATGAAACGTGCGCTGGAGTTAGGGATTAAGTGCTTCAACGTCGAATCTGAACCCGAGCTTGAACGCTTGAACAAAGTGGCAGGCGAACTGGGTGTGATGGCACCGATTTCATTGCGTATTAACCCTGATGTCGACGCACAAACACACCCTTATATTTCGACAGGCCTTCGCGATAATAAATTTGGCATTGCATTTGAACGTGCGCCAGAGGTATACCAATTCGCGCAGAGTTTGCCAAATTTGAATGTGCAAGGTATCGACTGTCACATCGGCTCACAGCTCACGAACATCGAGCCGTTTATCGACGCGACCGATCGTTTGCTGACCCTGATTGATGATTTAAAAGCGCAAGGTATCAATATTCGTCACCTTGATGTTGGTGGTGGCCTTGGCGTGGTATACCGAGATGAGCTGCCGCCTCAGCCTTCAGATTACGCGAAAGCGCTGCTAGGCCGGCTTGATAATCACCAAGACCTAGAGCTCATTTTCGAGCCAGGTCGTGCGATAGCTGCGAACGCGGGTATCTTGTTAACGCGTGTTGAATTTTTAAAACACACCGAACACAAGAACTTCGCCATTATTGATGCCGCCATGAATGACTTGATGCGTCCTGCACTATACCAAGCATGGCAAGATATCGTGCCCGTTTCACCGCGCGGGGGTGACGTGAAGACTTACGATTTGGTTGGCCCTATTTGTGAAACGGGCGACTTCTTGGGTAAAGATCGCGCACTCGCTTTGCAAGAAGGTGATCTACTCGCGGTTCGTTCAGCGGGTGCCTATGGTTTCGTGATGTCTTCGAACTACAATACTCGTACCCGAGCGGCGGAAGTGATGGTGGATGGTAAGCAGAGCCACCTTGTTCGCCAGCGTGAAGAGCTGACCAGTTTGTGGCAGCTGGAACAGATTCTACCGGAGTAACACACACAAAATGCATTTCCACTTTTCCAAAATGCACGGTTTGGGCAATGACTTTATGATTGTCGACTGTATTACCCAAAACGTGTTTTTCTCGCAAGACTTGATCCGTCGTTTGGCGAATCGTCATACCGGGGTCGGCTTTGACCAATTGCTCGTGGTTGAGGCGCCATATGATCCAGAAACCGACTTCCATTATCGTATTTTTAATGCGGATGGCAGTGAAGTTGAGCAGTGTGGGAACGGCGCTCGTTGTTTTGCTCGGTTTGTCCGCTTGAAAGGACTAACCAATAAATACAGCATCAGCGTCAGTACCAAGAGAGGCAAGATGACTCTCAACATCGAGGATGACGGGGACGTGACGGTCAACATGGGGGTGCCAGAGTTCGAGCCGAATAAAATTCCTTTCAAGGCCAAACAGAAAGAGAAAACCTACATCATGCGTGCTGGCGACAAAACTCTGTTTTGTGGTGCCGTGAACATGGGTAACCCGCATGTCGTAACGGTTGTGGATGATGTGGATACTGCCGATGTCGATACGTTAGGCCCGTTACTCGAATCTCACGAACGTTTCCCTGAACGCGTCAATGCCGGTTTTATGCAAATCGTAAGTCGCAATCAGATTCGCTTGCGTGTTTATGAACGTGGTGCGGGTGAAACTCAAGCTTGCGGTAGCGGTGCTTGTGGCGCGGTTGCGGTGGGGATCTTGCAAGGCTTGCTGGATGAGAATGTGACGGTTTCTCTGCCTGGAGGAGAGCTGCGTATTGCATGGCAAGGTCCAGGGAAGCCGCTGTTTATGACTGGCCCAACAACACACGTGTTTGATGGTCAATTATCATGTTAGTGGAAGAAAAAGGAAACGGTTTGTCTCAAATAGAAGCCGATGCATTAACGGCGGAAGTGGTTGCCGATTACCTTAAAGATCACCCTGATTTTTTTGTCCAGCGTCCAGAATTAGTGGATCGTTTGTCGTTTCCGCATCGTGATTTGGGCGCGATTTCTCTGGTTCATATTCAAATGAACCGCCAACGTCAGCGCATTGAAGAGCTGGAAGAAGAAATTACGACCTTGATGTCGCTTGCAGCCAATAATGATCGCACGTTTTACGAGTTTATGGATTTACAGGGGCTGATTCTAAAATGCGGTGACTTCAAACAAGTCATTCACGCTATCGAAGAGAAAGCCCAAGCGCTGGGCTTGCGCGCCTTTGTGCGATTGTTTAGCCAATGTGACGCATCGAGCCAATTGAGCAAAGAAAACTACCAACGTTTTGCGACCACTCATTTAAACGGAAAAGAGGCGTATTTAGGCCGTCTACGCAAAGTCGACCGTGAAGCTTTGTTCGGCGACATGAAAGTGCCTGAAATGGGATCGTATGTGGTCCTGCCGTTAGTCAAACAGCAGACGCTTGGGGTATTGGTCTTCTCGAGCGAAGATGGTGGTCATTTTCAACCAGAGATGGACACCTTGTTTTTACGTCACCTATCATTAATCGTGGCACATCTCGCTCAAACACTGGTATGGCAAAGTTACGATGACGACAACGCCCAACACTCCTCTGCCAAATAGTTTACGAAAGCCCCTTGAACGTTTTTATGAATTTCTACGAAGCGAAAAGGGGTTGAGCTTACATACTCAACGTAATTACAAACAACAATTAGAAACCATGGCTCAGCACTTAGTTGAAATGGGACTCAAAGATTGGGCTCAAGTCGACGCGGGTTGGGTGCGTCAACTGGCGGGTAAAGGCATGCGAGAAGGCATGAAAGCCAGTAGCCTAGCGACGCGGCTTTCGTCACTGCGTAGCTTTTTTGATTTTCTTATCCTTCGAGGTGAAATGTCAGCCAATCCCGCCAAAGGGGTTTCTGCGCCACGCAAGCAGCGTCCGTTACCGAAAAACCTCGATGTGGATGAAGTAAGTCAGTTACTCGACGTGAATGAAGACGACCCGCTCTCGGTGCGTGATCGTGCAATGATGGAGCTGATGTATGGTGCGGGGTTGCGTTTAGCCGAACTGGTCAGTGTCGATGTACGCCATGTCCATCTACGCAGTGGCGAACTTCGTGTTATCGGTAAAGGTGATAAAGAACGCAAAGTCCCGTTCTCCGGAATGGCGACCGAGTGGGTCGCAAAATGGTTGAAAGTGCGTGGCGGCCTTGCGGCGCCGGGTGAGCCTGCGTTGTTTGTCTCCAAGCTGGGCACACGGATCTCGCATCGTAGTGTGCAAAAACGCATGGCAGAATGGGGACAGAAACAATCGGTCGCCAGTCACATCAGCCCACACAAGTTGCGTCACTCATTTGCGACCCACATGTTGGAATCGAGCAATAATTTGCGAGCGGTGCAAGAGTTATTAGGCCACGAAAATATCTCGACTACCCAGATTTATACTCACTTGGATTTCCAACATTTGGCGCAAGCCTATGACCAAGCACATCCCCGTGCTCGTAAAAAGCGTGGAGGCTGAATCACCGATGAAATTCTACCGTCGAATCGCGTCTGTTAAGGCGATGACGTTTGACCTCGACGACACGCTTTATGATAACTATCCGGTAATAGTCCGTATGGAGCGTGAATTACTGACCTGGTTACAGCAAACTCACCCAGCGGTTGCACACATGGGTAAGGCCGAGTGGTTACAAGTGAAGCGGCATGTTGTGCAGCAGAACCCAGAGTTAAAAAGTGATGTCACGCTGTGGCGTTTGGTGCAGCTTAAACACGGTTTTCTTCACGCGGGTTATAACGACCAGCAAGCGTTAGCCGCCGCTGAAGAGGGCGTGCAGCTGGCGCTCGACTGGCGCAGCCGATTTTCCGTACCACAGCCAACCCTCGACCTGTTAGCGCAACTGGGTGAGCGCATTCCGCTGGTGGCCATCACCAATGGTAACGTCGATGTAGATAAAGTTGGGTTAACGCCGTATTTCCAATCCGTACTTAAAGCGGGACCCGATGGTTTGGCGAAACCCGCAACGGACATGTTTATTAAGGCGCAGCAGTTTTTAGCTTGTCCGGCAGTGAATATTTTGCATGTGGGGGATCATTTAGTGACGGATGTGCATGGTGCAAAATCTGCTGGATTTTCAGCTTGTTGGTTTAATGATATGAATAAAAATGTCATGAATAATGCAAAAGCACGCATGTTACCTGATGTTGAAATCAACAGTTTGCAGCCGTTACTCACACTTTTTTAATGGCTTTCGCATTAATCCAGTCTGAATTCATTTTGTGTCTAGAAAAGCAGCGTAAAGCCACGTAAATTATTCACTGTTAAGTAAAAAGTAACGCCACGCGTCGTGGTGAAAACAGTATTACGGCAGTGGTAGGTGTATGCGATCTTTTTCCAAACTGGTTCACGATGTCAGTCAGCTGAATGATTTTTTAATCGCTTCTCAGATTTCTCCAGATAGACAATGCTTGGTGCAAATGTTGTCTACTCAGCCACGAGACCTTACTGCTGTACTCGCAGAGGCCGTTTTAATGGTGGTGCCAAACGCGGATATCATCGGGCACAGCACCCGCAACGTTATCCACGAAGGGGAGATATATACTTCAGGCTGTCTCGTTAACCTGATTGAATTTGAGCACACCACAATCACGTCGGCCGTGCAAACCTACTCTTATTCACCTGATATCGATGGTGGAGAACTCAAGCGCTCACTCTTATTGCAACACAACTCTCAAGTCATCATCAGTTTTGGCGTGCAAGTTGAGCGTCGTGATTATCCGCTGTTCCAAACGTTTGCCACTGAGAATGTTGCGCTCTCTGGTGGTTTGGCACAAAGCATCGATGATGGTTGTTGGGTATTGCATCAAAATCAAATTTTCGAGAACGCCGTTGTGGCGGTCGCTTTGCACAGTGATAGTTTAAAGATATGGACAGACGCGTATTCAGAGTGGAATCCGATTGGTATGCCACACTATGTCACTCATGCCAAAGGGACTCGCTTGTATTGCTTAGGCGAAGATAAAGCCCTAGAGGTTTATCAGCGTTATCTGGCGGATGGGCATGATATAACGCTCAGCCAGCTTCTGAGTTTTCCGTTATACCGAGAATCGCTCGGTCGTAAAGAAGTGTGCAGCGTGACGGACTTGCACTCAGATGGGAGCATGAGTTTTGATAAGCCTTGGTGTCTTGGTGATGAAGTTCAGTTTTGCTATAACCATCCATCACTGACGCTAGAGCAAGTACGACATGGAGTCGTTGAAATTGGCATGCATCAACCCGAAGTGGTGATGATTTTCAATTGTGCCTCACGGTTAGACTTCATCGACAGCAGTGATGAGGTGGATGCCTTTAAGGGGATCGCCACCACTTTCGGCAGTTATTGCATGGGAGAGTTACATGGAGAGGTGGGTCAGCCCGAAATTCTCCATCACAGTCTGACTTATTTAGCGATGCGAGAAGGGGATGAAGTTCAATCTATCAATCTTCCTGAGCCCCCGGTTAGTTCCTCCATCTCACCGCTGTTTAGCCTGATCCGGAATGCGATTAGCGATCTCAATAATATGAATGCGCACATGGGCTACCAACTGGACAGGCAAACAAAGAAGTTGCAAGAGAGCTATCGTTGCGATAACCGAACCGGATTACAAAACCGCATTGCGTTACAAGAACGGTTAAATAGCGTTGCTGCCGATGAGCACTTACTGACGATTAAGTTACTTAACTTTAGCCACATTAATGAAAAATATGGTTATCGCGTTGGCGACCAGTTACTGAAAGATCTCTCCATGCACTTTACCAACCGACTAAGAAAACGTTTGGGCATGCTTGCCGCTTTGCAGCTCTATAGCATTGGAGTCGGAGAGTGGGCGTTTGTGTTTAAGGCGGATGTAAGTAGTGAAACCATTAAGCAACACTTTACTCGTTTTGCCGATGCGGTGGAGCAAATCAACTTTGAACCGATGGGTCTACGAGAAATTGATTATCTTTCTATTTCTCTGTGCGGAGGTTTGGTCAGTCGTCGAGATTTTCTCTCGGCTTCGCCGGATGAATTATTACTCAAGGGCATAGAAGCCCGTCGTGCTGGCGTTCGCAGTAATACCCATATCTGTAATGCAAAAGACATCGAAGTCAGCGAAGATGTACGTAAAGAGCAGTTAGGCTGGTTGAGCTGTGTCAGTCGGGCGATTCTCAAGCAGAACATCCTCACCTATAGTCAGCCAATTGTGCATGCGGACAGTCATCGTTTGGCTAGCCAAGAGTGCTTAGTTCGGATTCAGGAAGAGGATGGGTCAGTAATTGCACCGGGACATTTTTTACCGATCATTGCAGATACCCATTTGTATACCAGATTGAGTCGTCACATGATTCACGCCACGCTGCATTACATGCGAGACAAGCAAGGCGACTTCTCGATTAACTTATCTCCGCAAGACTTATTAAGTGATTAGACCTTAATGCTGTTGGAGCACCAAATCTGCCAGCTTAACGATCCAAGGCGGATTGGCTTGGAAGTGTTGGAGTCGGAGCAAATTAAAGACTATGGTCGAATGATCGAAGTATGCAGCCACTTCAGAAGCTTAGGCGCACGCATCATTGTTGATGACTTTGGTTCCGGTTACTCTAATATTGATGAGATCCTAAAGCTTGAGCCTGAAGTGATAAAGCTCGATGGCAGTTTGATTCGCGATATCGATAAAGACTTAAAGCAGCGCAAAATAGCCTCTCAGCTTGTTCGCTTGTGTCAGGTGTTTAATGCTGAGACAGTCGCGGAATTTGTTCACAACCGAGAAGTGTGCAAAATCGCACAAGAGATGGGCGTGGATTATTTACAAGGGTACTACTTGGGTGCGCCAACGCGGCTGTTTTAAGCGTGTTTCACGTGAAACCATGACGCATAAAAACGCAGCCAGCG
Source organism: Vibrio sp. ES.051 (assembly GCF_002563795.1). Lineage (GTDB taxonomy): Bacteria > Pseudomonadota > Gammaproteobacteria > Enterobacterales > Vibrionaceae > Vibrio. The sequence continues at coordinate 60,434 of NZ_PDJL01000002.1, forward strand.
CTGCGTTTTTTGTACCAATCGATGGCGTTCGTGACGTTTATTGCTTGAGTACATGCCCACTTTTTTCTGCTTGAAATGCCGCGAGGTAGTGAGTAAACACATTCAGCATTTGCTTTTGGTTGTCTTGTTCACCAAGTTGACCTAACAAATGAGCGACGACTTCAAACGTGCACAAATTACCTTGCTGTTGGTTACGTCTGAGCCGATATTGCGAATCGGCCTGCGTAGAAAGTCCCATGGCTGGAATGCCTTCTAACCAGCGACTTTTATTGATCATCTTGCGCGCTTCTTGCCAAGTGGCATCCAAAACAATAAACAGTGGTTTTTTGTTTTGTTGTTGGGATTGTCGACTCACTTGCTCTAGCGTCACGCTGTCCTTACTGGGATACAGCAACACAGGATACAGCGTCGGATCCGCGAAGCGTACCAGCAACTCGGCTGGTGGCTGCTTTCTATCCCAAACGGATTGTTCCACATTGCAGTGGCAATATTGCAATAGCTTGCCCGTATTGGTGTCGCGCGCCAGTTCGTTCGGATGCATCAACAGCAAGATGGTGTGCTCACTGGTGAGTGTCGGTAGCAGTGAGCAAATACAGTTGAACTGAAAACCGCAATGAGGACACGGCTGTGACATTACAAGCGTACTCCTTCACGGGCAGGGCTAATGCCATCCGAGAACAAACGCACACCGCTGACTTGTTCTGCAGTCGCCGTTGGCGCCATGCTTGGGTTGATTGGGTAGCTGACGCCGGTATATTGCATTACGTGTTGAGCGGGTGTGGCGCCGCCACCGCTGACATTAAAAATCAGGTCTCGCCAGCCGTGGGATGTGTGCTGGCCGAGCATAATAGGGCTGCGGACTAAGGTCATACGGCTATTAAAACGCCACTCTTTTTCATGGTTCTCAAATACCAATAAGGTACAGCCACCAGATCCGCACCAATCCAGTTGCACTAGTAATTCTTCATTATTATCACCGTTGAGATCGTATGTCAGCCAACGGTATTGGTTGTTATTTGGGTTGGTTTGATGAATGAAAAAGTAGTTGCGCACAGCGGCATCGACCCTTGAGTCGAACTCCGCGCTAGAAGGTATATCCGCGCTCCCGATAGGCTTACTGGCTCGCTCCGGTGCTCGCTGCTCAATACCTTGATCACGTACGGTTGCGGGATACAGTACTAAGCCGCCATCCGCAATAGGGTAAACCATGTTGCCGACTTTCTCTTTGGTTGCGGTTAATTGGTTGCCTTCACGGGTGAACAGTCGCTCTGACATCAAACGTTGCTGTTGGTGATGCGTCATGACCACTTGAACCTGCGATGGACTCAACTGTTGCCAGTAACCACGTTCCACCAGTGGCGCTTGTCCATTGGCGTAGCTGTATTTGGTCATGGCACTGTGGTCAGAATTTAAAGTCATGCTCACCTCGAAGCCTTGCGATTGGGTCGAAGTTGCCACGTAAGTGTTGGCCCACTTTAGGCTAGCATCGACATTCGATGCCATGCCACAGCCTTGGTAGGTATCGCCATCATGTTTGAGTGTGGCTTTCCAGCCATACAACGTATCACTCATGGTATCTGAGCAGAGATTCTCTGTTAGACGAAGTTCTCCATCCTGTAATTGATAGGTGCGTTGACGGGGTTGGATCTGACTGCTTTGAATCGCTAGGTTTTCTGCTTCTTCGCCCATTTTCTGGAATGTCAGTCCACGTGATTCAAAGCTAGCCGACCAAGATGGCTCATTACCAAACACACGGGTGGGGTTGTTCGGTTGACCACAACGATTTGGATTTTCCGCCGTGAGGAAGTTCACTTGTTCGACGACAAAATTGGCATCAAAATCGGCAGAAAATCCGTCGATGCCGGGCGGATTAAGATGGCCGATCATCTCCCCATACATCGTCTGGTAAGGTTCACTAGTTAACTTGATTGCACGTTGACTTTGCTGAGGTGACAGTTGCAGCCAGTACTGCTTATCACTGCCACAGGGCATGATGTATTGGCTTTCATGACCCACAACCACTTTTCCGCGTAACATAAAGGTTTGAGGTTGAATCGTTGTAGGCTTATCTAATCTGGCTGGTGGGGCGGTAAGTGTCTCTGGGCCAGATGGTGGCAGTTGCAAACTGCATGCTTGCAGAAGCAGCAGGGTGGCGAACGCCACTGGGTTTTTCAAAGCCTTCATGTTATATCTTCCTCATTATTGTTACTCAATCGGCATCGGATGGCATTATGGCATATTGGTTATTTAAAACTGAACCAGATACCTTTTCTATTGACACGCTTCGAACTCAAAAGGTTTCATGTTGGGAGGGAGTTCGTAATTATCAGGCACGCAATATGCTGCGTGACCAAGTCAAGTTGGGCGATTTAGTCCTGATTTATCACTCTTCTTGCAAAAATATTGGCGTTGCCGGTATTGCCAAAGTCGTGAGAGAAGCGTATCCCGACCATTTCCAGTTCGATCCCGAAAGCGACTACTACGACCCAAAGTCAGATCCAGACAATCCCCGCTGGATTATGGTGGATATCGAATTCGTGCGTAAAACGGCGCGGGTGATTCCGTTATCGGTGATGAAAGTGATGCCAGAGCTTGAGAACATGCCACTGGTGAAGCGTGGAAATCGTTTATCGATAATGCCAGTAACGGCAGAAGAGTGGGACGCGATTTTGGGCAAAGAGACGTTGCCAAGTCAGCGCTAATGGGTTGTACCAAAAAGAAAAAAAAAGGGCTGAAGTTGCAGCCCTTTATGACGTTGAAGGGGTTATAACAAATGCTTTTGAAGGTAGTATGCGACCGCATCGTCAGCGTGACTACCAATCACTTCATTATTGGGTAATGCTCGCATTACTTTCTCGTGTGATGTGCCCATCACCAAGCCTTTACCCGCCATCGACAGCATTTCAACGTCGTTCATCCCGTCGCCAAATGCCACGCAGTTTTCTAGTGTGAGGCCGAGTTTTTCAGCGACTGCCTGAAGTGCGTGGCCTTTCGAGACGCCAGCACTCATGACTTCCAAGCACCAAGGTGTCGAGAACGCAATATTCAATTTGTCACCAAATTGCTCACGCAGTTTGTTCTCAAACACAACCAAGCGTTCGTGGTCTTGCGCGGCGTGAGTAAAGAAAATTTTCGCGATACCATCAGTTGGCGCCTGGTCTTCATCGAACAACACATAAGTGAATTCGTCATGGAAATCACGCAGTGTTTGATCATCTTTGTTCATTAACCAGCGGTCATCTTGATACATATGAATAAGGATTTCATGATCGTGTTTGATCGTGTCGATCACGTCTTGTACCAACTCAGCAGGGACATTTTCGCTGTACATCAATTGATCTTGTTGGTCATGCACTCGAGCACCGTTTGAGGTGATCATGTAAGCAGGAATGCCCACTTGACGACGAATGCTTGCGACGTCTACGTGGTGACGACCTGTGGCAAAGACAAAGGTATAACCCTGTTCATGTAATGCTTTCAGCGTTTCTTTTGAGTAAGCGCTGAGCTGATGATTGGGGGCGAGTAACGTGCCATCCAGATCTGAAGCAACGATTTTAGTGATCTCTTTGCAAGGTAGCGATGTGCTCATGAAGTCCTCGTAAACGGTGTGGATAGAGTGGAACAGGCCAATTGCAAACGGAGTACAATAGATTGACTCGATCATACTGCTCCGAATGCGGGGGAACTTTTCACGTCGTGGGGTTTTACGGTGACAAATACAGCAAAACCCCAACAGGCCTTGGCAGTGTACGCCAAAATAAGGATGAAAAAGAGGGCAAATCACACCGTGGGTATTTCCTCTTTAATTATTGCCGTGAACAGGACGCCTATTGTGGTTAATTGTGGTGTATTTTTTTGTTGGGATCATGCATAAAACGGAAGATGGCGTCTAACGCTTGGTTACGATACTGGTCCGACTCGAAGAGGATCTCATGCTGCGCCGCCTCAATTGAGAGCAGTTGGGTGTGAAGGTTGGTTTTACTCAACTTATCGATAAAACGTTGTTGCGCAAGGTTGCTGACAATACGGTCATTCCCCGCTTGGATAAGTAATACGGGCACTTTGACTTGGCGTGTTAACAGGAAGCACTGTTTGGCTGCCATCAGCCCTTGCCATACCCAGCGAGTGCTTGGTCCACCAACTTGAAGCTCTGGTTTTTCTGTGTAGAGATTACGAAACCATTGGTAACGACCTTGACTTTGGCTAAGCGGATTGTCTTCAAATGGCTTAGGGAAATACGGTTTATGACCGGGTGCGTAACGTGGTAATGTAGAGACGGCAGACATGATTTGTGTCACCGGAATCGCGATAGGTGATAAGTACCATGGCAGGTTAATCCCGAACATAGGTGCACTTAAAATCAAGCCAGTGAAGTGATGTTTTGGGTGGGTTTGCAGATAACGTGTCGCGATTGCGCCGCCCATAGAGTGGGCGATTATAAAGCATTGTTGATATTGGCTAAGGTCGTGTTTTTTTACCACCACGTTCATATCATCGATATAATCCGTAAAGTCATAGACGTGACCCATGTCAGAGTCAGACAACAGGCGATCTGATAAACCTTGTCCACGGTGGTCAAATGAGTAGACATCAAAGCCTTGGCGATAGAGATCGTAAAATAGCTCTTGATACTTCCAGGAAGACTCGATGCGTCCATTGACGACGAGCACGGCTTTTTTGTGTTCAGGGTGGGTGAGTTTGCACCAGTAGATGTTCTTTTTCTCTGTCCCTTTAACAAAGCCTTCTTGGCGAGTTTGCCACAGTGCAGCGATTGGCCCACCAATTGCTTGCTCAAATAAAGTCTCTTGAGTATAAGTCAAAGGTGAATGGTTAGTAGCCATTAGTCGATTACCTGAAGATACGTTGTTGACGCGATGTATCATCGAAGAATTAATGAGGAAATGCAATGGATACCCACGTCTGGTTCGCTTATGTGGTAACAGCAATCGTTTTTAGTTTGGCACCGGGGTCGGGTACCGTCAATTCCATCAGTAATGGCTTGAGCTATGGTACGCGCAAATCACTAGGGGCGATTATTGGTCTACAAATTGGATTAGCGATCCACATTGCGTTAGTTGGGGCGGGCATAGGCGCCTTGGTGGCGCAATCGGCAACGGCATTTACCGTGATTAAATGGGTGGGCGCGGCTTACTTAGTGTGGCTGGGTATTCAAAAATGGCGTGATACGTCCAGTTTAGTCACGGCTGAAAGTCATAAGGCCATGTCAGGCACCGCACTGTTGTACAAGGCCATTTTAATCAACTTGACCAACCCTAAATCGATTGTTTTCTTGGTGGCACTCTTCCCACAATTTATTGACCCGAGCCAAGATCAATTAACGCAGTTGTTGGTGTTGGGCATTACAACGGTCGTCATTGATGCTTGTGTGATGTTGGGTTACACCACCTTAGCGGCGCAAATGGGGCGCTTTATCCGTTCAGACAAAGTCATGGGTAAAATAAACAAAGTCTTCGGTTCCATGTTTATGAGTTGTGGCGCATTATTAGCGGTTGCAAAATCATAAGTCATTCATAGGTCCTCTTTAGTATGAATACCACATATGTCGCTCGCCAGCCTATCTTTAACCGCAAAAGACAAACGCTGGGCTATGAATTGTTGTTTCGAGATGGGGAGAGTAACGCATACCCTGCGCATATTGAGTCAAACCGAGCGACATACCGATTGATTGTCGAAAACTTCTTATCGTTAGGCACCAATCCGATAATTGCCTCGTCGCGATGTTTCATCAACTTTCCTCATCAAAGCTTGGTGCGTCGTCTGCCACACAGTTTGCCGAAAAACAAAATCGTCGTGGAAGTGTTAGAGACTTGCCAACCGACCGAGGAGCTTCTCGAAGTCATTCGCGACTTGTATCGAGAGGGGTATTTGATCGCCCTAGATGATTTCACCTTAACGCCAGAGTGGCGGCGCTTTTTGCCCTATGTGCATATCGTGAAACTCGATATTATGGCCATGGGGCTAGAAAAAGCGTGTGAACTGGTGAAAGCACACCTCGCTAAGCGGGTCAAATACCACTTTCTTGCTGAGCGTGTCGAAACCGAACAAGAGTTTGAGCAGGCCAAAGCGGCGGGTTTTAAATTCTTCCAAGGTTACTTTTTTAGTAAGCCATTGGTCTCAAAAACGAACTACGTTAGCCCAAAGCAAGTGTTGGCGCTGCAGCTGTTTCGCGAAGTGTGTCTCCCAGAGCCAGACTTCGCACGCATTGAAGCCATCATTATCCAAGATATTGCGTTGTCGTATAAATTATTGCGCTTTGTGAATACACAGGCGCCGAATCTGGCGGTTGAAATCAGTTCGTTTCGTCAAGCATTAATTTACCTTGGTCAAGATAACCTTAAACAATTTGTCTCTTTGGTGGTGGCGTCGTACATCTCCAGCAATAAACCTCGAGAACTTTATCATCTCTCCTTACAGCGTGCGCAATTTTGCCAACTGATGTCACGTTACCAGCCCTTTTCCCGCCTCAATGAGCAAGGCTTCATGATTGGTCTATTGTCCATGTTAGGAGCTATGATCGATTTATCGGTGGAAGCTTTAGTCCAACAGCTGCCACTGAGCGACACAACCCAGCAGGCTCTGTTACATCGAGAAGGAGAGTATGGAGCGCTCATTTCTCTTGAAGAGTGCTATGAGCGCGCTGACTGGTTGGGAGTCGAGAAATTGTCTACCCAATTGGGGCTCTCTTTAGAAGAGGTCAAGCTTTCATTGGGTGAGGCGGTACGTTGGAGCCAAAGCATTACGGTGTAAATCGTAACGGTGAATGGCCTCAAACTCTTGCCGCAGAACCAATCCTCTTCGATTCTCTGGAAGATTAAACTTTTATGAAGATAAGCGCTCAGCTCTTGACGGTTGAGCGTGTTTAAATAAATATATGCGCATATCCATATATGAGTATATTCATTATGCTTCCACATCAATTTTTCAAGCTTTTGTCCGATGAGACTCGGGTGCGTTGTTTAATGCTGGTGGCCCGCGAAGGTGAAACCTGCGTCGGTGACATAGCGTTTGCCTTGCAAGAAAGCCAACCCAAAGTGTCGCGTCATTTAGCCCAGTTAAGATCCAATGGCATCGTGGTGGATAAGCGCCGGGGACAGTGGGTGTATTACCAACTGTCGCAGCAGCTGCCGGGTTGGATGCACAAGTTAATTGACGACTTAGTCGCATCGAATTGCTTGAAGCAAGAGTACCAAGATGACATTGCACGCCTGCAGGATAAAAGTCGTGAGGCTTGCTGCTAACCACACACAGATATTTCAAGTTAAAAGAGTTTAAAGGGGAGAATTATGGCGATTAAAGTAGGAATCAACGGGTTTGGTCGAATCGGTCGTTTGGCATTACGTGCAGCGTTTGACTGGCCAGAGCTGGAATTTGTGCAGATCAACGATGTCGCGGGTGATGCTACCACTCTGGGCCATTTATTGGAGTTCGATTCCGTTCAGGGCCGCTGGCACCATGCAGTGCAAGTTGAAGACAATGCGCTGGTTATCAACGGCAAGCGTATTGCCACGACACAACAGCGCGATATTGATGCCGTCAACTGGTCAGGCTGTGATGTGGTGATTGAAGCAACGGGCGTGCATCGTAAAACGTCACTCTTAGATCAATATCTTGATCAAGGCGTGAAGCGAGTGGTCGTGAGTGCGCCAGTTAAAGAAGAGGGGGTGGCGAATATTGTGGTGGGGGTCAACGATCATATCTTCAACCCAGAGAAACACCGCATTGTGACCGCAGCGTCTTGTACCACCAACTGTATTGCGCCAGTGGTGAAAGTGATTCATGAGAAGTTGGGGATTGCGCAATCTTCTTTTACTACGATTCACGATCTAACCAATACGCAAACCATTTTAGACGCACCACATAAAGATCTGCGCCGAGCCCGCGCTTGTGGCATGAGCCTTATCCCGACCACAACAGGCAGTGCGACGGCGATTGTCGAAATTTTCCCAGACTTGAAAGACAAAATTAATGGCCATGCCGTACGAGTGCCTTTGGCTAACGCATCGCTGACCGACATTATTTTTGATGTGAAACGTGATACCACCGTCGAAGAAGTCAACGCGCTATTGCAAGCTGCATCCGAAGGGGAGTTGAAAGGCATCCTTGGTTTTGAAGCGCGCCCATTGGTGTCTATCGACTATAAAGGCGACCAACGCTCAACCATCGTTGATGCGCAGTCGACCATGGTGGTGGGATCACGGATGGTGAAAATTTATGCGTGGTACGACAACGAAATGGGCTACGCGACACGCACCGCAGAGCTGGTTCGTAACGTTGGCTTAGCATAACAGGAGTTCAAGATGGCTCATCCTACATGGCAATTAGAGTTAGATTTAGGTGCCTTGGTACTGACACCATGCCCCGGGACCAAAGGCGTGGATTTGCAAACGTCTTTACAGCAGTTAAAAACGCAAGGCGTTCAAGCTGTGGTAACCGCATTAGACAATCGCGAGTTGGCGTCAAAAGGCGTCTCTGAACTCGGTGATGTGACGCAGCATCTGGAGATGAAATGGTTCCAGATCGAGATTGAGGATGACTGCGCACCAAGCGAAGAATTTGCCGCTAAATGGCAACAACTGAGCCCGGAGTTGCATGCCATTCTGGCTCAAGGTGGCAAAGTCGCGAGGCGGTTCGGGTCGCACAGGTTTGTTCGCGGCCCACTTGCTGCTTGAGAAAGAGTGGGCGTTGGACGATATCGTACGTGAAGTGCAGGCCTTACGCCCTGGTGCGTTTACTAAACCTGTGCAAGTGGAGTACATCGAACGCGTAGCTCGAGGCGTTTGAACAGCTTAAATCGTTTTTGGAATGTCATGATCCCAAAGCGATGTTCGGGCTGGTTTAGAAAAGTGTGTCTGCAATAAGGTAAGAATGACTTTAATTGGTTCTTTGTTTTTATTGTGAATTTTATTTTTCTGTTGAGTCTGAGCTATTTGTGAAATTACACCCGCATTGAACACCTCAATGTTGGTGTACAGGTTAAGAGGCATTTAGGACATGGCGAACCAAATGCTTCTATCGCTGTACTTATGAGGTCAATATGATTTCTCAACTGAGCAAAAGTATTCGTCAGTACATGTTAGTGACGTTTAATTATTGGAACTTTACGGTGACAGATGGTGCGCTACGTATGCTGGTGGTGCTCTATTTCCACGACTTAGGCTATTCCACCTTAGCCATTGCTTCACTCTTCCTGTTCTATGAAATTTTTGGTGTGCTTACCAACCTGATTGGTGGTTGGCTTGGCGCCAGACTAGGTTTGAATAAAACCATGAATATCGGTTTGGCGATGCAAGTTTTTGCGTTGCTGATGCTCACGGTACCGAATGCGTGGCTGACGATCCCTTGGGTGATGGCGGCGCAAGCAATGTCTGGTATTGCCAAAGACCTCAACAAGATGAGTGCAAAGAGCGCGATTAAAACATTAGTCCCAGATGGGCAGCAGGGGGCACTGTACAAATGGGTGGCGATTTTGACAGGGTCGAAAAATGCGCTCAAAGGTGCCGGTTTTTTTGTTGGTGGCTTACTGCTGTCTTGGGTTGGCTTCCAAAACTCGATGTTTATTATGGCGGGTGTGTTGGCGGTCGTGTTTGTTTGCAGCCTAATCTGGCTAGAAGCTGATATGGGCAAAGCGAAAAGCAAACCGAAATTTCGCCAAATCTTCTCCAAATCGGAATCAGTGAATATCTTGTCTGCCGCGCGAATGTTTTTATTTGGAGCTCGTGATGTCTGGTTTGTGGTCGCTCTGCCAGTGTATCTTGGCAGTGTGTTCGGCTGGGATCACTTATGGGTTGGAGGGTTCTTAGCGACGTGGGTGATTGCTTACGGCTTTGTGCAAGGTTTCGCGCCGCGTATTACTGGCAAAGCGCAAGGCCATGTGCCTGATGGTAGGGCGGCATTAGTTTGGGCGGGCATGCTTGCATTGGTCACTGGCTTTATTGCTTACGGCGTACAAATTGGCTGGCAACCTGAGCGAGTGATTGTGGTTGGCTTAATGATTTTTGGTGCCGTTTTTGCCATCAACTCTTCTCTGCATTCGTATCTGATTGTCAGTTATGCCAAAGGTGATGGTGTTTCGTTGGATGTAGGCTTCTATTATATGGCCAATGCGATGGGACGGTTGATTGGGACTGTGCTGTCGGGCTGGGTTTATCAAGAAGCGGGTTTAGCGGCATGTTTGTGGGTATCTTGTGTGTTCTTAGCGCTGACGACGCTGATCTCGATCAAGTTGCCAAAATCCAACGTCGTTACGGCTTAAATATCGGCAAAATGGCTCCGATTTGGAGCCATTTTGAGTTTATTGGAGCATAAGCGATCTAACCAATCGGTGTCGATGATGCCTCGCGATGCTACATACATGCTTTGTTCTTCCTTCTAGTCATTGATTGGGCTGCCGATGAAATCCACGCTATAGGTCATTGTTGAGTTAAAAATAAGCAAAAACAGATTGTTAACCATTTCACTGACTGAAATTTGCCCTATGCTATAAACGATAAGCGATTCAAAGTAGGCACAGCTATGAGAGAAAGGGTTCTGTTTTTTGATTTATTGCGCTGTATAGCGGCGGCGGCCGTGATCGCTATTCATGTCTTGGCGCCTTATCGAAATGAATTAGGCGTAATTGCGTTTGACCAATGGCTCACGGCCGTTGGGGTAAACAGTGTCACCCGATGGGCGGTGCCTGTGTTTATTTTGATTACAGGCGCTTTGATGCTTAGTGATACTCGGCCCTTTGATGGCAAGTATTATATCAAGAGGCGCTTGGGGAAGGTGCTGGTCCCTTTTCTTGTTTGGTCGATGTTTTATGCGTACTTATCAGGTTGGACGGCGCAAGGGTTTGACTTTGAAACCGTAAAAGAAGTCGTGACCAATAGCCCGTTTCACGCTACTTATTACCATTTGGGTTTTTTCTATTACTTCATTCCGCTTTACTTGGTGATCCCGTTATTCCAATGGATGGTGCGTAATGTGGATGACAATGTACTTTATACTTATTTAGCGTTTTGGCTTTTCACAAGTACCTTGTTCTTGTTCAAGATAGACGGCCCTTGGAGCAACCAAATGTGGTTGTATATGGGCTACTTACCATTAGGTTATGTACTGTTTCAGAAGGTGCCATTACATCGCTCAATGGTCTCGTTATTCACTGGGTTTGGGGTCGTCGCTCTTGCTCTGACGTTTACCATGGTGGTCACAAATAGTTTAGAAGCGGAGAAGTACACCGTTGGACGCTGGTTATCCTACAAAACGCTTAACGTTATTTTAGCGGCTTCGATGATGTTCATGTTGGGGCGTTATTTCGGGGAAGGGTTGTGGCCAAAAGTACAAAAAGTGGTGAGCGTGATCAGCCAGCATAGTTTGGGGATCTATTTGCTTCATCCGATTTTCTTGTGGCCGATGAAAGAGTTTGGTTGGTATAGCGGACATCCCGGATGGGTGATCCCATTGTGGATTGTGCTCAGTGGAGCAGGAGCCTTGGCGATGAGTTATCTCGTTTCTCGCTCTGCCAAGACTCGTTGGTTATTACCTTAACGTTTAATGGCAAAGTGAAGAAACTTGTCACCACGGTACGTTAATGTCCCTTTGTCGCCTGGGTTGAGTGCATGGTAATAGTGCACTCCAATTTGGAATTCACGTTTAGGTCCAATCGACCCACGCTGGACGTAAATCCAATACTCGTGGTCGTCTTGACTTGGTGGCGCGTCAGGGATGTCGATAGTCTGTTTATCTAAAATGGTCACTTGTGCACTTTGCTCGGGAGCCTCTTCGCCTACATAATGTTTACTATAGAAACGAAAAAAGACCCATGCGCCCAAAGAGATAAGAGCGAAAAGCGCCACAATAAGTGAGATTGGCATGTTAACCTCCAATGTTTCATTAGCTTCTATTCTACAGAACTCATTGATTAATCGATGAGTTGAGGTAACTTATTCATCATCTAATGAGAGAGAGGTGAATTTTATTCGGCACACTTCACGGTTTATCTCCAAGAGGAGCCGTCAATCGTTGCGCCGTCTACCAGTCAAGTCATGATTAGCTGAACCAAGCTGCCTGCACTTGTCTGGTTATATGCGTTCAAGGGCGCAAATTGAAAGTAAAATTGCACTTAACGGCTCGAAAAAGCTCTAAATTTATAGAAGAATAAAAATGATGAAAATAGGAAGGGTCTGGTAAGGAGGGTTGCGATGTCAGATATTGAAAAGGTAGTCATGCGTACCCGAACGATCGAAAAGCTTTTGCGTACTCAATACCATGCAGAAGGGAAAGGGTTACATCAACTTATCAACAGTTGTGAAGAACGTTTACCACACGATGTGATAGCAAAACTTCGCTTTATCGCTACCGTGCGCAATAAAGTGGTTCACGAAGACGATTATAAGCTGAATGACCGCACCGGTTTCATGGCGGCATGTGACGCTTGTGAGAAAGAGCTCACACCAAGAAGTTCTCGCTTTATTTGGCGTGTGGCTATTTTATTAATGACGCTGATCACGCTTGCTGCTCTTGGCTTTTACTATATGCATTGGGATATTTTGTCCAAGTATATACAGTAGAAAAAATTGACAAATAAAAAAGGACGCCAAGGCGTCCTTTTTTATTTATCAATTATTGGTCAGTACATCATCGGCAGTGTCATTAAACCCATAACCACTGCGATCATTACCAGCCCTTGTTTTTGAGAAGATGAAATCATAACACTACCCCTTAATCTTTGATGAACTTGATGTTAATAATATAGCACTGTTTTTGTAGGTTGATCAACATATGTGGTGAGATCTTTTCAAAAACAACACTTAACCTGTCTTTATTTGCCTATTTTTGACTAAGTAAATTGTATTTTTGTTCTGCTCTTAAAGGTTTTTCTTTATGCTGTAAACGTTTTATCCTAGCTTAAGTTGTTGTTTTTAATGTGTTAAAAGTAGTTAACAGAATTGGTTTTAATTGATTTTTGCTTCAGGAGTTAGGTTGGTTGTTATTTTGTCTGTGTTTCTATAAAGTTGAGAAAATATTAAGTTGTGCTATGCCAAGTGAAAGTAAGAAGTGGTGTTCAAAGCGTCGGCTTCTTATTTGAAGATAAGATTGTAATGGGAAAAGAGCCTTAGCAGCTTAAGCATTAATGAAGGTTGTGTTTTTGTGTTTTATGGTTTTTATGTGCTTATATATCATTGCTTTATTATTTTTTCTGACATTTTTGTGACTAAAATAATGGGCCACTTAGTGTTTTTTGTGATCTATAGCCGATGGTTTTTGTCTTCTTGAACCGCTAGGGCTATGATTTTCTTGTGTGTGTTTGTTATTTGTTCTTATTGTTTTATACACGTACAAAGTGCTGGTTGGGTAACCAGTTTTTAGTGTCATTGATTGGTCGTGAAATCGGGTTTAGCCCTTATGTGGATTGGCGTATTGAGGGCGACAAAATGTTTCGAATCGCTAGCGAGCTCCAACTTTCACAGATTGTGACTTTACATCAAAACTGGTCTATCTAGACTAGCGGCGAGTTTACGTAAAAGGTGTATACAGCATGTGGAGTTGGCTGGCGATAGGGCTATCAGGTGTGTATTCAGTGTTGGGAACAAAACAGGCAAGCCTGACACAATCGCTCGTGTTTAAAATCTTGACTCTGTTTCTTCTACTGGTGCTTGTCTTGACACAAGGAGCCGCAGCTTCGCATGCTTACTGGGTCGCGGGTGGGCTGGTTGTGTCTATGCTGGCGGATACGCTGCACTCGTTTAGAGCCCGTAAGCTGATTTATTTTGCTGCTTATCTGGTTGTTCAAGTTTGTTATAGCAAATCGTTTTGGGTGCAACTGAATGGCGATATTATCTGGTGGCTATTAGCCTTATTGTTGGCGGCTAGCATTGTGGCGTTTTTTTTATTATTGCCTCAACTCGACTCTTTGGTTTTTCCTGTCGTGATCATGGGCATCATGTTGGTGCAGCTTGCCTGGGCGGCGGGGGAAGTTTGGTTGCAAGCACCGAGCTATGCGAATGCTATGGGCTTCAGTGGTACTTTAGTCATGGCCTATTCTGCGTTGGCTTATGCTATTCACGGTTATCGGAAACCAATGAAACATGCCTATCTCTGGGTCAGTGGTAGCTACTTCTTTGCCCACGCTTTAATCGTAGCTTCGATTATTTACTGAAGACCCTAATTTAAGTCAAAGTATGGTTCTGGTTTCTGAGTAAACTGGTCGGGTTGTTCTTGATGACTGGAGTCAATAATGAGTGAAATCCATGCCCACGATCTACTAAACCTGCTTCGTGAAACGTCAATGGGCCGCGAAGAGCTTGCTGAGCACTTTGGCCCAACTGTGCGTTTCCATACCTGCAAATTGAATGGTTTAGACTTAGATGCCTTGTTAGCGTTTTTACTAAAGCGCGACAAGATCCGTGAATTAAACGGCAAATTTTTGGTTAATATGGCGCGTGTCTGCAATCACTAAGCCGCGGGCTTGACATGAGGGTGAATGGTTAGATTTCGCCCTTAGTCATGTACTTAGATGATGACTTTGCTATAAACTGGCCGGCATTTTGATATGAGGCTAGAATATGGACATTCTCTCTGCAGCGACCATGCTGTTTCTTATCATGGACCCTCTCGGTAATTTGCCGATAGTGCTGTCTATCCTCAAGCACATTGATCCCAAGCGTCGACGTAAAGTGCTGATCCGCGAATTGCTATTTGCCTTACTGATCTTGATGCTGTTTCTGTTTGCCGGACAAAGCATTCTAAGCTTTTTGCGTATCCAACCAGAAACCCTAAGCATCTCGGGTGGTATTATCCTATTCATCATCGCAATTAAGATGATTTTCCCCAGTGCTGGTAGTATTACTGGACTCGCGGCGGGTGAAGAGCCGTTCATTGTACCGATGGCCATTCCAATGATCGCGGGCCCGTCGGTGATTGCCGCGCTCCTTCTACTGGCTGCTCAACAGCCGAATAACAAGCTGGACATGTCAATTGCAGTGATTATAGCGTGGGGCGCGACGTGCTTTATTCTCATGTTTTATAGTTTCTTCAATCGCTTATTGGGAGAGCGTGGTCTAAAAGCGGTTGAGCGCTTAATGGGCTTGTTGCTGGTAATGATTTCAACCCAAATGTTCTTGGATGGGGTAAAGAGTTACCTTGGTTAAGCGAATGAACTTGATAAAAAAACCGCTCTTGTGAGCGGCTTTATTGTATTTGAATTTTTATATCATGTGTTTACGACGAATATCGAGCAGGGCAAAAATGCCGAAAATAAGGATGGAATATTTCTCCCAACTGCTCATATTAATTTTATCGCCAAATGCGCCGATGAAGATGGCCATTTGTAAGCCATGCATGATGAATAAAAACGCCGTCATGATGTACAGTGCGATGGCGGCATTGCCAGGGAACGGCATAAAAATATTGAGGATCAATACGAGCCAAACAAAGGCGATAGCTGTTTTGGCCAGCATAATTAGTGCTTTCATTAAGTGTCCTTTTCAATCGAGGCGTTATGCTGAGGTTCGTTCATACAGACGGTAACTCACTTGGCCTGCGGTTTTTTCTCGATGTAGCTGCCAGTTTTCGGGTAAGTCGGCAATATTGAGTTCTTTTTCTGTTTCAATATAAATCATCGCATCGTCGGCGAGCCAACCATTTTGTTCCAGTAAGGTCACAGCTTCATCCAGTAGACCTTTGCGAAACGGTGGGTCAATAAATACCACATGATGCGCAGTACCTGACTGCTTTAAAAAACTTAGCGCATCGGTGTTCACTACTTGAATATTGCGTGCATTCAGTGACGCGACGTTTTTTTGGAGTTGCTGAAAGGCGTGCGGATTGAGCTCGACCATGGTCACGTGTTCTGCTTGGCGAGAGGCCGATTCAAAGCCTAAACTGCCAGAGCCGGCAAACAAGTCGAGACATTTCGCTTGTGGTACCTCTTGCGCGAGCCAGTTAAATAAGGTTTCTTTGACGCGGTCAGTGGTTGGGCGCAAACCTTCTGCGTCATGAACAGGGAGTTTTCTGCCTTTCCATAAACCACTAATAATGCGAACAAAGCCTGTTGTTGGCTTTTTTTGTGATGAGTTTTGCTGGCGACGTCTTACCATAGATTTTTTGACCGCTAATAAAGTGATACTATATCTAATCGCCCAAGCATTGCGCTTGGAGCTTGGATACAGCCCAGAACATTCAAGGTGACAGAGTGTAACACTAATAAGATTAGAATTGCCTAATTGGACAGTTTTCACCACTTTGTCATTAGCCTTTTTGACAGATAATAATCTTGTCAAAAAAGAGTCATTAATAGATAAAAGAACAATCTAGGATAGCCCCAGATGACGGAAAAAAAGAAGCGCGGACTACTTTCGTGGCTAGGTTTTGGCGATGAAGAACAAAGCCCAAAACCAAATAATGAAGAAACTGTAACAGAAGAAGTCGTGGACGAGTCTTCGAAAGAGCAGCAAGACGAAGGCATTGCTGAGCAAACCGAAGAAACACCAGCAGTTGAACCAGAACCTGAAAAGGCAAAGGCTGCCCGAGCAGAAGCAGAAGCAGAAGCAGAAGAGCCACAAGTGCCAGTTGCGCCTCGTGTTCAAGAGCAAGAAAAGCCAACTGAGAGCTTTTTTACGCGACTTAAGCGTAGCCTAAGCCGCACCAAAGCGAATATCGGTGCCGGTTTCTTTGGTCTATTCAGTGGTAAAAAAATTGATGACGATCTTTTTGAAGAACTAGAAGAGCAACTGCTTATTGCTGATGTGGGCATGGACACCACTACGAAAATCATTAGCAACCTGACAGAAAAAGCCTCTCGCGGCGATTTAAAAGATGGTGAAGCTCTTTATGGTTTGCTGAAAGAAGAGATGGCAGAAATTCTTGCTAAAGTAGAGCAGCCACTAGAAATCGACAGCAACAAAACGCCTTACGTGATCTTAATGGTGGGTGTAAATGGCGTAGGTAAAACGACTACGATCGGTAAGCTAGCAAAACAATTCCAAAATCAAGGCCAGAAAGTGATGCTGGCGGCAGGTGATACCTTCCGTGCGGCTGCGGTAGAGCAGCTCCAAGTGTGGGGCGAGCGTAATAACGTGCCAGTGATCGCCCAGCACTCTGGCGCCGACAGCGCTTCGGTTATCTATGATGCGATTGAAGCGGCAAAAGCCCGTGGTGTGGATGTGGTGATTGCTGATACGGCGGGTCGTCTGCAAAACAAAGCGAACCTAATGGAAGAGCTGCGTAAAATTGTGCGTGTCATGAAGAAAATTGATGACTCGGCACCCCACGAGATCATGCTAACGTTGGATGCAGCTACGGGCCAAAATGCGATTAGCCAAGCGAAAATTTTCAGTGATGTGGCGCCGATCACTGGGATTACCTTAACGAAATTAGATGGTACCGCGAAAGGTGGGGTGATTTTCGCTATTGCCGATCAATTCGGCATTCCTATTCGTTACATTGGTGTGGGTGAAGGCATCGAAGACTTACGTCCTTTTGAAACACAAGAGTTCATTGACGCGCTGTTTAGCCGTGAAGAGTAATTTAACGTAGAGGAAAGCAACGGTGATCAAATTTCAGCAAGTGAGTAAAGCTTACCGTGGTGGTCGACAAGCACTGCAGAAGGTCGACTTTCATCTTAGGCGCGGAGAGATGGCGTTTTTAGGCGGACATTCCGGAGCCGGTAAAAGTACCTTGTTGAAACTGATATGTGCGATAGAGCGTCCAACGGATGGCAAAATCCATTTCAATGGTCACAACATCACGCGCATTCCAAGCAAAGACATCCCGTTTTTGCGTCGTAATATCGGCATCGTGTTTCAAGATCATCGTTTGTTGATGGATCGCAGTGTATACGACAACGTGGCCCTGCCGATGCGCATCGAATCGATTTCTGAAAACGAAATTAAACGTCGTGTTTCTGCGGCGTTAGACAAAACGGATTTGCTTGATAAAGCCCGTTGCTTACCGAGCCAGCTTTCTGGCGGTGAGCAACAACGTGTCGGTATTGCCCGTGCGGTGGTCAACCGACCAACGTTATTAGTGGCCGATGAACCAACGGGGAATCTTGATCCAGAATTGTCTAACCGTGTGTTGCGTTTATTTGAAGAATTTAACCGGGCGGGTGTCACCATTTTACTCGCCACGCATGATGTTGGATTAGTAAACACTCGCCCACAATATCGTCATTTTGAATTAAACCAAGGCTTCCTGAGTGAGGTAGAAGACTATGGCCGGTAATCATCGCTCCCAAAAGAAAGGCAAAAGCCGTAGTACCAAGCGTGTAAATACCGACGGTTTTTTCTCTATTCATGGCAAACAGGCGAAAGCTTCTTTTTCAGCGTTATGGCAAAGGCCCTTAGGCAACATTCTCACTTTGGCCGTGATCTCTATGGCACTTGCGATGCCTGCGTGTTTGTACCTGTTAGGAAAGAATGCGTCAGAAGCCGCGGAAGATGTGGCTTCTCCCTCGCAAGTTAGTGCTTACTTAGTGGAAGGCATGCCTGATGCTCGTGTGATGGTCCTCAAAGATGATATTGAGACCTGGCCATTGGTCAAAGAAGTGGAATATATTTCTCCGCAGCAAGGTCTGTCCGATTTAAGCCAATATGCAGGGTTTGATCAGGCAATCAGTCTATTGAGCGGCTATGCGTTACCTGGTGTGTTAGTTATTACGCCAGACACCGAATTGAAAGGCGATATTCAATCGTTAGCCAAAGACATGCGACAGCAACAAGATGTGACCGATGTTCGGCTCGACGAAGACTGGCTAGCGCGACTTGATGCGATCAAAACCTTGGCTGGTATTATTGTTATTACTCTGACAATACTGATGTTGGGCGCGGTATTTTTAATCGTTGGCAACACATTGCGTTTTAATGTATTAGCGAATAAAGAAGAGATTCAAACCATGAAACTGATCGGTGCCACTGACAGTTTTATTCTACGTCCTTACCTATACACTGGTATGTGGTTTGGTGTACTCGGTGCGACTATAGCTTGGTTAGTCACGGCTTTGGTGACCATCATCATGAATAGTGCGGTAGAAAATTTAGCGGCACTATATGACAGCCAGTTCAGTTTGATTGGTTTGAGCTGGGATGAATCTCTGCTGTTAATCATCCTAGGTAGCCTTTTAGGTTGCATCGCTGCTCGTATTTCTGCGCAGCGCCATTTAAAAGAAATTGAACCAGTTTAAGTGATGGGGGTCTTATTACTCGGGATTTATTAGCACAAGCTAATCTTGCTCCCTTGTTTAGACCATTTGTTTATGGATAATTGCTTGCCCTTCTTGAAACTTGTTCATTTTGAGTTCAAGATATCGAAGCTAAATTGCAATGTAATACTCCAGATCAGAGATTGATGAGGAATTGAATGACAAAAAAAGCGTATCCGATGGCTCTAGTCACGCAAGATAGCCTTGATAGTTATATTCGTTCTGTAAACAGCTACCCAATGCTGACTGCAGATGAAGAGCGTGAGCTGGCAGAAAGATTACACTACAAAGGTGAGATTGAAGCGGCAAAGGGGCTAATTTTGTCACACCTAAGATTCGTTGTTCACGTTGCTCGTGGCTACTCAGGCTACGGTCTACCAATGGCAGATCTAGTCCAAGAGGGCAATATCGGTCTAATGAAAGCCGTTAAGCGTTTTAACCCAGAAGTGGGAGTGCGTTTGGTGTCTTTTGCTGTTCACTGGATTAAAGCCGAGATTCACGAATACGTGCTGCGCAACTGGCGTATCGTCAAAATCGCGACCACCAAAGCGCAACGTAAATTGTTTTTCAATCTACGTAAGTCGAAAAAACGCTTAGGTTGGTTCAATAACGGCGAAGTAGAAACCGTTGCTCGCGAGTTAGGTGTTGAGCCTTCTGAAGTTCGTGAAATGGAATCACGGCTAGCGGCGATTGATTCAACTTTCGATATGCCGACTGATGAAGATGATAGCTCGAATGCCTACACGGCACCAATCTTGTACCTAGAAGATAAGTCTTCTGACGTGGCAGATAATATCGAAGCGGCGAACTGGGAAATGCACACCAACAATCGATTAGGTTATGCATTAGCGACCCTAGATGATCGTAGCCAACGCATTGTTCGTTCCCGCTGGTTAGATGACGATAAGGCAACATTGCAAGATTTGGCGGATGAGTTTGGTGTTTCTGCTGAACGTATCCGTCAGCTAGAAAAAAATGCCATGAAAAAACTCAAACTGGCAGTCGGCGAATTCTAAATTTCGTTTGACGTAAGCTAAGATTGTATAAAAAGCCGAGATCATATGATCTCGGCTTTTTTGTTGTCGATCGAAAATCGAGGCTGGTTGCGATCTAATTTTATGCTCTACCTGTGCATAAGTCTGTGTGTTAATTATTTATCAACTGTTCGAAACTCGGGCAAAGCAAGGGATTCAAGCCCTTTACCCGCTGGGGATAGTTATAAAAGTACACACAGTTAGATCAGGATCATTACTACATGTTGTGGATCAAAAGATCCAAATACACTTTATCAACGTAATTCACAGCTTTATCCACAACTGGTTGTAATATGTTCAGTTTTAAAAGCCCTGACTATCCATGTGTCTAAGTTTATCCTTGGATAGGTTACAATAGCGGCAGTATACCCAAACGACTTCAAGATAAAGATTTTACGTGACGTCGTCGGTGCTTGCTAAAGCATTTCATCTCGAGGTTGTTTGGGTATATTAATAAGACAGTGAGAAAGTAAATGGATCAGTTTAAGCATATCGATGTACAAGGTGCGCAAGCGCTGCTCGAACAGAATGAGGCTAAACTTGTCGATATCCGTGACCCTCAATCGTTTGCCGTTGCGCATGCTGAGTCTGCGTTTCACTTAACCAACGATACGATGGTTCCGTTTATGGATGAGGTGGAGTTTGAACAGCCGGTTTTGGTGATGTGTTACCACGGGATTAGTAGCCAAGGTGCGGCGCAATATTTAGTTAACCAAGGCTTTGAACAGGTGTACAGTGTAGATGGAGGCTTTGAAGCCTGGCATCGAGCAGAACTACCGGTAGTGAGAAGTTAATGAAGAGATTGGTAACGTTAAATAATCCACGCATGGCACAAGCCTTCATCGATTATATGGCTTCTCGCCAGATCGACATCCAAATGATGCCTGAAGGTGATGGACAATTTGCGCTTTGGCTGACGGACAGTCAGTACGACATCGAAGCACAAGCCGAACTGAAGCAATTTTTGGCGAATCCGTCGGATTCAAAATACAGTGCTGCCTCGTGGGACGTTGCCGATACTCGTAAGAGTCAATTTCATTACTCAAGCCCAAGTATCATGAGCATGATCAAAGCGAAAGCGGGGCCAGTAACGCTATTGATCATGATGGTGTGCGCGGTTATCTATCTTTTACAGATGATAGGATTTGGCCATGGTGTGTTTACTGCGTTGCATTTTCCGGCCTTTGAAGGCCAACAATGGCAAGTTTGGCGATGGGTGAGCCATGCTCTGTTGCATTTCTCTGTTGCGCATATCGTATTTAACTTATTGTGGTGGTGGCAATTGGGCGGCGACATTGAGCGTTGTCTTCGCTCTGGCAAGCTATTACAAATCTTTCTGATTTCTGCAGCGCTATCTGGTGTAGGGCAATTTTACGTTGAAGGGGCGAACTTTGGCGGGTTATCTGGTGTCGTGTATGCGTTGCTTGGTTACTTGTGGGTGTTGGGGTATCGACTTCCGCACTTAGGGCTCACACTACCAAAACCGATCATTGTGTTTATGCTTGTGTGGTTGGTTCTTGGCTTTGTTCAGCCGTTTATGGCGATTGCCAATACCGCCCATTTAGTCGGATTGTTATCAGGTATGGCCATTGCGTTGTTTGACTCAGGTAAAAAGAAATACCAACAGCACGCATAATATCAACCCGTAAGTAAGAATGATGACGTGCTAAGTCTGGGGTAAAGCAAAAAGACCGCTAAAAAGCGGTCTTTTTTGTGCTTGCAGAAGCGAAGCTTATTGATAGAGGTACTTCGTAAACAATAAATCCGCAATGATCGTTTTGCCGGTTTCTGGCAATAGCGTTTCGTTGAGCGTTGTGACCAAAGTTTTACGCAGATCCTCTCGACCGGAGAGTGACTTGATCGTATCTTCCGTTTGTTTACCGAGTAATTCAATCACTGCATCACGAATCAAAGGTTGATGGTGTTCAACAATAGATAAATCTTGTTGGCTCATTACCATGATATCGATGCGTAATTGTACAAAGCCCAACTTTTTACCTTTGGTGTGAAAGTTCGTGGTTAGGTTGGGTTCAAGGGTGAAGTACGCCAACTTGGAGTCTGCATCTCCCGTTTCAGCCCAACTTGGTGCAGCGAACAGCATGGTTAACGCAAAAATAATCTGGGCGATATAACGTTTGTGCATATTTCTAACTTTTCTTTCTCTTGATCACGATATTCGAATCGCTTCAGTCTTGATACAATGGCTCGTCTATAACAAATAACAGGACTTACGGTGACATGTTTTTATATGGACGGTAAGTTGTTGCTTTATTGTACGCATAAAGCCTCCAATTGAATACTAGTATGAATCAGCCAACATCACTCTATCTCACTTCTTTATTGGAAGTAGAGTGGCAAAACCCCGAAGAATTTGAATTTCCGAATACATTTGCCAAGCACTGGCTTGAAGAGCAAGGGTCTTTGTCACGTCGTTTAAAGCAACATTGCCAAGCATTAACGGTGGAATTGCTACAAAATCAAATCGTCACTGCGAAGACGTTAAAACCGGATGAAAGTCAGTTATTGTCAGAGCAAGATTGCTTATTGAGAGAGGTGATTTTGCGTGGTGACAATAACAAGTGGGTCATCGGACGTACGCTTATTCCTCGAACTACGCTTGTCGATCAGCAATATGACTTGGCTCAGCAGGGGGAGATTCCCTTAGGGTTAACGGTATTTAATGCAGATAATGTGGAGCGTGACTCGCTGCAAATGGGATGGGTGAACTTGCCGCAAGGACGTTTGCTAGCGCGACGTTCAAGGTTGTGGATGAATCACAAACCAATGTTAGTTGCCGAGTTGTTTTTATCTAATTCACCAGTTTACGCTAAGGAGAGAGTGTAAATGTCCGCAGAAAAAGCCAAAGCATATTGGCAACTGACGCGAATGAACCGTCCGATTGGCTCATTGCTGCTAATGTGGCCGACAATTTGGGCGCTGATTATTTCGGCGCAAGGGATGCCGCATTGGGATGTTCTGATCGTGTTTGTGTTAGGGGTCTTCCTGATGCGCAGCGCGGGTTGCGTGATTAATGACTTTGCCGATCGTAAGGTCGATGGTCATGTAAAACGCACCAAGCAACGTCCATTACCATCTGGGAAAGTGACGGCCAAAGAGGCGATTGGGTTATTCTTCTTATTAGGCATTAGTTCGTTTTTGCTGGTACTTACCATGAATCCGCTCACCATCCAGTTGTCATTCGCCGGCATGACTTTGGCCTTTATTTATCCATTTATGAAGCGCTATACCCACATCCCACAGTTGTTTTTAGGCTTAGCCTTCAGTTGGTCTATCCCCATGGCTTGGGCTGCGCAAACGGGTGAGTTACCGATCATTGTGTGGTTTGTATTTGTGATTAATGCTTTGTGGACTATCGCTTATGATACGCAGTATGCGATGGTAGACCGAGATGACGACTTAAAAATAGGCGTCAAATCAACGGCGATTCTGTTTGGTTGCCATGACAAGCTTATTATCGGTGTATTGCAGTTAATTACTCTAGTGATGTTGGTGGGGCTAGGTCAGTTTTATCATTTGGGTCAAAGCTACTATTGGACGATTCTCCTTGCCGCTTCGTTGTTTGTGTATCAACAGCACTTAATTCGTCATCGTGAGCGTGATTTGTGTTTTAAAGCGTTCTTAAATAACAACTATGTGGGAATGGTGATTGCGGTAGGTTTATTGGTCGCGTTCTGGTAATCAACATGAAAATGAAAAAGGCATCCGATTGGATGCCTTTTTTCTTCTTTTAGAAGATGATAAAACGGTTACGACTGAAGCTGATGGATACTCTCTTCAATCGTCAATCTCACTTCTGGATAAAGCAGGCTGAACAACTGCCTTGCGAATTGCTGAGTTTTCTTCGTATCACAGTTACCACCATGATCTAAGTAGCGTTGTTGTTTCAGCGTGTTGAACATCGCAGTAAACACCCCTTTATCGAAGAACTCTGGTGCATTGATGCCATGCAACCGACCTAAACGCTGAGCAATATCTTGGCTCTTTTGCTCAAGATCCGACTTACCCAGTTCAGGGTAAGCGACCAATAAGTTCACCGCGATAGAGTAGCGCTGTAGCGTTTCGGTAATCGTACGGCCTAACAGAACTAAAGGTTGGTTATTGGACTGATTAATTTCTAGCTTATCACCATCTAGGCTGATCATGTTCTGCTCGGCAAATTCATGCAGCGTTTTGACGACAAGCTCATCCAACTCCTCTTCTTGGTAGCTGAGAAACAGCTCTTTTTTCAAGAATGGGTAGATTTGAGTAACATTCGTTTGGATATTCTCGACGGAGAGGTTGCGCTGACGAATAATCATTTGAGCAATCAATGACGGGAGCGCAAACAAGTGAATAATGTTGTTACGATAGTAGGTCATCAGGATCGATTGGCTGCGATCCAGTGAAATAATGTCACCCATGCTGTCGGTTTCAATCACAAACTTATCCAAAGACAGCGCGTGATCGACTAACTCCTCGGCACTTTCGGTCGGAATCGTCGACGTGCTCGAGTAAGGGTTGTTTTTTAGCAGCTTTAAGTAACACTCAATCTGATTGATCAACGAGTCACGTGACAAGGCTCGCTGGCGAGACGCAAGCAGTGCAGTCGCACACAGTGTCAAGGGGTTTGCCGCCGCGGCATCGTTGATATGTGTCATCATCTTGTTCGCAAGGTCGTTGACCACCGGGTTCATCCATTGTGGTTTGTTAGCCCCCATGCGGTCGATGTCTTTGGTCCACTCTGGCGCATGTTCATTGAGGTATTGGTTAAGCTGAATTGGCTCACCAAAATTCACATAACCTAAGCCAAAGTTACGCAGTTTGCGTAGGGTGCGCAGAACCAGGCCAGCGTTCTCTTTTTCTTTGCGTTTCCCTCGTAGCTCTTTGGCGTAGGTGCTCACCTCCATTACGTGCTCGTAACCGATGTATACCGGCACTAACGTAACGGGACGGTTTAGACCACGTAACATGGCTTGGATGGTCATTGCTAACATGCCCGTTTTTGCTTGTAGTAAACGGCCAGTACGTGAACGGCCGCCTTCACTGAAGTACTCGACTGAATAACCTTTAGCAAATAATTCAGCGAGGTACTCGCGGAAAATCGTTGAGTACAGTTTGTTGCCTTTAAAGCTACGACGAATAAAGAATGCGCCCCCACGACGGAACAGAGGACCCGCGGGGAAGAAGTTCAGGTTAATGCCTGCTGCGATGTGTGGAGGCACCATGCCTTCATGGTACAGCACGTAAGAAAGCAGAAGGTAATCCATGTGACTGCGGTGACATGGTACGTACACGATCTCGTGCCCATCTTGCGCTAGGCGACGTACTGTCGAAGCGTTATTGATGTGCAAGCCTTGGTAGAGTTTGGTCCACAACCAGCTAAGGATACGATCACCGTTTTTCACCAAACTGTAAGAAAAGTCTGCGGCGATCTCATCCATGATGTCATGGGCTTCTTTACGGGCCTTATCAATAGAGATGTTTTTACTCTTTGCCTCATCGGCGATCGCTTGCTCAATCGCAGGTGACTTCATTAAGCGAGCAAACAATACTTGGCGTTGTGGAAGGTTCGGTCCAGACGCAGCTAGTTTTTGGCGTGAGAAATGGATACGAGCTACGCGCGCAAGTTTGTGTGCAATTGCGCTATCCGTGCCGTGGGAGTCGGCCATGTAACGCAGCGATACTACCGGGCTAAAACGGACCAAGCAATCGCGACCTGCCGCCATGACCGCTTTTGCTTTTTGCGGCCCATTCATTGGCTGAAGGTAAGGCTTTTGATTTTCTTCTTTACCGGGTTTACGGCCCCAAAGTACGGTCGCCGGGATCATTTGAACATCCAGTTCGCTGTCCAGTTTGTGCAGTTCAAGTAAGTCAGTAAATAGAGAAACAGAGTCGGTTGGTACATCGTTGTCGTTGTGCATCACCGTAGGACGAGCAGCGATGAAGACGAAACGATTTAGTGTTTTGCCATTGATTTCCAGTGGACTGAGCGGGTCGGGCAGGCCAAGAATCATGGCTTGCTTTTGCAGTGTCAGCAAATCCACGTTCGAGCGGAACGGTAGGGCATACACAATCGGTTTAGCTAGGTCGATGCTTAGATCTTCAATCGGGTTCGACGGGATTGCAGTGCCCTTTACCATTACCGATAAAGGTAGTTTTAGTAATGAACGTGAAAATGATGGTCCAGAAGACATAAAGTTCACAGCCTCAATAGGTATTCAAACAGGACTAACCTTATTTCTGTGTCCGTAAAGCGCATCTTTTTGAGCAAAGATAGGAGTTCGACAATAGAAATAAGCCTAGGCGATAAATTTTAAGCGCAAAGGATACCAGAAACAGGTCAAACCTTTTAATTTTATTGGCTGCAAATTAGTCTAACTTCTAAGTTGTTGCTTTACATTGATTAACTTTAGTCATGGTGTTTTAAATGCTTTGATTGGGCGCTGGTGGACGAGTACATAAAGCCGAGCAAATAAATTAAAAAACAATCAATTGGGTTTTCATTTGAACATTTACTGGATATACTCACAGTTAACTGTATAAAAAGACAGGTGAGACATGAAGCCGTTAACGCCACGCCAACAACAAGTTTTCGATTTAATTAAGAGTAAAATCGAAGATACTGGAATGCCACCCACTCGTGCAGAGATTGCGCGTGAGCTTGGCTTCCGCTCTGCAAATGCCGCAGAGGAACACCTAAAAGCGCTTGCCCGTAAACAAGCGATTGAAATTATTCCTGGTGCCTCTCGTGGGATCCGTATCCTATTAGACGAGACTGCCGCAAATGATGATCAGGGGTTACCGCTGATTGGTCAGGTTGCTGCAGGTGAGCCGATTCTGGCTCAGGAACATGTAGAAGCCCATTATCAAGTCGATCCAGCGATGTTTAAACCGCAAGCTGACTTCCTACTTCGTGTCAACGGCGAAAGTATGAAAGACATCGGGATTATGGATGGCGATTTGCTTGCTGTGCACAAAACGCAGGACGTAAGAGATGGCCAAGTTGTCGTTGCACGCGTTGATGATGATGTGACGGTGAAGCGTTTAGAGCGTAAAGGCTCAACCATATTACTGCATGCCGAGAACGAAGAGTTTGCGCCAATTCAAGTGGATTTAACATCTCAACACTTGGCGATTGAAGGCCTAGCCGTCGGGATTATTCGTAATACTGACTGGATGTAAGCTCGCATAACAGCCCAGCCTTGCTGGGCTGTTTATATTCTATTTCCCTTTCCTTTTCTTCTGCTGTCTTTGCAAACTCGCCGTAATTTCCTCTCGTAATCAGTCGACTTACTTATGAGCTTGATAATGCAATTGATATTTATTATCATCTGCATCATATCAATGCTTTCTTTCTGGCGCAGGAAATGCTCATGTCTCAGTCTAAACATCAAGTTCCTAACCATTTATTAAAACCTCTATTATGGCGTAGCCGTGAAAGTATGGTTGAGAATGGCTTGGTGTATGATCCTATCGCGGCTAAAGCGTGCCTGAGCTGTAAGATGGCCCCAGACTGTCTGAATGGGGATATCGCGCAGAAGCAACTGCTGCATGTGACATTGACTCAGTTATGTGATCAACAGATTAGCCATTTCTTACAGCAGTATCCTGATGCGTGGATCATCAATGTGGGCGCGGGGCTCGATACCCGATTTTACCGTCTAGATAACGGACGCTGCCATTGGATAGAGCTCGACGTGACGGAAAACCTGATATGGCGCCAGCGTTTGTTCCACAAAAATGAGCGTTATGAGCATCGCTGTGGGAGTGTGGAGGAGGTCTCGTGGTTAGAATCTCTGGCCATTCCAGAGAACGCACCCGTACTCATTTTGTGTGAAATGGCGCTATTGGATTGTACTGAACGTGCAATTGCCAAGTTTATTCAAACCTTGGGCCGCTATTTTGTTTCGGCTGAACTTTGTATGGTACTCGCCGGGGATTTAACCGCAACTAAGTGGGGGAAAAAGTTAGGCTCAGATTGCTATGCTCACGGTTTTGAAGCTCCTGCGGAACAGGTCTGGCAATGGATACCGTGGGGGCAATGGGTTAGAGCATTCTCACCGTTTGACCGCTTTTGCTCTCGTTGGAAAGTATGGCAGCGTTGGTTGAACAAAATCCCAACGTTGAAATATCGCCTTACCCCAGTTCTCGTCCATATTAAGTGGTAATTGGCGCGTTCCTAAACCCTCAGGTACACTCGTCGATCTTATTGATGAGGTGCCTGTGACAAATTCAATTTTCTCTCCTTTATCTAACCCAAAAGTACATCGCCAAGTCTTAGCCTTAGCGATTCCTATGGTGTTGTCGAATATTACCGTCCCACTGCTTGGTTTGGTGGATGCGGCGGTGATAGGCCACTTAGAACATGCTTGGTATCTCGGTGGTGTTGCGCTGGGGAGTACCATGATCAGTGTGACATTTTGGCTGCTTGGTTTTTTACGTATGT
Source organism: Vibrio sp. ES.051 (assembly GCF_002563795.1). Classification (GTDB taxonomy): domain Bacteria; phylum Pseudomonadota; class Gammaproteobacteria; order Enterobacterales; family Vibrionaceae; genus Vibrio. The sequence continues at coordinate 89,112 of NZ_PDJL01000002.1, forward strand.
CGACCACGGGATTGGCCGCACAATCGTATGGCAGTGATGATCGTAAGCAACTGGCTTTGGTATTCATGCAAGGCACTTTAATGGCCGTATTGTTTGCGGTGGGATTTTTATTGGCTCACAAACCCGTTGCAGATTTAGTGTTTGGTTGGAGTGATGCCAGCGCAGAAGTGAAACGCTATGGGATGCAATACTTTTCTATCCGAGTGTGGAGCGCACCTGCCGCGTTGATGAATTTTGTGCTGCTCGGATGGTTGCTGGGTACGCAAAATGCGCGAGCCCCAATGTGGATGGTGATCATCACTAATCTGATTAATATCGCTCTGGATGTTCTGTTTGTGCTTGGTTTGGGCTGGAAAGTCGAGGGCGCGGCATTAGCCTCGGTCATTGCCGATTACTCAGGTATGGCGTTTGGGCTTGTTTGCGTGTGGAAAACTTGGCGAGAGAGAGCGTTACCCTTACCGAAAAGTTTGTTTGTCGATACCCAGCACGGACTCGGACGTTTTGTGAAGCTCAATCGCGATATTTTCTTGCGCTCTTTGTGCTTACAAGCTGCGTTTAGCTTTATGACTTTTCAAGGTGCAAGCTTTGGCGATGATGTGGTGGCAGCCAATGCGGTACTGATGAGTTTTCTGATGATCATCTCGTATGGTATGGACGGCTTTGCTTATGCGATGGAGGCGATGGTCGGAAAAGCCATTGGCGCCAAAGATAGGCAACAACTCAGCGCCTCGCTGGTGGGCACTTTTTTCTGGAGTTTGATTATCTGTTTGGGGCTTACGGCGGTTTTTGGGCTGGCGGGATCGCCGTTGATCGCTATGATCACTACTATTGAGCCTGTGCAACAGCAAGCGGCGGTGTATCTGCCTTGGTTGGTGGTGATGCCACTGGCTTCCATGTGGTGCTTTCTATTAGATGGTATTTTTGTCGGAGCGACCAAAGGGAAGGACATGCGTAACAGTATGTTTATGGCAACCAGCTTCTTCTTCGTGGTCTTTTATCTATTTTCGGGTTGGGAGAACCACGCGCTTTGGCTGGCTATGACCAGTTTTATGTTGATGCGTGGTATTGGTCTTGGTGTGATTTTTCTTTATCAATGGCGTAAAGACACTTTTCTCGTTTAATTACCTGAGAGCATAAAGACAAAACAGCAAGCCATGGGCTGCTGTTTTGTTATCGACGACGAACTTGCTCATCTAGAATAATCGATTCAGGCCATTTAACGCTGCTACGCGATACGCTTCTGCCATGGTGGGGTAATTGAATGTCGTATTGACGAAGTATTCAATCGTATTGGCTTTGCCTTTTTGCTCCATGATGGCTTGACCGATATGGATGATTTCTGCGGCGCGCTCACCAAAACAATGAATGCCGAGGATCTCTTTGGTTTCACGGTGGAAGAGAATTTTCAAACTGCCGATGTCTTTGCCTGCGATCTGCGCGCGCGCTAAGTGTTTGAACGAGGAACGTCCCACTTCGTACGGTACTTTCGCGGCCGTCAGTTCTTGCTCTGTTTTACCCACTGAGCTGATTTCCGGAATGGTGTAGATACCCGTTGGGATGTCATCAATCAGATAGTTGTCAGCCTGACCTTTGGTGACCGCTTGTGCGACAAAGCGTCCCTGATCGTAAGCCGCACTCGCGAGGCTAGGGTAACCAATGACATCACCCACCGCGTATATGTGAGCGATATCGGTTTGATAGTTACGATTTACTTTTAACTGTCCGCGCGAGTCTGCTTCTAGACCGACAGCATCTAAGTCTAGCTTATCAGTGTTACCCGCTCGACCGTTCGCATACAGCAAACAATCTGCTTTCATCTTCTTGCCTGATTGCAGGTGAATGATCACGCCATCTTCTGTGCCTTCGATTTTTTCATAGGTTTCATCATTACGAATCACCACACCGCTGTTCCAGAAGTGGTAAGACAGCGCATCTGATACTTCGTTATCCAAGAACTCCAACAAGCGGTCCCGGGTATTGATAAGGTCGGTTTTCACGCCAAGTCCTCGGAAGATAGAAGCGTATTCACAACCGATAACGCCCGCACCGTAAATGATGATATGGCGCGGGTCGTGTTTCAGGCTTAAAATGGAATCACTGTCGTAGATGCGCTCATGCAAGAAATTAACGTCGTTAGGCTGGTATGGACGAGAGCCAGTCGCAATCACAAACTTGTCGGCAGAATACACTTCTTCTGTGCCATCATTTTGCGTGATGACGATAGAGTGGTCATCAATAAAGCGGGCGGTACCAAAGAGTAAGCTGCACTGGTTGCGGTCGTAGAAGCCTTGTCGCAGACGTGTTTGTTTATCGATGACCGATTTCGCATGGCCTAAAATGTCAGAAAAGGTGGCATGTACGCTGGAGTTATTGCGACAGAATAACGGGTTACTATTGAACTCGATGATTCGGCTGACGGCATGGCGCAGCGCTTTTGATGGAATCGTTCCCCAGTGTGTACAACCGCCGCCGACACTGCTTTCTTTCTCGACAATGGCTACATTCAGTCCCGCCTTGGTTAATCCCATCGCAGCCCCTTCTCCGCCAGGGCCACTACCAATTACGATTACGTCATAATGATTAACATGCGGCATGATGTCTTCCTTGTTATATTTGCTTAACATTGCTTTAGCGCGATTTTAACTCATTTACGCTATTGGTACACGTCACGGCGGCGAGAGAGTGGAAGTGATCACGTAGATTTGACCAAAAGGGTGGGGGGGATGTTATATGTCAATAAATCACATCGAGAACATTGCAATTAGAGACATCCCAATAGTAACGTTCTCGCGGTTAAGATTAGTACCGCAACATATCTTTCTACGCAGGAGCAAATTGCGTTATATTGGGCCTCTTGTACCCGACAGAAAAAAGAGCACGTTAAAAATGAAAGCGATGGGCATCCGTGCGCAACAAAAAGAAAAGACACGTCGATCACTGATCGATGCGGCATTTAGTCAATTAAGTGCGGATCGCAGCTTTTCCAGCCTCAGCTTACGAGAAGTCGCCCGAGAGGCAGGCATTGCACCGACTTCTTTTTACCGCCACTTCAAAGACATGGATGAACTAGGCTTAACCATGGTCGATGAAGGTGGCTTGCTATTACGTCAACTGATGCGTCAGGCACGTCAACGTATAGTGAAAGAAGGGAGTGTCATTCGTACCTCAGTGGAAACTTTTATGGAGTTCATTGAAAGTAGCCCGAACGTGTTTCGTTTGCTATTGCGTGAGCGCTCCGGCACTTCTGCTGAATTTCGTACTGCTGTCGCTCGAGAAATTCAGCATTTTGCGGCAGAATTAACTGAGTACTTAATGAGCACCGGCGTGACCAGAGAAGAGGCGTATACTCAAGCAGAGGCATCTGTAACGTTGGTCTTTAGTTCGGGCGCTGAAGTGTTAGATTTAGATCGACGTGAGCGCGATGAACTCGCCGAGCGATTGATCATGCAATTGCGAATAATAGCCAAAGGGGCCTATTGGTATCGCAAAGAACGTGAACGTAACCGATTAAAAGGCGGGATAGAATAATGTCGAATGGAAATCAATCTGAAAAGAAAACGCTGATTTTGGCACTGGTTGCTGGTGTGTGTGGTGATGCTTTGTTGTCATGGCTGACCATGAGCGAAGTGTCTTTTTCAATCTTTCCTCTGATTGCACTCGTACTAGCGGTACAAGCTCTTTACCAAGAATACCTAAACAACCCAGTATCGGAAGATATCCCGTTAGTGGGTTTGGCGTGCTTCTTTGTCGGAGCATTTGGTCACTCAGCGTTTATCAAAGCGCAATACCCAGATGCAGGGTCTAACTTCTTCGCCATTCTGATATCTATGGTCCTACTGGCCTGGATTGGTAAGAAATTAGGTTTTGTTAGCAAGAAGACTTCTGCGGAATAAGCAAAACGAATCAAATTAAAAAAGCGAGCCACTGAGCTCGCTTTTTTTGTATTTGACGCGGGTAGTTACGCTTTGCGTTCCAATAGTACGCCTGCTTCCATGTGGTGGGTAAATAGATAACAGTGTCCATCAGTGTACACGTGGTTATATTCATTGAACTTAAAGTATTGTTTTTTATAGTGTAGATATTACTGGTTGTCCATGGAGATCCTCAGGGGTACAATGAAAACTCACAGGTCCCCGTACCCTGAGCCGTACCCCGGATGGTAGGAGTTACTGATAATGACAAAGCGAATTAGTAGTAATGCAACACTGCAAGCATTGAAACCAAAAGAGAAAGAGTACTCAATTCCTGATAAGAAAATTGAGGGATTGAATATTCGAGTTCGCCCTACGGGTACGATGACTTGGACATTTCGTTTTCAAGTTGGTAAAAAACACGACAAAATATCTATGGGGCGTTACGTCCAACTAAAGCCAAATACAGGTATGACGCTGGAGCAGGCAAGGAAGGAAGCCGGACGCTACCGCAGTTGGTTAGAGAACAATAAAAACCCTAAGATAGAGCTACTCAGAGAGCGTCGAGAGCAAGAAGAAGCACGTACATTTGATGATGCATTTGTTAGCTTTGATGAAAAGCGTTTATCAAAGCAACTTCGTAGTTCCCAGTCTAGATCCATTTACCTTCGTGATATCAAACCCTACATAGGTAATATCAACCTAGTTGACTTGAATATTATCGACCTTAATAAAGTGTTTGATGCAAAGGTGGATAAAGATGGAAAACGTATGGCTGGAGCGATTGGGGTTTGTCACAAAATCATTAATCAGGTGATCAATCATGCCTTAGCCTTGAATATGATTGATAGACATCCAGCACCGCAATTAAAAGCAAAAGATGTTGGTGGTGGCTCTAATGTGACAAAGAGAAACCTAAGTTTTTCTGAGTTGAAAGTATTGTTGTCGAGCTTAGGTGACTGGCGCACAGATCCAGCTAATATTCGCTTGATACGTTTTTTGCTTGGGTGTGGTCAGCGTATTAGTGCTGTACTTGAAATGCGTTGGAGTGAATTGGACTTTGATAAAAGGGTCTGGTTGCTGCCTGCTAGCTCTGAAGAGCGGCATACGAAGAGCCCAGAGAGTCGTAAAGTACCGTTGAGTGACTATCTGGTTGAGCAGCTCCAAGAGCAGCGTAAGCTTGTATCAAACAAATGGGAGCTGGTTTGGCCTCAAATCGCTTCAGATAAAGTTCAAGAGCCATCAGCGATACGAGCACTTATTAAGCGTAATATTCCATCAGATATCGAACATTTCTCACCGCATGACCTTCGTCGGACCTTTATTAGTCGATGTAGTGAGATGGGGCTCGATATTGTGGCTGTAGAGAAAGCTGTAGGCCACCAGCTGCCGGGTATGTTGCGAGTTTACAATCACCATGATTATTTAAATGAACAACTGTCAGTGCTCCAAGCTTGGGGGGATAAGCTATACGCACTGAGTGTTAGTAACGTTGTACCCTTATCAGCTATTGAGTCGGCTTAGATACTGAGTATTTGTTATCTTTGCCATTGCGACTTAGAAGACTTAGAGGATGGACTTTGCCATGTCTTTGAGGCTTTTCTTTTAGAATGGTTGGTATCTACTTTTTGATTTGTGGTTTTAGGGCTCTCATGCAGCGTAGGTTCATCTTGTGCAGAAATGATTTTCTCTTGAAGAGTCGATGATTTTTCTTTTTCGTGAGCAGTAGATACTGAGGGTTTTAGGTCGTCGTTAACTTTCCTTAGCTTTGAAAGCTCAGTCTCCAATTCTTCTATTTTAGCCTCTTGCTCTTCTATTCTTTTACAAGCCTGCAGGTATTCCAGTTCAACTTTCTTTAGCCTCTCCAGTTCTTCGATCTTGGTTTGACTTTCAGTAATAAGAAAATCAATCATTGCTTTGATCGAACTCCCATTAGCTTTGGCTAGTGAGTCGACAATTTTGTACGCATTTTTAGAAATGGATATGTTGATTTGTTTATTATCCTTCCTACTCTTTTGAGCTCGCCAAGCACTACTTGCTTGCTGTAACAGTAACTTGTTGTCACTTATCGATTCATCTAAACCTTTTAAGTATTCTATTGCTGAGGTTGTACTTCTGGATGCTGAATTGGCTAAACCGGTATCCCAAAGAATCTTTTTTTTGAGCAAATATTCTGCTGCCCACTTTTCTTGTTTCAGAGAACCAGTTAACCAGCTTTTAGCATTACTTCTACGTCCCATACTCATAACACCATTCATAAACACTGCTCATACTTTGGCACAGTAATGGAATACAGTTCGTGACTTAATCACCAGAAATAGCCATTACACATTTCCGCACCGTGTAATGTGATACAGTATTTGAACTCTAAATACCTACTGGTAAAACATGGAATATTGATGAATTACGCCATGGATGAGGTCAAAACACTCTCAAAAGCTTTACTGTATCTTGATGAGAATAGTCAGAAGTTTGAAGCATCACCAGAAGCTAAAATGCTCTGGATTAAACTACTTATTCTTACTCGGTGTGATAATTGGCAAACGACACTCAATAGTCGTGAGTTGTGCGCATGTCTGCGAATAAGTAACAGCACTTTTACTAAATCGGTAAAGCAACTAGAGAAAACTGGCTTGCTTGGAAGGCAATCAATTAAGACGGGTAAGGGTGGGAGCAGCTACCGATACCATGTCACTCTTCCACGTAATCGTAATGCTAAAGGTATGCACGTGAGCGCTCCCTTTTTAAAATTGAGTACGACATTTATTCACTATGAAGGTTTGTTAAACAATGCAAAAAAACCATCACTAGCTAATAAATTGCTCTTTCTTGTTCTGCTGCATTTTAGTGATGATTTTGGTCATGTATCTGAACTTGGACGTGCAAAAATCGCCGACATTACTGGTATGAATAAAGAAAGAGTAAAATCGCATGTTGAACGATTATGTTCACTGGGATTTATTAACAAGGTACCCGGTGGAACTATCCCACAACTAATGGGGAAGGTATCAACGCAGTACTATCTAAATATCTGGCACTCAGCATTTCAACAACAAGTTCACGGATATCGCTTCACTCAGCAAAACCTGATTATGACAGCGAGTTTGTCAGAGATGGTCATTTCTTCGGTGATAAGGCAAAAGCCGATACACAATCAAACGGAGCATTCTCTCAACGCATTTTATGAATCATCGTTAATTGCATCCGTGAAAGTAAGTATTGATGCCTGCCGAGTAAGACACTTCTTCACAGGAGAAAATAGAAAGCTGCTGGCTAATCATATAGAGCTTAAAGTAAATGATATAGCCTCTTATTTGCTAAACCAGCACTGGAACATGATTGATGGTACCTCTCTTATTTCAGGAAAGGCACCAGATGAATTGCTATCCGATGATGGCCTTGCTGATTCAATAGCAGAAAGGTTTCTACCAGAGTCTGTGATGCATCATCATAAAAAAAATACAGACTTCCAACGCAATTACAATGAAGACTCCTTAGCTAATGAGGCTTTGGACATTGAAGCTCATGATATCGACGTTTTACCCGGAGCAAAGGAGCTGATTAATTTAATTGTACATATGGCATGGATTAAAGCTATCGAAGCCAAAAATGTGATTACTATGAACAGAAAGCTCTTTGATAATTTACCAGAACAAGGCATTTACAAAGTCCTGCCATACTCAGCAAGGGGAAATGGGATTGATATAATTGTCAGCCATTAGACGCACTAGCTATTAGCCGAATGCACTCTTGTTGAAATGCATAACTTCAGAGTGACTTCAGTTCCAATCACCCTAGCTAGATCCAATCTTCGACTATCCATAGGTATGACTCAGGTACTACAGCCTTGAAAGAAACAATGCTCTCAGTGGATTAGTAATATAGCTACTTAACAAACACTCTTTATAAGAGCATTACTAGCAGTACAACACTCAGTAGCCACACTACTGATGAATGCAGTACATGTTGCTTAGTCAGTTAAGATCTCTAGCCATAGGCAATAGAGATTCACTCACTGTTAAGGCAGAACGGTTTTATGTAAGTTGTTACGCATCATTCTCTTTCTATGTGAAATCAAACAACACAGGAGAGATTTTCATGAACATGTTTCAATTTGCTCAAATCCCACCTCAGTATGGTTCTTTAAACCAACGCTACCTTGCCCGTATCAATGACACCGTTATGGGAGCCCTAGCGAACCACCCAAGAGTACTCATCGCTCGAATTGATCTACGTATACTTAACAATGGGGGATACTCTGATAACCCACTAGAACGTGATGTACCAACCTGTTTTGTGAATATAGGTGTTGGTTTGATGAAACGGTTTTTAGCTTCACTAAATGCTCAGATCGCTACAGATCAGATGAATAAAGCCAAACAAGGGAAGCGTATCCACCCGTGTCCGTTAAATTACGTTTGGGTAAGGGAACGTAGTACGAGTCACAATGAACATTACCATGTGGCACTGGTGGTCAATCAGGATGCTTACTATCCATTTGGTAGGCTTCATTACGAGGGGACTCTTGCTTGTATGGTAAACAGAGCATGGGCTAGTGCATTAGGGCTTACGACAGATGAGATTGAGGGGCTAGTTCATATCCCTGAGCGTCCAATGTATACGTTGAACCGTAATCACCCACCAGCACGATTTCAGAAAGATCTAGGTGAAGTAGCGGTTAGGCTGGCTTACTTGGCAAAAAATGAGACCAAGATACTTGGTGATGGTCGCCGTAATTTTGGATGCAATACCTCAAATAATTGCTTTGTTTAGCTTTATATCGATAACACCTTTTGAGAAGACAATATTACCTGTATAATTTATGTTCAATGTAAACATTTGAAAGTAATGATTTTAGATATTGAATACATCTTCATCTATCGTCTATCTTTCAGTGATTAAACCTGTTTTGACTAAACACATTGGAGAGTGATGTATGCCAATAGCCTTTGAATATCCTATCCCAAAACATTGGCAGGACTTTGAACGCATGCTCCAGGACTTGTATCCTGAGATGTACATGTACGGTAGCCCTGGGCAGAATCAAGACGGTATTGACTTGGTATCTAATGATCAGACACGTGTAATACAAGCTAAAAAACGTGGCTTAGGTGTCGAGCCACTCACAGTGAATGATCTTTCTACATGGATTGAGCGTGGGAAGGACTTTTATAAACATGTTACTTTTGAACGTTTTATCATAGCGACTACACAAAAAACCGACAAGCACCTACAAATAGCTTTATTTGAACAACTAGAGCTTAGAGATGATATCCCATTCAAAGTTGAAATACTGTTCTGGGACAGAATTGAGGAGCTCTTCATTCTCCGCCCTGAACTGATACGTAAATATTACCTAACTGAACTTTATGATCCCAAGATGATTGATTTGTTGAAAACGGGCTCATTAGACACATACATCCAAACAACATTGTTAAGTACGCTTGTTTGCCGTGATACAGGTAAGCCTTGGCCCAGCATCGATTCACTTGTGAATGAGCTCCCAAGTCGCATCCATACTGGTTATGGGCATGAATTAAACTTAGAAACGTTAAAAGAAGACTATCTGCCGTTTAAGACATGGTGTCAGCGTATTCTTATCGATGCTAAGGGAGTCGAAAAATTCATCAATCAAGATTTTGATCAGGTGGAACTCTTACCTATCCAATGGGCATCTACATATATATCCACTCTGCGAGATACAGATCTGGTAGCAGTGCTTGAAACGGAATTAGCATTGTTGAACTGGATTAGGAAAATGAAATCGTTGATTAATCAAATTGATAAGCTTCAGGGGCCATTTTCTGATCATGATTTTGCTAATGCTTGTGATGAAGCGCGAGGTTCACTGAAAATATTAACCGATTGTATAGCAGATAATGCTGAAGCTTTGAGTGCTTACCAGTCCCTAAAATTGAATATGGATCTACGTGGTATTCCGGAATATAGCGACATTAACCCCATAAGTAATGCAAGGCTTTTTGGCTATTATGGGTATGAATTACAAAGTAGCGGTACAGGTAGCTCTGGCGCTCATATCACTCTATATTGTGAGCCGCTTAAACAGTTAGGACTAAACACATGGGTGATACTTGAAGGAACACAGCAAAGGCATAACCTTCGATCTGGAAAGCAGTATCGCAGACCATTACCTAGTCATACCAAGATACGGACTTGGAAATTATCACATTAAATGATGTTGTCGTAATTTTGGGGGACGTTCCCCCAAGAAGGGGGGGGGGAGCAATACACCAAAACTTATGAAATAGGAGTACACAAGGCTACTTACCGAGATGTGTTCCTGTTTGAGTTACTACCCCCCTTGGTCTAAGTAAGAGGCAATATTTTGATATCTAATTAGGTTTTAAAATCTAACAAGTGCTAGATTATGCCCAGAATCTCATATAATCGGAAAACATACATCATGGCCACTCGGATGTTAAAAGTTGAAGTCGAGAGTGACTTCTTAAGTAAAGTATCAAATGCCTCATCTTATGTTGCCATATCTGAGCTTATATGGAACGCACTAGACGCTGATGCAAACAAAGTCACTGTTAAGCTGAACGAAGACACTCTGTATGGGGGATTAACCAATATCGAAATCACGGACGATGGATTCGGTATCACTGATGACATCGCTAATAAGCACTTCAGTAAGCTCGGTGGTTCATGGAAAAAATTCAAGCATAAGACTGACTCTGGACGCTTCTTACATGGTCAGGAAGGGCAAGGACGATTTAAACCTTTTTCTCTAGGGAAAGTGATTGATTGGGAAACGGTATATTCTGATGAACAAGAAAGTGCTTTAAAAACTTTTAAGATTACCGGGATGGCCGATGATATTGGTAATTTTAGAGTTACCGATTCCGAACACACAAAAAGTAAGCAGTGCGGTACAACTGTTCGCATCTCAGAGTTAAGTAAGAAAGGTCTCACTGTCTCTGAAAAGGGGCTTTCTAATTATGTATCCTGTGCATTTGCTATTTACTTATCCAAGTACCCTGATGTTCAACTATATGTAAATGATATCAAGATCGATCCTGCTGAACAGATTCTACATCAAGAAACACTTGAACTTGATCCAGTAATATTTGAAGGGGAATCTTTTAACTACTCTCTGAGAGTTATTGAGTGGAAATGTGATACTAAAAATGAGCTTCATTTTTGCGATTCAAATGGCTTCCCTTTACATTCTCATGATAAACCGATCAGAGGTACTGGTGAATTCGAATTTACAGCGTATTTAGTATCTGAACATATTAGTAAGCTATCTTCTAAAGGAGTTCTTGAATTAGGCAGCCTAGAGCCTTCTTTATCGGCACCTCTGCAAGATGCTATTGATAAGCTAAAGCATCATTTATTCCTTCGTAAGTTAGCCAAATCAGCCAATATCATTCAAAAATGGAAAGATGAAGAAATATACCCTTATGAAGGAAGATACAATGATGCGATAGATGAAGTCGAGAGACAAATGTTCGATGTTCTAGCTGTAAATATTAGTCAAGAGTTACCCGAGTTTGAAAAGGCTCCAGTTAAAGTAAAACGTCTTCAATTTCGGTTACTCAAGCAGATAGTGTCTTCAAACCCTAATGACCTACAGGTCATTTTTGAAGAAGTTCTGAGCTTGTCGTTAAAGAAGCAAAAAGAACTTGCCGAGCTGCTTGAAGATATCAGCCTTACATCGATAATTAATGCTTCTAAAACTATATCTGATCGATTGAAGTTTATCGTTGGCTTAGAGCACATCATCTTTGACCCTGAAAAGAAAAAGGTCCTTAAGGAACGCTGTCAACTACACAAGATTCTTGCAGAGAATACTTGGGTATTTGGTGATGCGTTTACAATGTCTGTAAATGATCAATCTCTTACTGAAGTTCTTAAGAAGCACCTAAAATCTATGAAAGTAGACTTGATACCAGATGAGCCTGTAACGAGGGTAGACAAATCAAGAGGAATTGTTGACTTGATGCTTACTCAATCGGTCCCCCAAAACCATGCGGATCAATTAGAGCACCTGGTGATTGAGCTAAAAGCTCCTAAGGTTCCTATTGGACCTAAAGAGATACAGCAGATTGAATCTTATGCATTTGCTGTTGCAAGTGATGAGAGGTTTAACAAGTTGGATGTAAAGTGGAACTTTTGGATTGTTTCAAACGATACAACTGAGTATACCGATCATAAACTAAAAGCAGATAAAACGGGACAAGGTATTATTCATCAGACAGATAACATGGTTATTCAAGTTAAAACATGGGGGCAACTAATTAAAGAATGCAAACATAGACTAGAGTTCGTTCGTTCTCATTTGGATCTCGATGTTACTACAACCGAAGGGCTACAATTTTTAAAGGCTCACTATGCTGATTTTACTAAGGATGTCATCTTTGAAGATGAACTCGTTTCCGAGCATTAAGTAAAAAATGAACCAATAAAAGAAGAATATGCACAGACATAGTGTAAGCGTTATGCTTACACTATGTCTGTATCACTTTGCTGAAGCTTAATTTTCATCATCTATCTACACGGTATTGATTCTGTATTCATAACACTAACTCCCTAAAGTCATTATCAATGTCATCTTGTGTCACACCTATGTAGCGCAGCGTTACGCCTTCTGAACTGTGGCGTAGCATTCGCATTACTCGTGCAATATCTTTGGTGCTTTTGTACAAGTGGTAGCCTCGGGTCTTTCGCATCGAGTGAGTCCCAAGTGGAAAACTAATCTCTTCACCAATCGATGAGAACGCTTGGCTAACAGCCCGACGACTCAATGGGTTGGCAGCTTTGTTTATTGCTTGCTGGTTTCGGTAAGACTGAAATAGGTAAATGTGGTGTGGATTCTCCTTTTTAATACGGTGGATGATTTCTAAGCTTCTCGGGTTTAGTGCTATCTGGGCTACTTTGCCCGTTTTAGATTCACGGATGGTTAAACGGTCTTCTTCAATGTCACTGAACTTAATCGCCAACAAATCAGAAATCCGTAAAGCGAGATTGATTCCAACATTCCAGATGTTTGACATTTGTTTACTATGCCGTATTTCTAATAAGTGACCGATGAGCTGGATTGTGTCACGGTTTTTCACCGCTTGAACTTCTGCCATAACGCAGCTTCCTTTTTTCGATGAAAATGATGATTAGAGGAACTTCAAAGCAAGCCTGAAACGAAAAGCCTTGTTCCATAAGGGATGGCAAGTTCCCAAATTGCTAAAATGGGAACTTGGATGCTTTTCAGCTCTTAGTGACTTTGATTTGGTCAAACACACCATCAGATAAATACTCCAAAAAGTTACTTTCCCACGTTCGATAGAAAGATTTCACTTCTCGATGTGCTAGAGCGCAAGGCGCTAAAAACATCTGCCTGAATATGTTGCTCTCAATATTGAAATCAAGCTCGATGGCTAGCTCTGGATAGACACCTCCAGAATAGGCAAAGTCGGTGATGTAACAGAGTCGCCACTTATCACCTTCATTGCGAATCATGATTTCTACTGGATGATACCCACCAGCTTCAGCGTTATAGCTTGTGTCACGAAAGTTAATGGTTAACGTATCTGAATAGTAATCAAGACTCGCCTCCTGAACCTGCTTAGTGATTGCGTTGTGAAAGCGAGTAGAGATAGGCAGTACACAAGGGTGAAACTGCATCGTTTGAATTTTGGTTGCGGCTGGCATGGTATGCCTCCTAGGTTAGTGGTGATGCGATGGATGATTCAGTGGGCGTCTCGACATTGACGAGTGCTGCTTGGATACCGTCAAAGGAGCCTTGTTGAATTTGCTTGAGGAAAGACCGTTCATAGCTTTCATACAGACTGGTTACTTGTGGCTGGTGGAGCTCGCAACGTTCAATGTCTGGTTTATAGAACCACCCACGCAGAAAATTGAAGTAGAGCTCGACCTCCAGCTTTTTGGTTTGCTCATCTGGGTAAGCAAAGCTAGTCACAAAGACGATGCTCCAATGAGTGTTGTCTGATTGGTTTGTTACTCGATTGAGTTGGATCTCTACGGGGTGAAAACCACTACGATCTTCGTAGTAGCTCGATACTCGAAAGTTAAGGGCGATCCGTGATGCAAAGGTAGGGACATCTAATTGCTCAGTAAGAGCATTGAGGTATTCGACTAGCAGTCGATGCGGTGTGGTTTGGCTCATAACAAACCTCGCTCAGCAAAGGACACGCATTGCTCACCGACCACAACGTGATCTAATACTCGAATATCAATTAGTGCCAATGCATCGGAAAGACGTTGAGTAATTCTACGGTCAGCTTGTGATGGCTCAGGCAAGCCAGATGGATGATTATGACCAAAGATAACCGCTGCCGAGTTCAGCATTAATCCTTCCTTGACGACTTCCCTTGGATAGACGCTAGCAGCATCAATGGTGCCAAAGAACATCTCCTTGTATTCAATCAGTTGGTTTTGATTATCAAGAAACATCACGGCAAACACTTCTCTGTCGTAATGCGCAAGTTTCATCTGTAGGTATTGCTTAGTGTTTTCTGGGCTGGTGAATGAGCCAGCCCGAGAATACTTGGCCGCGAGCAGAGTCGCTGCGGTCTCTAGGATTTGACGAAGCTCTGTAGGCTCGTTTGGCGTGTAATGATTTGAATGCATGTACTTTCCTTCTTGTGCATTAAAGGTATGTGCATCCAAGTAATATGTGGCTAAAAAATAATGGAATCCTTCCCCATAGAAGCAGCCCAATCACGCTGGGCCGCTTTAGGTTATGGTCGCTGTTTATCTTGTCGTTTGGCCCAGTTGTAACCACTCACTACGCCATAGATGAACAACTCGATTAGTGTCTTAGTAGGTTGGTGGGGATTCACCATCCGCCTCCTTGTTGATGTGGTACAAGCCTACGCCAACGATAAAGCCAGCAATGAACACAAACGGCATAAGTGCCTCCTGCTCTGTTTGATTTAAGAAAAGTGCATAAATGAAAGCCTGCGATTAGCTGGCTTCAGAAAGGTAATGTGTGGTTGAAAAAAGTTGGAGTATGGTGATTTACGCAGTGGAGTAATTAAATGCACATTCTCGTTATCTCATGAGTTGAACTAACCGGAATTCATCATGAGATTAATCAAACTAAAAGAAGTAATGACTTTAACCAGCCTTGCACGTTCTACTATCTACAAGTACATGAGCGAAGGGCAATTTCCTAAAGCAGTGTCACTAGGTTGTCGTTCAGTGGCATGGGTAGAAGAAGAGGTGACAGATTGGGTATTGGAGCGTATTGGTGAGCGTGATAACGCTGATTGACAGATAATGGATGGAAGCTATTACAGCTTCCTTCTATGCCATGTTGTTTCTAACAAACTTTTGCCCCTTTACGTGTTATCGCAAACACTCTGTGCGAATCGTTGCACTGAGTTTTGTCTTACTATTCCTAATAGTAATCTGTCGAGCGGAAATGCTCATTAGTGCTAAAACGATCAGTAGTAGGTCAATTTCTTACAATTATTTCTGTTGTTGATTGGATATGTTGAAAAGTTAAGGCTTTGAGTTGAAGATGCTATCCAACCAACTATCAGAACTGTAAAAATGGCAGCTAAGAAAAGTAACATAATCGAATCAGCAAATTATCTTCGCCATCAAGAGCTTGGTGGAATTGAAATGCTTGATGCTAACTATCACAAGCAGTGTTTTTCTCGCCATAGTCATGAAGGATACACTTTCGGCATTATTGAAAAAGGAGCGCAAAAATTCTTCAGAACAGGGGCTAATAACGTAGCGCCTACTGGAAGTATTATCTTGATAAACGCTGATGATATCCACAACGGTGAGGCTAATACAGAAGAAGGCTGGGCATACAAAGCTCTCTATCCTCTGCCTGAACAATTCGAGCAAATCAGTCGGGAAATTGGTGGAAATAATACGCTTTCTCCATACTTTCCTGATGCTGTGATCCATGATGAAGAACTTGCAGCGCAGTTCCGTTTGGTCTATCAAGTTTTGATAGAGTCAGATAATAAACTGCTCAGAGAGTCTCTTCTCTACTCATTGCTTGTCAAACTGATGGCAAAGCATGGAAAAAGCAGAATTAATTTTGGCGTAGACAAGACGGCGAGTAAGCAAGTTACCATTGTAAAAGATTTTCTGGACGACCTTCCTGATGCGAATGTCTCTCTTAATGAGCTTGCGCAGTTAGTGTCATTAAACCCTTACTACCTTGTTCGTCTGTTTAAAAAGGAGTTTGGATTACCTCCTCATGCTTATCAGATTCAGTCACGTCTACGTTACGCTACCAGACTGATAAAAGAGGGTAACAAGTTAGCCGATGTAGCCATTCAATGTGGTTTTCATGATCAAAGCCATTTCATCAAGCACTTCAAGAAAGCCATGGGTGTTACTCCTCGACAATACGCAAAGCACTTTCTGTCGTAGTCAAAAACTTACTATAATTTCCCTGTTTAATGCCATTTAATGCTATTACTCCATTCAATGTAAAAGGGTAATACATGAAAACGATTGGCTTACTAGGTGGTATGAGCTGGGAGTCCACGCTCAGCTATTACAAATCTATTAACGAAGGTGTAAAAGAGAAACTTGGAGGCTTGAATTCCGCCAAGATTTGCATGTATAGCGTAAATTTTGAGGAAATCGAAAAGCTCCAACATTCGGGTCATTGGGACGAGACGGCTAGGATATTATCTGATGCTGCTGTTTCTATCGAAAAAGGTGGTGCTGATTTTATCCTAATTTGCACTAACACCATGCATAAAGTAGCTCCTGAAATTGAAGCAAATATCAACATCCCGATTTTGCACATCGCGGATGCAACCGCAGAGAAACTGCTTGAAAGTGGTATTAAGAAGGTTGGACTTCTGGGCACTAATTTCACCATGGAGCAGGACTTTTATAAAGGACGACTGACGGAGAAGTTCGGTATTGAAGTTGTTGTGCCAGAGAAACATGACAGATTGAAGGTTCACGAAATTATTTATCAAGAGCTTTGCCGAGGCGAAATCAAGGATGACTCAAGAACTGTCTATACCCAAATCATCGATAAATTAAGAAATCAAGGTGCCGATGCAGTTATTCTTGGATGTACTGAAATTGCATTGCTTGTACAGCAGCAACATACAGTTGTACCGCTGTTTGATACAACGGCCATTCATGCAGAAGCTGCTGTACGTTTAGCGACAAATAAAGATTAAACAATCGCTTTAGTCTTTGAGAGTTAATCCTATATATCGGATATCAGTATGATTATTTAATTTAAAAGTCATTGACTATGGCCGCTCTCGTTGTATGGGTATTGATGTTCATTAAAGCATCTTGGGAGTAGACATACGCAATCTTAGCCTTTGTATATTCCATACAAAGGCTAACCTCGTTCGAGTTCAACACGGTGAAACTTGAACGAACAGAATCAGGTAAAGTTAACCTACTTACCTTATTGCTTTGTTTCTTTCAAAATCGGCATCTCATGAAGTGATGCCGTTCTGCAATTTGCGATACAAAAAGTTATCCGAAAGCTAGAAAGTGCCTGTATTGGCTAACTCGAAAATGTCCAAATACGTGTTATAAACAATGAATAAAGGGAGCAATTACTCCCTTCTATGCCGCCAGTTTAAACGTTACTACTTCGTACAGTCGTACCATCCATCACCACGGTCACACTCATACTTGAATGTCCCATTAGGGTAAGATATGAATCGGTGATGTAACACCATATCGCCATTGGGCATTTCAGCTGCCGTATTAGTCCGATGCTCAGATACGTTGTTCTCACCTTCCTTATAACGTTTTGTGTGCTCCCACCAATCAGCCCCAACAGAATCTTGAGTACCATAGGTTTGCGGTAGCGCCGCGATATCAGCATTTAATGCATCAATGTCGATACTCTCTACATCTGTACTGAATCCTAACCAATGCGCGTACTCGCTTGGCACCGTATTCCACTTGTAGCGGCTCCCTTCTTCATCGTATACACCACTCACTCTCGCAGTAGAAAGCGTCATGTTTTGGCTATCAGCTGTATCAGTTAAACTAACCTCATTACACTCCAATTCACTCAGATCATAGAACGATGACTTGTTATCCATGCCGTATTGGTTGTCAGTGTCAGCCACCTTTGAAAGTAAGGTTTCTGACTTACTGCAAATGTAATCGTCAAAGCTTGGATCTGAGCTCATGTTACGATATTCATTCACATAACCCACCGTACCAAAATCAGTGACACTGTCTTCTTGTAGGTAGTTTCGAATCAAACGTTCGGGTAGCCAGTTATCATCTACCGCATAGACGGATTCAGACCAGAAGCTACCTTGACGTATAGAAATCGATTTATACCACAACTGTTCACCATCTTGGCGTTGCCAGTCCGTTGGATCGTTAAGGTAATGAGCCACGTTGATATGTGCATATGGGTACTTAAGCGACAATTCATAAGTCTCTTCAAATGAAAGTTGAATGGATGCCATAAGCTGCTCAGCAATATCGTAGACCGCACTGTTACCATCCGCTATGTAATCACTCCACAGCTCTTCCTCTGATATATTGAAATGCCAAACTAAATCACCCGCTACGTTACGCATAGCGTCTTTTATGGCATTGCGGACTTGTTCATTGTCTTTCACTAATTCACAGCTATACGCTTCTCCTTGCTCTCTTTCAACCGTCTGTTTCGCTGACTCCCACAACATTGTGGTGAGTGGCGTAATGTTAACGGAGCCATTCGCTATCTCTTCTGGCAACGTGAACGCTGGTGGCAGGTTAAGTACATATGCTTGAGTTACTTCCCCTAAGTCTTCATCAATAGCTCCGACAGGCACATCTACGATCACTGGGACGAATTCAAAACAGGCTTGTTGTTCTTCTGTGATGTCACCTTCAATAGTGAACACACCACCAGCCTCGGTGATAGCCGATGGTTCATCAGGATCGACAACACCATTTGAATTAAAATCATAATGAACCGTGGCACCAACGATATAGCCGTCAATGGCACGACCGGATAACAATGTAGAGTTGGATGGTTGTGAAGGCTCAGATGAGCCACCACCGCCGCAACCAGCAATGGTAGCACTTGCAATGAGCACGGAAACTAACGTCTTTTTCATAGGAAATTCCTTTTTATTAACAGATTGGTTTGCAGGGATGCATAGAAAACAAAAGCGGCTTACTTTCGTAAACCGCTAATGGTGGGTATTAAGCGTGTGGTATTAGCAAGCACATCGGCATGGAGGCATATCGCAAATGTCACAAGTTGAGCTGTGGCTACCTCCGCAATATTCACAGCTGAATGAAGCTAGGCAACGGTGCTTGTTAAGTAATGGTCGAATCGCTTTAATTGTCATGAACTTCTCTCCCCGTCTATGTCGTAGTAGATCACATAGAAAGACGGCAACCCTATGTGACATCCCTGTTTGTTGTCAGGTTATCAATAGGTTGGGCATCTGGTGTCGCATGGGGCAGTACTAAGTGAGACCGCTATCGCTATTTAGAGAAGTGGTTTGAAGTTGGGGGCTTTTAATTGACGGCGGTGTAGGTTGTTGTTCTGAAAAGGTGATGTGGGTTTTATGTGCTTCTAGCCACGCCACTAACGGTGGTGTATTAGAAACCGTAACAGTGATGTGTAAATACGTATCGAACTCAGAGATACGTTGGTCGTTGGAAAGTGGTGTCCGGTAGAGATGTTCACCAGCTTGTTTAGTAATAGTGAATTCGAGTGTATAACGCTTGTGCAGCGAATTGGAGTATTCCGATATCGCATGTTGCAAGTCGAAGTCTGTTGGGTAGTCGAATACAAATGTTGATAGTGTGACTTTGTGAACACGGCTGACGTCAACAAAAATGCAGTCTCCAGATCCTTTCTGGCGGCACACCAACATCAATGTATTGCTTTGCTGGACAAGCCCTAATGGCATGACATCTTTTCTGTATTTCTTTCCTTCAGAGTAATAGTGCAAGCTTAACCAGCGATTGAGATAGAGCCCTTGACTGATCGTAGAGTAAATGTCTGGGTTGATATTTTCACTTAGTTGGTAAGCATTTTGAAATACAACCTTTCTCAGCCATTGGGATTCTTTCGATTCCTGACCGAGAGATTTCAGATGGTAATTTGCATCTGCAAATAAGCTATGGAAAGTATGGGTTACATTGGACGGGATTAAAAAATGAATGTGAGACTCAACCAGACACAACAATAGTGCCTCTTGAGTACCGGAGCCAACAAGAGATTTAGTTTGCTTTCGTTGGTATCCATAAGGTTTGTCACGAGCATCTCGGTCAATATCAAAATATTCAAGTAACACATCAAGGTTACGTTGAATCGTTCGAATATCTCTATCAATGCCTATCTCCTGAAGCTGTGCTTTGAGATCAGAAGCCGTGACTTTATGCCAATACGGTATGCGCTTGTATAGCTCAAGCGCTAGCACCATATGCTGGCGAGTGCTCACATGAGTAGATTTACTCATCATGCGCACCTTTAGCGAAGCGGATCAAAATAGAGGTGACGGTATAACGATCTTGGAACAAGTCACTCTCACTCTATTGATAGCAAGAGACGAAGCTCTACACGCTAGGCTTTAAGGTGAGTTGATTGTATGAGTAGCTTGGGCATCTGGTGTCGGATGAAAGCGTACAATTGAGATTAATTGAATAATCGAGGTGGGCATAATGAACTCCTATGCTGGTGGATACATAGAAGTGATATATGTTTGAAATATATTAGATTAGAAGTAAATACGATCAATTGATAATGAAAATCATTAGTGTTAATGATTTTTGGTTGGGATACGAAATTGCACCATCATAGCCAGTGCCGTACCCCAAGCCGTACCCAGAGTTAATTTTCAGGTGATGGGATTTATGTAACTATTTATTTTTTAAGTTCTAATAGTACGCCCGCTTCCATGTGGTGGGTAAATGGGAATTGGTCAAACAGAGCAAAACGCGTCACGTTGTGTGTTTCGCATAGAATGTCCAAGTTCTCTTTTAGAGTCTTAGGGTTGCAAGAGATGTACATGATGCGTTCGTAACCTTGTACCATTTTACAAGTATCGACATCCATCCCAGCACGTGGAGGGTCGACAAAGATGGTGTTGCAGTTGTAGCTCTTCAGATCCACACCTGCATCTTGTAGACGACGGAATTCACGCTTACCTTCGATCGCCTGAGTAAATTCTTCGGCTGATAAGCGTAGGATTTGTACATTATCAATCTCGTTCGCGGCAATGTTGTATTGCGCAGATACGACCGATGGTTTGGCAAGTTCTGTCGCCAGAACGCGGTCGAAGTTCTGTGCCAGCGCCAGAGAGAAGTTACCGTTACCACAGTAAAGCTCGAGTAGGTCACCTGTGCTCCCTTGAGTACAGTCTACCGCCCACTCCAACATTTTCTCCGCTACCTTGCCGTTAGGCTGGGTAAAGCTGTTTTCTACCTGTTGGTAGATGTAAGTCTGGCCATTCACGTCCAGCTTCTCAATCACGTAATCGCGGTCTAGAACGATTTTCATCTTACGTGCACGACCAATGATGTTGAGATTAAAACCTTCATCATTCAAACGCTGTTTCAGTGCTTTTGCGTTTTCAATCCACTCGTCATCGAGCTGACGATGGTAAAGCAGTGAAACCAGAATCTCACCGCTTAGCGTCGATAGGAAATCCACTTGGAACAACTTACGGCGTAGTGAGTCGTTGTCTTTCATTGCTTCAATCAATAGTGGCATCAAGTCATTGATCAGGCGACTGGCCGTCGGAAATTGGTCAACGCGATATTTCTCGCGGGTTTCCTGATCGAACATGATGTAGTAAAGGTCTTCACCTTCATGCCACACGCGGAACTCAGCACGCATACGGTAATGCTGCTCTGGTGATTCAAACACTTCCAGTTCTGGCGCTTTGTATGGAGCGAACATGTCAGTGAGACGTTCGACTTTTTCAGCCAGTTGTTCTTGGTAGCATTGTGGGTTTACATCAAGAGTCGCCATGATCTTACCTTTTATGGTGCATTCAATTTAAGAGCGCAGATTTTATTCAATCTCAATAGGATGTCCAGTTTTGTGTCGGATTCACCTTGCTATCAGCTGTAAAAATAGTGGTGGATGGCAACGGAAACTAGACAAATGAACCATAGCTGAATACTATCGGCGATAGCTGGTGCTATCTGGAAATCTAGATGGCCAAAAGGGAATCTGGTGCAACTCCAGAACTGACGCGCAGCGGTAAAAGAGAACGAACGCTCATTCAGACACTGCATTAGTTTATGTGGGAAGTCGAGCAACTAGGCGGTACCAACCTCGCTCTTAAGTCCGAATACCTGCCAGCAGCCGAGTCTCAATCATTCGAAGCCTTCGCTTCAAACTCGGTAGGATTTACGCGATTTAGGATAATATAATGAGAAAAACATTTCTTGCGATCACGTGTGCATCGCTGCTTTTACCCACCGCTTATCTACAGGCCAAAGAAACCTCTATTGACGAAACCATCGTTGTCACCGCGAACCGCTTTGAGCAAGCAGAAAGCCACACTCTGGCGGAACTCGAAGTTATTACTCGACAAGACCTCGACCGTATTCAAGCGAAAACCCTACCGGATGTATTTCGCCGCCTTACGGGTATTCAAGTCTCGCAAAATGGTGGTCGTGGCCAGTTAGCTTCTTTATTTGTTCGTGGTACCAGTTCAGACCAAGTACTGGTGCTGGTTGATAGCGTACGTTTTGCGCGTGCAGCGAAAGGGGCGGTGGATTTCAACCAAATCCCACTTACTTACGTTCAACGCATTGAATACGTGCGTGGTGCGCGTGCGTCACTTTATGGTTCAGAAGCGATTGGTGGCGTGATCAATATCATCACCATTGCGCGTGCTGACGAAGAAGGATCGAAGTTAAGCGCGGGTTTAGGTAGTTTAGATTACCAAAAACTGAGTGTCGCATCTGGCATTAAAGTCAGTGATAGCGGCCAGCTGAATATCGCGCTTGGTAGTGAAAGTGATGATGGCTATAACGTTCGCCCTGTACCGGGAGTTAATGACGGCGATCGCCATGGTTTTGAGACTAAGAATGGTCTGCTAGGTTACGTGCATAACTTCAATGACCAGTGGTCCGCATTTGGTAACCTACGTGCTTACGAAAATGTTTATCAATATGACAGCAGCTACGGCAGTCGCGGTTATTACGAAGCAGAAAAAGACGATCTTTCTGCCACTCTTGGCGGTAAGTATCAGTCTGATAATGTGATGTCAGAACTACAAGTGACGGCACAGAAACAGAAGTCTTGGGACTACGAGCAAACAAAAGGTAAACACTCAGGTACTGAAGATGAACTTGAGCAGCAAAATGTACAGTGGACTAACAGTTACTTGCTAAACAACAATACGACGTTTGCTGGTGGTATTGATTGGCGCAATGAATCTTATAAAGACAAGAGTGCGAATAAAACGTTTGATCGTACCCATGGCGCTTTGTTTGGTATGGCAACCACCAGTATTGATAAAGCAATGCTTGAGGGCAGTGCTCGCCTTGATGATAACGAAGAATACGGCAGTGAGTTTACTTACAGCTTAGCGGCTGGTTACCAGTTTGTGCCAGAGTTTGGGGTTAAAGCCTCTTTTGGTACTGCGTTTAAGGCGCCAAACCTATATCAACAGTATGACCCAACGTACGGCGAGAAAGATCTGAAGCCGGAAGAGTCAGATGCTTGGGAGCTAACATTCAGCGGTGATGTCCAAGGCGTTTTTTGGTCCTTAACGGGTTATGACTATAAAATCACGAATCTTATCGATTACCATCCAACCACATATAAATATTTGAATGTTGATGGTGAAACACATATCCAAGGTGTGGAGCTCGTTGCTGAGTTTGATACAGGGATTGTGCAGCACCAGTTGAGTGCGGATTACAAAGATGCGGAAGACGATAAAGGGCATCAGTTGCAGCGCCGCGCTAAAGAAATGTATAAGTGGAATGCTTTCGTCAGCTTTGAGAAAATTGACTGGTCGATTAGCTATCAGTACGTAGGTAAGCGTCCAGATGTGGATTACAACATTTGGCCTTCACAAAATATCACGCTGTCTTCTTACTCGTTGGTTGATACCGCAGTGAGTTATTACCCGAACGAATCAACTTCCATTAGTGCTCGTATCGATAATCTATTTGACGAAGAGTATGAGATGGCAAAAGGCTATACTGCCGCAGAGCGAGCATACTATCTAAACGTTGGCTACGAATTCTAATCGAGAATGAAAACAAACCGCCTTCGGGCGGTTTTTACTTATTATCATTGTAATGGAAATAGAATGACGAAACCTAAGCAAGTGGTGATCAGTTGGTCCAGTGGTAAAGATTCGACACTAACGCTTGAGCGCCTTAACGAGAATCCAAACTATCAAGTTGTTGGTTTGTACACGACTTACGTAGGGAAAGAAGTACCTTTTCAAGCAACGCCGCTTGAAGTGGTACAAATGCAAGCAGACTTACTTGCGCTTCCGCTTATTACGATTGAACTGCCTGAAGTATTTCCGAGTCACGACATTTATCAATCGATAATCGTGAATGCATTAACTGAAAGTAAGCTTGAGATAGAAGGCGTCGCGTTTGGCGATATGTTCTGCAATGGCATTGCCGGTTACCGACGCCGTTATATTGAACCTGCAGGTTGGGAGTGCGTCTTTCCCCTGTTAGGGGAGAGCAGTGAAAAGCTAGCGATGGAAATCATAGAGCGTGGCATTCAAACCATGTTGATCACCACCGACGGAAGTGTCCTCCCTTCAGAATGGTGCGGGCGTTGGTATGACAAAGCTCTAATAAAGTCATTACCAGGCCAGATTGATCCCTGTGGAGAAAATGGTGAATTTCACACATTGGTCACGTCTTCGCCGTCTTTTCAAGGACATATTGAGCTGACAAAGCGAAATGTAGAATCTGGAGATAGATTCAGCCATCAAAGATACCACGCCAAAGCATTGCCAAAACAAATCTAACCAGTATGATCGCAACGTTTTTGTTCTTTAGGTAAGGCTCGTGCGAGTAGCAAGTAAGAAAAAAGTCCTAGTATTTGATTCCGGTGTCGGGGGATTATCTGTATTCCAAGAAATACACCGTCTTTTACCGCAACTAGACTACTTATACTTATTCGATAATCAGGCTTATCCTTATGGTGAACTCGATCAAGATGTACTGATCAAACGCGTTAATCAGCTTGTTACTTCACTAGTAGAAGAGCACCAAGTAGATATTGTCGTGATTGCTTGTAACACGGCGAGCACCATTGTGCTTCCCTCCCTACGCGAGAATCTACCTATTCCAGTGGTTGGAGTCGTTCCCGCGATCAAGCCTGCCTCATTTTTGGCATCAAAAGGTGTTGGTCTTATCGCAACACCAGCGACCATCACGCGCCAATACACTCACGAACTGATACGCGAGTTTGCTCAAAACAAACGAGTTGAGTTATTAGGGTCTACCCGTCTAGTCGATATGGCAGAAGAAAAGCTACGTGGTAAAAGGGTTTCGGCTTCAGAGTTGAAAAACATTCTTCAACCTTTACGCGATAAAGTGGATGTTGCGGTACTTGGCTGCACACATTTCCCATTGATTAAAGATGAAATCCATCAAGCCTTGGGTGGAGAAGTTGTACTCGTGGACTCTGGGCAAGCAATTGCCCGCCGAGTGAAGGGGCTACTATTAAATGACGCATTAGAAGTAGGTAACAAAGAGGGGGCTAAGACGATTTATGCCAGTGCACCTCCTTGGGAAGAAGATGCACTGAATATCTGTCTAGCGGAGTTAGGATTTAATCCTGTTCAAGTTTATCGCCATCCGGATGTTTAGGATCGTTCGCAATTCTAACCTTCAGCGTCCGCTCCATATATTCCTTTTCATTGAGTTTCGCGATAGCGGGTTTAGCATCAGCCGCTGCCATAACAACAAAGCCGAAACCTCTTCTTTTACCAGTACGCTTATCTTTCATTAAGCGTACTGCATATACTTGGCCATAGTTAGAAAACAAATCTCTAACATGACTTTCATTCGCTTTATAAGGAAGGTTGCCGACATATAAAGTTTTGGTCGATGGGTCCGAGTCCGTTGATTTAATAGAGGGTGTTCGGCTAGAAAGTGAAAATAAAAAAGCAGTAGCGGCAACACCGATGAGAAAGCTTAAAGCTGGTGGGATGGTAACTAGAGAGAATACAATTCCCCCAATGATGGCCAACCCGGCACATAAAATTAGATTTTTTTTAGATGTCATTTTAATTACTACACATAGTGATAAAGAGATCGATGGTCCATTAATAGAATAGACATATGAATCTTACGTATATGGCTGGTTTTTTTCCAACCAATTGCTGTGATATGTCTCAAATGTGACGAAGAAATATGCAAATCTTGTTCTTTTGGTGAATTAATCACCGATTAAGTGTTTTTTTGTAAAAAACGCTTGTGCTAATTTCTCAGCTCCCTATACTGCGCATCCACCGACACGGAGTGAGACGAGAGTCACACGAGAGTCGGAGAAAAGAGAGAAAAGAAATTTGAAAAAATGCTTGACTCTCTCGCGGTGCAAAGTAAGATACGCACCCCTAACGTCGAGTAAGCAAGCTGCTGAAAGCGTTAGAAAAGCTCTTTAACAATATAGACCTATCAATCTGTGTGGGCACTCGTTGATGATAATCAAATTAGAAGCTTAGGCTTCAAATACGGTTTCAATGAACTGAGTGACCAATCGAGATTAACTTGTTTAATCTTGGCACAGTCAATTCATTATCGTTCTGTTGGAACGATAATAGCTTTAAAATTACGTTTGTAGTTTTGAAGTCAGTATTCGTTGAGCCGACAAAATCTTAAATTGAAGAGTTTGATCATGGCTCAGATTGAACGCTGGCGGCAGGCCTAACACATGCAAGTCGAGCGGAAACGACAACATTGAGCCTTCGGGTGATTTGTTGGGCGTCGAGCGGCGGACGGGTGAGTAATGCCTAGGAAATTGCCCTGATGTGGGGGATAACCATTGGAAACGATGGCTAATACCGCATAATGCCTACGGGCCAAAGAGGGGGACCTTCGGGCCTCTCGCGTCGGGATATGCCTAGGTGGGATTAGCTAGTTGGTGAGGTAAGAGCTCACCAAGGCGACGATCCCTAGCTGGTCTGAGAGGATGATCAGCCACACTGGAACTGAGACACGGTCCAGACTCCTACGGGAGGCAGCAGTGGGGAATATTGCACAATGGGCGCAAGCCTGATGCAGCCATGCCGCGTGTATGAAGAAGGCCTTCGGGTTGTAAAGTACTTTCAGTCGTGAGGAAGGGGATATCGTTAATAGCGGTATTCTTTGACGTTAGCGACAGAAGAAGCACCGGCTAACTCCGTGCCAGCAGCCGCGGTAATACGGAGGGTGCGAGCGTTAATCGGAATTACTGGGCGTAAAGCGCATGCAGGTGGTTTGTTAAGTCAGATGTGAAAGCCCGGGGCTCAACCTCGGAATAGCATTTGAAACTGGCAGACTAGAGTACTGTAGAGGGGGGTAGAATTTCAGGTGTAGCGGTGAAATGCGTAGAGATCTGAAGGAATACCAGTGGCGAAGGCGGCCCCCTGGACAGATACTGACACTCAGATGCGAAAGCGTGGGGAGCAAACAGGATTAGATACCCTGGTAGTCCACGCCGTAAACGATGTCTACTTGGAGGTTGTGGCCTTGAGCCGTGGCTTTCGGAGCTAACGCGTTAAGTAGACCGCCTGGGGAGTACGGTCGCAAGATTAAAACTCAAATGAATTGACGGGGGCCCGCACAAGCGGTGGAGCATGTGGTTTAATTCGATGCAACGCGAAGAACCTTACCTACTCTTGACATCCAGAGAAGCCGGAAGAGATTCTGGTGTGCCTTCGGGAGCTCTGAGACAGGTGCTGCATGGCTGTCGTCAGCTCGTGTTGTGAAATGTTGGGTTAAGTCCCGCAACGAGCGCAACCCTTATCCTTGTTTGCCAGCGAGTAATGTCGGGAACTCCAGGGAGACTGCCGGTGATAAACCGGAGGAAGGTGGGGACGACGTCAAGTCATCATGGCCCTTACGAGTAGGGCTACACACGTGCTACAATGGCGCATACAGAGGGCGGCGAGCCAGCGATGGTGAGCGAATCCCAAAAAGTGCGTCGTAGTCCGGATTGGAGTCTGCAACTCGACTCCATGAAGTCGGAATCGCTAGTAATCGTGGATCAGAATGCCACGGTGAATACGTTCCCGGGCCTTGTACACACCGCCCGTCACACCATGGGAGTGGGCTGCAAAAGAAGTAGGTAGTTTAACCTTCGGGGGGACGCTTACCACTTTGTGGTTCATGACTGGGGTGAAGTCGTAACAAGGTAGCGCTAGGGGAACCTGGCGCTGGATCACCTCCTTATACGAAAGATTATTGCGATGAGTGTTCACACAGATTGATACGGTTTATAAAGTTTAAGAGACGATACTGGGTCTGTAGCTCAGGTGGTTAGAGCGTTCGCCTGATAAGCGAGAGGTCGGTGGTTCGAGTCCACTCAGACCCACCAATTTCCTTCCCAGAAAATTGGCATACAGTATCGACACCTGATGGGGCTATAGCTCAGCTGGGAGAGCGCCTGCCTTGCACGCAGGAGGTCTGCGGTTCGATCCCGCATAGCTCCACCATCTTTAAGTGCATTCAATGAGTGTGTTTAAACATGGTTTTCATTAGAAAACTTTGCTCTTTAACAATTTGGAAAGCTGACTGATAACAACAACGTTGTTATCAAATAAAGTTCTCAATGTTTATCGTAAAGATAAACACCAAAACAACACATTCAAGTGTTCTTGGGAATATCACTATTACAGTGATTATTCGAAATTGAGTCCGGCAAAATCGAAATGTCTCTCGCTCATTCAAATAATGAGAGACAACTTTGGTGATTTGAACATCAACTCGAAACTCCTTCGGGTTGTATGGTTAAGTGACTAAGCGTACACGGTGGATGCCTTGGCAGTCAGAGGCGATGAAGGACGTATTAACTTGCGATAAGCCCAGATTAGGCAGTAAAAGCCACTTGAGTCTGGGATTTCCGAATGGGGAAACCCACTTACATAAGTAAGTATCGCTGCGTGAATACATAGCGTAGCGAGGCGAACCGGGGGAACTGAAACATCTAAGTACCCCGAGGAAAAGAAATCAACCGAGATTCCGAAAGTAGCGGCGAGCGAAATTGGACTAGCCCTTAAGCTTTATAGGCGTCAGGTGAACAAGCTGGAAAGCTTGGCGATACAGGGTGATAGCCCCGTAACTGACGACGCATATGCAGTGAAATCGAGTAGGGCGGGACACGTGATATCCTGTCTGAATATGGGGGGACCATCCTCCAAGGCTAAATACTACTGACTGACCGATAGTGAACCAGTACCGTGAGGGAAAGGCGAAAAGAACCCCTGTGAGGGGAGTGAAATAGAACCTGAAACCGTGTACGTACAAGCAGTAGGAGCACCTTCGTGGTGTGACTGCGTACCTTTTGTATAATGGGTCAGCGACTTATATTCAGTGGCAAGGTTAACCATCTAGGGGAGCCGTAGCGAAAGCGAGTGTTAACTGCGCGACTTAGTCTCTGGATATAGACCCGAAACCAGGTGATCTAGCCATGGGCAGGTTGAAGATTGAGTAACATCAATTGGAGGACCGAACCGACTAATGTTGAAAAATTAGCGGATGACTTGTGGCTAGGGGTGAAAGGCCAATCAAACCTGGAGATAGCTGGTTCTCCCCGAAAGCTATTTAGGTAGCGCCTCGGACGAATACTACTGGGGGTAGAGCACTGTTAAGGCTAGGGGGTCATCCCGACTTACCAACCCTTTGCAAACTCCGAATACCAGTAAGTACTATCCGGGAGACACACGGCGGGTGCTAACGTCCGTCGTGGAGAGGGAAACAACCCAGACCGCCAGCTAAGGTCCCAAATTACTACTAAGTGGGAAACGATGTGGGAAGGCTCAGACAGCCAGGATGTTGGCTTAGAAGCAGCCATCATTTAAAGAAAGCGTAATAGCTCACTGGTCGAGTCGGCCTGCGCGGAAGATGTAACGGGGCTAAGTAGTAAACCGAAGCTGCGGCAATACTCTTTGAGTATTGGGTAGGGGAGCGTTCTGTAAGCGGTTGAAGGTGTGTCGTAAGGCACGCTGGACGTATCAGAAGTGCGAATGCTGACATGAGTAACGATAATGGGGGTGAAAAACCTCCACGCCGGAAGACCAAGGGTTCCTGTCCAACGTTAATCGGGGCAGGGTGAGTCGACCCCTAAGGCGAGGCCGAAAGGCGTAGTCGATGGGAAACGGGTTAATATTCCCGTACTCAATCAAATTGCGATGGGGGACGGAGAAGGCTAGGTGGGCCTGGCGACGGTTGTCCAGGTTCAAGTGCGTAGGCTGAAGAGTTAGGTAAATCCGGCTCTTTTTAAGGCTGAGACACGACGTCGAGCATCTACGGATGTGAAGTCATTGATGCCATGCTTCCAGGAAAAGCCTCTAAGCTTCAGATTTGATGGAATCGTACCCCAAACCGACACAGGTGGTCGGGTAGAGAATACCAAGGCGCTTGAGAGAACTCGGGTGAAGGAACTAGGCAAAATGGTACCGTAACTTCGGGAGAAGGTACGCTCTTGGCGGTGAAGTCCCTTGCGGATGGAGCTACTAGGAGTCGCAGATACCAGGTGGCTGCAACTGTTTATTAAAAACACAGCACTGTGCAAAATCGTAAGATGACGTATACGGTGTGACGCCTGCCCGGTGCCGGAAGGTTAATTGATGGGGTTAGACTTCGGTCGACGCTCTTGATCGAAGCCCCGGTAAACGGCGGCCGTAACTATAACGGTCCTAAGGTAGCGAAATTCCTTGTCGGGTAAGTTCCGACCTGCACGAATGGCGTAATGATGGCCACGCTGTCTCCACCCGAGACTCAGTGAAATTGAAATCGCTGTGAAGATGCAGTGTACCCGCGGCTAGACGGAAAGACCCCGTGAACCTTTACTACAGCTTGGCACTGAACATTGACCCTACATGTGTAGGATAGGTGGGAGCCTTTGAAGCACGTACGCCAGTATGTGTGGAGGCAACCTTGAAATACCACCCTTGTAGTGTTGATGTTCTAACTTAGCCCCCTCATCGGGGGTGAGGACAGTGCCTGGTGGGTAGTTTGACTGGGGCGGTCTCCTCCCAAAGCGTAACGGAGGAGCACGAAGGTGGGCTAAACACGGTTGGACATCGTGTGGTTAGTGCAATGGCATAAGCCCGCTTGACTGCGAGAATGACAATTCGAGCAGGTGCGAAAGCAGGTCATAGTGATCCGGTGGTTCTGAATGGAAGGGCCATCGCTCAACGGATAAAAGGTACTCCGGGGATAACAGGCTGATACCGCCCAAGAGTTCATATCGACGGCGGTGTTTGGCACCTCGATGTCGGCTCATCACATCCTGGGGCTGAAGTCGGTCCCAAGGGTATGGCTGTTCGCCATTTAAAGTGGTACGCGAGCTGGGTTTAGAACGTCGTGAGACAGTTCGGTCCCTATCTGCCGTGGGCGTTGGAGAATTGAAAGGGGCTGCTCCTAGTACGAGAGGACCGGAGTGGACGAACCTCTGGTGTTCGGGTTGTGTCGCCAGACGCATTGCCCGGTAGCTAAGTTCGGGATCGATAACCGCTGAAAGCATCTAAGCGGGAAGCGAGCCTTGAGATGAGTTCTCCCTGATACTTTAAGTATCCTAAAGGGTTGTCGTAGACTACGACGTTGATAGGCAGGGTGTGTAAGTGCTGCGAGGCATTGAGCTAACCTGTACTAATTGCCCGTGAGGCTTAACCATACAACACCCAAGGGGTTTTGATGGGCTCAATACAAGAAAACTTGATTGTGTTAAGAACTGAAACAGCTTTCCAGATTATTAATTACTGCGTTGGCGGTAGTTAAAAAGAATTTGCTTGGCGACCATAGCGTTTTGGCCCCACCTGACTTCCATGCCGAACTCAGAAGTGAAACGAAATAGCGCCGATGGTAGTGTGGGGTTTCCCCATGTGAGAGTAGGACATCGCCAGGCTTTAATTTCGACTTTGCTTATTCGTTAAGCAAGTCACCATAGAGTTCTAAATTTGTTTAGAATTTTATGTTGACTTTCAAAGTGGGAAGCGT
Organism: Vibrio sp. ES.051; assembly: GCF_002563795.1. Classification (GTDB taxonomy): domain Bacteria; phylum Pseudomonadota; class Gammaproteobacteria; order Enterobacterales; family Vibrionaceae; genus Vibrio. The sequence continues at coordinate 121,127 of NZ_PDJL01000002.1, forward strand.
ATTATACGCACCTCGCTTAAGTGCTAAGGCACTGAAAGCCAAGTTCTTTAACAATATAGACCTATCAATCTGTGTGGGCACTCGTTGATGATAATCGAATTAGAAGCTTTTGCTTCAAATACGGTTTCAATGAACTGAGTGACCAATCGAGATTAACTTGTTTAATCTTGGCACAGTCAATTCATTATCGTTCTGTTGGAACGGTAATAGCTTTAAAATTACGTTTGTAGTTTTGAAGTCAGTATTCGTTGAGCCGACAAAATCTTAAATTGAAGAGTTTGATCATGGCTCAGATTGAACGCTGGCGGCAGGCCTAACACATGCAAGTCGAGCGGAAACGACAACATTGAGCCTTCGGGTAATTTGTTGGGCGTCGAGCGGCGGACGGGTGAGTAATGCCTAGGAAATTGCCCTGATGTGGGGGATAACCATTGGAAACGATGGCTAATACCGCATAATGCCTACGGGCCAAAGAGGGGGACCTTCGGGCCTCTCGCGTCGGGATATGCCTAGGTGGGATTAGCTAGTTGGTGAGGTAAGAGCTCACCAAGGCGACGATCCCTAGCTGGTCTGAGAGGATGATCAGCCACACTGGAACTGAGACACGGTCCAGACTCCTACGGGAGGCAGCAGTGGGGAATATTGCACAATGGGCGCAAGCCTGATGCAGCCATGCCGCGTGTATGAAGAAGGCCTTCGGGTTGTAAAGTACTTTCAGTCGTGAGGAAGGGGATATCGTTAATAGCGGTATTCTTTGACGTTAGCGACAGAAGAAGCACCGGCTAACTCCGTGCCAGCAGCCGCGGTAATACGGAGGGTGCGAGCGTTAATCGGAATTACTGGGCGTAAAGCGCATGCAGGTGGTTTGTTAAGTCAGATGTGAAAGCCCGGGGCTCAACCTCGGAATAGCATTTGAAACTGGCAGACTAGAGTACTGTAGAGGGGGTAGAATTTCAGGTGTAGCGGTGAAATGCGTAGAGATCTGAAGGAATACCAGTGGCGAAGGCGGCCCCCTGGACAGATACTGACACTCAGATGCGAAAGCGTGGGGAGCAAACAGGATTAGATACCCTGGTAGTCCACGCCGTAAACGATGTCTACTTGGAGGTTGTGGCCTTGAGCCGTGGCTTTCGGAGCTAACGCGTTAAGTAGACCGCCTGGGGAGTACGGTCGCAAGATTAAAACTCAAATGAATTGACGGGGGCCCGCACAAGCGGTGGAGCATGTGGTTTAATTCGATGCAACGCGAAGAACCTTACCTACTCTTGACATCCAGAGAAGCCGGAAGAGATTCTGGTGTGCCTTCGGGAGCTCTGAGACAGGTGCTGCATGGCTGTCGTCAGCTCGTGTTGTGAAATGTTGGGTTAAGTCCCGCAACGAGCGCAACCCTTATCCTTGTTTGCCAGCGAGTAATGTCGGGAACTCCAGGGAGACTGCCGGTGATAAACCGGAGGAAGGTGGGGACGACGTCAAGTCATCATGGCCCTTACGAGTAGGGCTACACACGTGCTACAATGGCGCATACAGAGGGCGGCGAGCCAGCGATGGTGAGCGAATCCCAAAAAGTGCGTCGTAGTCCGGATTGGAGTCTGCAACTCGACTCCATGAAGTCGGAATCGCTAGTAATCGTGGATCAGAATGCCACGGTGAATACGTTCCCGGGCCTTGTACACACCGCCCGTCACACCATGGGAGTGGGCTGCAAAAGAAGTAGGTAGTTTAACCTTCGGGGGGACGCTTACCACTTTGTGGTTCATGACTGGGGTGAAGTCGTAACAAGGTAGCGCTAGGGGAACCTGGCGCTGGATCACCTCCTTATACGAAAGATTATTGCGATGAGTGTTCACACAGATTGATGGTTTAGAAGCGAAAGCTTCGAGCTATAATTGCTCTTTAACAATTTGGAAAGCTGACTGATAACAACAACGTTGTTATCAAGTAAAGTTCTCAATGTTTATCGTAAAGATAAACACCAAAACAACACATTCAAGTGTTCTTGGGAATATCACTATTGCAGTGATTATTCGAAATTGAGTCCGGCAAAATCGAAATGTCTCTCGCTCATTCAAATAATGAGAGACAACTTTGGTGATTTGAACATCAACTCGAAACTCCTTCGGGTTGTATGGTTAAGTGACTAAGCGTACACGGTGGATGCCTTGGCAGTCAGAGGCGATGAAGGACGTATTAACTTGCGATAAGCCAGATTAGGCAGTAAAAGCCACTTGAGTCTGGGATTTCCGAATGGGGAAACCCACTTACATAAGTAAGTATCGCTGCGTGAATACATAGCGTAGCGAGGCGAACCGGGGGAACTGAAACATCTAAGTACCCCGAGGAAAAGAAATCAACCGAGATTCCGAAAGTAGCGGCGAGCGAAATTGGACTAGCCCTTAAGCTTTATAGGCGTCAGGTGAACAAGCTGGAAAGCTTGGCGATACAGGGTGATAGCCCCGTAACTGACGACGCATATGCAGTGAAATCGAGTAGGGCGGGACACGTGATATCCTGTCTGAATATGGGGGGACCATCCTCCAAGGCTAAATACTACTGACTGACCGATAGTGAACCAGTACCGTGAGGGAAAGGCGAAAGAACCCTGTGAGGGGAGTGAAATAGAACCTGAAACCGTGTACGTACAAGCAGTAGGAGCACCTTCGTGGTGTGACTGCGTACCTTTTGTATAATGGGTCAGCGACTTATATTCAGTGGCAGGTTAACCATCTAGGGGAGCCGTAGCGAAAGCGAGTGTTAACTGCGCGACTTAGTCTCTGGATATAGACCCGAAACCAGGTGATCTAGCCATGGGCAGGTTGAAGATTGAGTAACATCAATTGGAGGACCGAACCGACTAATGTTGAAAAATTAGCGGATGACTTGTGGCTAGGGGTGAAAGGCCAATCAAACCTGGAGATAGCTGGTTCTCCCCGAAAGCTATTTAGGTAGCGCCTCGGACGAATACTACTGGGGTAGAGCACTGTTAAGGCTAGGGGTCATCCCGACTTACCAACCCTTTGCAAACTCCGAATACCAGTAAGTACTATCCGGGAGACACACGGCGGGTGCTAACGTCCGTCGTGGAGAGGGAAACAACCCAGACCGCCAGCTAAGGTCCCAAATTACTACTAAGTGGGAAACGATGTGGGAAGGCTCAGACAGCCAGGATGTTGGCTTAGAAGCAGCCATCATTTAAAGAAAGCGTAATAGCTCACTGGTCGAGTCGGCCTGCGCGGAAGATGTAACGGGGCTAAGTAGTAAACCGAAGCTGCGGCAATACTCTTTGAGTATTGGGTAGGGGAGCGTTCTGTAAGCGGTTGAAGGTGTGTCGTAAGGCACGCTGGACGTATCAGAAGTGCGAATGCTGACATGAGTAACGATAATGGGGGTGAAAAACCTCCACGCCGGAAGACCAAGGGTTCCTGTCCAACGTTAATCGGGGCAGGGTGAGTCGACCCCTAAGGCGAGGCCGAAAGGCGTAGTCGATGGGAAACGGGTTAATATTCCCGTACTCAATCAAATTGCGATGGGGGGACGGAGAAGGCTAGGTGGGCCTGGCGACGGTTGTCCAGGTTCAAGTGCGTAGGCTGAAGAGTTAGGTAAATCCGGCTCTTTTTAAGGCTGAGACACGACGTCGAGCATCTACGGATGTGAAGTCATTGATGCCATGCTTCCAGGAAAAGCCTCTAAGCTTCAGATTTGATGGAATCGTACCCCAAACCGACACAGGTGGTCGGGTAGAGAATACCAAGGCGCTTGAGAGAACTCGGTGAAGGAACTAGGCAAAATGGTACCGTAACTTCGGAGAAGGTACGCTCTTGGCGGTGAAGTCCCTTGCGGATGGAGCTACTAGGAGTCGCAGATACCAGGTGGCTGCAACTGTTTATTAAAAACACAGCACTGTGCAAAATCGTAAGATGACGTATACGGTGTGACGCCTGCCCGGTGCCGGAAGGTTAATTGATGGGGTTAGACTTCGGTCGACGCTCTTGATCGAAGCCCCGGTAAACGGCGGCCGTAACTATACGGTCCTAAGGTAGCGAAATTCCTTGTCGGGTAAGTTCCGACCTGCACGAATGGCGTAATGATGGCCACGCTGTCTCCACCCCGAGACTCAGTGAAATTGAAATCGCTGTGAAGATGCAGTGTACCCGCGGCTAGACGGAAAGACCCCGTGAACCTTTACTACAGCTTGGCACTGAACATTGACCCTACATGTGTAGGATAGGTGGGAGCCTTTGAAGCACGTACGCCAGTATGTGTGGAGGCAACCTTGAAATACCACCCTTGTAGTGTTGATGTTCTAACTTAGCCCCCTCATCGGGGTGAGGACAGTGCCTGGTGGGTAGTTTGACTGGGGTCTCCTCCCAAAGCGTAACGGAGGAGCACGAAGGTGGGCTAAACACGGTTGGACATCGTGTGGTTAGTGCAATGGCATAAGCCCGCTTGACTGCGAGAATGACAATTCGAGCAGGTGCGAAAGCAGGTCATAGTGATCCGGTGGTTCTGAATGGAAGGGCCATCGCTCAACGGATAAAAGGTACTCCGGGGATAACAGGCTGATACCGCCCAAGAGTTCATATCGACGGCGGTGTTTGGCACCTCGATGTCGGCTCATCACATCCTGGGCTGAAGTCGGTCCCAAGGGTATGGCTGTTCGCCATTTAAAGTGGTACGCGAGCTGGGTTTAGAACGTCGTGAGACAGTTCGGTCCCTATCTGCCGTGGCGTTGGAGAATTGAAAGGGGCTGC
>NZ_PDJL01000003.1 GCF_002563795.1 Vibrio sp. ES.051
TTGATCATGGCTCAGATTGAACGCTGGCGGCAGGCCTAACACATGCAAGTCGAGCGGAAACGACAACATTGAGCCTTCGGGTGATTTGTTGGGCGTCGAGCGGCGGACGGGTGAGTAATGCCTAGGAAATTGCCCTGATGTGGGGGATAACCATTGGAAACGATGGCTAATACCGCATAAGTGCCTACGGGCCAAAGAGGGGGACCTTCGGGCCTCTCCGCGTCGGGATATGCCTAGGTGGGATTAGCTAGTTGGTGAGGTTAAGAGCTCACCAAGGCGACGATCCCTAGCTGGTCTGAGAGGATGATCAGCCACACTGGAACTGAGACACGGTCCAGACTCCTACGGGAGGCAGCAGTGGGGAATATTGCACAATGGGCGCAAGCCTGATGCAGCCATGCCGCGTGTATGAAGAAGGCCTTCGGGTTGTAAAGTACTTTCAGTCGTGAGGAAGGGGATATCGTTAATAGCGGTATTCTTTGACGTTAGCGACAGAAGAAGCACCGGCTAACTCCGTGCCAGCAGCCGCGGTAATACGGAGGGTGCGAGCGTTAATCGGAATTACTGGGCGTAAAGCGCATGCAGGTGGTTTGTTAAGTCAGATGTGAAAGCCCGGGGCTCAACCTCGGAATAGCATTTGAAACTGGCAGACTAGAGTACTGTAGAGGGGGGTAGAATTTCAGGTGTAGCGGTGAAATGCGTAGAGATCTGAAGGAATACCAGTGGCGAAGGCGGCCCCTGGACAGATACTGACACTCAGATGCGAAAGCGTGGGGAGCAAACAGGATTAGATACCCTGGTAGTCCACGCCGTAAACGATGTCTACTTGGAGGTTGTGGCCTTGAGCCGTGGCTTTCGGAGCTAACGCGTTAAGTAGACCGCCTGGGGAGTACGGTCGCAAGATTAAAACTCAAATGAATTGACGGGGGCCGCACAAGCGGTGGAGCATGTGGTTTAATTCGATGCAACGCGAAGAACCTTACCTACTCTTGACATCCAGAGAAGCCGGAAGAGATTCTGGTGTGCCTTCGGGAGCTCTGAGACAGGTGCTGCATGGCTGTCGTCAGCTCGTGTTGTGAAATGTTGGTTAAGTCCCGCAACGAGCGCAACCCTTATCCTTGTTTGCCAGCGAGTAATGTCGGGAACTCCAGGGAGACTGCCGGTGATAAACCGGAGGAAGGTGGGGACGACGTCAAGTCATCATGGCCCTTACGAGTAGGGCTACACACGTGCTACAATGGCGCATACAGAGGGCGGCGAGCCAGCGATTGGTGAGCGAATCCCAAAAAGTGCGTCGTAGTCCGGATTGGAGTCTGCAACTCGACTCCATGAAGTCGGAATCGCTAGTAATCGTGGATCAGAATGCCACGGTGAATACGTTCCCGGCCTTGTACACACCGCCCGTCACACCATGGGAGTGGGCCTGCAAAAGAAGTAGGTAGTTTAACCTTCGGGGGGACGCTTACCACTTTGTGGTTCATGACTGGGGTGAAGTCGTAACAAGGTAGCGCTAGGGGAACCTGGCGCTGGATCACCTCCTTATACGAAAGATTATTGCGATGAGTGTTCACACAGATTGATGGTTTAGAAGCGAAAGCTTCGAGCTATAATTGCTCTTTAACAATTTGGAAAGCTGACTGATAACAACAACGTTGTTATCAAGTAAAGTTCTCAATGTTTATCGTAAAGATAAACACCAAAACAACACATTCAAGTGTTCTTGGGAATATCACTATTGCAGTGATTATTCGAAATTGAGTCCGGCAAAATCGAAATGTCTCTCGCTCATTCAAATAATGAGAGACAACTTTGGTGATTTGAACATCAACTCGAAACTCCTTCGGGTTGTATGGTTAAGTGACTAAGCGTACACGGTGGATGCCTTGGCAGTCAGAGGCGATGAAGGACGTATTAACTTGCGATAAGCCCAGATTAGGCAGTAAAAGCCACTTGAGTCTGGGATTTCCGAATGGGGAAACCCACTTACATAAGTAAGTATCGCTGCGTGAATACATAGCGTAGCGAGGCGAACCGGGGGAACTGAAACATCTAAGTACCCCGAGGAAAAGAAATCAACCGAGATTCCGAAAGTAGCGGCGAGCGAAATTGGACTAGCCCTTAAGCTTTATAGGCGTCAGGTGAACAAGCTGGAAAGCTTGGCGATACAGGGTGATAGCCCCGTAACTGACGACGCATATGCAGTGAAATCGAGTAGGGCGGGACACGTGATATCCTGTCTGAATATGGGGGGACCATCCTCCAAGGCTAAATACTACTGACTGACCGATAGTGAACCAGTACCGTGAGGGAAAGGCGAAAAGAACCCCTGTGAGGGGAGTGAAATAGAACCTGAAACCGTGTACGTACAAGCAGTAGGAGCACCTTCGTGGTGTGACTGCGTACCTTTTGTATAATGGGTCAGCGACTTATATTCAGTGGCAAGGTTAACCATCTAGGGGAGCCGTAGCGAAAGCGAGTGTTAACTGCGCGACTTAGTCTCTGGATATAGACCCGAAACCAGGTGATCTAGCCATGGGCAGGTTGAAGATTGAGTAACATCAATTGGAGGACCGAACCGACTAATGTTGAAAAATTAGCGGATGACTTGTGGCTAGGGGTGAAAGGCCAATCAAACCTGGAGATAGCTGGTTCTCCCCGAAAGCTATTTAGGTAGCGCCTCGGACGAATACTACTGGGGGTAGAGCACTGTTAAGGCTAGGGGGTCATCCCGACTTACCAACCCTTTGCAAACTCCGAATACCAGTAAGTACTATCCGGGAGACACACGGCGGGTGCTAACGTCCGTCGTGGAGAGGGAAACAACCCAGACCGCCAGCTAAGGTCCCAAATTACTACTAAGTGGGAAACGATGTGGGAAGGCTCAGACAGCCAGGATGTTGGCTTAGAAGCAGCCATCATTTAAAGAAAGCGTAATAGCTCACTGGTCGAGTCGGCCTGCGCGGAAGATGTAACGGGGCTAAGTAGTAAACCGAAGCTGCGGCAATACTCTTTGAGTATTGGGTAGGGGAGCGTTCTGTAAGCGGTTGAAGGTGTGTCGTAAGGCACGCTGGACGTATCAGAAGTGCGAATGCTGACATGAGTAACGATAATGGGGGTGAAAAACCTCCACGCCGGAAGACCAAGGGTTCCTGTCCAACGTTAATCGGGGCAGGGTGAGTCGACCCCTAAGGCGAGGCCGAAAGGCGTAGTCGATGGGAAACGGGTTAATATTCCCGTACTCAATCAAATTGCGATGGGGGGACGGAGAAGGCTAGGTGGGCCTGGCGACGGTTGTCCAGGTTCAAGTGCGTAGGCTGAAGAGTTAGGTAAATCCGGCTCTTTTTAAGGCTGAGACACGACGTCGAGCATCTACGGATGTGAAGTCATTGATGCCATGCTTCCAGGAAAAGCCTCTAAGCTTCAGATTTGATGGAATCGTACCCCAAACCGACACAGGTGGTCGGGTAGAGAATACCAAGGCGCTTGAGAGAACTCGGGTGAAGGAACTAGGCAAAATGGTACCGTAACTTCGGGAGAAGGTACGCTCTTGGCGGTGAAGTCCCTTGCGGATGGAGCTACTAGGAGTCGCAGATACCAGGTGGCTGCAACTGTTTATTAAAAACACAGCACTGTGCAAAATCGTAAGATGACGTATACGGTGTGACGCCTGCCCGGTGCCGGAAGGTTAATTGATGGGGTTAGACTTCGGTCGACGCTCTTGATCGAAGCCCCGGTAAACGGCGGCCGTAACTATAACGGTCCTAAGGTAGCGAAATTCCTTGTCGGGTAAGTTCCGACCTGCACGAATGGCGTAATGATGGCCACGCTGTCTCCACCCGAGACTCAGTGAAATTGAAATCGCTGTGAAGATGCAGTGTACCCGCGGCTAGACGGAAAGACCCCGTGAACCTTTACTACAGCTTGGCACTGAACATTGACCCTACATGTGTAGGATAGGTGGGAGCCTTTGAAGCACGTACGCCAGTATGTGTGGAGGCAACCTTGAAATACCACCCTTGTAGTGTTGATGTTCTAACTTAGCCCCCTCATCGGGGGTGAGGACAGTGCCTGGTGGGTAGTTTGACTGGGGCGGTCTCCTCCCAAAGCGTAACGGAGGAGCACGAAGGTGGGCTAAACACGGTTGGACATCGTGTGGTTAGTGCAATGGCATAAGCCCGCTTGACTGCGAGAATGACAATTCGAGCAGGTGCGAAAGCAGGTCATAGTGATCCGGTGGTTCTGAATGGAAGGGCCATCGCTCAACGGATAAAAGGTACTCCGGGGATAACAGGCTGATACCGCCCAAGAGTTCATATCGACGGCGGTGTTTGGCACCTCGATGTCGGCTCATCACATCCTGGGGCTGAAGTCGGTCCCAAGGGTATGGCTGTTCGCCATTTAAAGTGGTACGCGAGCTGGGTTTAGAACGTCGTGAGACAGTTCGGTCCCTATCTGCCGTGGGCGTTGGAGAATTGAAAGGGGCTGCTCCTAGTACGAGAGGACCGGAGTGGACGAACCTCTGGTGTTCGGGTTGTGTCGCCAGACGCATTGCCCGGTAGCTAAGTTCGGGATCGATAACCGCTGAAAGCATCTAAGCGGGAAGCGAGCCTTGAGATGAGTTCTCCCTGATACTTTAAGTATCCTAAAGGGTTGTCGTAGACTACGACGTTGATAGGCAGGGTGTGTAAGTGCTGCGAGGCATTGAGCTAACCTGTACTAATTGCCCGTGAGGCTTAACCATACAACACCCAAGGGGTTTTGATGGGCTCAATACAAGAAAACTTGATTGTGTTAAGAACTGAAACAGCTTTCCAGATTATTAATTACTGCGTTGGCGGTAGTTAAAAAGAATTTGCTTGGCGACCATAGCGTTTTGGCCCCACCTGACTTCCATGCCGAACTCAGAAGTGAAACGAAATAGCGCCGATGGTAGTGTGGGGTTTCCCCATGTGAGAGTAGGACATCGCCAGGCTTTACATTTAGTTTTTACCTTTATAAGTAAAAACAGAAATAAAAAAGCCCGCTCAAAGAGCGGGCTTTTTTACGTTTAGTGAATCTGGAAATTAATACCTGACCTGAGCTCGGGATAAAAATAGGCGGGAACTAAAAGCTGGTTCTTCGATCAGATCTTCGACCAAGAAGGAAATCATCGCAAAGGAACCAGCTACGAAAAAGTTAACCGACCTATTCTGTCATGTCGACGATTTTTGTCAGGCTTTTCTGCCCCAATGGCAAAAACTTCAAATTGAGAGCGGTGAGCGCAAGCGAAACCGTAAAGGACGTATGTCTGAAAGTGAAATAATGACCATCATTATTGCTTTTCATATGACATATCAACGTGATTTCAAGAATTTCTATTTTGGTATCATCCACCGATACCATAAAAATGAATTCCCGACATTACTTAGTTACACACGCTTTCTTGAATTAATGCCTTCTGTGCTTGTTCCCCCCTAGCTCCTTTTTTACTCATGTAAAAGGAGAGCCAACAGGTATTGAGTTTATTGACTCTACCAGTATTAAGGTTTGCCATAATTTGCGCATCCCAAGGCACAAAGTATTTAAAGGAACGGCCGCAAGAGGTAAAGGTACGATGGGCTGGTTCTATGGCTTTAAACTTCACATTATTACCAACCACCTTGGTGATATTGTTGCAGCCAAACTCACTCCAGCAAATACCGATGATAGAAAGCCCGTTCGTGAGTTATCTAAATGTCTACTCGACAAGCTTTACGCTGATAAAGGCTATATCAGTAAAGCACTCACCGAAGATTTAAAAGAAGATGGCATTACGCTAATAACAGCTCATCGAAAAAACATGAAGCCCAGAGTTCTTGCTGCATGGGATAGAGCTATGTTGTCGAAACGCTTCATGATCGAGACCATAAATGACCAATTGAAAAACATATCTCAAATTGAACACTCTCGTCATCGGAGCTTACACGGTTTATGTTGAACTTGCTTGGTGGCTTAATTGCTTATTGTCTAAAACCAGAAAAGCCATCACTCAACATTACCAACACTGAAAAATCTGACTTGATGGCAATAGCTTAAACCGAACTCAGGTTTTGTTAGCTCGCAAGCTTCTTGAAGTTGATATCATAAGGCTATCCATAGCGAATACTGTTGCTTTTGAATAGTCTTAATTCGATCATATTATCTTTTAGATTGGTATAAGTCTTACTGAAAAGGAAATACTCTTAGCCCGGCATAAGCTTGAAATGTTAAGCCATTGTCCGTGACTTCGTTTCCAATATTATCTTGAAATTCTAACCGGGCAACTCCAAAGCCCAACCCAGAAGTTAATTCGAAAAGCGAGTTTAAGCGATAATCGGCACCAATATAGCTTTGAAGTTTATAAATATTACCGGTGATATTATCGAAAGACTCAGTTCCTCCGCCAAAGCCAACAGTGATAAAAGGAACAAACCCATCAATCGGATAATCGACAAAACTCTTTTTGTAGTTTAGTTCGACAAGAGGTTCTTGGTATGAAAGTTCAAAGCGGCTAGACGCATTTGTTTTAAAACCAACCACATACCTTGGTGAGGTGTCTCCCATAAATTGGTCATATTTTAAATGGCTTGCATCTGCTCCCCAAAAAAAATCTGTATTCGGTTTGGCGATTGCTAAACGAAAAGGACTAGCGATCGAGAGCGTAAAAGCGATAAGGCATACTGTATTAGTGCGCATATTTGGTACCATTAATGAAATTAGCTAAATGATATTAATGAGGAAATCATTGAGGTTTTAATAGAGTAACGATGCAACGAGAGGTTAGTTTGGCTAGATATCTTTGTGAATGAAAGATTTGAACAGGGTAAGCAACAATTCACCCCTTATAAGCTAAGCTCAGAGTTCCTTCGTTTTAAGAACACGTGTCTATTACAAAACAATGCGACATTTTATTAAAAAAATTAAATGACGAAGAAGCAAATGTGTGGAGAGCTAATAAACGAAGATGTAAAGAAGGAAAGTAAACGTTCTCTGATGTTGTGCTTACTAATCCAAATAAAAAAGCCCAACACGAGAATGGTGGTTGGGCTTAAGCAGAGCCTTACAGAATGCGCTTTAAAATGCCATCTGCCTTTAAGCGAGTGATTTTTCTTACCAGCCGTTGTACGTCGATAGGGTAGTTTTCTAATTTTTCGAGCTGTTTGTAGGTGCATACGAGGTGAGTGTGCTCAAGAATGCGAGAGACTTCGTCTTCAAATTTATGAGTCAGTTTGGCGTAATCATCTTGAATGAGTAAACCATTTTCTAGATCGAGCGACCAAGCTCTTGGATTGAGGTTATTACCTGTCAGCAGCATATAACGCTTATCGACCCAAATGCCTTTGAGATGGAAGCTGTTGTTGTCGTGTTTCCATAAATGAATCGACAATTTACGCGCGGCAATACTCGCTTCATTCGCTTTTGCGAAGCGGCGTAGATTCACTTCATAAAGATAAGGCAAACCACCTATGGTTTTAAAGTCTTCTTCTGGCGCAATATAAAAGTCATTCGCAGTTTTGTCACCAACGACGATGGTCACTTTAACCCCACGTTTCATTGCTCGTTTTACTTCACGATGAAGCGGTTTAGGGAAATTAAAATATGGCGTGCAAATGAAAATTTCGTTTTTAGCGGCTGCCAGAAGTTTTACTATCTGTTGGTTTAACAGGTTACGGCGTTTTCCTAGGCCCACTAGCGGCGTGATTTTTACATTTTCTTCCGTTGCAGCCTCATGCTCAAATTGATAATTGGCTTGAGTAAGCGACGAGCGTAATTGGCGAATTGCCGACTTAATATCTTTTGTCTCTGGTTTGTTTTGGTCTGCGAGATCATTGACCGCAGGGTGGGCAATCATTTCATCACGAAGAAATTGCGCCATTGAATCTGCTAAAGGTGCATGTTGGATGACATGATAGCGGTCAAAGCGATAACGACCGTGATATTGAAGGTAGACATTGTTCAGACTCGCGCCGCTGTAAATCACTGTGTCGTCGACAATGAAGCCTTTTAAATGAAGTACTCCGAAGACTTCTCGTCCACGAACTGGGATCCCATATACGGGAATCGAATGCTGGTACTTCTTGGCATACGCTTTATAAAGCGCTGAGTTGCCTTCTGATGTTTCCGCACCAATGAGACCGCGTTGAGCTCGATGCCAATCTACACAGATATTGATGTCCAACCCAGGATTGCGTTGCTTTGCTTCGTAAAGCGCGGTGAGAATCTCACGTCCAGCTTCATCATCTTCCAGATATAGAGCGACTAGGTAAATTCGCGACGTTGCTTTGCTGATGGCATCCAAAAGACGAGTTCTGAATGCTTCTGCTGAATGCAGAACCTCAAAGCCTTCAGGATTTACGGCGAAACTTGGCAACTGTTCGAATGGATTCCTACTTACTATCATATCGGTATGAGTACCTTAATTTAGTGCAATATTGCGAACCTACCATTTTACCAAAGATATGATTTCTCTGGCTACAAAAGCACGCACTTTGATGCCATAGATGGGACGAATTGCATTGGAATGAGATCTTTGCCGCTACCGACATAGCGTTGAAAGGCTATTTTGAGTGAGTTCGGTAATTCAGAACTCTCAATGGTTTTAAAACCGTGTTGTGAATAATAGGCTTCCAAATACTTAAACGCAAAGCAATAGTCGCCGTCATTGAAAACTTTGTTTTCGCAATGCCTTAATAACGCTCTTCCTGCTCCAGTGCTTCTGAACTCTGGGAGCACCAACATACCCGTCAATAAACGGGAATTTTCGACGGTTTTCAGGCGCAGTAGGGCCACTATCTTACTTTCATCGCTGGCAGTAAGGATCAATTCATCTCTTTTAGCTCGTCCTGAAGGATAATGAGCTTTGTATAACCTCTTAATAAGAGGAAGCTTGATAGGATTTAACACTTCTATGGTTAATGAGTTAGGCATTGTCACTGCGGTTAAAAGATAACTAATGTAGAATAACCCCAGTTTAAGAGAATTTTATCTGGCGTTGCAAACCTACTATGCAAATTAAAAAAAATGCTAGCCTTAAGGCTTATCACACTTTTGGTATTGAACAATCGTGTTCCTACTTAGCCATCGTTGAATCAGTCGATGATGTTATTCATCTTTTTCAAAGCGCTATGTTTAAAAACTTACCAAAACTTTTTCTAGGCAAAGGCAGTAATGTTCTGTTCACGGAACATTTTGAGGGCCTTGTGATCGTTAACCGACTTATTGGCAAAACGGTGACAGAAACCGATGAGAATTACTTACTACATATCGCCGGTGGTGAAGATTGGCCAGAGTTAGTTTCTTGGTGTGTAGCGCATGGAATCGGCGGAATAGAGAACTTGGCGTTGATTCCGGGTTGCGCTGGTTCGGCTCCCATTCAAAATATTGGTGCTTATGGATTGGAGCTAAAAGATATCTGTGATTATGTCGATATATTGGATCTTTCAACATTCAAAAGCAGAAGAATGAGTGTAAATGCGTGTGAGTTTGGTTATCGCGATTCCATTTTCAAGCACGCATTGCATGACAAGTGCTTTATCACTGCGGTAGGGCTTAAGTTAGACAAGCAATGGCAAGCCATTAACCAATACGGTCCACTACAGAGTATTCCGGATGAACAATTGACTCCTGCTTCTGTCTTTGAGCGTGTTTGCCAAGTGCGTATGGAAAAACTGCCAGATCCAGCCAAAGTGGGTAACGCAGGAAGTTTTTTCAAAAACCCAGTGATCACGCAAGATCATTATGAACGACTTTTAAAGCAACATGATAATTTGATGGCTTATCCTACACTCGGAGGAGTGAAAGTCGCAGCTGGCTGGCTTATCGACCAGTGCGGTTTGAAAGGGAAGTCTGTGAATGGTGCTCAAGTTAACCCAATGCAAGCTTTGGTGCTGACGAATGTCGATAACTGTAGTGCAAATGATGTGGTTGCATTGGCATCTTTGGTGAAAAAAAGCGTATGGGACAAGTATCAGATTGAACTCGAACATGAAGTTCGCTTTATGAATCGTACTGGCGAAACCAGCCTTAATCAGATTGAGGCGGTAGAATGAGAAAAGACCACTCAGCGAAACTACATATTTTGCAGTCACTGAGCGACGGAGAGTTTCACTCGGGTGAGGCATTAGGCCAAGAGCTCAATGTATCTAGAGCCGCGATTGCCAAGCACGTTAAAGGCTTGAGTGAATGGGGCATCGACATCTACCGGGTACAGGGGCGTGGTTACCAACTCGCATCACCGCTACAACTTTTGGATGAAGTGAGGCTTTCTGCTGAATCAACAGCGCTGCTTGAGCTGATTCCCGTCATTGACTCAACTAACCAGTACTTGCTCGAGAGAGTCAGCCAATCTGAGAAAGGGCGTGTCTGTTTGGCGGAATATCAAGCTCACGGCCGTGGTCGCCGTGGTCGTCAGTGGGTTTCACCGTTTGGTTCTAACTTATACTTGTCGATGTACTGGCGGTTGGATGCAGGAATGGCAGCGGCCATGGGGTTGAGCCTTGTTATTGGTATTGCGGCTGTTGAAGCACTAGAAGAAATGGGTATACAAGGCGTTAAACTTAAGTGGCCCAATGATCTGTACTATCAAGACAAAAAGCTTGCTGGGATCTTGGTTGAAATGTCAGGCCAAGCTGGCGGCGCTGCTCATCTAGTGATTGGCATGGGGCTTAATATAGGAATGCCTGATACTCAGCCTGAAATTGATCAACCATGGACGACACTAAACCAAATTTGTGGTGCACGAGAAATTGATAGAAATACACTTGCAGCCAGCTTAATCAAACATTGGAACCTAGCATTAGTAGATTATGAGATGAAAGGGTTAGCAGGTTTTGTGGAGCGCTGGAATCGATTAGATAATTTTCTTGATCGCCAAGTTAAGCTATTAATCGGTCCTAGAGAAGCTCATGGGGTGGTGAGAGGAATCGACCATCAAGGTGGTATTGTACTAGAGACCGAGCAAGGGGTAGAGACTTACATTGGCGGAGAGATCTCATTACGTAAAGGGGAGTAACTCTCGTTATTTTCTTAACGATACATAATCAACCAAGTGGTTGATTCCTTTGTGTAAAATTAGATGAGCCCTTTCTCTGGTAGGGAGAATGTTCTGCTCTAAGTTGAGCCCATTAATATTATGCCAAATTTCTTTCGCTTTGTTCGTCGCTTGTTCGACAGACAGCTGTTTATAGTGACTAAAATATGAGCCTGGTTTAGTAAAAGCCCCTTGGCGAAACTTTAAAAAGCGTTCCACATACCACCGCTCAATAGTCTCCGTTTCTGCATCGACGTAAATCGAGAAGTCTAAAAAATCAGACACAAATACACGATGGGGGTCGTGTGGGTAGTCCATACCGCTTTGTAGTACATTCAACCCTTCAATTATGAGCACATCAGGTCGATCTACCGCCTTCAGTTCGTCAGTAATATCATACGTAATATGAGAGTAAGTCGGCACTTCAAGGTCAGGTTTTCCCGCTTTTACGTCGGACATAAATTCCACTAAACGCTTGATATCGTAGGATTCAGGGAAACCTTTACGATGCATAATCCCGCGCTCTTCGAGTACTTTTTTGGGATATAAAAAACCATCCGTTGTGACTAATGACACTTTCGGATGATTTTCCCAGCGTGAAAGCAGCGCTTTGAGAATACGCGCCGTTGTACTTTTACCGACCGCGACGCTCCCAGCAATACCAATAACAAAGGGAGGGGCGTGCTCTTCGGTATTCAAAAATTGCTGTAAAACTGAATTTCGACTTTGGCGGGCTTGTACATACAAATTCAATAGGCGAGACAAAGGAAGGTAGATTTCTACCGCTTCCTCCATGGTTAAATTTTCGTTGATGCCCTGAAGCGCAGTCAAGTCGTCCTCAGAAAGTGTCATTGGTACAGAGTTTCTCAGTTCTGCCCAATTTGCACGGTCAAATGACAAAAATGGACTCATGGGTCTCTTTTATCCTTGGTTTAGTAGAACAAGAACATACATCAAGCGCACTTCAAAGCAAACGACAAAGGTCGAAGTTTACTTTAAAAAAAGCGTGGTTTGTACGAATTTACAGCAAACGAATCTAAAAAATCGAAATTTGTGATTTTTTTTTAAATACCTATTGCAACCTAGAAAATCATTCAATAGAATGCGCACCACTTATGCCGACTTAGCTCAGTAGGTAGAGCAACTGACTTGTAATCAGTAGGTCACCAGTTCGATTCCGGTAGTCGGCACCATTCTTTCCTTTAGTAGTCTGAATGGCTTGAAAATTTGGAGGGGTTCCCGAGTGGCCAAAGGGAGCAGACTGTAAATCTGCCGGCACTGCCTTCGATGGTTCGAATCCGTCCCCCTCCACCATATTCTTTAGGAAATAGCTCTCAGAGTTACGTGTTGCGGGCATCGTATAATGGCTATTACCTCAGCCTTCCAAGCTGATGATGCGGGTTCGATTCCCGCTGCCCGCTCCACTCTAATTTGAGTGCTGATATAGCTCAGGCGGTAGAGCGCATCCTTGGTAAGGATGAGGTCGGCAGTTCGAGTCTGCCTATCAGCACCAGCTCTCAAGTTTATTTCCTTTTGATATTAGATTTACCAATTATTATTTTTTGGTTGCGTGGTCAATTTGGGCCACCTAAATCCGTACCTAGAGGGACCACTCATGTCTAAAGAAAAATTTGAACGTACGAAACCGCACGTTAACGTTGGTACTATCGGCCACGTTGACCACGGTAAAACAACTCTAACTGCTGCAATCTGTACTACTCTAGCTAAAGTGTACGGCGGTGTTGCAAAAGACTTTGCTTCTATCGATAACGCTCCAGAAGAGCGTGAGCGCGGTATCACTATCGCAACGTCTCACGTTGAGTACGACACTCCAACTCGTCACTACGCACACGTTGACTGTCCAGGACACGCTGACTACGTTAAAAACATGATCACTGGTGCTGCACAGATGGACGGTGGTATCCTAGTTGTTGCTGCGACAGATGGCCCAATGCCACAAACTCGTGAGCACATCCTACTAGGCCGTCAGGTTGGTATCCCATACATCATCGTATTCATGAACAAATGTGACATGGTTGATGATGAAGAGCTACTAGAGCTAGTAGAAATGGAAGTTCGTGAACTTCTATCTGAGTACGATTTCCCAGGTGATGACCTACCAGTTATCCAAGGTTCTGCACTAGGCGCACTAAACGGCGAAGAGCAGTGGGAAGCGAAAATCGTTGAACTAGCTGAAGCACTAGACTCTTACATCCCAGAGCCAGAGCGTGCAGTAGATCAGCCATTCCTAATGCCTATCGAAGACGTATTCTCAATTCAAGGTCGTGGTACAGTAGTAACGGGTCGTATTGAGCGTGGTATCCTAAGAGTTGGTGACGAAGTTGCTATCGTAGGTATCAAGGAAACAACGACTACAACATGTACTGGTGTAGAGATGTTCCGTAAGCTTCTAGACGAAGGCCGTGCTGGTGAAAACGTTGGTGCACTTCTACGTGGTACTAAGCGTGACGACGTAGAGCGTGGTCAAGTACTGGCTAAGCCTGGTTCAATCACCCCACACACTAAGTTCGAATCAGAAGTATACGTACTGTCTAAAGATGAAGGTGGTCGTCACACTCCATTCTTCAAAGGCTACCGTCCACAGTTCTACTTCCGTACAACTGACGTAACTGGTGACATCCAGCTACCAGAAGGCGTAGAAATGGTAATGCCTGGTGACAACGTACAAATGACTGTTGAGCTAATCGCACCAATCGCAATGGACGAAGGTCTACGTTTCGCGATCCGTGAAGGTGGCCGTACAGTAGGTGCTGGTGTTGTTGCTAAGATCTTTGACTAATTCATAGCGAATTAGGAGATGTTTTCGGAAAATCTTGAATTAGATTTGACGAACCAGTAGCAAAAAGGGCATCATTTGATGCCCTTTTTCTGCACTCAATATTATTTTTGTTGTTTTCTTGTTCAGAAGTGAGTTGAGTGTAGAGCAAGATTAAGCAAAGAGGCTTAATCTTAAGAAGTGTACGCTGATTTTTTCAGCGATATGGAGTTTGCCCTGCAACAGCGGGGTCGTCGTCGTCTATATTAAGACTTGTAACAGGTTGGTTTTATGAAAGCAAATAATGCTGAAACTCCTGATAGCTCAAACGCAGCAGATACGTTTAAGTGGGTAGCCGCTTTCGTATTAGCAGCTACCGCTGTTGTGGGTAATTACCTGTATGGTGAAATGTCTGTAGTCATTCGTGCTGCAGGCGTTGTTGTTCTTATTGCAGCTGCCTTAGGCGTTGCAGCAACAACGACTAAAGGTAAAGCAGCGATCAGTTTTGCAAAAGAATCACGTATGGAAGTACGTAAAGTTGTTTGGCCTACGCGCCAAGAAACCATGCAAACCACACTGATCGTTTTAGCTGTAAGTATTGTAATGGCTCTAGTGCTATGGGGTATTGACGGAATTATGGTTCGTCTAGTATCTCTAGTAACTGGGGTATAGAGGGTTTTTATTCATGAGTGAAGCTCCAAAAAAACGCTGGTATGTGGTTCAAGCCTTCTCTGGATTTGAAGGTCGTGTAGCTCAATCTCTGCGTGAGTACATCAAAATGCACGGCATGGAAGAACTATTCGGTGAAGTACTGGTTCCTACTGAAGAGGTAGTGGAAATGCGCGCGGGTCAGCGTCGCAAATCTGAGCGTAAGTTCTTCCCAGGTTACGTCCTTGTTCAGATGATTATGAACGATGAATCATGGCACTTAGTACGTAGTGTGCCGCGTGTCATGGGCTTCATTGGTGGTACCTCAGATCGTCCTGCACCGATCACGGATAAAGAAGCTGACGCGATTCTTAATCGTCTTGAGAAAGCGAGTGAAGCGCCTCGCCCACGAACTATGTACGAAGCGGGTGAAGTGGTACGTGTTAACGAAGGTCCATTTGCTGACTTTAACGGTACTGTTGAAGAAGTGGATTACGAGAAGAGCCGCCTGAAAGTGTCTGTTTCGATCTTTGGTCGTGCAACACCAGTTGAGCTTGAATTTGGTCAGGTTGAAAAACTGGACTAATACTCTTACTTAAAAGAGTATAAAAAATCACCTTTTTAGGGTTGTATCAGGCGCGGATTATGACTATAATTTCGCGCCTTTTTACTTCTCTTGAAGTGAAAAGCTTTTGTTGAAACGGGGAGCTGATCAGTTGATTAGCGCTGGTACCCAAAATTAGGAATAATCATGGCTAAGAAAGTTGAAGCTTACATCAAGCTACAGGTTGCTGCTGGCGCTGCAAACCCAAGTCCACCAGTTGGTCCTGCACTAGGTCAACACGGTGTTAACATCATGGAATTCTGTAAAGCGTTCAACGCAAAAACAGAATCTATCGAGAAAGGTCTTCCTACCCCAGTTGTTATCACTGTATACAGCGACCGCTCTTTCACGTTCGTAACTAAGACTCCACCTGCAGCAGTTCTTCTTAAGAAAGCGGCTGGCGTTAAGTCTGGTTCTGGTCGTCCAAACACTGAAAAAGTGGGTACGGTAACTGACGCTCAAATCCAAGAAATCGCAGAAACTAAAGCTGCTGATATGACTGGTGCTGATATCGAAGCAATGAAGCGTTCAATTGCGGGTACTGCTCGTTCAATGGGCCTAGTGGTAGAGGGTTAATAAGATGGCTAAACTAACTAAGCGCATGCGCGTAATCCGCGAAAAAGTTGACGTAACTAAAGAATACGAAATCAACGAAGCTGTAACTCTTCTTCAAGAACTAGCAACTGCTAAGTTCGTTGAATCTATTGACGTTGCTGTTAACCTAGGTATCGATGCTCGTAAATCTGACCAGAACGTACGTGGTGCAACTGTACTACCTCACGGTACTGGCCGAGACATTCGCGTTGCAGTGTTCACTCAAGGTGCAAACGCTGAAGCGGCTAAAGAAGCTGGCGCAGACATTGTTGGTATGGAAGATCTTGCTGAGCAAGTGAAAAAAGGCGAACTGAACTTTGACGTAGTTGTTGCTTCTCCTGATGCAATGCGCGTTGTAGGTCAACTAGGTACTATCCTAGGTCCTCGCGGTCTAATGCCAAACCCTAAAGTTGGTACTGTAACTCCTAACGTCGCTGAAGCAGTTAAGAATGCTAAAGCAGGTCAGGTTCGTTACCGTAACGACAAGAACGGCATCATCCATACTACTATCGGTAAAGCAAACTTCTCTGCTGAGCAGATCAAAGAGAACCTAGAAGCACTTCTAGTGGCTCTGAAGAAAGCTAAGCCATCTTCTGCTAAGGGTACATTCCTTCAGAAAGTAAGCATCTCTACGACAATGGGTGCTGGTGTTGCTGTTGATCAGGCTAGCCTGAGCACGCAAGCATAATTTATTTGATTAGGCGTAAAATTAGTGTATAATTTTGCGCCTAATATTTGTGGTTGGGGCTGAACTTTGGTTCATCGAATTCGTTAAGAGTTCACTGTGAATTATGACCCAGTCTCCATCCAAGACCGTAGGTGCCTATTTTTAAAATAGGCTTAATGTTCCTACGTAGATGGTGCCCGAACTGACAGAAAGCTCTATGTAAATAGTTACCTTTCTTCTGGGAAGCACCTCAATAGCTCTCACTGTTGTGATAATAGTGAGTGGTGTAACGACAACCAGGAGTAAATCCAAGATGGCTTTAAACCTTCAAGACAAAAAAGCAATTGTTGCTGAAGTCAACGAAGCTGCCAGTGGTGCACTTTCTGCAGTTGTAGCTGACTCTCGTGGCGTTGAAGTGGGCGCGATGACTTCTCTACGTAAACAGGCTCGTGAAGCTGGTGTTTATGTACGAGTTGTTCGTAACACTCTAATGCGTCGTGCGGTTCAGGGTACAGATTATGAATGTCTTACTGAGACATTTACTGGTCCTACTCTGATCGCATTCTCTAACGAGCACCCAGGTGCTGCAGCGCGTCTTTTTAAAGACTTCGCTAAAGAGAATAAAAACTTCGAGATCAAAGCTGCTGCTTATGAAGGCGCTCTAACTGACGCTGAAGTACTAGCAACACTACCAACTTACGACGAAGCAATTGCACGCCTAATGATGTGCATGAAAGAAGCTTCGGCTGGCAAGCTGGCGCGTACTATCGCAGCTATCCGCGATCAAAAACAAGAAGCAGCGGCATAGGCCTTGCTTTTTACTGGTTGCTTAATAAACTTATTGTTGACTTAAAAGAGAATTGTTATGTCTATTACTAACGAGCAAATCCTAGATGCAGTTGCAGAAATGTCTGTAATGCAAGTTGTTGAACTAATCGAAGCAATGGAAGAGAAATTCGGTGTTTCTGCTGCTGCTGCTGTTGTAGCTGGCGGCGCAGGCGCAGGCGAAGAAGTTGCTGAGCAAACTGAATTTGATGTAGTCCTAGAAGCTGCTGGCGGTAACAAAGTTGCTGTAATCAAAGCAGTACGTGCTGCAACTGGTCTAGGTCTTAAAGAAGCTAAAGCTCTTGTAGACGGCGCTCCTGCACCTCTTAAAGAAGGTGTTGAGAAAGAAGAAGCTGAAGCGCTTAAAGCGACTTTAGAAGAAGCTGGTGCAACTGTTGCTGTTAAGTAATTATTGCTTAGTTTCTTAGCCTAACGGCTAACTGGCTGGTGGTTTTTAACCACCGGCCTTTTTGCGCTGTAGGGTATAGGTGAATTTCCCCGCTGTTTAAGCGCCTGATACCCGAGCAAAAAACATTTCATTCTTACGAAATGAAATGTCACTACAGTAAACAGCTATATTAGTCACTGTCCCTTACCCCCCTTAAGTAACTAGGAACGGGCGGACAGTTTGGGTCACTTATCAGCGAGCTGAGGAACCCCATGGTTTACTCTTATACCGAGAAAAAGCGCATCCGTAAGGACTTTGGTACTCGTCCACAAGTTTTGGACATTCCATACCTGCTATCGATCCAGCTCGATTCGTTCGACAAATTCATCGAACAGGATCCTGAAGGTCAATACGGTCTTGAAGCCGCTTTCCGTTCTGTATTTCCGATTCAGAGCTACAACGGCAATTCTGAGCTGCAATACGTTAGCTACCGTCTTGGTGAGCCAGTTTTTGACGTTAAAGAATGTCAAATCCGCGGTGTAACTTACTCAAAGCCACTACGTGTAAAACTACGCCTAGTTATCTTTGATAAAGACGCGCCAGCAGGTACTGTAAAAGATATTAAAGAGCAAGAAGTCTACATGGGTGAAATCCCACTCATGACAGACAATGGTACCTTCGTAATCAACGGTACCGAGAGGGTTATCGTATCCCAGCTGCACCGAAGCCCAGGCGTGTTCTTCGACAGCGATAAGGGTAAGACCCACTCTTCAGGTAAAGTTTTATACAACGCACGTGTTATTCCTTACCGTGGTTCATGGCTTGATTTCGAGTTTGACCCTAAGGATAACCTGTACGTTCGTATCGACCGCCGTCGTAAGCTACCAGCGTCGATCATCCTTCGTGCACTAGGTAAATCGACAGAAGAAATCTTAGATCTCTTCTTCGAAAAAGTGAACTTCGAAGTGAAAGACCAAACTCTACTGATGGAGTTGGTGCCAGATCGCCTACGTGGTGAAACTGCGTCATTTGATATCGAAGCGAATGGTAAAGTTTACGTTGAGCAAGGTCGTCGTGTGACAGCTCGTCACATCCGCCAACTAGAAAAAGATGGCATTGATCACATCGAAGTACCGGTTGAGTACATCGTTGGTAAAGTTGCAGCGAAAGATTACATCAACGATGCAACGGGCGAGATCATTGTTAACGCTAACCAGGAAATCAGCCTGGAAGCATTAGCAAATCTATCTCAGGCTGGCCACAAAGCGCTAGAGGTTCTATTCACGAACGATCTAGACCACGGTCCATTCATGTCAGAAACACTGCGAATCGACAGTACCGTTGATCGTATTTCTGCGTTGGTAGAAATCTATCGCATGATGCGCCCTGGTGAGCCGCCAACAAAAGAAGCTGCAGAAGCGTTATTCGAAAGCCTATTCTTCTCTGAAGAACGTTACGATCTATCGACGGTTGGTCGTATGAAGTTCAATAGCTCTATCGGCCGTGAAGATGCCCAAGAGCAAGGCACACTTGATGAAAACGATATCATCGAAGTGATGAAGAAGCTGATCGGAATCCGTAACGGCATCGGTGAAGTCGATGATATCGACCACTTAGGTAACCGTCGTATCCGTTCTGTAGGCGAAATGGCTGAGAACCAGTTCCGTGTCGGTCTAGTACGTGTTGAGCGTGCAGTTAAAGAGCGTCTAAGCCTAGGCGATCTTGATGCTATCATGCCTCAAGACCTGATCAACGCGAAGCCAATTTCTGCGGCAGTGAAAGAATTCTTTGGCTCTTCACAGCTTTCACAGTTTATGGACCAAAACAACCCGTTATCAGAAGTAACGCACAAGCGTCGTATTTCTGCATTGGGTCCTGGCGGTCTGACTCGTGAACGTGCTGGCTTTGAAGTTCGAGACGTACACGTAACGCACTACGGCCGTCTATGTCCTATCGAAACGCCGGAAGGTCCAAACATCGGTCTGATCAACTCTCTATCTGCGTTTGCGCGCTGTAACGAGTACGGTTTCCTAGAGACGCCTTACCGTCGCGTGGTAGATGGTGTTGTAACAGACGAAGTCGATTACCTATCTGCAATCGAAGAAGGCCAATTCGTTATCGCCCAGGCGAACGCTATGCTTAACGAAGATGGCACGTTTGCCGATGAGTTGATCACCGCTCGTCAGAAAGGTGAATCTGGTCTACACCCTCGTGAGCACGCTCAGTACATGGACGTTGCGACAAACCAGGTTGTATCTATCGCTGCCTCGCTTATCCCGTTCCTAGAACACGATGATGCGAACCGTGCATTGATGGGCGCGAACATGCAACGTCAGGCTGTTCCAACACTGAAAGCGGATAAACCGCTTGTTGGTACTGGTATCGAACGTAACGTAGCGGTTGACTCAGGTGTAACTGCGGTTGCGAAACGTGGTGGTGTCATCCAGTCTGTAGATGCTTCTCGTATCGTTGTTAAAGTGAACGATGAAGAACTAGTACCTGGTGAAGCAGGTATCGACATCTACAACCTGACTAAATACACACGTTCTAACCAGAACACATGTATTAACCAACGCCCATGTGTGATGCCAGGTGAACCTGTATCACGCGGTGACGTAGTTGCTGATGGTCCTTCAACAGACCTGGGTGAGCTCGCGCTTGGTCAAAACATGCGTATCGCGTTTATGCCTTGGAACGGTTACAACTTCGAGGACTCGATCTTAGTATCTGAGCGCGTAGTTCAAGAAGATCGTTTCACGACTATCCACATTCAAGAACTGACTTGTGTGGCGCGTGATACCAAGCTGGGCTCTGAAGAGATCACCGCGGATATTCCAAACGTAGGTGAATCTGCTCTGTCTAAACTAGACGAGTCAGGTATTGTTTACATCGGTGCTGAAGTTAAGGGTGGTGACATCCTGGTTGGCAAAGTGACACCTAAAGGTGAAACTCAGCTAACGCCAGAAGAGAAGCTACTACGAGCAATCTTCGGCGAAAAAGCATCTGATGTTAAAGACACTTCACTACGTGTACCTAACTCTGTGTCAGGTACAATTATCGACGTTCAAGTCTTCACTCGCGATGGCGTAGAGAAAGACAAGCGTGCGCTTGAAATCGAGCAAATGCAGCTGAAAGAAGCGAAGAAAGACCTAACTGAAGAATTCCAGATTCTTGAGGGTGGCCTTTTAAACCGTGTGAAAGCTGTATTGATCGACGGTGGTTACACCGAAGCGAAGCTTGACTCTATCGATCGTAAGAAGTGGCTAGAGCTAACGCTTGAAGATGACGCCCTACAAACTCAGCTAGAACAACTTGCTGAGCAGTGGGACGAACTAAAAGCGGATTTCGATAAGAAATTCGAAACCAAGCGTCGTAAGATCACTCAAGGTGATGATCTCGCCCCTGGCGTACTGAAGATTGTTAAGGTTTACCTAGCGGTTAAACGTCGTATCCAGCCGGGTGATAAGATGGCGGGTCGTCATGGTAACAAGGGTGTAATCTCTAAGATCAACCCAGTTGAAGACATGCCATACGATGAAAAAGGTCAGCCTGTCGACATCGTACTTAACCCATTGGGTGTACCTTCACGTATGAACATCGGTCAGATCCTAGAAGTACACTTAGGTCTGGCAGCGAAAGGTATCGGTGACAAGATCACTCAAATGGTGAAAGAGCAACAAGAACTGGCGAAATTCCGCGAGTTCCTGCAGAAAGTTTACGATCTCGGCGATACACGTCAGAAAGTAGACATTGCTTCTCTATCAGATGACGAAGTACGCACGCTGATCAAGAACCTACGTGGCGGTCTACCAATCGCAACGCCAGTATTCGATGGTGCAAACGAGACATCAATCAAAGAGCTTCTAAAACTAGGTGACCTACCAGAGTCTGGTCAGCTAACGCTATTTGATGGTCGTACAGGCGATGAATTTGAGCGTCCGGTAACCGTTGGTTACATGTACATGCTCAAACTGAACCACCTTGTTGATGACAAGATGCACGCTCGTTCAACTGGTTCGTACAGCCTAGTAACTCAGCAACCACTTGGTGGTAAAGCTCAGTTCGGTGGTCAGCGTTTCGGTGAGATGGAAGTATGGGCACTAGAAGCATACGGTGCGGCTTACACTTTACAAGAAATGCTAACGGTTAAGTCGGATGACGTTAACGGCCGTACTAAGATGTACAAGAACATCGTTGACGGTAACCACAGCATGGAACCTGGCATGCCAGAATCATTCAACGTACTGTTGAAAGAGATCCGCTCGCTAGGTATCAACATCGAGCTAGAAGACGAAGAGTAATCCCTTTCCTTAACAGAGAAAGCTGATTATCGGTAGAAAGGTGCTCACTTTTGCGGGTGAGCTCCTTTTAACTCCTTACAGGAGCTGATTGTGAAAGACTTATTAAACTTTCTAAAAGCACAGCATAAGACCGAAGAGTTTGATGCAATCAAAATCGGTCTATCTTCACCAGACATGATCCGTTCGTGGTCTTTCGGTGAGGTTAAAAAACCTGAAACGATCAACTATCGTACGTTCAAACCTGAACGCGATGGTTTGTTCTGTGCGCGTATTTTTGGTCCAGTTAAAGACTACGAGTGTCTTTGTGGTAAGTACAAGCGCCTGAAACACCGTGGTGTTATCTGTGAGAAGTGTGGTGTAGAAGTTACACAAACTAAAGTTCGTCGTGACCGCATGGGCCATATCGAACTTGCTTCACCAGTAGCTCACATCTGGTTCCTAAAATCGCTACCGTCTCGTATCGGTCTACTAATGGATATCCCTCTGCGTGATATCGAACGTGTTCTTTACTTCGAAATGTACGTTGTAACTGAACCAGGTATGACGGATCTAGAAAAAGGTCAGATGCTTACTGAAGAAGAGTATCTAGACCGTCTAGAAGAGTGGGGCGACGAGTTCACTGCTAAGATGGGTGCAGAAGCTATCAAAGACCTCTTAGGTTTTATGGATATGCACGCTGAAGCTGAACAAATGCGCGAAGAGCTTGAGACCACAAACTCTGAAACTAAGCGCAAGAAAGTCACGAAGCGTTTGAAGTTGGTAGAAGCGTTCATCTCATCAGGTAATAACCCAGAGTGGATGATCTTGACTGTACTTCCAGTACTTCCGCCAGATCTACGTCCTCTAGTACCACTAGATGGCGGTCGCTTCGCAACTTCAGATTTGAACGATCTATACCGCCGTGTGATCAACCGTAACAACCGTTTGAAGCGTCTTCTAGAGCTAGCGGCTCCGGACATTATCGTACGTAACGAAAAACGTATGTTGCAAGAGTCTGTTGATGCGCTACTAGATAACGGTCGTCGTGGTCGTGCGATTACAGGCTCGAACAAGCGTCCTCTGAAATCTCTTGCTGATATGATCAAGGGTAAACAGGGTCGTTTCCGTCAGAACCTTCTAGGTAAACGTGTAGACTACTCTGGTCGTTCTGTAATCACAGTAGGTCCATACCTGCGTCTACACCAGTGTGGTCTTCCTAAGAAGATGGCACTTGAGCTATTCAAACCATTTATCTATAGCAAACTAGAAACTCGTGGTCTTGCGACGACAATCAAAGCTGCTAAGAAGATGGTCGAGCGTGAAGAAGCGGTTGTTTGGGATATCCTAGATGAAGTCATCCGTGAACACCCAGTACTATTGAACCGTGCACCGACACTTCACCGTCTTGGTATCCAGGCGTTTGAACCGGTACTTATCGAAGGTAAAGCGATTCAGCTACACCCACTTGTGTGTGCGGCGTACAACGCGGACTTCGATGGCGACCAAATGGCGGTTCACGTCCCTCTAACTCTAGAGGCACAGCTTGAAGCTCGTACGCTGATGATGTCGACAAACAACATTCTGTCGCCAGCGTCAGGTGATCCGATCATCGTACCTTCTCAGGACGTTGTATTGGGTCTGTACTACATGACTCGTGAAAAGATCAACGTGAAAGGTGAAGGCATGTACCTTTCTGGGCCAGCTGAGGCCGAGAAAGCATACCGCACGAAACAAGCTGAACTTCACGCACGCGTTAAAGTACGTATTACAGAAACCGTTGTCGACGAAGACGGCAATAGCACAACCGAAACTAAGATGGTGGATACCACTGTCGGTCGTGCAATGCTATGGCAAATCGTACCAACAGGCTTACCATTTAGCATCGTTAACCAAAAACTAGGTAAGAAGCAAATCTCTAACCTACTTAACGAGGCATATCGTAAGCTAGGTCTTAAAGATACGGTTATCTTCGCTGACCAAATCATGTACACAGGTTTTGCTTACGCAGCACTTTCTGGTGTCTCTGTTGGTA
This sequence comes from Vibrio sp. ES.051, assembly GCF_002563795.1. Taxonomy (GTDB): domain Bacteria; phylum Pseudomonadota; class Gammaproteobacteria; order Enterobacterales; family Vibrionaceae; genus Vibrio. The sequence goes on from NZ_PDJL01000003.1 coordinate 23,841, forward strand.
TCGACGATATGGTTGTTCCAGCTGCGAAGTACACTGAAATTGCCGAAGCGGAAGAAGAAGTACGTGAAATCCAAGAACAATACCAGTCTGGTCTTGTTACTGCGGGTGAGCGTTACAACAAAGTTATCGATATCTGGGCATCGACCAACGACCGCGTTGCGAAAGCAATGATGGCAAACCTTTCCTCTGAAACGGTAATCAACCGTGACGGTGAAGAGGAACAACAAGAGTCGTTCAACAGCATCTACATGATGGCTGACTCGGGCGCTCGTGGTTCCGCTGCGCAGATTCGTCAGCTTGCTGGTATGCGTGGTCTGATGGCGCGTCCGGATGGTTCAATCATCGAAACGCCAATCACTGCAAACTTTAAAGAAGGTCTAAACGTACTTCAGTACTTTATCTCAACGCACGGTGCTCGTAAGGGTCTTGCGGATACAGCACTGAAAACAGCGAACTCGGGTTATCTAACTCGTCGTCTCGTAGACGTAGCTCAAGACGTTGTTGTTACTGAACATGACTGTGGCACTCACGAGGGCGTTGATATGATGCCTCATATCGAGGGTGGTGATGTTAAAGTTGCACTTACTGAGCTCGTTCTGGGTCGTGTCGTTGCTGAAGATGTGCTTAAACCAGGTACAGAAGATGTTCTGATCCCACGTAATACTCTAATTGATGAGAAGTGGTGTCAGATCATGGAAGAGAACTCAGTCGACAACATGAAAGTTCGCTCTGTAGTTACTTGTGATTCTGACTTCGGTTGTTGTGCACAGTGTTATGGTCGTGATCTAGCGCGTGGTCACCTAGTGAACCAAGGTGAGGCAGTTGGCGTTATTGCTGCTCAGTCTATCGGCGAACCGGGTACTCAGCTTACTATGCGTACGTTCCACATCGGTGGTGCAGCATCGACAGCAGCAGCAGAGAACAGCGTTCAAGCGAAGAACAATGGTTCTATCAAACTGCACAATGCTAAGTCAGTAGTGGCGGATGATGGTAAGATCGTTATCACCTCTCGTGCGACAGAGCTAACCATCATCGATGAGTTTGGCCGTACGAAAGAGAAGCACAAACTGCCTTACGGTACACTGCTAAGCAAAGGTGATGGTGACTCAGTTCAAGCGGGTGAAACTATCGCAAACTGGGAAGCGCATACACTACCTATCATCACTGAGGTAGCTGGCCGTATCCAGTTTGTAGACATGATCGACGGTGTAACAGTTTCTCGTCAGACAGATGACCTAACCGGTCTATCTTCAAGCGAAGTCACTGATCCAGCCGCTCGCCCATCAGCAGGTAAAGATATGCGTCCAGCTATCAAACTTGTCGATGAACAAGGTAAAGATGTAATGATTCCTGGCACCGATATGCCAGCTCACTATTTCCTACCTGGTAAGGCGATTGTGAACATCGAAGATGGCGCTGCAGTAGGCGTAGGTGCAACACTAGCACGTATTCCTCAGAAGTCTGGCGGTAACAAAGATATCACTGGTGGTCTTCCACGAGTTGCTGACTTATTCGAAGCTCGTAAACCGAAAGAGCCTGCAATTCTTGCTGAACACACTGGTACAGTGAGCTTTGGTAAAGAGACCAAAGGTAAACGTCGCCTTGTGATCACTCGTGAAAACGGTGAAGCTTACGAAGAGATGATTCCTAAGCATCGTCAGCTTAACGTATTCGAAGGTGAAAAAGTTGAGCGTGGTGATGTGATTGCAGATGGCCCAGAATCGCCACATGACATCCTACGTCTGCGTGGCGTACACGCTGTGACGGAATACATCGCGAACGAGGTTCAAGAAGTTTACCGTCTACAAGGCGTTAAGATTAACGATAAGCACATTGAAACTATTGTTCGTCAGATGCTACGTAAGTGTACAATTACTCACACTGGTGACTCTGAGTTCTTACCTGGCGAGCAAATTGAATACTCACAAGTTAAGATTGCTAACCGTGATCTAGAAGCAGAAGGCAAAGAGCCTGCACGTTTTGAGCGTGAGCTTTTAGGTATCACGAAAGCATCTCTTGCGACTGAGTCGTTCATCTCTGCGGCATCGTTCCAAGAAACAACTCGCGTACTAACAGAAGCAGCCGTTTCTGGTAAACGCGATGACTTACGTGGTCTGAAAGAAAACGTAATTGTTGGTCGTTTGATTCCTGCAGGTACAGGTTTCGCATACCACCAAGAGCGTCAAGCTAAACGTTCTGAAGCGCAAGATGGCCCTTCTGCTGAACAAGCAACGGATAACCTAGCAGCACTTCTAAACGCTGGTTTTTCTTCGGAAGAATAAAGCTTTGTAACGAGTAATCGTTTAAGAAAAAAGGCACCTTCGGGTGCCTTTTTGGTTTTTTACTGTTTGCATTACCGCACAGCATTAGCTGGCGGTTGTTCAGAAAAAGAAAAAGCTGACGTTTAGCGTCAGCTCTTGATGTCAATTAAGTCTCTTCTAGCCTGTTGATAACTAGGCTCCTGGTGGCATAGACAAACTTTCTGCGATTTGTTGGATTAAGTAGTCTTCGACTTCAAAGCGAGTCTCAAGAGTCTCGCCGATTAAACACATATCCGAGTCAAAGTCGGCTAACTCATCGTATTCGGTGACATCTGAGTACTTATCGTTAAAGTTTAATATGGGATCTGTGGTAAATATAATTTGCTCGTAGGTTTGATTGATCTCATCTGTGACGACAAAGCCCGTTGCTTTCCAACGATCCATGACCATATCGTAAATTTTGAAATGGCCTTCGGAGATATAATCGACTAGGTGCTGACAGAAATTCTGCAATTCTGAAGGAGATGGGAGTTCAATAACGTTTGTTTTCGAACAAGGTTGCAGTGCTGCAAGCTTACAATATTCAACAATCAAGGATTGTCTCATTTCTAGCCAGTGATCAATAACATCACTGTAGCCACCCCACTGGTCTTGTGTTTGTTTGAATTTTTTTAGCATGACCATGCCCTCATGATCTGATCGTCCGTTGACGAACGTATCCTTTGCATAGCAAAGTTAGTAAAGTTATTACAAACTCTTGTCCTTACTAGAATTTATAGTTGCAAACTTGTCTAACGACAAACTCTAGTATGAAATTAGATTGCCAGTAAAATGAATGAACTTCAAGCAAAGGGATGGTTTAATGTTAAGAAAAGGTGATGTTAACCGCGCAATAAATGCTTATTGGTGTGTTGTTTCTGGAAGTGAAATTTGGCTGGTGGATGGTGCTGTGCCTTTTGGGTCTGCGGAGCAGTTATCACTACCTGAAGCGAGTGCGAGACAAATCGGTGAGTATTTAGATTCGCCAGTTATGTGGCTTAATTTTTCAGATTTGGTGCAAGATTTGCCGTTAGTTTCACTTCGTGACTGTCTGCATTTTCATGAGCCATTATTCATGTTGTTGAGTAGAGCGGTACAATATGGGCACATGACGCAAAGTCTGCGCTTTTGCCCACAATGTGGTGGTAGAAACTTCCTTAACAATAACCAATTGGCTATGCAGTGTGGCGAGTGTAGAACGCTGCACTATCCTCGCATCTTTCCATGCATCATCGTGGGCGTACGGAAAGGCAATCAAATCTTACTGGCCCAGCACCCAAGGCACAGAAATGGTATGTACACCGTGATTGCTGGCTTTCTAGAAGTAGGTGAGACGCTGGAAGAATGCGTCGCGCGCGAAATACACGAGGAAACGGGGATTCATGTCAAAAATATTCGTTATTTTGGTAGCCAACCGTGGGCATTCCCTTCCAGCATGATGATGGCTTTTTTAGCGGATTATGAATCTGGTGAATTGAATCCTGATTATACCGAGTTGTCGGACGCTCAGTGGTTCAACGTTAACGAGATACCACCAGTTGCACCAAAAGGTACCATTGCGAGGGCACTGATAGAGCAGACTCTAGGAGCCATCGAAGAAAATGATTTGAATAATAGATAAAAAAAACCCTCCGAGAGGGAGGGGGTAAGTAAGATGTCGTTATGAGATGCTGAGTACTAGGTACTCAGTTTATAATTATAGTTTTCGCTAGCGAATAAATTTTTAACACTGATATTGATTGGGTGCAAATTAAGCATTGATTTAAAAGTTAATAACTTGATCCAGATTGCAAAGCACACCTCTATTGGACTGAAATCAGTGATAGAATACTTCCTTACACAGAAAGCCCAACAGTTGGAATTACGGAATGACTGAACTAAAAAATGATCGTTATCTGCGTGCACTTTTAAAAGAGCCAGTAGATTACACGCCAGTATGGATGATGCGCCAAGCAGGTCGTTACCTACCAGAATACAAAGCGACCCGTGCAGAAGCGGGTGATTTCATGTCTTTGTGTCGAAACGCAGAATTAGCATCCGAAGTGACACTTCAACCACTACGCCGTTTTCCGCTTGATGCAGCGATCTTGTTCTCTGACATCCTAACGATCCCAGATGCAATGGGGCTTGGTTTGCGCTTTGCGGCTGGTGAGGGCCCTGTTTTTGATAACCCTATTACGTGCAAAGCCGATGTGGAAAAAATTGGTTTACCCGATCCTGAGGGTGAATTGCAGTACGTCATGAATGCGGTACGCCAGATCCGTAAAGACCTAAAAGGTGAAGTACCATTGATCGGTTTTTCTGGTAGTCCATGGACACTTGCTACCTATATGATCGAAGGCGGAAGCTCAAAAGCGTTCACTAAGATTAAGAAGATGATGTATGCAGAGCCTCAAACGCTGCACCTGCTGCTTGATAAACTGGCTGACAGTGTGATTGAGTATCTAAATGCACAAATCAAAGCGGGCGCACAATCGGTGATGGTGTTTGATACGTGGGGTGGTGTATTGACTCCGCGTGATTACAATTTGTTCTCACTGCAATACATGCAAAAAATCGTCGATAGCCTGATCCGTGAAAACGATGGTCGTCGTGTGCCAGTGACACTATTCACTAAAAATGGTGGTATGTGGCTCGAAAAAATCGCGGCAACCGGGTGTGATGCGATTGGTCTCGACTGGACAATCAATATTGCTGATGCGAAAGCGCGTGTTGGTGACAAAGTTGCACTGCAAGGAAATATGGATCCGTCCATGCTTTATGCCCAGCCTGAGCGTATTCGTCAAGAAGTGGCGTCAATTCTGGAAGGCTTTGGTGATACCGGTACGGGCCATGTATTTAACCTTGGTCACGGCATTCATTTGGATGTACCACCAGAAAACGCAGGTGTGTTTGTTGAAGCGGTACATGAGCTATCTAAGCCATACCACAAGTAATCTCGGCTTATTGAAATCCAATACCGGCACTGAGTGCCGGTATTTTTTTGTCTAAAGTTCAGGCTTGTGCAGCTTAATTAGCATTTGGTCTACTATGATCTAATTACCGCCCAGGCTGTACGTTTTGGATTAAATTTCCTTATAAACAATGTTTTATGGTTGTGATGTTTGTGCGATGCTTCTCTTGTGCAGATTATCAAGCAATGAGAGCATGGGTAACCTAAAGTATCGAGCGAACGCGTTTTTTAAGGTATGGCAGGACGTCAGATTCAAACCAAGGGTTCTTCTTTAACCACAATGTATTGCGTGGAGAAGGGTGAGGGAGCGGGATAAAGTCCGGCTCCCAATCTTGCCATTGCTGAACGGTTTGCGTGAGCGTCTTTGGCTTGTTGGAGAGATAGTGCTGTTGTGCATACTGACCAATCAGAAGAGTCAGCTCTATATTGGGCAGTTGCTCAAGAATCTTTTTATGCCAAGTGGGCGCACATTCTTTGCGAGGCGGTAAATCACCAGAGTTCCCTTTGCCTGGGTAACAAAAGCCCATTGGAATAATCGCGACCTTGTTCGAATCATAAAAAACGTCTTTATCGATAGCTAACCACTGGCGTAGCCTGTCCCCACTGGGGTCATTCCATGGAATTGAGGTTTGGTGCACTCGTGTTCCTGGGGCTTGGCCGATAATGAGTAGGCGTGCTTCTTTACCGGCTTGTACAACAGGGTTCGCCCCTAAAGGTAAATCTTTAGCGCACAACTGGCAGGCTCTCACTTGCTGCAACAGTGCTTCTAGTGACATTGTTAGTAGCCCTTTTCGAAATCTACTTGATAACTGAGTGAAAACCCATCGTGCCAGCGTCGATAATTGTCAGCAAAAATCTCTATGACTTGCTCTGGAAAACTCAGCGCAGCAATGTGGGGAGTGATAGTGACTTGCGGTAGTTTCCAAAACGGATGCTCTACCGATAACGGTTCTTGTTCAAACACATCTAAAAAGGCGTGTTCTACCCAGCGTTTTTTCAGAGCGAGTAGCAACCCAGCGTCATCCAATACATCGCCACGGCCTACGTTAAACAATAATGCCTGACTCAGTTGGCTGAGTGTCTGACGATTGAGTAATTTTCGAGTCTCTGGTGTACTTGGCAATGTATTTACAACAATGTCGGCTTGTTCAAATGCTTTGCCTAATTCATTAATATGAAAGGTCTGGTTAAAATCGCCGCCTGAGGTCGGAATACCTGTGCGGTTAATGCCGATGGTTTTTATCCCCATTGCTTTAGCGGCATTGCCCAAATAACACCCAATGCTACCAGTACCGAGAATCACCATGGTTTTACTTTGTAATGATGTATAAAGGTGGGGCTGCCATCGTTTGTTTTGTTGTTGCTGGTGGTAGCAGGCAAAGTGGCGGTAGTGGGCGAGACTATAACCCATTACATACTCTGCAATGAGTGGGCCAAAAATCCCTCGTACATTAGTAAGCGAGTAGTCTTGGCGAAGATTAGGAGATATTAATGCGTTTATGCCAGCAAATGTGGATTGTACCCACTCGAGTTGCGAAAACTCGTCTAACCTTTGAGATAATAAGGGCGGATCAGCAAGGGCTATTTGAGCCTCCTGTGGCTTATCTGTAATACGAAGATCAGGCAGGTTTTTCTCCGTTAGTAATGTTTCGTAGGTGTCACGATGCTCCGAGAGCAGGAAAATCTGATTGGAATGAGGCATTAACTTTTTTCCCTGTGATGAATCAAGTACACTTTCGCTGTTTTCTTCTTCAATGATTGAGTAACTATGCTTAAGAATCCTCTTCAGGTTCGTTTAGAAAAACTAGAACCTTGGCAACAAATTACCTTTATGGCGTGTCTGTGTGAACGCATGTACCCAAACTATGCGCTGTTTTGTGACAATACAGAATTTGCTGACCCGCGTGCTTACCGAGCGATTCTTGATAGTGTATGGGAAATTCTGACAGTTAAGAACGCCAAAGTGAACTTCGAACGTCAATTAGAAAAGCTTGAAGAGCTGTTCCCAAGTTCAGATGAGTATGACTTTTACGGCGTATATCCAGCGATGGATGCGTGTCAGGCGCTGTCGACACTGCTGCATGGTCTATTGGACCGTGATTACCTTTTTGACTCCATGCTGAAAGTGAGTCAGCAGTCGGTACAAACCGTTGCAGATTTAGAGCAAGCACAAGGCAGTGAACCTATCACCAACGACAACCAAAAAGAAAACCAAGCGGTGTGCGAAGAGTGGGACATACAGTGGGCGATTTTTCGTCCGCTACGTGCCGCCACTGAGCGTGATATCAGCTTGATTAAAGACTTGCGTGAAGAACTACGTGAAGAAGGCGTAAGCAATATCGGCATCGCACTGTAATCATTTAGCGAAGATCAAAAAGGCATCCCGTTGGATGCCTTTTTACCTTCTATGAGTTTAGTTGCGAAGTTGTTTTGGAGTCAGACTCTGTTGCTTCATGTTCAGTTTCTGGCGTTTCCTGCATTTCTTCCTCATCATCGTCATCACGGCTTTCAATCACGCCATGCATCTCTTTCCAACTTTCCCAACGTTGGTAAGCCAGTTCTTGCATGTCGGTGCTTTTATCTGCTTCGTCGATGATTTCCTCCCCCAATAGGTGCTCAAAAATATCTTCTAAAGTCACTAAGCCTTGTACCGTACCGTATTCGTCAACCACAATCGCGAGCTGCAGACGGTGAGTCATCATTTGGTCGAACACTTTAGGTAACGCCGTGTTATTCAGAACCACTTGGATAGGACGCATGATGGCGCCCAGCTGTTTCTGTCCACAGCCTGACTGCTGTAACTTAAATAGCTCTAGGCGGTGTACAAAGCCAATGATGTTGTCTTTCTGCTCACTGTAAATTAATGGGCGAGAGAAAGGGGTATCTTGGTGTTTTTCTAGAAACTCATTGATGGTCATGGTGGCATCGACACGGAACACCACTGGACGAGGCGTCATGACGTGAGTCACTGGCACATCTTGGATACCTAATAAGTTGCTTAGGATTTTTGATTCACCTTCTGCAAATTCACCGTTTTCACGAGCAAGGATCGCCATCGCAGACAGTTCATCACGCATCTTAGGAGCTTGATGGTTGCGCGCAAGACGCTTGGTGATTTGCTCAGAGAACCACACGAATGGCGTTAGCGCCCAAACCATCCAGCGCAGTGAAACCGCTGCGGTAGGGGCGAGTTGACGCCAGTACGTCGCGCCTATTGTTTTCGGTACGATCTCTGATAACACAAGGATCGCTAGTGTCAGAACCGCAGAGAAGATACCCAGCGCCTCACTGCCAAACACGACGGCCGCTTGTGCGCCTGCAGTGGCCGCACCAATGGTATGGGCAATAGTATTGAGGGTCAAAATCGACGCTAATGGACGATCGATGTCTGACTTGAGTTTCGCAAGTTGCTCCGCTGCAGGGTGCTCCTGTTGATTGAGCTGTGCAATGTAGCTCGGACTGATACTGAGCAGTACCGCCTCCAGTACCGAACAGATAAACGAAATGCCGATAGCAATAGAGATATAAATGGATAACAGCAGCATAGTTGCCCTTGAAAGTAGTTAAATAGTGATATTAGCAGTGGTTATAACCGCCAAAGTGCCTTATAAATTGGTCCAAATACCTCGGAAAGCAAGGGGTTTCAGTGAGTATGTGGTAACAAATTGTGAGTTGTTGCTCATATTGTGGCTAAAAGTACGTCAGAAAATCGAAAGATCGCCCACAAACCTTTGCCAGACAGGGCATTTATGCTTTAGAGTGAGACGATTCGATAACATATAAGAAGGGAAACCTAATGAACAAGACCCAATTAATCGACTTTATCGCAGAGAAAGCAGACCTATCAAAAGCACAAGCAAAAGCTGCTCTTGAAGCGACTCTTGATGGTGTAACTGGCGCACTGAAAGAGGGTGACCAAGTTCAACTAATTGGTTTTGGTACATTCAAAGTAAACCACCGCGCTGCACGTACTGGTCGTAACCCTAAGACTGGTGACGAGATTCAAATCGCAGCAGCTAACGTACCTGCATTCGTAGCAGGTAAAGCGCTGAAAGAATCAGTAAACTAAGTTAGAATGCACCGAGGTATCCTGCCTCGGTGCAACTTCATGAAAAAACATCTACTTACTTCACTTCTCTTATCTAGCCTTAGCCTTTTTGGCTGTTCGTCGGTTGAAACCCCTAATTTAGAACAATTCACTCACTTCTCTGGCGGAAAAGTTGCTGGGGACGCAAGTAGCTTGTACTGGGTGACCGAGAAACTCACTCGCGTGAGTACGGCGGCTGATTATGTGTTTATGGGGGACAATGGCTGGTTTCAAAGTGATTACCGTTGGAATGAAGGTGAGCTGCGAGAGTTGATTCGAAAAGGTGAGCAAGTTGATACCAAGCAAGTGTTGGTGCCTTTTCAAATCCACATCCGTTTTAATAAAGATGGCGAAGCGGTTTACCAACAATATCGCGTTAACCGTAAAGTCTTACCACTTCAGCATGAACAACTAGAACGCTACAAAGCAGAAGCGAATGACGTCGTGGCGTCGGTTAAGGCGCAGTCTCGTAACAGTCAGAGCCTCATTCAAGGTTATTGGAATGGTCAATCGTTTGAAACCTGCAAAGGTAAAGCGTTCTCGACACTCGAGTTTAATCAGACGCTGCCAAAATTTATCATCGAGCGATTGTCATCCGTAGACAGTTATGTGGCTTTTGTCGGCAAGCAGTCACGAAATAAAGCAACGGTAGATGAACTGTTGATGCTCAATGATGATGACTTTGATTGTGTACCACGACCAGCATTACTCACTGAGTAAGCTAGGTTAGACTTATTTGCTGACAGAGTAATAAAAAAGGCGCTGAATGCGCCTTTTGTTTTTTAGCCAACTTAAGTTGTTTTTATTTTTCTTGCTCACGTGCAATCGCACGGTAGCCGATGTCACTGCGATGGAACATGCCGTCCCAACTGATCTGTTTTGCAAGCTCGTAAGCGCGTTGCTGCGCTTCTGATACGCTGTTGCCCAGTGCGGTTGCACAAAGTACGCGCCCACCATTTGTCACGATGTCGCCATCTTTGTTATCTGTACCCGCGTGGAAGACTTTCTCGCCTTCAATTTCAACTTGAGGCAGACCAGAGATCACGTCGCCTTTGTTGTACGCTGCTGGGTAGCCGCCAGCCGCTAGCACGATACCAATCGATGCACGCGGATCCCACTTTGATTCCACTTGATCCAGTTTTTGGTCAACCGCAGCCAAGCAAAGATCAACCAGATCCGATTCCATACGCATCATGATCGGTTGCGTTTCTGGGTCACCAAAGCGGCAGTTGTACTCGATCACTTTCGGTGTGCCGTCTTTGTCGATCATCAGGCCCGCGTATAGGAAACCTGTATACGGGTGACCTTCAGAAGCCATGCCGTGTACGGTTGGGTAAATCACTTCTTCCATGATGCGGTTGTGGAGTTCCTGTGTCACGACTGGAGCAGGTGAGTAAGCGCCCATACCACCCGTATTAGGGCCCGTGTCTTTATCGCCGACACGTTTGTGATCTTGGCTGGTGGCCATTGGCAGAACGTTCTCACCATCCACCATCACGATGAAGCTTGCTTCTTCGCCATCTAGGAATTCTTCGATAACTACTCGGCTACCAGCGTCACCAAATGCATTGCCTGCGAGCATGTCTTTGATTGCGTCTTCAGCTTCTTCTAGTGTCATCGCAACGATAACGCCTTTACCGGCAGCAAGGCCGTCGGCTTTCACCACAATTGGCGCACCTTGTTCACGCACGTAAGCAAGAGCAGGCTCGATTTCAGTAAAGTTTGCGTATGAACCCGTTGGGATTTGGTGACGAGCAAGGAAGTCTTTAGTAAACGCTTTAGAGCCTTCAAGCTGCGCTGCGGCTTGTGTCGGGCCGAAGATTGACAGACCAGCTTCGCGGAACGCATCAACCACACCAATCACAAGTGGTGCTTCAGGGCCAACGATAGTCAGTTCAATGGCTTTTTCTTTTGCAAAATCAACCAGACCTGAGATGTCTTCTACATCGATGTTTACGTTCTCTAGTTTTGGCTCTAGAGCCGTACCTGCGTTGCCTGGTGCAATGTAGATAGTCTCAACATTTGGGTTTTGTGCCGCTTTCCAGCCTAGCGCATGTTCACGACCGCCTGAACCAATGATTAAAACTCGCATATGAAAATCCTTAATCTTATAAATACCGTTTGCTCAAACTCAGATATTTCGAAAAGACCTGAGTATGGCCTCTCTAATTCAGTGGGACGAGGACAAGTGAACGCCGTCAACGCAGTTATCGTCCCAGTGAAGACGAGAGGATTAGTGGCGGAAGTGGCGCATACCGGTAAAGATCATCGCCATGTTGTGCTCATCTGCTGCTACGATAACTTCATCATCACGCATAGATCCACCTGGTTGAATCACGCACTTAATGCCAGCTTCTGCAGCGGCATCGATACCGTCGCGGAATGGGAAGAACGCATCAGAGGCCATTACGCTGCCCGCCACTTCTAGACCTTCGTCTGCCGCTTTGATACCGGCGATTTTTGCTGAGTAAACGCGGCTCATTTGACCTGCGCCCACACCGATAGTCATGTCACCTTTCGCGTAAACAATCGCGTTTGATTTCACGTATTTCGCTACCTTCCAGCAGAATAGGGCGTCTTTGAGCTCTTCTTCAGTCGGTTGACGCTTAGAAACCACTTTAAGGTCGTCTAGGCTTACCATGCCTTGGTCACGGTCTTGAACCAGTAGACCACCGTTGACGCGTTTCACGTCAAAGCCCGTTGTCTTCGTTGACCACTCGCCACACTCGAGTAGGCGAACGTTCTTCTTCGCCGCAACCACTTCAATCGCTTCAGCAGAAACAGAAGGTGCAATGATCACTTCAACGAATTGACGCTCAACGATAGCGCTAGCCGTTTCTGCATCTAGCGCTTGGTTGAATGCAATGATGCCGCCGAATGCAGATGTTGGGTCAGTTTGGTAAGCACGGTTGTATGCTTCTAAGATGTCTTTACCTAGCGCGACACCACATGGGTTGGCGTGTTTAACGATCACACATGCTGGCTCGTCGAACTCTTTCACACACTCAAGTGCGGCGTCCGTGTCTGCGATGTTGTTGTAAGAAAGAGCTTTACCTTGGATTTGGCGAGCAGTAGAAACAGACGCTTCTTGTGGATTGGCTTCTACGTAGAAAGCTGCGGCTTGGTGGCTGTTCTCACCGTAGCGCATGTCTTGTTTCTTCTCGAACTGTTGGTTGAATGTGCGAGGGAATTTACTCTCTTCATCGCCTTCCTTGTTCTCACCGTAAGATGGAACCATGGTGCCGAAGTAGTTTGCGATCATGCCATCGTAAGCCGCAGTGTGCTCGAATGCTGCGATAGCAAGGTCGAAACGCGTGTCGAGAGTTAGGGACTTGTCGTTGGAATCCATTTCTGCAATTACGCGGTCGTAGTCTGAAGCGTTCACAACGATAGTCACGTCTTTGTGGTTTTTCGCTGCAGAGCGAACCATCGTTGGGCCGCCGATATCGATGTTTTCAACCGCGTCAGCCAGTGTACAGCCTTCTTTGGCGACGGTTTCTGCGAATGGGTATAGGTTAACAACGACCATGTCGATTGGATTGATGCCATGTTTTGCCATCACCTCGTCATCTTGACCACGACGACCAAGCACACCACCGTGAACTTTCGGGTGAAGCGTTTTAACGCGGCCGTCCATCATTTCTGGGAAACCAGTGTAGTCAGAGACTTCTGTTACTGCGATGCCTTGTTCGGCAAGTAGGCGTGCTGTACCACCAGTAGATAGGATATCGACACCGCGCTCAGCAAGAGCTTGTGCAAACTCAACAATACCTGTTTTGTCTGATACGCTGATAAGCGCACGGCGAATAGGGCGAGCGTTGTTCATGCTTCCATTTTCCTCAAATTCACGGAGTTAAAGATGTTTGCCAAAAATGAACTTGTTTTTACCTCTTGGGGTAAAATATTGGCCAGTTTTGGTAAAGACCTTTGCCGGATGTTTTCTGGTTAGAAAACAGTCTCCACATTTGATGGCGCGTATTCTAACCAATTTATTACAAAAAAGCTTGCGCAATCGATTGGCATCGCAAAAATAATTGTAAAAAAGACGTTCGTTAGCTTTAAAAGTAACGAGATAGTTAATAGGGAAAATTATGTTTCAGATAGGTGAACTGGCAAAACGCTGTGGTGTGACGGCAGATACGCTCCGTTTTTATGAGAAAAACGCGCTGATAAAGCCCGCAGGTCGGAGTGAATCAGGTTATCGTCTCTATAATGAAGAGAATCAAAAACAGGTGCACTTTATCCTTAAAGGTAAAGAGCTGGGCTTGAGCTTAGATGAGATTAAAGAGCTACTAGAAATCAAATTAGAAGCGACAGAACATAGCTGTGCAGAGGTGAAAGCCATTACTTCTGCTAAGTTAGAGCTGATTGATGGAAAAATTAACGAGCTAACGAAAATTCGTCGAGCATTGAAGAAGATCAATGATGCTTGCTGTGGTCATACTCATGACGATGCTGGTCATTGCTCGATTTTAGCTGCCCTTGAATAGGCAGTAGACAGAGAGAGGGTTGTTGCTTAACAGGTTCTCGTCTTCATTTGATGTCCTAAAATAACGGTCGTAGTGACAAACTTGGTTTTCGACAGTTTATTTACAGTACGAAGTTCATTAAGAGTTGTTAGATTGTAAACACATCTATTTAGACAGTGCTTGGATGCTTTACATTAACTTCAAATGTTCAAGGCAGAGTGTTTACCAGACACAATTATACACAAACTGTCCGTTAGCTCGATTATCACAAGTAACAATGACTCAGATGAAAGATGATTTCGATAAAGGTTCTTTCAACGAAGTATTTATAATGCAAGACTCTATCGATATAGCAGTTCATTTAGATTACGCATATACAGAGGCTAAATGTGTAGAAGTTGATAGCAATAGCTGGTTCAACAGGAAGAATCAATACAACAAATTGTTGGAGCCTAGAACCAAGTTTATAAGAAGGCGTACCTATGTAAGCTCTGTTATCTGGAGTGAAAAAGCCTTGCAAGCCCCTCAGGAACAGCCCGTTTGTTGCTTACTTGTCCGTTATGCTCGTTATTTGTTCGCTTGAGTTTTTTTTTGTAAAAAACGCTTGTGCTAATTTCTCAGCTCCCTATACTGCGCATCCACCGACACGGAGTGAGACGAGAGTCACACGAGAGTCGGAAAAGAGAGAAAAGAAATTTGAAAAAATGCTTGACTCTCTCGCGGTGCAAAGTAAGATACGCACCCCTAACGTCGAGTAAGCAAGCTGCTGAAAGCGTTAGAAAAGCTCTTTAACAATATAGACCTATCAATCTGTGTGGGCACTCGTTGATGATAATCAAATTAGAAGCTTAGGCTTCAAATACGGTTTCAATGAACTGAGTGACCAATCGAGATTAACTTGTTTAATCTTGGCACAGTCAATTCATTATCGTTCTGTTGGAACGATAATAGCTTTAAAATTACGTTTGTAGTTTTGAAGTCAGTATTCGTTGAGCCGACAAAATCTTAAATTGAAGAGTTTGATCATGGCTCAGATTGAACGCTGGCGGCAGGCCTAACACATGCAAGTCGAGCGGAAACGACAACATTGAGCCTTCGGGTGATTTGTTGGGCGTCGAGCGGCGGACGGGTGAGTAATGCCTAGGAAATTGCCCTGATGTGGGGGATAACCATTGGAAACGATGGCTAATACCGCATAATGCCTACGGGCCAAAGAGGGGGACCTTCGGGCCTCTCGCGTCGGGATATGCCTAGGTGGGATTAGCTAGTTGGTGAGGTAAGAGCTCACCAAGGCGACGATCCCTAGCTGGTCTGAGAGGATGATCAGCCACACTGGAACTGAGACACGGTCCAGACTCCTACGGGAGGCAGCAGTGGGGAATATTGCACAATGGGCGCAAGCCTGATGCAGCCATGCCGCGTGTATGAAGAAGGCCTTCGGGTTGTAAAGTACTTTCAGTCGTGAGGAAGGGGATATCGTTAATAGCGGTATTCTTTGACGTTAGCGACAGAAGAAGCACCGGCTAACTCCGTGCCAGCAGCCGCGGTAATACGGAGGGTGCGAGCGTTAATCGGAATTACTGGGCGTAAAGCGCATGCAGGTGGTTTGTTAAGTCAGATGTGAAAGCCCGGGGCTCAACCTCGGAATAGCATTTGAAACTGGCAGACTAGAGTACTGTAGAGGGGGGTAGAATTTCAGGTGTAGCGGTGAAATGCGTAGAGATCTGAAGGAATACCAGTGGCGAAGGCGGCCCCCTGGACAGATACTGACACTCAGATGCGAAAGCGTGGGGAGCAAACAGGATTAGATACCCTGGTAGTCCACGCCGTAAACGATGTCTACTTGGAGGTTGTGGCCTTGAGCCGTGGCTTTCGGAGCTAACGCGTTAAGTAGACCGCCTGGGGAGTACGGTCGCAAGATTAAAACTCAAATGAATTGACGGGGGCCCGCACAAGCGGTGGAGCATGTGGTTTAATTCGATGCAACGCGAAGAACCTTACCTACTCTTGACATCCAGAGAAGCCGGAAGAGATTCTGGTGTGCCTTCGGGAGCTCTGAGACAGGTGCTGCATGGCTGTCGTCAGCTCGTGTTGTGAAATGTTGGGTTAAGTCCCGCAACGAGCGCAACCCTTATCCTTGTTTGCCAGCGAGTAATGTCGGGAACTCCAGGGAGACTGCCGGTGATAAACCGGAGGAAGGTGGGGACGACGTCAAGTCATCATGGCCCTTACGAGTAGGGCTACACACGTGCTACAATGGCGCATACAGAGGGCGGCGAGCCAGCGATGGTGAGCGAATCCCAAAAAGTGCGTCGTAGTCCGGATTGGAGTCTGCAACTCGACTCCATGAAGTCGGAATCGCTAGTAATCGTGGATCAGAATGCCACGGTGAATACGTTCCCGGGCCTTGTACACACCGCCCGTCACACCATGGGAGTGGGCTGCAAAAGAAGTAGGTAGTTTAACCTTCGGGGGGACGCTTACCACTTTGTGGTTCATGACTGGGGTGAAGTCGTAACAAGGTAGCGCTAGGGGAACCTGGCGCTGGATCACCTCCTTATACGAAAGATTATTGCGATGAGTGTTCACACAGATTGATACGGTTTATAAAGTTTAAGAGACGATACTGGGTCTGTAGCTCAGGTGGTTAGAGCGTTCGCCTGATAAGCGAGAGGTCGGTGGTTCGAGTCCACTCAGACCCACCAATTTCCTTCCCAGAAAATTGGCATACAGTATCGACACCTGATGGGGCTATAGCTCAGCTGGGAGAGCGCCTGCCTTGCACGCAGGAGGTCTGCGGTTCGATCCCGCATAGCTCCACCATCTTTAAGTGCATTCAATGAGTGCGTTTAAACATGGTTTTCATTAGAAAACTTTGCTCTTTAACAATTTGGAAAGCTGACTGATAACAACAACGTTGTTATCAAATAAAGTTCTCAATGTTTATCGTAAAGATAAACACCAAAACAACACATTCAAGTGTTCTTGGGAATATCACTATTGCAGTGATTATTCGAAATTGAGTCCGGCAAAATCGAAATGTCTCTCGCTCATTCAAATAATGAGAGACAACTTTGGTGATTTGAACATCAACTCGAAACTCCTTCGGGTTGTATGGTTAAGTGACTAAGCGTACACGGTGGATGCCTTGGCAGTCAGAGGCGATGAAGGACGTATTAACTTGCGATAAGCCCAGATTAGGCAGTAAAAGCCACTTGAGTCTGGGATTTCCGAATGGGGAAACCCACTTACATAAGTAAGTATCGCTGCGTGAATACATAGCGTAGCGAGGCGAACCGGGGGAACTGAAACATCTAAGTACCCCGAGGAAAAGAAATCAACCGAGATTCCGAAAGTAGCGGCGAGCGAAATTGGACTAGCCCTTAAGCTTTATAGGCGTCAGGTGAACAAGCTGGAAAGCTTGGCGATACAGGGTGATAGCCCCGTAACTGACGACGCATATGCAGTGAAATCGAGTAGGGCGGGACACGTGATATCCTGTCTGAATATGGGGGGACCATCCTCCAAGGCTAAATACTACTGACTGACCGATAGTGAACCAGTACCGTGAGGGAAAGGCGAAAAGAACCCCTGTGAGGGGAGTGAAATAGAACCTGAAACCGTGTACGTACAAGCAGTAGGAGCACCTTCGTGGTGTGACTGCGTACCTTTTGTATAATGGGTCAGCGACTTATATTCAGTGGCAAGGTTAACCATCTAGGGGAGCCGTAGCGAAAGCGAGTGTTAACTGCGCGACTTAGTCTCTGGATATAGACCCGAAACCAGGTGATCTAGCCATGGGCAGGTTGAAGATTGAGTAACATCAATTGGAGGACCGAACCGACTAATGTTGAAAAATTAGCGGATGACTTGTGGCTAGGGGTGAAAGGCCAATCAAACCTGGAGATAGCTGGTTCTCCCCGAAAGCTATTTAGGTAGCGCCTCGGACGAATACTACTGGGGGTAGAGCACTGTTAAGGCTAGGGGGTCATCCCGACTTACCAACCCTTTGCAAACTCCGAATACCAGTAAGTACTATCCGGGAGACACACGGCGGGTGCTAACGTCCGTCGTGGAGAGGGAAACAACCCAGACCGCCAGCTAAGGTCCCAAATTACTACTAAGTGGGAAACGATGTGGGAAGGCTCAGACAGCCAGGATGTTGGCTTAGAAGCAGCCATCATTTAAAGAAAGCGTAATAGCTCACTGGTCGAGTCGGCCTGCGCGGAAGATGTAACGGGGCTAAGTAGTAAACCGAAGCTGCGGCAATACTCTTTGAGTATTGGGTAGGGGAGCGTTCTGTAAGCGGTTGAAGGTGTGTCGTAAGGCACGCTGGACGTATCAGAAGTGCGAATGCTGACATGAGTAACGATAATGGGGGTGAAAAACCTCCACGCCGGAAGACCAAGGGTTCCTGTCCAACGTTAATCGGGGCAGGGTGAGTCGACCCCTAAGGCGAGGCCGAAAGGCGTAGTCGATGGGAAACGGGTTAATATTCCCGTACTCAATCAAATTGCGATGGGGGGACGGAGAAGGCTAGGTGGGCCTGGCGACGGTTGTCCAGGTTCAAGTGCGTAGGCTGAAGAGTTAGGTAAATCCGGCTCTTTTTAAGGCTGAGACACGACGTCGAGCATCTACGGATGTGAAGTCATTGATGCCATGCTTCCAGGAAAAGCCTCTAAGCTTCAGATTTGATGGAATCGTACCCCAAACCGACACAGGTGGTCGGGTAGAGAATACCAAGGCGCTTGAGAGAACTCGGGTGAAGGAACTAGGCAAAATGGTACCGTAACTTCGGGAGAAGGTACGCTCTTGGCGGTGAAGTCCCTTGCGGATGGAGCTACTAGGAGTCGCAGATACCAGGTGGCTGCAACTGTTTATTAAAAACACAGCACTGTGCAAAATCGTAAGATGACGTATACGGTGTGACGCCTGCCCGGTGCCGGAAGGTTAATTGATGGGGTTAGACTTCGGTCGACGCTCTTGATCGAAGCCCCGGTAAACGGCGGCCGTAACTATAACGGTCCTAAGGTAGCGAAATTCCTTGTCGGGTAAGTTCCGACCTGCACGAATGGCGTAATGATGGCCACGCTGTCTCCACCCGAGACTCAGTGAAATTGAAATCGCTGTGAAGATGCAGTGTACCCGCGGCTAGACGGAAAGACCCCGTGAACCTTTACTACAGCTTGGCACTGAACATTGACCCTACATGTGTAGGATAGGTGGGAGACTTTGAAGCCGGTACGCCAGTATCGGTGGAGTCAACCTTGAAATACCACCCTTGTAGTGTTGATGTTCTAACTTAGCCCCCTCATCGGGGGTGAGGACAGTGCCTGGTGGGTAGTTTGACTGGGGCGGTCTCCTCCCAAAGCGTAACGGAGGAGCACGAAGGTGGGCTAAACACGGTTGGACATCGTGTGGTTAGTGCAATGGCATAAGCCCGCTTGACTGCGAGAATGACAATTCGAGCAGGTGCGAAAGCAGGTCATAGTGATCCGGTGGTTCTGAATGGAAGGGCCATCGCTCAACGGATAAAAGGTACTCCGGGGATAACAGGCTGATACCGCCCAAGAGTTCATATCGACGGCGGTGTTTGGCACCTCGATGTCGGCTCATCACATCCTGGGGCTGAAGTCGGTCCCAAGGGTATGGCTGTTCGCCATTTAAAGTGGTACGCGAGCTGGGTTTAGAACGTCGTGAGACAGTTCGGTCCCTATCTGCCGTGGGCGTTGGAGAATTGAAAGGGGCTGCTCCTAGTACGAGAGGACCGGAGTGGACGAACCTCTGGTGTTCGGGTTGTGTCGCCAGACGCATTGCCCGGTAGCTAAGTTCGGGATCGATAACCGCTGAAAGCATCTAAGCGGGAAGCGAGCCTTGAGATGAGTTCTCCCTGATACTTTAAGTATCCTAAAGGGTTGTCGTAGACTACGACGTTGATAGGCAGGGTGTGTAAGTGCTGCGAGGCATTGAGCTAACCTGTACTAATTGCCCGTGAGGCTTAACCATACAACACCCAAGGGGTTTTGATGGACTCAATACAAGAAAACTTGATTGTGTTAAGAACTGAAACAGCTTTCCAGATTATTAATTACTGCGTTGGCGGTAGTTAAAAAGAATTTGCTTGGCGACCATAGCGTTTTGGACCCACCTGACTTCCATGCCGAACTCAGAAGTGAAACGAAATAGCGCCGATGGTAGTGTGGGGTTTCCCCATGTGAGAGTAGGACATCGCCAGGCTTTAATTTCGACTTTGCTTATTCGTTAAGCAAGTCACCATAGAGTTCTAAATTTGTTTAGAATTTTATGTTGACTTTCAAAGTGGGAAGCGTATTATACGCACCTCGCTTAAGTGCTAAGGCACTGAAAGCCAAGTTCTTTAACAATATAGACCTATCAATCTGTGTGGGCACTCGTTGATGATAATCGAATTAGAAGCTTTTGCTTCAAATACGGTTTCAATGAACTGAGTGACCAATCGAGATTAACTTGTTTAATCTTGGCACAGTCAATTCATTATCGTTCTGTTGGAACGGTAATAGCTTTAAAATTACGTTTGTAGTTTTGAAGTCAGTATTCGTTGAGCCGACAAAATCTTAAATTGAAGAGTTTGATCATGGCTCAGATTGAACGCTGGCGGCAGGCCTAACACATGCAAGTCGAGCGGAAACGACAACATTGAGCCTTCGGGTAATTTGTTGGGCGTCGAGCGGCGGACGGGTGAGTAATGCCTAGGAAATTGCCCTGATGTGGGGGATAACCATTGGAAACGATGGCTAATACCGCATAATGCCTACGGGCCAAAGAGGGGGACCTTCGGGCCTCTCGCGTCGGGATATGCCTAGGTGGGATTAGCTAGTTGGTGAGGTAAGAGCTCACCAAGGCGACGATCCCTAGCTGGTCTGAGAGGATGATCAGCCACACTGGAACTGAGACACGGTCCAGACTCCTACGGGAGGCAGCAGTGGGGAATATTGCACAATGGGCGCAAGCCTGATGCAGCCATGCCGCGTGTATGAAGAAGGCCTTCGGGTTGTAAAGTACTTTCAGTCGTGAGGAAGGGGATATCGTTAATAGCGGTATTCTTTGACGTTAGCGACAGAAGAAGCACCGGCTAACTCCGTGCCAGCAGCCGCGGTAATACGGAGGGTGCGAGCGTTAATCGGAATTACTGGGCGTAAAGCGCATGCAGGTGGTTTGTTAAGTCAGATGTGAAAGCCCGGGGCTCAACCTCGGAATAGCATTTGAAACTGGCAGACTAGAGTACTGTAGAGGGGGGTAGAATTTCAGGTGTAGCGGTGAAATGCGTAGAGATCTGAAGGAATACCAGTGGCGAAGGCGGCCCCCTGGACAGATACTGACACTCAGATGCGAAAGCGTGGGGAGCAAACAGGATTAGATACCCTGGTAGTCCACGCCGTAAACGATGTCTACTTGGAGGTTGTGGCCTTGAGCCGTGGCTTTCGGAGCTAACGCGTTAAGTAGACCGCCTGGGGAGTACGGTCGCAAGATTAAAACTCAAATGAATTGACGGGGGCCCGCACAAGCGGTGGAGCATGTGGTTTAATTCGATGCAACGCGAAGAACCTTACCTACTCTTGACATCCAGAGAAGCCGGAAGAGATTCTGGTGTGCCTTCGGGAGCTCTGAGACAGGTGCTGCATGGCTGTCGTCAGCTCGTGTTGTGAAATGTTGGGTTAAGTCCCGCAACGAGCGCAACCCTTATCCTTGTTTGCCAGCGAGTAATGTCGGGAACTCCAGGGAGACTGCCGGTGATAAACCGGAGGAAGGTGGGGACGACGTCAAGTCATCATGGCCCTTACGAGTAGGGCTACACACGTGCTACAATGGCGCATACAGAGGGCGGCGAGCCAGCGATGGTGAGCGAATCCCAAAAAGTGCGTCGTAGTCCGGATTGGAGTCTGCAACTCGACTCCATGAAGTCGGAATCGCTAGTAATCGTGGATCAGAATGCCACGGTGAATACGTTCCCGGGCCTTGTACACACCGCCCGTCACACCATGGGAGTGGGCTGCAAAAGAAGTAGGTAGTTTAACCTTCGGGGGACGCTTACCACTTTGTGGTTCATGACTGGGGTGAAGTCGTAACAAGGTAGCGCTAGGGGAACCTGGCGCTGGATCACCTCCTTATACGAAAGATTATTGCGATGAGTGTTCACACAGATTGATACGGTTTATAAAGTTTAAGAGAAAGTAAGTGCCCAACACTTACACTAGTGTCCCGTTCGTCTAGAGGCCTAGGACACCGCCCTTTCACGGCGGTAACAGGGGTTCGACTCCCCTACGGGATACCATTGGGTCGTTAGCTCAGTTGGTAGAGCAGTTGACTTTTAATCAATTGGTCGCAGGTTCGAATCCTGCACGACCCACCATTTCCTTCCACGGAAATGCTTACTTTAGGTAAGAAAACAATGTGGGCGATTAGCTCAGTTGGGAGAGCACCTGCCTTACAAGCAGGGGGTCACTGGTTCGAGCCCGGTATCGCCCACCATTCTCTAAGTATTTTTGGAATAAAACTCAAAACCAGAGCAAGCAATTGATACTGGTTCGCACTGTTGGATCTAAAAGTCTTTAGAAAATGAACTTCTTAGGAAGTGATTTGCTCTTTAACAATTTGGAAAGCTGACTGATAACAACAACGTTGTTATCAAGTAAAGTTCTCAATGTTTATCGTAAAGATAAACACCAAAACAACACATTCAAGTGTTCTTGGGAATATCACTATTGCAGTGATTATTCGAAATTGAGTCCGGCAAAATCGAAATGTCTCTCGCTCATTCAAATAATGAGAGACAACTTTGGTGATTTGAACATCAACTCGAAACTCCTTCGGGTTGTATGGTTAAGTGACTAAGCGTACACGGTGGATGCCTTGGCAGTCAGAGGCGATGAAGGACGTATTAACTTGCGATAAGCCCAGATTAGGCAGTAAAAGCCACTTGAGTCTGGGATTTCCGAATGGGGAAACCCACTTACATAAGTAAGTATCGCTGCGTGAATACATAGCGTAGCGAGGCGAACCGGGGGAACTGAAACATCTAAGTACCCCGAGGAAAAGAAATCAACCGAGATTCCGAAAGTAGCGGCGAGCGAAATTGGACTAGCCCTTAAGCTTTATAGGCGTCAGGTGAACAAGCTGGAAAGCTTGGCGATACAGGGTGATAGCCCCGTAACTGACGACGCATATGCAGTGAAATCGAGTAGGGCGGGACACGTGATATCCTGTCTGAATATGGGGGGACCATCCTCCAAGGCTAAATACTACTGACTGACCGATAGTGAACCAGTACCGTGAGGGAAAGGCGAAAAGAACCCCTGTGAGGGGAGTGAAATAGAACCTGAAACCGTGTACGTACAAGCAGTAGGAGCACCTTCGTGGTGTGACTGCGTACCTTTTGTATAATGGGTCAGCGACTTATATTCAGTGGCAAGGTTAACCATCTAGGGGAGCCGTAGCGAAAGCGAGTGTTAACTGCGCGACTTAGTCTCTGGATATAGACCCGAAACCAGGTGATCTAGCCATGGGCAGGTTGAAGATTGAGTAACATCAATTGGAGGACCGAACCGACTAATGTTGAAAAATTAGCGGATGACTTGTGGCTAGGGGTGAAAGGCCAATCAAACCTGGAGATAGCTGGTTCTCCCCGAAAGCTATTTAGGTAGCGCCTCGGACGAATACTACTGGGGGTAGAGCACTGTTAAGGCTAGGGGGTCATCCCGACTTACCAACCCTTTGCAAACTCCGAATACCAGTAAGTACTATCCGGGAGACACACGGCGGGTGCTAACGTCCGTCGTGGAGAGGGAAACAACCCAGACCGCCAGCTAAGGTCCCAAATTACTACTAAGTGGGAAACGATGTGGGAAGGCTCAGACAGCCAGGATGTTGGCTTAGAAGCAGCCATCATTTAAAGAAAGCGTAATAGCTCACTGGTCGAGTCGGCCTGCGCGGAAGATGTAACGGGGCTAAGTAGTAAACCGAAGCTGCGGCAATACTCTTTGAGTATTGGGTAGGGGAGCGTTCTGTAAGCGGTTGAAGGTGTGTCGTAAGGCACGCTGGACGTATCAGAAGTGCGAATGCTGACATGAGTAACGATAATGGGGGTGAAAAACCTCCACGCCGGAAGACCAAGGGTTCCTGTCCAACGTTAATCGGGGCAGGGTGAGTCGACCCCTAAGGCGAGGCCGAAAGGCGTAGTCGATGGGAAACGGGTTAATATTCCCGTACTCAATCAAATTGCGATGGGGGGACGGAGAAGGCTAGGTGGGCCTGGCGACGGTTGTCCAGGTTCAAGTGCGTAGGCTGAAGAGTTAGGTAAATCCGGCTCTTTTTAAGGCTGAGACACGACGTCGAGCATCTACGGATGTGAAGTCATTGATGCCATGCTTCCAGGAAAAGCCTCTAAGCTTCAGATTTGATGGAATCGTACCCCAAACCGACACAGGTGGTCGGGTAGAGAATACCAAGGCGCTTGAGAGAACTCGGGTGAAGGAACTAGGCAAAATGGTACCGTAACTTCGGGAGAAGGTACGCTCTTGGCGGTGAAGTCCCTTGCGGATGGAGCTACTAGGAGTCGCAGATACCAGGTGGCTGCAACTGTTTATTAAAAACACAGCACTGTGCAAAATCGTAAGATGACGTATACGGTGTGACGCCTGCCCGGTGCCGGAAGGTTAATTGATGGGGTTAGACTTCGGTCGACGCTCTTGATCGAAGCCCCGGTAAACGGCGGCCGTAACTATAACGGTCCTAAGGTAGCGAAATTCCTTGTCGGGTAAGTTCCGACCTGCACGAATGGCGTAATGATGGCCACGCTGTCTCCACCCGAGACTCAGTGAAATTGAAATCGCTGTGAAGATGCAGTGTACCCGCGGCTAGACGGAAAGACCCCGTGAACCTTTACTACAGCTTGGCACTGAACATTGACCCTACATGTGTAGGATAGGTGGGAGACTTTGAAGCACGGTACGCCAGTATCGGTGGAGTCAACCTTGAAATACCACCCTTGTAGTGTTGATGTTCTAACTTAGCCCCCTCATCGGGGGTGAGGACAGTGCCTGGTGGGTAGTTTGACTGGGGCGGTCTCCTCCCAAAGCGTAACGGAGGAGCACGAAGGTGGGCTAAACACGGTTGGACATCGTGTGGTTAGTGCAATGGCATAAGCCCGCTTGACTGCGAGAATGACAATTCGAGCAGGTGCGAAAGCAGGTCATAGTGATCCGGTGGTTCTGAATGGAAGGGCCATCGCTCAACGGATAAAAGGTACTCCGGGGATAACAGGCTGATACCGCCCAAGAGTTCATATCGACGGCGGTGTTTGGCACCTCGATGTCGGCTCATCACATCCTGGGGCTGAAGTCGGTCCCAAGGGTATGGCTGTTCGCCATTTAAAGTGGTACGCGAGCTGGGTTTAGAACGTCGTGAGACAGTTCGGTCCCTATCTGCCGTGGGCGTTGGAGAATTGAAAGGGGCTGCTCCTAGTACGAGAGGACCGGAGTGGACGAACCTCTGGTGTTCGGGTTGTGTCGCCAGACGCATTGCCCGGTAGCTAAGTTCGGGATCGATAACCGCTGAAAGCATCTAAGCGGGAAGCGAGCCTTGAGATGAGTTCTCCCTGATACTTTAAGTATCCTAAAGGGTTGTCGTAGACTACGACGTTGATAGGCAGGGTGTGTAAGTGCTGCGAGGCATTGAGCTAACCTGTACTAATTGCCCGTGAGGCTTAACCATACAACACCCAAGGGGTTTTGATGGACTCAATACAAGAAAACTTGATTGTGTTAAGAACTGAAACAGCTTTCCAGATTATTAATTATCGCGTTGGCGGTAGTTAAAAAAGAATTTGCTTGGCGACCATAGCATTTTGGACCCACCTGACTTCCATGCCGAACTCAGAAGTGAAACGAAATAGCGCCGATGGTAGTGTGGGGTTTCCCCATGTGAGAGTAGGACATCGCCAGGCTTTATTTATAGCTTTTGAATTTACCTTAATATTAAGGTGCTTCTGAAAGCAAAACTAAAATTTAGCATGATAAATAAGACTAAGTTTTAGTAACAATTTGTGGAGAGATGGCTGAGTGGTTGAAAGCACCGGTCTTGAAAACCGGCATACGTTAATAGCGTATCTAGGGTTCAAATCCCTATCTCTCCGCCACTTTTAATGAAAAACCGCTGTTCTTACAGCGGTTTTTTCGTATCTGTTACCTTAAAACTATCTTGCATCGAAAAAAGTTCTGATGGGTTTACGCTTTACGTGCATAACTGTTTATCCTAAATTGTTCAAACGCCCGATAACGGCATTACATTTTGCCTTATTCTTAAGCATTTTCCCGACGCTATTTCTGACCACTGACTGAAGTGAGTAATATTGCCGAAGTTCCACTCCACCCGATGGAATCACCAAATATCACTTTATTATTCCTGCTCGAATCGTTGCCGTTGGATAAAAATCGACACTTTGATAGAGTTCGCAGCGCATGCACGCACAATTCAGATGGAGGATTAATGAAGTTACTGTACTGGTTAGATGAATGGCTGGCTCTTTCCCGAGACGATCAGCAAACCAAGTTACCGATCTCTGGGAGTGACTTACTTGACGATGTTTTTGTTAAGTATGAGCTCGCGGATTTGAATCAACCGCTACTGTTTACCTTCTCTCCCTCCGGTACTGATATTCAGAAGCAGGACTTAAACCCTAATTTTGTCCCTTGGGGCTATCCTCTCGCACAAAAACACAAAGTGAATATTATTGCCTTTCAGCATCTAGGTAAAAGCAATTGGTTCCGAAGCCGCAATTTGATTTTCTTTCTGGAACAATTATCCCCACTGTTGACGCCCTTTATGTGTCGTTTGGGTTATGGCCAGAGTCGCGGCGGTTTTGCCATTGGCGCATTCGCCAAATTACTTAAACTCAATCATGTTCTGTTGTTTTACCCTGTCAGTACAAAGAACAAGACTCTGGTTCCATGGGATGATCGATCGAGTACTGAATTGGCTCAACAGTTTGACTGGGAGGGGGATTATTACGACCGAGAGCTAGGAGATGCCAAAGGTTATATCATTTATGACCCTACTAATGATATCGACAGACTCCATGCTAAACGTTATCCAGAGCTGACTCATTTAAGAGTCGTTGGTATGGGTCATGGTACGCATTCCACTTATTTGAATAAGTTGGATTTTTATGATCAGGTGGAGGCGTCGTTTATTCTTCACCAGCAAATAGATATCGCCCAGTTTAGCGATCAAATGAAAATTTTTTGTTTGAAAGAGGACGAATCACATAGCCCCGACAATGGGGAAACGATACACACTAAAGACTAGATTTTTTAATACAATTGCGAAGCGCAATTTAGATGGAGGATAAATGAAGTTACTGTACTGGTTGGATGAATGGTTAACGCTTTCTCGAGAAGAGCAGCAAACCAGACTACCTATGTCCGGAGAAGATTTACTTGACGATGTGTTTGTTAAGTATGAGTTTGTTGATCTAAACAAACCATTGTTGTTCACCTTCTCTCCTGCGGGAACCAACATACAGGAACAGGACTTACATCCGGATTTTGCGCCGTGGGGTTACCGCCTCGCCCAGAAACAGGAAGTGAATATTATTTCCTTTCAGCACCTAGGTAAAAGCAATTGGTTCCGCAGCCGAAATGTGATTTTCTTTCTTGAACAATTATCGACATTGTTAAAGCCCTTCGAGTCTCGCTTAGGCTATGGATTGAGTCGAGGTGGTTTTGCTATTGGTGCTTTCGCTAAATTACTTAAACTGGATCAGGTGTTGTTGTTTCATCCAATTAGTACCAAGAATAAAGCACTAGTTCCTTGGGATGATCGATCCAGTACAGAGTTGGCTCAACAGTTTGATTGGGAAGGTGACTATCACGATGTAGATCTAGGAGAGGCCAAAGGTTATATTATTTATGACCCTACCAATTACATTGATCGACGCCATGCCAAACGTTATCCAGAGCTAACGCATTTGAGGGTCTATGGTATGGGGCACGGCACTCACGCGACTTACTTGAATAAGTTTGGCTTTTATAAACAGGTCGCGGTGGATTTTATTCGCCACCAACAGATAGACATCGCTCAGTTTCGTCATCAAACTAAAACCTTGCGCCTGAAAGAGGACTACTATCAAAGTCTGAACAAGGCCAACGCCAACTCCGTCCACCGTTTGGGGTTACTGAGTAAGGCTCATAATGTATTGATTGATGAGAAAAAGGCGCACGTGAAGGAGCATCAGGCACAAATTGATATTCAGCCGTTGGTTGAGATTGCGCTTAAACATCAGCAAGAAAACCCGCAAGATGCGGTACAACTGTTGGAAGTGGCCCAGCAACTGGTGCCTGACGATCCTGTGGTAGAGTATAAGTTGCAACAATTGTTATAGCCCGAAAGGCAAACGCGAAGGTATGCCGTTGAGAAAAGGTCAGTTGTTCGGCTTCTGACCTTTACGCTCATTCACTCTGGCTATATATGTCATCCAGCGGTTGTATTTTCGTTGGTAGCCGTAGGGAAAATAAAAAAGCCCAAGTCAATGCTTAGGCTTGGATGTGGTGATATTGATTAAGCTTCTTTAAAACTCTTTTGGTGCGAAACCTGTCATTACGTCTAGGCGCAGCTCTTTACCTACTTTAGTCAATGGATGCACAATAACTAGGCCGCGGACGCGTTTTTTAAGCTTACCGATGTCTGCTTGCTCTTCTTTGGTGATTTCACGAGAGAATGGCATATCAAGTAGATTTTTACGCTCTTGATTAAGCTCGTATGTTTGCTTGTGCTTAAGTTGGTTAAGCTTCTTAGATAACTGCTCGACGTTATCCGTGAACTTTGAAATCATTTCGTGATCACCACGAGTACGAGCCGCATCAAGTTTACGTTGGTAATTATCTAAACGGTTGTGCAGCTTTTGAATATCAGTTTTTATGCTCATGGTAATTTGGCTCAAATTTAAATAATCGAGTAGTATAGCATAGCTGAATTCAGACGCTCTACTATACCGCTCGATTCGTACCTAGTTAATCAGTTCATTACCAGATATTTTTCCAGAAAAAAATGCTTCTGCGTTGCTAAGCGTTACTGAAGCAATATTATTTAAAGCCTCATGAGTCAAGAACGCTTGATGGCCAGTGAACAACACGTTGTGACAAGCTGAAAGACGACGGAACACATCATCGACGATAACATCGTTAGACTTGTCTTGGAAAAATAAGTCCTTTTCATTGTCGTAGACATCCAAACCAAGCGCGCCGATTTTACCTTGTTTTAGCGCTTCAATCGCGGCGAGAGAATCCAGTAACTCACCACGACTGGTATTAATGATCATCACACCGTCTTTCATTTGTGCGAAAGCTTTTTCGTCCAACAAGTGGTAGTTTTCTTCACTCATTGGGCAATGGAGAGAGATAATGTCGGCATTTGCGTAAATTTCTTTAAGTGAGCAGTAGCGAGCGCCCATTTCTAGAGCCAATGCGTTCTCGTAAGGGTCATAACATAGGAGCTCCATACCAAGCCCTTTGAAGATTCTCATTGTCGCAATACCGATCTTACCCGTTCCAATAACACCAACGGTTTTACCGAAAAAGTTAAAGCCTACTAACCCTTCTAGAGAAAAATTAGCATCACGAGTACGCTGGTAAGCTTTATGTAGTCGGCGGTTTAGGCACATCATCAAACCAACGGTATGTTCGGCAACGGCTTCAGGAGAGTAGGCCGGAACTCTAACCACTTGTAATCCGAGTTCTTTAGCAGCTTGTTGATCAACTTTATCAAAACCTGCACATCGCATAGCAATGAGTTTTGTGCCACCTAAAGCCAGTTGTTTTAAAACCGGTGCAGAAAGGTCATCATTAACGAAAGCACACACCACATCACAATCATGAGCCATTTTGGCGGTCTTGGCCGTTAACCGAAAATCGTGGTAATGAAACGCGAAGTCTCGGTTGTTTTTGATTTTATTAAAAGAGGCTTCGTCGTAGGACTTTGCACTGAAAAAAGCAATGTTAATCATGGTTCCCCCTGAGAAAATGCAGACTTTATAAATAAATATACTTATAAAGTAATGTAACTTAAGCATGATGAATAGTGAAATCTACTCTGTTGCTGTTGTAATATCAAAATGCCATTAATTTGAGGCTACCCCAAGTCATTTTGAACTACTTATTTTAGAGAACTTGACCTAGTGCAGTCTCGGTAATATTCAGAATACCGTACCTTCAAGTCACTTGATTGTAGTATGTTCCAGCGAGATGTACCGTTTGCTTTATGGTTTATAACTGACTAGCATAATCGCTCTTTTATTGTTCATTTTTTCTTAGGTAGGCGTTCTGACGATGTCAGCAAAATGGTGCTCTTTATTCTTTTGTTATTTCTTTACCATCAGTTCCCATGCGGCTGTTGATCTTGTCAAAATCGATAAGTCGAAGCGTCGAATGTATTTGCTCGACCAAGGGACAATATTAAAAGAATTCCGCATCGCGTTAGGAGCGAACCCGAAAGGGCATAAACAAGAAGAGGGCGACAATCGTACACCTGAGGGCAAGTACAGCTTAGATTACGTTATTGCAGACTCTGCTTTTTATCGTTCCGTGCATATTAGTTACCCAGATGCCATTGATACGCTTGAAGCGCACCGGCGCGGTGTTTCACCAGGTGGTAACATCAAAATTCATGGTTTAAAAAACGATGAAAGTCAGGAGCCGAACTATATCCAGAGTTTTGACTGGACGAACGGTTGTATTGCGATTACCAATCAAGAGATGGATGAGTTTCTCCAACTGGTGGAGATGGGAACACCGATTACGATTGAGTGGTAGATCCCATCTGTGTACTCCCTTTCATGTGCGGTTTATTTTAAGACATGAAGCGCTGCGGATGATCACTGAAAATACCATCTAACGAAGGCAAGTGTTTCAGTTTTTTGGGGTGATTGACGGTGTAGCACATCACTTTATAACCCGCTCGCTGCAGTTGGTTAATTTGATGGCAACGAACCCAATTAATGTTGAGGTTGCAACTATAGGCGTTGACTTCTTCGAGTAGACGCTGGTCTTTCGAGGTTAAGAACTCACTCAAAACGCCCAATCGATATCCTTCGCAGTGCTGATGAAGCGCTCTGATTACGTCATGGCTGAAGCTTGAGAGCAGAAGGCTGTTTTTAGGCATTGAGCTTGATGCCAGTGTTTTAGCAAGTACTTGTGCTACGCCTTTTGCTGGATGGCGGTCAACCTTTACTTCGATATTCAAGTGAAGATTATTTTCTGCCGCTAAGGAAAGCAGTTCATCCAGCGTCATGATCGTTTCACCAGAAAAATCCTTATTGAACCATCCACCAAAATCTAAATTTTTTAGTTCTTCCACCGTGTGTTCATCCACACGGCCATTGCCATTACTGCATCGATTTATAGTGTGATCGTGGCACACCACCAAAATATTATCCTTGCTTGGTTGGACATCGACTTCTACCCAAGTCAACCCAAGATCCATCGCGGCTTGAACACTGACTTTCGTATTTTCTGGGTATGAACCAGCAACACCACGATGACCAATTAACAGCGTTTCCATTTTCTTTATCTTCTCTTTTATGATGAATAGATTGTACCCGTTTTTTTCTGCGAATATAGGGGGAGAAAGCCGTCGTTATATTCGCTCAATACGGTTGACGCGATATGGTTGTGCAATCTGTAAATGAGTAATATAATGCGAAGCATTTTCATTTAATGGTTGAGTGGTAATGTCTCGAGTTTTGATAGTGGATGATGACGTTTCTTTGTGTGAACTGTTAGAAGCCGTATTGCGTGAAGAGGGTTATATGGTGTCTTCCGTTCATTGCGGTGAAAGTGCGTTGCAATATATGGAAAAAGCATCGGTGGACCTTGTATTGCTTGATGTCATGTTGCCAAACCTAAATGGGATGCAAGTGGCCCGTCGTATCTGTCAACGCTTTGCTACGCCGATCCTGATGCTGACTGCTTTAAATGATGAAAACTCAATGCTTGATGGCTATCAAGCAGGTGCGGACCAGTACATCGGCAAACCTTTTCATGTCCCAGAGCTTCTCATGCGTATTAAGGCGATTCTTCGTCGTGTTGGTCTTGAGCGTCAACGCCAGACCATGTGCAGTACCGTTCAGACGATCAGCCGTCAGATTAGCAGTTTGCCCCTAACCAGCACTGAAGCGGATTTATTGAGCTACTTGGTTAAAAATCAAGGTGTTGTTATTTCCAAGTCAGAGCTTCAAACCGAAGTGTTAAAGAAGGCATTGAGTCCTTTTGACCGAAATCTCGATATGCATATCAGTAATATACGTCGCAAATTAGTTGAGGCCGGCTTATCGAAACAGCATATCAAGACCTTCCGTGGTAAAGGATATAGTTACTTAGAGGCCGTAAACGGTTAATGAAGCTTACTTGTCCATCTTATATTGCCAAACGTAAAGACAGTTTAGCGTTTAAACTCTTTAGCTACATGACTGTGATAGTGTTGAGCATTTTGGTCGTACAGGCTCTCACCGAGCAAGCTTTAGTGAAAGCCATGTTGAAAGTGCCTGACAGTGTGCGGGCAGAGATGCTAGATCTTGCGGATCAAGCCAATGTCTTAATTGAAAATGGCGACATGGATGAACTTGCGGATTGGGCTAATGCACAACGTTTTTATCTGTTCGTATTGGACGCACATCAGCAGCCCTTAACACACCGTCATATGCATCCTCATTTTGAGTTCAAGCTTCAATTTAAAAGGAGTATTGATGATCAACTTGAGGGGAAAGTGAATCGCCCGATTATCAATCTCCCTCTAATACAAAATAATAGTTTAGTGATCCAGCTCCCGTATCGGTTGCACCCTGCTCATGACTTCATTTTGTATTTTTCTATTCTTAAAATCGTGATTGCCGCAGTGATCCTAGCGTTGTTTTCGCTACTGATGGCACGCAATCTACAGCAACCACTCGATCGTTTAAGAGAAGCGAGCAAAAAGTTATCCAATGGCGATTTTAATGTCAGTGTGGTGAAGGCGCTCAAGTCGAATACACGTGAGTTCAATGAGCTGGCACAAGACTTTGACTACATGACGCAGCAAATTCATTCTCTAGCGGAAAAACAGCGATTACTGATAAGAGATGTTTCCCACGAACTTCGAACCCCTTTAGCGCGACATAACTTAGTTCTACATCTGCTGCGCAAGCGTGTAGGAGCAAACGAGCAAAGTCTAGTCACGAGGCTAGAAGATGAAGCCAAAGAGTTAAACCATCTTATCAGCGAGATATTAGAGTTCAGCCGTTTGGAAAATGCTCGTTACGACCATGCGATTAAACGTCGTGATTTAGAAGTCTTGCTCGCACCGCAGGTCGAGCGATGCAAAATCGATTTAAAACCAGGACAAACATTGTCATTCTGTTCGGAAACGGTGTGTGCAACAGCTTATTGTGAGGAAACATTGATTGTACGTTGTCTCAATAATTTAGTCGGCAATGCAATCAAATATTCAGGGGAGAATTCGCAGATAGAGGTATCGTTGGCAAGTCATTACGAAGCTGGGCAACAGGTTGTCACGCTCTCCGTATTTGATAATGGGCCAGGAATTCCAGAGAACAAGCTGGTTGATATCTTTGATCCGTTTACCCGCTTAGACACGTCGCGAGATAAGAAATTAGGCGGGTACGGCATCGGCCTCGCAATTGTAAAAGAATCCATGCGGATTATGAGGGGAACTGTAACGGCAAAGAACCGTGAACAAGGTGGTCTTAGTGTTACCTTGATGTTCCAGTGATGCGTTTAACAAATCCTGAATTATCGCCACTCGGATCACAAAAATGACTTCGAATCATTAGAGCGTTCTTTACAAAAATCTGCCAATGCAAAGAATGTAAATTTAATGCAAATAGTAATGATTATCACTTATATTCGCTAGCGAAGTCATTAAGAGGGAATCGCATTCAGTAAATGTGCGGCCCGAAAATAATAATCGGAGTGAAAGGATATGTTTACTAAGAGCTCGTTGGCATTAGTGATCGGTGCGGTGTTAGCAACACCTGCAGTGGCGGAAGTTCAAACAGACGAACATGTAGTTGTAGAAGGTCGAGAGTTCGGTTACAAGGCGGATACAAACAGTACAGCCATGCGCATGGAAATGATGCAGCTGGAAACGCCAGGACAAGTCGCGGTTATCGATGAAACGCTAATCGATGAGCAGCGTGCGAGCACACTTGGTGAAGTGCTACGTAACGATGCCAGTGTTAGCGCGGGTGGCACCAGCCGTAACCGCGAACGTTTCTCTTTACGTGGTTTTGAGCTTAGTAGTTCAGACGGCTTTCTTCGTGATGGTCGCCAACACTGGTCACATTATCGTCAGCCAATTGAGCTTTTAGAGCGCGTTGAAGTACTCAAAGGCCCATCGGGTCTACTTTACGGTAAATCTGAGCCGGGTGGCTTAGTAAACATGGTTTCTAAGAAACCAACAACTCAAACGCAAGCAAGTTTGAGTCAAGAGATTGGCTCGAATGATCACTCACGTACCGTATTAGATGTGAGTGGCGCGCTAAATGATGCAGAGACGCTACGCGCTCGTGCTATTTTTGCTAAAGAAAGCGACGGTTCTTGGCGTAGGTACGGTGATGGTACCGAGCCTAAAACGGATCGTACGGTGGCAGGTTTAGTGGTTGAGTACGATATCACAGACAACGTTATGGTATCGGCCCATTACGATCGCACGAAAGACGATGGTAGCGTGGATTCTGGTGCCTACATTGTCGATGGTAAAGCGGTTCGCGGTGATAAGTACATTTGGGATGCTCAGTGGTCTGAAATTGATAATGACGTAGAAAACTACGGTGTCGATATTAATGCTCAAGTCACGGACAACGTGAATGTAAAAGCGGGTTACAACCGCCAAGACTTTAAGCGTTTTGATGTAGAGTCTTACCCTAAGTTTGGTCAGTATGAAGAGAGCAATACGATTAAACATCGAGGCAACGATCGTACCGATAACTGGGTATTTGATACCGCCTATTTGGATGTAACCACGGACTTTACGCTGTTTGGTACGGAAAATAGGCTATTAGTGGGCGCTAACTACTTAGATTATAGTTATGATCGCTTTATGGCATTTCATAATGAAGCGAATATAGAACCTGGGCAAACCGTACCTAAGCCTGGATATCGTAGCTCGAAAAAATCGCCAACGTCAGAGTACGATACTTGGGGGCTCTACGCACAAAATATGATGACGATTAATGATTACTGGCAAGTGCTTGCGGGTGTTCGTTATGACGAAAAGCGTGATGATGCACTGACAGAAAACCAAGTTTCTCCAAAGTTTGGTGTGATTCTCCACCCGACAACGAATGGCTCGATTTATGTTCAGTATTCAGAAAGCTTTATGCCTCAAGGGCAGGTAAGTGGTGAAGATTATACGAACGATGGTGAGAAGCTGGACGCTGAACGAGGCATCTCTTACGAAGTCGGCACCAAGTGGGAATTGTTTGATCAGCGTCTTTACCTAACAGGTGCTCTGTTCGATATCACGCTAGAGAATGTCAAGCTGACAGTTGATGCACCAAATAACCCGGGTAAAGAGACAGTGACTCAAGACGGTGAGCAAGTACACCGTGGTGCCGAAATTCTAGCGCAAGGTTTTGTCACAGAGGAGCTCTCGTTAACGGCTTCTGCTATGTACTTAGATGCGGAGATTACACAGAGTAAAAACTATAAAGGCAATCGTCCAGCAGACGTACCAGAATTCTCAGCAAGTTTATGGTCTAGCTACAAGGTTCAGGACAATACCAACCTCAACCTCGGTTTGATTTATGAAGGTGAGCGCTACGGTGATGCAGAAAACACCTTCGAGAAAGATGGGTATGCACGTATCGATATGGGCGTGTCATACAAACACAAGTACGATGAAAACTTGGATATTATTGCTCGATTCAATGTCGAAAACCTGTTTGATACTGAATACTTTGCAGGTGGCGGTAAAACAGACCCTCTTGAGTATGATGGTGCTAGCGGCGTAGTGATTGGTGAAAGCCGAAACTACATGGCAACAATCCAGTTTAAGTACTGATAAAATTTTGATTTTTAAGGGGAAGTTTGGTCTTCCCCTTTGGTCGTTTTTGGAACACAGAAATATAACTCGTATGAATCTAATGAAATCAAGTATCGCTCTGTTGATATCATCGGTTTTGATTCCCGCTCACGCGGCGAACTTAAACGATGCACAAGCTGTGCAGAGTAAAACAAACCAATCGTCGGCGGTAAGTCAGAAGCGTATTGATGCAAGCGCAGAAAAATCACTGACTTTAGATGCTGAAATTGAACAGCTGCAAGAAGAAGTCGGTAACTTGAAGATTTATCGCGATCACCTTGCAAATCTCGTTGCGAGTCAAAACCAAGAAGTGGAGAGCTTGAACGAGCAAATTGAGCAGATCGCTCAAACACGTCAAGGTGTCGTGCCTTTGATGTATCACATGCTTGAAGGTTTAAAAGTGCTCGTCGCTAACGACAAGCCGATACGCAAAGCGCAACGTGAGGAGCGAATTGCAAAGCTGGATTCCATGATGACGCGCGCAGATGTTGCGGACGCAGAGAAGTTTCGTCGCATTTTAGAAGCGTACCAAATCGAGATGGATTACGGCACCAAGCTTGGTGTGTACCAAGGCAAGATCAACCTGAATGACAATGAAGCGGTGGAGGCGGATATTCTCTATTTAGGGCGTTTGTCTTTGGTAGCGCGTAGCTTATCTGGTGAGACATTCTGGAGTTGGTCACAGCAGCAACAAGCATGGCAGCCAGTGGGAGCTGAGCAGAAATCAGAGCTAGATAAAGCGTTCGCTATGGCGAATAAACAGATCGCGCCGAGCATGTTAACTCTGCCAGTGTCGTTAACCGCTGCGGAGGGCAAATAAATGATGAAAAAATGGTTATCGGTGGCACTAATTTCGACAGCCGCATTAATGCCTCATACAGCGTTTGCTAGTGATGCGTTGTTGCAAAAGGCGCAGCAAGAAAATCGTCAACAGCAATCACACAACGTAGCGCGTGAGTCGGGCTTTAAGCAAACAGAGCAAGAGCTACAGGCGATAAAGAATAAACTGGTTGCTGAGCGAGCGGCTCTTCAAGCAGAAGCCGACTCATTAAGTGTTACCTTCGCTGAAAATGAAGCAGAACTGGCGCAGCTAGAAGAAAAGCTACGTTTAGAAACCGGAAGCTTAGGTGAGTTATTTGGCGTCGTTCGCCAGAACGCAAAAGATCTAGAGTCAGAGCTAAAGAGTTCGGTAACGGGCGTAGACGCAAACTCATATCAGAAAGATATCGATGCTATTGTTGCGGCTAAATCACTGCCAACGTTGACCCAACTTCAGGCGATGTGGCGCAGCATGGAAGAACAAATCAAAGCAAGTGGTGAGATGGCAGACGTCTCTTTCACATTGCTCGATGGCGAAGGTCGTGAACAAACGGTTAATGGTGTTCGTCTTGGTTCTATGGCGCTGCTGGATGAGACTGGCTACGTTAAGTGGAATGGTCAACGCGGAGATGCGGTAAATTATCTACGTCAGCCTGACAACGGCCCAACGGCGAGCACTATCTCCTCTGGTGACATTGAGGCGCTTGTTATTGATCCGTCACGCGGCATTCTTCTTGAACAACTGGCAAACTCACCGACTTTGGCTGATCGCCTAAATGCAGGCGGCGTTGTCGGTAAAATCATCCTTGGTTTATTGGCTATTGGTCTATTGATTGCGCTCGTACGTGGTGCATCGCTGATGATTTCGTGCCAGAAAATCATGAAGCAACTGAAAACTCCAGCGCAGCCAGGCGATAACCCTTTGGGTCGCGTGCTTGCAGTGTACCAGAAAGACAAGCATCGCAGCGTAGAGGCGTTAGAGCTACGTCTTTTGGAAGCCGTGGTTGATGAGCAAACCCATCTAGAAAAAGGGTTGTCGATGCTGAAGCTGCTTGCCGCGCTTGCCCCTATGCTTGGTCTTCTCGGCACCGTAACGGGTATGATCGAAACCTTCCAAGTGATCACTCAATTTGGTAATGGTGATCCGAAAGTAATGGCGGGTGGTATTTCGATGGCGCTTGTGACTACCGTACTTGGCCTTGTTTCGGCGATGCCTTTGCTATTGGCGCACAACGTATTGGGCTCTCAAGCAGAAAATATTCGCAGTATCTTAGAAAAGCAAGGCATCGGTTTGGTTGCAGAACAAGCGGAGCGTGATATGCCGAGCAACAAAAGTCACTCTAACACCTTAGCGGAGAACGCAGCGTAATGGAGCAGATCCTACTCAACACATTGGGTTTGATCAGTGAGGATTGGGCCACAACCTTGATGAGCTTTATGCAGCAAGGTGGTCAAATCCTATGGTGGCTGGCTGCCGTCGTGGCGGTGTGCTGGCTGTTGGTCATGGAGCGAGTTATTTATCTCACAACGGTTTTTCCAGGAGTAAAGAAACAGCTTTGCGAGCAGTGGCAAGCAAGATCAGAGCACCACTCTTGGTACGCGCATCAAATCCGTGACGGGTGGATTGCAAAAGCGCAAATCGAACTGCGCCAAAACCTATCGACCATCAAACTACTTGTGGCGATTTGCCCAATGCTGGGTCTGTTAGGAACGGTGACGGGCATGATTACGGTGTTTGACGTAATGGCATCGCAAGGCAGCAGCAATCCAAAATTGATGGCTTCAGGTATCTCACTTGCTACGCTGCCAACCATGGCCGGTATGGTCGCGGCGCTTGCGGGCATGTTTGTTCATGCTCGCCTTAGTAAAGTGTGTGAACGAAAAGCTATCCAGTTAGAACAATCTTTAAGGAGTCAAAAGTGAGACTCGGACGCAGACCTAACCAACAAGATGAAGCCCAGGTCGATCTCACCTCGATGCTTGATATCGTCTTCATCATGTTGATCTTTTTTATTGTGACCAGTTCGTTTGTACGTGAGTCCGGTGTAGAAGTGAATCGCCCTCAGGCTTCTAATGTTGTCAGTCAAAAAGACGCGGGCATTTTTATCGCGGTAACGGCAGCAAATGACGTATACATCGATAAACGAGTGGTTGATATTGAGCGTGTTGAAGCGTCTATTGAACATCTGTTACTTGATCAGCCTGATGCCTCGTTGGTTATCCAAGCTGATGAGCATGCTTACAATGGCACCGTCGTGAAAGTGATGGATGCGGCAAAAGCCGCGGGCGTGAAAAGCATCGCATTGGCGGCGGAGAAACCTTAATGGGCAGGCTGTTACTTGCACTCCCAGCATCATTGCTAATTTCTTTGAGCCTGTTTAGCTTTATGGCGTGGATGGTTGATAAAGGCAACCAACGTGCGCCGGAAGCGTCAGAAACTGTTCGTTTTGATATGGTGATGGTAGAGAATGACGCCGACGTGCAGCGTCGTCAACGTTCAGTGCCAGAGCAACCAGAACCACCACAAGCGCCGGAGCCAATCGATCTGTCTCAAGCCGATACGCAAATGGAACCCATGAGCCAGATGACGCCAGTCAGTGCTTTGGGTTTAAATACGGCGCTGGATGGCATCGCGATCAGTGCACCAAACTTGAAGGGGACGATGGGTAACCAACAAGCACTGCCGTTGTATCGTGTTGATCCTCGCTATCCAAGTAAGGCGCTAAAACGTAGAGTTGAAGGCTATGTCATTATGCGTTTCACCATTGACGCAACCGGACGACCAAAAGATATTGAAGTGATCGAGGCGAAGCCAAAGCGTATGTTCGAGAGAGAAGCGATTCGTGCGCTTAAAAAATGGAAGTATCAACCAAAAGTTGAGGATGGGGTGTCCATTGAGCAGTTCGGACAAACCGTAAAACTGGAGTTCAAGTTAGCCAAATGATGAAAAAATTATTAATTGGTACGGTATTGAGCCTGAGTGCATTTTCTACTATTGCCAGCGAGCTAAGCCAATACACCGCCGCGAGAGTTCAGCGAGCACATAACTTGGCTCAAGAGGAGAAGCTAAAAGAAGCGATTTCATCTCTTGAAACTATGGATCTTTCGCATGGGTATGACCAAGCTTATGTGGATCGAATGTTGGGTATTTTTTACTGGCAGAATGAGCAAACTCAAGCGGCCATTAAGCAACTTGAGTTGGCAGTCAATAGTGGTTTGCTGCAAGATGAGCAAGCATGGCAAACCCGAAAGATGCTGGCCGATATCTTGCTGAATGAGCAACGTTTTTCTAACGCTTTACCTCATTACTACGCCCTAAGCCAAAACGTGCCTAAGGACCAAAAAGTGCATCAACTTTGGCTACGTATTTCTCAGTCGCACTATCAGCTGAGCCAGTGGCAAAAAGTGCTGTCAGCAATCGCTCGCTATGAGAAATTTGGTCAGCCTGACAAACTTGGCGCATTGTCGATAAAGCTTTCTGCTGAGCTAGAACTGAAAAAGTGGAAGCCGGCCATCTCAACCATCAAACGCTTGATCGTGATTGACCCCGAGCGGATTGAATGGTGGCGTCAGTTAGTGAGTCTTTACCTACGAGTTGAGGATAACAAACGTGCGTTAGACGCTTTGGCTTTGGCAAAACTGAAAGGGCTAAAGCTCACTCAAGATGATTTAAAACTGCTGGCACAATTGTACGCGAAACGAGGCATTCCAGAGAGAGCCGCGTTGGTGATGAACGAGCTAGAGGATGTAAACTCGAATAGTAAGCTAAAAGCTCAGCAAGCGACGTATTGGCAAATGGCAAAAGAGTGGGAAGAGTCTATTGATAGCTGGCGTATTGCTGCTCAGTTAGATAGAAAGTATTACTGGAACTATTCTCAACTGCTGGTTCAAGAAGGCCACTACAAGCAAGCACTTGCGGCGCTGGATAAGGTCAGCGGTCGTAAAGCGGATGTCGCACTTATCAAAACACGCGCTTACTACAAGCTGCAACGTTTTGACGATGCATTGGCGAACGCGAAACGAGCCGATGAAATTAAGCCGTCGAATCAAGCGAAAAGTTGGGTGAAGTACTTATCTCAGCGGCGCAAAGTGGAGTCGACCCAAAACTCGTAAACCTACAGTTATTGATAAAAAGACCCGAGCTTAGCCTCGGGTTTTCAAGTTTAGTGGAACAAGATAAGCCACACACACTATGGCGAGTGGCAGAAAAGACTTTGAAAAACGTTAACATCGTTTATTGAACGAGATCGCATACTACATATTATATTATTGACCGTAGGGGCAGTAAGAATACCAAAAGTGAGAAGCCACTCGCGCGCAGGGAATGTAACACGTAAAAAGTCCATAGAATTTATGTTGGAAAATGAAAAGTTCCCTGCTTTTTCGTGACTTAGTTCAAAAAATGACCGTCAATACCATTGATTGCATAATAAAGTGTTTGTTTTATTTCGATTTCGTCATTACTTTGTTACGTGTTCGTTGTGATTAATTCAAGTTTAATCTGATTCTGAGCGAACCGGTACAAACAACTATACGGATGTTAACAATGAAAATGAAAACTCTAGCCGTTGCAGTGGCGGCACTAGCATGTGGTACACAAGCTTTCGCAGCAGAAGTTTATAACAGCGATGGCACATCTCTTTCTATCGGCGGTCACGTTTCTGTTGGCGTCGGTGAGTATTTCGAAGACGAAGTGAAAGTTCACCAAGTGTCTCCACGTATTAACGTGGCGGGTAAGAAAGACATTGGCAACGGCATCACTATCGACGCTAAAGGCGAATGGGCACTTAACTACCTAAATGGTGGTGAACAGTCATTCTCAACGCGTTTAGGCTACATCGGTGCAACTCATGAGCAGTTTGGTCGTCTAGTCGCAGGTACACAGTGGTCACCGTACTACGACATCGCGGGCGTAGCGGACTTACCAATCGCGTTTGCGAACGATTTCTTGTACGACAACCACAACAACCTAGGGACTGGTCGCGCAGAAAAAATGCTCAGTTACCGCAAAGGGTATGATTTTGGCAACGGCTTTGCTTTCAACCTAGGCCTAGGTTGGCAGGGCGAGAATGATGATACAAGTGTATCAATCGTGAAATCTGAAGCTACAGGTCTGCCTGTATATGCAACTTCTGGTAATAAATATGATCAACGCGGTCAAATCGCACTTAGCGGCTCTGTAGCGGGCTTTGGTCTTGGTTACGTATACAGCGGCGGTGACGTTAAAATCGGGAATAATACAGAAAATGCTGAATCACACCTAGTCTCTGTAAACTATGGTGAGTATGCTTCAGGCCTATACGCAGCAGTAGTATACGGCATGAACGAATACTTCTACGATATGCGTGAAGACACATCTCAGCTTGAAGCTTTGTTGGCGTACGGCGTAAACGATTGGACATTCAGCGTTAACTACGAAGGTGTAGAAGACGACAAAGACAATAAGACAGTTACAAGCGAAACAGCATTACAAGCTGAATACGCTGTAACACCAGCGTTCTATACTTTTGCAGGTTACCAGTTTGACTTAGGTAACGACTATAATAATGAAGAGAACGACTACTGGACTTTAGGTGCTCGTTACTACTTCTAATCAATAGGCCAGTTTCTACTGCCTAAACACATCTATTGTGTTAGCGCCTACTCAGTGTGAGTAGGCGTTTTTCTTAGTTGGCCAGTTAAATGCGTATATTGCTTATTGATCGTACTGATGGTTTGTAATGAGTCCGCATACAGCCTTCACAAGAGGCGAGGAAAGTGAATATCTAATATCGTGGCTAGGAGCGATAGGAAAGTAATAGGGGCATCTCTTCCCTTTGTGTTAGCCTCAGCTTTTCAAGCTCAGATGAAAAAGGTGAGTAATATAATGAAAGTATTCAGCAACTTCGATAGCGGCAGCATTCACGTAGTGAAAGCAGACGACAAAAACGACATTCAACTCAAAATTCCTAATGACAACCTGTCAGAATTCTACCAATGGTTTCACTTTCGTCTAGAAACAGAAGCAGAACAGTCACACATCATCAAACTGCTTGATTTGGCCAAGTCTGCATACCCAGAAGGTTGGCAGGGTTACGATGTCGTGGCGTCTTACGACCGCGAAGAATGGTTCCGTATTCCTGCTGAATTCGATGGCGATACGCTGACCTTTAAAGTTATTCCAGAACGCAGTTCTATCTACTTCGCTTACTTTGCGCCTTACACGTACGATCGCCATTTAGACTTATTACACATGGCACAGAGTGCGCATCATTGTCAGTTGGAAACTTTAGGTCAGACGCTGGACTGCAATGACATGAGCCTACTGACGTTTGGTGAACCAGAAGCAGGTAAAAAGAAAATTTGGATGATTGCCC
This sequence comes from Vibrio sp. ES.051, assembly GCF_002563795.1. Classification (GTDB taxonomy): domain Bacteria; phylum Pseudomonadota; class Gammaproteobacteria; order Enterobacterales; family Vibrionaceae; genus Vibrio. Next base: position 66,932 of record NZ_PDJL01000003.1, read on the forward strand.
GTCAGCATCCAGGTGAAACTATGGCGGAATGGTTCATGGAAGGCATGATCCAACGTTTGTTGGATGAAAACGACACGGTTGCACGTGTGTTACTAGAAAAGGCCGTGCTTTACGTAGTGCCAAACATGAACCCTGATGGTGGTATTCGTGGTCATTTACGCACCAACGCGGTAGGCGTGAACTTAAACCGCGAATGGCAAACGCCGTCAATGGAAAAAAGCCCAGAAGTTAGCCTCGTGCGTCAACGAATGTTGGAAACTGGAGTCGACATGTTTTTAGACATTCATGGTGATGAGGCGATTCCATACAACTTCGTTGCAGGATCAGAAGGAATTCCTTCCTATGATGAAAACCTTGCTGCTTTAGAAGCGTCATTTAAGCAAGCATTACTTACTATTACGCCTGAGTTCCAAGATGCGATGGGTTACGACAAAGATGAACCAGGGAAGGCGAACTTAACGGTTGGTTCAAATTGGGTTGCAGAACAATTTAAATGCTTGTCTTATACCATTGAGATGCCATTTAAAGATAACAACAACCATCCAGACCCACTTTACGGTTGGTCGCCAGAGCGCAGCGTATTATTTGGACAAGATGTGCTAGCTGCGACGCTAACGGTAACAGATAAAATTTAGGGCAATGAAGGCATTACCCTGAAAACAGCTCATTTTTGATGAGCTGTTTTTTCTCTCAATCATTTTACACTCTATAAAACGTTGTTAGCGGCATTACTCGCACGGTGGTGCCATGTGGATCACGGCTAAACCGCCTAAAGATGTTTCACGGTATTTTTTGTTCATGTCTTTACCTGTCTGGTACATGGTTTCGATAACTTTATCTAGTGAGATAAGACACTTACTATTGCGCTTTAACGCCATACGTGACGCATTAATCGCTTTCATTGCACCCATCGCATTTCTTTCGATACACGGCACTTGAACCAAGCCCCCAATTGGGTCGCAGGTCATACCCAGGGAATGCTCCATCGCGATTTCTGCCGCAATACAGATCTGCTCGTTACTGCCGCCTCTTAGCGCCGTCAGGCCCGCTGCTGCCATGGATGAAGAAACGCCGACTTCTCCCTGGCACCCCACCTCTGCACCTGAAATTGATGCGTTAGTTTTATATAAAATGCCGATCGCCCCAGCGACGGCAAGAAAGTCCTTTAACTGCTTGATATCGAGTTCTTTAATGAATCGATGGTAATACATCAACACCGCAGGTATGACTCCCGCCGCGCCGTTCGTTGGAGAGGTGACGACTTGTCCACCAGCTGCGTTTTCTTCACTGACTGCAAAAGCAAATAAGTTAATCCAATCCATGATCTCCATGGGATCATTTTCAATCGCAGCATTGGCCTCCAGCTTTTTCAACAGGTTTGGCGCGCGGCGAGTGACGTTTAAACCGCCTTCTAAAATACCTTCAGTATTAAACCCACGATCCATGCAGAGTGACATCACTTTCCAGATCTGCTCTGCTTTTTGGTCGATCTCTGCCTCAGGGCGGAATGAAAGCTCATTCTGCAAAATCATGCCACCTAAGCTAAAACCGTTCGCTTCGGCCTTTGCAAGCATCTCATCAGCGGAAGTGAATGGGAATGGCACTTCTACTTGAGCTTGTTGTGTGCCGTACTCTAGTTCATCTGCTGTTGCGATAAAACCGCCACCAATAGAGTAATAAGTCTCGAATGCGACCTGATCGCCAGCGGCATCAAGTGCAGTGATCATCATGCCGTTCTCATGCAAAGGAAGGTAATCGCTATGGAAGACGATATCATGGTCATAACTAAACTCAATGTGGTGAGTTCCCGCTAACGGTAAGGTTTTGTTTTCTATGGTATGTTGTAATGCACTTTTAGCACTGGTCATTTTTATGTTATCTGGGCGGTTACCCATCAAACCGAGGACGGTGGCGCGATCCGTATGGTGTCCTCTGCCAGTAAGTGATAATGAGCCGTAGAGGTCTACTTGCACACGATGCACTTTCGCCATAGAGTCTTTAAGGCGTTGAGTGAAATGAAATCCGGCGAGCATAGGGCCATTAGTGTGGGAACTTGAAGGTCCGACTCCAATCTTAAATATATCGAAAATCGACAGCATAATTGACTTCCTTTAACAGTGAACCTTTGTAAAGGTCTCTAGAACAGTGTTGTTAACTAGATGTTAGGGTTTGTAAGCTAATTGGGAAAGAAGAATTTTGTAACTCTGCTAAATAACCTCGAGATTTTGATATGAAGTTAGATAATGTAGTCATCATTCTAGGTAAACGCCTAGTCAATAGTCGATTAACGGCTGAGGGTATCTCGAGAGTCGCTGCGTTATCTGACTCTCTCTCTTCTTTACCAATTGATAATACGCTGCTAATTTTTTGTGGCGGAAGAGTTTCAGATCAAACCGTCTCTGAAGCGGATGCGATGTACGCTTATTTTAAAAGACTGAATGCGTCATCATTGGTCTCGTTTCCTCAACATCAGGTTCTAATTGAAAACCGTTCGTTGAACACATTTCAAAATATGCGTAATGCCGCACAAGTGTTATGTGATAGTGGTCTGGTTCCGTTGCCGTCACAGCACCTGATTAATGTGACATTATTGTCCAATGATTACCATCTTGAACGAATCATAGAAATCCAAACGCTGATGGATGAGCAGGGGTTGCTGCGAGTTCTTAAGACAAATTGTGCCTCAAAGGGCGTTCAGCTCAATATTCCATTAGACATCAGCCAACATATTAGTGTGCCATATCCGCACAAAGGAATTTTGGCAGAGGCATTTTTACACCTTGATGAACTGACAACTTACCGAGTTTATTTAGAAGGCGTAAAGAAGGGGTCGTTTCAACGAGATTTGTCGGTTGTGAGAGCTCAGCCGCTATCCATTGCACGAAAAGCGATTGAGCAACTGCAAGTATTACCGCTAGACCAAGACACGTTACAGTTGGTTGAAGTAATTAAAAAGGCCGTCGAGATGACAGCCTTGAATGAATCTTTCGATGCGACGGAGCAAGCCTTGAGCGTACTTCATCCGACCCTTACCAGATTAAACCGCCGCTTAGATCCCGAATCTATTCAGTAAGTTCGCGTCGCGTACGTACTGCGCTTAATGCAATTAGACAGTAGCAAAGTAGCTCTATGCCTTCTTCTGAAATATTTTTAACATCGCGAATGTAGCTCTCATCCATAACTTGTTGCCAAAAGTTACCCATACCGTATAAACGTGAGAACACCAGCAATAGCATGACAGCGCCAATCAATAACTTCATATCTGGCATTTTTAAGATGTTTGCCATTTCATTCACCGTACCTTTACCCCCTCGGTAAGCTTTTGCACAGGCAAGTGCCGTTATCGTTAGGGCAGGGAAAATCCAAGAGCCATGATGAATCATGTCCGTCCAATAGTCCGTCTCACGGATAATTAGAACGGCGAAAAAGCCTGAGATCAGAATGGCCGCGTGTTTAAGCTGGGTCTGCTGCTTTGAAAGGCTAAAAAACGACCACGAAGCAATAGCGAGCATCACAAGCTGAAGTGTTTCAGTGATCGAGACTTCTCCAAGGCTTGAACCCAATACGACATAATCAAGACGAATGCTTAGGTTAACGAGAATACTGATAGCCACAATCATTAACGCGCTCAAACTTAATTTATAGATAATCCGCTTAGCTTCTTCAGTAACAACGTTGTTTTGTGCCGACTCGGCTTTTTTCATTATTTGCGTTTTCATCTGGCCCACCTGCTCCACATAGTGTGGAAGAAACGTGAATTTATGTGATCTGTGTGCGAGATTTTATTGTCCGAGTGGAAAGTTTTGTCAGGGAAATGTCAAGAATAGAACACTGTTCGATATTATTGTGCGCACTAAGTTGAGTATATTGGGCGTTTTTGGTCGGAAGATATAAGTCAATGAAAAAAGGAGCCATTTGGCTCCTTAATTGCTGATTGGGTAATTAGTATTCATCATTCTTTTTATGATGGTCGCGGTAATACTCCCATTGCTCAACACGATTGTCTTCAGAAAGAACGCAGTAAGTCACTCGTTCACCGTTTTCTGATATGGTCTCAAGCTCACCACCTTGTTGAACGCAGTAAACCGCGGCAGGATTCGCCGCTGATGTGTATTCGGTAGATCGAGTCGCACCGTCGTAGGTTGCACAGCCAGCCAGCATCATTGTCGCAGCCATAGCCATTATTAAACTTGTCTTTTTCATTCTTTATCTCCGCATGGGATGGGCGAGTATTATGCTGATTATAGGAAAATTTTAGTGGTTATTGTGTTATGCCTGTAAAAAGTATGAGGGGCGTAGCGATATTTGTATTCAAGTATATTCCTAGCTCTTGAGTGGACCATCTTCCATGCGCTTTTATCAAAGTGGTTAGAGGGCGTGTGCGGTTAAGATGAAACGATGCGCTTTCCTAGACAAATAGCAACTTGGGAAAGACGAGGAATTTCGGTAGTATGCGCGTAAAACCTTCACAGCGGAACGTTTAATGAGACATTTAAAATCGATAATCCACCCAGACATTGATCATTTGGACGACAAGATCATCTTTCAACGTAATGCTGCGCGTGCCATTGTGCTTGATGGCGAAGATGTTCTGTTGCTCTATACTGAGCGCTACCATGATTATACTTTACCTGGTGGGGGCATTGACGATGGTGAAGATGTGATTGCCGGACTGGTTCGTGAGTTAGAAGAAGAAACAGGTGCACAAAATATTCATGGCATTAAACCCTACGGTATTTTTGAAGAGTTTCGACCTTGGCACAAAGATGATGCGGATGTTATGCACATGGTCTCGTATTGTTACATATGCCGAATCGATCGTGAGCTTGGTGAGACGGCCTATGAGGATTACGAAGTGAAGAATGGCATGCGGCCTGTATGGATAAATATCCACGATGCGATTGCGCACAATGAAGAAACGATAGCGGATAGCCCGAAGAAAGGGATGAGTATTGAGCGAGAAACTTTCTTATTACAGCTCATTGCTAAGGAGTTAGTTTGATTTTCCCGCCGTATTTTTGGGTGGCAAGTTGAAAGTAATAAAAAAGTCCGAGATCCCCCCGGAACCCGGACTTATTCCAGACGCGCAAGCGAAGCGTCATCTCAATATTTTAAATCTGTTTTAAATTATAGAAACAATAGCCGCTTTTCATTGAGTGTGTAAATAAATAACAGGTCCAACCTTTAGTTTTCATGCGTTTCGCAAACGCAATGTGACGCATATCTATCAATCAAAGAGTGCAACTGAGTGTCTATGAGCAAACCACTGCTCTTTCTTATCTTTGAGATACCCTAGCTTAACGTTTTTACACACGTTGGTAGCAAGATCACGAGTTTTCAAATCAGTCGAATAGGAGGGCGCAGTTTTACGTTCTTCTGACATTGATGGCTTTGGCGTTTTTTACAAACTGACCAGCGGGGGGAGTCGACTAAAGTCGATGAGTGGTTGAGAAAGCGGAATGGGTTCGGTGACAAATAAGAGTAACGGTTGGAAGGATGATGATTGTAACTGCTCTATATCTATTAACTGTTCCAGTGCGAAAAAGCGACTGACATATTGGTGAGTTTCTTGAGGTAACTTGAGTTGTTGGAAATGGCTGCTACCCGCTCGTTTAATCGCACGTGCGACTCGTCCTTCTCCTGCGTTATACGCGGCCAAAGTAAGAGCGATGTCTTGGTTGAACTTGTTGTATAAGAATGTCAGATATTTAAGCGCCGCGATTGTGCTCGCTTGGGTATCAAAACGATCGTCCTGTTTTGAGTCCACGTTTAATCCGAATCGTTGCGCTGTCGCAGGGATGAGCTGCCAAAGCCCTGCTGCATTTGCGTGAGAAACGGCTTTTGGGTTGTAAGAGGATTCCAGCATCGGGATCAAGGCTAGTTTCGTTGGTAACGAATGGTTCTGTAATTGCTTGAGAATATGATCCAACACTGGGCTCACTGAATTGAGACGTTTGGTGATTTGTGGTTTATATGGGGCTAAAACTTGATATTGCTGCTGAATATCAGCGGAACGTGGCTGTGCTTGACAGATTGCTGACAGGCAAGAAAATAAGGTGATAAAAATATAAAGACCTACAGTATTCAATCGGGATGGCGACGGAATCTGTAGGTTAGACGAATATCGTTTAGAACGATTTATCTTCATAAGTGTGTTGCACTGGTTGTTTGAGTTGACTGATCAACTCATGGAACGCCGCAGAGCTTTGACCATTGCTCTGATTGTATTGTTGGCACTGACTGACCAACGTTTCTAACAGCGCCCATTGTTCTCTAGCTTGCTTGGCTATTTGGGCAGGCAAAGCGTTGAAAATTCGTTTCACGCTAGTGTCATTAGGTGTTAACCCCAACTCTCGCATACACTGGCTTCTCTCAGTGGCTGAGCGACTGAGTTTATTGAGTATCGGCGTTTGTTGCTGAATATTATTATTCAGTGTTTCACCATCAAACATTAGGTACAAAGACTTCTGCTGTTGAAGTAAAGGGAGCAGTTGTCGATAGAGTTTAATATCTTCTGGTATTGAGCGAACAAAATGTTGGATTCGCTGCGATACTGCGCTTGCCATGATGCCTTCCTAGTGTATTTTTACTCGTGACCGGTGTGGAATTGCATGATCGCCTTTGATAGTACTTGGGTATCTAGGCTCAGTTCGCCACGTGCTAATGCATTGCGTACCTGTTCTACTTTTTCCATGTCAACATCGGGTAGTGATGCCATTTCAGCTTGAGCGCGATCAATCGCAGCCGTATTCGCCTGAAATGCGGGCTCGCTTACTTTGTTTTGTTCGACGGTGTCGACCAGTTGTTTGCTCGCTTGCTGTAATTTTGTTTGTGGGACATGACCGCCCGCGACTTTGTCTATTTTCATGCTGTGGTCCTCATCATCATGTTCTAATTAAAGTAGGCGGCTAGGGTGTAAAAAACATTAAATATTTATTTTGTACTCGAAGTTCACTATGGCTGACGAGCGCCAAAATCAAAAAATGTTACTCTCAGTCCAAAATCAGAATTGAGTGTGGACTTGATTGAGTCCTGTCACCACGGCCCGTATGACCTTTCCTGAGCTTAGGTTTTTCACTTCAATCTGTTGGCCTTTCGCACCATCTTCAAAGGCGACACCTTTCGTACTGGCACTAAATCCATTTTTTGTGGCAATCACGATGACTTCGTTGCCCTTTTCTATTAACGGTGGGGCAGATAAGTTCGATGGATCTACCACTTGACCTGCACGCAGCCGGCGGGAGGTTTCTAACCCAATCGCTTGCTTCGGATGAGTATAAAAATCGTCCTGACGAGTGATGGTGCGTATTTCCAGTTTGACGTGTTTCGCTGTCACGACTTCATCTCGGCCCACGGTGGTGGTGGCAACCAAGACGGGCAATGTCAGTTTTGATTTTATTGTCACGTTAATTCGCCAAGATGAAGACATATCATCGCAACTTACCGATCGTTTAAGGTTTCCGACTGGCAGAGGTTGGTTATCTCGACCAGTGATGATCAGAGGCGAATCACATTCTGGTAAGTGGTTGGCCGACCCCGGCACCCACATGTCGAAATTCAACTGGTAGTTCCCCCACCGGTTGGAAAGTGCAAAGCGTTTTACTTCTTGCTCGAAGTGCTCTGTCACGGCGCTTTTTAGCTTCTCGACACTGAGGGTGTTGTTGTCAGTGCTGGCAAAACTTTGGCCTGATGTGAGAGCGAGTAGCATGAGCATCAGTAGTGAGGAAGAGCGCAGCTTCCCCTTATTTTTAATGCCTTCCGCGACCCGGAAGTTTGATTTCCATGATTGTTTGTAAGTCATTGATATGAATTGCTATTTTTTATGGCACGTATTTTGTTTATATATTGGCGTATTCGAGCCGACTGTAAGGAAGATGCATGGCGATCACATTTGAAAATGCTTTAGGTGTACATCCAGAGGCACTCAATTTTCGTGTTCAGCGTACCAAAGTCCTCGCCAGTAACCTAGCAAATGTTGACACTCCTGGGTATTTGGCGAAAGACCTAAGTTTCACCACTGTTATGAAGAAAATGTCGACAAACGGTGTGAGTAATTCTGTACCTAAACTTCAGGTTGAGGCCCAGTACTCGGTGCCTTACCAGAATAGTAAAGATGGCAACACTGTAGAACTTGGTGTTGAACAAGCAAAATTCACCCAAAATAACATGGACTTTCAAACCAGCCTGACGTTTCTCAATATGAAACTTAGTGGTTTAGCGAAAGCGATTGAGGGACGTTAATTATGTCATTCACTGATATTTACTCGATCACTGGCTCAGCGATGACGGCACAAACCGTACGTCTTAATACGGTAGCCAGTAACTTGGCAAACGCAGACGCGGTATCGGCAAATCCCAATGATGCCTATAAAGCTTTAAAGCCAGTGTTCGCCACGGTGTATCAAAAAACGCAAATGACAACGGAAAATGGTGTGTATCCCAATGCTGAAGTTCGCATTGCTGACGTTGTGAAAAGTGCAGGAGAAGCCGAGAAACGCTTTGAGCCAAATAACCCATTGGCGAATGGTGAAGGCTATGTGTATTACCCCGATATTGATGTTGTCGCTGAAATGGCAGACATGATGTCGGCAACACGTAGCTTCGAAACCAATGTTGAGGTGTTGTCAAATGTGAAAAGCATGCAACAAGGTTTGTTGCGTTTAGGGCAGGGTAGCTAATGAGTCTCGCACAATACAACGCACTATCGTCTGATGCACCCGTTCAAGCATCGGCTAGTAATGGCAGCGGTATTTCTGCAAACCCAAATGATATGAACAGTGCCTCTTCGTTAGAGAACGAGTTTATTTCTTTAATGGTGGCACAAATTCAAAACCAAGACCCGCTTAACCCCTTGGATGGTACGGAATATGTCAGCCAGCTGGCACAGTTCTCTCAAGTTCAAAGTACAGAGAATATGTCGACGATCATGCAAAACAGCATGGTTCTGCTCGATAACATGCAAGTACTTTCTACCGCTGGCTTAGTGGGTCAAACCGTTTACGTTAATTCAAATGAATTTGAACTCGGCGAAGGCGTTCAAAGCGGAAAAATCGAGCTAGAGCATGGCTCAAACCAAGTAACGCTAGAGGTGAAAGATGAATTCGGCCAGTCAACCAAAGTGCCTTTAGGTGCTCATGGGGCTGGGGATGTCGATTTTTCAATTGATCCTGAAGCGCTGGGTCTTAAACCCGGTAAATATACGGTGTCGGTTGAGGTACAAGACGGACAAGCAAGTCCGAACATCCTCATGGCTGGTACTGTCGAGCAAGTGCGTATTCCGAATACCGGTGGCGCTGCATTAGTCAACGTACAAGGCGTTGGTAATGTTCCTTTTTATCAAATCACTCAGTTTGGTGCTTAACCAAATAAGAAAATCAGAGGTCTTTTTATGAGTTTTAACATCGCACTAAGTGGTCTGGACGCGACCAATACGGAACTAAACACGATCAGTAACAACATTGCCAACGCTTCTACATATGGTTTTAAAGGGGCGCGTGCTGAGTTTTCAGCGGTATATAACGGCATGCAACCTGGCGGCGTAGAAGTTGCTTCTATCTCACAGAACTTCGATAAAGACGGCTCTATAACAGGAACCGGTCGTGCAATGGATTTGGCTATCAACGGTGGTGGTTTTTTTGTCACTCAAGATAGTGCGGGTCAAATGCTTTACACTCGTTCTGGCGTGTTTGGCACAGACAAAAACAATTTTGTCGTTTCAAACAATGGCGCAAAATTGCAAGGTTATGGCGTTGATGGTGACAATAATCTGATGGAAGGCGCGGTGGGCAACATCCAAATTGCTACCTCTTCACTGAAGGCTGAAGCAACAGACAAACTGGATTTTGTGGCCAACTTTGATGCCAGTGCAAGTAAAGTGAACCTTGTTCCTGCGGATAGTGATCTCTTAATCCCAACTGACGACCCTAGACGTGACCCGGGTGACCCTGCCTATGATGCTAGTATTGTACAACCTTATGATGAAACAGCTGTTGCTTTTGATCCAGAAGACCCTAAATCATTTAACTCTTCTTACACCACCAAAGTGTATGACTCGCTAGGTAATGCACATACAGTCACTCAATACTTTACTAAAACAGATGCGAATGAGTGGGAAGCCCGAGTGCATGTAGATGGAAGCCCAACTACACCCGAAACAAAGCAGGAAGTTACGTTTAAAGAGGATGGGGTACTAGCTTCTCCGATTAATGCATTTGAGGTTGAATTTCCAACAGCCGGTGGCAAAAAAATGGAAATTGATATCAGCTTAGCCGGCAGCACCCAGTTCGGCGCCGCATTTGGTGTGAGCACCAATAACCCGAACGGTCATACCTCTGGTGAACTGGCTGGTGTGCGTGTCGAAGACAACGGTATGGTTTACGCCACCTACACTAACGGTCAGTCTCAGCTGCAAGGTCAAGTTGTACTGGCCGATTTTGCTAATACTCAAGGTCTTGCTAAAGCAAACGGTACCTCATGGACGCAAAGCTTTAGCTCAGGCGCGCCAATTATTGGTGCTCCGGGGTCAGGCACGCTAGGTGATTTAACCCCAGGTGCACTAGAAGGCTCTAACGTTGACTTAACCAGTGAGCTTGTGGCGCTGATGACGGCACAACGTAACTACCAAGCGAACGCAAAAACCATTTCGACCAACGATAAGCTCACTCAAGCTTTATTTAACGCGGTGTAATGGGAGAGTTGCATGGATAACTTGTTATTTACCGCAACCTCGGGTGCGAGCCGTGTTCTTAAAGCTCAACACGTGCGTTCAAATAACTTATCAAACGCGGATACTGCCGGCTTTCGGGCTGATATGGAGCGGGTAAGTAGTCTTGAAATGCAAGGCCCAGGCTTTGATGGCCGCACTATGGTCGTAACGAATTCAGCGTCAACACGTTTTGATTCGGGCGACATCATGAAAACGGGACGCCCACTAGACATCGCCATTATGGGCGAAGGTTATCTAGCGGTTGAAACGCCTGCTGGTAACGAAGCTTACACCCGTGCGGGCAATATTCAGGTAGATACCTTTGGCGCAATGACCATTAATGGTTTCGCGGTGCTTGGTGAAAATGGACCTTTGGTCGTGCCTGATTATCAAAAGATTGAAATTAGCGAACGCGGACAAGTGTCGGTTATCCCACCGGGTGGCGGCGCGGAAATCGCTGCAGGCACGTTAAAGTTGGTTAAACCAGAAATGAATCAACTACAAAAAGAGAGTGACAGCCTACTGCACAGTGTTGATGGCGTGCCATTCGCAGCGGATGAGACCGTGCAGGTGTCTGCAGAGCACCTTGAAGGCAGTAACGTGTCTGCCATTGATGAGTTGATTAACGTGATGTCGCTAACGCGCAACTTCGAGATGCAAGTTCGCATGATGAAAACGGCTGAAACCTTAGCACAAGCTGGTAATAAATTAATGGCGGCGAGATAGTCGGTCTCGCACCACAAGGAGTAACCAATGCATTCAGCATTATGGGTAAGTAAAACGGGCATGGCAGCGCAGGACACTAAGATGACTGCCATTTCCAACAACCTAGCAAACGTAAACACGGTTGGTTTTAAGCGCGACCGAGTGGTCTTTGAAGACTTGTTCTACAACATTCAGCGTCAACCCGGCGCTCAAGTGGATCAGGTGAATGAGTTGCCAAGTGGTGTTCAGCTGGGCAGTGGTGTTCGCGTGGTGGGCACACAAAAAGTGTTCACCCAAGGCAACACGCAAAACACGAGACAAGATCTAGATTTAGCGGTCATGGGGAAAGGCTTTTTCCAAATTGAAAACTCAGATGGCCAGATCATGTACTCGCGTAATGGTCAGTTCCACATCAACTCTGAGGGCTTGATGGTCAACAGCCAAGGTCTACCGTTAGAACCACAAATCCAAATTCCGGACAATGCGAATTCGTTTTCTGTTGGTGTTGATGGCACGGTAACCACGACCACGGCAGACGATCCAACGCCTCAGCAGCTGGGTCAAATCACGTTGGCAAAATTCATTAACCCAGCCGGTTTAGAAGCCGTGGGCGGCAACATGTTCCGTGAAACCGAAGCAAGTGGCCCAGCAGATGAGCTTATTGCGGGTGAAGATGGCGCAGGTAGCATCAAACAAGGCGCACTGGAAGGTTCAAACGTACAGGTAGTGGAAGAGATGGTCGATATGATCACCACTCAACGTGCGTACGAGATGAACGCGAAAGTCGTCTCTGCTGCAGATGACATGTTGAAGTTTGTTTCACAATCAATGTAAGTATGAAATTGGTGATGATGAAGGAAAAAGCAATGAAATGGCTTTCTAAGAGTTGGGCTGTAGCCGCCGTGTTGCTGGTGGGGTGTGCTGGCCGTCAGGAATTTATTCCGCCTGAGCCAAATGCCGAGGAATATGCGCCACCAACACTTGATTACACGTTACCGGAAACGCAGTCTGGTAGCCTTTATCGTCACCAATACACGATGACCCTCTTTCAGGATCGTCGTGCTTACCGAGTCGGTGATGTGTTAACGGTTGAACTTTCAGAAGAAACGTCATCAAGTAAAAAGGCGGGTACTCAGTTTGGTAAAAGTTCTGCGGTGAACTTCGCAGTACCGACCATTGGCACAAGAACATTTGATGAGTTTGGTGTGGGTATCGATGGCAACCGTAGCTTTGATGGCAGTTCTTCCAGCTCTCAAGGTAACAAGCTGCAAGGTGCAATCACGGTAACCGTGCATGAAGTTTTGCCTAATGGTGTACTGCGAATCAGCGGCGAAAAATGGCTTCGTTTGAACCAAGGTGACGAGTTTATCCGTTTAACGGGCATCGTTCGTGTCGATGATATTAATCGCGGTAACCAAGTTTCTTCTCAACGAATTGCGGATGCGCGTATTACCTACGCAGGACGCGGTGCATTGGCAGATAGCAATGCAGCCGGGTGGCTGACTCAGTTCTTCAACAGCCCATGGATACCTTTCTAATGAAGTCAATGCAATCTTTTTTTACGTCTTTCCTATTGGCGTTGATCTTAGGATTCCCAGCCACTTCACAGGCTAAAGGGGAAATTCCGCTCATGGACTTGGTGGATGTGCGAGGCATCCGAGAAAACCAACTGGTCGGTTATGGCTTGGTGGTGGGTTTAGCCGGACAAGGTGACCGAAACCAAGTGAAATTCACCGCACAATCGATCACTAATATGTTGCGTCAGTTTGGGGTTCAAATTGATGACAGCATGAACCCAAAATTGCGTAACGTGGCCTCCGTCAGTGTCACAGCCTCCGTTGACCCAATGGCCGGGGCAGGACAAAACTTGGACGTAGTCGTGTCTTCGATTGGTGATGCGAAAAGTCTTCGTGGCGGTACGCTATTACTGACGCCTTTGCGTGGTGTTGATGGTGAAGTGTACGCCATTGCGCAAGGTAATGTCGTGGTTGGCGGTTTGTCAGCAGAAGGACGCAGTGGCTCAAAAATTGAAATAAACACACCGACAGTGGGTCGTGTCCCTAATGGCGGAACGCTAGAGCGCGAGATTAAAACAGATTTTAATCAGCGAGATGAAGTGACTTTGAATTTGCGTAAGCCAAGTTTTACGACCGCAAAAAATGTTGCCCGTGAAATCAACAATACTTTCGGTCCCAATGTGGCGGTGGCAATCAATAAAGCGCGAGTGGATATGCGTGCGCCAAAAGACACACAACAACGTGTTGTGATGATGTCGATGCTCGAAGAGATGAGTGTTAAGGAAGGGCGTAAACCTGCACGTATTGTCTTTAACTCTCGCACCGGAACCGTCGTGATAGGGAAGAGCGTTAAAGTGAGTGAAGCCGCTGTGAGTCACGGCAACTTGACCGTGCGGATTTCTGAATCGCAGCAAGTGAGTCAGCCGAATGCATTTGCAAATGGCGACACGACAGCGGTTAACCAAACTGACCTTGATGTTAATGAGGATTTGGCTCAAATGGTGATTTGGCCACCAGGAACCGAACTTAACACTATTGTGAGTGCCGTAAACAGTTTAGGTGCAACACCCACCGACTTAATGTCGATTTTACAAGCATTGAACGAAGCTGGTGCGCTGAATGCTGAACTGGTAGTGATTTAAGGAGTTAAGGATGAAACTAGACAGTACCCATGATCAAACTCAGCTCAACTCGATGCTGTATCACGACCAGAGCACCCTTGCCAATATCAAACAAAGTCGTGATCAGGAAGGGGCTCTTGAAGTCGTTGCTGGTCAATTTGAGGCGATGTTTCTACAAATGGTACTGCGTCAAATGCGCAGCAGCAGTGATGTGTTAGCAGATAAGGACAGCCCGTTCTCAAGTCAACAACAAGGCGTTTTTCGTGATATGCACGATGGCCAATTGGCGATGGAATTGGCTAAAAAACAGGGCTCTGGAATCGCGAACATGCTCATCCAGCAACTCAGTCCATCAATGCAAGAAGTCGCGTTTGATACCTCGCGTAATGTATCGCCAGCCAACGACGGTAAGCAAGATGATTCCGAATCGCTTTCTCTGAAGGTACAAGAGGAAAACACGGGTCTATTTAACGCTAAGCCTGAAACCGTCGCCTCTGTTAAACAAGTCCTAGGTGAGGCCGGTTTAAGCACCGCGTTTTCTCAGCCGCTGATCAGGAAAATGGAGCTGTAAATGAACCTTGTAAATATCGCCCTTTCAGGTTTAAACGCGAATCGTGTTGCACTTGACGTAACGGCGCAGAATGTGGCCAATGTCAATACGCCTGGATACAGTCGTCAGCAAGCGTTGATGGCCTCAGTTGGCGATGGAAAAGCCAACAGACTCAGCCCGGGTATGGGGGTGGAAGTAACCAGTATTCGCCGTGTTACCGATCAGTTTCTTGTTAAGCAAACGTGGTCAACGAATAGTCTAGCGGCATATGCGTCTGCTTATAACAGCAATATGGGCCAGTTAGAAAATACGTTAGGCGCGGATGGGTTTAATATCTCCTCAGGCTTAGACTCGCTGAACGCGGCGCTTAACGACGCTACGGTTAAGCCGGAGTCGATCCCTTACCGTCAGCAAATTATCAATGAATCTGAAGCTTTGGCGCGCCGTTTTAATACACTGACAGAATCGCTGCATAATCAGCAGAAGGACATGAGTGATCAGCGTAATGCGGCGGTTGAACAGGGCAATAGTCTGATGGCTAATATTGCTCAGGTGAATAAGCAGATCGTCGAAATGCAAGGCACGGGTGGTAATCCAGCGCAATTAATGGACACGCGCGACTCGCTTATTGGCGAACTTTCGCAAATCGTAGAAATTAAAACAAACGATCAACCAGACGGTAGTACCCAAGTAACGCTTACCTCTGGTCAACCGCTTGTGATGGGATCGGATTACGGTCAATTGAAAGCAAAACCAGATCCTAATGACCCTTACCTTGCGGATTTAAGTGTTGATTTTGCCACACAAAGCTTTGCGATCAACAAGTCAGTTGGCGGTAAGCTTGGCGCTGTTTCTGATTACCAAACGAACGTTCTTAAACCGAACCAAGTGGCTCTGGACGATATGGCAAAAGCACTTGCAGATGAATATAACGCCGTGCTAGCGACCGGAACCGACTTAAACGGAAATCCGGGTAAGCCGCTGTTTAGCTATGATCCAGCCAACCCGGCTGCCAGCCTTACAATCACCGATATTGAGGCGAAAGACTTAGCGTTTTCAAGTGATGGCACTCCAGGCAATGCAGATATGCTAAATGAGCTGATTCAGCTTAGTAATAAACCCGTTGCAGTGACTGGCTACGGCTCGTTGAGTTTGAACGATGCCTACACCGCGATGGTCGGTGAAACGGCGATCAAGGCACGTCAAGCTGGTGCGGATTTTGAAGCAAAATTAGCGATGAATACGCAAGCGCATGCCGCGCGCGACAATGTAAGCGCGGTAAACAGTGATGAAGAAGCAGCGAATCTGATGACATTCGCCAACGCGCACAATGCCAACATGAAAGTGATCAGTACAGCGAATCAATTGTTTGACTCGGTACTGCAGTTATTCTAAAGGAAACCCGACATGCGAATCAGTGACAGTCAATTTAGTCAAATGATGCTGCAAAGCTTGCAAACCAACAATGCAGGCTTAGGGCAGGTACTTCAACAGATGGCAACGGGTGATCGGCTCACCAAGCTGTCCGATGATCCAATGGCGTCCATCAAGCTACTTAATCTTGACCGTGAAAACAGTGCAATCAGTCAGTATCAAAGTAACATCGCCAACCTTAAAACCACGCTTTCTTCTCAAGAAACGCATTTGGATACGGTTAATGAAAGCCTGAAAAGTATGCGTGATCTCGTGCTTTGGGGCGCGAATGGTTCACTCAACGATCAAGACCGCGCAGGTATGATTACTGAGCTTAAGAGTTACCGAGACTCGATAGAGTCGTCGTTCAATGCTCAGGATGAAGAAGGACATTATTTGTTCTCTGGTACCAAAACAGACACTGCTGCGGTAAATAATACAGCTGGCGGTTATGTGGTGGATGGCAATAATGACAAACGTGTTGTAACCGTGGCGAAAGGCGTGACCATGGAAGCGAATATGACGGCAAAAGACCTGCTTGAGCTTGGTGGCGGTGATAACGTTCTTAACCAAATGGATGCTTTAATTGCAGAGTTTGAGAACCCAAGTGCAAATTTTCAAGCAGAGGTAGACGCGAGCCTGACCGCAATTGATGATACGTTAGCCAATGTTTTAGGTGCGATGACCGAAATTGGTGGTCGGCATAACAACCTTGATCAAATGGATGGCGCACACGGTGAAAACAAGCTGTTTGTTGACAAGGTCACGAGTGACTTATCAGCGCTCGATTACGGCGAAGCATCGGTACGCTTGAGCAATTACATGGCCGCGTTACAGGCAACGCAAGCAAGCTATGTTAAGATCAACGACCTGTCGTTGTTTGATCGCATTTAAGGTTAGGAAATTCATTTATGGTAATGAGCACAGTAGAGGTTAGGCCACACAGCATACGACTGGGTGGACAAGAACAAGCCTCTATCATGCCGACGCGCTCCGCTGACTCAAGCGCAGCCATTAAACCGCGTCCGACTCAGGTTCAAGCTGACACAGCGTCGGCTTATTCCGTTTCTGGCATTCAATTGACGCAAGGTCAGCAGCAAGCAACGGCTGTACAAATTGCCTCTAAATCGTTACAAGTTATTGGTAAAGAGCTTACACAAATAAAACGTGGCTTGACGCAAGCCGTGACCCAAGGGGCGCAAAATGTGCCTGGCTTGCAAGAGACGCTAGTGGGCTCGAAAGCGACGATTCAGCAGGTTGTGGAGCAGGCGCGGTTTGATGGGCAGAAGGTGTTAAATAACGAACTGCATCTAGAGCTAGATAAAGCAGACATTCGCCGTTTTTCTATTCCAGGCTTGAACGTACATCGTTTAAGCGACAAAGCTGAGCAAATTCGTTTGGACTTTCCTCAAGGTCAAGCGGTGATGATTCAGTTTGATGGACAGGCGGATGGTGCACGTACGGTCAAAATGCTTGATCGTAGTTTGATTGCTTTAGGAATGCGCGCGTCATTAGCAGAAGATGGCAGCATTTTGTTTGAAGCACGAGACCATGCTTATCAGCAAATGCAACAGAAAGTAATGGTGACTGGCGAAGGACACCGCTTCCCTGCAGGTCAACCCAATGTGCTTAATCTGAAGTCAGAGCCTGATGGTATTGCAGAGCTGAGTTTTAACTTAGGATCGCGTGATGGCATTAAACAAACTATTGCCAAAGTGAACCAGCATCTAAGACAAGTGCAAACCAGTTTACAAGAAGCCAAAGCATTTCATGGTGAACTGAATACTCAAATGCGTTCGGTTCAAAATAAAACGACCCCACTTTCTATTGATGATGTGAATAAAAAACTCGATGGTTTTATGCATGCGTCAGGAGAGTTTACGTCGACTTTCCAAGCGTTAAATGCACAAGCAAACGTGCGTCGCCACACCGTGGTTGCGTTGCTGAAATAACCAGTCCCTCAAAGATTTCCGACGTTGCATTGTTGCCGCCCCCCAATAACGACAACAACGCATCCTCGGGAATCTTCCTTTCCATTTTATTTATGGTTCTAAAGCTCTTGCTACGGAGCGGTGTAATTTTTGGAACAACCAACCGAGTGCAATTAAAGACGCCCCCAACCCTAAGAAACTGATCGCGCGCCAGAAACCATCGAGAGAACTGACATCCCATAAAAATACCTTTAGTGCCACACACGCGAGTACAATTAAGCCGATGCGCTGCATCATTAACCCTTTATGGGTAACGCCTCGCCAAGTCAGTAGCCCGCCCACGAGTAAACCTGCAACCGAATAGCTAAATAGCTCGGCCATACTCGTTGGCTGAAACAGCATCATTGATGTCGTTTGCCAGAACTGGCGAATCGACATGCCTAACCAGATAGCTACCAGTGTGAACCCAAGGCTAGCAACCGCAAAGCGATGAATTTGTAATGTATTCCAGCCTTTGAACACTGCTGTAAGCAAGACACATGCAGGAAGTAACCAACCAACACTCAACATATTAAATATCGGTATTGCCTGCGCTGAGACATTGTCAGCCGCGAGTGGAGACTCTACCGTATTGAGTAAAATGAGCAACAATGCGAACACACACCACAGTAAGTAGCTGTAGGCCTGATAGACACGACTTAACTGCTGAGCAAATTGACTTCGGTAGCTATAGATTAAGCCCATCACCAAGGCTTGGTTCGCAAAAACGATGGCGCTAGTGAAATCAATCTGTCCCAAGTAGCCATATTGCCCCGTTAACCAGTAGTTGGTTTGGGTGAACAATGCCATTAAGAAAACATGTAAAAATGCACCTTCAAACCAGTTAGCGAGTTCAAAATCCATTCGAATTAACACCGCGCGAGCGTACAGTAAGATAACCAGAGACGGCACATAACTTAAAATCACCCAGGCCCAATGTTCTGTTTCAATCGGTTGCCATTCGGGGATAAATGGCAAAAGCGTGAGGCGAATGGTCAGTATGCTCATGACCACTTTCACCGCCCAATTGGCCGGAGGAAACCGCTGTGATTGAGCTTGTAACGCCATCACGGCCACTTGCACTGAAATCGCCGTGGTTAACCACGTGTCACTTAACCAAACAAAAGCGACGCCCGCAATCAAGGCATGAACGATTGCAGAGCACTCAGACATCAGCACGGTCAGGCGTTGACCTAAAAGAACGTAATAAAGGGCGATGAGGGCACAAAAGAGGGTCCAGTGCCATGCGTAGTTTGGGATAAACTCGTCGATATAAAACAAGCTGATTAAGCTCATCACCGGAGCGAGCACCAATAAAAGCACACCACTTAATTGAGAGCGATCACAGAGTGACTGGGCGTACGTTCTGCCGCAAATGAGCGCAATACTGACCGCGAGAGCGAACAAGATGCTCGCTTTATGCTCAGGCAGATAGAGTGTGTCAAAAGCGATAGAGAGAACCATTATCGCCGTAGCGAATACCACGATAGACGGCAAGAAGACTCGTAATGACCAGCCTTTACGTAGCGCGGGCAGCCATACCGCGGCAACGAGTAAAGTAAAGCAATACGTCATTTGCAAAATATTTATCGCTGGCATTCTGGTCACGGCAGAAAACGTCAATAACGCAATCGCAATAGACGTTACGGTTGGTGGGTTTGTCCATTTTTTTTGGTGATGGTGATAACGACGGTTAAGTGCCCAACCCATTCTGGGTACGGCGAAAATAAGATACAGTGTCAGTGAGAGGTAGACGGCTAACCAAGAGAACAAAATCTCGGTCGGAATGCTCTCAATTAACAGCAGCATCCACAACACATGAGCAAGCGCAATGCTAGGGGAAATCCAGCTCTGGCGGACGATCTGCATCAGTAATGTGGCGGCGATTGAGATGGCGCTGATGTAACCTGCCAGTACGTAATAGTCGGGCTCTGCACTGCCAATCCACAGTGGCGCAGTGTATCCGCCAATCAAACCTAGCACGGCCATTAGTGGCCCTTGTCGCAGTGACAGCGCCAAGCTGAACAAAGCGGTTACTGCCAAAATGATCAGCGAGACACTCGGTGTTAGCATTTGATAGATAACAAAGGCAAAAATGACCGTACAATAAATGCCTGTTAATCCAGTCCCCGTCACGGCGGCAGGGACATAAGTGAAGCCTTGAGCGCGTTTGGCTCGATCGGGACTGTGTTGTTCTTTACGGTGAAATACCTCGCCGGCAAGCACCATCGCTAAAGACAGAGTCAATGCAAAGGAGACACGCATCAGTGGTGAAAACTCAATATGGCTACCAATCACTTGCACGAGATACCCGCCACCAATCAGCATGGCAAGTGCGCCGACCCAAACCAACCAGTTTTCTTGGATATTAGCTAGCAGATCCTGGAGTTTGTTGAGGAAGAATGGTTCGTTTTTTTGCTCAAATACGTCTAAGACTATGCTGCTTGGTTGGGGTTGCGCTTGAGGTGTGACATCAGGTGATGGCACTGAATCGACAAGCGTGTTATCGATAGTTGAATCGGGTGAGCTTATGTGTTCAGTCTTTGCCGCGACATGGGAAGGCATCTGGCGGGACTCTGCCGCCATGTGTGATTGCTGAGCGGGCTCCTCGTGCGCATCACGGCGTAGATGGTTCTGCAGTGAGTTGAGCTCCTGCCGAAGCTTGTCTAATTCTTTTTCCTGACGTGATACTCGACCAGTCGCTTTCACTCCGATAAGGAGAGCAAGCAGCGCCATGAGCAGTGCTAATGTTGTGTACAATCCATTTCTCCTTGCCCTCTGCCGATTTTATCTCACGGTACAGGATGATTAAGCTGAAGCACTTATGCTAAAGCTTAGCGCATGCCTTATGCTTGAAAAGCATTATATAGCCTGAGGCTGATGCCCTTCTTAAGGTAGTCTTGTTTTCTATATTAACCCAGCAATAAAGCCACCAATGCGTGTCGATTCAGGTTTCTATTTCTTCAAAATACTAAAACATTAATCATGCAGATAAAAATACTATACAATGAGCCGTTTACTGATACAGAAGTTTAATATTTGTACAGTTGACCACTAGCAAAGTGGTTTATCAGTCGCTGAGTTATTGAATGAACGATTTAAAAGACGTATTAGCAGGCATTAGAAGTGTGCGAGGGAGCTTGACAGCTTCTCTTCAGAGAATTGCCGATTTTGTGCTAGAGCATCCGGAAAACATTGCAACTCTGTCGACTTCTGAGTTGGCAAATGCTTGTGGTGTGGGAGAAGCGAGCCTGATTCGATTCTGTAAGAAGCTTGGATATAGCGGCTACCACGAATTCAAGATGTTGCTGGCCGTTTCTTTGGCCAAGAACCACGCCCATGAGCCTGGCCTGCTTTCGAGTGAAATCGACCTCAATGATGAAATGCCATTAGTGGCAGACAAGCTTCAGATGATCATCCAGCAGGTCTTGTCCGAGACTCGCGCTTTACTTGACTTCCGTACTTTGCGTGCGGTGTCTGAACGTATATCCAACGCTGAGTCAATCATCTTTGTTGGCGTAGGCTCTTCTGGGATCACAGCAGAAGAAGCCAAAAATAAACTTATGCGCATTGGCTTAAATGTGGATGCGATATCCAATAATCATTTTATGTACATGAAAGCTTCGCTACTCAGCGAACAAGATGTCGTAGTCGCCATTTCCCATTCTGGTGAGTCTCCAGAAACGATCAAAACTTTAGCTATCGCCAAAGAATCTGGTGCGTTTACTGTTGCGCTTACCCACAATTCGCAGTCTGGCATCTGTGGTCATGCAGATGAAGTTTTGCTCAATGGCAATCGTGAAAACTGGTTGCAAGGAGATTCTTTGGGAACAAAAATTGCGCAAATGTTTGTTTTGGATCTTCTTTACACCGAGTTGGTGCGTTCTGACATGGATCAAGCGAAGCGTAATAAACTGAAAACAACCCAATCCATAATGTAAAACGTCATTCATACCCCATACTTTTTGTGTGATTGTTCTCACAGATGTTGTGTCGGTGAGTAGTATGTCACGCCAATGTGTGGAGTAATACTCCGCAACAACAAATGTTATGGAGTTTTATTTTATGCCTAGTTCTTCATTTTTTGAAACGGCACAAAAATTTGGTAAGTCGTTCATGCTGCCAATAGCCGTGCTTCCAGCAGCCGGCTTACTGTTAGGGATCGGTGGTGCCTTGTCGAACCCGAACACGCTGATAGCTTACCCCTTTCTTGATATTCCTTTTCTGCAAGCGATTTTTACAATCATGACAGCGGCTGGTGCGGTCGTATTCGGCAATTTACCCGTTTTGTTTGCTGTGGGCGTTGCTGTCGGATTAGCAAAGAGTGACAAGGGAACCGCCGGCTTGGCGGCTTTGCTCGCTTATCTTGTCATGAATGCGACGATAGGCTCAATGCTCTCTTTGCAAGGTGCTCTAGCCACTGACAACCTCGGTGCGGTTGGACAAGGATTAATCCTAGGCATTCAAACTCTTGATACAGGCGTGTTTGGTGGCGTAGTCGTGGGGATTATGGCGAGCATTCTCCATACTCGTTATAGCAATATAGAGCTACCAAAATTCTTAGGTTTCTTTGGTGGTTCTCGATTCGTGCCCATCGTTTCGGCGTTTTCCGCAATCGTATTGGGTGCGTTGATGTACCTAGTTTGGCCAAAAATCCAATCGGGTATTTTTGGTATGGGCGGACTGATTGAAAGCACGGGTTATGTTGGGACTCTGCTATACGGGTTTATTCTTCGTATGCTTGGGTTATTTGGTCTGCACCATATCTTCTATTTACCATTCTGGACGACCGCATTAGGTGGCGCAGAGACGGTGAATGGTGTGATGGTCGAAGGTACACAACGAATTTTCTTTGCACAATTGGCCGACCCTTCGGTTCAGCAATACTTTATCGGAACGTCACGCTTTATGTCCGGTCGTTTTATCACCATGATGTTTGGTCTCATGGGGGCGGCATTGGCTATCTATCACTGTGCTAAGCCAGAGCATAAAGCACGTGTGAGTGGATTATTGCTTTCAGCTGCGCTGACTTCTTTCTTGACCGGTATCACAGAACCATTAGAATTCTCGTTCTTGTTTGTTGCTCCAGTACTTTATTTTATTCACGCAGTATTTGATGGCTTTGCGTTCATGCTCGCGCACATGTTTGAAAT
Organism: Vibrio sp. ES.051; assembly: GCF_002563795.1. Lineage (GTDB taxonomy): Bacteria > Pseudomonadota > Gammaproteobacteria > Enterobacterales > Vibrionaceae > Vibrio. The sequence continues at coordinate 90,066 of NZ_PDJL01000003.1, forward strand.
TACCATTGGTCAAACTTTCTCTGGTGGTTTTATTGACTTTATCTTATTTGGTGTGCTGCAAGGGCAAGCAAAAACCAACTGGATGATGGTGCCAGTGATTGGTTCAGCTTGGTTCTTCCTTTACTACTTCACATTCCGTTTTGTTATTTCTAAATTTGATTTGAAAACGATGGGGCGTGAAGACGAGGCTCAGGAAGCGGCATCCAACGCGACAGGAACGGAGCGAGCAAGTGCGATTGTGAAGCATCTGGGTGAGGCAGGTAATATTAAAGAAGTAGATTGCTGTGCGACTCGACTAAGGTTGACTCTGCAAGATGCGTCAAAAATCAGTGAGCAAGGATTGAAGGCGACAGGGGCGGTTGCCGTCGTGGCCAAAGGGAATGGCGTTCAAGTGATCTATGGTCCACACGTTACGATCGTTAAAAACGAACTAGAAGAGTACTTAAATCTATGAATCCATTTTTCCAAACCATTCAGCATCGTCTCATCGTCTCTTGTCAGGCCTTGGAAAATGAGCCGCTTCACAGTGATTTCATTATGTCCAGAATGGCGCTGGCAGCCAAACAAGGTGGTGCTGCTGGGATCCGAGCAAACTCTGTCGCGGACATAAAAGCCATCAAGTCGACGGTTGATCTACCGGTGATTGGGATTATCAAGAGTGATTTTGATGACTCTGACGTGTTTATTACCGCGACAATGGCCGAAGTTGACGAGCTGATGCAAGCCAAGCCTGAAATGATCGCCTTAGACGCAACTTTTCGTAAGCGACCGAATGATTTGAAGTTGGATGCTTTAGTGAACACTATTCGTGAGAAGTACCCACTGGTTTTGTTGATGGCAGACATCTCGAGTGTTGATGAGGCCGTGAATGCCGAGAAACTGGGCTTTGACTGTGTTTCTACAACATTATTTGGTTATACCAGCGAAACAAACGGCAGCAAATTGTTTAACGATGACTTCCAATTTTTAAAAGAGGTTTTGCAGCAAGTGGCTTTGCCTGTGATAGCGGAAGGGAACGTGGCGACACCAGAAATGGCGAAGCGCTGTTTAGAGTTAGGTTGCCATGCTGTTGTGGTGGGAGGCGCCATTACAAGACCTCAACAAATTACTGAGCGATTTGTCACCGCTCTCAAGTAATCCATCCTTAAAAAATACCTTAGTTCCCCCAAGGTATGGATGGTAAACAAATTAGGGAGGCTATTTTTATAGCCTCCCTAATTTTTATCCTCGAACGACAGAGCTTCCTCGCGACGCTTCGTTATACCTTGAAATCACTATCGTGGTACTTCAGCGTCACTTTGCGACAAAGGGCATTATTGTATCGTTGATCTTCCCCGAAGGGACGCAATAGGATATTACCGCCAATTGGAGTAAGCGATTAGGTTGGCATCTGAACCGTTTATTATCCAAGCTTAGATACTAAGGTCGGCCAAGAAGGATTTAAACCTTGGACGAATCATGCTACTTAAGCCTCGGGTTTGGCTTAATACATCGTTACCAGTAACCGATTTCGGAAAAGCAATAGATGGCATTCAGAAATTTCGCATTGACGTTACTAGTAAGGATCGTAATACTGCGCGACTGTTTTAATTTAGGGTGACATTATGGCTCCGCACACGAACCGAAAAGATTTACATCTAGACGCTGTTTTACATCATGATATGAACATGAAACAGAAAACAGCGGGCTTTGAGTCTATCGAGTTTGAGCACTGCGCGCTGCCAGAGTGTGACTTTAACGCTATCGATCTGTCGACAGAATTTCTTGGTCATCGGCTGGCCCTGCCATTTTTGATCAGCTCAATGACGGGCGGTGCAAAAGACGCAGAAGCGATCAACTGCCGTTTAGCGGAAGCGGCGAGTGAGTTGGGTATTGCAATGGGGGTTGGCTCACAGCGCATCAGTTTAGAGGAAAGTCAACATTCCGGTTTAGGCAGAACCATACGTGCTTTAGCCCAAGGTGTGCCTTTGTATTCCAACCTTGGCGCGGCGCAGCTGCGTGACAAAAATAAGTTGGAGAATGCACAACGAGTGGTTGAATTTATCCAAGCGGATGCTCTGTTTGTGCATGTGAACCCAATGCAGGAAGCGTTGCAGAAAAACGGCGACCATAATTGGATTGGCGTGTTGCATGCGATTGAAAAGCTTAAATCGCGTGTGAGTGTTCCTATTATTATCAAAGAAGTCGGTTTTGGTATGAGCGGCGCAGTAGCGAAGCGATTGGTCGATGCAGGCGTTGATGCCATCGATGTGGCTGGAGCTGGTGGCACCAGTTGGAGCGCAGTTGAAGGGTATTGCCAAGATAACCCCAAGATGCGGCGTGCTGCCGAGTTGTTTCGTGATTGGGGCATCCCAACCGCGACATGTTTACAACAAATTCGTTCTCAGTCGCCAAGATTGCCTCTAATTGCATCTGGGGGCATAGGTCACGGATTAGACGCCGCGAAAGCGATTCACCTAGGCGCAAACCTAGTCGGGCAAGCTGGAGGCGTATTGAACGCTGCAACCATTAGTACCCAATCGGTGGTGGATCACTTTGAGCAAATGGCGCTAGAGTTGCGTTTAGCGTGCTTTGGTACGGGCGCGACTAACCTTGGGGCTTTAACGAAAGCTCGCCGCTTGTAGCCTAAGCTCTGCGCATAAACTGAATCATGAACGAGATATTGTCGAAGCCTTAACACCTAGACGAATAATTTCGTTATAGTTGATACAGTTATAGTTGATACAAAAGTCACCTCAACAAGCTCATACCCAAAAATATTGTTTAAAATTGGAACCTTACACTTATGAAAAAACGAGTCATGCTACTGTTGGCGACGGCAGCTTTAACTGCTTGTAGTGATGAAATTGGCACCGAGGCTTGGTGTAACGATATGCGCGATAAGCCCAAAACAGAGTGGACAGCCGATAATGCCGTGGATTTTGCAAAGTATTGTGTGCTGCAAGATGGTGTGGGCAGCGAGCAATGGTGTCAAAACCTAAAAGACAAACCAAAAGGTGACTGGACCGCAAATGAAGCGACCAGTTTTACTAAGCACTGCATTTTCTGAACAGGCGTGAAACCGTCTTAGCTAAGACGACATTCAGCGGGAAAAACACCAAGCAAAACGCTTGGTGTTTTTGTCTCTAGGGTTGCCGAATTTAGAGTGTTTATATTCAAAGGCTGATGCCTATGTGGCAACACCGCGTTGCACATTGAGAGATGAAATACCTGAGGGAGCCGCAACCAGTATGGTTTGTTATAGAGCGCAATGCCGCTAACAAACCACAATGCACTCTATTAATTCATTGACTCGCAACGTTATTTCGCACTTTGCAGTTCTTCCAAGCCGCCAGCGTTATGTAGATTTGTGAATCCGTGCGATTGCAGGTATTGATACGCTTTATCAGAACGGTTGCCCGTGCGGCAATACAGCACAATCGATTGATCTTTTTTGATGCCTTTAACATGCTGGTCGAGCTCGGAGAGAGGGACGTTAACAGCATTATCTAAGTGCTCAGCAGAGAACTCTTGCGGCGTGCGAACATCAACAATCATTGCGCCTTGTTCAATTAATTGCCAACCTTGTTCCGCGCGCTCTGAAGCAAACCCATTGAACGATACCAAACTCATGCTAAGGGTGGCGAGAAGTAGAGAAATTGCCTTTTTCATTATTCCATCGTCCTTTCAATTCATGTAACCACAGTAGGCTTTGTCCGAAAACCTTGCCATCATAGAAGCATCACCGTCTAGATTTATTAAAATTTCAGATAGAAGATTTTGTTCGGAATCACAAAAAAATTTTATCGATTTTTCCCTTGAACTTGTTTGTTTCGACCTTATTATTCTCACCGAAGGCGAGCCGTCGACTCACAACCCTCTCTTTATGTTCAATATGACTTTTATTTTGATTCTCAGTAGGAGGCACTTCAAAAATGAAAATCCGTCCTTTAAATGACAAGCTTATTGTTGAAAGACAAGCGGTAGAAAATAAATCTGAAGGGGGAATCGTTCTAACTTCTCAGTCGGTGAAGAAATCAAACCGCGGGAAAGTGATTGCTGTTGGTTTAGGTCAGCGTTTAGACAATGGTGAGCGCGCTGCGATGGAAGTCAAAGTAGGCGATGAGATTATTTTTAATGACGGCTACGGCGTAAAAACTGAAAAAATTGACGGCGTAGAATACTTGATTCTGTCCGAATCGGATGTGTTAGCAATTGTTGAGTAATTTTTTTGTAGTAGTTTTTTGAGGAGATAATCATGGCTGCAAAAGACGTATTATTTGCTAGTGACGCACGTCAAAAAATGCTTAAAGGTGTGAACTTACTGGCAGACGCAGTAAAAGTCACGCTAGGTCCAAAAGGCCGCAATGTTGTATTAGACAAATCTTACGGTGCGCCAACCATCACCAAAGATGGTGTGTCTGTGGCGAAAGAAATCGAACTAAAAGATAAGTTCGAAAATATGGGCGCACAAATGGTGAAACAAGTGGCGTCCAAAGCGAATGATGAAGCGGGGGACGGCACCACCACTGCAACTGTGCTGGCGCAATCTTTCATCAATGAAGGTCTTAAAGCCGTTGCTTCCGGCATGAACCCAATGGACCTAAAGCGTGGTATCGATAAAGCAACCGAAGCCGCGGTTGAGAAGCTACGTGAACTGTCTAAACCATGCAGCGATAAAGAATCCATCATCCAAGTCGGCAGTATTTCAGCGAATAGCGACCGCGAGATTGGTGAAATCATTGCTGAAGCGATGGAAAAAGTTGGTCGCAATGGCGTGATTACGGTTGAAGAAGGCCAAGGTTTAGACAACGAATTGTCTGTGGTTGAAGGCATGCAATTTGACCGTGGCTACTTGTCGCCATACTTTATCACTAACCAAGAAAACGGCTGCGTAGAACTAGACAACCCATACATTCTGTTGGTGGATAAAAAAGTCAGCAGTATCCGTGAGCTGTTGCCAGTGCTAGAAGCGGTGGCGCAATCTTCTCGCTCACTATTGATCATTGCTGAAGACATCGAAGGCGAAGCGCTAGCGACATTGGTTGTAAACAACATGCGCGGTATTGTGCGAGCAACGGCGGTGAAAGCGCCAGGCTTTGGTGACAACCGCAAAGCGATGCTGGAAGACATTGCGGTCCTAACCGCAGGTACAGTCATTGCTGAAGAAATCGGGCTAGAGTTGGAAAAAACAACCCTAGAGCAACTAGGTAGCGCGAAGAAAGTCACCATCACCAAAGATACGACCACCATTGTAGGTGGTGCGGCGGAAGCCAATGCGATTGCTAACCGTGTGGCATCGATTGAAAAACAAATCGAAACCACGACATCTCAATACGATAAAGACAAGCTACAGCAACGTATTGCGAAGCTTTCTGGTGGTGTAGCGGTGATCAAGATCGGCGCTGCAACTGAAGTGGAAATGAAAGAGAAAAAAGACCGCGTAGACGATGCTCTACATGCAACTCGCGCCGCGGTTGAAGAAGGTATCGTTGCTGGTGGTGGTGTTGCCTTGACTAAGATCGCGAAAGAATTGGCAGATCTAAAAGGTGACAATGATGACCAAAATGTAGGTATTCGCGTAGCACTACGTGCAATGGAAGAGCCTCTTCGTCAGATCGCAACCAACGCCGGTGATGAAGCCTCCGTGGTCGCGAACGCTGTAAAAGCGGGTGATGCAGATTACGGTTACAACGCTGCAACAGGTGAATACGGCAATATGATCGAAATGGGTATCTTGGACCCTGCGAAAGTAACGCGTTCTGCGCTTCAATTCGCGGCGTCTGTGGCTGGTTTAATGATCACCACAGAGGCGATGATCACCAACCACGTAGAAGACAAAGAGCTTAATTTCTAGTCAGGAGGTTCGCTAGTGATTAAGTAAGCGTTAAGTAACGATAACCTTGAACAAGCTAAGCGGGCTCACCCGAGCCCGCTCATCGGTCATTGAGGTAAGTGTTATGATCCGTTTACCCGCGTTTTCTTTTTCGATATCCGAGTCTGGTGGTCGTGAGTCATCGACAAAGTGGCCTGCTGCTATTCGCTTCCCCCTCGTGCCAGCTGGGCCAGAGTTTTCAATCGAAAATGCTCTGCCTAAATGGCCGACAGTGACGATATTTACGATCGACCTGTCTCAATTATTAAAAACGCGTGCACGAGTGATTCATTAACAACAAAAACAGCCAACGTAATGTTGGCTGTTTTTTGTTTATGAGTGTCATGCCATCCGCTTTTAAATTCTCTGCCAGCGCTTTATTTATATAACGTAGTCCTTTGGATAGTTCAGGTACAGGAACTCGGTCATCGATGTTGGCTGGATAAGCTTGGCCGCTACAACATCACCAAGATGATTGGTGATGATATGAAATTTAAACCCATAGAACCAACCCTCTGTTCCTTTGCCCCATGAAACCATCTTCTTGAAGACGTTATGCTTAGGGATGCGCAGATTGTGACAGACTTTAATACTCGTAGAATCAATAAACTTAATGGTTGTCGGTTCTCTTTTGACATGAGTAAATAAAAAGCTGATCACAGAACCAGCTTTTAGTTCCTGTCTATTCTTATCCCGAATTCAGGATAACTTAGCTTGAAGAGGACTTCTCAAATGCAAGTTATTTCGGCGCTTTCATCGCTTCGGATTGATTACCTGTCATCACGAAGTGCAACTCACCACCCGGTTTTAATTCGGAATGCTCGAAGAAGAAAGCATTATCCAGTTCTTTGCCGTTGATGGTGACAGATTTAATATACATGTTGTCATCAGCGTTGTTTTCTGTGGTGATGGTGAACGCGCCACCTTTGACTGGAATTATCGCTTTGTCGAACAGTGGGCGACCCACAGTGTAAATAGGCTCTGCCGCGTTCACTTGGTAGAAGCCAAGTGCAGACATCACATACCACGCTGACATTGCGCCCACGTCTTCGTTACCAACTACGCCTTCTGGTGCAGCGAAATACATGTCATCAAGAATGTGGTCGACGACTTGTTGTGTCTTCCATGGTTCTGCAGTCCAGTTGAATAGATAAGGAATGTGGTGTGAAGGCTCGTTACCAAACGCAACTTGACCAATCAAACCAGACATATCCGGTGTTTCTGTCCCTTGGCTTTCTGCGGTGAAGGTTGCTTTTAGGTTTTTCTGGAATTCAGCATCGCCACCCATGATGGTTTTTAAGCCCGCGATGTCATGCGGTACAAACCAAGTCCACTGCCACGCGTTACCTTCGGTGTAGTTGCCTGTCTCGTGTTCTGTACCGTATGGGTCGAATGGTGTCATGAAGGTTTCATCAATCATCACTGGACGCATAAAGCCCGTTACGCCATGTTCAGCGTATTCTGTTGGGTTGTAATCGAAGTACTTTTTGTAGCCTTTCGAACGTTCAAGGTATTGCTCTTCCGCTTGAGTATCACCCGCTGCTTTGGCGATTTGCGCGATAGCCCAATCGTAGAACGCGTTTTCCAGACCGTAAGAAACAGACTCGACCGTGTAGTCTTGAAACACTGGTTCACCATCGACACGTTGGATGGCTGGCGTGAAGCCGTTTTTCTCAATGTAATCGATATGCTTGGTTAAGGTGCGATCCAATACGCCTTGATCCCAATCTGCTTGTAGTGCTGGGTAGTTCTCGTAAGTCGAAGAGTCGATCGCTGCTTTCAGCGCCAGCTCTTTCTCTTGCTGAGTAAACTCTTCTGGGAACTTGGTGATCGCATCCGCAATCACTGCTACCGCTGGGTAGCCAACCATGGTGCCTGTCTCGTCGCCTAGGTGCTCCCATTTCGGCAGCAAGCCGCTTTCAGTGTACTTCTGAACTAGATTCTTCGCGTATTGAACCGCGCGGGTTGGTTCAGTGATGGTTTTCAGTGGGTGTAATGCACGTTGGGTATCCCACAAGGAGTAAACCGAGAAGTTTGGCTGCTCTTCTGTCGCTTGACCGTAAGCGATGGAGTATTCCCTTTCGCCTTCACGAATCGAGCCTTTGCCCATGCCACGGAATCGACCGTCCACGTCTTGATGCACCATAGGCGCAATCTTGGTGTGGTAAAGCGCAGTGTAAAAGATCTCTTTTTGATCTTCTGTGCCCCCTTCGATGGAGAAGTTGAGTGCTTTTGCCCATTTCTCTCGGGCGTTGTTGCGTGCAGTATTAAAAGATACGTTGGCTTCAGCATCGTAGTTGTTTTCTGCACCTTGTGGGTCAACCGCAGACAACGCCACTTGCGCGTTCAACTCTTGTGAGGCTTCACCTTCAAATTCGATGTAGGCAGTGACGTCCGCTTTGACATGTTTAATTGGATTACCTCGGTCATCGTAAATCAATTCAGAAACATGCTCTGCCGTTAGGCCATTAACAGGCTTACCATTGGCAAGGATGTAGACGTCTTTGATCTTCTTATCGAAAGTCGCATAGAAGTAGATTTTTTGGTTTTTCGCCCAACCAGAGAAGTGCGCCGCATCGCGCTCGCCCGTGATGGTATGTCCGTCTTCACTCACCGTCAGTTTGTTACGCAGAGAGGTCGCACCCCAGTCACTGTTAAGGATGGAGTTAAGATCAATCTTCAAACGTTGTGGTTGACCTTGCGGGTAAGTGTAACGGTGGAAGCCGACACGTTCAGAAGCCGTAAGCTCAGCTTTGATGCCGCTCTCTGCAATTTTTACCGAGTAGTAACCTGCTTCTGCCACTTCTGAGGTTTTGTCCATCTTGACTGAAATCGCTTCGCGGTAGTCGTTGCTGTCTTTAATGTACTTAGCTTTATCTTCGGTAAACGGCAGGAACAGAATGTCACCTAAGCCGCCCATACCCGTGCCGGATAGGTGAGTGTGGGAGAAGCCAAATAGGGTCTTTTTATCGAAGTGGTAACCTGAAGAAGAGTGCCAGCCGATCAGCTCGGTATCTGGAGAAAGTTGCACCATGCCTTCTGGCACAACAGGACCTGGGAAGGTGTGTCCGTTAAAGCCTGTCCCAATGAATGGGTCGACGTATTTTAGGTTGGAAGTATCGACGCTTAGTGAGGTGTTATCGTCGCCTTCATTGCAGCCAGCCAAGCCAATAACACTTGCCATCACAGCGGTTGTGATAGCGGTTTTCTTAAAGTTCATCATCTTGATTCCTTAGGCAGGAAGCGCATCACTTCCTGCCAATGAGTTGATTTATCTGCTTATTCTCTAAACACGAATTACATAAAACGTTACTGAGCTTGAAGCGCTTCTTGCTTGTCCCCCGTCATGACGAAGTGAAGCTCGCCACCTGCTTTGATTTCGCTGTGTTTGAAGGTGAAGTTTGCATCCAGCGGTCTGCCGTTGATGGTTACGGACTTCACGTATTTGTTGTGTGGGCTATTGTTGTCTGCGATGACGTTGAACTCGCCGCCTTCCACTGGAATGGTGATTTCATCAAACATAGGGCGACCGATGGTGTACATCGGATCCGCAGGCGTCACTTGGTAGAAGCCCATTGCCGACATCAAGTACCAAGAGCTCATCTGACCTACGTCTTCGTTACCAATCAAACCGGTTGGCTCGCTGGTGTACATCTCTGACATGATGCGGTCTAGGTACTCTTGCGCTTTCCATGGCTCATCCGTTAGCGCGTATAGGTAAGGAATGTGGTGCGATGGCTCGTTACCGTGCATGTACTGACCGATGTAACCCGTTAGGTCTGGCAGCTCTTCACCTGTGTTTGAAGAACGTGCATTGAATAGCTCGTCCAAGTCTTCACGGAAGGCTTTTTCTGGCGTGGTGTCTTTACCTTGCGCCAAGTCTGCTTGGTAGATTTCTTGTTTCAGACGGCTGAAATCGTGCATTGGTTGGAACTTCCATTGCCACGCATTACCCTCTGTGTAGGCAAACTCGTCCACGTAGTAAGGGTCGAATGGTAGCAGTGGGCATTTCTCTTTCATCACGCCTGAGCCTTCTGGCCACTCAACCATTTCACACTCGTCCAAACGATCTTCATCAGCGGGTTGGTTGAACTCCAATGGCGGTTTGTTTGGTGATGAGCTGAGTGGGTGGTTTTTCGGACGTAAGAAGCCAGTCTCTGCATCCCAATGGTTAAGCCAGTTATCGGCACGAGTCATAAACTCTTCTTGCAGTTTTACATCGCCAGCCATGCGCGCGATTTCTGCCATTGCCCAGTCGCCGTATGCAAACTCAAGCGTGTAAGACGCACTGTTCCAGTAGCCGTGATGAACAAAACCGTTTTCTTCGTACACCTTCACTTGCACAACGTTTGCTGCGCCAATGTTGTTGTCTTCAGTCCAATCTGGGAATTCAGAAGCCTCGTGGTAACGCACGGTAAACTCAGCCGCTTCTTTGGCAAGTTGTGGGTCGATGTCTAACCCTTTTGCCATCGCGTCAGCAATGATAGAAACCGCAGGGAAGCCGATCATAGTGCCCGTGTAATGGCTGTGCAGTTCCCATTTCGGCAGAATGCCACCGTCTTCGTATTTACGAATCAGGTCGTTGGCAAACTCTTCGGCACGTTGTGGGTCGATGATGGTTTTCAGTGGATGCGCTGCGCGGAAGGTATCCCACATGGAGTACACAGAGTAGTTTGGTGTGTCACCTGCGTCTTTTTGAATGCGAGTACGCATCGCAGGGTATTGACCGTCGACATCTTGGAAAATCATTGGCGCGATAGATGCGTGGTAAAGCGCAGTGTAGAAGATCTCTTTCTGATCTTCCGTGCCGCCAGATACCATCATGCGGCTAAGCTCTTGGTGCCATGCGTCGTTGGCTTGAGCGCGCGCGGTATCAAATGACACGTCTTTCGCTTCTGCTTCTCGGTTTTTCTCAGCGCCTTCTGTCCCTGTCGGTGAAAGACCAACTTGGATTTCCAGCGGTGTTGATGACGGTGCGAACTCTAGGTAAGCAATGGTTTTCAGCGCATCGATGTTGTCGTTGTTTACATCGATTTCGGTTTCTGCGCCGTCAACCAAAGCAATGGCTTTGACGATAGGTTGGTTGAAGGTGGCGTAGAAGTACACGTGTTGGTTGTTCGCCCAGCCGTTCGAGCTACGTAAACCGCGGATGGTGTAAGCGTCGATGAATTCTAACCCCCCCTTCATGGTGCGGTTGTTGAAGTGACCTTTGTTGAGGGTGTGGTCTAGGTCGAATTTGATGTGTGGCGAGGTGCCTTCTTTGAAGGTGTAACGGTGGAAGCCAACACGTTGGGTCGTGGTTAGCTCGGCTTTGATTTCGCCTTTGTTCAGTTCAACCGCGTAGTAGCCCGCTCCTGCGGTTTCGTTGTCTTTATCGAACGTGTTGAAAACGGCGTTTTCTTTTTTGGTAAATGGCAGAACTAAGATGTCACCAAGGTCGGTAATGCCTGTACCAGAAAGATGAGTGTGGGAGAAGCCATATACTGGGATTTCAGTCAGCTTACCGTGGTCGAAGTAACCTGCGGCAGAGCCCCAGCCTTCCATTTCGGTATCAGGAGAAAGTTGTACCAAACCGTAAGGTACAACCGCGCCCGGGTAGGTGTGACCGTCTGCGCCCGTACCAATCAATGGATTGACGTGTTGGGTCAAAGTCGTGTCGAGGGATGGATTGCCAGAGTTGCTGTTGTCGTCATCGCTGTTACACCCAGTAAGACCAAGCATGGCAGCGAGAATAGCGGTAGAGATAAGGATTCTTTTTAGTTTCATTTTTATGGTTCCACTGAAGTGAAGTTTTTTAGGGGGCTAGGTGCCCCCTTTCGTTATTTGGATAGGTATCGGTTACTGCACTTTCATCGCTTCAGATTTGTCTGAAGTCATAACGAAATGCAGCTCACCACCGTCTTTCAAATCGCTGTGCGCGAAGCTGAAGTTGTCACTCAATTGTTTGCCGTTGATGGTCACCGACTTCACGTAGATGCTCTCTTGGCTGTTGTTTTCTGAGGTGATGGTGAATTTACCGTCCGCGACTGGAATCACGGCTTTGTCGAACAGAGGACGACCGATGGTGTAGCTTGCTTCGCCCGGTGTGACTTGGTAGAAGCCCAATGCAGACATCACGTACCACGCCGACATCTGACCGACGTCTTCGTTGCCAATCAGACCTTCATGCGTTGGGTGGTAGAACTCGTTCATCGCTTGGTCGACGATTTCTTGTGTCTTCCAAGGTTCTGCCGTCCAGTTGTATAGGTAAGGCACGTGGTGATCAGGCTCGTTACCCATCACGAACTGACCAATGTAGCCAGACATATCGTGTGATTGACTGGTATCAGCGTTGGGGTCGGCATTAAACAGAGCGTTCAGGTTGGCTAGGAATGCCGTTTTTCCTTGTTCGGTAACGTCTTCAGGAAGTGAGAAGTCAGTACGGTCGATGTGTTCACCGCCCATCACATTAGCAAGACCGTTCAAGTTGTGCGGTGCAAACCATGTCCATTGCCATGTGTTGCCTTCGGTGAAGTCTTCACCTCGGTGCTCGGCGCGGTAAGGCCAGAACACGTCACTTTCGTTGAGTGCTTTGCGGTCTTTACATGCGTTGTAATCCATACCACCTGGGATAGACAACGCCATGTTCTCGTCCAAACAGTCTGCTTTCAGGTTGTTTGCCCAAACCTTTCTGCCACTGTTCATGTAAGCCGGACGCATAAATCCCGTTGCACCCAATGCGTTGCCTTTGGTGTCTTGCAACTTGCCGTATTGTTCTGGGTTGTAATCGAAGTAGTTTTTGAACGATTCAGAACGTGCCATGTAGCGGTCGTACTGCTGGTCGTTGCCCGCAAGTTTGGCAATTTGGGCGATACACCAGTCGTAGTAAGCATTCTCAAGACCGTAAGAAACCGACTCGTTGACTAACTCGTCGTATTTGTCGATTTTCAAACCTTCTACGTAACCCGGTTTGTCACCTGAACCTGGTGACCATTTGATGTTAGCTGGGATGAAACCAACATCTTCTTGGTAGTAGTTGTGACGCGTCATGACCGTGAAGCGCTTGTCGCCGCTCCAAGCGTTTTGGTAAGGTACCCAGCTTTCGATTTTATTTAGATTGAAATTCACTGTGTCATCGGCGGCTTTTAATGCCAAATCAAATTCCGCTATCGTGAACGCTTCTGGATGTTTAACCATGATGTCAGCAATCACCGAAACTGCTGGGTGACCGACCATTTCGCCGGTGTAATCCGAGTGCAGTTCCCATTTTGGCAGCACGCCGCCCGTTTGGTATTTGTTCAATAGATCGCGTGTGTGTTCAATCGCACGGTCTTTATCGATGATAGTTTTCAGCGGGTGTGCGGCGCGGAAGGTATCCCACATTGAGTACACCGAGTAATTCACTAAGCCATCTTCCGCTTGGTGCACTTTGCCATCCATTCCGCGGTATTTGCCATCCACATCTTGGTATAGGAATGGGGCAACAAACGTACGGTAGAGCGAGGTATAGAACATGGTTTTGTCGGCTTTGTTGCCACCTTCCAGTTCAAACTCGCCAAGGATGTTTTCCCAAGCCACTCGGTTTTGTTGTACGACGTTATCGAAATCCCAGCCGTTGGTGTCCGCTTCTAGGTTTTTCAGTGCGCCGTCAACGCCAGTACCAGAAACCGCCACTTTGACCACCAATGGCTCGTCGCTCTTACCAAAGTTCAGATGGGTCAGGACATCGTTTGCGCGCTTTGCCAAACGTTCTGGGTTAGGCTCTGGTTCGTCCGGCATTGGCTTATGCTCAGCGTAGCCGCGGTAATCTTCCAAGCCGACTTCGGTGGCATCGGTTGGAGTCAGTTTGCTTTCAGAAGCCAGCTTGGTGTACAGGGTCTCTTCAATGATTGGTTCAGAGAATTCTGCCGCGAAGAAGACGGTTTGCCATTGACCCCATTCGTTTGAGGTGCGCGCGCCTACGACAGTGGTGTCGTTAACGCGTTTGTAGTAAATGCTGCGAGAGTGGTTGCCGTATTGCTCCAACAGTTCGTGTTGAAGATCGATGCGCACTTTGCGGTCTTCACCCGGTTTGAAGGTGTAACGTTGGAAGGCCACGCGGTCGGTTGCCGACAGTTCAGCTTTTACGCCGGTTTCTACAAGGTCAACCGAGTAGTAACCAACTTCTGCCACTTCCGAGCTTTTATCCATGGTCACGGCGTCAGTATTAAAGCCTGTATATGGCAAGAAGGCGAAGTCGTTTAGGTCGCCTTTACCTGCGCCAGAAATGTGGGTCATTGAGAAGCCAGAAAGCAGGCTGTGCACTGGATCGTATTCAACAGGCGAGCCTTTGCCATTCCAACCGTTTGGATCGAAGTTATCTGGTGAAGGTTGAATCATACCTTCTGGCATGACTGGAGATGGGTTAACGTTGCCAAGACCTTTAGTACCGATCAAGGTATCAACGAACTCCAAAGTTGGGGTAGAGATAACCGGAGTTTCTGGATCAGAGTCGCTGCCACAACCAGCAAGACCAAGCATGGCGGTTAACACTGCGGTAGAGAGTAGGGTTCTTTTTAGTTTCATTGTTTTTATTCCACGAGAAAAGGGGGACACGAGGTCCCCTCAAAATCATTATTCGCCTAGGTTGGCTTGCATTGCTTCAGACTTATCAGCCGTCATCACGAAGTGCAGTTCGCCGCCTGCTTTGAATTCGTGGTACTGGAAGGTGTTGTACACGTCCAGAGGCTTACCGTTGATGGTCACTTCTTTGATGTAGATGTTGTCTGGACCGTTGTTCTCAGCCGTTACCGTGAAGGCGCCAGAGCCAATGTCTACCGTCGCTTTGTCGAAGATTGGACGACCGATGCTGTAGGTTGGATCGGTTGGCGAGATTTGGTAGAAGCCCAGTGCCGACATCAAGTACCACGCCGACATTTGACCGACGTCTTCGTTGCCGATGATGCCGTCTGGCGTCGGTTTGTAGAACTTATCGTAAACTTGGTCTAGGTATTCCTGCGCCTTGTAAGACTCTTCAGTACGGTTATACAAGTAGATTACGTGGTGCGAAGGCTCGTTACCGTGAATGTACTGACCGATGTAGCCTGTCATGTCTTGATGCACTTCACCGCCGTTTGGATCGGCGGTAAATAGGTTGTTCAGCTTGTCATTCAGACCTTGAGTGCCGCCCATGATTTCAGTCAGCTTGTCCAAGTCTTGCATGAATGCCCATTGCCACTGCCACGCGTTACCTTCGGTGTAGTAGAAAGCGTCAGACTTGTATGGGTCGAAGTCAGTTGAAGCGTATTTCAGCGCACATGGGGCGCCTTCTTTGAGTTCCGTCGGTACGAAGAAGCCTGTGCCGTCTGCGTTACCTGCTTCTGCATCCCAGTGTTTTAGAGAGTTGTAAGAACGTGCTTTGAACTCTTCATACGCGTCCATATCACCAGCGGCTTTCGCCATTTCAGCAATTGTCCAATCGTAGAATGAGAATTCCAACGAGTACGACACTGAGTTCCAGTTCGGGTAACGAACACACTGTTCCTTCTCGTGGTAGTTCAACTGACCTGCCATGAGTGAGCTTAGGATGTCGTCATGAATTTGTGGGTACTCATACGGTGTGTAACGCGCTGATTTCACCGATGCGGTGTACGCTTGTTCGGCGTCAATCAAGCCTTTACTTACCGCATCGCCAAGAATTGCCGCCGAAGGGTAGCCGATCATAGTCCCCGTTTCTGAGCCGTGACCTTCCCATTTTGGTAATAGACCAAACTCGTCGTTAGATTTACGAATCAGGTCTTTGACGTAAAGCGTGGCTTGATCTGGGTCGATGATAGTCCACATTGGGTGAACCGCGCGGAACGTATCCCACGTTGAGTAGATAGAGTAGTTTGGTGTGTCGCCGTCTTTCAGTGTACGTATAGTGCCAAGCATATCCACGTATTGACCATCCACATCGTAGAACTCAATTGGCGCGATCATCATGTGGTACATGCCCGTGTAGAAATTGGTTTTCTCTGCGTCTGTGCCGCCTTCTACTTTGATTTTCGCTAGCTTCTCAGCCCACGCGTATTCTGCGTCTTCTTTTACTTTTGCTAGGTCAAAACTTGGCGCTTCCGCTTCTAAGTTTTTCTGTGCGCCTTGCCAGTTAACAGGAGAGATACCCACACGGATTTCAATTGGCTCTTCACCTGCGCCGAAGTTTAGGTAAGCGGTCAGGTCATCGCCTGAGTAAACTGCACCATTACGCATTTCGCGCGTTGGCTCTAGGTCTTGTTCACCCAAAAGTGCTTTCGCGATGGGTTGGTTGAGTTTCGCGTAGAAGAAGATGTCTTGACCTTGGTGATCTTGCCCTTGGAACCAACCTGTTGATGTTTTACGACCGCGAATGGTGTATTCATCCACCACTTCTACTTTGTTCTTCAAAGATTTGCCGTTGTTGTTCATTAGGGTATGACCCAAATCGAACTTCACGTTGCGGTCCGCGCCGTCAGCAAAGGTGTATTTGTGCAAACCAACGCGTTTGGTTGCGCTCAGCTCCACTTCAATTTGACCTTGGTTAAGCTTGGTTTTGTAGTAGCCCGCGCTTGCTTCTTCATTGGCTTTATCGAAGGAGTTCAGTTGTGTGTTCGCCATGTCTGCGTATGGCAGAACCAAGACGTCGCCTAAGTCCGTTGCGCCTGTACCAGAAAGGTGAGTATGAGAGAAACCATACAACGGGACGTCTGTATGCATCACTTCGCCTGTTTCGTAGTTAGATGGATCCCAGTAGCCAGAAGCCGAGTGCCAAGGGTTAAGACCGGATTCGTGGTCTGTGCTCGATCCGATGAAGGTATCTGGAGAAAGTTGAACCATACCTGCTGGTATCGTCGCGCCCGGAAAAGTGTGACCAGAAGCTGCTGTGCCGATCATAGGATCGACGTATTTCAACACCGCGAGATCAACAATTGGATCGCCCGGCAGTGAAGAGGAAGAATCGTTGTCGTTGTTACAACCAGCAAGGCCACCAGTCAAACCAACCAAGATAGCCAAAGAGATAAGATTACGTTTAAACATGTGCATACCGATTTTTGTTATTGCTTGTAGGGATGCCGGGGGTGTGCTTCCCCCCGACTGAGAGGTAAATATTGGGATTAACGAGAACCTGTTGGCATTTCGTTTTCGTGCAAGAACTCACCGATACCTTGTGCTGGTGGAAGGTCTTGATCTAGAGAGCCCCAACGTTGATTTGGTTTGTCGCCCATCACGAACTCCAACTCACCGCCGTACATGATTTCATCATGAGTCAAGTAAGTGCGGTTGAAGTCTTTACCGTTGTAGCGAGCTGATTGAATGAAGATGTTTTCGCGGCTAACGTTCTTCGCGGTAACCGTGAACTTCTGGTTGTTGCCGACATCGATAGATGCGCTTTCAAACAGCGGAGTACCGATTTCGTAGATGCCAGAAGAGGCGTTTACTGGGTAGAAGCCAAGCGCACGGAACACGAACCACGCAGAGAGCGTACCGAAGTCGTCGTTACCACAAATGCCGTCAGCGGTGTTCTTGTAGCAAATATTGGTTGCTGCTGCGATTGCCGACTGACCTTTCCATGGTTGACCAACGTAGTTGTATAAGTACGGAACGTGAATATCTGGTTCATTACCTTGAACGTGCTGACCAACGTTACCGGTGTTGAACACTGGGAATTGGTTGTCGCCGGCATTGCGGTCTGGGTAGGTTGACCAGTATTCATCTAAGCGTGCTGCGAATAAGTCACCGCGCTCTGCTTCTGGGTTTTGTGTCTTGTTGAAGCGCGTCATCAAGTCAATTAAACCATGAATATCGTGCTGAACACTGAACGAGTATTGCCAGCCGTTTGATTCTGAGAACGACCAATTAAACATGTCTGGTCGCCAGTCTTTACCTACTGTACGACCAGTGATTGGATCTACCCAATCAGCATCAATGAACCTGCCATCGTAGTCACGCGCTTTGAACCAACCTTGGTATTGTTTGCCGCCAAAGTCGAATTGCGCTTGCCAGTTCTTAGAGCGGTTAGCGAACTCGGTGTAGCGTGGGTCTTGCTCACCAAATACTTCTTTAATCGATTGTGCGATTGCCCAGTCATTCATTGAGTATTCAAGTGAGTAAGATGCCGTCCAAGCATCTTTGAATGGTGAGTGACTGCCGTAAGAATCTGGCGGAGTGTCGTGCAATTGCGCTGGCACGTAACCTTGTTCTTCGTATTCTTTAATCCACGCAACGCCTTCACTGGTTGCCGCGCGTGCGTCAGTGATCATGGCTTCAACCAGACGCTCTTTCACGTCTTTGCGTTCAGCTTTGGTAAAGCCGAGGTCGATCATGCGTTTTTCTAGCGAGCCTTTCGACAACACATCGTGAATCACAGGCGTTGAGTGCATGCCCATCATCATGCCCGTTTCGTTGCCTTTGAATGTCCACTCAGGTAGGCGACCTTTGCGCACGTTGTCTTTGTCATCCACCCATTCTTCTTCTGCGTAAGACAGCATAGACAGCACCACGTCTGCGAGACGATCAGGCTCAAGAATCGAAGACAGCGGTTGAACCGCACGGTAGGTATCCCACAGTGAGAAGGTGTCGTAGCGCGTGAAGTCTGCTTTGCCATCTTTGTTGGCATCGGCGGTGCGGATCGACTCTTTCAGCGTATCGACCTTATCGCCCCAAGGCGTGTTGCCATCTGGGTAAGCGTTGCGACCTTGGTGAACTTGGCGGTAGCGACCATCTAAGTCAGAATGGATTGTTTGACCTAGGTACGAGTGATACATTGCAGTGTAGAACGTCTGCTTGTACTCTTCGTCGCCCGAGACTTGGATCTTGCCGAGTTCGTCTTCCCACTGTTTGGTTGCGTCTTCGCGTACTTGGTCGAAGTTCATACCCGCAACTTCCGTCATGTTGAGAGAAGCACCTGATTTGCCATTCTCGCCGATCTCAACGTTTGATAGCGCCAATTTCGCTTCAACTGTTAAGCCGTCTTTTGAGGTGTCGAACTCAACGTAAGCACGCGCGTATTGGTACTTGCCGCGTGTTTCGTTACCGATTTCCGTAATGCTTTCTGGCACGTTCATGTAACGACCTTGCTCTTTATCGTAGTAAGCAAAACGAACGTTTTTGATTGGTTGGTCGAATTCCATCACGAAGAATTCTTTTTGGCTTGGTGCCCAACCATCTGAGAAACGGTGACCTTCTAAACGATTGCTTTCTTTGTCCCATTTTAAGTAAGAATCTGAGGTGTAATCCCAGTTAATTTTGAAGCCAGTGTTAACAATGATTTCTGACTTCTTATCACGAGGAAAGGTGTAACGATGCACGCCAACGCGATCTGAAGCGGTTAGCTCAGCTTTGATGTCGTAATCCAATAAGTCAACTTTGTAATAGCCCGCCGTGGCTTGCTCATCACGATGTTGGAAGCGAGAGGCTTCTAGGTTTAGCGTCGCAGAACCTTCGTCGATCATGTAATCAGAGCGTGAGTTGATTGGCATGACAAGAATGTCGTTCAAGTCGCCCGCACCAGCTCCGGAAAGGTGAGTATGAGAGAAACCAGAGGTACGTGTATCATGGTAGTAGTAGCCTGAAATGTATTCCCAGCCGTTAGAACCGTTGTTTGGCGAAAGCTGCACCATGCCGTGTGGTGTGGTTGCACCAGGGTAAGTATTACCTAGGTTACCTGTGCCGATGAAAGGGTTCACATAGCGCGTTACGTCCATATCTGAGAAATCGAGAGGAATGTGGACGCCCATGTTGATTTCGGGGTTTTCTGGATTTGGCTTGTCATTACAGTCGCCATCGCCAATGGGAGGACATACTGGTTTGTCGCCTTCTGGAATTTCAGGAAGGGCTGGGTTGTTCTCGTCATCCGCTTCATAAATATTGGTGGTTTCATCGTTACAGCCAGTCAGACTAACTAGGCTGCTTAGGACTGCGCAAGCAAATAAGGAAGGTTTGAGTTTCATTTTTATAGCCTTGTAAGTTGTAGGTTTAGGTAGTTGCCAAAATAGAGGTATTACTAAAACTTAAAAAACTGGAAACAGAGCCCTCCGGGGGAAGGGCTCTTAGGGGGAGGAGCTTAAGGTTTAAGCTTGGATAAGTTCAGAGGCTTTCTTCATTGCCTCTTTAGTCGAACATTCGATCACTTGAGCGTTGGCAAAACGGTGGGCATCTTTTACCTGGATGTCGTGAGCTAGTATAACCAGCTTGGCATTTGCTACGTCTAGGGCACTAATGCGGTTCTGGATGCCGTTTTGACCTTGGGTCTCTACTTTGATTTTGATACCAGCCGCGGCGCCAGCTTTCTCTAGTGCTTTTGCTGCCATAAAGGTGTGTGCTACGCCTGATGGGCAACAGGTTACTGCAACGATGTCATACTCGCCTTCGCCTGCCGTTGGCACCGCTTGAACTTGTGCAGAGGCTGCTTCTACCATTTCATCTTCAGTTTCTTCAGCAATTGGTTTCCAGAGGCCAACGATAAGCGCGGTGGTTAAAGAGCCGAGCGCGATGCCCACAACGTACATTGGAATGTTGCTTGATACTGGTGCAGTGATTAGACCGCCCCATGGTGCATGCAGTAGGACGTCGGTTAGAAAACCAAACACACAGCCCACGATACCACCGGCAACGATTGAAGGAAGCACGCGCATTGGGTCGTTTGCTGCGAATGGAATTGCACCTTCAGAGATACCGATAGAGCCCATAATGGCTGCTGCTTTTCCCGCTTCCTGCTCTTGTTGAGTGAACTTCTTCTTAAAGAGGAAAGTGGCGAGCGCCATACCTAGAGGAGGTGTACAGATTGCGATACCAACACCACCCATTAACCATGGTTGAGTATCCACTTGAGTTTGAGCAAATAGCGTTGCTACTTTGTTGATTGGGCCACCCATATCGAAGGCCGTCATACCACCTAGAATTGTACCTAACACCATTTTAGATGCGCCCGCCATCGAGGCGAGGAACTCGTTCATTGATGCCATAAAGAGCTTGATTGGCTCACCGATCCCCCACAAAACGATACCCGCAGAGACGATAGTACCCACAAGAGGATAGATAAAGTACGCCCCCAGTGCGGTCATATTGGCAGAAAGAGGAATCTTTTTAAGTTGTAGAACCACACCACCCGCGATGAAGCCCGCAACGATACAGCCTAGGAAGCCGCCGCCCATATCCGCCATAATGGCAGAAGAGATCATCGCTGGCGCTAAAGCAGGTTTGTCTGCAATGGAATAACCGATGAAGCCACCAAGAATAATTGGGAAGAGTACTAAACCTTTAATCCCGATGGTTGAAATGTCGGCGAGTAAGCCGTCAGCAGGTACTGCACCTTTCCCTGAAGCCATTACCGCCAGTGCGAGTAGAACGCCACCAGCAACGATAAATGGCAGCATGTGAGAAGTACCATATAAAAGATGGCCTTTTATGGTGCTGAGTGTTTTTTTATAGTCGCTATTATTAGCTTGAGCTGTGATTGTACTCATAATTTCACGCCTTATGAATTAATTAAAATATTTAGTATTTGATGTTCATCTTTTGCATTTTTTATATCTTCAATAAATTCTTCGCTAAATTTTCCGAATAATTCTTGAAGAACGTAAATATGGTGATCAGCGCCATTGTCTGGTGAAGCAATCATGAAGAATACGGTTGGCTTGATGCCTTCTTCGTCGTCATAATCGATACCTTCGTGTTTTACGCCAACAGCGATGGCTGGCTTTATCACTGCTTTGCTTTTTGAGTGAGGGTATGCGATGCCGTCCATTGAAGTGATGCTCAATGCTTCACGCGCTTCGATGTCGGTTAAGAAAACCTCTTTGCTATTGATTCGATAACTTTCGAATAGCATCTGTGCCAGTTCTTCAAATACCGCTTTTTTATTATTTGCTTGAAGGCAACCTTTAATTAAATTGACGTTGGTTAGCTCTGTAATCATTGTTGACTCTGATAACTGAAGTAATGCTTTAAATTTAATTAATGTTATTGTTTTCGGAAATAGTAAAAAAAATACAATAGCTATATTTTTGTATCACCCAAGATTAAATGTGATAGCCGTCATTAATAATGCTTAATATTATTAACTTTGTTGTGTGACGTATATTCCAGTTATTTTGTAATGAGTAGTGAAGATAAAATATAAATGAGAGAAGAAACCTATGGTGTATATAACGCATCACACTCGATATATGACCACCCACTCGGGTGCTAGATTTCGTATCACACAGCTTCAGCCACCATTTTAATGAACTCAGGCGAACATTCAGGGCCCATTTACCGTGAGTTCTGGGTTGATTTTAGAGTTGGCATTACGACGAAATGAAAACTTTTGTTCCCCTTGATGCACGGACTTGAGTCAGGTTTGAAATAAATGCCAAGGGGAGGTTGAGAGGAAGGGTCGCATAGGGAGAGAGATTATGATTTATTTTTATACTTATGCAATAAATCCAATGGGATATGACAATAGTCATTTGGGAAGCGTGTCAGTCTGTCTTGATGTTCGTGAGCGCTTGGAACATAATTTCTCAGCGGCAAGACTTCCACCACGATCTTATCGGCGTCTTCTCTTGCGGCAATAAAAGCTGTCGTGATGCTCAGGTGCTGATCATTTTGGCTGTAGATACCAGTGCGGTATTTCTCGCCAACGTCGTTGCCTTGTTGGTTGAGGCTGTATGGATCGATGATCTCAAAGAAATAGCCCATTAAAGTTTCAATCGAGACTTGCTCTGAGTCAAATTGAACTCGGACGCATTCTGCGTAGCCATCGTATTCGGTTTGAGTCGAATTGGTTGTGCCATTCGCCCGTCCCGCTTCAGTGCTGAGTACGCCAGGGAGGTTACGCATAAACTCTTGCACTCCCCATAGGCAACCGCCAGCAAAGTATATTTGTTCCATCATTTTCATCTCATTTAAAGTTTGACGCATTATCTACTGGCTGTGCTAGCTCGCACGTTAGCTAAGCGTGGTGGCGTCACCATTATCACTGAAAAACGACGTAATATTGTCCTAACGCATTCCAGAAAATTTGGCCAAATTTACCCATCTTCTATTGGCAACACCAACGAAATGTCGGTGTGATTAACCGATAAGGCCGCTCCAAAATCGACCTAGAATCGCTTAAAAAGCTGGGCGTGACGTAGTGTTAGGGGAGTACTCGTTTTTTAACTCAACGGCTTTCAGACCATACTGCGAATTCATTCCCACTTGGCTCGGCGAAGTGGAATCGACAGCCGCCCGGAAATTCAAAAATCGGACGGATAATTTGTCCGCCAAACTGCTCCACTTTCGCCAATGTGGCCTGAATATCGGCACTATAAAAGGCGAGCAAAGCACCACCATTGGCGGTTTGATTAACAAATTCCGATTGAAAGAATCCACCATCCAACCCTTGTCCAGAAAATGCGGTGTACCCTGGGCCGTAATCGATAAACTCCCAAGCAAACGCACGCTCAAAAAATTGTTTGGTTGCGAGTATGTTTGTGGAACCAAATTCAACGTAATTTAATTTTTCATGTTGATGCATGGTGAAATCCTTATCCGTTCATTTCATGTCATTAAGCAAACTTTTCAACGATGATGTCATCGGCTTTATCGACAAAAACTGCGCCTTTTTCTTTTAAATCAGCAAGCACACTATCAACACCATCTGCTAACACCGCACGAGTTGCCGCGAGATTGACCACAACGTTATACCCCAACGCTAACGCTTGTAGAACGGATGTCTTGACACAAAAATCGAGCGCGAGTCCGCCGACGACTAAGGTATCGATGCCGTTGCATGTTAGGAATTCATGCGCACCAGTGGTTTTGGTATCGGCAATGTCATGAAAGAAAATACCATAAGGGTGCGCATCGGGATCCATGCCTTTGTTAACTTGAAAATCATAGTCCAATACTGGTGGTAAACCATCTAACAGTTCTGAACCTGTCGTGCCAAGCACACAATGGTGGTTCCATTTTATGTCCACATTCGGTAGGTCGACGGGCTCAAGCATGTTGGCTGGCGTTTCTGCATCCCACTTGGCTTTCGGAGGATGTAGATCACGGCTGACGAGCTTAAGACGGCCCTTCGCGTGATTATTTAAAAGCTCAGGAACAATCTCTAATGCACCTGCCACAGGTAATTCATTTGGGCAGAGTTCACTAAAGCCTTTCTCAGGATCAACGTCGATCACGGCCGTCGTTTGAAAGTTAACTCGAACAGTCATGGCAGACTCCTTGTCTGTCTGGTTATCTGCGTTTAGCCACGCAAACAGTTTTGAAAGAAGGTGACTTCGTCGCTGGTGAGTGTATACACCATGGCGGGCTTACCACCTTTTCCCTTGTTGGTTGAAGCGACTTTGTTGGTCGGTTGCAACACCCCTGAATCAATCAAGCGCCGCTTAATGGTCATACGGCTGATATCGATACCAAACTCCTGATATGCAGAGATGATGTCTGCGACCAAAAACTCTTTGTCTAATGCAAATAAAAGCACCGATGTGTATTCAATTGATGCTCGAAGTTTCTGCCATGCTCTTTCAATGGTTTTTTGATGGTCAAACGCTAAGGTTTCTTGACCATTGAGAATCGCTTGCAGAGGGAACCACTTTAGCTGACATTCTGGCACACCCGCGTTATTGATTTGCTCGACGTTGTTGCGATCAACCAAAGCGTAGTGAGTAATGTTTAAGCTCCAATCTTCTGGATCTCGCTTAGGATCACCGTCAATAAATGCTTCACTGAAGTGGCGAGGATAGGTGTGGATTTTTTCGCGGCAAATTCGGCGACGGGCCGCTTCAAAATTTTCATCGGCTGGGCGTCCGCCTTCACGGGTTAGGTCTTTATCAAAGACAAATCCTCCCGGTAGTGCCCAGACACCATGGTATGGCCGATTTGGATTTGAACGTTTAATCAACAACACTTCCAATCCCTTATTGGCACAGCCAGATAACCTGAATGGAATAATGTCGACAGTTACGATCATGGTTGGGTCCTAATATTGATTTGTAAGTAATCTAGCGCATAACTAGTAGCCAATCAATGGTAAGTAACGAGCTGTTATATACATTATCATTAATTATGCGATCTAGTGATGGGTATAAAAGTTCCGCCAGTGGTGACTTATGCACAAGGCATGATGAATATTTGAACGGAAAAACCTTATATAAATGAATGGTTAGTAACAAAGTTTGACAAACGTAAGTTGGGTGTTTATTGTTTACGCAATTTAGTTAGTAACAAAAAGTTATATACCCAAGGGCGTGTAGAAGGGCACCTAATGACCACCAAACTATTTTCTTCTCGCATCATTCAAAGCGCTTTGGACTTTGATGTCTACAAAGTCAATATGATGAGTGCCGCCGCCGCGCTGTATCCTGATGCGATGGTGTCATATAAATTTATTGTACGTAGTGCCGAAGACTTGTCTGAATTGCTACCAGAGGTAAAAGCAGAAGTACTCAAACTCGCAGATGTTCGCTTTACCCAAGAAGAGATTGAGTACATCAAGCGTGTCGCGCCTTATCTCAATCCAAGTTTTGTCGACGCCTTACGCCATTTCCGTTTTAATCCTCAAAGTGATGTTTCTTTCCATAATAAAATCATGCCCGATGGCACCAGCCAATTGCGTATCACCATTCATGGTTTGTGGAGAGAGACAATTTTGTACGAAACCATCATCATGAGCATTGTGTCTGAAGTTCGCAGCCGTCAACGTTGGTCTGCGATCCCGTTCGAGCAATTTCAAACCGTGCTGGAAGACAAAGTTCGTTACCTGAAATCAGAGCTTAAACGGCGTAATATTACCAACTTTCGGTTTTCTGATATGTCGACACGGCGTCGTTTCTCTTTTCTAGCTCAGCGAACGATGTTGGAGTATTTATGCAAAGAAGTGCCGGAATGCTTAACGGGAACGAGTAACTATCACTTAGCACGCAAGTTGGATCTGACCCCAATCGGTACCGTGGCGCATGAATGGTTTATGGGACATCAAGCCCTCGTCAATGTGCGAGATTCGCAAAAAGTGGCATTGCAACGCTGGCAACAAATGTTTAATGGCGCGCTGGGTATTGCGCTTACCGACACGATTGGTATTGATGCGTTTCTCAAAGATTTTGATGAAGAGCTCAGTAACGCTTATCTTGGCGTGCGTCATGATAGCGGATGCCCTTACCGCTGGGGCGAGAAAATGATCGCACATTACCAGTCACTCAATATCGAACCATTGACGAAAACACTCGTATTTACTGACGGACTCAACTTTGAAGAAGCGTTAGATATTTGTGAGTATTTTCAAGGACGTATTCAAGTCAGCTTTGGTATTGGTACTTTTCTTGCCAACGACATGGGAGATTATGTCAACGACAAGGGGGAAGCTTATCAGCCGCTCTCTATTGTGATCAAAATGGTGACGTGCAATGGTTCACCGGTCGCTAAAATCAGTGATGAGCCTGAGAAAGCAATGTGTGAAGATATCTTCTTTTTGATGAATTTAAAGCGCCGTTTTGAACAACCACTTGATTTAAATGAGTGCCGCAAACTGATTGATCGCCTAGAAACGGAAGGCCAAGACTACCTCATCGACGCATGAGCGTACATTCCCACGCCTTGATAACCACCCTCTATCGTTACGATAAATTTATATAGCTAAACGTAGAGGGTGATTTGGTTATAGTAACACTAGGGTCTGTTTATCTATGTCTATCTGTTTTTTTATGACTTTGGGCTTCGCGTAGCAGTTTGAATCAGGAGTCAGAAATGAATTTAGTTGTGCATTTGCAAAAGCAAACGGTCAGAAAATACGGATATGAGATGGCGACGCGCCAAGCATGGAAATGCGGGATTAAGGCAAACCTTGTCAAACGAGTGGTGGGGTTGTTTAAAGGGCAAATCGTCTGTGTTGTCGAAGGTTGTCGAGCGGAGCTGTCTTCGCCGTTGAATAACCCACTTCATGACGATGAAAAGCAAGGACGATATGTGTTTGTCGGTGGCGTATGCTGGGAACCAAACCACATCATTGCCCCTGGCTTTCCAGACTTTATGTTTATGCATTTGCGTAACGTAACCCATCGGCATAAGTATTTAACAGATGATGAGTTATTTTTGAGCTTGGCTTAATAAACTCGACGTTAGAGTGATCCATGTATGGCTCACATGCACTAACTCGCTTTATTGGAGTGATGATCAAAGTGAGTTAGGCGCCATACTTTGATATATCGACTTTCAATAATAAACCCCAATGATGTGATTGTGGTTCAGTTGACATTCAACTGGGTTTCTTTTGACGGACTTCTTATAAAACACCGTTTCTTTACTCGCTAATGACAGAGGGTTGGTTTTCACCTGATGTGAATTTTGGTTCGCGATTTACTATAGCGCCAACGAAAGAGAATCATACTGGAACGTAAACATGAAGATAAAATCTATTGCTATTGCAGCGGCCGTTGTTGCGGTACTTGCTGGTTGTAAAGACAAGACACCGCCGCCGCCAACACATGCGAATATAACGTTGGTTGAAGCGGTAACAGAAACCGTCCAACAACCTCATCAAGTATGTAAAGATGTGGTTGTAACCCAACAAGCTGCGCCTAAGGATGACAACAAAATTATTGGTACTGTAGGTGGCGCAGCGGCAGGTGCAGCATTGGGTAATCAAATTGGTGGTGGTTCGGGTAAAGTGATTGCGACGGCTGCAGGCACAATTGCAGGTGCGCTAACGGGGCGGACGATCCAAGAAAACGTTCAAAAAGGTAATGTTGTTACCACGACGAAGAAACAGTGCCATACAGAATACACAGCATCGGACAAAGTCGTTGGTTACGATGTCACGTATGAGGTGGCTGGCGCGCCGACAACGGTTCGTTTAACGAGCAAACCAGCGACAAAAACATTCCCAATTCAAGAGGGTGAGGTCGTTTTACCACAATAATGGGATACTGAGTTGAGCAAAACCCTTTTATCCTTTGGATAAAAGGGTTTTTGTGTGCCAATATTAGGTCGCGTGCGCCTTCTGCTGTTCGCTTGCTTGTTGAGCTTGCAACTTTTTCTTGCGGCGTTCGCGTTTCGATAACCAAACCAATGGCACAACAATCATTATGGTACCGATCGCCATGAAAATATCGGGTACTTCTCCAAACCAAATTAACCCGACAAATACCGCCCCAATTAGGCCACTGTATTCTGCACTGGCGATTTTATTGCTGTCGATAGAGCGATAAGCCATTACACACGTTGCGGCATAAATCATGATGAACAAACTTGAACCAGCTGCGACAGGGAAGGCGCTCCAGTCCCATGGCTTGGCTTCGATCATGACAAGCAAAAAAGCCACCGGAATGCCGGTCAGGTTGGTCATGAGCAGTGTTTGTACCACTGACTGGTTTCTTGGCAGCTTACGGATCAATAAATTATTGATTGCCAAAGTAACTGCCACTACCAAAGCATAAATCGCAGCCCAATCGATTTGATCTGGGCGAATAATGACTAAGACACCCGCGAAGCCCATGATTGCAGCAGCAATGGATTGCTTTGACAGTTTCTCCCCGAGAAAAATAGCGGCTAAAGGGAGCATAATCAGTGGCGCAGCATAAAAAATGGCGTTCGCGGTTGCGAGCGGCAAAGATGAGATCGCTAAGACCATAAATATTGCGCCAAGCAACCATACGTGAGCACGGACGGCATGCCATTTAAACCCTTCAAGAAAGTTGGCTTGCTTGGTAAGCAAATACACAGGAAGTAAGAAAAGCACCGCTGAGACTTGTCGGAAAAAGACAAATTGAAAAATAGGCACTTCGTTACCGACACTTTTGATCAAAGAGTCTGACAGTACCGCAATGAGATTCCCAACAATTAATAGCAGCATAGCTGCGCCAACAGATGTCACTTTCACGTATTTTCTCTCCTCTCTCTTTGCCAAAGAATAGGTGATGTCATAGGATGAAGTGAAGTGATATTTATTAGTTTAGGTATGAGATTTTTAGATAATGAAATTACCACCACTAAGAGCAGTCCACTGCTTTGAATCTGTTGCTCGAAATGCAAGCTTTTCACTTGCGGCGGAAGAACTCAATGTGACGCAAAGTGCGGTCAGTCATCAAATACGATTATTGGAAGATTACTTAGGTGAGTCGCTATTTATTCGTCAAGGAAGAAAATTGTCATTGTCGGATACCGGCGCGCGTTATTTAGAAGATATTAGCCCCGCAATTAGCTCAATTGCGATAGCAAGCCAAAAGGTGCGAGAGGGAGATAAAGGCAGTATACGCTTAGCTATTTATAGCTCATTAGCCGTGAAATGGCTGATCCCACGTTTATCAGATTTTAAGCGTTTACATCCAGAAATCGACCTCACATTAAATATGGTTGTGGGGGATCCTGAGCAGACGGATAGTGTTGGAGACTGCTTTATTACGGTGCAAAAGCCCAAGCGCAACTATATGGCAGTGGATTTGTATGCCGAAACGCTGTACCCAGTATGTAGCCATAAGGTTTGGAAAGAGTTACAAGATCAGCCTATTCCTGAGGCGTTTTGGCGATATCCAATCTTGTCGACCGACTCTGTTTACCGTGACAGAGGGAAAGATTGGGCAGAGTGGTGCAAAGCAGGAGGGTACACTTTACCTAAGGATGTCGATGTCCAGCATTTCAGCCATATGTTATTAGCGATTGAGGCTGCACGCTACGATCAGGGGATCGCGTTTGCGAATGATTTTATGCTCAATGAGCGCGATAAGGCGCACGATTTAGTCTATATCCCTTCCCATGGGTTAGAAACTGGCGACAGTTTTTACTTTATTCATAAGAAAAGTCGAGCCAAACAAACGGAGATTATAAAACTCACTAACTGGTTGAAACAGCAGTGTTTGTGAAATAATTAAATTATCATGGCTAAGAAAGTGGCAAGATTATGTCTAAACATTTCATGTTTTATTGAGTTTTGATTCATTAAAATCAACGTGGTTTGGAAACCGAGTGAAATGGACTGCATGACGTGCTTAAGGATGGGCAAATAAAAAATCCGAGCTGGGGTGGCTCGGATTTAGATTATTTATCAGGTCTCGATACTAACTTATTATTGTTTCGTTAAGTTGTATAACGGTGCTAGGTCACCCGTTACTTTTTCACCGTTCATGTCTAATTTCATCAGTACGTTTTCACCAACGAAGTACTGATTTGGTACTTCTTCGTTTGCTAATGTAACGATGCTACCGTTTGCGTCCCAAGTAAACTGACCTTCAGATTTTGACTGACCATCTTCTTTGTCTTGGTAACTTTCTTCTAGCATATAAGTGCCGTCTTGATTGAGTATGAGTGTCGTATCAATACCTGAGCAATCTGCACATGGAAGCGTACCTTTATAAGTGCCATTCCAGTCCAATGCATTTTGAGCGTTATGTTCAGAGTCCATAAACGTTTCAGCAGTAATGACTTGCTCTTCTTCTACTGGCAACGCCTCTGTGGTGACTTCTGTTTCTGGGGGTACTTCAACAGCGCTTGTGTCGGTCGGTTTCTCATCTTGACAGCCTGTAAGAATGATGACTGCGCCTGTTAATGCCAATAATACTTTTTTCATTGTTATCCCTCTTTAAATAAAGATTTTGTATGAGAGTAATAATAGATATTTGTCGGAGAGTTACGTCATAAAAAAGCAATAGAATGATCTATCGATGTCAATAAAATCAAGGTTAAGTATAAAATTGTCAGGAAAATCAGAATAATGTAAACGTGAAGGAATTATAAAGAGTGAACTTAGCTGCGGCACTTTTTAGTCTGTCAAAAGTAAAACGGCCCACGTTAAAGTGGGCCGTTTGATTGAAAAGGCTAAGAGGCTTTGTCGATCTTTGAACGGACAGCACCTCGCTCGGTATCATCGGCAAATATACCAGCCACGGCATTGCGCTCCAATTCACCTTGTAAATGCCCATATTCATCAACAACCGGCAGCGAGTAGTTACAAGACATGGTTTCTGGTAATACTTTCTCAATCGCGGAGTTGGGAGAAATGATGGGCACCTCTTCATAGATGTCGTTATCCCACGTAGACGTTCGGTGTAGCTTGGTCGCGTCTAACAGACCTTGCTGAGTAATGACGCCTTGGTAGCCTTCCTCGGTGACGTGGTAAGCGTAATCACGTTTAACACGTTTCATTTCCGCTAGTGCTTCTTCAATCGTGGTGGCTGCAATTCGGTAAGACGGCGGCTGCATGACGGTCTCGACGGTCAGTGCTCGTGCTCGGTTTACGTCTTTTACAAACGCTTCCACGTACTCATCGGCAGGATGAAGTAAAATCTCGTCTGGCGAGCCTTGTTGTACCAGTTCACCATCTTTAAGAATCGCAATACGATCGCCAAGGCGTAGCGCCTCGTCTAAATCGTGAGTAATAAAGATGATCGTTTTGTGCAACTTTTCTTGGAGCTCAATTAATTGATCTTGCATTTCACTACGAATGAGTGGATCGAGCGCAGAGAATGCTTCATCCATAAGAAGAATTTCCGCATCGGTTGCTAGTGCTCGCGCCAAACCAACACGTTGTTGTTGGCCGCCAGAAAGCTGAGATGGGTATTGGTTCTCATATCCCGTCAAGCCAACAGCCTCTAGCCATTCATGGGCTTTTACTAAGCGAGTCTCTTTACTGATCCCTTGTACTTCTAAGCCATAAGCGACGTTATCTATGACAGTGCGATGAGGCAGCAAACCGAAACGTTGAAAGACCATCGACATTTTATGGCGGCGAAACTGCTCGAGTTCCTTGGTAGACAATTGCATGACATCCACACCTTCCACCAAAATCTGTCCCATGGTCGGGTCAATTAGGCGGTTGAAATGGCGGATCATAGTCGACTTACCAGAGCCGGACAGGCCCATAATGACAAATATTTCGCCTTCATTAATTTGAAGATTAATGTTTTTCAGGCCGACAGTATGGCCAGTTTCAGCCAGTACTTGATCTTTGCTTTGGCCTGATTTTACGCGTTCAATAACACTTTGGGGTTTAGGACCGAAGATTTTGTACAGACCGCTGATCTCAATAAGTGGGCTAGTCATGCTTTAAGTCTCCTAAATGGGCCTGAGTACGTTTTGCATAAGCTTGTGACGCACGGTCGAAGAGAATCGCCAAGGCAACAATGGCTAAACCATTCAACAGCCCGAGAGTGAAGTATTGATTCGTAATGGACTTTAAAACGGGTTGCCCTAAGCCTTTCACACCAATCATCGACGCGATCACCACCATCGAAAGTGCCATCATGATGGTTTGGTTAATCCCTGCCATGATGGTTGGCATCGCGAGCGGTAACTGGACACCAAAGAGGCGCTGATTGCTGCTTGCACCAAACGCGGTTGCGGCTTCCAGTACTTCTTTATCGACGAGTCGAATACCTAAATTGGTCAGACGAATCACAGGAGGAATCGCATAAATAACCACGGCAATCAGGCCCGGAATTTTTCCTATCCCCAATAGCATCACAACTGGGATAAGGTAAACAAACGCAGGCATGGTTTGCATCACGTCTAACAATGGCGTCACAACGGACTGAATACGATTAGAGCGTGCCATTACTATGCCGATAGGAATGCCGAGTGCTATTGCGAGCATAGTACAGACCGTAATGATGCTCAGTGTGCGCATGGTGTCTTCCCACATCCCGAAGTACCCAATCAAAATGAGCGAACCGAAACAAGCCACGGCGAGTTTCCAAGAGCGACTCGCGGCGTAAACCAGAACGGTACTCACACCCAGTATGATGAACCAAGGCGTGGAAATGAGAAGGTTTTCAAACCAAACAAGAAACGAAAGGAGAGGATCAAATAAGGATTCAATCAGTTCGCCATATTCTCGAGAAAAGTCTCGGTAGGCGCCATCTAAAGTTTTTCGAATCATCCTGAGATCTGAGCGATCCATTTCTGGGAATTCGCTCAGCCAGTTCGAGTCAGACATAGTTACTTCCTTTTTCTTGCCGAAGCGAGAGGTTACCTCGGCATACAACATTTGCTTATACCCAAAATGACGATTTCGTAGTCTGTGTGTTTGACTAGCATTGGGTCTGTTTGGGTATTAATGTCCAAAGCTTATAGCGCGCGCTGAACTTTGTCGGCGACATCTTGTGATACCCAGTGGGTCCAAATTTGCGGGTAGTTTTCTAAAAAGTAGAACATGGTCTCTTCACCGTCCGCTTGGTTATCTTCCATCCACGCCAACAGCTGGTTCATATCTGCATTAGTAAATCCGCGCTTAGTAAAGTATTGATAAGCTTGCGGTGCACGGTTTGCAAAAGCTTCGGTTGTAATGGTATGAACAGGTGATACAGGGTACATCGTTGGTTTTGGATCATCACAATAGGCGTGAGTGGTGCAGTTTACGAATTCGTCAAGGTTGACTCCGCTCCCAAAGTCGACTTTCACCATATCGTACTTTCCGAGTACTGCCGTCGGTGCCCAGTAATAACCAAACCAAGCTTCTTCACGCTCGTATGCTTTGGCAATCGAGCCTGATAGACCCGCGCTTGAACCAGGATCGATAATATCGAACCCTGCCTCATTCAGTTTCATTGCTCTATAGAGGTTGCCAGTACTGATTTGGCAGTTCCAGCCAGCAGGGCAGCTATAAAAGGCCGATTTGGAATCATCTTCTGGGTGAGAAAATAATTTCGCGTGTTTTTTCACGCCTTCAATGGTTTTGAGTTCTGGGTATTGTTTTACTAAGTAAGCAGGAACCCAAAAGCCTTCCTCGCCGCCGTCGGTTAATGATTTACCAGCAAAGCGTAGACGTTTTTCGGCAACGCCTTTTTCTAACGCATCTTTTAAGCTATTACTCCAAAGCTCAGGGGCGACATCTGGTTGCCCTTTTTCGATCATTGAGGTGCCGGTTGGCATGGTATCGCCTGGTATGAGCTCTGCATCGCAGCCGTATCCATGTTCAAGAATAAAGCGGTCGACATTCGCCATGAGTGTTGCTGAGTTCCAGTTCATATCGGCAATAGTGACGCGGCCACACTCGTCGGCATGTGCGTGGGTCGCTAGTGCGCTCATTATGATGAATAAAGAGGCTTTGTACTTCATATTGAGTTCCTTTCTCTAATGGCACTTTTTAATAAAATAATCATTCGTGTTCAAATTAATGAATTGTCTGGATTATAAGTTTCCTTATCCAAGCAAATGAATACATTAGCGCGTATTTGTATGAAAAGTCTGCGCAAATTAACACTTTTGTTATTTAAATGAGCAAAAATGTTTTTCTATTGGTTCGTTGACAAGACTGCTAAATCATTAGGTGTCTAATGAAATTCCCTTAGTCGCAGTTCGTAACAACGTGTATGACACGATTTTTGCAAACTTAGATTGTTAGCATATGCCAACAATATTATTGGCATATGCCATATTTGAGCGTAAGTTGACGTGATGTTTTAGAGGAATAATGATGGCAAGACCAAAGATAGAAAGACGAATATGCGGACGCGCTGCACACGATTGTTTCAAACCTAATGGGGTGCCATTCTACCAACTGGAACAAGTTGTCATATTACCAGAAGAGCTGGAAGCTTTGCGCTTGGCAGATTTAGAAGAACTTAGTCAACAACAAGCGGCAGATCAGATGGGGGTATCGAGACAAACTTTTGGTAATACAGTAAAAAGTGCGCGATTAAAAGTCGCAAAAAGCTTAGTTGAAGGTCATGCGTTAGTTTTTCCGAATGAGGAGTCAAACTTATGATTTATGCGGTTCCTAATGATGGTGAGCGAGTGGCAAACCATTTTGTTAAAGCGCCATACATTGCAATTTGTTCTGATACTGACGGAATATTAAAAAACTTAGTGAACATCGCTTCGATGCCACAATCTGGCTGCCACGCGAAGTCTCAGCTGATTCAGTCATTACAAGAGTACAATGTGGATGCCGTTTTAGTGCGTAATATTGGTGAACGAGCGCTGGAAAAACTGCTTCGTGATGGCACACAAGTATTCAGGCTGTTAACCCGTAGCTCGTTAGAAGATGTTCTCGGAGTATCAAGAGAGCGATTGACTGATCGATCTCAGGGCCGTCCTTCTACAAACCATAAGAAAAAGGGTGGATGTGATTCATGCCGCTGTGGTGGCAAAGCAACGAAGCCTTCACTGCTAGCTCGGCCAAAACAACTCGATACCGCGTTCACCATGAAATCTAGCCCAGCTATACTTAGTTTACGGGCTTCTGTTCATAAGGCAGATTAATATGGTGTGGTTATTTACTTTTATTGGTTTTCTCGCGATTATTTTGTTGATGTCACTTGGGGTGATCTTTCACAACAAACGTATTCAAGGCAGTTGTGGTGGCTTGAATCATGTAGGCGTTGATAAGGTGTGTAATTGCGAAACCTCTTGTGCAGAGTCAGAGCGTCGTTTATATCAAATTTCTGAGCCTAACTCGTCGCCTGAGCGTTAAACTTTTTCGCCCATTAAGATCATGCTTATATCAACGAAATATACCTACTGATTTGTGGGCTTTCTCCCGAGACCAGTAGGTTAACCACGTTTCTCCCAATCCATTTTGCTAAAGCGACTGTAGTCACAAACGTTTTCAGGTGGCTTTATCTTGCCTATTTCGTGGGGCTGCGCATTGCTAGGGGATTGCCTATCTTTAGTCATTCTTCAGTTGGCGTAGTGACGCGTGACAAGAATAAGAAGAATGAAGAGAACACCGAAACCCAAAAATGCAATCACAGGGTTAAAAATTGCCGTAAGGGTCTAAATTTTACACTGGTACTTTGGCCCATTATCAGTTCCGTTCTACGCTTAATATTCGATTTAAAAAAGGAGAATCAAGATGGCTGTCATTAAGCAGGATATTCCCAATCGTGTAACGGTTTACCATGACAATGTCGAGCAAGAACAAGAGCTGAAAAATGCGATGCTGCCGGAAAAACCGCGTTACTTTAACGGTGCTCCAACTTACAGAGCGAGCAGTGTCGAAGAATTTGAAAGTAAAATCAGTCAGATCGGCTTGTCTCTAGACAAGTAAATTTCCTTGGATACTTAAAGCGCCCTCATCTCATGAGGGCGCTTTTGTTTTACCTGCCAAGGATTGAGACTGAGGAAAGTCAGCTTTGCTGAGCACGACTTTGGCACACTTGTTGTTGAATGGCGGGTGGGGCTGGTTCGTAGTGACTCAAGGTCATACTAAAACTGCCTTCACCACCTGTGATGGAACGCAATCGTCGCGCGTAATCTTGCAGTTCGTTCACTGGGGATTTGGCTTTTAGGACGGTAAAGTGACTGTCAACCGGCTCTGTGCCCTCTATCAAACCACGATTACCAGACAAGTCACCGGTCACATCCCCAACATTGGCTGTAGGGATATGCAATTCCATCTGCACGATCGGTTCAAGTACGATTGGATCTGCATTGCTAATCGCCTCTAAGAAGGCTTTTTTACCTGCTATCACAAATGCAATTTCTTTTGAATCGACAGAGTGGTATTTGCCGTCGTAAACGGTGACTTCAATATCTTTGATGGGGTTACCAGAAATTGCACCTTCTTCTACTGCTTGCATGATGCCTTTTTCAACCGCAGGAATAAGCGCGGTCGGAATTGCACCACCGACAACTTTATTGATGAACTTAAAACCTGAACCACGCTCCAGTGGGCGCACTTTTAATTGAACTTCACCAAACTGACCCGCTCCGCCACTTTGTTTTTTGTGTCGATAACGACCTTCAGCTGGTTTGGTGATGGCTTCGAAATACTCGACGCTAGGCTGACAAGTTTCAACATCAAGCTTATAGATGTTGGCCATCTTTTCTAATGCCACTTTGAGGTGGAACTCTCCTTGACCGCTAATGATGGTTTCGTTGGTTCTGGCGCGATGCTCAATGCGCAAAGAGGGGTCTTCACTGGCAATCTTATTCAGCACATCACTCAGCTTTTGCTCATCGCCACGTTTAACGGGTTTTAAGCGCAGAGCGTACATGGAGTCTGGGAAGTTTAATGTTTTCAGTTCTACGCCGTCTTCTGCATGGGAGTCATGGACAATGGCATCAAATTCAAGATCATCGATTTTGGCTAACACACAGAAGTCGCCGGGCAGTGCGCGAGAAATTTCCATCCTGTCTTTGCCTTGGAGCTGGTATAGGTGCCCAACTTTAAATGCTTTGTTGTTCTCACCAAGGTAGAGTTGACTACCTGCGTTAATTTCGCCTTGATACACACGCAAGTAAGCAAGTTTCCCCATGTACGGATCAACACTGATTTTATATACGTGCGCAACGGTATGTTCTAACGTTTCACAGTTTACTTTGATTCTTTGACCGTTCTTCTCCAGCATTGGCGGGTTGCCTTCGTTTGGCATCGGCATGATTTCTGCTAACGTTCGCAGGAGTAAATCGACGCCTGCCCCGGTTTGTGCAGAGACAAAACAAATAGGGATAACGTGGCCAGTTCTCAGGGCTTCTTCAAATGGGTCATGCAGTTGCTCGGCAGTCAGTTCTGAGCCTTGTTCCAAATACAGGTCCATTAATTCTTCATCAACTTCAATGACTTGGTCAATTAAGGTTTCATGGGCTTCGTCGACTCCAGCCAATAAGGTGTCTTGCTCTAATTCAGGTTCAAAATAGCAATCGACAACCGACTGACCATCGGTAGACGGTAAGTTAATTGGTAGGCAGCTATCCCCAAAATGCTCAACAATACTTTCCATCAATTTTTCTAATTGATTACCGTGATTGTCGAGCTTATTGATGATGATCATCTGACACTTTTTTTGCTCGTTGGCAAAGGCGAATAACCGGTCGGAAGTTTGGTTGAGGGGCGTTTGTGGGTCGATGACAAGAGCCGAAGTTTCTACAGCAGGAAAAATACTGATCGTGCGGCCGAGTAATTCGTTTTGCCCCGGCGTATCGATAATATTAAGCCGATGTTTGTTCCAGCGAAGTGCGACTGGGGTGGCCTCGATACTGTGTTGATATTGAATGGATTGTGGGTCGAAATCAGTAACGGTATCGCCTTTTTCAACACTACCTAAATGACGTGTTGCATCGCAGGTATAAAGCAGTTTTTCTATCAGAGTGGTTTTACCGGTTCCCGTTTGACCGACAAAAGCGATATTGCGAATGTTATTAATAGGCATAGAGCCTCCTTGCAAGATGACGTGAAAAAAACCATGGGTTCTTAGACAAACGTTTATATCCGTCCTACCTGTCACTCCAAGTAGTTTGGGTATATCAGCTCACGAACTGCATTGGAGTCGGGCGGGATTACCGCCTGTTCGTCTTCCATGTCATTTTCCGGATGACTCTATACATATAACCACCTCAATGGAGAATTATAATATTAGCATGCCGTAATCACCGTATAATTTATGTGACTTATTTCATTATGCGGTGGATTGTTTCTTAATCGAGATCATAAACTTAGAGGTTCTGTCTAGTAGGTACAAGGTTCACTGAGTTTTTAGGTAGGTTAGTTGGAGAGAACGATTTCGCCCTCACGATAAACTAAGCTCGGTTCAACATCTTGACCCAGTAACACTGGACCATCGAGGTCGACCACACTGGCTTGTGCCGCGATCGGCAGTGCCGCGCGCATGGCAAGTGAGGTTCCGAGCATACAGCCTGACATGAGGTGAAAGCCGAGCTTTTGCGCCTCTTCAGCCAGTAGTAATGCTTCGGTTAGTCCCCCAGTTTTATCCAACTTGATGTTGACCATCTCATACTTGCCGACAAGTTCGTTTAATTGCTCTTTGGTGTGACAACTTTCATCGGCACACAGCGGAATGGGATGAGAAATGTTGGTTAACACATCATCACTGTCTTTCGGCAAAGGCTGCTCAATCATGGTGATATTTAATGGTGTGAGCTGAGTGAAAATGGCGGGTAAATCGAGGTGTTGCCAGGCTTCGTTTGCATCTAAAACGATGGTTGTTTGGGGAGACACGTTACGAACGGCGGTGACGCGTTCGATAATCTGCTCGCCATCGAGCTTCACTTTCAGCAGTTTAGCGCCTTTGAGCAAATAGGCTTGCGCCTGCCTTGCCATGGCTTGAGGTGTGTCGATGGAAACCGTCATGGCGGTCACAATAGACGTGGGTAGCTCAAATAAGTCATTAAGCTGTTGTCGGTGATTCAATTTGGCGAGTAGATGCCACAGCGCGCAATCCAACGCGTTTCTTGCTGCGCCGGCGGGTAATATTGATTGAAGTGTTGTTTTGATGGATGCTACATCGGCTTCTCCCTTAGGGGATAAAGCTTGTAGCTCGTGCGCAGCTTGAGAAATCGCTTTAATAACTGACTCAACCGACTCGCCATAACGAGAGTATGGCGTACATTCGCCTTGGGCGGTCACGCCTCTGTGCTCAATGGTTACACGGACGACGTGACATTCTGCCCGACTGCCGCGAGCGATGCGAAAGGGGGTCGTCAACGCAATCGTCACGGGCTCTACATGAATATTCATTTCACTGCTGTTCCTTAAATCGTAAGAATGTTGTCTGCCACAGTATCGACACCAAAACGAACTGGGTCGGTAACGGGGATACGATATTGTCCGCTCCAGTCTTGGCATAGCTGCCGCGCATCCTGTTCATCGATCGCCGACGTGTTTAAGCAAATCCCAACCAGCTGCGCTTGTGGGTTGGTGAGTCGTGCCGCTTGGAGGTTCGCTGCTATGGCCTGCTCGATGGTCGGCAGATTCGCATGTGGTAAGTTGCGAATGTGCGCACGACCAATCTCATGACACAGTACCAGTGCATCGGCTTGCGCACCGTGAAGTAAACCTAAACTTACGCCAGCAAAAGACGGGTTGAATAGTGACCCTTGCCCTTCAATAATGTCCCAATCGTGATTACTAAACGTCGGGCTAATCGCTTCTACCGCACCGGAAATGAAATCGGCGACCACAGCGTCGATGGAAATGCCGCTACCCGCGATGAGGATTCCGGTTTGACCCGTGGCTTGGAACTCGGCGCGGCAGTTTTTGCGGCGGAGTGCACTTTCTAATGCTAAAGCGGAGTACATTTTTCCTACGGAGCAATCTGTTCCTACCGTCAGTACTCGTTTGCCTAATCGTGCTTTACCATTACCGACTTTAAGCGGCGCATCATAGTGGCGCACATCATGCAGTTTGGTGAAACCGCGCTGTTCGAGTTGAGAAAGAGGCGCAAACTCAGTTAGACGTTGGTGCATCCCAGATGCGATTTCAAATCCCATTTCAGCCGCTTCGGTTAATGTGGCCTGCCAAGTTTTGGGGATCACGCCGCCAGGGTTTGTCGTACCAATGACAAGCGTTTTTGCACCTTGTTGCTGCGCTTGTTGCAACGTCATGTCTGTGAGACCAAGCGATACGGTTTCTGACGTTAAGCGGAGTTGGCCTAGGCAAATATCAGGACGCCATTGATGGATGCCACGTGCCGTTTTTGCTGCGAGAGGGTCGGTGACATCACCAAGAAAAAGTAAATAAGGTTGAGCAATTTGCATGAGAGTTCCTTTTATCATCTGCATTGCTCATTAAGCTAGCGGAGCTAACCAAAGAAACCGAATGCTTATTTGTTGCTTGGGTATAATGCTAAGTTATAGGCTGCTCAATGCGTTGTTTTAGCGAGGAGATAAATGCTTTGGTCGCGATTGATTGTGGTGTGTGTTCGGCAAACAATATCGAAACAGAGAACGAGATAGTCGGAGAGAGCGTGTACACCGAAATCGCATCATCAGCGCGATATTGCCGAGCGGTCCAAGGGTCAACGATGGCGAATCCTGCCTGATGCTTCACCAGTTCTGCCGCGGCTGAATAGCTGCGTACGGTAATGTCATGTTGAGGGTGTTCTTGACGGGCCGATAAGGTTTGATGCAAGAGCAATCCAAGTGGATCACGACTATCTAAGCCGATAATGGGCATATTGTGCGCGATGATAGTCTCTAAACTCATTGATGCAGGCGTCGTTTTCAGTACGCCTTGCGGTGCTAATAAAACTAACTGTGTTTTGAAGAGCGTATCACTCAAAATCGCTGGTGGTGTTTCTTCTCCAAAAGCGATGGCCACGTCCAGTTCGTGCTGGAGTAACCCCGCGCATAGCTCGTCTTGATTCGCAGTTAATAGATCAAATGAGATGCCTTGTTCTTTAGATAATAAGGCGATCGTTGGCGCAAGCAAGTGTGTGGCTAAGACGGGCGGTGCTCCGACTCTTAAGTGTTGTTTCCCCTGCTTAACTTTATTGGTGAGAGAGCGAAATTGTCCCAGTTGCTGGTAGACCTTTTCTGCTTCTGGCAATAATGTTTTAGCTTCATGGGTTGGTACTAATCGCCCTTTGACTCGTTCAAAAAGAGTCAGTTTGAGCTGCTGCTCAGTGTGAGCCAAGATGCGGGTAACATTAGGCTGAGAGACATGTAACAAGCGGGCTGCAGCGGAGACTGTCCCAGTTTGCATAATGGCGTAAAAGACTTCTAGTTGCCTCAAGTTCACGACGAGCTTCCTTCCCTTAATTTGAACTAAGTTAGGATACCCAAGCGATTACTTAAGTGGTAGTCGTAAAGTGTGTGATCAGCTTAGATAACGAAGCCAGCACTCTATTCTTTGTCGAAACTGTCTACCACAATCGCACCCATAGAAGCGGGCATTGTGATCACGATGATCCGTTTTATGGCGACCACAGGGTCAGTCATAAGCGGTAGTTTATCAAGGCAAAATAATACTAAAGCGACCACTACAGCGGTGATCAAGTAAGCGATGACGACGCGGAAAACAAAAATCCACACCCGGTTTTTGATATGGCTTTGAAAGACGCTTTGGTAAGCGAAAAAGCTAAGGAAAATGACAGAAAGGCTTAACAGCATGAGAAGGTTCACCATCGGTAAGCTTTCTCCTAGTCGCCACGCTTCTTCGGAAAAAGAAATCGGGACGGCAAGGGCGAAAGCACCAACCAAGACTTGGCTGGCGTCCTCTAGGTTAAAGTGGCTACTCATGCTGTTAATTCCATTATTCGTGACTTAGGTTTAACAGCTTCTCAAATCGCTCATTACCATGCAGTAACTCAAGGTCTCGCTCATCGGCGAGTAAGTCACGAATGGATGGGCTGTATTCAATCGCGCGTTCTAAATCTTCAATGGATTGCTCTTCGATACCGAGGCGAGAATAAGCACACGCACGTTGATAAAGCGCAGGGCCGTTGGTGTAATCCACTTCAAGTACGCGGTTACAGATACTCAGTGCCCAATGGTATTCGTTGATTTCCATCGCCGCATCAGCTTTATAGGTCAACGCTTCTAGGTCACCTGGGCGGATCAACAAGATTTCATCATAGATCTCGATACGTTGCTCCGGTGTTTGAGAGCTTTGCGCACGCAGCCACAAGTTATGTATCTCATTGATTTTTTCTATTTCTCTGTTGTTTTCACTAATAATACGAGTTTTGCGTTTCAAGTCTCGTTCAAGAGCGAGGAACTTTTTCTCGTATTCTTGGGCGATTTTTTCTAATCGCTTATCTGCCATCTCTTTCGTGTTGTGTTTAAACTCACGTAATGACTGCCAACCGACGAAGGCGATCAGAGAGGCAACCCCTGCAATGATGTAGAAGAAGTAGGTCACCGTCACATTGGCGTAGTTCAATGACTTATCCGCCACCGTGAGTTCGCGATCGGTGATCTCCGTGATCATTCGTTTTTCTAAGCTCTGATAGTCCTGACGCAGAGATTTAAGCTCATCTAAAATATAGCGTTCCACTAATGGTCTATCTAATAACTCCGACTCTGAATACTTTTCTTCCGATGCCATGGTAGGCAAAGCAAGTATCAGTGAGAAAAAAATACCAATAAATAAGCGCATAAAACGTCCTTTTGCGGGAAGAGTACAGATAGACCATGCAACAATAGCAAATAGCACAAACGTTTAGCAAAGTTATTACAAAAGAAATATTTATTACCAAATATCTTGTGGTTACTTAAGGATAGTGTTTGAAAAACAGACGCTATTTTCATTCTTGTCAGATTGTGATTTGAGAGGCTAGTGTTTATTCTTTTTGCAAATTCTACGGATTAAGAGTGAGCATGGACGCGAAAGTGAAAAAATCACTTAAACCAATACTTAGCGTTATTATCGCCGGATCAGAGGGCGGCAATACCATCGGTAAGTGTTGATGATTATGGTGCGGATGAGTATAACGTGAATGCATGTGCCGATTTTCCCTAATTAATATTCTTTTTTATCGTTAAGAAAAAAAAGCCCACAAAGCAATGTCTTTGCGGGCTAAAAAGGGCACCACAATGGGTGTGTATTCATTTTTGGAGATGGTCAAATGTCCATATTGAAACCGATACTAGGCTAGGTGAGGGGCTTAGCATCAGTGCGACCAACGAAGCTAAAGTTAGCATTGTTGTTTTGGTTGTTAAAATGTTAATTTTTCAATCAAAGGTTTCGTTATTGTTGCCTTTGGTTAATAAGTGTGTTGTTTGGGTGTGTTTAAACACGTTAGATTCTACATTAGAGCGTTCAATAAGTTTTGCATGAAGTATTGCATGCACCGTTAACGACTTTGATTTAGAACGGCTAGATCTTAAAATCGTTATCGCGTCTGCGAATCAAGTCCTGTTTGCGGAACCACGTATCTTAAGGTTACTTGGGTATCAGTCAGTTTATCGTGTAGCTAAATCTCTTCGTGCTTACGAACCAACCCGAAATCTGCCAAAATCGCATAAGCCGCTGGTATCATAAATAGCACCAATAAGGTAGAGGCAAAAATACCAAACACAATTGAGATAACCAGAGGTTGGATAACCTGCGCTTGCAAGCTGGTTTCTGTGAGCAGCGGCAGTAAGCCTGCTGCGGTTGTTATTGAAGTGAGGAATACGGCTCTAAAGCGCTCTCGACTGGCTTTCACCACTGAGTCATGTACGTCATCACCTTCATCAATGTGATGACGTATGTATTGCACCAGAAGAATCGAGTCATTGACTACGATGCCGGCTAATGAAACAAACCCCATCATACTTGGCATACTTAAAGAGTGATTCAGTAGAATATGTCCCCAAACCACGCCAATGAAAGCAAGTGGAATCGCTAACATCACAACCAGTGGCTCTAAATAGCTGCGAAATTGGTAACTGAGAATCGCAAATACGCCAAATAAACCAAGCATAAATCCTTTTGCCATAGACGATCCGGTTTCTGCCGTATCTTTCGCCTCTCCTTCAAAGTCGAAACGAAGCCCAGGGTACTTTTTCAGTAATTTAGGCGCTTCGTTTTGCTGGAATTGGCGAACGATTGCGGTGGAGTTGGCTTTGGTATTGTCGATGTCACCAAACACACTAATCGTGCGCATGCCATCAATACGTTGGATGCGTACATAATTACGTTGGAAGTCGAGTGTCGCGATGGTCGCGAGTGGGATCTGGCTGCCATTCGCTAAGATGATCGGAAAGTTAGCCAATTGCTGTAAATCGCCCGCTTGTTGCTTATCAAGTCGTACTTCTATCGAAATGTTTTCAACACCGACTTGAATTTCATCTGCGGTTTGACCAAAAAACGCGGCCCTAAGCTGATTTGCGATTAATTGCCCATTCACGCCGTATGTTTCAGCCCCTGGCCGAAGTTTTATTAATACCTCTTCTTTGCCCTTGCGCATATCATCAAGTACGCCGTGAACGCCAGAAAACTCATTAAGGTACTGTTGAATATCGATAGAAGCCGCTTTAAGTGCATCAAGGTCATTATGTTGAGCTCGGATTTCAA
The DNA here is from genome assembly GCF_002563795.1 of Vibrio sp. ES.051. Lineage (GTDB taxonomy): Bacteria > Pseudomonadota > Gammaproteobacteria > Enterobacterales > Vibrionaceae > Vibrio. The sequence continues at coordinate 134,534 of NZ_PDJL01000003.1, forward strand.
TGGCACGGCCGCCCGGACCCATGGTCGGCTGCTTGAACACGAGTGAAATAGGATCGGCTAACTCACCGACATCTTCACGCCATGCTGCGATAAAATCATCGATCAGTGTGTTACGAGTTTCAGCCCCAAGTAAGTCCAGTCTAACCGTTGCAATATGAGGTCCAGACTCGTTGGCATCGGCATTGGCATTAAACTGGCTCGTGATATGTAATATCAGTGGATTGCCATTTTCAACTTGTTCTGTCCATGCTTTATCGAGTTTTTTCGCCGAAGCGATGATGTTCTCAACCACTACTTCCGTTTGAGTAAGTGACGCGCCCGGTGGGAGAATAATACGCGCTTCGACAACATCGCCGTCGAGCTCAGGGAAAGGTTGAAATTTCAGTAACCCGACGACTATCGTTGCTGCTGAGATAAGCAGTAGAGTAATCACACTGCCCATGAAAGCATAGCGATATTCAATCACTTTATTGACCGCGTTGACGAGCGTGGTATTGCGAAACTTCTCAAAGGATTTGAGCAATTTCTGTTTAAATTTAGGCGTAGATTTCTCTTCTTTTTGTTTATGCAGCGAGTGAGAAAGGTGATTAGGCAAAATTAAAAATGCCTCGATCAAACTTAAGCTCAGCACCAAGATGAGCACTTGCGGCACCGCTTTAAGCACCGCCCCCATTTGGCCTTGCAAAAAGAGTAGACTGCCAAAGATACACACTGTGGTAAGGAAAGATGAGACAACACCGGGCAGGACTTTCTTCACCCCCTTGATCACCGCATTATCTATTGTTTCTCCTCGATCAAGGTGTGCAGCAATAGATTCTGCTATCACGATCGCATCATCCATCATGATCCCAATTGCCATCAACAAGCCGACAAGAGACATGATATTAATGGACAGTCCAAGTTGCGCCATCAAAAACAAACCACCTAAGAAGGCGACAGGTAGACCAGCGGCAACCCAGAATGAATAACGAAAGCTAAAGAATAACCACATGGTGGCGAAGACTAAAGTGATGCCCTGCCAACCGTTTCTGACCATCATGGTAAGGCGATCCCATAATACCGATGAGAGGTCGTTGGTCATTTGCAGTGTCACGCCATCGGGCGCAATCGCTTGTTGATCTTTGACAAATTGAGCCACACGCTCTTTAATTCGCAACGCGTCGTCTTCTTTATTTTTGCTGATTTTCAACAGTGCAGAAGGATGGCCATCAAACAGAATTTTTTGTTCGTCCAGTTCAAAGCGATCAGTAATCGTGGCGATACTACCCAGACGAATGACGGACCCGTTAGGGGAAGCACCGATAACAATGGTGGCTAATTCTTCGGGTGTAATACGGCGTTCATCAAAACGAATGAGAAAGTTTTTATCGTCAGTTTCAATATTACCGCTAGGCAGTTTTACGTTTTGACGAGCAATTTGATTGGCAATATCACCCACGCTCAGCCCCAACTGACGAATCGCGAGCGTATCAAGTTCTACTCGGTATTGATGATCTGAAAAGCCAGTGATTTCAACTAAAGAGACATCGTAGTCAAGCTTTAAGGTGCGTTTGAGCTCTTCTGCATACGATTTTAACTCCGGCCAAGTGGTATCGGCAGTCAGGGCAACATCGACTACGGGCTCATTCCAATCAAGTTCTTGAACCATTGGTGATTCTATCTCTTGTGGGAAGTCGTTAATGGCGTTAATTTGGGTTTGAACATCCACTAACATACGGCCGATGTCAGCTTCTTCATTCAGCTTCAAAACGAGACGCGCAGAGCCTTCAATGGCCTCACACCGCGTCTCTTCGATATTTGCCAACCCATCTACCGCATCTTCCATGCGCACACAGAGGCTTTCTTCTACTTCTTGTGGTGAAGCACCGGGGTATATAACTCCGGCCAAAATATAAGGAGGAGCGAACTCAGGGAAGGTTTCGCGTTTAATGCTGGAAAGTGATGAGATACCTAAAATCAACAGGGTAAGCATCAGTAAGTTTGCAGCGGTCGGGTGTTTGGCGAAGAACCGGATCATGAATCAGGCTCCTCTGTGCTAACTGTTTCTTCCGATGCTTCCCGCAATAACATGCCGGGGATAGCCGGTAACAGATCATTAATGATCAGCTTTTGGCCTTGTGTGAGTTCTCCATCGATCACCACTTGGTTATCGCGACGGAAAAGAACGTCGACGGGAACGATTTTCAGGCGCTTATCGTCACCGAATAGATAGATTCTATCACCATGTAACGCCCGCTCCGGTATCACCCAGCTTGGGTTTTCTTGACCAGTTACCCGTGCACGGACAAACATACCGTTCACCAAAGATGGGTTAGTACTTGAGTTTAGCGCACGATAGTCCTGTGGAATTTCTAGAATGATGCCGGTGGTTGCTTGGTTAGGATCAACGCTTTCACTAATGCGCACCACTTTAGCTGGCCAACGCGCAAAAAGGTTACCGCTACTCAGTTCTATTGAAGCATGAATTGTATTCATATCCGGTTGTGGGATGCCAAAATCATCATGCACAAATTGACGGAAACTGGCGGCTAATGTTTGCATGTCATGAATCGACAGCTGGGCTTCAACTTCCATAACATCAATACCATGAGCGGTGATCATCGTTTGTTGAGGACTCACCACTTGGTTTTGTTCGATGTTGACGTTGGCAATGCGTAAATCGAAGGGCAAAGTGATGATGGTTTTATCCAGTGAGCGCTGTGCCTCATCAGCTTTTGATGCGTTAATTTTTATTTGGGCTTCGGCCATTTTCTTTTCATCTGGCATTAAGCCGATTTGGTTTTCGATCTCTTGGACTAATTTACGCTGAGCCAGAACACTTTGTTCTTGTTGCTCCACTTCTGATTGGGAGGTTAAGCCCTTTTGACGTAAGTTTTGCTTACGGGCGAGTTCTTTCTTGGCGATGAGGAGACGGTTTTTTTCTATTTTAAGGGTGTGATTGAGGTTTGTTTCTTCTTGATTCAGTTTAGCTAAAGTGGTTTGTGCAGACTTGAGACTGGCTTGAGCTTGAGCTAACTTCAGCTCGTAATCGAGCGGATCAATGCGTAAAACTTCCGCTCCGGCGGGTAGCACATTTCCTTTCTCCAACTGCGGATGGCGATAAACCACTTTACCAGTGACCTCGGCGATCGCTTGCCATTCCACTTTGGGAATGACGTTGCCAAAGCCAATCGCAACAGGGGCGATCGCTTTCAACTCTAGCGGGATTGTTTCTACTAGCCTGGCGCGATCGCTTGCTGGTTTTACTGGTAAGTCAGGCTTAAGACGAATGGCTAAAAATAAAATAATGATTCCAATAGCAAGGGCAGGGAAAAATAGCAGTTTTTTATTAATGTTCATATTGGTCGCCCGAATCGAGGAATCCATGTTTCATCAGTTGTATGTTGTGTTCGAGTAATCGATCTAAAAAGCTTTCTGAGAGTTCAATGCCGTGAACCGCAAGCATGGCTGGTGGTGCGATAAAAGGGAATACCATTAAGCTAATGTAGGAAACGCGGCATAACTGTGGGTCGGCGTCTTTTCGCAGTACCCCACTATTGACCAGTTTGTCGAAGATAATGCCTTGCATTGGTTTACTGATATCGGCGAATACTTTTTCTAGCAATTTTCGCTGAGTATCAGACGCTGGTATGTGCATGACCTGTGCGATCAAGCGCGGAAACTGCGGTACCTTAATCATTTCACGGTAGTAGGTACGCATTAAGTCTAAAAAGTTTTGCTCGTTACTATTGGATACCAATGCCTGCATTTGCCTTTGCATTGGTGCAAGCGTTTCACGAAGCATTGTTTCGAACAACCCTTCTTTGTTACCAAAATAGTAGCGGATCATCGCCACGTTCACGTTAGCCTTTTGCGCGACCAATCGCGTAGAGACCTTGTCGTAAGCCATGCTTGTGAAGAGTTCTCGCGCATGAAATATCAGCTTTTCACGTGCCGCTATGCTGTTCGTTGGCCGACCTACCCGTCGATGAGCTTCCATGACTATCGCTTCTGAAGATATTAAACACTTGATTAATTATAAGACGCTGATTTCTTATGCGATATGTAAAAAATTAATCAGTATCGAAACAAATGATTAATTTGTGAAGGGGAACATCGAAAAGGTGTAATGAGTACTGCGCTTTTTAGAGGGGGTACAAAAAGAGCCCAATGAAGGGCTCTTTTTAATTCTTATCAATGTTTATAGTCGGTACTTAAACTAAACCTTGCTCTTTCGCCATTGTGCTTGCAACGCGAGGTGCTTTCCAAATGCTTGGCAGCAAGATGAAAGAAACAGGCACCGCGGTAATGACGATGAAAGATTGCAGCGCAGAGATACCGCCAGAGCCCATCGAGATGAGTGCGATAGCAACGATACCCATGATCAACCCCCAGAACGAGCGAATAACCGCGTTTGGTTCTGTAGAGCCAGTCATAACCACACTGATGGTGTAAGTCATTGAGTCACCTGTCGTGACGATAAACGTTGTCGTTAAGATCAAGAACAGGACAGAAATGAGCATCGGGTAAGGCAGTTGACCAGTAATCGCGAGTAGTGCGGCTGGTAAGTTAAAGCCTTCAAATGCAGATGAAATTAAGCCTGGGTTATCAAGCTCAAATGCTAGACCACTACCACCTACAATGCTAAACCAGAAGCATGTGATAAGCGGTGCAGCAACACTAATAGCCATGATCAATTGGCGAATGGTGCGACCACGCGAGATGCGAGCAATAAAAATTGCCATCATCGGGCCGTAACCGATAAACCAACCCCAGAAGAATACTGTCCACCAGCTTAACCAATCAGTATCACCACGGTAAAGCGCCATTGGGAAGAAGTTATCTACCATGCGGCCAACGCCTTGAACGTATCCGTCAACAATAAAGCTCGTCGGACCGAAAACTAGGATGTAACCAATCAAAAGTACTGATAACACAATGTTGTAGCGACTGATGATTTGAATACCTTTACTCAAGCCACTGAGTGCTGAAAGGGTATACATTAGGATCGCTGCCATGACAACCATGCTTTGAGTAAAGAATGTATCTGGCAAGCCGAACAGAGAGTTCAATGCGTAGCTGATTTGCAGACCTAGGAATCCAATAGGGCCGATTGTACCAGCCGCGACAGCGACGATGCTACATGCGTCAGCGACATTACCAATCCAACCATTAATTGCTTTATCACCAAACACAGGGTAAAGCAGAGTACGTGGTTTAAGAGGCAGACCTTTATCGTAATGTAGATGCATCAGCACAATTGAAGAGAGACCACCAAGGATCGCCCAAGCTAAAAAGCCCCAGTGCATAAATGACTGCGATAGCGCATTGATTGCAGCCGTTTTTGGTGATGCTTCACCATATAGTGGCGGAGCCGAGACAAAGTGAGCGATAGGCTCAGCGGCTGCCCAGAATACCCCACCGCCTGCAAGTAGGGTGCAGAGTATGATTGATAACCACTTAAAGTTATCAATATCTGGTTTCGCTAAACCACCCAGACGCACATAACCTGTGCGACCAAACGCAAGAACCAAACCAATAAGGAAATTGAGAAGAAGCAATACTTGCCAGTAAGCTCCGAAATATTTAGTAGCAAAGCCGAAGCCGGTATTAACCATTGCGGTTAGAGAGTCGGTATTCGTTAGGGCAAGCAAAACGAATAGAGTGAGGAAGCTGCCACTTAACCAAAAAACAGGGTTAGTGAGTTCGAGGCGCTTGAATAAAGAAGGGGGATGGATCGCAGAATAGTCAGCATCCTGAATAGGAGCATGGGAGGCGGCATTCGTCATATTTGACATAATTACTTCGCTTTTTAGGGCCATGAAGCCGTGCATTTCCCCTCATAACGATTCTATGAAAAGTATGAAGGTGTTTAAAAAGCCAATGATATTAGCATATAGAAGCTGAAAATATAACCTTATATTTTTCTTGATTTTTGACGTTTTATCTAAGTCACTGATTTATTGGTAGAGATCGTCTCCATAATTTTCTGTGAAATGCATCGCATTTCGTATGTAAATGACACTTTCCGTATTCTTGTAAGGACTCCTCAGGATTACATTGAGACAACTTGTTTCTTATAAAAACCGAGGTTTCACTCAATGACTCACTTCGAACTGAATGGACAATGGCTACTTACCTCGCCACAACGTCCAGATATCGAAATTCCAATGTCTATCCCAGGGGATAACGTGTCTGCACTTTTACAGGCAGGGCGCATTCCGGATCCTTACTTTGCGGATAATGAAGACAAAGTTCGTTGGATTGAAGAGTGCGATTGGCATATCTCGCGTGAGTTTGATCTAGACGCGTTGGGACTGTCTGCTAAGCAAGTTTGGATGACGTTAACTCGTGTCGATACCTTGGCAACTTTCTACATTAACGGCGAGCTAGTATTAACTTGCAGTAACATGTTTGCCCGACAACGTGTTGATATTAAACCTTACTTAAAGCAAGGCACCAATACGATTCGTGTTGAGTTCGCGAGAGTCGATTTAGAAGGACTGGCGCGAGCAGAAAAACTGCCATTTCCGATCCCCTCTGCGATGGGGAATAACCAAATTCCACATATGAATCTGATCCGTAAAACGCAATGCCATTCGGGGTGGGACTGGGGCATTTGTTTGATGATCTCTGGCATTTATGACCCCATCCAAATTGACGAGGTGAACGAACTGTGGTTGAAAGGATTCTCAACAGATCAGCAATGGCAAGACGATGGTAGTGTTATTATTGATGTATTGGTGGAGGTAGAAACGGATTACCAGAGTCATGAAATCAGCGTTGAATTTAATGGCGAGATCCAAGCAATTCTCACTGAAGGAAGTGGTCTGTATCGCTACGCGTTCCATATGGATGAGCCTCAACTCTGGTGGCCTTCGGGTTATGGTGAAGCGCATCTTTATTTGATCACGGTTTTCAGCGGCGACCAACAATTATCTCGCAAGATAGGCTTACGTCAGCTGAGCCTCAATAATCAAGCGGATGAGCATGGTTCCGCGATGGAGTTTGTGGTCAACGGCACTCCCATTAATGCGAAAGGGGCTAACTGGATTCCGGTTGATGCGATGCCTGATCGCGAATGTGAAAGCCGTTACCGTAACTTGCTGCAAAGTGCCGTCGATGCCAACATGAACATGATTCGGGTCTGGGGGGGTGGTCAGTACGAGAGTGAAACCTTCTATCGTTTATGTGATGAGTTAGGGTTACTCGTTTGGCAAGACATGATGTTTGCTTGCTCGTTGTATCCTTCTAATGAGGACTTCGTAACAAGTGTCGAGGCGGAGCTTCGGTTTCAAATTCAGCGCCTGAAAGAGCACCCATCCATCGCTTTGTGGTGTGGGGATAATGAAGTGATCGGCGCAATTGGTTGGTATGACGAATCCAAACATAACAAAGTCAAATATACGGTGAACTACGATCGCTTGAATCGTGTGGTTGAGCAAGTGATTACCCAGCAGGACAATACACGTCACTTCTGGCCGAGTTCACCGTGTAATGGCGAGTTAGACTTTGGCGATGCATGGCACGATGACAGTAAAGGCGACATGCACTTTTGGGATGTATGGCATTCTGGCAAGTCGTTTAGTGCGTATCTCGACATTAACCCTCGTTTTTGCTCTGAGTTTGGTTTCCAATCTTGGCCATCATTTGCTGAGGTAAAGCAGTTTGTACCAGAGCAAGATTGGAACATCACGTCACCCACTTTCGAGCATCATCAAAAGAACCCAAGCGGCAATAGTATCATCACAGAAATGTTCACCCGCTATTTTCGTTTCCCGTCTGGTTTTGAGCAGATGTTGTATCTGAGCCAAGTGCAGCAAGCTATCGCCATCAAAACCGCTTGTGACCATTGGCGCGCGATTTCACCCGTGTGTCGTGGCATGCTGTATTGGCAGCTGAACGACAACTGGCCGGTGAGTTCATGGTCGAGTTTGGAATACAGTGGTCGCTGGAAGCAACTCCATTACCATGCGAAACGCTTTTTTGCGCCGCAGTATTTGGTGTTTTCTGAGCACACAGGCAAGTTGAGCCTGCATGTATTGAATGATGCGCAAGAGTCAGTCAGCGTACACGCACAGCTTAACTGGGTGAATTGGTTGGGCGAAGTCAAGCAAAGTTGGCAATTAGAACAAACCGTACCGAACGACAGCAATACCATTGTTTGGCAGTTGGATGACGAGTTTGATGCATCAGAGCTTAAGTCTGGATTCTTACATGTTGAGGCGCAAGTAGGTGAAGACCGAATCAGCAATACTTGGTTCAGCACCCATGAGTTAAAAACATTACCAATGGCACAAGCCAACATAAAAGTGGATATCGAAGGTAGCCGCATCTTGCTCACCGCAGACAAGCCAGCGTTTTTTGTTCATTTGGAAAGTGATGTGGATGGAAGGTTTAGTGATTCCAGCTTTACGATGTTAGCGAATACACCCGTTACCGTAGAGTATTTGGGAGAGGATATCTTCGGTATGAAGCAATCGTTACGCGTTTATCATCTCAACAGTGAAGACTAAGCATCTAAACAAGGAACGGTGTGCTTCTTTTTTATCGCTGTTTGGCGATTTGGATGATAACTACTTGAACTTTTGGTAAGTGCGATAGCTAGCGATAAACCCAATGTAAAATAGTGCGACGAGTGTGATAAACGCAGCAACGTGAGCGAGAATACTGTTTAGGCCCAAACCAAAGGCAAGAGTAAAAGCGAGTCCGTGAAAGGCTTCCGCCGGGATTTTATACCAAGCAGCATGGACGGAAGATCCAAATAAGATCAAGGTACTAAGTAAGACAATCGTGCCGCCCATAAAGCCGACCAATTTGCTGTTGTTCATGTTGCAGTCTCAGGTTTTAGCGAGGTAACGTAACAAAATGTTTCAGAGGTGTATTATACAACGGATGGTGGGTATGAGTACTAGAGAAATTTCAATCAATAAAAATGAGGTTCTCTAATTTGGTATAAACCCAAGAGAGGAGTGAGTGACGTGTTGATGTATCTACAAAGGCGTCGTATCAAAAAAGTCATTAAACGTCTTAATGTTAAATTAGTTTCTGGCTACGGGAGTCGAGAGTATTTCTCAGTAGGGCAAGTATTGACAAGTGCCAGTGAGTTGAATAAACGCCAACAGAAAATTGCCTTAGCACTGTATGTGAATCCTCAAGATCTGTGTGTTGAAAACCAGCCAGATTTAAAACTTATGCGCCTAGATATTGCCCATGAATTTTTTAACGGGGCTGAATACACAGCACAAGATGTACTCAATTTACTCGGTTCTGGCGGTTGGAAAGGGGGACGAATGGATGATGGTCTGTCCCATCACTTTGGTATGCACAGCCGATACTAGAACGAGCTAGCTTTGCATAACTGTAAAGCTAGCTCGCCATATTTTGTTACATGCGTTTTCGATACTTTGTTAAGCGATGCGCTTCACTAAGCAGAAATGCTTTTTACCGCGTTGAAGTAACCAATATTGATCAAACAGCGGGAAATTCAAACTCGGGTTCTCGCTAGATACTTTTTCGCCGTTGACGCTAATCGCGTTGTTGCGAATGTGCTCACGCGCCACACGCTTTGAATTTGCCAGACCCGATTCAATCAACAGCTCAACCAAATCTTGTTGCGAGCTTGCAATGTTTGGTAAGCCGTCTAATTCCAGTTGTTCTAATTCGCCTAAATTCAATTGCTGCACATTGCCGCTGAATAGTGCTTGAGTGATGCGCTCGGCACTTGCCAAACCGGCATCGCTGTGGACAAAACGTGTCATTTCTTCGGCGAGAATACGTTGTGCTTGTGGCTTGCCTTGGCTTGCTTGGTCTTGCGCTTCAATGTTGGCAATTTCTTCGCAGCTCAAGAACGTGTAGTAACGTAAAAAGTGGTAAACATCATCGTCTTCTGCGCCAAGCCAAAACTGGTAAAACGCGTAAGGCGACGTTTTGGTTGGGTCTAACCACACGGCTCCGCCTTCAGTTTTGCCAAACTTAGTGCCATCGGATTTAGTAATCAGCGGAAGCGTCAAACCAAACACTTGTTCACTGTTTTGGCGACGGGTCAGGTCGATACCGCTAACGATATTCCCCCATTGGTCATTGCCGCCAATTTGCAGGCGGCATCCATGTTGACGGTTTAGTTCGGCAAAATCGTACGATTGCAGCAGAGCGTAGCTAAATTCGGTAAAAGAGATGCCTTGATCCGGACGCTGTAATCGCTGTTTTACCGACTCACGATTAATCATGGTATTGATAGAAAAGTGCTTGCCGACATCGCGGAAGAAGTCGATCACGTTGATCTGCTGCATCCAATCTGCATTGTTGGCCATTATTATAGGTTTAGTCAGTTGATGAGCCATTAGCTGCTGGATTTGATGCGACAGATCGCTCACCCATCCAGAAACGGTCTCGGCGGAATTCAGGTTGCGCTCTGTTGCTTTAAAGCTGGGGTCACCGATCATTCCCGTTGCCCCACCAATCAACGCAATAGCTTGGTGCCCAGCATCTTGGAAGCGTTTAAGCATAATAAGTGGCACGAGATGGCCAATATGAAGGCTACCAGCCGTTGGATCAAAGCCGCAGTATACCGTTTGAGGCTCAGATAAAAGCGTTTGAATTTCTGCCAAATCACTGGCTTGTGCAATCAAACCACGCGCTTGTAAGTCTTGAATCAGTGTCATCGTTTTGCCTGTCTATGTTTTGGTTGGTTTCAGACTAAAACCTGACACCTTCAGCAGAAATATCCCATAAGGGATGGTTTTCTATTTTGAATGGGTGATGAGATGGTTGAGGAAAAGCTGAAAGAGCTCACTCAACGACGAAACGTTGAGCTGTGAGTAAATGCGCTTTCGATGGTTTTTTACTGTGCCTTGAACTAAATGGAGTCTGGCTGCAATTTCCTTAGTGTCAAAGCCTTGAGCGAGGAGTGACGCCACTTCTTGTTCACGCCGAGTTAACGTATCGGCGCCAAATGTTGTCAAAGCTTGTTCAATGGCTAATCGGATACTGCCTGAATATGAACTCGCAGTAATGACAGGTTCTGACAAGGTAAACTCAGTTTGCTTCCAGTGCTGCTGGCACAGCGATTGAATTAATGAGAAGTAGGGTTGCAACTGACGAGTTTGTTGTTGAGAGAAACGCTGACCTTCTTGCATATATCCGAAGTAAAGCATGACCCAGCGCCCCGGCTCGACTTCGATGAGCATACTCAGTTCGTCTTTCCATCCTGTTTGATGATAGAACTGTTCGCAGTAAGATTGGAAATCAACGCCTTTGCGAGCAACGTCTTTTAGCGTAAAAATACCTTGTTGTTTGCATTCATTTAGTTTGAGAAAAAACGGATCGTTTTGAAACGTATTCGTGAGGTAGCGTTGGAAAAGTAATTCTCGCTCGTTCTCAATCGAATCATAGAGGTAAATAGGATGTTTGCCTTCTCGATAACCTAAAATAACTGCGCAATCAAAATGAAAAAGAGTGCGAATGACACGCATAAGCTTAGGAGTAAAGTTAGGCGTATTTAACGCAGAAATGGCTTCTGCCAGCAGATTATTAAAGTTATTGTCAGGCATGGGGTACCGAGTTGAAGGTGGTTTTGGGCAAGCATAACGAAAACCAATGCAACGAGGAAGGGAAGTGATCGCCTTCTTGTCAGTCCCCCTTAAAAAGTTGCGCAGTAATGCCGTTTTTTATGACTCGCGCTACTGGGAGTTGGTGAGCTCTTCGTTAACCCAATATTTGGAGCCAGACACGTTGGCATCGATGAGCAAGCCTTTTGCATTCAACTGATAAATGGCGACGCCACTGTTAAATTGCTTTGAAAGTTGCTCTGAGTCTTCGCCAGCTACAGCAGAGGCTTCACTCGTGGCCTCCCATCCTTCATTGACGAAAGTGTCAAAGTCTTCTTTGCTCTCAAACAGAACCACTTGTTGGTAAAATTTGCCGCCAGCCCCAAGTGCGACGCCCAAACCAAACATATTCATATAAATGCGCTTTTCTGTTTCTTTATTTACTGCGACACCTGACCCTGAGTTGGTGTGAAACAACAAAGACAATTTACGAGAATCAAAGACCGCGTAGCCGTACGCGTTGTCGTAAATGGCTTTGGCCTCCGGCTTTTCATTAAACAACTTGAGCAAAGCACTATCCGCCATTAAGTCTACAGCTTGGCGAGCTTCTTCTGGCGTGTCGCCTTCCATCAGTTCATCAATTTTCTTGTCGGCTGCATCTATCCATTCTTTGCTTTTCTCGATACTGGCTTCTGTCCACTCGCCCGCGGTATTGATTGCTTCCTCGGACCAATTAGTGAAATCTTGCCACGCTTGTTTTGAAAAGGCTTTGGTATCGTCCCAAGCATCTTTAGCGGTGTCAGAAACCGCTTCGCCTAGCTCAGACATTTTGTTGGAAATATCATCCCAATCTGCGTAAGCGGGAGATGCGAGGAGCATCAATGTGGTAATGAGTGCGATAGACTTTTTCATCAAATTCTCTCTGGAGTTGTCGATACATCATTCATTCTAGGTCAACCTGCCCTAACAATAAAATTTACCGAGTGACGAGCTTGAGAGAGTGAGTGAATGATGAGAAATGATGTGCGAACAACAAAGCCCCCACACAGGGTGTGTGAGGGCTTAACCGTTAAGTAGAATTATTGATTATTAACGTTACCCAGCTTCAACCATGTATCGATAACCGTATCTGGGTTAAGTGATACCGAGTTGATGCCTTGTTCCATCAACCATTCTGCCAAGTCTTCATGGTCTGAAGGGCCTTGGCCACAAATACCGACGTACTTACCGGCTTTGGTTGCCGCGTCAATTGCCATTTTAAGCATTACCTTAACGGCTGGGTTACGCTCATCAAACAGGTGGGCGACGTCGCCAGAGTCGCGGTCCAACCCAAGCGTTAGCTGAGTCATGTCGTTTGAACCGATAGAGAAGCCATCGAAGTACTTCAAGAACTCGTCGGCAAGCACGGCGTTTGACGGCAATTCACACATCATGATGACTTTCAGACCTTGGTCGCCACGGCGCAGATCAAACTTCGCTAGCAAATCAATAACTGATGCAGCTTCGCTTGGCGTGCGCACGAATGGGATCATGAGCTCTACGTTCTTCAGGCCCATTTCGTTACGCACGCGTTTGATGGCTTGAGTTTCGAGTTCAAAACAGTCCTCAAACACAGGAGAGATGTAGCGAGACGCACCACGGAAACCGAGCATTGGATTCTCTTCGTGCGGTTCATACGCGCTTCCGCCAACTAAGTTACTGTACTCATTCGATTTGAAGTCAGACATGCGAACGATAACGCGTTTTGGCCAGAATGCCGCTGCAATCGTTGAAATACCTTCGGTAAGTTTGCTGACGTAAAAATCGATAGGATCGTTGTAACCGCGAATACGTTGAGTAATTTCTGCTTTCAGCTCATCGCTTTGCGCATCAAAATTCAGTAATGCTTTCGGGTGAATACCAATCATCTTGTTGATGATAAATTCGAGACGCGCAAGGCCAACACCTTCGTTCGGAATTTGAGCGAAATCGAACGCACGATCTGGGTTGCCCACGTTCATCATCACTTTGGTTGGTAGCAGCGGTAGTTCATTCACAGAAGAGCGTTTCACTTCAAACTCAAGTTCACCTTGGTAAACGTAACCGGTTTCCCCCTCAGCACAAGATGCCGTTACTGTTGCACCATCCGCGAGTTTGCTGGTTGCATCACCACAACCGACGATGGCTGGAATGCCTAATTCACGGGCAATGATGGCAGCGTGACAAGTACGACCACCACGGTTGGTGACAATCGCAGCCGCTTTCTTCATCACTGGCTCCCAGTCAGGATCCGTCATGTCTGTAACCAGTACGTCGCCATCTTGTACCAGTGACATTTGGTCTAAAGAATCCACTAAACGTACGGTCCCTTTGCCAATGCGTTGACCAATTGCACGACCTTCCACCAAAACGTCAGCTTTGTTGTTGAGCTCGTAACGTTCAATAATGTTTTGCTCGTTTTGTGAGCACACAGTCTCAGGACGAGCTTGAACAATGTAAAGTTTACCGTCGATACCATCTTTCGCCCATTCAATGTCCATTGGACGCTGGTAGTGCTTTTCGATGATCATCGCTTGTTTCGCCAGTTCTTTAATCTCTTGGTCGTTTAGCGAGAACGTGTTGCGTTCTTGTTCTGAAGTGTCAATGATATCAACTTGCTTACCGATCTCTTGGTTATCAGAGTAGATCATTTTGATCAGTTTAGAACCAAACGTTTTTTTGACGATAGGGTATTCACCTGCTTCAAGCATTGGTTTGTGCACGTAGAATTCATCGGGGTTAACCGCACCTTGCACCACCATTTCACCTAGGCCCCACGAAGAGGTGATGAAGACAACTTGGTCGAAACCAGATTCAGTGTCCAATGTGAACATTACGCCAGAAGACGCTTGGTCAGATCGAACCATGCGCTGGATACCCGCAGAGAGCGAGATACCACGATGGTTGAAGCCTTGGTGAACACGATAAGAGATCGCACGGTCGTTGAATAGAGAGGCGTAAACGTGTTTGGTTGCTTCTAGAACAGCATCAATGCCTTTCACGTTTAAGAACGTTTCTTGCTGACCCGCAAAAGAGGCATCAGGTAGGTCTTCTGCCGTCGCAGATGAGCGAACAGCAACAGAAATCTCAGGATGGTTGTCTGTTAGTTCTTGGTAGTTTTCACGGATTTCTTGTTCAAGGTCCGCAGGGAAAGGGGCCTCTAATACCCATTGACGGATGGTGGCGCCTGTCTTGCGCAGAGCTTCCACATCCTCAACATCTAGTTGATCAAGTCGTTGGTGAATACGCTCATCCAAACTTTCGTGATCAAGAAATTGGTTAAACGCGTATGAGGTTGTCGCAAAACCATTGGGTACAGAAACGCCAGCATTCGCAAGGTTAGAAACCATTTCACCAAGTGACGCATTTTTACCGCCGACTTTGTCGACATCATGCATGGATAGGCCATTGAACCAGAGGGTGTTCTTTTGCATGTCTTTCTCCAGAAACATTGCAGCATTAGTAGGGGACTTCATCAAACTAAACAAATGCAGGATCGTTGTGGTCATACAGTTACCGACCATTTGTTCATTTAGGTTGATATCAAAGGCAAACGATTACGTTCTGGCTGAAAAAAATTCGAACGAATTTCCAAAGCTGTGGTGAACCTAACTGAAAGCCAAATTGATTTATTAATATTATGTTTACTATCCTACTCAAAATATTTTGAAAAATTAAACAGAAATGCAAATAAATAACCCAAGTCGTGATGTATTCTATGTTTCTGATGGTACGGCCATAACATGTGAGACATTAGGGCATGTTGTTCTCGGTCAATTTCCGTTCATTCCTAACGAAAAAACCTTTCCGTTCGTAGAAAGCCAGGACAAAGTTGCTGACGTTGTAAAAGAAATTGAAACTTCCTACCAACGCAATGGCGTCAAACCTCTGGTGTTTTTCTCAATTGTCGTTCCAGAAGTACGTGAAATGCTGCTTGAAGCGCCGGCATACAGTTACGATGTGTTGGAGAGTATTGTGCAGAAAGTGCAAGACGACATTCAGATGGCACCAAAGCCTAAGTTGCAGCGTTCTCGCAGCGTGGGTAAAGACTCCGATAGTTATTTTGATCGCATTGCTGCTATTGAATACACATTGGCGCATGATGATGGCATCACGCTAAAAGGCTTGGAGCAAGCGGACATCATTCTGCTTGGGGTATCGCGCAGTGGTAAAACGCCAACCAGTTTGTACATGGCCATGCAGTTTGGTTTGCGTGTTGTGAACTATCCGTTTATCGCGGAAGATGTGAAAGTGATGCGCTTAATGCCGGAGTTTGAGGTTTATCGTCATAAGCTGTTTGGTCTTACGATTGACCCTGAACGTTTGACTGAAATCCGTGAGAGTCGTTTATCCGGAAGTGATTACGCCAGTAGTGAGCAATGTAAGCTGGAGTTGGATACGGTGGAAGCATTATTTAGAAGGGAAGCGATTCCTTACATCAATACCTCGTCTTTATCCGTAGAAGAGATCACTACGCGTATTTTAGAGAAGGCAGGAATGAAGCGTCGGTTGCTCTAGTCCGTACGGCTTTCTTTCTGATCTTTAAGCAAAAAAAGCGGCTCTACCCCGGAACAGATAAGAGCCGCTTGCCAATGGTGTGTGATACCAATCAGAGTTGGTGTCGATTCACACTTTAGCGCATAATCATTTGTTCACGGCCAGGACCTACAGACACCATTTTCACTGGCACGCCCATCAGTTCTTCAATGCGTAGAACGTATTGCTGGGCGGCTGCTGGTAGCTCTTCAAACTTACGGCAACCTGTGATGTCCTCACTCCAGCTTTCCATTGTTTCGTAGATTGGCGTTAGTGCGGCCGTTTGAGGCCAGATTGGGTTCTCATTGTGATCGCCTTCGTAGCCAACACAGATTTTTAGATCGTTAAGGCCTGTGAGACAGTCCACTTTCGTTAACGCAATTTCAGTTGCGGCTTGCAGTTCAACGCCGTTTTTCGTCGCAACGGCATCGAAGTAACCCATGTCACGTGGACGACCCGTGGTTGCGCCGAATTCACCGGCTAGTTCACGGAACGCGTCTTGCTCTTCCATTGCCGTGATCAGCGTACCCGTACCCACAGACGAGCTGAACGCTTTAGCAACCGCAATAACGCGCTCTGGACGAAGTGCAGGAAGGCCACTGCCGATACCCGCGTACATAGACACAACGTTAGAAGAGGTTGTCCAAGGGTACTCACCGTAAACCAGATCACGACCCGCGCCAAGCTGCGCTTCGAATAAAAGCGTTTTGTTCTCTGCCTGTAGTGCTTTTAGAGGAAGCGTCACGTTACAAATAGCATCGCGCCAAGGAGCAGACACTTCAAGCAACCAGTTCGCCAACTCTTCAGCCGTTTGTTCAAACTCGAAGGTAGGGTAAAGCGCACGCAGCTGAGGCAATTTCCAATCCATCATAAATTGCAGGCGTTCCACCAATACGTCCGGCTGCTTCAACCAACCAACTAAGATGCCTTTCTTCATTACGCGGTCACCGTACGCAGGGGCAATACCTTGACGAGTTGAACCGTATGCTTTGTCGCCTAAACGCTGTTCTTCTAGCGTATCTTCTAGTGCGTGTAGTGGTAGACACAGTGTTGCGCGATCAGAGATGCACATATTCACTTTTACGCCCGCTTCTTCAACTTCCGTAATCTCCTGAGACAGTAACGCAGGGCTGATGACCATACCCGGACCTAACACTGCTAAACAGTCTGGGTTGAATACACCACTTGGTAGCTGGTGCAGCTTGAACGTACCTAGGTCGTTAACCACGGTGTGACCCGCGTTGTTACCCCCTTGGAAACGAATGCTCGCAGAAGCCTGCTCTGCCAAAAAGTCAACGATGCGGCCTTTGCCTTCATCACCCCAGTTTGCACCCACAACAACGATAGACGACATAATTTAATCTCCCAAAACAGATGCAAAAATCTTAAGACGTTCGACCCAATAAGAGAAATTAATTATACTCATTAGCTTGATAATAATCTCATATCGGAATGGGCAATGTTAGATTTGAATTGGTTGCGAACCTTCGCCACGCTGGCAGAAGTCAAACATTTCGGCAAAACCGCGACAGAACTGCACATGACGCAGCCGAACGTAAGCTTGCATATCAAGCAGCTTGAGCAAGCCACGCGCACTAAATTAATTGAACGTAATCCCGTGCAACTGACCCAAGCGGGCAAGCGTTTATTCGCTACGGCGCAGCGGATGCTTAATGAGCTGCAAATTTGTCAGTCCGATCTCAATGCCATTAACGATCTTACACAGGGTTCACTTTCTATTGCGGCGAGCGACATTGTTTCGCGCTTACTGCTTATCAAACCTTTCCAACAATTCAAAAGTGAATATCCGGGCATCGACTTAGCGCTGTTCAACACCACGTCTTCGCAAGCGGTGGCGTTGGTGAAAAGTGCGCGCGCTGATATTGGTTTCGTGATCGCACAAAAAGAGAGCCAGCCACTGCACTTTACCTCGTTGACCCAAATCCATTGGTGTGCGTTTGGTGACAATATTTTTGAGTGGCAAGAAAATAAGAAAGAAAGCCAGACATTGATTTTGCTCGGGCACGATACACGAACTCGTGAATTGATTGATGCATCGTTACCAGAATTGACCCTACCAAAACATCGAGTGATGGAAGTGGGCAGCGTAGAGGCTCAAATTGATTGGGCCGAGGCGGGCTTTGGTACCGCCATCGTGCCAGATTTCTCTCTTGACCCAAGGTTGAAAATATCTCGAAAAATAACGCCTCTACCTAGCTTCCCCAATACTGATTTTGGCTATATTGTGCGCCAAAATCAGGTGTTATCTAAAGCCGCTAAACAGTTACTGAATTGGGTTGGGGAAAATGTGTCGGCGGTAGGGGAGTAACGGATGAATGATCATAACATCACGGTTTCGCTTCCATCTCTGATTCATCGCATTGGCGGTGAGAATGCTAAACGCATTAAAGTCATGGTGGAAGATTGCGGGTGTGAAGTTAAGCGAGTCAGGCGCTCTCGTCATTGGCAAGTTTCGGGGGAGGCCTTGAACTTAAAAGCGCTTCTTGAGCAGCTAAAAGCAGGACAATGTGAAGAGCTAAGATTTGTGATGAATAAGTTGGAGAATGGATTATCCGCTCATCAAGATAAATTAGAATCGCTAGAAGACAAACTGATTCGTTTGGTGGGGCAAAACCCGAATATCACGTTGGCAGAGTTGATGGCAGAAACTAACTGTCCGATAGCGCAGGCGAGAACGGCGCGATTTGAAGCGGAAATACTCTAGAGCTGAACGTTTTTATTTACTCATTCTAACGGCCAATGTTACGGTGCGGGCTATTACTAAAAATTAAGGCCATTTCCTTATCATGGACATTTGGAAGCTCCTCCTTTTTATTCCCGCTTGTTTTGCTCTGAATATGACTCCAGGCCCCAACAACTTACTGGCAATGAATAATGCACGTTGTTATGGGTTTCGCGCGGCTTTTGTTGCAAGTTTAGGTCGGATCACCGCTTTTTCTGGCATGATCGCTTTATCTGCTTCGGGGCTAGCTGTGATTTTATATACGTCAGAAATGCTGTTTTTAGCGTTAAAGTTGGTGGGTGCGTTGTATCTATTGTGGATTGCATTCAACCTTTGGCGTTCGGAATCGAGCCCGATCTCTGAGTTAACTAATTCACGTAACTATGCAGGGCTTGCGAAACAAGAGTTTACGCTTGCCGCCGGTAACCCGAAGGCGATTCTTATTTTTACTGCATTTTTGCCCCAGTTTGTCGATGTGACGGCGAATATTAATGAGCAGTTTTTTGCCCTTGGCTCCACGTTTTTGATTTTAGAAATGGTCGCCATTTCAATTTATGCGATTTTTGGTTTGTACCTTCGACACTGGTTTTCAAATCCAAAAATGGCGAAACGTTTCAATCGCGGATGTGCACTGTTCTTAGCGGCATCTGGTGCCAACTTGCTCCTAAGTAAGCAGTAGAAACCACGGTAAATCGAACAAAAAGAGCCGCCTGATACGAGATCAGCGGCTCTTTTTGTTGGGTTAGCTGAAGGTGGTCGGTGTTTACCACATCAAATCATCAGGTACGACAAAATCTGCGTATGGGTCGTCTTCATCTGGAGTATCTGATTCCGGCTCTTTCTGGTCGATAATGACAGATTCATCTCGTTGCGCGATTTTGTTCGCCACTGAACGTGGGATAACAACGTAGCTTCCATCTACCACAGCGATCGCTAAAATGCCGGCGCTCAATTGCTTGCGAATCATTGAGTCGACATAAAGCGACTTCACTAGAGTACCATCAGTAAAGTTGTATTTGATGTCGCCATCTTTCAAGTCAATCTTATTCATCTCGATCAACTGGTTGATTTGCGCCTTAATTTCTTTACTTAATCGTTCTGCTTTTTGCTTCTCGTTGAGCTGTTGATCGTGCTCTAACTGCTGACGTTTATTCTCTTCAACCGCCTCTTTTACTTCACGTGCTTGAACGCGTGATTTTTTAGAGCCTTTTTTCGCTTTTTTCAGTTTTTTCTCATTAACCAAGCCAGCTTTCAGCATTTGTTCTTGAAGGGTTAGTTTTGCCATGTTTCATCCAGTCAGTGCGTAATTTCGTACATTTTACCCAGTCCTTATCAGCAAAGAAAGGGTGATGAGGATGGGTTGAGCAAATTATCGGACTCTAGCAAGTGTATGCATTCCAGAGCGGCTGGCCATTTAAAGCACCAATGGCGAGAGGGGCGGGTGCTGACCAAACTTCATCTTGATATGGTTGCGATTAAATCGGGAATAGTGGAATGTCACTTCTCATCCCGTTGGGTTTTCGTGGATAGTTTTCACGGCAAAAATTGTTTGTGTTTGTGCTTGGGTGTATTTCCTCTCTTTGCATCGCCCCTCCCGTTTTGGAGAGAGGCGATAATCGTAGAGTGGTGTGAGTCGCGGCTATTTTGGCTGCCACTGTTTAGAGGTGACGAGGGTATCCATCACTTTGTTTATCGCTTGGTGCGCTTTGTCGACAATAGTGTCGATGTCATTACGGTTGGCGATAAGCGGTGGCGCAAAGCCAAGGATGTCACCATGTGGCATGGCGCGAGCGATTAACCCTTGCTCTAAACAGGCTGCCGCGATTTGCGGACCCACTTTCAAGTTTGGATCAAAGTGTGCTCGGCGGAGTTTGTCTGAAGAAAACTCCAACGCATGCAACAAGCCAACGCCACGAGTATCACCGACCAATGGGTGGTCGTTAAACGTCTCCGCCATGCGTTGCTGCAAGTAAGCGCCGACGTCGGCTGCGTTTTGCACCAAGCCTTCACGTTCAATGATATCGAGGTTGCAGTTCGCGGCTGCCGCTCCCATTGGGTGACCGGAGTAGGTGTAGCCGTGTCCGATAGCGCCCCATTGGTCGGTGCCGTTTTCTAGCACACTCCAAACGCGCTCACCGACGATCACGCCAGACAGCGGTTGATACGCCGAAGTTAACCCTTTCGCTACCGTGATGAGATCCGGTTTCATGTCGTAGTGCAGCGAGCCAAAATCGGAGCCGAGACGACCAAAGCCACACACCACTTCATCCGCAATCAAGAGTACATCGTATTTGTCGAGCACTTTGCGAATCGCCTGCCAGTACCCTTCTGGTGGTGGCACAATACCGCCAGTACCGAGCACTGGTTCTGCAATCATCGCTGCGACTGTTTCTGGGCCTTCTTCCAAGATCATCGCCTCGAGTTGATCCGCGCAATATTGAGAGAATTCAAGCTCAGACATGTTGTCGTCTTCACGGCGATAGTAATACGGCGCCATGGTGTGCTTGATGCGCTCAAGGGGTAAATCAAAATGCGCGTGGAACAGAGGCAGCCCTGTCATTGAACCCGAAGCGATACTTGAACCATGGTAGCCGCGGTCACGGGAGATGATCTTTTTCTTCTCTGGTAGACCACGGGCATTGTTGTAGTACCACACCAACTTAAGTTGCGTTTCGTTTGCATCACTGCCGGACATGCCGTAGTAGACTTTGCTCATGCCTTCAGGCGCCATTTTGATGATGCGATCTGACAGTGTCACTAGTGCTTCGTTCGTATGGCCGACGTAAGTGTGATAATACGCCAGCTGTTTGGCTTGTTCATAAATAGCCTCGGCCATTTCAGTCCTGCCATAGCCAATGTTCACACAATACAACCCGGCAAAGCCGTCTATCAGCTCGATGCCTTCTGAATCGGTGATGCGTATTCCGTTTCCGCTCGAGATAATTCTTCCCGAAAGCTCCCCAGCCGCATACTGCTTCAGGTGGGTTGAGGCATGAAATACTCTCTGACGATCGATCTCTAAAAGTTGTTGGGTTTTATTGCTCATGATCCTTCTCCTCGAATAATTGGATATCCATATTTTGTGCCTTAACTGCCACTGACGGTTGGTAAAGCGCCTAAGCAGCAGTATTTGATTTCACTGTATTCTTCAAAGCCGTGGCGACTGCCTTCTCGTCCAAGCCCTGACTGTTTCACGCCGCCGAATGGGATAGGGTGACCAGTCATCTTGACCGAGTTCACGCTCACCATGCCAAATTCCAAACCACGCATGCAGCGCCAAATTTGGTGAATATCGTGACCATAAACATAGGCAGCTAAGCCGTACTCAGTGTCGTTGCTCATTTCAATCACGGTATCTAAGTCTTGGTAAGGCAATACGCCTGCCACAGGACAAAAATTCTCTTCGCGATACACCGCCATGTCTGGGGTGACATCGGCCAGCAATGTCGGCGCGAAGAAGTTTTCGCTTGGTACGGGCTGGTGGTATCCCGCGACCAATCGCGCGCCTTTGTCGAGTGCGTCACGCACCAAATCATGCGCTTTATCCACCGCAGCGCGATTGATCAGCGGCCCCATGGTGGTTTTTTCATCTAAACCATTGCCTAAAACGATGTGGTTCATTTCTTTGGCAAACGCTTCCAAAAACGCTTCGTACTTATCGTCAGGGACGAAGATACGGTTTGCGGCCAAGCAGTCTTGTCCTGCGGTTTGAAACTTGGCATCCACGGCGGCTTTGGCTGCTTGCTCGACATCCATATCTGGCAGCACGATGAAAGGGGCATTACCGCCGAGCTCCATGCTGCACTTCTTCACGGTTTGTGCCGCGTCGCGCAGCAGCAACTTACCCACCCGAGTTGAGCCTGTGAACGAGAGTGCTTTGACTTTATCGGAGTGACACAAGGTTTGTGACACCATCACCGCATCACCAGTGATCACGTTAAATACACCCGGCGGAAAGCCAGCTCGGTCTGCTAATTCTGCCAAGGCTAATGCGGAAAAGGGCGTTTCACTGGCGGGTTTGATGAGCACCGGACAGCCTATCGCTAATGCTGCGGCGGCTTTGCGGGTGACCATCGCATTAGGAAAATTCCATGGGGTAATCAGTGCTGCGACACCAATCGGTTCGCGCACCGTCGACAGCTGCGCATTCGGAATGTGACTTGGGATGGTTTCGCCATAGCTGCGGCGTGCTTCCTCTGCAAACCAACGAACAAAAGAGGCGCCGTAGTCTATTTCACCCAAAGCATCAGCTAATGTTTTGCCTTGCTCCATAACCATCAAACGAGCAAGATCTTGTTGTGATTCTAAAATCAGATCGTACCAACGCATGAGAATTTCAGCGCGTTCTTCTGCTTGCATTTTTCGCCATTGACGAAAGGCTTGATCAGCTTCATCAATCGCTTGATAGAGTTGCTGCTGAGATAGCTTGGTAATGTAGCCGATGACCGTACCATCCGCCGGATTATTCACCGGATGAAATTGTTCACCACTTACCCATTTGCCGTTGACGTACGCTAAACCTCTCACCAAACGTATGTCTTTCATTATCGCCATCATGTCGTGCGAGGCTTTTAATTCCTCAGCATGTAAGCTGTGCAGTGCTGTCATGAGTCCTTCTCCCAGCGTCGTTGTCCATAGTTAAACTGTAATGGAGAAGTGACCGAAATAATTTCTGATGCCGAGGTTTAAACCATCAAAACTTTCTTTTCCACACCGTTAGATATGGTGATTTTTCTGGTCGTCTTTTAAGCGTGTTTTCCCTTTTAGAACAAGGCGTTTTGGTTCACTCCTAATGTGCCGGCATCACGTTTGATTGTTTTCGTCACGATGTAAGTAAAGTAGCGCTCAATACCCACTTCTGACTCTAACCAGTTGTCGATAAGCCGTTGGTATTGATCTATATCTTCCGACTGAATTTTGAGGATGTAATCGACACCGCCGCCTGTGGCATAACAATCCGTGACTTCTGGTGAATGTTGAACCAGTTGCTCGAAACGCTTGAACGCTTGGGCACTGTGTTCTTTGAGCGTTACTTCAACCATGACCGACGTTCGTTTGAACAAAACATCGGTATTTACTTTTGCCCCGTAGCCTTCAATGATGCCTGCTTGTTCCAGTTTTTTGACACGCTCCCAGCAAGGGCTCACAGATAGGTTAATGGCCTCGGCAAGGTGAGATTTGGTAATACGGCCATTGTCATGCAGTATTTGTAGAATTTTTACGTCGTAGCGATCGAGGCGCATGATGCTTCTCCTTTTAAACGATAAAATAATTCGTCTTATCCATTATCTTCATCAGACTCGATGTTGTTCGCAATGACGGCGACGGTATCACCCATATTTACCATGGCAGGAAAACGGCGTGCAGCAAAAATACCATTGCGTTGCGCTTTATATTCGGTAGGAGGCGTCCCCGTACGTTCGATTGGGTAAATTCTCACCATCACATCGCCTTGTTTGACATGATCGCCAAGCTCAAATAAGTATTCAGTGATGCCGTGGTGCTGGCTTTGCACATAACAACTTGCATCTGGCATATCTAGCAACTTGGTTGGCTGTGCTGGTTTTTCGTACTCACCGGGTAAATTACCTGAAAAACGTAAGAAGTTACGGATACCGCGATCGGCGTAAGCAATGGTTTGTGGCGTACTGGTTCCACCGCCTCCGAGCTCTGTGGTGACAAAGATTTTACCTTGAGACTCCACTGTTGTGTCATACAGGCTGGTGGCATCCATTTCGAGCAATATCATGGTATAAGGCGCACCAAACAGGGTTGCACCTAGGATGCATGATTCTTCTTGAACGGGGTTGCCTAAGCGGTGAGCGGCGGCGAAAGGCACAATGTCTAATGTTTTACCGCCAGAGTGAATATCCAGCGCAAAATCACACATTGGGACAAGATAACGGGTGAAGTAATCCGCAATTTTCTCGGTGACTGTACCAGCGGGGTTACCGGGAAAGCTGCGGTTCAAGTTGCCTTTATCGATAGAAGAAGTACGAGAAGCATTTTGTACCGCGGGTAAATTCATCATGGGTACAATAATAACGCGACCTTGTATTTGTTCTGTTTGAAGCGAGTTTGCCAATTTGAGCAAGCTCGTAATCCCCTCATATTCATCACCGTGATTCCCACCAGTGAGCAGGGCCGTTGGTCCTTCTCCATTTTTAATCACGGTTATTGGGATCATGATGCTTCCCCAAGCGGAGTCATCATGGGAGTACGGCAGGGTTAAAAATCCGTGCTGCATACCTTCTCGGTCAAAGTCGACGGTGGCTGTGATCGAGCTATTTTGCATAGCCAGTCCTTTTGGTTTCAAGCTCAGTGTTTGATAAATAAATGGCGCGGGAAATCACACAGTGTTTTTGCGCCATCACGGGTAATGACGATGCTTTCCGTGGTTTCTAGGCCCCAATCCTCGAACCATAATCCAGGCATAAAATGGAATGTCATGCCTTCTTTCAGCACGGTTTTATCGGTATCACGCAAGCTCATGGTTCGCTCGCCCCAATCTGGCGGGTAACTCAGACCGATAGGGTAACCACAACGCGCGCCCTCACGCGAGAAACCGGCTTTATCGAGAACTTTGTTTAGTGCATTGGCGATGTCAGCGCAGGTATTGCCTGGTCTCGCAGCTTCTAAGCCGACTTCCAGACCAAGCGTGAGCGCTTCATCTGCACGTTTGAATTTATCATCGGGCTCACCAAGAAAAATGGTGCGAGAAAGAGGGCAGTGGTAGCGACGATGGGCCCCCGCAATTTCGAAAAAGGTGCCTTCGCCTTTTTTGAATGGTTTGTCATCCCAAGTTAGGTGTGGCGCGGAGGCATCCGATCCCGATGGTAAAAGCGGTACGATTGCGGTGTAATCGCCAAAGTGGTCTTCATGACCAAGTACGGCTTGGCGGTTAATCTCTGCAACTAAATGATGTTTAGGCAAACCGGGTTCAATCATATCGAAGGCGACACGGTGCATGTTTTCTACAATGCGTGCGGCGCGGTACATGTAAGCCAGTTCTTGATCCGATTTGACGGCGCGGCACCAGTTGACAAGGCCAGTGGCATCCAGCAATTGAGCATTGGGTAAGTGTGTAGTGAGTGATTCGTACGCGGTGGCACTGAAGTAGTAGTTGTCTTTTTCTACGCCGATACGACCACGGTCCCAAAGGCGAGGGGTGAGTATGGCTTCGACGAGAAAATCCATGGGATGCAACGGTGGGTTCATCACATAGTGATCGGGGTAATAAGTGATGTTTTCTGCCGCCATGTAGGCGGTTCTGTATGCGCCATTTGCATCTTGGCAACGGCCAAACCAAACGGGTTCTCCAGATGATCCCACCACAACGCATTGCGGCACGTAAAACGACCAACCGTCATAGCCTGTCAGCCACGCCATGTTAGAAGGATCATGAATGATGAGCATATCTAATTGCTGTTCTTCCATCGACTGGCGAACTTTTGTTAACCGATCCTGGAATTCATCCAGTGTAAAATGCAAAACAATGCCTCTCATATGCTCTCCTTGCTAAAAATCCGACGCCTTATCGGCCTTCGGAGACGTTGAGGTATTGTTACCTTCTATCAGGTCAGTCAGACCTGCGTTTACCGCTCTTGCACTCACTATTGCGGCTGTATTTTGGGTTAAACGATGACATCTAACCGGCTTGTGGGATCTCTGTTTCTCATGGCAATTATTACAATTGTGGCTCATTTTTGTGCATTACACCGCATTTGGTAGCTAATAAGTCATCAATTGTTAAGTTTAGGTTACAGGTGGTGCTGGGGGAAGCCATTAAAATACGGTGTCATGACAATTTTTCTGAAGCCGATCATCCTTTCAAGCACTGTCAAGTACATCGCTATCGGTGATTGTCTTGTTGAATGTGTGTTGTGTAGTGGCTATTTAAAATCAGGCACTCGACTGCTCACGCATCGTGAATTGGGCGCAAGTGTTCAAACCATGAGGCATGCTTATGGTTATGCAGAGAAAAAAAGGGAGGGGGCAGAGACAAACGAGGTTATATTCAGCATGATCTATCTGTGATTGCAGAAATCCTTGATACAACCCGCCAACTTGCCACTTTCTGGTCTGAGCCGGACGCTCAGACCGATTTTCTGCGAAAAGGGCAAGTTGAGAAGGTCTTTCTGTTCACTTGATGGTCATGAAAAGAGTGCCTTTTATTCATATCGTGGTTCAGTCAGAGTCAGTATGATGAAAGAGACCCGTAATTAAACCATTGAGTCCGCTTAATTAGCGACTTTCGCACGGCGCTGGGCAGATGGTTTATTTCCTGCAGGTTTCGTGCTGTTCGGCTTGCGGTTACCAGACGGTTTAGCACTGCTGTTATTCTGATTGCCAGTTGGCTTGCTGGTGTTTGGTTTGCGACCGTCAGGTTGACTGTTTGCGCGACCTTGACCTTCGCGATTACCTTTAGGCTTACCAGCGGCGCCTTGGTTTGCCCCATTTTTGTTACCGTTGAAGCGACGCTTAGGTTTGTTCGCGCCATTTGATTCTTTAGCGTCTGTAGATTGTGCGTTTCCACCGTCGGCTTTTTGCGTTTGGGGTTTTTTAGGCTTCTTCGGTTTAATTGGACGCGTATCCAGTTTTGATTCTGGCACTGCATTGGTTGGTGCGAAGCCTGCAAGCTCTTTGCGTGGCAGTAGCTGTTTAATTAAGCGTTCAATGGCGAAGAGCTCTGGTGCTTCAATGGCACATACTAGAGAAATCGCTTTACCCACCTCACCCGCACGTCCAGTACGGCCAATACGGTGAACATAATCTTCAGCCACTTTTGGCAACTCAAAGTTCACGACTTGAGGCAACTGAGGAATGTCGATACCGCGCGCCGCGATGTCCGTTGCTACCAAGACTCGAATCCCACCCGATTTAAAATCGGCCAATGCTTTGGTGCGCGCGGCTTGGCTTTTGTTGCCATGGATCGCGGCTGCAGGCAAACCTTGCTCGATCAAGAATTTCGCCAAACGGTTAGCACCGTGTTTGGTACGCATGAACACGAGGACTTGTTGCCAATCACCATCGTTAATCAATTTTACCAACATGGGCGCTTTTTTCTTAGCATCTGCTGGGTAAATGCTCTGTTCTACCGTTCTTGCTGTAGAGTTCGCCGGGCTAACCGAAATCTCAACAGGGTTGTTGACCAAGCCTTTGGCTAGATCGCGAATCTCGTTAGAGAACGTTGCTGAGAACAGAAGATTCTGGCGCTGTTTTGGTAGTAAATTAAGAATCTTACGAATATCGCGGATAAAGCCCATGTCCAACATGCGATCTGCTTCATCTAGGACTAAAACTTCGAGTTGGTCAAACTTAACTGCATTTTGATTGAAAAGATCCATCAAGCGACCCGGCGTCGCCACTAATACATCGGCACCTTTACGTAGACGTTGCATTTGCGGGTTGATCTTCACACCACCAAACACGACCGCACTTGTTAGAGGAAGATGGCGACCGTACATGGACACGCTTTCTTGAACTTGAGCGGCAAGTTCACGTGTGGGTGTCAGGATCAAAGTGCGCACTTGATTGCTACGAACGCGAGGGCCGTTAGATAAGCGTTCAAGAATGGGCAATGTAAAGCCTGCCGTTTTACCCGTACCAGTCTGTGCTGCCGCCATGACGTCTTTCCCTTCCAAAATCGCTGGAATTGCTTGAGCCTGAATTGGGGAGGGGGTGTCGTAGCCTTTTTCCTGAATTGCTTTAAGGATTGGAGCAGATAGACCTAACGAGGTAAAACCCATATATATGATTCTCAATTGTCGAGTTGGATAACAACGCATGAATTTAGATTCTATGCGAAAAGTCCGACATTCTGAGGCTTTTACGTGTTTGCTTCAACTAATTCCGTATTTGATCTTGATCTCATTTTATCCGTACATACATATTTACGGTGATAATAAGCGTTAAGTCAAATTAACTGATTGTTTTTTATAATATTTAACTTGCGAGAGGTGATGCTAGTTCGGTTGTGACGTTTTTCTCTTTTCAGTTGTATATTTTTAATGTGATGAACAACATTTATGGTTTTGAGAGTTCATAAAATGCCCTTAAAAAATAATTATTTCTATTGGGTCGGTGACCGACTCCCAGAGCGCTCGTTTGAGACTCTAATTAATGTCAACAGTGTGGAGGAAATACCTACAGGGCTTGGAGGGATGGTGTGCATTGCCGAGCAAAACGCTCGGCAAATTGATGAGGCGCTATCCGCCTTTTATCAGCAGCCGGGGAGATGGTCATGGGCGGTGTATGTCACGCAAGAAACGGCGTACTCAAGATGTGTTACGGATGGTTTATTCGACGAAGAAAGGTCGATCAATGCATGGCAAGCGATTCAGCGCAAGCTTGATACGATGGATGAACTTGAATGGCTAGACCCAATGATTGGTTGGCTCGGAGTGAATCGGCAACGTAGAGTGAAGGCAATGAAAAGCCTTGAATCAACACCGATATATTCATATCCGATTATCGATGTTCTGTTTCCTGATATTTATTCGACGTACAGATATGTGCTGTCAGAACAAAGTCGTGGAGTATTAGAGGCAGAAGAGCTGGTTGATAGAATTCGCGTGTGCTCACAGTGCAATAGTGGCCACCTCAATTATGTCGAAGTTTGCCCAGATTGCAGTAGCATTGACATTGATACTCAAAGCTCTTTGCATTGCTTCACTTGCGGTCATGTTGGCGACCAACAAAGTTTTCAACGCCGCGGTAAGTTAGAGTGCCCTAAGTGCTTAACGCAGTTGCGTCACATCGGGGTCGATTATGATCGCCCGCTGGAAAACTATGTGTGTAACCGTTGCACTGGCTTATTTGTCGAAGCAGCAACGAGCTGCCATTGTTTAAGTTGTGATGCGAAGATGAAGGTTGAAGAACTGGTGGTCCGTAAAATTCATCAGTATCGACTTGGTGACGTTGGCGAGTACATTTACCAGCATGGCAAATCAATTCAGGCCCCTGAACTCTCGATAAAAGGAAAAGTAGAAATTAGCTTTTTCCAAAACTTACTTACTTGGCTGAATAAGGTGGCATTGAGACATCAAGAGCACCATTTGTTGCTGGGGTTACATTTACCTACGCTCAATGAATATGGTCAGCAGTATGGTGATGCAAAATTGTTCTCGTTAATGGACCAGTTGACACGCCGGTTGAGCGGAATGTTCCGTGATACCGATATTTGCTGTCAGTATAAACAAGACGTGCTGCTCGTACTCATGCCCAACACAACAAACAAGAGTTTGACGGTTCTGCAAGAGAAGCTATCTAAACTTGGAGAGCTTATCGAAGACAAAGAATTTGAGTTGAATGTCTTTGCTTGGGAGCTACCCAACCCAATTATAGAAGACGGGGTGTCCGGCTGGATTGAGTCACTAATAGGTGAGATCTATGTTGCAAGATAGCTTGGTGCTGCTCGACTATCTTGGTGGGATGTTACTGCATAACGAAGATCTGTGGCTGCTGGTATTCCCGGTCATGATCGTCATCGAACTGCCATTGTATTTGCTGGTATTAACCGGGATTTTTCGTTGGGCGTATGTCCCTGAAGAGCAAGCCCTGACTTATTTCCCATCGGTGAGTATTATCATTACTTGTTACGGTGAAGGTGAAGCGATAGGCCTTACCATCGATACGCTGGTTGAGCAGGTGTATCCGGGGCAGATCGAAATCTTGGTGGTGGTGGATGGGGCCGTGCAAAACCAAGAGACCTACCAAGCCGCGCTAAATGGCGAAAAAAGGCATGCGAGGGTACGTAACCGCAAAGTGCGTGTTTTACCTAAGTGGCAGCGTGGTGGGCGAGTTTCTACGCTCAATGCTGGTTTGTCGGAGGCTCGCGGCGAGATAGTGATCAATGTGGATGGAGACACTTCGTTTGATAACGATATGGTTTTCACCATGATGCAACAGTTTGCCAACAAAGAGGTTGTTGCCAGCGGAGGGGCATTGAGAGTTCGAAATCATAATGCGAACTTACTCACGAAGATGCAATCGCTCGAATACATGCTCTCCATGCAAGCAGGTAAGACAGGAATGGCAAAGTGGGGAGTGCTGAATAATATTTCAGGGGCATTTGGCGCGTTTCGGAAAAATCTATTGAAGCAAGTGGGGGGGTGGGATACGCATACCGCAGAGGACCTAGACTTAACCATGCGTTTAAAGCAATACAAGCGGCGCTATCCGAATAATAAATTAGCGTTTGCCAATAATGCAATTGGGCACACAGATGTCCCCGATACCCTCAAAGGCTTGGTATTACAACGACTGCGTTGGGATGGAGACCTGCTGTTTTTGTTTTTACGAAAACACAATGAGGGCTTAT
This sequence comes from Vibrio sp. ES.051, assembly GCF_002563795.1. Lineage (GTDB taxonomy): Bacteria > Pseudomonadota > Gammaproteobacteria > Enterobacterales > Vibrionaceae > Vibrio. Next base: position 165,681 of record NZ_PDJL01000003.1, read on the forward strand.
CTCCGACGCTCTTAGGGTGGGGAAACTTCTTGTTCACTTTAGTTTATGGGGTGATACAGAACGTTTTATTGCCACTGCTTGTCGTACTATTTTGCGTATATATGGTCATTGTATATCCAATTAAGTTTGTCCTAGCTCTGATGTTGATGCTCTACCTTGTTTATCTCTTTTTGTCGGCTTTGCTCTTTGTTGTGTATATCGGTTTGGTATCAGAGAGAAAAAAAGAAGATTTAAAGTCAGTGAAATGGTTATTTTTTTATCCAGTGTACCAATTCTTTATGCGCTTAATTACCGCCTTCTCCATGGTTAACGAAGTGGTAAGGCGAAGTCATGAAGAATCGAGTATGGCGCCTTGGTGGGTATTGAAGCGAGGTAAAAAGTTTTAATATGAAAGTTAACTTTTACTTAGATAAAAGGCATAAACCGCAGTCGGAGAGCGGCATGAAAGTCGTCTACGGGCAAGCAAAGCGCGGTGGTTACCGGCTTCGTTGGTATCTGATTTTAGCCATTGTTATTAGCCCTCTTGTATTGATGGCTTACTACTTGTTTAAAACTCAAATTTTAGTCACCGCTCCGGGAGTGATTACCTCTTATCCATTGGTCGTGACAGCAACGCGAGCTGCCACTGTGGGACCCGTTCCCGTGGATATCGGCTCTGTCGTGGCGAAGGAGCAATCACTGATATTGTTACAAGATAATGCGTTAAATAAAGAAATTGATTTTATTCAAGACGAGCTCGTTGAGCTTTCTAAAAAGCAGGTGCAAAACACGGATGAGCTATACAAAAGCGCGATTGAAAGCTCTGAAGCGGGGTTGAAAAAAGTCGAAGAAATTCAGAAAAAATACGATGTATACAGAGAGAAAGGGCAAGTTTCTGAAGTGGATTATGCAGCCATTGTCAGTGTTAATAACACTCTGAGCTATCAGTTGAACAGCCAGAGAATCGCTTATATGGATGCGATGCGCGACCTTGAAGAGTTAGAGCTCGCGGGCCCTGTAGCGCAAGAATACCGAGCATTAATGCGCGAGCTGGTGGTGAAGCGTGCTCAACAAGAAAGCCTGACCTTGCGCTCTCCGATAAATGGGCGTGTGCTGGATATTCACGTACATGAGGGGCAAAATGTGGCAAAAAATACACCTATGCTTACGATTGCTCGTAATGTGACACCAGAAATCATCGCTTTTCTTAATCCGAAGCATCTTGAATACAGTCAAATAGATAAGAAAGCGAAAGTGGTGTTTCCCGATGGCCGAAAGTTTGCAGCGACCGTATCTCAGCCAGTTGAAGTGGTGAATAAATTACCTCCTGAACTGCAAAGTCCTTTTGAAGGCCAACCTGCTTATTTAAAAGTGACACTAAGTTTTGATGAGCCGTTAGAAAAAAGCCGCTGGATTGAAGGGGTAACCATCGAAGTTCGCTTTTAACGTCAAAAAAATAGATGGGGAGCGGATAGCGCCTCGTCTTTTGGCTTCGTAAATAAAGTTATATGCTCTTCGCATGCTCTAAAAACGCAGTGGTCAGCTTTTGAAACAGGGTGTCAACCGACGGCCTTGCTTTGATATGCTTAAACAACGAAGTGTGGACATCGCCTCTAATGTCATCGTCATGACCGCATAGTTGATTGCATAGTTGGACTGGTTCTACAATCTCATTAACCTTGGCGTCTATCAGAATACAGGCTTGGGATAAAATGACTTGGCCACCCCCCTTCTTAAGCAAAACACGTTGCGCGGTTCCGACCACTTTTTGTCCTGCGATGTTTAGATTGTATTCGCCATCGCAGTATGAATAAGGCGTTGCATGCACATCAACGTTGACCCCGAGTTGCTCGAAAAACACTGTCAGTATTGAACACAAATCAAGGTAGGCTTTTTTAATATCGTAAGGTTTATCTTCTGGCCAGTGATAGATGTGGGACAGATTAATAATGCCAGGAACTTGAGGCACTGGCGCACCGCCCGTTTTGCGTGAAAACAACTTCCACCCTAACTTATCGAGCGTTAGTTTTAATTGCTCTGAGACGAGCCATTTCTTGCCTGCTGGTAACACCAAGGTTGGACTTTTTACTTGCCAAAGCAACAGTACTTGCGACAGTTGATTTGATTGGACTTGTTTCATTAATTCACTTTCTTTTTCAAAGACATCAGCCACTTCCGTTGCAACATAGCGAATTAGCTTATTTGTAGAAACCAAACTCTATTCCTCGTACGCTTTTTATCGCTTCATTTGTAGCTCAGATATTGCGGCATTGCTAGATGCATGATCACTCTTTAGATTTTTAGCTAAATCGATAACGGTAACGTTGCTCGCCTATTCGTTGCACGATGAGCTTGGTACAACAGTGCGCGAGAAGCGCGTCCATTAGGTAAAAGCCGCAAATTGCCAGTCACTTCAGTTGCGCCATTAAGACACAAAAATGACAACGTGTCATAGAGGGTTCAACGAAGTGAAACACAATTGTCATATTCGGATTCTAAAGTGAGCATCGTTCGAGTGAAACACAACGGCAATAACGCCACTTAAGGAAATTGTGATGAAAAAGACAGTAATCGGTGCAATCGCACTTCTAGGCGCAATGGCAGTAACTCCTGTTTCTGCTAAAGAAACTATCTCTGCAGTGGGTTCTAGCAGCGTAACGCCACTGATGGAAGTTTTCTCTGAAACATACATGAAGAAGAACCCTAACGTATATATTGAGGTGCAAGGACCGGGCTCTTCCGCTGGTGTGAAAGCCGCAAAAAATGGGTCAGCAGACCTTGGTATGTCTTCTCGTAACCTAAAAGACTCTGAAAAAGAATCAACACTAATCGAAGAAGTGGTTGCACGTGACGGTATCGCAGTGGTTGTTAACCCACAAAACAAACTGCCTGGCCTAACCGCAGAACAAGTGACGGCTATCTATAAAGGCGAAGTTTCAAACTGGAAAGAAGTCGGTGGTGCAGACAAGCCAATTGTGGCTATCACGCGTGATACGGCTTCTGGTACTCGCGGTGCATTCGAAGACATCATGTCGTTAAAAATGAAAATTTCAGGTAAGAAAGTGTCGGCTATCTCTCAACGTGCTCAAGTTGCAAACGGTAATGGTGCACTTAAAACAATGGTTGCTTCTAACCCATATGCAATCGGTTATATCTCGCTAGGCACAGTAGACAACACGGTTAACGCACTGGCAATCGACGGTGTGGATGCGACGGTGGCGAATGTTAAGAGTGGTTCTTACAAGGTCGCTCGTCCATTCCTTGTTCTTTACAAAGAAGGCAAGCCATCAACAGAAACTCAAAAATTCCTAGACTGGATGTTAACTGAAGATGCGCAAAAGCTTGTTGACCAAAACGGTTACATCTCAGTGAATTAATTTTATTGGACTCTTAAGTTTGCTCAGTCCGCCATTTAGGGCTGAGCCTTTTCTATTCATCGTGTTCATCGGCAAAAACCAGAACCGTGAGATATTTTAAATGACCATCGCAACAAATAGTGAAAAGCTTATGAATACTAAAGCTATCAGCAAGCCCGGCCTACGCGAGAAACGTCGTGTAGATTGGAGAGAGCGGATCTTTCACGGCTTGTTCCTGACCAGTGCCGTGATCGGCATCGTATCCTTAGCCGTTATCGCCTATTTTATTGTTCGAGAAAGTATCCCAGCGTTCCAAGAAGTTGGCGTATCGGGCATTATCTTTGGCCAAAACTGGCTACCACCGGCGTTATACGGTGTTGCGACTATGATTGTTGCTTCTGTTGTATCAACTATTGGCGCGGTTATTGTTGGTGTGCCTATAGGGGTTTTGACTGCAATTTTTATCGCAGAAATCGCACCGAAGCGTCTTGCGAATCTTATTCGTCCTGCGGTTGAGCTGTTAGCGGGTATTCCTTCCGTCGTTTACGGTTTCTTTGGTTTGGTTATCATCGTACCGTTGATTCAAAAAATCTTTGATGTTCCTGCTGGTAATACCATTTTGGCGGGTATCATCGTGCTCGGTGTGATGATTCTACCAACCGTTATTACGGTATCTGAAACGTCAATTCGTGCGGTGCCACGTGCCTATAAAGAAGGCTCCTTGGCATTGGGCGCATCTAAAATCTACACCATTTTTAAATTACTCGTTCCAGCGGCTCGTTCAGGCATCATGACTGGTGTGATTCTGGGTATTGGTCGTGCACTCGGTGAGACAATGGCCATTATTATGGTGATGGGGAATGCGCCTGCGATGCCAGAAGGCATTTTAGACTCTGCGCGTACGCTGACCGCCAACATTGCTATCGAAATGTCTTACGCCAGTGGTATCCACGCGAATGCTCTCTACGCGACTGGTGTGGTGCTTCTGGCCTTCATCATGTCGTTGAACGCAGTATTGCTTTACCTCAATCGAGAAAAAGCGAAGTAATCGCTCGTTAAAGGTGACTATTATGGATCGCGCAAAACTAAAACAAGCTCGCCAGTTCAAAGATAACGTCTTTAACGTTTTCGTTTGGATTTCGGCGGGATTAACGGTAGGTTTTTTGTTCTGGATTATCTGGTACATCCTATCAAACGGTCTACAACATGTAGATTGGGATTTTATTACTGATGACTATACCCGTACTGGTGAAGAGCACGGCATTTTCCCAATGATCGTGTCGACCATCTATATGGTTATTGCATCTATCGCAGTGGCCGCGCCGCTGGGGATTATGACGGCAATCTACTTAACCGAGTACGCGAAAGTCGGCAGCCGTTTGGTGAAAATTATCCGATTCTGTACCGAGTCGCTGGCGGGGATCCCGTCAATCATTTTCGGCCTATTCGGTATGACTTTTTTCGTCGCCATTCTTGGTCTTGGTTTCTCGATTCTGTCGGGGGCACTAACACTGAGTATTCTGATTTTGCCGGTGATCATCCGTACCACAGAAGAAGCGTTAATGGCAGTGCCACAAACGTATCGCGAAGGCTCTTATGGTCTTGGCGCATCAAAAATCTACACTATCTGGCGTTTGATCCTTCCGAGTGCAATGCCAGGCATCTTAACCTCGATCATTCTAAGTATTGGTCGTGTCATTGGTGAGTCGGCTCCGGTATTTTTGACCGCAGGTATGGTGGCGCGTATTCCGGATTCTTTGTTGGACTCTGGTCGGACGCTAACCGTTCACCTCTACAAACTGACGACCGAACTGTTTACTGTTGAAGAATGGAATCAGGCTTACGGTACCGCAACCGTGCTTATCGTTGTTGTTCTTTTGATCAACATGGTGACTAAACTGATTGCACGACGTTTTAATACGGCAACTTACTAACAATACGAATTAAAAACGCACGTTTAAAAACACGAATTCAAGATTTAAGAGATTAAGAGCATGAACAAGTTTGACATTGAAAACCTCGATCTATTTTACGGTGATAACCAAGCACTGAAATCGATCAATTTGCCAATTCCAGTACGCCAAGTTACGGCATTGATTGGCCCGTCGGGCTGTGGTAAGTCAACGTTGCTACGTTGTTTGAACCGTATGAATGATCTTATCGAAGGGGTAAAAATCACCGGTAAACTGGCAATGGACGGCGAAGATATTTACGGCAATATTGACGTTGCAGACCTTCGTATCAAAGTGGGTATGGTATTCCAAAAACCAAACCCATTCCCAATGAGCATCTATGAAAACGTGGCATATGGTCTGCGTGCTCAGGGAATCAAAGACAAGAAGCATATTGATGAAGTGGTTGAGCGTTCACTACGTAGTGCCGCCTTGTGGGATGAGGTAAAAGATCGTCTTAAATCGCACGCGTTTGGTTTGTCTGGTGGTCAGCAACAGCGGTTATGTATCGCACGTACCATTGCAATGGAGCCGGATGTGATCTTGATGGATGAACCTACCTCAGCACTTGACCCGATTGCAACGCACAAAATTGAAGAATTGATGGAAGAGCTGAAAAAAAACTACACCATCGTTATCGTCACTCACTCAATGCAGCAGGCACGCCGTATCTCCGACCGCACGGCGTTCTTTCTGATGGGCGAGTTGGTTGAGCATAACGACACCCAAGTGATCTTTAGTAATCCGCAAGACGACCGAACTCAAGGCTACGTAAATGGCGACTTCGGTTAATCCATCATATTTATTAGCATAACCAAATAACTATAAGCGATGGTAATTTTGCCCCTCTACACGAGGGGCTTTTTTTCTCGTACACGCTTTTCTATCGATATCACTTCAGCTGTGAGTCTGCTGTTTATAGTTTTTCTAGCTGGTGATTAGGTTTTATTATTTTTGCTTGGCCAAGTTTTTGAATGTTAGCCAGTAGCGAGTCTGGGCTCCACGGCTGTGGGGTCACACTAAAGCGTGCTTGGTTCATCACATTGAGCTCTTGTTTTACTGCTTGCACATCCGCGGGATTTAACCTTTCTCCGTGCGTATTTAAGAATTCATTTATAGAACGTTCAATTTTAGCGGCGTCACCTTCTTTAATGATGTTCTTTAATGTCTCGACACCGCGTGGGTTTTCGGCTTGTATGGTTTGCTCTAGTGCGGTTGTTGGGCGGTTTTTCCAAATTAAAAACGCAAGGACTAACGTTACCACCCATAGTCCAGCGAAAACAAAGGTTAAGGTTTGCCATATCTCATTCACGCCATTTTGTCGCGTTGGACTGGTACTTTGCGCGGGTGGTGCTGGCTGGGGGGATTCCGGTAACGTGAACAATCCAGTGTCACTTTGCTCGACTTCTAGATTCAGCTCAGGCAACGTCGCTTGCTTTGTCGTGTCTCGTTGACTGTCCCACCAGTTCAGAGTATACCCCGGTAAAATATATGAGCCTTCTTCGGTTGGGATGAGAACTTGCTTCATGGTCATGATAACCGTGCCATCTTTCGCGCTGTCGAACTGAGGCTGTTCTGGGTAGACCCGCAGCGAACTTGGATAATCAATACTCACTCGTGGCAAATATTCGGCTTGTGTTCCGCGAGCTTTAATTTGAATGGTTCGAGTGAGTGAAGCGCCCTGTTTGACAGTGTTGAGCGCATTAACCGACATTGGATTACCTTGATCGTCTTGCCAGCTCTGCGTCATTTCTAACGCTGAAGCTGGAAGCCATTCACCTTCAAATTCGCTTGGGATTGGTTTTACTTCGATAGAGATTTGCTCAGCTTTGGTGTTGATTGGCATGATCTTGGTTGAGCCCGTCAAGCTGTCGCCATAAATGTAAGAGCCTTTCAGTTTAGGACCGATCAAGGTGTAAGTGCCCGGCTGATTCGCTGTTAAGCGAAACGACTGTTCAATGACCGCTACTTCTAATCCATTTAAGATCTTCTGTCCCTGTTGTAAGCCACCAAGTGCTTCAAGCTTCATGCCTTCAATCTGTGGAGGCACAATCTGTGGGTTATCCAGACGGCGGGTATCCGCTTTGATCAAAAGCTGCATACGTAATGTCGCAGATTGCTGAGGGTACAGCGTGCGGTTGTCGACATTGATATTAAAGCTAAATAGGTCATCGAGATTAGGTTCTGCTTGGCTTGCGGTGACACGCAGTTTTATTGGCTCCGTTCTCATGCCATCAGCGGAAAAACTCGGAATAGTCAGCACACCTTCTTTCATCGGCGCAATCGAGATACTCCACTCAGTACGCACAGATTTTCTTCCGTTAATGTTATTGCTGGAGCGCCCATAATGAGGTTGACCCAAGAAAAAGTCTTTCTCAAGTACATTAAAGTCAATTGCATCTGAGCTGATCTCAGTATCTGCCATGATCCTGAGGTTGATCACTTCATTCTTAGCAACTTGTGTTTTATTGACACTGGCTTGAAGCGTCTGTGCCATCACCGAGAAGCTGGATAATAGGCTGGCCACAAGAATAAAGATCAGTTGTACGCCTTTGTTCATCACGGGCTTACCACTCCTTTTGAGATTGTTGTGGAGGTTGTTTTTGTTGAGCTTGAAGCTGCATTTGTGCACGAATCAAAAAACTTGGGTCGCGAGCGCTTTCGACGGCTTCTAGACGACGGAATTCAGGATCATCCTGATGCGTATTTTTTGGCTGCACTTGAGCCTGCTGCATTGGTTCACCTTGTTCCTGAGCTTGCTTTTCATCTTGTTTTGGTCGATGTTGCTCTGTTTTTTTCTTTTCTGTTTTACTTTCAGATTCTTGCTGGTTTTGTGACGGCTGCCCTTGCTCTTCCTTCTCACCGTTTTGAGACTTGTGTTGCTGTTGCTGTTGCTGTTGCTGTTGCTGTTGCTGTTGCTGTTGCTGTTGCTGTTGCTGTTGCTGTTGCTGTTGCTGTTGCTGTTGCTGTTGCTGTTGCTGTTGCTGTTGCTGTTGCTGTTGCTGTTGCTGTTGCTGTTGCTGTTGCTGTTTCAGCTTCTGTTCCACAACCGACAGGTTTTTCTTTGCGGCTTCAAAGTTAGGCTTTTCTTCAAGCAGTTTTTTATAAAGCTCTGCCGCTTCTTCTAATTGGCCATTTTGCGCCAGAGAGTTGGCAAGGTTATAGCGGCCGTTAAGAGAGGCATCATGAGAAAATGCTTCGATAGCGGCTTCGTAGTCACCTTTTTGGTAACTGGCTGCCCCTTTCCAGCTTGGGTTTGTAAATAGATTTTGGGCTTGTTCATATTCCCCTTGCTTGTAGAGTTCCGCTCCTCGTTGGTCGGCATTTAAGAACGGATTGGCTTCGGCGTGTGGTGTCCAAGTCATCGGTATTATGGTTGCCACAAACATCCAAATCAGGCCGCGTCGGAACAGTAAAGCTGCAGGCAGAAGTAACAGCGGCAGTAACCAAAAGCCACCATTTAAGCGAGAGTCAGTGCTCACTTCTTCACTCTGCTTGGCCGAAAGGTGACTGCCAACGTTGTTCGTAAAGGCCGAAATGTTCTCAACATCGCGATTGGTGTGCTGAATAGGAACAAAAATTCCACCTGTTTGCTTGGCTAGTACTTGTAAGTTCTTAAGGTTTGTTTTCGCTACGACTGTTGTACCTTGTGCTGTCTTTAAAAGCGAACCGTCGGGTAGGGCGATGGGCGCGCCATTAGCAGTTCCTACTGCGAGAACAGAGATGCGAATGTTTTTACCTTTGACTAAATTCAACGCGCGAGACAGCTCTGATTCATCAAGGTCATCGGCTAACACGATGATGTCGCCTTGCAGCGTGCCTGTTTGAGAGAACTGATTAAGCGCTAATTCAATCGCGGAAGGCAGGTTTGCCCCTTGAAAAGGCATCAGTTCTGGTGACAAATTCTCAATAATGCCGGCAAGCGTGCTTGAGTCGGTCGTCAGTGGACTTAAGTTATAGGCATCGCCAGCGTAAGCAATAAGCCCCGTAGCGCCCTCTTGCCATTTAGGAAGTAAGTCCAGCGCTTTATAACGCGTTTGTGTTAGTCGATTGGGCTTGATGTCCGTAGCAAACATCGAACGAGACATATCAAGCACTAAAATGCGGTTTTGGTTTAACTCAAAGCTTGGTCGAGCGTTGGATTGCCAGCTTGGTCCCGCTAGCGCAATACAGGCAATCGCCCAAGCTATGCCCCAGAGAATAAAATAGTGTTTGGACTGCGCGTTTTGTCCGAGTACTTTTGCTAGATGAGGAGCAATCAGTGTCGAATTTTTTGCTCTAAATTTGTGATTGAGCAAGAGCGCGATAGGGATCGCGATGAGCCCCAACAGCCAATAAGGGTTAAGGAAAATAAACTCAGCCATGTTTTCTCCTCAGTAGGAATAACAATACCGACAATACGAATGCAGCGCTTAATGGGTATGGGAACCATTCTGACTGCGGACGCCAAGTTTGCGTGTCGCTAGACACGGGCTCGAGCTGGTTGATCGTGTCGTAGATCTTTTCGAGCTGCTCAGTATCTCGCGCCCGAAAATATTGTCCTCCCGTCATCTCTGCCACTTTAGTGAGTGTTTGCTCATCCAAGTCGGCTGCGGTGTTAACCTTGCGAGTCATGAAAAACTCTTTCACCATCATTTCACCAGCGCCTACGCCGATGGTGTAAATGATCGCATTGTATTTTCTCGCGATTTCCGCTGCTTCGAGCGGTTCGAGCACACCAGCAGTATTGCTGCCGTCACTGAGCAAAATCATGACTCGTTGCGGAGCGTCACTGTCTACAAAGGTTTTCGTGCCTAGGCCAATGCCATCACCAATGGCGGTTCGTTGACCAACCAAGCCGATGACGGTTTGATTAATCTGCTGCATGACGGTTTTACGGTCTGCAGTGAGTGGCGTTTGCAAATACGCGTGATCGCCAAACAAAACAACCCCGAGACGGTCGCCTTTTCTCTTTGCCACGAAATCCGACAGAACTTTTTTGACAGCGGTGAGGCGGTCGATATATTCGCCGTTGAGCTCCATGTCTTCTTGCTGCATCGAGCCAGATAGGTCGACGATTAACATCAAGTCCCGATATTTGGGTTGAAACTCAACTGGATCACCAAACCAAACTGGACGCGCACAAGCAATGATCAGCAGAACCCAGATCGCCATTGATAATGCTTTTTGCAGGGCTTGCTTAGGCTTGCTGCCATTCTCATTCGTTGGTAAGTACGCCAATTTGATCTCGGCTTGTTGAGATTCTTGTGGCAGGAGCTTGTATACCAGCCAGGGGACGGGCAGCAAAAATAGTGCCCACCACCAGACCAATTCAATGTTTAGCCATTGGGCAAGACTGGTTATGAGTGTTGGCTCAGTCACGGTTATTTGCCTTTTTCTTTGGTGGCAAGGCGTGAGTTATCCAAAAGACACAATCATCGACCAAGCTTTGATGGTTTTCTTGAGAGGACTTCTGATACAACGCCTCTTGCCACTGATGTTGTTTGTCTACAAATCGAGTTTCTTTGGTATGGCTATCGAGAAATTCATACCAAGCGATCCCAGTTAATGGTGCGATTTCTTCACGCGGAAAGTAACTCAATGCCGCCTGACGCAATATTTCCAGAGCAGAGGAGGGGGTATGAGGTGTGACAGATTGAGTTAAAAGTTTTAAGGCTGTCTTTTGCGCGCGTAGGCGTTTTTTACGCCATTTCGCATAAAGATAAATGCTAAAAACGAAAAGCACGGTGGCCGCCAGCACTGTCCACCATCCCCAAGCGAGCGGAAACCAATCCGGAGCGTTTGGTAAAATCAGAGGTTCAAGGTCTAGGCTTTGGTTGTCTGTTGTCATTATTATTACTGCTTAATAAATGCTGCTGGTACAGTTTGTTAGCTTAATTGTGAAATTAGGGGCCAACCACTTGATAGCGTGTTAAATGGAATCGCCATCGAATGGCATTGATGTTTAATGGTTTCTTGGTGTTGAGTAAAGTGTGTTTCGAGTTCCTTTCTTTGGCCCTTGGAGCCAAAGTTGAACCATTGGCTACGTTGTCCATCCGAGGCTTTTACTTGGCCTCTAAAGTTTGTTTCGCCTTTTTCTAATGGATCATAAAACTGAATAGCCCTCACACTGTTGTGCTGTTTTAGTCGACGTAACTGTGTCAACTCTGCTGCGCTTATGTGGGCAAAGTCACTAAGCATAATCAGCTCGCTACCCTTAGGTGTCAGTGTATGAAGTGTCTCTAACACCTGAGTATACGGCAGTGTACGAGCCTCGCTGTTGGCAGTACGAGCCACCTGCGCGTTATGTGTATCGACGATAGCATTAAGAATCCGCAGCCCCTGTTTTTGTAGAGAGGAAGGGCGAAACTCAAAACATTGATGTCCATCGTCAATCACCGCACCGATGCGATCCTTTTTAGCCAAAGTGAGCCAAATTAGCACACTGGCAAAGTGGGCCAATTGAACCGACTTAAGCACATACTTAGATCCAAAATGCAGGCTAGAACTCAGGTCAAGGTAAAGAATCACAGCTTGTTCTTTGTCTTCTGCAAACAGCTTGGTGTGCGCTTTCCCGGTACGAGCCGTTACCCGCCAGTCAATACTGCGAATATCATCGCCAGGTTGGTATTGGCGAACTTCCATAAAATCCATACCTCGCCCTTTTTGGCGGCTGGTATGGTTACCGCTCATTTGCGACCAGATATTTTGTGCGGGTGGCAACCAACGTACAGATTGAGTGCGGTATTGCAGCAGCTCTTCAAGGGTTAATGTCACCCCATTCGCATGAGGTGGCAGTGGATGCGTTGTGGACATATCATTCACCCGTCCTAGGCACTGCCAACGAGGTTTAACAACTTATCGATGACTTGGTTTGCGGTAATGCCTTCCGCTTGCGCGTGGTAACTCAGTAATAAACGGTGGCGCAAAACCGGATAAGCCATGGTTTGAACATCTTCTGGGGAGACAAAATCACGACCCGCAAGCCAAGCGTGCGCACGAGCACAACGATCCAGAGCGATGGTGGCACGCGGACTAACGCCCATTGACAACCATTTATCCAGTTCAGTGTCATATTCGCGGGCTCGACGTGTCGCCATAACTAAACGAACGATGTACTGTTCTATCGTTTCTGCCATGTGAATATCCAGCACTTCTTTACGCGCGGTGAATATATCTTGTTGGCTTAACATTGGGCGCTCGACGGTCGTTTCGCCTTTTGCTTCACCACGGTTAATACGCAAGATAGAGAGTTCATGCTCCGCATCTGGGTATTCCACTTCTAAATGTAATAAAAAGCGGTCTAGCTGCGCTTCCGGCAGCGGATAAGTCCCTTCTTGTTCAATCGGGTTTTGAGTGGCCATGACCAAAAACAACTCTGGCAGCGGGTAAGTATGACGGCCGGCTGTGACTTGTTTTTCTGCCATTGCTTCAAGCATCGCCGCCTGCACTTTGGCTGGCGCGCGGTTTATCTCATCCGCAAGAATAAGCGAGTTGAAGATAGGGCCAGATTGGAAAGTGAACTCTCCGGTTTCGGGGCGGAAGATATCGGTGCCGGTTAAATCGGCTGGCAGCAAGTCAGGGGTAAACTGAATTCGGTGGAAGTCACCTTCAACACAGTCTGAGAGTGATTTTACTGCACGGGTTTTTGCCAGCCCTGGAGGACCCTCAACCAAAATATGTCCATCTGCCAAAAGGGCAACAAGTAGTTGCTTGACTAGATCTTGCTGACCAATGATTTGCGATTCTAGGTAATACTGAAGGCTTTCGAAGTTAGATTTATGCATGCTTTGGACTCTCGATATCCATTTGTTTTTTGGTTTTGAGTATTGGTTACTTCCGATAAGGAAAAGTTCCAGTTCGCTCTCGCAATTATTGTTCAATATTGGGGCGTAAAAAAGAATTGCAAGCACTTGTTAACGAGCAAAGTACTTAAATGACAACACGTTACATCTAATTTTCATCAGATAGTGAGAAATACCTCTAGTTTTATCAACGTGAGCCGATATAAATATCGTGATATGAATGCCCCTGAGTTCGCCAATTTTGGGGTCAATGACAAGTGATTCTTTAAAAGGTCCGAATATGTTGAAACTTTATTCTCTGAGTATCAAACAGAAGGTTGTACTTGGTATTACTTTCGCTGTTCTGGCATCAACAATCATTGTTGGTGTGATGGCTCAGCGCCATGCAAGAGATGTGTTGAGCCACCGTCTTATTGATATTGAGCTACCGGCAATCTTGCAACAAATCAATACGGAAATTGACCGCGAAGTTGTAGAAATGCAACAAGCCGCAAAACAGCTTGCGACAAACGAGTTTATTGTTGAAGCCTTATCGAATACAGACCGCGACCCGTCGGTAGAAGCTCAGTTGGTTCAGCAGCTGAATAACGTGAAATCCCAATATGATCTGAACGATGCGTCAGTCGCAAATCGTCAAACGGCCTATTACTGGAACCAAAATGGTTTCTTACGTCAGCTTAATCAAACACAAGATGCTTGGTTCTTTGACTTTACTTCTTCACGAAAAGAGACATCAGTAAGCATTTTCCAAGAGGCGAATGGCGACGTAAAAATGTTTGCCAACTACCAAGACCTGAATGGGACGTCAATGTCGGGTCTTTCTAAATCGATCGATGATATGGTTTCGCTGCTCAATGGCTTTAACATTGAAGATACCGGTTATGTTTTCCTGACAAATGATCAGGGTAATATTCAAATACACCGTCAACAGGGCAAAAACCAAACATCGATTGCTAAGCTTTTCGGAAGCGATGTGAATCAGCTATTGAATAAAAATAGCTTTAACCTGATAAATGTAGAGTTTGAAGGGCAGGATACCTTTGTCTCTAGCCTTTATGTGCCTTCGATGAACTGGTTCGTCATTGGTGTGGTTCCCGTTGACGAAGTATTTGCTGACCTGAATGCAACCGCTCAAAAAATGCTGTTTACAACCATCATCGTGGCTGTAGTGTTTATCTTAATGGGCGTATGGTTGGCGAACAGTATCACGAAACCAATTCGACTGATTGCCGATCGTTTTACCGACCTTGGGCAAGGCGAAGGCGACTTGGCGCAGCGTATTGAAATTCAGGGTAATGATGAAATTGCGCAGCTTTCAAAGGGCTTTAACGGATTTATTGAGAAGATCCACACAACGATGAAAGAAGTGGCGTTGACCAGTGGCTCATTGAGTCACGCAGCGGAGAGCGTCTCGTTGAAAGCGACATCAACGTATGACAATAGCCAAGAGCAACGTGACCAGACCATTCAAGTCGTCGCCGCTATTAATCAAATGGGCGCGACCATCAGTGAGATTGCTTCTAATGCTGCAACCGCTGCCGACACGGCTAATCAGGCCTCTGAGAATACACAAATCGGTCGTGAGGTTGTGATGAAAGCAAAAGAAGTCATCAGCCGTTTAGCCGATGATGTCGAGTCAACCAATATCGTCGTGACTCAATTGGCTTCTACTACCAAAGAGATTGGCTCTATTCTTGGAGTCATTCGTGATATATCAGAGCAAACTAACTTGTTGGCGCTTAATGCGGCGATTGAGGCGGCCCGAGCGGGTGAGCAAGGTCGTGGTTTTGCAGTGGTAGCCGATGAAGTGAGAAACCTTGCATCACGTACAAACGACTCTACAGAAGAGATCCAGCGTATGATCAACCAACTTCAAAGCGATGCGCAAGATGCGGTTAGTGCCATGGAAGCAGGCAAGGTAGTGACGATTGAAGGGGTTGCGTCTACAGATGAAGCGGTAGAAGTATTGATTAACATATCCGAGCGAATTACTGACATTTCAGACCGTAATACCCAAGTGGCGACGGCGACGGAAGAGCAATCTACCGTGGTTCATGCGATCAACCAGAACATCGAAGAGAGCAACGCAATCAATGAAATGACGACGGCGACAGCTGAAGAGCTGGCTGGTGCGAGTCGTGACCTTCAAGCCCTCTCAGCTCGTTTGGATAAGATGGTTGGTAGCTTCAAGCTTTAGAGTTGGATAGAATAGACCAAGTTTAAAAGTTCAATGACTATATTTGGGTGAGTACTATGAATGACTTTGAAAATGAACTAGAGCAGATATCTCAAGAAGCAGGGCAAGAGCCAGAAGTAAAGCTACCATCGCTAGAGGAACAAAAAGCGATTGTTGCAGAGCTGAAAAAGCTAGAAGCAGAAGGTAAACTGACGCCAGAAGTGTTAGAGCAACACTTTGGTCAATTTAACCAGAAAAACGCTGTGCCAGTTCACTAGATAGCGTCATTTTCATTGTCAACATTAGCTCGAAAGAGCAACGCTTATTCTTAACAAAGGGAGTCGTCGATACTCCCTTTTTTTATCTCTTCAAAAAGATTAGACCCCAATAATTCACCAGTTAGAAGTTAGAAGTTAGAAGTGATTGCCCCTGTAATCATTTTTAGTCAATTCCTCTCATTTAAAATCGTTGCCGCGGCTGCAAATCAAGTCATTTTCGCTGAACCCAATATCTTGACGTTATTTGGGTGTTTTTAAAAAGGTTTGCGCGGACAACTTACTGAATAATTTGTTATGGTTACCTGCTAATAGGAGATATTCCTAATCGATAGGCTATAGGCCATATTTTTATACAAAGGAGCTGGGTAATGGAGAGAGTGCAGTTGGTGGTCGATTTTCTTCTCACTCATAAATTGTTTTTTACTGCATTAATATTTTTTCTCATGTGGTTAGTTCGTCGAGCCATTTTGTCCATGATTCGTGGCGATGACGCCTTTCTTTCGGAAGATCAGCGCAGTTGGATGTCCAGAACTAAAAATGGCACCTTTACGATTACCTTGCTGATTCTATTTATTTTGTGGCAGTCGGAAATTAACGAATTCGCGCTAAGTGTGACCGCGATAGCTGTTGCAATTGTTGTGGCATCGAAAGAGATCATTTTGTGTTTTACTGGCTCCATACAAAGAGCAAGCTCGCGTTCATTCCGAGTCGGTGATTGGATTGAAGTCGGTAAGTTGTGTGGTGAAGTGATCGAACATAATATGATGGCAACCGTGATCCAAGAAATTGATCTCCACCACGGTCAGTATCACTACACAGGAAAAACGGCGACGCTACCTAACAGCATGTTTTTTACTTATCCTGTAAAAAATCTCAATTTTATGAAGCGTTACGTTTACCATAACTTTTCTGTGGTGGTGAAAGACTTCGTTAATTTATACCCTATATTGCCGACATTGGTCGATAAAATCGAAGAACATTGCAGTTACTTCAGAGATGTTGCCCACCGCTACAATGCCATGATTGAGAAGCATGCGGGTGTTGATTTACCTGGGGCTGAGCCACATATCCATATTTCAAGTAACATTAATGGCGAACAAATTCTGCATGTTATGATTTTTTGCCCGACAGATAAGGCAAACCATCTAGAGCACCTGATTCGTAAGGACTTTATGGAGCTTTATGAACAGCGGTTTCCTTTCGTGAGTGAAAGATAAAGAAGAATGAATCTACGCTTAAATATAGCCCGTGGTCGAAAGTAGCGGGTTTGTTTATTTTTTTGACTAGACTCCAACCACCTCAAGAGATTTGATTCATCGAAAATGGTTTGCTTATGGAGCATTGATATTGAAAGTTCAGATCAATACCTTGAGTATGGCCATTCGAGAATGAGGCGAATAAATTTAATCATGCTGTCGGCGCGTTGAGTCGTCAACTTGCAAATACATTCAAACACAATAAGGGATCACCATGACTAACGAATACATTCCACCAAAAGTTTGGACAAACGATAATGAAAACGGCGGTCAGTGGGCGAGCATCAACCGACCGGAGTCTGGTGCACGACATGAGCAAGAGTTACCAGTTGGTGAACACCCATTTCAACTTTATTCTATGGGCACGCCAAATGGGCAGAAGGTGACCATCATGTTTGAAGAACTGCTGGCAGCTGGTGTGGTAGAGGCAGAATACGATGCATACATAATTAAGATTGGCGATGGTGATCAGTTTGGCTCTGGTTTTGTATCGGTCAACCCAAACTCGAAAATTCCTGCTTTAGTCGACCGTTCTGGAGATGAACCAATAAACGTGTTTGAATCTGGTAACATTCTGTTTTACCTGGCGGAAAAGTTTGGTCACTTCCTACCAAAAGAAGGTGCGAAACGTGTTGAGGTGATGAACTGGTTATTCTGGTTACAAGGCTCCGCTCCTTACTTAGGCGGCGGTTTCGGCCACTTTTATGCTTACGCACCAGAAAAGTTTGAATACCCAATTAACCGTTTCACTATGGAAGTGAAACGTCAGCTCGATGTGCTTGATAAGCGCTTGGCGAACAATGAGTTCTTGGGCGGCAATGAATACAGTATCGCGGACATCGCAACATGGCCATGGTACGGTAACTTAGTATTAGGTCGTGCTTATGACGCCGCTGAGTTTCTGGATGTTAATAGTTATAAGAACGTCGTACGTTGGGCGAACGCGATTGATGAGCGTGAGGCGGTGAAACGTGGTCGCATTGTAAACCGCTCATGGGGGGAAGAATGGGAGCAGTTACCTGAGCGACACAGCGCAGAAGATATTGATAATGTATTAAAACTTAAACCATAAGTGTCCTATAGCTAACGATTTCAAGAAGCTGAATTTTGCGAGAAGCGGTCCTTGATGCCACCAATATTCAAAGAGTAAGGCGTTGGTAAAAGTGTGCGACTAAGTAGGTACGAATATAGTTAAAGAGACAAAAATGAGTTGCATTAGAATCAGCAGAGGAAAGCAGTATTATGGTAGGTTTTATTGTAGCGAGTTGGTTCTAGTCATTGATTAAATTAAATCAATTTACTAAGGCGGCCTAGATGGTCGCCTTAGTTTTTTGGGATACTCATTACGCTCAAAACTGTAAACCGTCTTGTTTATATGGTGTTTCCACAAGAAATTGTGTTTACAGGAAGGTTATATTACTTATCAGTTTTTGAGTGTGAGAGAAAAGAAACTAGAACCAAAATGGAGTGACACGTGCACAAGATTTTATCTTTGACATTGATTTTTTCGCTCATGGGCTGCGCCATGCCTCATCAACAAGTCGATAGCGGGCAGTGTGTTGGAGTGATGAATTCTCAAGATGCATATGGCTATTTAAACCCGAATCATTACACGGTTCAGGTGCTAGCGCTCAAACAAGAGAAAGATGTGAAAGATTACATTCGTTACATCGATCCCAAGCACCCTGCATGGGTCAACTGGAAAAATAGTCGAGGTACTCGCTGGTATACAGTAACCGTTGGCGATTTCGAAACCAAGCAGGACGCCTACAGTGCGCTTTCCTCACTGCCTAGTCGAGTGAAGCAGTCGTCTCCGTTTGTACTGACTTTCGCTGAAATGCAGCGCAAACAAGAAACAAGTGTTGTGAGAATGCGCTAACATCTCCTATTAAGCCCCCAACCATCGAACGGTATTGAATTGGGGGCTGTGTTATATGCTCTCAATTCTTAAAACCTCCCCCTATCATTTCTTATTTTTAATATAAACCAAATCAATAACGGAATAACCACGTACACGTTTTAAGAAATACTTGACTATGCATATAAGTGCAAATGATGCCTCATATGTTAAACCTTATTGTTATTTCTATAAGTCTAGGAGGGGAAAGCATGTGATGGGACAGTGGTGGGGTTACTGAACGTGCTTATTTGTTGGCGATGTTGCTAATTATGTGGGGTCGAAGAAAACAGTTTGAGATGTATAAGAGAACAATCGCCCCTATGACGTAGGGGCGATTAATTATAAAAGTTAAAGCGCTGCAAGAATGGTTTCTGCTTTACTTGCTTCAAACTCTTTTGGTTGTTCTACGTTAAGCGTTGTCACGATGCCGTTTTCAATGATCATAGCATAACGTTGTGAGCGAACGCCGCCAAAGCCGCCCGTATCCATGTCAAGGCCCAACGCTTTGGTAAAGCTTGCATCGCCATCGCCTAACATCAGGATTTCAGAAGCATTTTGCGCTTCACCCCAAGCTTGCATAACAAATGCATCGTTTACAGAGACGCATGCAATCAAATCAACGCCTTTCGCTTTCAGTTGATCTGCCAATACAACATAGCCTGGTAGGTGAGCTTCTGAGCAAGTAGGAGTAAATGCGCCAGGTACAGCGAAAAGCACAACTTTCTTGTTGGCGAACAGTTCAGTGACCTCGTGATTGACCACGCCATCGGCAGTCAGTTCGCTGAGGGTCGCAACAGGTAGTGCTTGGCCTTGTTGAATCATGATTTCTTCCTTTTTGTGCTGAGTTTTGCTCATTCAGTCTAGCGTTTAACCGCAGAATTAACCACGGAAGGTTTGTAAGGGTATATCATCTTGAGCATTTTACTCAAGGTGGTGCTGATTTTTACAGAGTAGAGGGGCAAGCGCTGGTTAACCGTTAATGTAACCGCGGAAGTGTCTGAGTGAATTAATTGCCACGACAACGCCTTTACCGAAATCACTAGGTATTCTGGGGCATCTTCATGCGCAACACAGACTAGACCACACCTTTTCTGTGCCAACTTGAATAGGACAAGCACGAAAGAATTTTTGATATGCAAGTGACACTCTATTTTTTGGAAGGGCTTGAATAAATGTGTGCATAGTTCATGTAAATTTATTAATTTAACTATACCCAAATAACCTTGGTGTAAGAACTAAATAAAAGTCATTTGGGTATAAAAGGCTCACAAATCATATATGCTTTTTATGCAACGATATTTTGGCCTAGAAGAGTTTGATTCTGAAGAGCTTGGGTATTCGTGTGGCAAAGGTAAGTGGCGGTACCTTGCACAACGATAGTGATGTCATAGCCTTGGAAGAGTAGCTGAAAGGTTTTAGAGATCAAATAACTTATCAAATTCTCTTTGTTCCATAATATCTTCTATACGACGTCGTGTTTGTTGTTTTACAGCGGCCGTATTTTTCTCAGACTCTTTCTTTTCTTTTTCAATCTGCTTTTTAGTTTTTTTAGCCATTAGATACCTTCCAAATTAATTTGCATATATTTATTAATGCCTGAAAATCGTATTATTTGACAGTAAAACTTCCTAACTTTGAACCTGAATCACAGAGAATGGTCCCAGAGAGTGTTTTTTCACAATATTGAAAATCGATAAGATAGCAATCAGAGTGCAGTTTGGGTAATACATGCCTTCTTAAAACATCACCATTTAACTGATGTATTTTGGCCTTCCAAGAGGTATGCGATTGTTCTAAATTAAATGCAATTTCTAACATTTATTCTCCTGCGGTGTGATAATTTTTTCTTTATTGATCAATTGATACCAGTGCCTTTGACGGCCTGTTCTTCTTGTGGACATAAGTTTTCCTTTAAATAATTAAATAAATTGTACTGCTCGTCTTATTTTAAGCAGTAGAATACCGAACCTGTTATTTAGGTTGAGTATTTTGTGGGGATAGATTTCGAAAAGGGGAGAGTTTGGTGCAGCATGGGGATGCTACACCAAGAAAAGCAGTCTTATAGAGGAGAGACTTCAGTCGCTTGAGGACCTTTTTGACCTTGCTCTACATTGAAGCTTACTTTCTGACCTTCAGTTAGGGTCTTGAAGCCATCAGCAACGATAGCGTTAAAGTGTACGAATACATCTTGACCGCCGTTGTCTTGAGATAGGAAACCGAAGCCTTTAGTTTCGTTAAACCATTTTACTGAACCAGTTACTTTAGACATAAAAATACCTTTGAATTAAACATTAAAATTATGATTTGTTTGGTGGATCTTTTCTAAGCTATTGAATGTTCAATCAAGAGGAAGTTGTACGCAGGTGTCTGAATTGGTGATTCAAGATTTTACTGAGAGGAAACTTAAACTAAATGTTGCATTAACAGCTCTCTTCTAAGAGCCAAGGCACACTATACACCTTAACTAGGAAATAGCTACATTTATTTTTAATTATTTTATCCTTCAGTGACCTCAAGATATTTGGTCGAGCGAGAATAAATTTGGCTTGCAGATGCAATAATGATTTGCAGATCTGTTATTTAAATATTTTATTAGCTAAGTATATTGAACAAAACAGTTCAACCTAACCGTTTATAAGCGAGGGTTCTTTTTGTGTGACCGAGAACTGTATCTTTAAATCGTCTTTAGGCACAACCATGTTCGAAAAAATCGAATAACTAGCTCAAATGTATCCGCTCATTATTTTTTTATCTTCAACTTACAATGAATTTATTCAGTCGGAGGAATTAGGGTTGAGGAGAGTAACAATGAGTACCACTAGAGAGATTCGTCAGGTTATGACCGCGCAACCAACCGCTGATGGAGATGGAGTGAAGATCCAGCGAGTGGCTGGTTTTAATAACACTAGTTTCTCACCATTCCTAATGATGGATGAATTGAAATCAGATGATAGCTCTGATTATATCGGTGGTTTTCCTCCTCACCCTCATCGTGGTATTGAAACACTCACTTATATGTTGAAAGGGCACTTTCAACATCGTGATCATATGAATAACGTCGGGGAGCTTCGCTCTGGTGGCGCGCAATGGATGGCCGCTGGTCGTGGTGTTATTCACAGCGAAATGCCGATTATGCAAGAGGGTGAGTTACATGGCTTTCAAATTTGGATTAACCAACCAGCGAAAAATAAGATGCAACCCGCGCAATACCATGACTTGCAACCAGAAACGATCAATGAATATGAGACAAAAGAAACAGGCGTGGTACGTGTGATCTCTGGTCTTCTAAATATTAATGGAGATAGTGTTCAAGGCCCGCTCACGGAAACAGGTGTAGAAGCCACTCTGGCTGACTGGCAACCTCATTGTGGAGCGAGCTTGAGTCTAGAGACAGACCCAAATCACAATATGATGGTTTATGTCTATAGAGGGTGTCTCGAGTTACAGCAGCGTGCGGTTAAGCAAGGTGAAATGGCCATTTTATCTAAAGGTGAAGTGGTTGAATTGAAGGCCAAGGATAATAGCGGCGTATTGATTTTTATTGGTGAGCCCATTAATGAGCCTGTGGTTCATTACGGTCCCTTTGTGATGAACAGTATGCAAGAAATCGAGCAAGCAATCCAAGACTACAATTCTGGGGTGTTCGAAACTTATTAAATTCAGCCTAACTATGAAAAATTTTAAGCCTGATCATTGGGCTTGACCTAAAGCAAATACGATAATCCACTGCCTTCGAATTTGTGTTCGCCACGTTTAAACAACGTGGCTTTTTTATCTCAGGGTTATCATGGGTGCCGTTTGAGCTAAGTCACTCACTTATCCATAGTAGCGTTATCATACCCACCACTTTTTCTGCTTTAACGACTGGGTAATCTTGGTCAATAAATAAAAATTCAAAAAAATTATTAATGTTCTAAGAAGCCATTGCTTTTGTTTCTAGGTCTTTTGCACCACGTAGCATAGCTTCAATCAACTCACCGGCATTAAACTTCTCAAGCGCTTCGTGAGCGCCCACTTGATGCGCTCTGTCGACACAGATCTCACTCGATAATGACGTGTGCAAAATACGGTATGAACGATTCAGTGCCGAGTCATTTTGTACTTCAAATGCCAATTCGTAGCCATCAAGGCCGGGCATTTCAATGTCACTCACCAGCATATCCACAGGACGATGAGCTTCAGCCTCACTTTTCATGAGTTGCAATGCATCTAAGCCATTTTTACAGATTTGATAAGCAATATTAATGCTATCAAGCGCGTCACAAAGTTGCTTACGAGCTATTGAGGAATCATCGACCAACAAAATGCTGAGTGCTTTTAGACGTTCTCGTTCAACATCCGTTAGCATCGGAATCTTTGAGTTTTCATATTGTGGATAAATTTTTGAGAGTAGGAGTTCAACATCTAGCATTTGAACCGTTTTATCTTCGTAGCGAGTAATACCCGTCACGAAAATGTTTTTGCCCGCACTTACTGGTGGTGTTTCAATGGCTTTCCAGTCGCACTCAATGATCTTCTCGATACTACGAACCATAAATGCAACCACCGTTCGCAAACAGTCGGTCACGATAAGGTAGCAGTTCTTATACTCTTCTTCACTGATTGGACGAAAGCCCACAGCGGCAGACATATCGATCACCGGCACGGTTAAATTACGAATGGTAACCGTACCAATCACATGATGGTGTGAGTAGGGGATCTTAGTGGTGGGCATGTAAGGTACAATTTCACGGACTTTTAGTGTGCCTATCGCGAAGCTCTGTTGCAGGGTGAGTTTGAACATCAACATGCCCTGTGATTGATTCGCCTTACTAACGACTTTTGCCATGGAATAACCTTATAAATACCACCAATTTGTGTCTAATCTAATCTTATAAAGCAACCGCTTCAACTATCGGAGAGATAAATGTGAGCTTTTTAGACAATCTATGAATTTATAGCGACTAATTGAGCAGGATTTGGCTGTGTTTTAAGCTATTTTTGTAGAAGGTTCGATGAGCGTTGCTCTTGAGATGAGAAATGCTTGGCGAGTTTAGAGCGGATGGGTACACTTGCGTAAACAGAATCGTGAGAGAGAAAAAATGGCAAATACAGCAGCCGCATTACACATTCTTGTGAAGCACAAAGAGCAAGCAGAAGATATTATCAAGCAACTAAAAAAAGGGGCGAAGTTTCAGACATTAGCGAAGAAATATTCGACTTGTCCATCCGGTAAGCGAGGTGGTGATCTTGGGGAGTTTCGCCGCGGTCAAATGGTGCCTCAGTTCGACAAAGTCTGCTTTTCTGGAGAAGTTCTGACGCCACAGTTAGTCAAAACCAAGTTTGGTTGGCATGTGGTGAAGGTATTATATAGGACGTAGATTTCGGGTAGATAGTATAGGTTGAATTCTGAACACCTTAAACCTTATCGATTCGATGTCGATTTTTATACGAGTTAAAAATGGCAGACACGATTTGAGCTGTCATTTTATCATCGATTCGCTGTGACTAATTGGTTGGCGAAAATAGTCCCGGCATCAAGTTTGATTTATAGCGACTTAGGTTTAAAGAAATCGCGTTATTAAAGGTCTCATCGTAGTACTTAGGATTACAATAGCTTAGGAGCATCAGTCGTTTCTAAGTTCTAGCTATAAACAAAATTCGTTTTTTTAATGTGGGTAAGATAATCCTTACTCATATGCGATATGCCGTGCTGATGGGAAGAATCGGTATGGCTCTTCTGCATCCTCTTTAACCATTAAAAAAGTTGAGAATTTTAATATTATCGGCGAACCTCTTCGAACTCGCCTTCAATCGCATCCGGTTTTCCTGTATTAAACTCATACTCTTTATGTACTTCCTTCTGCATTCGTTTCACGCGCTTTTCAATGCGCTTACCAGCAATTAGTGCCGCAATGGTCAATGGAATCGCGATGATCAGGCTAAAAACTAATGTAAAAAAGCCGATAATCAATGCAAGTGCTGTAACGATAATCCGATTCATAATGTTGACCTCTCTATTCGTCTATGTGTTTAGATTAACGCTGTATAGATGAATGAAACATGAACAATCTACAGGATTTTGTCTGGAAAGTGTTAAATGGCTTAAAACGAAAAAACGCCTGAGGTGATCAGGCGTAGAAACGGGGGGAATAAATATTAGTACTGCGCTTTAACGCTTATTATAAAGAACAAATGTTAGATATTGTCCGTTACGTTATGTGGTTAACGTTGTGGAGCAAAGTTCACCTGAGGGAATGTTTGGTAACGAACACCCATCATTTGTTCCATACAGTGCACGACTTGGCAGCTGTAACCGAATTCGTTGTCATACCAAATATACAGTACACAACGTTTATCTTGCGCAATCGTTGCCTGTCCATCAACCACACCTGCATGGCGAGAGCCAACCAAATCTGTCGATACGATTTCAGTTGAATCTGTATAGTCAATCTGCGCTGAAAGCTCAGAGTTCAGTGCTATTTCACGCAGGTAGTCATTGAGTGAATCACGGTCAACATCTTCACCTAGGTTAAGGTTCGCCACTGCCATTGATACGTTTGGTGTCGGTACGCGAATCGAATTGCCTGTTAACTTACCAGCGAGCTCAGGCAGCGCTTTGGCAACGGCTTTTGCAGCCCCTGTTGAGGTCAGAACCATGTTCAGAGAAGCACTACGTCCACGACGGTCACCGGAATGGAAGTTGTCGATCAAGTTTTGGTCGTTCGTGTATGAGTGAACGGTTTCTATGTGACCTGAAAGTACACCGTACTTGTCATGTAATGCTTTTAGTACTGGTGTTATTGCGTTAGTCGTACAACTCGCGGCAGAGATAATAGTGTCATCTTCTTGAATAACCGACTCATTAACACCAAATACTACGTTCTTAATGTCGCCCTTACCCGGCGCGGTTAATAGAACTTTCTCTGCCCCTTTACTGGCGAGATGTTGGCTTAGGCCTTCTGTATCACGCCAAACTCCTGTGTTATCGACAATAAGTGCGTTGTTAATCCCGTAAGTTGTGTAGTCTATTTCACTAGGATTGTTCGCGTAGATAATTTGGATGTAGTTACCATTTACAATCAGTGCTTTACGTTGTTCATCAATAACGATGCTACCATTAAACTGGCCATGTACAGAGTCACGACGTAGTAAGCTAGCACGTTTCTCTAAATCACCTTTTTTACCACCACGCACTACGATCGCACGCAGTCGTAATGGGTAACCTGGACCACTTTTCTCGATGAGTAGACGGGTCAATAGTCGACCTATGCGACCAAAACCGTAAAGCACCACATTGCGAGCTTTAAGTGATGAGTCTGCATCGCGCGCACCGTCAAGAGCCGTGATAAGGAAGTCATTTAGGGCTGACGCATCTTCGTGTTCATTCCAATACTTAGTCGCCAATTGGCCAACATCGACTCGGCATGAAGAGATGCTCATCTCACAAAGCGCTTGGATGATAGGCATTGTATGCTCAAGCGAAAGCGGATTACCTGTGTAACGTCTTGCTACGCGGTGAGTTTTGAGAATGTCTATCGTAGTCGCGTTGATAAGCGTCTTACCAAACAGAACCACTTCGATTCCTTTTTGACGATATAGCTTACCAATAAGAGGGGAAATAGATTCAGCAATCGTTTGGCTAGTTTGCCAATCTTGGAGATATTTCTCTGGACTCATTGTTGTATTGGACCTTTCACGTTTGGGGGCTAACCATACTCTCTACAATTGCCTCTGCAGGAGAATGCAAGAGTATGTAATCGGGTTGTAATAGTTATGTGCCAGATTCTACGGTGGGAGGTCTTATTCTGCTAGGAAAATTAAATCTAGTGAAAAACACTATTTCATCGTTTAATAATGGTGGATTAATATGGCTAAAGCGGCGGATTTCACATATTGACATTTAGGAAAGAGTTGGCTTTTTTCGCGATGATAACGAATAACTTCAAAGTGTTGCTGTAATAATCACTAATAAACTTGCACTTTAATGTGACTGGAATCCTCAAGGCAACTTAATAAGTAAACATCCTGAGAGGATCTGACCTTACAAAGTGTTGGTTCTTAGGGATCAGAGAAATTTGATTGCTTTTGTTTTTTCTTAAGATCAAAAAATATGCGTTACATCACAATTCTTGCTTTGCTGTTAGATGAGTAAATAACCAAAGAAACCCAATCATTTATACGTATTAATTGAAGCCGTAACTCATCAGACTGAGCAACTCGTAACTCAAATTAATGAGCAAAAGAATTTTGGTGACATTGTCACTTATAGTGTATCTACCCCCAGAGACTAAGCCTTTCGAATCGATCAACGAATATTGACCGCTATGAAAGAGAGACGTCGATGGGACAAGACAACTGGACGAAAAACGCAAAGACTATTGCCATTAAATGAGTGTGTTAGCCGCCATCATCTAATATTTCGCTGTAGGGATGGATGCCTATTTATCTAAACCGTATAAATCGAACCCGTGATTTGAGTTGTTTAATGAACCAAAGATTGCTTAAATCGCGCCAACCAGCCGAAATTATTTTTGGCTCTTAGACGCAAATAAAAGGAAGTGACATGTTTAAGCTCGCTGTTATCGGTACAAACTGGATCTCTCAACAATTCGTTGAAGCGGCAATTCAAACAGAGCAGTTTTGTCTAAAAGCGGTGTATTCGAGAGATATTGAGAAAGCGCGTTTGTTTGGGACACCTTATGACGCGGAGATTTATTATGATAGTCTCGAGGCGTTGGGAGATGATGCCGAGATTGACGCAGTATATATTGCGAGTCCGAACTCATTTCATGCCCCACAAGCGATACAGATGCTAAAGGCGGGCAAACACGTTATCTGTGAAAAGCCAATGGCGTCAAACTATGCTTTAGCTCAGGCGATGTTTCAATGCGCGGAAGAAAATAATGTCGTTCTTTTTGAAGCGTTCATGTCGCCATACACGCCAAACTTTAATGTCTTGAAAGAAAGTATCCCGTCAATTGCGCCATTGAGGCACGCCACGATTAATTATTGCCAATATTCTTCTAGATACCAAAAGTATTTAAACGGTGAAAACCCAAATACGTTTAACCCAGAGTTTTCGAACGGATCCATTATGGATATTGGCTATTATTGCGTAGGTTCTGCTGTTGAGTTGTTTGGAGAGCCTAAAGCGATTCAAGCGAGTGCTCATGTTTTGACTTCTGGTGTGGATGGGTGCGGCAGTGTGACATTGGCGTACGACGGCTTCAACGTCAACCTGTTACATTCTAAAGTCAGTGACTCATTGATTCCAAGTGAATTTCAAGGCGAGCAAGGCAGCATTCTTGTCGATATGATTGCAACAGGCCGAGATATAGAACGCAAGCTCAGAGGTAGAGAAAAAGAAACACTGACATTACCTCAAACAGAAAACCACATGTTTTATGAAGCACAAGCCTTTGCTAAGCAACTTCAACTAGGAGTGATTGATCCTCAAATGAAACAGCGCTCATTGACAGTTGCAAAAGTATTAACGGAAGTGAGAAGACAAACAGGCGTCATTTTTCCTGCCGATCAACAAGCGTAAGTAGTTAGTTGGTTTCAGCGCTTATGAAAAAGCCCTCAATTGAGGGCTTTTCTGTTGGTCGCCGTGTGAAAGTTAAGTGGTCGCTTGGTGTGAAGCCAGCGTTTGTATTGTTTTCCGGTATGTCAGGTATGCAGACATGCCAGCCATCATGTTGCCAATACACGCACCCAAAAGAATACCTCGTATCCCGGCCATTTGAGCGCCTACCCATAAGCATGGTAGGAAAAATACAAACAAGCGCAAAGCTGAAATAGTTAATGCGGTGTAAGATTTCCCTAGTGCATTACATAGAGAAACCATGAGCATACACACGCCTAATGAACCTAAGCTGATAGGTACAATCATTAAATGCATCTCTAAAACTTGCTCGACTTGACCATCACTTGTCATTAATAACGCTAGCGGGTTGGCGATGACAAATGTAATCACTGCGATTAAGAGCTGGAAACCTAGAATGAACTTTACCGCAATACTGACTAGCGATTGAATGTCCTGATAGTTTTTCGCCCCCAGTAATCGCCCAACCATCGGAGGCATAGACATGGTTAACGCTAAAACAGAGACGATCGCGAAAAATTCGTAACGAGATCCTAAAGCCCAGGCGGCAACAGCAGCAGTACCAAAACTAGCTAAGAGCTTAGTTGCTAACATAGACGATAGTGGAGGGAGCAGTTGGCTGATCATCGCAGGCCCCATAATATTCCCGATAGAAGCAACACTTTTGATAACGTTCAGATCTTGCCATTGTGTGGTTGCCCAGTGATGCTTTTTCACGCGGGGAGCAACCACTAAAATACCAAAGCCAAACGCGACAATGGTGGCGATCGCGGCGCCATTAATGCCTAGATCTAAGGTGAAAATAAACAGGGGATCGAGGACTAAATTTACTCCACTGGTTACCATCATCATTGTGCCTGGCAACATCGTGTTTCCATTGGCTCGGCAAATGCTGTAATAGAAATACAAAACAGCCCCTGTCCATGAGCTTAGTAACCACCAAGGCCAGTAACTATCGATGATAGGCATTACTGAATCTGGTGCGCTTAATAGAGATAAAATTGGGTAGCGTAAAAGCCAAATTAAACCGCTAAATACCGCCACACCAATCGAGCCAATCATCAACACTAAGCCACCTAATTGTTTAGCATAGCGACTTTCGTTTGCTCCTAGGGCTTTCGATATTACGGCAGTCGTCGCGATACCTAAACCGACTTGAATACCGATGATGACCATTTGAAGTGGAAGGGTAAAACCCTGCGCGGCCAAAGGCAAAACACCAAGTTGGCCGATAAATGCACTGTCCACAAGTTGAAAGCTCATTAATGACAATACGCCAAAGAGCATGGGCCAAGTCATAGTGAACAATTGCTTAGCAAGTGCGGGTTGTGTGCTAGTCGTAGTTGAGGACATAGAAAGCTGGATATGTTGAAAATAATAATTAGATATATTGTACACGTCGCTTTGTTCGGAAACAAAATAAACCCCGAATAAGGCAGCCTTATTCGGGGTTTAAAACTTAACCAGTCGCGTTTATTTTTTGCCGCTAGTTTGTTTAACTTCTTCCGTTAATTCACGAATTCGACGACTAATATCACGGCGTGCTTTAGAAATTTCTGCACTCTTAATGATGTGGTCATCAACACGGTCTTCGTAGTCACATTTCATGTTTTTGATGATCGCTAAAATTTCGTCGTGAGTCATTTCTGGTTTGATGTAGTCTAGTAGATTCTCTAGCAAGTCGACACGTTTGCGGTTATCACGAACTTTTTTTTCGTTATCAAGTAGCTCACGTTTTAGTTTATTTTTACGACGAGCTTGGCTAACTATTTCAAATACGCTACTCATAGTTCTCTTTCCTAATTTTGTGAATATCTTTCTCGATTAAAGCACAACATCCCGTGGCATAACAGCCTTTAGATCAATCGATATGTTGAATTGAGCGTTTATCAACCAATGATGATATACCCTAATCGCTCCCACCACCTCAAGGCTGCTAGCGTCGATGGCCTAGCTGTTTTCCTCATGACTTTACTTTTCACCTTTGTCCAAGAATAGGTGGCACAACATCTTTCTTGATACGTTTTAGCCAAACACATCAAGATCGCAAGTCAGAATAAATCGATTCATTGTCATAGCATGACCTTCACTATATTATCAACGGCATTGAATGCAAAATGATGAAACTTGATATGGACTCTGGTCACACAGCGGAGCAAGTAGACAGTCAAGAGAATGGTCAAACCAACAGCTCTGTGACTGAAAAGTTAAAAATGGCATACATCAAAGCGCGCGAGCAGCTCGAACTTACAGAGGTCGAACTTAATCGCTCGAAAATAATGATGGTCGATCAAGACGGCAATTTGACGAAAGTCCCTATTCTCTCCGAGCATTGAGACCTGACCCGATTCGCAAAAGGTGTCAGGTCTGGCGCTATGTTTTAGCCTGACACCGATACTCAAATGATCTTCAAGTGTTTCATAAGCCTCGGTTATGGGACCGAATAAAAAATCGCTAGTTTGTTTGGGTACAAAGTCAAATGCAAAAATAATAAGGAAAGGCATTATGAAAGTTGAGCTAACGGCAATTGAAGCACGAATCATTGGTTGCTTAATCGAAAAAGAAGTCACTACCCCAGATCTGTATCCTCTTAGCCTAAACGCACTCACTAACGCATGTAACCAAAAAAGCAATCGTGATCCCGTCATGACATTATCAGAGTCCGATGTGCTCGATGTCGTTGATGCACTGATTGAGCGCAGACTGGTTAGTGACGAAAGTGCGTTTAATAGCCGTGTAAGCAAGTATCAGCATCGTTTTTGTAACACAGAGTTTGGTGACCTAAAACTCACCGGGCAAGAAAAAGGCATTGTGTGCTGTATGTTGTTACGTGGTGCCCAGACTCCAGGAGAAATTCGTACTCGAACTAATCGTCTGGCAACTTTTCATGATGTAAAAGAAGTCGAAACCGTTTTAGAACATCTAGCCAGCGAAGAAAAAGGTCCACTGGTTGTTAAATTATCACGAGAGGCGGGTAAGCGAGAGTCACGTTATATGCACCTGTTCTGTGGTGAAGTCGATACCTCAGCCCTTGCTGCACCTGCTTTGGTTTCTACTTCTAGTTCCGAGCGCGTAAGCCAACTGGAGCAAGAAGTTGCACAGCTTCGAGAAGAGCTGAATGAGCTAAAAGCTCAGGTTGATGACTTATTCTCATGATTGAGGCCGCGGAGCAATCTTGGAGTGTTTATTTGATACGCACGAGCCACAATGCGTTGTACTGCGGTGTGACCAACGACATTTATCGTCGGTTTAATCAACATCAAGCGGGGAAAGGAGCGAAAGCGCTAAAAGGAAAAGGTCCGTTAGTACTAGAGTGGTCCTCGAATTTCGAATCAAAGACAGTTGCCATGCGTGCAGAATATTACATTAAGCAACTCACAAAGGCGAAAAAAGAGCTCTTGGTTTCATCAAAACTGTGTATCGTTGTCGATGAAAACCAACAAATGCAGCTTAAAATGAAGACACCTTAACCCTGTTGTTCTCATACCAACATTGCAGAAAAACCGCCATATAAAGGCGGTTTTTTTAGATAATAATAATATTCCCATCATGTAAAAGTGTCTACAAAACAACAGAATAGAAATTTTTAGTGTGTTTAGGTATACCATGTCAGACTAATCTGGCGCATAATGGGTTGGTGTTCTGTTTAAATAACTGAGTGTTGGAAATCAAAGTCTATTCGAATTACGTTTTGATGTTGAATATTAGGCGATGACTAATATCTTTTACCCAAACTTAGGTTAACTTAAGACAATTTACTATTGAAACACACACTCAGAGGAAGGTAGATTACAAAAGTAATGGATGACTCGGCTAGGTGACAAATAGAGCGATAATAAGCTCAATAAAAAGCTAAAAGAGCAATAGATGAAAAAAGCGTTAGTACTTTCCCTGATTTCAATGGCCGGTATTACTCCGGTTGTAGAAGCTTCTCAAGTCCTTAGTGGGTATTGGGCATATCAAGAGTTTTTAGATGAGTTTCCCGAGCAGAAACAACTGACGGATGCGCTAGCAGAAGCCGTTCGTGAAAAACCAGTCCCAGTGGCGATAGAGAAAAAGCGCCCGTTAACGATCTCCGTTGTTTATCCAGGTCAGCAGATCTCCGATTATTGGATAAGGAACATCAATGCCTTCGAAAAGCGCTTGGATAAGCTCAATATTGATTATCAGCTTAATCAAGTGTTCACCCGACCAAATGCAGATATTAAACAGCAAAGTCTCTCCTTGATGGAAGCGCTCAAGAGTAACTCTGACTATTTAATTTTCACGCTTGATACCACGAGACATCGCAAGTTTGTTGAGCATGTATTGGACTCAAAGAAAACCAAACTGATCTTACAAAACATTACAACTCCCGTTAAAGATTGGGAGCATCATCAGCCGTTTCTATATGTTGGGTTTGATCATGCGCAAGGAAGCCAAAAACTCGCAACAGAGTTTGGAAAACATTTTCCAGAGCAGAGCCAGTATAGTGTGATCTACTTTTCTGAGGGGTATATTAGCGATGTGAGAGGTAACACATTTATTCATCAAGTGAAGCGTGATAGCAAGTTTGAACTACAATCAGCTTATTACACCAAAGCAACGAAACAATCGGGTTACGAGGCGGCAAAAGCAAGCTTAACCAAGTATCCGGATGTGGATTTTATTTATGCGTGCTCAACGGATGTGGCGCTTGGCGCAGTTGAGGCTCTAACAGAGTTAGGGCGTGATGATGTGATGATTAATGGATGGGGCGGAGGTTCTGCTGAGCTGGACGCCATCTCGAAAGGCGAGTTAGACATTACTGTCATGCGTATGAACGATGATACCGGCATTGCGATGGCTGAAGCCATAAAATGGGATCTTGAAGGAAAAACCGTTCCAACAACCTATTCCGGTGATTTTGAAGTGGTTACCAAATCCGATTTACCAGAAAGAATAGAAGCGTTAAGAAAACGCGCATTTAGATACTCCGATAATTGATGACAACGACATCGAAAGTAAGAAAACGTCGCTCTTTGTCGACGCTCATTACTAAAATCATTATTCTCGTTCTTGCTCCGATTATTTTAGGGATCTTCGTTCAGAGTTATTACTTTTCCAAACAGATTATTTGGCAAGAAGTCGATAGGACGAAACAACAAACATCCGCATTGATTCTGAATATTTTTGACAGTCATTTCGCGGCGATTCAGATTCACCACAACAGCAATTCGAAAAGTGATGTTGTTCTAGACTTCTACACCAAGCGTAATGAAGAAACCCTGAATTACTTTTTCCTCAGCATTGACCAAAATGATCCCTTACACACACCGGAATTTCGTTTTTTATCGGATCATCAAGGTATTATCTGGGATGACGGCAATGCGAATTTTTATGGTATCAATGACTTGATGCTCGATAATATCGCCAGCAAAGTCACCTTTAGCAATAATTGGTATTATGTGACTTCACATACCCAAATGGGAACACGTCATCTGTTCGTTAGACGAGTCCCCGTTCTGCAGCCTAAAACCGGCGAAGTGATGGGGTATTCTTATAATGTTGTCGTTCTAGATAGTAACTTTGGATTAATGGAAAGGTTAAAGAATGAAGGCAATGTTGATAACGTTGTCTTAGTCGCGAATGACACTCCGGTAGCTAGCTCATTGATCGGAGATGAGGTTTATAAGGTCTTTGACGTCCTCAAGCGTAGAGAGTCACAACGAAAACTGGACCAGTTATTGGTCATTAAAACGCCGATTGAAGTCAATGCAACAGCAACCGATCTGTGTTTACTCACGGTGCAAGACAATCAAAGCGTTGTCACACTTCAAATTCAGCACCTATTAGCCATGTTAGCTTCGGTTATCGGGATGGTAATGATTGCGCTGATGACCAAAGAATGGATCGAGAATAGGGTGGTGGAAGAGCTTAGTTCTTTAATGTCTTACACACGCTCTGCGAGAGAAGAAAAAGGCTTCGAACGTTTTGGTGGTTCTGGAATTGAAGAGTTTGATCATATTGGTTCGACGCTAGAGAGCACCTTTGAGGAACTTGAAGCACAGAAACGGTCATTCCGCGATCTGTTTAACTTTGCGTTATCACCCATCATGGTGTGGTCAGACGGTGGGGTGTTGATCCAGATTAACCCCGCAGCGCGAAAAGAACTGATCATTGAAAGCGACATTGCTGAAACGATGCATCCAGTGTTTACACATTTCAAAGAGAAGTTGATGCCGCACCTCAGTATGGCTGCACAAGGCGCCACGTTAACCGGCGTCAATGTGCCAATTGGCGATAAAGTTTATCGCTGGAACTTATCCCCCATTCGAGTCGATGAAGGTATTAGCGGTATTATTGTTCAAGGACAGGATATTACGACTCTTATTGAGGCTGAAAAACAGAGTAATTTGGCCAGAGCAGAGGCTGAAAAGTCTGCACAAGCTCGCGCCGATTTTCTAGCTAAAATGAGCCATGAAATTCGTACCCCGATTAACGGCATTTTAGGGGTCGCTCAGTTATTAAAAGGCTCGGTAGAAACGGAAGAGCAGAACAACCAAATTGATGTGCTTCGACATAGTGGCGAGCACCTATTGGCTGTTTTAAATGATATTCTAGACTTCTCAAAAATTGAGCAAGGTAAGTTTAATGTTCAGAAACACCCATTCATCTTTACAGATACGATTCGAACATTAGAAAATATCTATCGACCGATTTGCGAAAACAAAGGGGTCGACCTTATCATTGAAGACAACATCGATACTAATGTGGAAATCTTTACTGACCAAGTGCGTCTTAATCAGATTTTGTTTAATCTTGTTAGTAATGCGGTCAAATTTACCCCTTCCGGCAGTGTACGTATAAGTGCGGACTTAGAACAGTTCTATGGCGCCGAAAACAGTGTGTTAGTGGTGGAGATTGCAGATACAGGCATAGGTATTGATTCGGATAAGCTCGATCAAATGTTTGAACCTTTTGTTCAAGAAGAAGCGACGACGACAAGAGAATATGGCGGCAGTGGCTTAGGCCTGACGATTGTGAAAAACTTGGTCGATATGCTAGAAGGTGACGTGCAAGTCTGCAGTCAAAAAGGGCTGGGTACGAGGTTTGTGCTTACCTTGCCGGTAAAAGATCGTGAGCGAATATTAACGCCACTCGATTCGGATCTTCGCGTTAAGCCTAGCGAGCTGTTTGAAGAGAGCTTGAAAGTACTGCTGGTTGAAGACAATCATACCAATGCGTTTATTCTGAAAGCTTTTTGTAACAAATATAAGATGCAGGTTGATTGGGCAAAAGATGGCCTTGAAGCGATAGAATTCCTAAAAGTTCATGCTTACGATTTGATTTTAATGGATAACCAATTACCGCACCTTGGGGGTATTGAAACAACCGAAGCGATTCGACAGGAACTAAAACTAGGGACCCCAATTTACGCGTGTACCGCAGATACTGCAAAAGAAACCAGTGATGCATTCATGGAAGCGGGCGCAAACTACGTATTGCTTAAACCGATTAAAGAAAATGCCCTGCACGAAGCGTTTTCTGACTATAAGCAGCGGTTCTTAATTGATCGGACATAGTCACTTTTACCTCATTCAGTTTAAGTTACCTGAGCTCAGCGCTGAGCGATACACAACACAACTCAAATGCTTTTGAGTTGTGTTTTTTGTATTGGTTAACTCATCTTTACTCGTATTTTTATAATCCTTATGGTTTATCATTTATCTCGATCACGTCACAAAAAATATTTACTTAGCGTGCTAACCAAGTTATATTACTTAGCACGCTAAGTAAATGAGTGAGTCATATGATTCAAGATATCGACATATTGAGAGATCTTTCCCTTGCGGAGAAGCTTTCCCGCGTTGCTCGTTTATGGAAAACGGTGGCAGATCGAGAATTAGAGCCATTAAACCTGACATATCCTCGCTGGACCGCTTTATGGAAGCTTTATCGATTGGGCGATAATGTCAGCCAGAAAAAACTCTCAGAAGCATTAGAAATTGAACTAGCATCGCTGATGCGAACTTTGAAATTACTTGAAGATCAATCTTTCATTACCCGACATTGCAGCGAGCATGACAAGCGAGCGCGTATTGTGAGTCTTACGGCAGAAGGGAAAGCGCTAGTTACGCAGGTGGAGGCACGAATTCTTCAAGTTCGCAGCAAATTACTGGCGGATATGGATGAGCAAGAGTTACAAAAGCTTGGATTAGTCCTTGAGCAAATCGCTCAGAATGCTCTGAATACACTTAGCGAATAAATAATACCAGTCAAAATAAATATGTGATCATTCTTGCTTGTTAAAATCACTTATAGCTTCGTTGTCGATTTGGCAGTAGAACAACCTGTTCGCTAGCTAACGGCAATCTAACCCTCGATCTAAGCGATGTTTATAGCGTCATTATTTGAACACCTATTTATCCTCCCGATTGGTATCAGAAACCGAAGAAAGAGAAGTAAAACACCTATGACTCCAGACCAAAAATTCGCACGTTGGATCAAATGTTCTTGCGTCGCGTTTGCCCTTGTCTTTGCCTATTTTCTGGTTGCGGATCTAGTCATGCCCTTGACGCCGCAGGCAATGGCAACTCGTGTGGTAACCAAAGTGGTGCCACAAGTGAGTGGACAAATTACACGCTTATATGTAGCTAACAACCAAGAAATAAACAAAGGCGACCTGTTATTTCAGGTTGATCCCCAACCGTATCAACTCGCGGTTGAGGAAGCTCAGCTCAACTTAGAGCGCGTAACTCAGAATAATGAACAACTGGATGCTTCTATTGCTGCGGCGAAAGCGGACGTTGAAGCCAGCAAAATTGTCGCTGAGCAAAAAGCCCGTGAAGCGAAACGTCTTGAAACTTTGTTTCACCGAGATGGCACTTCACAACAACGACGTGATGATGCGAACAGCAGCGCAACAGCAGCAAGAGCCAACTTACTGGCCGCTCGTGCACGTCTGAAAGAGCTAGAGGTAAACCGAGGCGACTTGGATGCGACAAATTTGAATATCCGTGTGGCACAAAACCAGCTTAAACAAGCGGAGCTTAATTTATCTTACACCCACATCGTGGCTGAACATGATGGTGTGGTTGCGAATCTGCAATTCGAAACAGGTGCTTACGCCGCAGCCGGAACACCTCTTGTGGCGTTAGTATCGGATGACGTTGCTATTATCGCGGATTTTCGTGAAAAGAGTTTACGACACTTCAACCAAAACAGCCGTGCGTTGATCGCCTTTGATAGTTTGCCAGGCGATGTCTTTGAAGCGAGTATTACGAGTGTGGATGCAGGAGTCAGTTCGGGTCAATTTGATGCAGATGGACGATTAGCAACGCCCACCGATTCTAACCGTTGGGTGAGAGATGCGCAGCGTTTACGTTTACACTTAGCCATTGATGGGGCACAACCACGAGCATTCCCTGCTGGCGCGCGTGCCACCGTACAATTACTGCCAGAAAGCTGGCTGTCGGGTTACTTAGCAAGGTTTCAGATCCGTTTTTTGAGTTTTCTTCATTACATTTATTAACGGGGAGGTGGTATGAAATTATGGGACCACCCCATGTCGGAAAACGACTTCCGACAGTGTTTACGCATTGCAACCGGCGCTTCTATTGGTTTTACCTTATGTAAGGTGTTCGGCTGGAACTATGGGGTCTTTTTTACCGTAACGCCAATGCTGTTGCTTGGTATGGTGCCAGTCATGAGTTTACATGCCGCACGTCAGCTGATTTTTGCCGCCGTCGTGTGCGGCCTAGAAGTGGGCATTCTCGGTGGTTTATTTGGCGGACACCCCGGTATGATGACGTTAATGGCTTTCGGGCTATTTCTCTATAAATTCGCCTGTATGTCAAAAGGAAGTTTATTCCTGTTTGGTGCAAACAGCGTACTCAGCTTAAGTATCATGTTGCACTTTGCGAGCTACCCGACGGCGGATCTTAATGAGCTAATCTTCAGTAATCTACAAGCGAATGTGCTCTCTGTCATTGTGGCTTACTTAGTTACATTCTTGATCCCTGATGCGGAGCCTCGTCAACCACCGGCAAGAGCACCGGAGCCAAAACAACGCCAGCGGATGCGTCATGAAGCGCTAATGGGGGCCAGCATTGCGACGCTGTCTTTTCTGGTGTTTCAAGTTTTCGATCTCCGTGACTCGATGTCCGCTCAGGCGACGACCTTACTGCTATTGTTTCCTATGCATTGGAATGGTGCGCTGGGATACGCACGTAAAAGAGCCATGGGGACGTTAATGGGGGTAACCTTCGGTATTGTCGGCCAGCTCGTACTTTACGATTGGTCAGATACCTTACTGTTTATTGTTCCGTTACTTTGGATTGGCGCAATGATATTCAGTTACATGCATGTAAAAGAATCGAGTGGTTCAGGTGCGGGGTTTGGTGGATTAACCACGTTAGGTATTCTGTTTGGCCAATATCTCACGCCAAATGGCGATTTGATCTTCAGTGCATTGTATCGAGTGAGTAGTATTTTATTTGCGATCGTCATTACGCTGCTAGTGACATACGCGATACACCGAGTTCTTAACAACTTTGAGGCAACTCGCTTTAGCCAACAGTAAGCTATCAGACGTTGCTGGTCAGAAAAGACGGCTCCAGCAACGCTCTTGTGAGTTTATGAGTCACCTCAATCGGCTTTTCATATTTTATTCCCATTATCCAGTCTTTCACCAACCCCTTAACATTCGTAACTAAGCATCGATTATCGGTGAATTGGTGGGCGATAAGTTTGGCCCCCCTTATTCTTCATAAAGATTTGGCTCGCCACAATACTGCCACAAGTCACCAACATCAGAGCCAACCAAGTAAGCGAATCTGGCTGCTCACCAAATATAGGAATAGCGAACAGTGTCGCAACCACCGGCGTTAACGAACCAAAAGCGGCACTGGCTTCTGCTCCGATTATTCTGATTGCGTAGATATAGGTAAAAGAAGCGATCAGGCCAGCCCCAATACCTTGAAGCATAGCGTGGGCAAACAACTCATCCCAAGGCCAATACTTGAGCGGAGTTACTGCTAAGTGGCTGTCTATCCAACCAAATCCGGCAGCGACAATAAGTAATAATAAAGAGGTTATTGCCACGAATCCTGCACAGACGTGAGCGTTAAGGTTGGCAACTCGCGCACTGATGGTGAAGATAGCCCACAGGATGCTACCCGTTAGAAAAAGGCTATGACCTTGTAACTGAGACCAGTTGTGCTCGGCGTCAATGTTAGAAAGAAGGAAAACGAAAATACCTAATAAAACAGTTGAAAGCCCTACCAAGCGCTGGGAGCTGAGTGACTGCTTATAACACAGCACTGCAATCGCAGAAACAAACAGTGGCAGCGTGCCTGGTACCAACGCGCTACCGTGCGCAACGGGAGCGTAGTGCATGGCAGTTCCTACGATGAGAAAATAGGGTAAGCCACTACCAATAACGACACCAGCCAGATAACGCTTAGGCACAACGCGAAACGCTTTTTTATTTTTAATCACGAAGGGTAATAAAATCAAACTTGGGATAAGAAATCGAACTAAGGCGATATCAGCGGGTTGTAAGATGGAGATCGCGCCTCCTTTTAGAGAAATGAAGAATCCAGACCAAAGCAATAAGGTCATTAATATAGCCGCGTATCCCAAAATCATTATTGGCGTGTCCATGTGTAATCAATGTGTTAATTGTTGAATAGAACTCGCGCTAAGTGGAGGCAAATTTTGACGAAATTATGTTTAATATTGGTAATAAAATGCGTATAAACGTAACTTGATAGTAATTATTGGCAGGAAGTAATGGATGGACAAAATTGACAGGCAACTGCTCAGTTTAATGCAAAAAAATGCCACACTGACGACAGCGGAGCTAGCCGATCGAGTAGGGTTATCGGCATCGCCTTGTGCAAGGCGCATTAAAAGGCTAGAGCAAGAAGGGGTGATCAGCGGCTATCGCGCAATAGTTTCAAGAAGCACAGTAGGTATTGCAATGACTGTTTTTGTGGAAGTCAGTTTGAATAATCACCAAGCGGCGTCTATTGATGAGTTTGAAAGTGCTATTGTTGAAATGGATGAAGTGATTTCATGTCATGTGGTGTCGGGAGCATATGATTACTTGCTCGAAGTGGTGAGTAAAGATCTCGCTGGGTACGAGGCGTTTACCCGAAAGCTACAGCGATTAGAAAATGTGAAAGACATCCATACACACTTGGCGATGAGGCAAGTGAAAGGAAATGGGAGCGTGCCGATTTATGCGTAAGAATGATGAAATTCCTCGATAGACTGAAGATAGCGAATTATCACCGCAAGCGGTATCGGCAATTTGGTAACGATAGAGCTAGAGCGCTTGGATGGCAAGACAAGTACAGTCAGATCAGTCGATTTGAAGCGTTGTGTCGCGGGCTTAATTTAGACGCCACCAGCATTCTAGACATTGGATGCGGTTATGGTGACTTGCTGGAGTTTGTTGAGCTTAGTGGTCAAAGCCCTAAAAGGTATATTGGGATTGATCAGCAAAAGCGATTTGTTTCTGATGCCAGAAAGCGGAACTTCCGCACTCCGAGCGACTTTATATGTGGCGACTTTTCCAGATTCGTTCTGCCTCGTTGTGATTACGTGTTTGCTTCAGGCTCATTGAATTATCAATCAGCGAATAAAAGTCACACCATTGAAATGATTGAGAAAATGTATTGTGTTGCTGAAAAGGGATGCGCTTTTAACCTCTTGGATGAAGCCAAGTTACCTAGTATGAGAATGTTAGCGTCGCACAATAAAGAAGGCGTATTGCGTTATTGCCGATTGTTATGCCCAGATGCAAAGTTAGTCGAAGGGTATTCAGAGCATGACTTTACCATTGTTATGATCAAAAAAGCGGAATCAGTTTCCTGACTCCGCTTCATAAATTTTTAAGCCTTATTGGTGTCTGTAATGCGAGATTACACAATTACCAGTGTATCTATCAACTTTGAATGAGAATGCAGCGGAATGGTACTCCCTCCCATCACTCCATATTGTTTCTCCGAAGATTTTACAAAGGTCCAAGTCATTGATTGAACCGAACTCTTTTACGTGCCTAACTACTGACAAAAACTTGGCGTTGGTAGTATTAGGACAATCCCTGTAACTTAATCGATTGATAACCATTGTTATAGTATCATCTCCAGCCAAATGTGACTTTTTATTAAATTTTATGAATGGCTAACCTAACCAAAAATTGTCCATAAGTAAAGCATTATTGTGACCTATGTCTCTATAAGTTAGCTGGCTTGGTTATGGTTTAGTCAAGTTTGTTAAAAGGAATCGTCTCAATTTTTACATACTAAACTGAGCGAGTATAAATCTGACTTAAAAGTACGAATTGCGTCCAATGCTGAAGTGAAAGTATGATACCGGAGTTTCACTCTGGAGACACTTTTAGAAGATATTGCTTCTGCGACTGGGCTTATTTCGACACATCTTGTGCATACTGCAAAGCACGAGCTTCTTTGTCGTATTGTTGAGCTAGTGCCAAATACTGCGAAGAGAGGCGGGTATAATCATCTGCCAATTGCAGAGCGTTCGTGTGGTACCACTCTGCGCTGATCTGATTGGTGATCGCAACCTCATTTGACTCGAGGCATTTTTGAGCGAGTTTCTTCCAGCTATTCGCAGACCACTTCGATTGAGTACTGAATGTGATCAGTTCGTTGGCTGTGTCTGTTAGCTCCTCGCGATATTGAATTGATGCTTTTAATTGGCTTTGAAATACGTTTTTGTTGGATTGGGAACGCCAAAGCAAAACGAGTTCATGCAGTGAAAATATTTGTGACAATAACTGGCGCTGATTATGATCGGCTAAAAGTGTATTGAATACTTTAACATGTTTATTGTAATTGGACTCTAAACGATTGAATTGGGTAAGATTGTCATTCCATGACGATTCGGTACATTGAATATTGGCATACCCTAAAGTAGGGAACAAAAGAAACAGCAGTATCCAATTGAGTTTGTTGATCATTATCGCTCGCGTAAGTTAACTGATCCTTTTTGAGTATATACCCAAATAACCGCGGCATGATTGTTCTTAGCGAGATAAGCATAAAGAATACAAAGGAAAAAAATGAAAAAAATTCTCACCGCAGTGGTGGTCATTTTGTTACTCAGTGGTATCGGCGCGGGTTATTACTTCTTATTTATGCAGAAAGATGCAGCAGAAGAGCCTGCGGCCACTCAAGAGGAAAACGCACCAGTAGAACAGGAACGGCCGTTAAAGCCCATTGTGGATTTGGATCCCGAGCCACCTGAAGTGACGGAATATTATGTTATCAAACGTCGAATCAACGCTCACAATAAACCAGATGACAATGCTTTGGTTGTCGATACTTTGTATAAGGGAGAAAAAGTATCGGTGCTAGAAAAAGTCAAAGGCTGGTATCGTATTTCAGGTTATCTTGTCTACAAAGAAGGGGGACAAGAAACGGCAGAATGGCTCAATGCCGAAGGACTCTCTGACGCAGAGCCTGTCATCAAGGAGCAGGAACGGTTAGAAATACTTGATGGCTATTTACAGAAGTCGGATGATTTGAGAGTCCACTTGGATATCTTCCGTATTAAAACACAACAGTTGCTAAATGACGAAACCTGCGATCCGAGTGACTTTGAAGAGCTCGGTGGCTGGGTTCGCTCTGTCACCTATAACCAACGTAATGTTTACTTTATTTACTGTGGTGGGTTGGAACAAGAAAACAAAATTTATCTAGATGTCGATAAAGGTGAGATCTTTTACCGTTAGCTGGGTTTGAGGCGTTATTCAGATAGAAAGTCTGCTTTTTAAGCATCAAGAAAGGGTTGGTTAAATGAACGCTATGTACAGACCGAGCCAATATTGACTCGGTCTGTACATTCAGAGCTAGAAATTTGCGTTAGTTTGTGAACCAGCCGTTACGTTTAGCCCGCTCGTCGATTTATAAATGCTAAAGGTTTCGTCTGCGACAATGCCTTCTTCAGCATCGTCGTTTGCGGTACAGGTATAGCCCACAGAGTAAGTGCCGGGCTGCACAAAACCAAATTCATATTCGTAATTCGTATCATCAATATCAAGAACGACATTGGCTGCAGCAATCGGCATCTCTTGACCTTCTACACCAGCAAGCGGCCCCATATTGTCTTTTAAGATATTTCCAGCATACAAGTAAACGGCGTGTACATACCCATTATTACTTAGTGTATCGGTTTCACAGTTTTGGTAGTTTAAGGTTGTCACGTCCCCCTCAATC
Organism: Vibrio sp. ES.051; assembly: GCF_002563795.1. Classification (GTDB taxonomy): domain Bacteria; phylum Pseudomonadota; class Gammaproteobacteria; order Enterobacterales; family Vibrionaceae; genus Vibrio. Next base: position 209,157 of record NZ_PDJL01000003.1, read on the forward strand.
TCACCTGTTGTGACGGTATTAATCAAAGTGACGGAAGTGCGTTGAATGCTGTATCCCTCGTTTTGACTTGTCCCGTCTTTTAACCCTCGACGTAGGTCAAACTCAACCACGAATTCATTATTGTCCGGATTAACCGCAAAAGTGTCGTTAAAGAACAGTACGCCGGTGTTCGGTTCTTTTCCGACGCCTTGTGGACATGCACCATCGCCTTTCACTGTCAAGGGAATCTGGTTCCCTGTCGCTTCATCAACGACGTAAGACGGGTAATTGGGGTGGGCGCCATCGTGAGCAAATACGCAAAGCTTGTAGTTGCCAATGGGTATTGCTTCATCATCAATGAGATCTTGTGCATCACTGCCTTGAAAGTTGAGTAAGTTAACGCTTAAAGGTAATGGTTTTTCGTTTGCTGCAAGAGGATTGCCATTTTCATCTACCCAGTTGCCTTCATCATCGGTTTTATACACATTGAATATTTGTGGTGTGCCTTCATCAACATCAATGGGAAGAAACGCGACTTTGTTATATGTGATCACCACTTTAGATAGGTCGTCAACAGGGGCATCGGATACAGATAACGTCACCGGTGTCATGGTACTGACAGAATCACTGTCTGAATTACAGCCAATAAGTGCGACGGTCACTGCTGCACTGATTAAGCCCATTTTTATGCTATTCATTGGATTTGCCTTGTGCCTTTTTGTAAGGAGAGTATTAAATGTAGTCGATAATTGACCAAAATAGAGTGGTGAGAAGTGAGCATACCGCATGCTAAAGAGAAGGAAGACACTTGAAAGCGTTCAGTAAAAGTGTGCTCAAATCGACGATATAGTGCTCAATGAAGTGCTATGGTTAATAATGTGTCGCTCGAAAAAAGAGCGGAGATATACATTAACAACGCTAGCCAAGAGGTCTCTATGTTAGGTGAAAATCACTCATTAACTCATGAATTTCCGGAACATTTGGATACCATCACTCAGCTCACAGAAAACGATGCGTCATTTGCTGAAACCGTTAAAAACTATAATGCGTTAGATAAGAAAATCCGCGTACTAGAACTGCAAGGAAATCCGATTGATGACCATGAAATGAACGTGTTAAAACTCAATCGAGCAGAGCTAAAAGATTGGCTCCATTCAAAAATCATGAGTGCTTAGTGACGCAATAATTACCGGCTCGTGTATGTGAGCCGGTTAAGCAACGCTTAAGGCTTAGTCTATTGGCAGATGCCCAGTTTTTACCCAAATGACCGTTTCTTCCTCAACATAAGGAAAGTGTTCGCTCTGATGTGGGTTTCGTACCCAAGTATGTTTTGAATAGCTTCCGTTCTCGTCTTTAAATTCTCCAAGTAAGACAAAGATCTCTTCGCCACCAAAGTGACGATGCGGTTGAAACTTCTCACCCTTCGGCCATTTCACTAGCGCAACGTGCTCGTGTTCAAAGTTATGCAGTGGCATTACTTGCAATCCGCCAATACCGGGCAGCCATTGAGCTTTATTAGTCTTGATGCACACTGTTTCAAGATCATGAGGTGCGAACTGGTTGAGCTTGACCAAGATTACACAACCTTCTCTACTAAAGGGCGCATGTTGGCTACCCGGAGGATTACGCAAATAAGTCCCCGCTGGGTAGTCACCATTTTCATCAGAAAAGACACCTTCCAATACCAATATTTCTTCGCCAAACGGGTGAGAGTGGGTCGTGAATTGTGAGTGAGGTTCATACTTCACGACGCTGGTGGTGTATCCGGACTCTTTTGCTTCTCTCTCCAATGGTTTACGCCAAACCCCAGTAGCAGGGCTGGAAACCCAATCTTGCTTATCTGTGTCGACAACAATTCTTTGAGAAAAATCCATATTTAACATGCTGAAATTCCGTTGATTATATGGTGTAAATAATGCACTGATCCTGTGTTGCTCTACTTCAAATTCATGTCAGTGTAACGAACATTAGAATCAACTAAGCTTGTGCGAGCAGTTAAGCTAAAAATGGCCTAATAAAAATAAAGCCAGTCACTTACTGACTGGCTTGGCGAAAGCTTTTCTCTTAGTAACGGTTTACCAGAAATCGACTTACGTTCTTATTTGAATTCAAACTTACCCTGCATGACTGCCCAGTGTCCAGGGAATGAACAGAAGAATGAGTAATCATCGCCCGCGTTCATTTTTTCTGTGCTGAAGGTGATGCTTGTGCTTTCTCCACCGCCAATCACTTTTGTGTAAGCATAAACACGATCGTCGTTTGGCTTCACGTAGTTGTTTTCTGCACCTGCGGCCATTCCATCAGTGCCTACCGCTTGAAGGTTGGCAGTGTCTGCGATCACTACGTTATGACCCATAGATTGTGCCGGCATTTTGCCAGTGTGGTTTAGCGTCAGTTTTACTTCTTCACAAGTGGCTGGCACGCTAAGCGTTTTAGTAGAAAATTGCATCATATCGTTAGCATCCAACGAGACTTCACACTCGGCATTAGCTTGTGCGCCAAAACTCATTCCCACAAGTGCGAAGGTTGCAGCTAATAAACGTAAAGACATATAACACTCTCCATTATGTATTTTGGTCTGACTTGGATTAATATCATCCAATAGTTCTCATTATCAGTCAAATCTCGCTTTAAAAACGTGCTTCAACCGGAAAATTGACGCTTTATTACAAAGTTAAGAAATCATAACGTTGTACTGATTGATTGTATTATTTGATCACTCAGGGATCTTATTTCACACCGCAGCGTGAGTTGTATCGAACAGAACAGAGAACAAAGAACAAAGAACAAAGTGCAGGGGGTAATAATAGCGGTGTCCAACAGAAGCCAAAAAAGTAATGTTCGTAGAATCATGTCCCTTCTGACTACTAGTAGGGAGAGAAAAAAGCTCAGTCAGTGACTGAGCTTTCTGTAAGAAGGTTGAGGGTTAGCACGTTTGTTTCAACGTATTTAACACATCATGCAATGAAGGCACAATCGCATGACCAAATTGGCGCACTTCTTCACAAGGTTCGACCAAATCAGGGATTTGATAGGTGATCATGTTCGCTGCGATCGCTGCGCGAACCCCATTATTGGAATCTTCAAAAGCCAAACACTGACTTGGTTCTACGCCTAGACGGTCTGCCGCTAATAAATAAATTTCTGGGGCTGGTTTACCATGGCTCACTTCACAACCTGTCGTTAGGTTGTCGACGTATTTACTCAAGCCCGCGAATTCCAGTTTGATCTTCGCCACTTCTTTTTCTGTAGAAGTCGCTACCGCGATGGGTAAACCTTGAGCTTTTAGCCATTCTAAAAGCTCTACCACTCCTTCTTTGACTGGGATGGCTTGGTGTTTTACCACTGCGTTGTAACGAGTGCGCCATTCTTGATGTAAACGCTCAAGGTTCTCGCCATAGGCTTTACGGAAAATCGTCTCAATACCCGCCGCATTACGGCCAATAATTGATAAGTAGACATCATCATAAAATGGTAGGTCTTGTTCTTCACACGCTTCTTTAAAAACACGCATACAGACGCGCTCAGTATCAAGAAGCAAGCCATCCATATCAAAAATAGCAGCTTGGTAGTTCATTACATTACAGACTTGTTGAGTGAGGGAACATATTCTGGCATAAGCCGACGTCATTTTCTCGGAAATTTACTTTTCTGTTTGCTGCAGCTGTATAAAGCGGATGCGGTCTTATTCGATAGGGTGACTTTATGGCTCTAAAAAATGGTGACAGCGCAGCGTATATCATTCTGATTCATCAATATTATTTCTATTGATTTTGTTTATTTTTCTGCTGATCCATTATAAATATTGATTACTTAAATGCTGTAGATTATTCCCGTAGAGTTTTTATAAAAACTACCTCTATTTAAAGCGTGAAACTTGTCGTAATTAATCACTTGGTTTTTAGGTTCTTGAGTTGAATGGTTTTTTTATCACTACAATAGATGTGGTTTAAGGTATGAATATCTCGATAACCATTCCTTCAAGCTTAAAGAGTGTAGAACGTTTTAATGAAGTACGAAGTGAGTGGTTTGTATTGGAGTTTAAGGATGAAGTTTAAAGTCGGTTTAATATCCGCCGCTATTTTATTATCTGGGTGCGCGACTCAAAAAATGGTTTTCCCGACACAAAACACATTAACCATTACAGGCAATACGTTGGTGTACGACGGCATGATTACCGGGGATGCCGTGCTCGAAGCCATAAGAATGGTGAATGATAGTGACCAGAAAGTGACAACATTGCGCATTACCAGTAGTGGTGGTGATATTGGCGTCGGGATCGAGTTTGGTCACTTCATAAAAAACAACGATATGGATGTGGTCGTCAGCCAATTGTGTTTTTCTGCTTGCGCGAGTTACATATTGCCTGCGGCGAAAAGTGTGGTGATTGGAAAAGATGCGCTTATTGGGTGGCATGGTGGCGCTAATCAGAGTGACGAGATGTGGGATCAATCGGTTCCTTCACAATTCGAAAAACAGTTTTATCGCTATCTCACTCGCTTACGAATTAAAGAGGCAGAGTTCTACAACAAAGTAGGAGTGGACCCAAATATTACCGTTTATGGGCATACGAGAACTAATACATGTCAACGTTCAACGCTCGCGAATGGTTGGTATTACACCGAATCTGATATGCGGTACATGGGAATTAAGAACCTGACTGTACAAGGTGAATTACTGGATACCTTGAACTACAACAACAGCGAGATTAATTCTTGTTTGATGCCGCAAATATTTAATTAATTATCACCGCCACAAAAATCACTCTAATGAAAAGAAAACGCCTCGCTTAAATTGCGAGGCGTTTTTTCAACTTGAATCAACTATAAGCCCGCGCTACACGACCTTCGCAATTCAAGGTGTATTGTTTGGCATAAGCTGGGATGAAAACAGACTGGCCTTTGTCCACTACACACGTTTCACCATTTGCGTGTGTAAGCACGAGTGTGGAGTCTAGCGGCAATAGGATTTCTGCGCTTTGTGCATTAAGCGTGCGCTTGTTGGCGTGCGGTATCAGCGCGAATTTGAAATCGTCGACGGGAATTGGGTATTCTAATATTCCATCGTTTTCTATAGGTTCGAGCAGAAGGCTATCGAATGGTTTTTCATCGAAGCGCGTGCACGCAACCAACTCTTCCACATCCATGTATTTTTGGGTTAAACCTGCGCGCAGAACGTTGTCGGAATTCGCCATGATCTCAAGACCTGTGCCTTGTAAGTATGCGTGTGGCGTTTCTGCATCCAAGAACATCGCTTCGCCCGGTTGCAACGTAATTACGTTAAGCAGCAGTGGTGCAAACAAACCGATGTCGCCTGGATATTGTTTTTCCAATGCCAAAATCAGATTGAACAGTGGTAAGTCAGTGAGACGAGCTTGAGCTAATAACACGGTGAGTGCCATCTCTTTTTGTGCGCCTTTGAGAGACAACAAACCAGAGAAAAATGTCGCTAAACTTGTTGGTGTTTGGTTGGTGATAAGGTCGTCCACTAAGCCATGTAACTCAGGAATCGCAAGCTCAGAGAAGAAACTGATGATTTCGCTTATCGGGCGGAAGCCATTCATGGCTTGGTATTCAGTCAGCGCATAAACCAGCTCTGGTTTGTGGTTTGGATCTTTGTAGTTACGGTTCGCGGCCGTTAGAGGAATGCCCTGTTTTTCTTCTAGCGAAAACCCCAACTCTGCTTGCTGTTTGTTTGGGTGCACTTGAATCGAGAGCGCTTTTTCTGCGGCTAGTATTTTAAATAGGTAGGGAAGTTCACCAAAACGTGTTGCGACTTCTTCATTCAGGAAGGCGTTCACGTCTTGGGCAATCAGTTCAGAGAGTTTGGTTTCTTTACAGTTGGCCATCACCATAGAGCAGCCATTCGGATGCGCGCCCATCCAAAGTTCTGCTTGCGGCTCGTCCGCTGGATTTTCAATACCAAACAGTTGGCTAACGGAAGTCGTACTGCCCCAAGCGTAGTTTTGAATTACGTTGTTCATCAGAAAAAACATCGGATGCGCAGCTTGGGTTTGCATCGTTTGTGTATCGGAGAGAGTTAAATCAGACATAGAGTATCACCATGAAAGAAAATCATGGCTTGGGCGACATTGCTCAAGCCATTGGAGTAGTGAAAGAAGAGATTAAGCTGCTGCTTGCTGCATTTTTGCTTGACGCACTTTCTTCAGAGTCACGCACGTTACTGCGGTAACCACAGCACCTGCCGCCATACAAATTAGAGCAAGAGCTGGATGGTTCATCGCGCCTAACAGAGCGACTACGGGGCCACCGTGCGCTACGCTGTTGGTGATGCCGAATGAGAATGCCATGACTGCAGCAACCATTGAGCCAAGTACGTTTGCTGGAATCACTGACATTGGGTCTTGCGCAGCAAATGGGATGGCACCTTCAGAAATACCCACCAAACCCATTGCTCCAGCGGCTTTACCTGCTTCGGTTTCTGATGCTTCAAACAGGTTAAACTTACGACCAAGTACGGTTGCTAGCGCCATACCCAGCGGAGCAACAGGAATGGCACATGCCATTGCCCCCATGAACTGAGTTTGACCGTTGGCGATCATGCCCACTGAAAAGAGGAACGCGACTTTGTTGAATGGACCACCCATATCGAAACCAGCCATCCCCCCAAGGACAATACCTAACAGCACCACGTTACCGGTACTCATGCTGGTTAGTAGTGCGGTTAAACCGTCCATGAGGCTTGCGATTGGCGCGCCGATAACAAAGATAAACAGACCTGCGATGAACAGGGAGCCGGTGATTGGCGCAATTATGATGGGCACTAAAGGCCGAATGAATTTGTGGTAGTTAATCGACGTAATCCACTTCACGAAGTAACCCACTAATAAACCGGCGATGATGGCACCGATAAATCCAGTCCCGGCTTCTGCGCCGTAGAAAGAGCCATTATTGGCAATCCAACCCCCGATCAAGCCCGGAGTCAGGGCTGGGCGGTCAGCAATCGCGTAAGCAATATAGCCCGCTAAAATTGGGATCATCAGAGTAAAGGCCACCACACCCACATTGAGGATTTGGGTCCACATGCTGCCTTCTGGAATGGCCATGCCTGCTTCACTTGGCTCTCCACCTACAGCGAGTGCAAGGGCAATCAATAGACCACCCGTGACTACGAATGGGATCATGTGAGATACACCGTTCATCAGATAACGGTATAGGTCTGAACGAGCTTGAGATGCTTTGTTGGCAACCGAAGTTTGAACGGTGCTGTTTGCTTCAGCTTGATAGGTTGGTGCGCTTAACGCCTCATTAATCAGCTTTTTTGCGTCGCGGATTGGAGCTTTTACGTTGGTCTTGACCACACGCTTGCCCGCGAAACGGCTCATGTCGACTTGTTTATCACATGCAACTATGATGGCATCAGCACGCTCGATGTCTTCTGCCGTTGGGCTGTTTTTCACCCCGATTGAGCCATTGGTTTCCACCTTGATGTCATAACCCATAGCCGCCGCCCCTTTTTCTAGCGCTTCAGCTGCTAAGTATGTGTGGGCAACCCCCGCAGGACAGCCTGTCACACCAATGATAAAACCTTGGTTTTCTTCTCTATTCATTGCAGGTTGCGGCGCTGGTTCTGCGAGCAGTATTGCCAGTGCTGCTGCGCTGTTTGGTGCGCTTAAGAACGCGTCGATAAAGCCGTCTTCAATCAGTTTGGAGGAAAGTTCAGCAAGCACTTCAATGTGATGGTTATCGCCACCGTCTGGTGATGCGATCATGAAGAACAGCTTGGAAGGCAACCCATCTTCTGCGCCGTACTCGATCCCCGATTTGCTCACGCCGATCACTACCGCGGGTTCAATCACGGCAGCGCTCTTTGCGTGTGGTATTGCAACGCCATCTTCAAATCCGGTATTACCTAATTCTTCGCGTGCATTTATATCGACTAAAAATTGTTGTTGATCAGAAATACGGCCTTGGGAATGGAGAACGGCAACCAGTTCTTTAAATACGTCTTCTTTTGAAGTCGCTTGAAGATCAAGCTTGATTAAGTTTTCATTTATTAGTTTGGTGATCATTGGCGAACCCTTATAAAAACACTTTTTATTTAAGGGCTATTTTGAAATCAGCTTGAAAGAGACTGTAGTGAAGAAAAAATGCATTTGCTGGAGGATTGTAACGCTCTAACTATAGTGTGATTTAGATCGTTTGAGGGATCAGATTAACTGCATATCTGTGACATCGTAAATGACCGTTGATTACAAAGGTAGATTTATTTTTATCTTATTTTTAATTGGCTTAGATAAGTTTTTGGTCTCTACTTAACTAGAGAATTGGTGCGTTATCTGGATTTTTGTATCATTTGTTCGGAAGTGTGACTAGACTCAATAGCGAAAAATACTGGTCCAGTGTATACCGTTAGCCAATAGTAACCATCATGCATAGTTAGAGTGTTGTAAATGATTTTCCATGATTTAATTTCAGTAGTACTACATGAAAGAGAGCCATTTCATAATATTTGGTTTGCTGGAGATTTCCATTCACCACCTGAATTTAGCTATCAAGTGAATTTTCCTCGTTTAGAATTAGTACTCGATGGTGAATATATTAATGAAATGGAAAGTCATGATAGGAAGGTCACCCATATCGTTGCTAAAAAAGGTGATGCGATATTTATTCCGCCAAACTGTTGGAATAAGCCAGATTGGGATACGAATTGCTCTGTTGTCAGTATTCTATTTGGACGTCGACAGCTTGGGTTTAGCTTGGTGAGTAAACGCAAAGGTGAAGCCAGCTTTTACGACATCCAGAAGCACAGCATTCAAACCCGTTCAGGATTTGCTATTGATAATATTTTAGAGGCGCTCAGTGCGTTGGCTCGTGAGAACACCAAGAAGCCGATGGATGAATTATTACTACAAGCGCTACTGCAATACGCGAAGTCGATGTTAGATACACCCATCGAGCAGCAATCGCATAATCGTGTGCAAGATCTCTATCAAGGCATTTGTATCTATATTCAGGAGAACTTTCACCGTCCAATTACGCGAGACAGCATTGCGTCGAGGTTCAGTATCTCTTCAAACCATTTATCGCGCCTTTTTCGTCAGCAAGGTCATATGACGTTGGCCGATTACATTACTTGGGTAAGGGTGGATCGTGCGAAGTTTATGCTGAAGAAATACAACTTCAAACTGAATGAAGTCTCGGTGCGTTGTGGGTTTAAAGATGTGAACTATTTCTGTCGGGTATTTAAGAGCCGCACGGGCAGAACACCCACGGAGTATCGCGGCTCAATTTAAGGCTTTATTTTTCACGCTTTATGCCATCAGTCTCGACATGGCATACATCAACAGAGCCTGTAAGTCGACACTGCATTTTGTTAGCAGCAAACGTTCTGCCATTTGGTCAGTAAGCAGGTTTCGGGTGAGGTTGGTAGCGGCGATGATCTGTTCGCGAGTTGGTTTTTCTGGCATCACCAGTGCTATCGCGAGATGCACATTTCCCATTTTGGATGCCCAGTCCATTGGTTTTTCGTTGGCGATGACGGCGACGGAAATATGGTCGATTCCGGCAAACATAACATGAGGTAGGGCGATTCCCGGAGTGACGCAAGTCGAGGAGCGTTCCTCTCGTTTAATGAAAGCTAGGATCAGTTCGTCAGGATGGATGGGGTGGATCAGTTGAGCTAACCCTTTCAAACACTCAAATTTTGTGAGTTCGGTGTGCGCTTTGGCGTAATGCCACTTGATGTCGCAAGGGGGACAAATTTGCGGTAAACGCTCTACCAGTTGGCTAGAAAACTCGTAGTTGATTTGAGAGCCAACCACAGTGAAGTGTTCGGCAATGATGTCTTTGATAACAAAACAGGCCAGCTCTGCATCAATGCCGATGGCGGTAATTTGACACAGATCGCCTTGTCGCAACCCTACTTGCAAGACTGCCACGGACTTGGTGAGATCTGCAATACGATTTTGCGTTATATTAATGATATGTAAGGTGCTTTTGAATTTTTTTGCCACACGATTAAGCGGCTGAGCCACATGCGCACTCGCGTTAGCATGGTCGACAAAAAAAGTGATTTGGTATTCGTTCATCAGCAAATTTAATCGCGGCAGTGAACGAGAAACACTTTGTCCACGTTGAGCAATACATCTTCAATTGGGATTTGAATTTTATGTGTACCTTCGAACCGGGCTGGTTGTTCAATCTCGATATCGGACACAATTAAGACTCTGTCTGCTTGGGCGATATCATGAGGCGTGAGCGGATTTTCAATCCCCATCGCACCTTGCGTTTCGACTTTAATGTGCACCTTATGTTTTGGGGCTGTTTTTATTAAAGCATCTGCTGCCATATAAGTATGAGCGATGCCTGTAGGGCATGCTGTCACCGCTACGATTTTCATGTTCTATCCATTCTATTTTTTGTGGATACTAGCACAGCGAGAGTCGATTGAATTGATCTATACCGGATAAACGCAAGAGCTCTATCACAGTTTGTCTCTCATGTTACATTAATCCAGTTAATGCATTTTTAGTCCTATATATCAAAAGGAAGGTACTGATTAATCTATGCCCAAATAAATGATCAATAATGGACACAACCCAAGCAAGTTTGCCCAACGGGAGCCTATGTCTCAAGCTCAGTAGGGGGTATATTCGAGCGTGAATATTAGAAGGTACAACAATGGATATCACAACCCTGATTGAGCTGGAAACAATCTGTCTAGATTTAAAAGCTCAAACCAAAGAAGAAGCGCTTAAAGAGCTGGTTGATATGCTCGACGCAACCGGAAAGCTTAATGATCAAAACCAATTTTTGGCAGACATCTGGAAGCGGGAAGAGATCGGTAATACAGGGTTTGATGATGGCATTGCGATTCCACACGCCAAAAGTAGTGCGGTAGCCAAGCCTGCTGTTGCTGTCGGGATAAGCCGTAATGGGATTGATTATGGCGCAGATGATGGTGAGCTGTCTGATGTGTTTTTTATGTTGGCTTCGCCAGATGGGGATGACCACCACCATATTGAAGTCTTGGCACAAATTTCCTCGAAAATTATCGAAGAGGGCTTTGTCGAAAAATTGAAAGCAGCGAGGTCGCAAGAAGAAGCGCTTGAGATGCTCATCGATATTCAACCTCACTCAGTGGAGTTTCAGCCAAGTCCATTTGTCCTTAATTCAGAACCCTTAAGCCCGTGGGCGCAGAGACTTGCGCGAACTAAGGAACACTTATTATTTGGGACGTCACACATGATCCCATTCATTGTCGCTGGTGGTGTTTTATTGTCGTTATCCGTGATGATTTCTGGCCATGGCGGTGTGCCACAAGAGGGCATTCTGGCCGATATCGCCCAGATGGGAATGGCGGGCCTGACGCTGTTTACGGCGGTACTTGGTGGTTACATTGCTTATTCGATCGCCGATAAGCCGGGGCTCGCACCAGGCATGATCGGCTCTTGGATTGCCGTCAGTCATTACAATACCGGCTTCTTGGGGGCGATCGTGGTCGGCTTTTTTGCCGGATTTGTGGTTTGGCTGCTGAAGAAAATTCAGTTGCCAGACAGTATGAGTTCGCTTGGTTCTATTTTCATCTATCCGCTGGTGGGCACGTTTGTTACCTGTGGCGCAGTCATGTGGGTGATTGGGGCGCCAATCGCAGACGCGATGACGGCCATGAACGGGGTGCTTACTGGAATGGCGGGCTCGGGCAAAGTGATGCTCGGTACGGTGCTCGGGGCAATGACCGCGTTTGATATGGGTGGCCCTATTAACAAAGTCGCGACGTTGTTCGCTCAAACTCAGGTGAATACTCAACCATGGTTAATGGGCGGGGTGGGCATTGCGATTTGTACGCCACCATTAGGTATGGCGCTCGCGACGTTGTTGGCACCAAGTAAATTTAAACGTGATGAACGCGAAGCTGGCAAAGCGGCGGGCATCATGGGGATGATTGGTATTAGTGAAGGTGCCATTCCTTTTGCCGCAGGCGACCCTGCTCGTGTGCTTCCGGCTATTGTGGCTGGTGGTGTGGTCGGGAACGTGATTGGCTTTATGTTCCAGGTTATAAACCATGCGCCGTGGGGGGGCTGGATAGTGTTACCCGTCGTTGATGGTAAAATTGGCTACATTATCGGTACGGTTGCGGGTTCTGTGACAACAGCTCTGATTGTGATCGCATTGAAGAAAACCGTCACAGAAGATAAAGATTATACGGGTGACTCTCAGATATACACGTCTGTACATGGCGAGGGAGAAGCCGATATCTTAGCGGTGACGTCTTGTCCTTCTGGCGTAGCGCATACGTTCTTAGCCGCTAAGTCTTTGGAAAAAGCGGCGTGCGCGCTTGGCATTAAAATTAAAGTTGAAACGCAGGGTGCGAATGGCGTTATCAACCGGATTACAGAAAAAGATCTCACCAAAGCGAAGTTTGTTATTTTTGCTCATGATGTGGCGATTAAAGAGCCAGAGCGTTTCAGAAAGATCAAGATACTGGATGTCAGTACCAAAGATGCGATGCTGCATGCTGCGGCGCTGCTACAAACAAGAATATCGCATGCTGAGTGAAGGATAAATCACAAGTAATGTTTTGAATTCTTTAGTAACATGTTACTAAAGAATTCAGTTCGGCGAATAAGGGAAACGTGCAATGGAAAAACAACGAGTAGCGTTTATCGGTTTAGGGGTGATGGGCTACCCTATGGCGGGATATTTGAGTAAAGCGGGGCATGAAACGAAAGTTTACAACCGCACAAAAGCCAAGGCTGATAAATGGGCTGCAGAGTACAACGGCATTGCGTGCGAGACGCCGCGAGAAGCAGCAGAAGGTTGTGATATCGTCTTTACCTGTGTCGGCAACGATGATGATGTGCGTAGCGTTGTTTATGGAGAAGAAGGTCTCCTTGTGGGGTTAAAAGCAGGGGCGACGTTCGTTGATCACACCACGACATCTTCAGACTTGGCAGTTGAGCTTGCTGAAGCTTGTATTAAGTACGGTAATCACTTCATTGATGCGCCAGTGTCCGGTGGTCAAGCGGGCGCTGAAAACGGTGTCCTAACCATCATGTGTGGCGGTGAGCCAAGCGTCTTCGAGCGCGTTGCACCGGTGATGGATGTTTACGCAAAGCAAATTACGCGATTGGGTGAAAACGGTCAGGGTCAGCGCTGTAAAATGGTTAACCAGATCTGTATTGGTGGAGTCTTACAAGGTCTGAGTGAAGCATTATTATTGGCGCAAAAGTCGGGTTTAGACATTGAACAAGTCGTCGAGACGCTAAAGCATGGCGCAGCAGGTTCATGGCAAATGGAAAACCGTGCCCTGACCATGGCGCAAGACCAGTTTGATTTCGGTTTCGCGATTGATTGGATGCGCAAAGATCTGGGTTTTTGTTTGAAAGAAGCAGAACGTGTAGGCCTTGATCTTCCTTTAACGAAGAAAGTGGACGAGCAATACGCTGACCTTCAGCGCGACGGTCTTGGCCGTATGGATACCTCTGTACTGATTAAAGCGGTAGCAAAAAGTCAGTAGTGTCTGAATGAATAACGTCCCTTTGATGCCATTTAAATGCACTACCAAAGGGACGAAAATATTAAGCGTACTTCACTTCAATCTGTTCAGCTTTTCCAAACGCAGGGTGCGTCTCAAGTTGTTTTCCATAACGTACAATGTTAGGGAAGTGGGTAGCTAAACCAAATTTATGAACCAACTCAACAATGAAAGACATCATAATGTCTGCACCCGTTAGGCGCTCTTCTACCAAGTAAGTTTTGCCTTCTAATGATTGCTCAAAGTAACCCAGCACGTTCATCGCTTCTTTGTCTGCATAGCCTGATAGAAACTGGGTCTCATTTGATTCTTTGCTCACGAAAATCTTCAATAGCATAGGTAAAATTGCTGAACTCTCAGCAAAATGCATCCATTGTAAGTATTCTGTATGCGCTTTGGTGCCACGTTTAGGTGCGAACGATCCGTCACTGTATTTCTCAATCAGGTATTCGGTCATCGCACCAGATTCAATGACAAATTCGCCGTCATCTTCTAGCAGTGGCGATTTACCCAGTGGATGAACACTCTTTAGTTCTGGTGGTGCCATGAAAGTGACTTTATCACGCACGTAAGGCACGATTTCGTAATCCACATTCAGCTCTTCAAGTAACCAGATGATGCGCTTAGAACGAGACTGATTGAGGTGGTGAAGTTTAATCATTAATTATTCCTTTTTTATGCTTATAACGGATCGTTAATTTGTACTACAAGTTTGCCGAAATTCTTGCCTTCCAACAGACCGATAAATGCTTCTGGCGCATTACCTAGCTCTTTTACTAGGTGTTCACGGTATTGGATCTTTCCTTCTGCCAACCATTGGTTAATATCTTGAGCAAACTCACCGTAACGGTGTCCGTAGTCATCAAAAATAATGAAGCCTTGGATTTTAATTCTCTTAGTCAGTATCTTACCCATTAACAGTGGTAAGTGATCTGTTCCTTGCGGCAGTTCAGTTGCGTTGTATTGAGAAACCAAGCCACACAGCGGGATACGCGCATTGGTATTGAGCAAGGGTAGTACCGCATCAAATACTTTGCCGCCAACGTTTTCGAAGTAAATGTCGATACCTTTGTCACAAGCGTTTTTCAGTTGCTTAGCAAAGTCATCGGCTTTGTGATCAATACACTCATCGAAGCCAAGGACTTCTTTTGCATAGCGGCACTTCTCTTCACCGCCGGCAATGCCAACAACGTGGCAGCCTTTGATCTTGCCGATTTGACCAACCGTTGCACCCACTGGGCCCGTGGCGGCGGCCACAACAATCGTTTCACCTGCTTTTGGTTGACCGATGTCTAACAGACCCATATATGCAGTAAAGCCAGGCATACCCGCAACGCCTAGTGCATAAGATGGGTTTTGTGGCTCTTTACCAAGTTTAATCACCATTTCGCCCGTGGAAATCGCGTAATCTTGCCAGCCCACTGTGTATGCAAGCACCCACTCACCCGCTTCATAGTCTGGGTGGTTTGATGCTTCTACTTGGCAGACCGTGCCACCAACCATGACATCATCAACAGCGACAGGATCAGCGTATGACTCCGCATCGCTCATACGACCACGCATGTAAGGGTCTAAAGACAGATAAACCGTTCTCAGTAGCATTTCACCATCTTGAGGGATAGGTTTCGCTACTTCTTCGAGGCGAAAGTTTTCTTTTGTTGGTGCCCCATGTGGACGTGAAGCGAGGACGATTCTTCGATTGATAGGGTTTGTCATATTCATTTCACCTTTTGATTAGACCGGTCGTCTAATTTGATTTCAAAATGACCCGCCATAATGGCGGGAACTTTGTGGCGTTACAAAGGGAGTTTCTCCTCAGTGAAACACGTGTTAATTGGTACTAATGCTTACGGGCAAGAGCGGGTGTTTTGCAACAAGTGTTGTGTATAGATCAGGCTTTGTGTTAATGCTGCCTGATCTTGATACAGCTTGTTAAGTAAACTCGCACCATTCCAAAGGTAGTATATTTGTCTTGCGAGTAAAGCACTGTCACCATTTGGAATCGAGCCGTCTTGAATGCCGACGTCAATACAATCAGCTATCGCTTGAATAGTTTTATCAGCACCTTGTCGCAATGCTAGGCGCATTGACTCCGACAGGTCTGAAACTTCTGCGCTTAACTTGACCAATAAACACTTGTTCGCATTACACACATCATCTTCCACTTTGACCATTTCTTCAAAGTAGCTCATTAAGCGTTGATGTCCATTGAGATCGGTATTGGTAAAGCGCGCTTTTAAGCGTTCAAAGTACTTAGTAAAGTAATCTTGAATCATCGCTTCACCGAATTGTTCTTTGGATTTGAAGTAATGATAAAAAGAGCCTTTGGGTACTGCGGCCGTTTTTAAAAGCTCTGAAAGCCCAACACTCGTAAACCCTCGGGTTACGATCAATTCGTATCCTACGTTGATAATGTGTTGGCGAGTGTCATTAGTCTTTGCGTTCATGGGGCGTACTATAGAATTAATTAGACCAGTCGTCTAGTCTTTGTTGGGTGTTATTTGATCAATTCGTATTCAATAACAAAGAACGTCTCTGTATTTGGGTAAATTTCTCGGATCAATTTTTTTAACTTGGGTAACTCCATTGCTTCTTGTTCTGCATGAAACTCATTGATTTCATAAAATTTTAATGGTTTCACGGAAAGGATTTTGATATCGCAGACTTTGCGGTCTGTCTCCAAGGTAAAGACTTCCACTACTGTATTTGGCACGTAGTGACTTTCTGACTCATCGCGAATAGTGATGGTCTTTTTGCCAGATGTGATTAAAGGCGTTAGGAACTCAAAGAAGGTGATTTTAGTTGGATGAGATGACATTATGTACTCACTTATCTGTTGGTTTGGTTCGATTATATACCCAAATAACCTGTTCTGTGAGAATGATTCGTAGTGAGGAACAAACGAGTTTTGTCGATAAGCATGAAATTTAGAATTTGAGCTAAGTTTGGCAAGTTAAGAACAAAACAGGCATTGATTAGCAGGGAGTTAGAAAAAGAACTGAAGAGGAAGTCTTAATATCAAGTATAGGGGTCGTTGAGGGTAGGTTTTATCGGGATTTCGTCATTGGAGTATGAATAATGAAGGAGCATTTTCTTTCAAATTATGACACTCTGTAGTTGAAGAGAAATAAAACAGTCCCTCTCCATCGAGAGGGACTGTTAGCAACAAACTCAGTTGTTTATTCTGCGTCTAGGCCGTTCTCTTTGTAGAGTCGGCGACATGCACGGCCATCACTATGGAACAGGTGACAACGATGTGCCGGAATACCAATTTCTAACTTATCGCCGGCTTCAACCGCTAAGGTATCTGGTTGACGGAAGATAACGTCTGCATCTGCGCCCTCAAGGTTGAGGTATACTTGAGTCTCGTTACCCAGCTTCTCGACAATCATCACTTCGCCGTGAATCGAAGCATCTGCTTCCGTGGCGCTTATCAAATGCTCAGGACGCACACCGAGGGACATACGGTCACCGCGATTAATGGTCGTGCCATCGACGGGAATCCAGAATGATACGCTGTTAGACAATTGAACTTTCACGCGATCTGATTCAACTTCATCAATAAATACACTCATGAAGTTCATTTTTGGTGAACCGATAAAACCGGCAACGAAACGGTTTTGTGGATAGTGGTATAGCTCGAGAGGTTTACCTACTTGGGATACATTACCACCGTCTAATACTACGATCTTATCTGCCATGGTCATTGCTTCTACCTGATCGTGCGTTACGTAGATCATGGTACAACCAAGTTGGCGTTGTAGTTTCGTGATTTGAGCACGCATGTTTACACGCAGTGCTGCATCAAGGTTAGACAAAGGCTCATCTAAAAGAAATACGTTTGGTTGGGAAACCAGAGTACGACCGATAGCGACACGCTGACGTTGGCCGCCAGAAAGCGATTTTGGTTGACGCTCAAGTAAGTGTCCTAACTGTAGGATTTCTGATGCTTGTTCAACACGTTTATCAATTTCGGCCTTGTTTGCTTTCGCTAGCTTGAGACCAAATGACATGTTGTCGTATAAATTCAGGTGCGGGTATAGAGCGTAAGACTGGAACACCATACCAACGCCACGTTTGGATGGTTCGACGTCATTCATGTGTTGGTCACCAATATACAAATCACCTGAAGTAATGTCTTCAAGGCCGGCAATACAACGTAACAGGGTAGATTTACCACAGCCTGATGGACCTACGAAAACAACAAATTCACCTTCGTTGATTGTTAGATCCACGTTTTTAGAAATCAGTACGTCGCCATACGCTTTACAAACATTTTTTAACGTGACACTCGCCATGTAGCTCGTCCTCGATCAATTTTTTTATTATTTACCGCTCATCATTATATGAATTATCAAGCGAGCAGTAACAGTAGAAATTGGTAAGTGATTATGGTTAGTAAGAAAAGTAGGGTAGCACTTCAATAAAATGTCCTAAATAGAAGTGCTACCCATAATAGCCAAATACGAGTTTCACTCCCTCACATCATTCGTGTTGTCTCCCCCGTGAAATAATGACCACTAACAACACCAATAATGACATTCCACTCGCCTGGCAATGCAAAACCAGCACATCTTTTCCTAACCTGTAGGCACTGCTGGTAAAGGGTTCTTACCATCCACTCTTGGATGACTGCAGTTTCTAAGATTGTGCGTAGGGCTACATCCTCCTAATAAAAATAATTGCAGGGGGAGTAGACGGGGAGGAGTAAAAAAGGACAGGTAATGAAAGAGTTGGTCGGAAATCACATAATTGCCTTGTCTAAAGTTGAAATCGATCACAGGAAGTGTCTATTTTGTGAGTTGAGTCTCTTACCCTTGGCGATTGAGATCACGAAAATACGTCATAATCGTAAAGGCGTAGGGATTAGGAGGATGAGACATATTGGATTATTTCAGAAGATATATGTCGGAATATGGCTGAACCTCAATGGACTAGCCCTACATCAAAAATATAAAAAGGATACGAACATGAAAAAGTTAAGCGCTCTAGCACTAGGTACTTTTGTTGCTTTGGGGTCTTTTGGTGCTAATGCTGCCATCGAAGAAGGACAACTTACTATCTGGATCAACGGCGACAAAGGCTATAACGGTCTTGCTGAAGTGGGTAAGAAGTTTGAAGAAGATACTGGTATTAAAGTGACAGTGGCTCACCCAGACGGCCTTCAAGATAAATTCCCTCAAACTGCTGCGACTGGTGATGGTCCTGATATTGTATTCTGGGCCCATGACCGTTTCGGAGGTTACGCAGAAGCCGGCCTACTAGCAGAAATCAAACCTTCGAAAAACATCCAAGAAGGCATCGTTGATTTTGCATGGGATGCAGTACGTTACGACGGTAAACTGATTGGTTACCCTGTTGCGGTTGAGTCTCTATCTTTAATCTACAATAAAGACCTCGTGCCAAATCCACCAAAAACGTGGGAAGAAGTTGCAACGTTAGACGCAAAGCTTAAGAAAGACGGTAAGTCTGCAATCATGTGGAACCTAAAAGAACCATATTTCACTTGGCCTCTAATGGCGGCTGATGGTGGGTACGCGTTTAAATACACTTCAGAAGGTTATGACGTTAAAGATGCGGGTATCGCAAACGAGGGCGTGAAAGACGCCATGGACTTTGTAAAAGGCCTTGTCGACAAAGGTGTCATCTCAGCAGATATGGATTACTCAGTTTCTGAGTCTGCGTTTAACCAAGGTGAAGCAGCAATGACCATTAACGGCCCATGGTCTTGGGGTAACATCGAAAAGTCAGGTGTGAACTATGGCGTAACAACGCTTCCTAAGTTTCAAGGCCAATCTTCTAAGCCGTTTGTTGGTGTACTCACCGCAGGCATCAGCACCGCGTCACCGAACAAAGATTTAGCAGTAGAGTTCATTGAGAACTACCTACTCACTAACGATGGCTTGCGAATGGTTAACAATGACAAGCCTTTAGGTGCGGTTGCGCTTAACTCGTTCCAACGCGAACTGGATTCAGATACTCGTATTTCAGCGACAATGGATAATGCGATGAACGGCGAAATCATGCCAAATATCCCTCAAATGAACGCATTTTGGGGCGCGGCTAAGAACGCGATCATTAACGTTGTTGATGGTCGTCAAACTGTGGATGCAGCACTTGCAGATGCAGAAAAACAAATGACTAAATAATCCAGTAAGACCTTTTAAGGAGGGGGTAACTCCTCCTTACTTTTCAATGTTTATTTTATATTCGCTAGCAGGTTCCCTATGCAGTCAGTTCAAGGTACAAATGCTATGACAGCACCAGAAGCCAGCCTTCCGAGCAGTAAGAAAGTGTTCATGAAATGGTCACTTTTAGGTACTGTCGGTATTATCAATGGCTACGCAACTATCCTTATGTATTCACGCGGCGAGATTGCGTTTGCACTACTTACCCTCATTCTTACCGCTTTAGCGTTGTTCATTTTTGGTAGTAAAAAGACGTACGCACACCGTTATATTTATCCTGGCATTGCAGGGATGATCCTTTTCATCCTTTTCCCTTTGGCGTATACCATCGGTTTGGCGTTTACCAACTACAGCGCGAAAAACCAGCTCTCTTTTGAGCGTACGCAGAGCGTTCTTTTAGATAGAACTTATCAAAGCGGTGATAGCTACCCGTTCACTCTGTATAAAACCAAACAAGGCCACCAACTTGTGGTTGAAAAAGACGGTGAGTTACTCGCAACACCAAACTTCCAACTCGACGATTTGTCTGTCTCTGAACTTGACCTTGAACCTATTGAAGCTGCGAGTGGCGAAAAAGAGTCAATCAAAACGATCATTAAGAGCCGTAATGCGTTAAGCGAAGTTGACCTGAACCTTCCTAATGGCGAAGACATTCGTATGAGTGGCTTACGTAAGTTTGCTGCAGTTGTACCTTTGTACACTTTGCAAGAAGATGGGGAGACATTGTACAACAATCGCACTGAAGAAACGTTTCGTCCAAATATGGAAGTGGGTTACTACCAACCTGTGGATGAAAACGGTCAGTTCGTTGGTAATACCGTATCACCAGGTTTCGTGGTGAATATAGGCACGCACAATTTTGAACGTGTGTGGAAAGACGATGGCATCAAAGAGCCATTTATTAGCATTTTCATTTGGACGATTGTTTTCTCAGCACTGACCGTGTTGTTCACTCTAGTGATTGGCCTTGTCTTAGCCAGTGTCGTTCAGTGGGAAGCATTAAAAGGACGGGCCGCTTACCGATTGTTACTCATTCTGCCTTATGCGGTCCCTGCGTTTATTTCTATCTTAATCTTCAAAGGTCTGTTTAACCAAAGCTTTGGTGAGATCAACATGCTTCTGGAAGGTTTGTTTGGTATTAGTCCTGCTTGGTTCTCTGACCCATTCATGGCGAAGAGTATGATCTTGATTGTAAACACCTGGCTCGGCTTTCCTTATATGATGATTCTGTGTATGGGGTTGCTAAAAGCGATTCCAGATGACCTATACGAAGCGTCTGCGATCGATGGGGCGAACTTTATCACTAACTTTACACGCATCACCTTACCGATGATGTTGAAACCACTGACGCCACTATTGATTGCGAGTTTTGCTTTTAACTTCAATAACTTTGTACTTATCCAGTTGTTGACAGGTGGTGGTCCAAACATGATTGGTACGTCAGAACCGGCAGGCTATACTGACCTATTGGTCAGCTACACCTACCGCATCGCATTCGAGGGTGCTGGGGGGCAAGACTTTGGCCTAGCAAGTGCAGTCGCAACATTGATCTTCCTGTTAGTTGGCGCGCTGGCTCTTATCAACCTACGTGTAACTAAAGTAGCTCAAGATTAAGGAGAGATTACCATGGCAATGGTACAAGGTAAGTCATTAAAGTATCGTGTTTGGGCTACTCATATTGCAATGTGGGCATTCTTGGCACTCATTATTTTCCCTTTGCTGATGATCATCGCAATTTCATTCCGTGAGGGTAACTTTGCAACGGGTAATTTGATCCCTGACAATCCAACACTTGACCACTGGAAACTGGCGTTAGGTTTCTCGGTCACCAACCCTGATGGCACGGTGACACCACCGCCATTCCCAGTTATGACGTGGTTGTGGAACTCAGTAAAAGTGGGGGGTATTTCTGCAATCCTAATCGTGGCGCTATCAACCACATCGGCTTACGCGTTTGCTCGTATGAAGTTCAAAGGTAAGAACACCATTCTGAAAGCGATGATGATCTTCCAAATGTTCCCAGCGGTACTGGCACTGGTTGCACTTTACGCGTTGTTCGACAAGCTTGGTCAGTACATCCCATTCCTTGGTTTAAACACGCATGGTGGTTTGATCTTCGCTTACTTAGGTGGTATCGCACTGCACGTATGGACGATTAAAGGCTACTTCGAAAGTATTGACTCTTCGCTAGAAGAAGCGGCTGCACTGGATGGCGCGACACCTTGGCAAGCGTTCCGCTTGGTATTGCTTCCACTGTCTGTACCTATCTTAGCGGTGGTATTCATCTTGTCGTTTATCATGGTAATTGGTGAAGTTCCTGTAGCATCCTTACTACTTTCTGATGTAGACTCGTACACACTTGCAGTGGGGATGCAGCAATACCTGTATCCACAAAATTACTTGTGGGGTGACTTTGCCGCCGCTGCAGTACTT
Organism: Vibrio sp. ES.051; assembly: GCF_002563795.1. GTDB lineage: Bacteria > Pseudomonadota > Gammaproteobacteria > Enterobacterales > Vibrionaceae > Vibrio. The sequence goes on from NZ_PDJL01000003.1 coordinate 231,257, forward strand.
TCAGCAGTGCCAATCACTGCAGTATTCTTACTTGCGCAACGCTGGCTGGTTGGTGGTCTAACCGCTGGGGGTGTGAAAGGATAATCTCAAGTGGTCTTTGAGATTGACAAGAATAACTAGAAAAGGGCGACCATAGGGTCGCCCTTGTACTTAGCACTGATATTACACTTTTGGTTTGGCCGCCGATCAGTAATATCTTGCTTTTATTTGGCGTTACGCATAGCTGGCTGTTAGCTTAGTTCCTTACGATTTAACCACTAACAGTTTTTGTAACCATAACCTGAGTTTCGACTCAGGTTTTTTTATGCTTGCTAAAGAATAATGATTCAAAAGCAGGTTCAGACTAGCGGCTTTGCAATGGATTACACAAGGGCTGAATAATGCGCTGCGTAGCACTTCACATAAATAGGTCAAATGATATCAAAGAGAGATTGCTGCATCAGCGCGTCACTCTCGCGAAGCCGAGTATCTTTAAGTTATTAGGAGATAATCATAGTTAGGGGAGGAAGCAAAGAGGTTCACAGCTCTCGGTTGGAAGGGGCACATCCGACATATTGTAGTAAGGTATATAAACTCTCTTGCTGCAGGGCGACACGACGAAATAAATTGGCGAATGTTTCATCACCGCCGAAGCAAGCTTGAATATAATGGTTAATTTCTGTTTCGTTGTAACCTGCGACGTACATGGTTCTTACCCATTGGTACTCGACCGTTTTTAGATTGATCAACGTCTCTTCACTTAAGGTGGTTTCTTTTATTCTCAAGATCCTAACTCTTCTATTCAGTACCTAAGTAATAGGTGGATTTAAGCAAAGCAAGGTGAAGGATGCATGACAATAGAATTGAATTTGAAATAAATGTCATAATCACGACATTGCTTCATAGTTAAGGTTGAGAGCTGTGGCCGCTGAGTGTGCTGGTGCGGCCACTCCACAAGTTACTTAAGATACTTTACGTGAGCTTCCATTTCCTCGCCGATTTCTTTACGCATGTTCATTAGGCGAATGGCGGATTGCTCTAATGCTTTATCTTCTTCAGATTCAGGCGCCCATTTCGGGACATCGGTTGGTTTCCCGTTTTCGTCCACTGCCACCATAATCACAATGCAGTGCGTAGTTAGGCGGTTTTTCATTTCTTTGGGGTCACTGGCCTGAACATCAATCGCGATGTGCATTGAGCTGCGACCCGTGTAAATCACTTTTGCGCTGACTTCGACAAGGTTACCAACATGGATAGGGGCGACAAAGCGAATGCCACCCGCGTAGGCAGTAATACAGTATTTGCCACTCCAAGCTGCAGAACAGGCGTAAGCTGCTAAATCAATCCATTTCATTACGGCGCCGCCGTGAACTTTTCCGCCAAAATTGACGTCACTAGGTTCTGCTAAAAAGCGAAGAGTCATCTCTCTTTGCCCACTGCTCATCTGTCATTCCTTTCTGAGTTACTTTGAGCTCAATGTAGCAGTAAGAGCGAGTCACGGAAATAGCAAACGTAACAAAACGTTAACTTTTTAAAAAGTGACAATAAAAACAGCCACGATCATTTCCATGGCTTTCTATGTGGTGTGGGATTAACCTGCGCTAGAGGGGAGCTCGGGAGCGGCAATCAGTTTTTTGCGTCGCAATTTTATTTGCGATAGCGCCACACCTAAAATAACCAACAAGCCGCCGATGATGTGGTAGATATAGACTTGTTCGCCAATCAGAGTCGCCGCGAGCGCAACTGAAACGACGGGCATTAAGTTCATAAACATGGCGCTTGAGTCTGCGCCAATTAAATCGATGGCCTTAAGCCACATAAGCGGTGCAAAAATAGAAGCCGCAATGCCCGCATAAGCGATGAGTGGTAATGCCTCTGGATTAGGCAGCAGTTGCTGGCTCGACAACCACAAAGGGGTCAGCATAATGACAGAAAAGAACCCCTGCATATAAACCAGTGTTAGGCTACTAAAAGGCATTTTCCAGCGTTTTAACAGCACACAATACGCAGCATAAACGACGGCTGCAATCAGCATTAGCTTATCGCCTTGAGTGATATCTTGATGCAAAAAGTAGGTGATATCGCCATGTCCAAGCATAAAGGCTAAGCCACCGAGAGAAATTACCCCACCAGCAACACTTAACATAGAGATTGATTTACCGAGTAACGGCACACTTAAAAATACGCTGATGAGGGGAACTAAAGAGATGATCAGCGCCATATTTGATGCGGTTGTCGTTAAACCGGCGTAATAACCGAGCGATTGGTTAAGCACCATACCAAGCAAAGCCAGAAATGCAAGCTTAGTTAAATATGGACGAATAGCATGTCGTTGCTTTATGACGGCTGGTAAACAAAATGGGGTCAAGATTAATATCGCGACAAACCAGCGGTAAAAACTCATTGCACTTGGCTCAATTGCGCTCGCCGCCATTTTGTTCACGATAGAGTTACCACCCCAAATCATGACTGTAAAAAACGGAAGTAAATAAACCATAAAAACCCTAAAGCACAATAATGAATGGCGCTAGTCTGACAGGTCTTTATAATGAGAAGTATCTCTTAAACGACATCGTAAGCGATAGGAAGACAATTTTGAAAAAGAGTGCGAGAAATCTACATCCTTCGTTATCCATTGATCGGGCGCCATCAGATGTATTTATGAACTTCGAAGCGTTTCTTTCTAACACAGAAACGCGAATTCACAGCCATCCATGGGGGCAAGTGCAGTTGATCAGTGGTGGTATTCTGGAAATGGATGCAGAAGATACGCGCTTTCTGGCTCCGCCACATTTGGCGATTTGGGTGCCCGCAGAGATCCGCCATACCAGCTACAACCGCAAGCCGATCGAGTATTGCTCTTTGAATATTGCGCCTGAACTGACGGCTCACTTTCCCACTAAAACCAGCTTAATCAAAGTGACGCCAATTGTTTCAGCTATTATCGAGGATTTTCGTCAGCGTGATATTAACGTCGCGCAAAGCGTTGAAGATATGCGGTTGGTACAGGTTTTATTGGATCAATTGGCAAAACAAGAAGTAGAACACCACTTTCTTCCAACAACCAACAACAAGTATCTTGCACCGATCTTAAAAGCGGTAGAAGAGTCACCAACTGACGAAATTAGTTTAGCGGAGTGGGCTGCAAAAGTGCACACCACCGAACGTACGTTAGCGCGGTATTGTCAGAGTGAGTTGGGGATGAGTTTTACTGAGTGGCGTTTGCGAGTGCGTTATTTACATTCAATGAAGTTGCTGCGTAAAGGGCAAACGGTCAAGGAGGTGGCGTTGACCTTGGGTTATAACCAAGCCAGCCCTTTTATCGCTATGTTTAAAAAATACTCCGGAATGACACCGGAACAATATAAAAACCGCTTGTTATAGTGATATAACTGTCGCTGGTAGCATAAAGCGTCCAACAAAAACCAACAGAAATCTAACTACCTTATTGATTTTGGTAACCGATAGTCAGGTTCGTAATGGATACTTTCTCAAAAGTGTGAGTTGGTTCATCGCTACAGTGGTGGTATTGAGGATAACAACGTTATAGCCGTTGTTTATCAGCATTTATGTACTGAAAAAATGATAAAAAGGATTGCAAGCATGCAAGCATTGATAGAGGTAACAGAACTCTGCGCTTTATTAGACCAACCAAATATAAAACTTCTAGACGCGAGTATTGATTTTAACATTCCTTCTGAAAGGAAAAAGATCACTAATAAATGGATTCCAGGTTCGCTCCGGTTTGACTATGACAATGACTTTTGTCTACCTAATACCATCCTTCCCCATATGATGCCAACGGAAGAAGGATTCAATACCAGTGCCCAAAACCTTGGCCTTAATAACGAAGATCTGATCATTGTATATGACAACTCAGGAACATTAGCGTCTCCTCGAGCTTGGTGGATGTTTAAAGCCATGGGTCACGACAATGTCAAAGTGCTCAACGGCGGACTTCCCGCGTGGATAGACGCAGGCTTACCTATTGAAGAGACGCTATCAACCGCTAAACAACTTGGTAATTTCTCTGGCAAGTTTAACCAACACGCCTTTTTGGACGCCCAAACTGTATATAAACACTCTAAGAATCAAAGCGCGATTATTGTTGATGCTCGCTCAAAGGCGCGTTTCTATGGTGAAATACCTGAACCAAGAAAAGGGTTACGCAGTGGCCATATTCCACATTCCGCTTGTCTGCCGTTCCAAGCATTATTGGACAATGGTTTTATAAAACCAGACTCACAATTGAAACAGACATTTAGTGAAGTAACCCTGTATAATGATGAATTAATCATTTTTAGCTGTGGTTCAGGTATAACGGCCTGCATTTTATTGTTAGTTGCATACCAATTAGGTTTGCACAACCTATCAGTCTACGATGGCTCATGGACTGAGTGGGGCGCAGATCACGCATTACCAATCACATGCTAATCTAGGAGTTACCGAAGCATCATGGTCGGGGTAAAGAAGAATATTTGGACATTATATATAGCGCTGGTTACGGTCAGTGTCGTACTGTTCGTGTTATTCAGCCGCTATCATTATGAATCGACCATAGATAAATATAAAGATAAGCAGACTTTACAAGTGGAGTTGTTTGCTGCAACGGTAAAGTCACTTTTGAGTGGGCAGGAGTCATTGCTTGAGGTTGTAGGGCATCATTTAATTGAGCGAAATAGTCTGACGGCACAAATGCCTCCTATGTTGGATAAAATGCTTAGTGCTCATCCTGAAATCATAGGCTTGAGCTTAACTAATCCCGCTGGAGATTACATTGCAGTAAGCTCAAATTTGATCTTGGAAAAACTGCACAATTTGAAACAATATCCACTGACTCGTGATACATTTCTTGCCGCACTGAATTCCAATCGCATGGTTATTGGTCGAACATACTTCATGCCAGCACAAGAGGCTTTGGTGATTCCAATCCGAAAAGCGATTGTAAATAAAGATGGGCTCGTTCAAGCAGTGATAAATGCTAACTTCAATATGAACTCATCGTCTGTTTTTACTAACGATATCCACTTAAATGAAAACAATCGGGTTGTGCTCACTCGCAATGATGGCTACCTGACTTTTAGTTCGTCTGAAGATGTGACTTTAAACGACTATCTAAAACCTGTAGATGACTTAGATAGACAAGCTGTTATCGATCAAATTAATAAAGATTCAGGCTGGGATATAGCGCAACTGAAGAAGCTGACACGAGCGCTAAATGTTGTAGTAGACAATTCACGCATCAGTAAATTAATCACATTAAGATACCTTCCTGACTATCAACTTTGGGCATCGTCTTCGACAGACTTAAGTTATATTAAGCGCGGATTTTACGAGCAGCTTGCACTTTATTCTATCGCTTTTCTTATCCTTCAAGCCGCTTTTTACGTGTTAGTTCGTTCCATTGCGCATAATGAAGATAAAACAAAACAACGTTTACTGTATCAAGCGCATCATGATCATCTTACCGGTCTGCCAAACCGAGACTATCTGCGCGCAAATATTCAGCACTGGTTGCCCGGTATCGGTGGGCCCTTCTCTTTGATGTATATTGATGTCGACAATTTTAAGTCTGTCAATGATACGTATGGGCATGAATTTGGTGACGAAGTACTTAAACAAGTATCAGCGCGCTTAAGTGACTTTGCTTGCGAAGGAAGGTTAATCATCCGTAAGGCCAGTGATGAATTCATTTTTCTGACGGATCGAATTGACAAAGAGAGTGTTAAAACGCAGGCAAAACAACTGATAAAAGCATTATCAGAGCCGTATGAAGTGGGTGACGATCAGTTCCTACTCAGTTGTAGTATCGGTATCGCCTGTTATCCACAACATGGTGAAAGTTTAGATGAATTGCTTCTATCCGCAGATATTGCTATGCATCAAGCGAAACAGCAGCGTAATGTATACAGTCTATTCGATCGAGAAATGCAAGCGACACATGTGCGTAAAATGAGAGTGGAGCAGCGCTTAAGGCTAGCGCTAGAAGAGCAAACACTGTATATGGTTTACCAACCACAATTATGTGTTAATGGTGAGGTTTATGGTGTCGAAGCTCTGATTCGTTGGCAAGATGATGAGCTTGGTTTCGTTCCACCTAATGAGTTTATCCCCGTTGCCGAAAGCTCTGGTTTAATGGTGCGCATGGGGGAGAAGATCATTGATAATTGCCTAAGTGATGTGGCTAAATTAACCGCAAATATTGATAAACCGATCCAGTTGTCTATCAATATCTCAGTTAAACAGTTTATTCATGTTGAATTTATCACTAACTTTATGGCAGCGATTGAACAACATGGAATAGACAGTTCAAGAGTCACTCTGGAGATCACTGAAAATCTATTTATTGAAGACCTTGAAAAGTTCGCGCCGATCTGCGAACGCTTACACACTCTAGGCTTCAAAATCGCATTAGACGATTTCGGGACGGGTTACTCTTCACTCAGCATATTGAGGACTCTACCCATTGATGAAGTGAAAATCGATAAAAGCTTTGTCGATCATATTGAGCATGATAAAAAAGCACTGAATATGATCAAAAATATCATTTCTATTGGCAAAAACTTTGAAATGAAAGTGCTGGCAGAAGGGGTTGAAACGCATCAACAGCTCAAGGAACTAAAAGCCTGCGGCTGTGATTTAATTCAAGGTTATTTCTACTCACAGCCGTTATCGCTTGAGGATCTGATTGCCTTTACGAAGCAGAATCAAAGCAAAGAGACCACAGTAGAATAATGATGATTTCTTTGCTTGAGGTGTGTGATTCACAGAGAAGAGTTCAATTTTCTTAGTAAAAGTTCGGGCTTATCATTTTGTTTTGGCAACAACATAGTCTAGGCCACCCACAACCGCCGCAACTTGAGCGTTGTTGCATTCTTCGTCGGTCACTTTTGAGCTGTCTGGGTACACTTCTGTTGTGGTGCCGTAAGTGCAATGGGTTACGCCGCCACACAGACCTAGCTTCACCATCGGATAGTTAATCACGCCAAACTGTACAACAGGTGAGCCAATGATTTCGCCTTTTTCATCTGCTGGTGCAATGTGCGTCACTTTCGCTACTGACTCAATCACCGCTTTTTGAAAATCTGGTTGAGGGTTTTCACTATCTCCAACCGTGTAAAAGCCGTCTGGGATCAAGCCTTCGATGTACTCAATGCCATCACGAGCGGCTAACGCTGGACGGAATTCGGTTTCATCAGAATCGGTCGTCTCGTGCAAATCAAAGTGCATTAATACGTCGCCCAAATTCGCGACGAGTTTCATCAAATTGGACGATTCTTCCGCTGGACTGTCTGCGTAAAATGAGCGGTTTGGATCAATGGCGTTTGGGTTCCAGCGGTTGATGACTTCGTAGCCCCAAGGGCTAACACAAGGCGCCACCACAATATTAAAATGCTGTGCGTAACGCTCAGCTTCTGTTTCTACAAACTTGAGCGCGCCATGCACTCCACTGGTTTCGTAACCATGAACGCCGCCAGTCACTAAAACAATCGGTTTGGCTTCATCCCAGTTACGTGTCTTAATGCAAAATAGTGGGAAGCGAGCTTCGTCGTACGAGAGTGCGCCATATTGCTCAACATCAAAACGGTGGCGAAGTGTATCGATTTTGCTCACAACGTCTTCTTGATAGCTGCGCTTGACTTCGCGCTGTGCTAACCATGTTTTACGTTCTGCGTCACCCCAAGGTTGGTTAGGGGTACCGACGGGGTAGGTGTATCCGCTTTTCATCTATACTGTTCTTTTGTGTGCTGAAAGGTACGACAAGACTAGACTGGTCTTATTGTCAGGGCAATAGTAAACGCGACCAGTACCGGTATTCTTTGTAAAATCAGAACTTTGCCAAGTGCTTTGATGGTGTTACATTTTGTTACTTACCCAGCTTCATATAAGGGATAGAAAATGGCAGGAGCAAGCTTACTCACATTGTTGGATGACATTGCCACAGTGCTAGATGATGTTGCCTTAATGTCAAAGATGGCGGCGAAAAAAACCGCGGGTGTATTGGGTGATGACTTAGCGTTAAACGCTCAACAGGTATCTGGTATTGCATCAGAACGTGAAATTCCAGTGGTTTGGGCTGTGGCCAAAGGTTCGTTTAAAAATAAATTAATTTTGGTACCGTCGGCTCTCTTAATCAGTGCCATTGTGCCTTGGCTGATCATGCCGTTACTGTTAATTGGAGGCTTATTTCTTTGCTTTGAAGGTGCAGAGAAAGTACTTGAGAAACTCTTCCCGCATTCACACTCTCACGAAGAAGAGAAAGAAGAGGTTGTGCTCACAGGTGAACCGATAGAGGAGTATGAAAAACGTAAAATAACGGGGGCTATACGTACTGATTTCATTCTCTCTGCTGAAATCATCGTGATTGCGTTAGGCACAGTGGCGGGGACAAGCTTTGTCACTCAGGTCTTAGTGGTGAGTTTAATCGCTGTGGTTATGACGATCGGTGTTTATGGTTTAGTTGCTGGTATCGTTAAGTTAGATGATTTAGGCCTTTACCTTGAGATTCGCTCGAAAGGAAAAGGCTTAATGGCAAAAGTGGGGGGCGCGTTAGTCGCCTTTGCACCAAAGTTAATGAAAATGCTCACTGTGATAGGGACGGCAGCCATGTTCTTGGTTGGTGGCGGTATCGTTGTTCATAACGTGCCGACCATTCACCATTTCGTCGAACCTATTATCATGGATTTTAGCCATTATTCCGTTGCCACCGCCGTTCTCCCGATTTTTTTGAATGGCGTTATTGGGCTTATTGCAGGTTTGTTAGTCGTGGCTGTATGGGCAGGGGTAGAAAAGATTCGTGGGAACTGATCAAAGCCTATTTGCCTAGAGGGAGAAAGGGTCATGAGTAATATCATGACCCTTATTAATATTCAGAGAACCTGCAAAGCATCGACTATTTTATTTTCCACTCAATCTGTTGATTTGCACGGATAGGCATAACGATGTCATTCCCAAAAGGCATACTTTCAGGGACATCCCAAGCCGATTTTTCTAATGTTACCGTATCCGTATTACGTGCAATACCGTAAAAATCAGGGCCGTTGAAGCTTGCAAACGCTTCTAGGTTGTCAAGTTTGTCTGCTTTATCGAATACTTCCGCATACAGTTCCAGCGCGGCGTGTGCAGTGTAGGAGCCAGCACAGCCGCAAGCAGACTCTTTAGCGCCTTTAGCATGAGGGGCGGAGTCTGTGCCTAAGAAGAACTGCTTGCTACCGCTGGTTGCCGCTTCGATCAGCGCTTGCTGATGGGTGTTGCGCTTAAGAATAGGTAAGCAGTAGAAGTGAGGCTTAATACCGCCTACAAGCATGTGGTTACGATTAAAAAGAAGGTGGTGCGCGGTAATGGTCGCCGCAACGTTGTCTGAAGCGTTTTTCACGAAATTTACTGCGTCGGCGGTGGTGATGTGTTCTAGAACGATTTTTAAATTAGGGAAGTCATTAACGATAGGAGCAAGCACGGTATCAAGGAACGCTTTTTCTCGGTCGAAGATATCAACATCGTGATGCGTTACTTCGCCGTGAACTAAAAGCAACATACCTTCTTTTTCCATCGTTTCAAGAACGTGATAAATGTTCTTTGCATTCGTGACGCCAGAATCAGAGTTGGTCGTTGCACCAGCAGGGTAAAGCTTCGCTGCGACAATTTTTCCTGTGGCTTTGGCTTTACGGATTTCGTCGGCTGTGGTGTTGTCCGTTAGGTAAAGCGCCATTAAAGGTTCGAACTGCTCGCCGTGTCGTTCTTTTAAAATTCTATCGCGGTAAGCTAAGGCGAGTTCGGTATTGGTAACAGGTGGGACGGTGTTGGGCATGATCAGGGCGCGGCCATTGTAGCGGCTGATATCGCGGACGGTGTCTTTTAGAACTTCCCCGTCGCGTAAATGAACGTGCCAGTCGTCAGGACGAGTGATAGTCAGTGTTGTCATTAATTGCTCCCACCATTTAAAAAGTTGTCTGATTGGAGCCTAAGCACTGGGTTGGCTTTTGAGCAAACGCTTGCGCTTAGGCGACAGGATGATAGAGGAATTGCCCTCATATTTCATCCTATTTTTTATTTGTCTATATTGATGGCAGGGTTGTTGTCTATTTCATCGTTAACCAGAGTGCGTGAATCGTACCTGGAAGGAAGAAGAAAAACGTTAGAATTAAGTTGATCAAGAAGTCTTTATTCAGGCCTTTTTCCATGTACACCGCTACAGGTGGAAGAAAGATACATAGCAGAATTAGAATCAGTTTTCTTGTATCCATGGTTAAACTCCAAGTTAATGAGTGGGGGTCGTCAAACAATCGGGTTTATTATGCGTGTTGCTTCATTTTGTGATCAAATAATATTTGGTCATATCGGTGTTAAAAGCGTGAATGTTTAGAGTGAGTAAGACTTATAGTTATAGCTAAATAATCTCAACATACCAAGCTAAGCGAAAATGATTCGCTCTACTGACGAACGGCAATTTATGTGCCTGATGTTTTCAACTCCCCAACTCGTTCAGAGTACAGTAAGCCAATGACAAGGTTCTGGGTTCTCCATCTCGACGTCATTTGGGTATACAATAATGCAACAAATAAAAACACGTGTAGGAAGAAGGCCATGTCGCAACCCGTTTTATCCCAAATTAATGTTTTTCCGGTGAAATCTGTCGGAGGGGTATCACTCTCGTCTGCATGGGTAGAAAAGCAAGGATTGAGCTTTGACCGCCGCTTTATGATCGCCAAGGCTGATGGTTCCATGATTACGGCGAGGAAATATCCTCAAATGGTGACGATAAAGTCAGCATTGCTGGCGGATGGTGTGGTGTTTAGTAGCTTGGGCACTGAACCGCTTAAGATTCGCTACCAAGATTTAAAAATGCAGGAAACACCAGCCACGGTATGGAAAGATACCTTTGTCGCTTACACCACTACGGATGAAGCGGATGATTGGTTTAGCAAAGTATTAGGACAACGAGTCGAGTTACTATTTAGTGGCGAACAATCTAATCGTGTGCGTGAAAAGCTCGGCCATAATGTTAGCTTTGCCGATGGGTATCCGATTTTAGTGATCAGCCAAGCCTCTTTAGAGGAGTTGAATCAAAGAAGCTCTGAGCAGCACTCAATGGATCAGTTCCGCACCAATCTTGTGGTGTCAGACACCAGACCGTTTGAAGAGGACACGTGGAAACGCATTCGAATCGGTGAGGTAGAGTTTGAGTCTGTTAAGCCTTGTGAGCGTTGTATTCTCACGACCGTGAACACTCAAAGGGGCACGTTCCGTGAGAGCAAAGAGCCGCTAAGAACATTGCAGCAGTTCCGTGCTAATGAACGTGGTGGTGTGTTCTTCGGGCAAAACTTAGTGGCAAGAAATGAAGGTATTATCCGTCAAAGTGACCCAATAGAGGTTTTAGAGTACAAAGTCCCGGAGCTTTATCCAGATAACTCTCCGGTACGGATGATATTGACATGTGTTGAACGCGAAGAAATCGCTCGTGATTTTGTAACATTGTGGCTCGAGCCAAGTAAGGGGTCACTACCTAACTATTTGCCGGGGCAGCATTTACCAATTGAAGTGAATATCAATGGCAAGAAAGTAGGTCGACACTACACTTTGTCGTCCAGTCCCTCACGTCCGGGTCGTTATGCTATTTCCGTTAAGCGCATTGCGGGTGGTCGTGTATCCAATTCGTTACTTGATAACTTGCAAGTAGGGGATGTTTTAGAAGCGGAAAACCCAAACGGTGAATTCCATCTAAAAGCCCATCAAACCCAACCTTTGTTGTTGCTTTCGGCTGGCAGCGGCGTGACACCAATGTTGTCGATGGTACGCTATTTGGCGGATCATGATCAGTTGGAAAATGTGGTCTTCTATCATCAGTGTCGTACTGAGCACGATATTCCATGTCGTTCTGAACTAGAGCAACTTAAGCGAGACCATCCTGGTCTAGAGGTGAAAATTTGTCTGACTCAGCCCGCTGCGGATTGGTTCGGCCTAAAGGGGCGATTAAGTCTTGCTCATATTAAGCAAATCAAAGAGGCCGAATTGCGCCAAGTATTCGTGTGTGGGCCTGATGGGTTCATGCAGAAAGCGAAGAACTTACTGCTTAAAAAAGGCCTGCCTGAAGAGCATTATCATCAAGAAGCGTTTGGTGTCTCGCCTATCACCACCAAGCCAGAGAAAAGCATTGAAATCGAATTTAACGGTTTAAAAATTAAGGGCAACAATCAGAAAACGCTATTAGAGCAACTTGAGGACGCAGGAAAGCTAGTTGGCAATAGCTGTCGAGCTGGGTTATGCGGAGCATGTAAAGTGCAACTAAAATCTGGGCAAGTGCACCACCCAGACGTCCCTGCATTGACGGATGAAGAGCGTTCAATGGGAGCTGTCTTAGCTTGCTGCGCGGTTCCGGAGACGGACGTCACAGTAACGGACTAGCTCACGCATATTCAGGAAAAATAAAAAACGCTGCTTACTCAAGCAGCGTTTTTTTATTCAAAAGCGTATTGTAAATATCGCTTAGTCGTAAATCGTTGGGATTGGTTGGCGCTTGTGTTGCGTCGCTTTAAAAATGGTAACTAGACGATCGTGCACTTGTTGTGGAACAGGCTTACCTTCCAAAAAGTCGTCAATCTGATCATAAGTTAAGTTTAGCGCCTCTTCGTCTGCTTTTTGTGGCGCAAGCTCTTCCAGATCAGCGGTTGGCACTTTTTTCACTAATAGCTCTGGGGCCCCCAGTGTCGCAGCTAACTCACGAACTTGGCGTTTGTTTAAGCCAAATAGAGGAGCAAGGTCACATGCACCATCGCCAAACTTAGTGTAAAAGCCTGTGATGTTTTCTGCTGAGTGGTCAGTACCTAATACCAATCCGCCAATGTACCCAGCGATTTCGTATTGCGCAATCATACGAGCACGTGCTTTTACATTACCTTTCACAAAGTCGATTTTGTCTGCATCAGAAGGAAGCAGGCCTGTACCTTGTAAAGCTTCGTCAGTCGCTGCATGCATACCGTCCACACCTTTTTTAATGTTCACGGAGACAGAATGTGTCGGTTTGATAAAAGATAAAGCAAGCTGCGCTTCATCTTCATCTTTTTGCTCGCCATATGGTAGACGCACTGCGACAAACTGGTATTTATCGGTACGATATTCTTCATTCAGTTGTTCTACCGCAATCTGGGCCAGGCGACCTAACGTGGTTGAGTCAACACCGCCACTAATGCCCAGTATCAGTGACTTACAACCTGCTTCCTGTAGCTTACGCTTCATAAAAGCAATACGGCGTTCAATTTCAAAATGCGGTTCAATAGAAGGGAGTACACGCATTTCATCACGGATGGATTGTTCCATTTAGGGGTCCTTTTCCTGTAAATATATCAGTCACCAAAGAGCGCCTTTTTGGGTGAACATTACAAAATGGTGAGAAACCATGCGATTGAGGCTCACGGAAGCGACTTTAGTGTCAAAAGCTGTAAAGATTAGTAGTATCATACCGAAATCATCAGATTAGAAAACTCTCTTCAACGAGGTAATCACCGGATATGAAAAAAATTGCCATTTTTGGTAGCGCATTTAATCCACCCAGTTTAGGCCACAAAAGCGTAATTGAATCACTGAGCCACTTTGATCTTGTGCTACTAGAACCCAGCATTGCACACGCTTGGGGTAAGCAGATGTTGGATTACTTCATTCGGTGCAAACTGGTTGATGCATTTATCAAAGACTTGGAGAGTTCTAATGTTCAACGCTCTGATGTAGAGCAAGCTTTGTACCAACCCGGACAAAGTGTGACAACGTATGCGTTGTTAGAAAAAATTCAAGAAATCTATCCAACCGCCGATGTAACTTTTGTCATTGGTCCTGATAATTTTTTCAAATTTGCTAAATTTAGTAGAGCAAAAGAAATTACAGAACGCTGGGCTGTTATGGCGTGTCCTGAAAAAGTAAAAATCCGAAGCACGGATATACGCAACGCATTGGCTGCAGGTGAAGATATTTGTGCCTATACAACACCATCCGTCCGGGCATTATTGCTTAACGAAGGCTTATATAAAGAAACATTTTCTGGTAACTGAGAGGTCAGGTTTTCATGGTCAGAGTAGCCGTATTGAGTGCATGTGCACTGTTTGTGGTCACGCAAGCAAATTCTGCGTGTAACTACTTTTCTGATCGTTCCGTTGTGTTTAAGGATAATACCCTGCCTATCTGTGAAGAGGCTTTGGACTCCATCAGTGTGTTGAGTGCGAACACTTTGAATTGGTATAACGCGGAAGTGAAATCCGATGATCCGACAGAAAACTATTGGGAAGAGTGGGCTATTAAGCCAAAAGACACACCATTTCTGACCCAGAAACTAGAGAAAAATCACTTTGGTCTGGGAATATGGATGCCAGAAGAGTTCCAAGACGAAGAAAGTAAAATGGACACGGATGAGTGGTTGCGCAGCCATGGCCTGATGTTCAGTATTGGTTTTGGCGATAAATCCGATGGTCAGCCAAGAATGCGATTTGATTATCGTTGGCATGAATATTATGACGCTGACTGGATGATGCAGATTGAATTGCCATTCTAGTTTCTGCCATCAATGAATAAGAAAAGGGATGGACATTAATAATGCCCATCCCTTTTCTTCATTTTAAGTGTAAAAAGCAGTTGTGTGAGAATCAAGTCTTACAGCGCTTCGCCAAACACTAAGAAGCAAAGTTGCTCATATTCTTCAGTATTACCCGCAAATAGCGCATCAACAATCTGAGCGTCTTTTTTACCCGACAGCTTCATTTTTCGTGCTTCGCGCAGCGTTAATACCAAATAAAGCTCTTTAGAAAGGTTCATGTCACCCCCAGGTTTCCATTGATTGATCGCTTTCGTTAAAGGTGATTGAGTCAAGTTTGGGGAGATTGTAAGGACTTCATGCTTTACCACCGTGAGCAAATCTAACTGAAGCTCGGAACGGTCTTCTGTTGTGGCTAGTCGTTCAACCAAAGATTTCAGTAGTGCTGAAGGTTTAACGAACCCTGCTTGTTGAGAGAAATCATCATTCAAACGCACAGAAAAATCACAACGATGCACATGAGTATTAGGTAAAAAGGTGAGGGAGCTCAAACATCCTTGAGGAATCCAAAAATATTGGCCTGGTTCAATGGCACACTCCTGCTTACCCAATTTAATGACGGCTAACCCTTCTACAACGAATAGTAGACTGTGTTTCAGCGCTTTTTTACGCGAAGCGACATCAAGAAAGGGGTAAGTAGCGTCGTGAAATTCAATTGCGTAGTTCATTATGAGTACCAGTGTTTTTTGGCGCTAAGGTTAACGTTAAACCTATATGATTCCAACCGTGTGAAAGATTTTTAACACTATAAAGTGTAGCCTAAGTGGTATGACCATGATAAAAGTATGGGCTGAAATGCTGCGGGGCAGCAAAAGTGTGCGTAAAATGTGCCAGCTTTTTTTGATATGTAATGAATAATGACTGCTAATACTGATCCTTATATTGAAATTCGTCCTTACAATGACGAAGAAATTCCAGCAGCGCTGGATCGTCTAATCCAAGATGATGAATTTATCACTGCGATTCTCGACCATCGCTTTGCCAATAAAGCCGCGTGGTTCAAGGCTCTCATGAGCCCGATCCTTCGCATTTACCTGAAAGCGAAGTGGAGCAAGCTAGATTCGGTAGAAGCAATTCAGATTGAAGTGAAAAAGTATCTTAAAGATACGCTGAATAAGACAACGGATGGCGTCACTTTTTCCGGTTTAGATAAGCTGGATAAAAATACGTCCTACTTATTCGTGTCTAACCATCGTGACATTGCCATGGACCCTGCGCTGGTGAACTATGGTTTGTATCAAAGCGGTCATCGTACCGTTCGGATTGCGATTGGCGATAACTTGCTGAAGAAACCATGTGCAACCGAGTTGATGCGTTTGAACAAAAGTTTCATCGTTAAGCGTTCAGCAAAGGCGCCTAGAGAAATGATGAAAACATTGGCACAGTTGTCTAGCTATATTAAACACTCGCTAGATACAGGGAACTCTATCTGGATTGCACAAAAAGAGGGGCGTGCGAAAGACGGCAACGATTTTACTGATCCAGCGATTTTAAAGATGTTTTATGTTGAAGGTCGCAAGCAAAAAATCAGCTTTGGAGAATACACCCGTTCTTTGAAGATCGTTCCCGTATCAATTGCTTATGAAAACGATCCATGTGATATCGCGAAAGCAAGAGAGTTGTTTGAGAAAGCTGAAAACGGTCGTTATGAGAAAGGTGAATTTGAAGACATTGAGAGCATCATTCAAGGCATTATCGGCTATAAAGGTCGCGTGCACGTTGCGTTTGGGGACGTTATTGACCAAGAGTTCAAAACACCGGACGCTTTAGCGGAGGAAATTGACCGCCAAATTCACAATAACTATAAGTTGTATCCGATCAATTTGTTGGCCGCAGGCCGTGAAAACTCAAGTATCATTACAGAGGCGGTCAAACGTCAGCTTGTCGATAAATTAGAGAAACTGCCAGAAGGTGCAAGACCATATCTCGTGGCAAGCTATGCGAACCCTGTAAACAACCAAGAAAAAGAGTAACAACGTTAGCCATCATTCAAGAGAGTTGTAAAGCCTCGGTTGCCACCGAGGCTTTTACTTTCTCGCGCTCTAAGGTGCGACAGCGCCGCCGAGAGTCAAGTTATTTGGCCACTTGGTGATCGTATTGCCACCTAAGAAAATATTCCCTTTGACGGTCATGGTGTCAGGGAACGCTTTAAGAGCAGAGTCCCCGATATAGAGATTTCCCTCGACGACTAAGCCATTAGGCATCGCGGTGAGGGGAGTACGTATGACACTTAAATCCCCTTTAACGCGCAATTTCACTGGCAGTCTTTTTAGAGGCGTATCCGTGAGGTTCAAATAGCCGCCAAGCTTGATACCTCTCGGCCAGTTCTCGATTTGACTGCCAAGTAAATTCGCATAGCCTTTTATTTTTGTACCAGAACGAATCGTTTTTAGTGCGCTATTTTTCGCCTCTAAGCTGCCCCCGACCTCAAGGCCTTTAGGCAGCATTTTCATCGGCGTCTGTGAGATGTTTAAATTCCCTTTAACTACCAACCCAGATGGCAATTGAGTGTAAGGCTTGTCTCTGAGGTCAAGGTTGCCGTAATTATCGATATGGCCAAATTTAGAATAGTAATCCAGCTCATATGCGAAGGAAGGTGTGTTGAGCACCATCAAGCTGAGAACAAGAGAAACAAAACGCATAGCCAGTTACTTTATTGAATAAAAAACACGACGGGTATCTTATACCTAAATAACCTCGAGATGCTAGGTTCAGTAAGTATGACTTGGCTTGTAGATGGGACAGAGTTTGAAAGAAAGATCAGCAAAGGTGTCAGTATATGAGCCTCTGCCAAGAACTTAAAAAGTGTCCTTGCTAGTATTACAGAAGTACTAGGGAGAGCTTCATGAAGTTAAGAAACGTTTTTATTTTTACTGTTGGCGTCACTGTGGCGTTGTTATCTGGTTCCGCTTTTGCGAAATCGTACAGCACATCCGAAACCAAAGCACTGATCGTGGCGGATGGAAAGTTAGGACAGCGTATTTGTTACTATGACGATAAGGCTTATACCGTCGGCGCGGTCATTAAAGTTGATGACGTATTAATTATGTGTACGGATGAAAACGATTTTGAAACGAACGGCTCATTGAAGTGGTTTATGTTGCCTAAAAGCAAGTAACAAATTACAGAGCTTCAGAGTTGGAGCAATTTGGAGATGAGACGTAAAAAGCGAGCTTTAAGCTCGCTTTTTACATTAACGTGCCAGTGAACGAGTTTTTAATTCAAAAATCAGTTTTTCAGCACTGACTTCAAACTTGAATCGAACATTGATTTGTTTTGATTCTTCTGTGATTTCAGAGAAGTTGTATTCAACGTTAGCACACACTGATTTAGCGAGTTCAATATATTTGGTGACCGCCGACTCTAGCTCGGGTTTGGTCTCAGCGAAAATCGTTACGTCGGCAACCTCGTCACCTTCTTTTATGATGAAGCCAATTTCACCAGCGCAGCCGCAAGCTTCACAAACTTGGTTTTCTTCTAATTTGACACTCATAACGAATCCTCTTGTAAAAACTAGGGGTATTCTATCAGGTATTTGATCTGTATCCACAAAAATGAAGAGTTTTGAATGAAAAAAGAACAAAATAGTATCTTGTTAAGTAAGGTATAAAAATTGGGTTACTCAGTTATCAAGAAGATTAATGTGATATATATCAATATTTAAAATCAATTAACCTACAGTCTGCTTGTATTTTGTTCAGGTCAGTTGAACTTATGGTCAATTTATAAGATTATTTTTAATAATTATCATTCTTAGCGTTTACATTATTTAGATGGATTAACTCAATAATTTTTTGATAGTACTGATTTTTTTGCTTTATTTTAAATCGAATACATTGAAAAAAATCGCTGTAAGTTGCATGTTACACAGTGCCATTTCGATATGATTTAAGACCTAATTTTATGTTAGGAAATCACGCGAATAATGATTTTATTCTGGCCTCATATAATGGTGAGTTAGTTGGATTTACAAAGAGAAGAACTTAAATATGCCCAAGCGTAGTAAAGAAGATACCGAAGTCACTATCCAAAAGATTATGGATGCCGTTGTTGATCAGCTACTAAGACTTGGTTACGACAAAATGTCGTATACGACATTGAGTCAGCAGACAGGTATCTCGCGTACTGGTATTAGCCATCACTTCCCGAAGAAAACGGATTTCACTGCCGCCTTAGATGCCCGTATTTTTAAAATGTTTATTGAACACCTAGAGTTTGAGAAAGGGCTAAATGCTTTTTCACAAAGCTGGATTAAAGCGTTTGAAAACTCAGAGTTTTTAGCGATTTTACGACTTTTGTTCCATCATATTGTGATGGCTAAACATGCACAGGAATTCGCTACGAATTGTATTGACCGTTTGTACAAGGTAGTCGAAAATCAGTTTGGCTCTGGGGGCGACAGAGAGTTAGAATGGCTGTTGGGCCGCTCGTTGATTCATATGAGTAAGTAACCTGAACTTGAGATCATCAAAGCCAATATGAGCCTTGTTGTTTTGTTCTAAAGTCACGCTGCGCTTGATGTGAGCGTCGATATTCAAACCGTGAATTATAACTTATCTGACTTATCGCTAACATTTATCTCAAATAAGTATGAGAGGGTAGTGCCACTTTAATTAGCGGAGGCAGATATGGAATTTACAGAGCTGGATCGAAGCGCGCTCTACGACATTTGGATGTCACAAAAGGCCAAAATGCACATTACTCAAATGGAGATGGCGAAACGTCTTGGTTTGAAGGTGCACGAATTTTCTGGTTTATTACGTGGTAATTCGCCATTGACGCTGAGTTTTGTAAAACAACTCTGCGAACAGTTACATGTACGTCCTAGTCTGGTGATCCCGTCTTTGACAGAGCGTGATATCTCTGCATCTGGGTCGGTTTATTTACAAAACCGTGTGACCGTGGATGGCGACATCAGTAATGTCTTTATTGATGGCAACCAAGTGGTGATTGAGTACGTGCACCAAGTTAGCTAGGTTACCCGAATGGTAAGTTGAGCAGCACAAAAAACGAGCCACCGTTGGCTCGTTTTTTTGATTGTAGAACAGTGCGTTTGGCCAGCAATCTATGGCATTTTCACTAACGAATCACGTGAAAGCTCAGCGATAGATTTCGCTCCTGTTAGCGTCATTGCTACACGCATTTCTTTGTCGTACAGATCCAGTAGATTTTCAACGCCTGCGCCGCCTTGTGCTGCCAACGCGTACACAAATGAACGACCGAGCAGCGTACAGTCCGCACCTAGTGCCAGCATACGAACGACGTCAAGACCGGTACGAATACCCGAATCGACAAAGATCTTAAGATCGCCTTTCACCGCATCTGCAATACTTGGTAACGCTTTAGCACTTGAAAGCACGCCGTCTAACTGACGACCACCGTGATTCGAGACCACTATCCCATCCGCACCGAATCGTACCGCATCTTTCGCGTCTTCTTCGTCGAGGATACCTTTGATGACCATAGGACCATCCCAAAAATCACGAATCCATTCTAAATCTTTCCAAGAGATCGATGGGTCAAAGTTTGTACCTAACCAGCCGATGTAATCTTCCAGTTTAGTTGGTTCACCGCGATACGTTGAGATGTTACCCAGATCGTGTGGTTTACCTAGCAGACCCACATCTAATGCCCAACTCGGATGACGCATCGCTTGGAATACACGACGCATTGCAGCGTTAGGACCGCTCATACCAGAGTGCATGTCACGGTAACGCGCACCCGGAACAGGCATATCAACCGTAAATACCAGCGTTGTTACGCCCGCTGCTTTTGCACGCTCAAGCACGTTCTTCATAAAGCCACGGTCTTTCAGCACGTAGAGCTGGAACCACATTGGACGTTCAATCGCTGGGGCGACTTCTTCAATCGGACAAACCGAAACGGTCGACATAGTAAATGGAATGCCTTTCTTCTCGGCTGCTTTCGCCGCTTGTACTTCACCGCGACGAGCGTACATGCCGGTTAGCCCAACCGGAGCCAGTGCGATTGGCATCGCAAGTTTCTCACCAAAAATCTCGGTTTCTAGGCTAAGGTCGCTCATATCGCGCAGGATGCGTTGGCGCAGTGCCACATCGCCTAAATCGTCAGTATTACGCTTCAGCGTGCGTTCGTCGTAAGAGCCGCCATCAATATAATGAAATAGAAACGGAGGAAGCTTGGCTTTCGCGGCAGCGCGGTAGTCAGTAGAAGCTGAGATAATCATAATGGTGTCCTAGCGGTTATTCTAAGCAAAGTTGTGGAGCAATTTGCTCTTTTGTTGAGCTTTCATCGCAGCACGGTGAGAGCATCAAAATGAGTATAGTTACCTATAGTTCACTTACGTTCGAATTGGTGATGTGGTAACCCATTTACATAATTGATTGAACAATCTTGTTAAATTACTCATTCAGTTATGTAAACTGGAAAGGGTGACACAGCGGCCCGGGGGGATTGATGTAGCAAGCTCAATCAACATGTCGGGGTAGTCGTGCTGACAGCTGTGTCAAATTAGGCAGGGCCACAAACCCTGCGTTTCGCGTTACTTCATCAAGACATCCGTCATTTGGAGGCCGTAAATCAACACCAAACCAATAATGCCTGTCATGACAATGTAGTAGAACGTAGGGATAATCGTCTTACGCAATGTTGCGCCTTCACGACCAAGTAAACCTACGGTGGCTGATGCGGCAACAACGTTGTGAATCGCAATCATGTTACCTGCGGCAGCGCCAACGGCTTGAAGCGATACAACAATCACACTCGAAATAGACAGTGTTTGTGCCACTTCGAATTGGAACTGGCTGAACATCATGTTTGAAACCGTATTTGAGCCAGCGATGAACGCACCCAGCGCACCAACGGTGGCACTTAGTGCTGGGAACGCAGAACCGACAAGGTCAGAGGCAAAGTTCGCTGTCGTGACTGGCATACTTGCTAGGTCAGCGCCGTTAATCCCAGAGTTGATGAAGATACGCACCATTGGGATGGTAAATACCAATACAAAACCAGCACCAATCAATGTTTTGCTTGATTCACCAAATGCTTCACGCAATGGTTTTGCACTGCCGCTTTGCAACATGGCTGCAAGCAGAGCAACAAACACGAGGATGCCACCTGGCAGGTACAATGGCTGAATTGCGGCGCTAACGCCTGTCTCACCAAGAATATTGCTGAATGACAAGCTTACGCTTTGTACAAAGCCTTTAAGCTCAGGGCTTACACGGCTTGCGACGAGAATAACCGCTAACATTACATACGGTACCCAAGCTTTCACAATGCTCATTGGTTTGCCTGGGTTGTCGTTAAGATCGATTTTTAGAGAGCCCAGCCACTCAGTTGGCCATTTGTCTTCGCTTTCGAAATCCCATTGGGTCTTTGGCACTAAGAAGCCTTTTTTCGCCGCTGTGACAACAATAGAAAGACCAACCAGACCACCAATGAGTGATGGGAACTCTGCGCCCAAGAAAACGCCTGTTAACGCGTATGGTACCGTGAAAGAGACGCCTGCGAATAAAGCAAATGGCAGGATATCTAGGCCTTCAGTCCAGCTTCTGTTCTTGCCAAAGAAACGTGTTAGCATTACCGCCATCAACACAGGGATCATGGTGCCTACTACAGCATGAATCACGGCAACGTGCGCGGTGATGTCTTGCAGGTACATTTCCCATGTTGCGCCTTGTGCTGTCAAAGACTCACTGATGTTATGTGTGTCTAACCCTTTGTTGACGCCGACGATGATTGGCGTACCCACCGCACCAAATGATACAGGCGTTGATTGGATCATCATGCCCATTAGGACGGCCGCAAGCGCAGGGAAGCCGATAGCAACCAGCAGTGGCGCCGCAATTGCTGCTGGCGTACCAAAGCCGGATGCGCCTTCAATGAACGAACCAAAACACCAAGCAATGATGATGGCCTGCACGCGACGGTCAGCTGAAATATCGGTAAATCCATTACGGATCGTAGTGATCGCGCCAGTGTGCTTTAAAGTGTTGAGCAAGAAAATGGCGCCAAACACGATCCAAAGAACAGAGGCAGTAATTCCTAACCCTTGGAATACGGAAGCCAGTACGCGAGTAGCTGACATATCCCAGAACATTAGGGCGATAGCGACGGTCAGACCGAACGCAATAGGCATGGCTTTTTTAGCCGGCCAGTTGAGACCAACCAATAAAATGGCGGCAACAACAATTGGCGAAAATGCCACGAGGGCAAGTAGGGTTTCACTCATTTGTACATCCTTCGTACGCTGACTTCTCGAACGGCGTCAATCCGCTGTAGAGGTGACTTTTGTTGTAATGGGTTTGTTAATTTGGCGTGAATTTACTCCTTTATTTTTTGTTAATATAGGGAAATAATGAAAATAATTAATTCCAAAAGTGACATAATCGTATGCGAGCAGATGATTTAATCTTGTTTTCTCAGGTAATCGAGCTAGGCAGTTTTAGTAAGGTTGCGGAGTCAAATAACCTTACAAATTCAGTAGTTAGCAAAAGAATAGCGAGATTAGAAGAGGAGATAGGGGCACAACTATTATATAGAACAACGCGCAAACTGACGTTGAGTGAAGCGGGCAAAGTGTTGCTACACAGTGCTAAAAATGTGAAGCAGGCCACTCAGGAGGCTATGGATGCTGTTTCAGGCTTTGGAGAGAATGTCAGTGGTCATATCAAAATGTCTGTCCCTTGTATCTCAGGAGACCTCATTCTCGCAGATGCGGTTGCCGAGTTTTGTAACCTTCATCCGGGGTTGACTGTTGATATGTCGCTGGACAACCGCTTCGTCGATTTAGTCGCCGATAGCTACGATCTGGTCATCCGAACCGGATACCTTGCGGACTCCAGTTTAATTGCGCGACATATTCTCGACTCTCAATGGGTGGTATGCGCATCGCCTTCTTATATCGTAAAAAACGGCAAACCGATTGAGCCTATTGATCTCACCACTCATAACTGCCTGCAATACGCTTATCAAACGACGGGAGCTACGGATTGGGAGTTTAAAAGTGATGAGGGTAACTATATCGTCAAAGTGTCCGGTAGTTTTTCTACTGATAATGCCACCGCGTTACGTAAAGCAGCCTTAGGTGGCCATGGTATCGCTTATGTTCCACGTTGTTTGGTATATCACGATATTCGTAACGGTCAGCTGGTTGATGTTTTCCCGGATCTTGTCGGCAAAAAATTGGGCATCTACGCTGTATACCCCTTTACTCGTCAGCCTCCTAACAAAGTAAAATTACTTATCGAGCACATCCGCGAACGCTATTTAACTATCTCACACTATTTCTAGGTAGTTGATGGATTGAGAGTCTTTTGTGTTCATAAAACGCCCAATTAACCCGCAGTGGAAGGTAAATCACTTAAAATTAAACAAATAATCTCTACACTCAAATGACGAAAATAAGAAAAAGGAAGTGGATATGGCAATACTGAGGTTGGAAGCTAAGCAGCTATATTCTGTCGCGGATCTAGAGAATATGCCATATAAGTCGACCAAGGAGTTACCTCCAATTGATGAAATTGTGGGGCAAGAACGTGCTCAAAAAGCGGTCGAGTTTGCGATGTCCATCAAAGAGAAAGGATACAATATTTACGCTATTGGTCAGAATGGGTTAGGCAAAAGAACCATGATCCTGCGTTATCTTAATCGTCATAAACATGATGCTACCGCATTGTTTGACTGGTGTTATGTGGCGAACTTTGAAGATACCCGAACCCCGAAAGTATTAAAGCTTCCTTGCGGTATCGGTCATAAACTTCGAGTCGATATTGAGACATTAATGGCTAAGCTACTCAATGCGCTGCCACTGGCGTTTGATAATGAAATGTACTTTAGCCGCGCAGACCGATTAAAAAACCAACTGACGAGTAAACAACAAAATGAGTTGGATCGTATCAGTCGAGAAGCGAAAGAGCGCGGTATCAGCCTGACAATAACCACACAAGGTGATTATCAATTTGTTGCGATGAATGGCGATGAGTTGCACACCGAAGAGTCATTTGATGCGCTGAACAAAAAAGAGCAAGAGCAATTCAGTGATAGCATTGATGAGCTCGAAGTGAGATTGCGCTCAATGGTACGAGAGCTAACCGAGTGGGAAGAAACTTACAGTGATAAAATCAAAAAATTAAATGATGAAGTCACTTTGGATGTCATTACTCATTTTATAAAAAAGTTAAAAGTCGATTACGCTGATTATTCCGAAATCAAAGCGTACTTAACCGAGTTACAGAAAGACATTGTTGAGAATGCCGATATTTTCCTTGATCAAAGTGGGGAGCAAGGAGAAATCGCGACCGCATCCTTGGATAAGAAATTACCACGTCGCTATAAGGTGAATGTGTTGGTAAGTCGCAATAATAGTGATTTCCCAATCGTGGTTGAAGAGAACCCGAACTATCACTCGCTGTTTGGCGCGATTGAAACCGCAACGTTCAAAGGAACGGTATTTACCGACTTCTCGTTGATCCGAGCAGGCAGTTTGCACAAAGCCAATGGTGGCGTGTTGCTTATTGATGCACAGAAAGTTCTAGAGCAGCCGTACGTATGGGATGGTTTAAAGCGTGCCCTTCGTGCGCGTCAATTGAGCTTTACGTCTCTAGAAAAAGAAGTCACGTTAACCGGAGCTGTGTCGCTGGATCCTGAGCCGATCCCGCTTGATATTAAGATTATCTTGTTTGGTGATTACCGAACATACCAATTGCTACAACACTATGATCCAGAATTTAGCGAGTTATTCCGAGTTACTGCAGATTTTGAAGATGAGATGAAGCGTACGTCGGAATCAGAGCTGCATTACGCACGTTTTATTTCGAGCGTGGTGAACGATAACAACATGCTGCATTGTGACAGAAAATCCATGGCTCGAATTATCGAGTACAGTTCACGTTTATCCGGAGATCAAACCAAGTTATCGTTGCATTCTGCCAATATTGCCAACCTGCTCCGTGAGTCAAACTACGTCGCTCGTCAGGCCAACTCCAACATGATTCGTATCGGTCATGTTGAAGAGGCGATGAAGAACCAAGAAATGCGAGTAAGCCGATTGCGTGATAACGTGATGGAAACGTTCGTCAACGGCACAACATTAATCCGTACCCAAGGTTCTGCAATTGGGCAGGTCAATGCTCTATCCGTGCTCAGTACCAGTGATTATATGTTTGGTGCACCGAACCGTATTACCGCAACCACATGTTATGGCAATGGTGGTGTGATTGATATTGAACGCAGTGTTGATTTAGGCGGCAGCATTCACTCGAAAGGGGTGATGATTTTGTCGGCTTATTTATCTTCTGTATTTGGTAAAACCGCTAAAGTACCACTCACTACCACCATTACGTTTGAGCAATCCTATGGTGGGGTAGATGGCGACAGTGCCAGCATGGCGGAACTATGTGCGGTAGTATCGGCTTTTTCTAAACAACCAAATCGGCAGGACATCGCGATTACAGGATCAATGAATCAGTTCGGTGAAGCTCAGCCAATTGGTGGCGTAAATGAAAAAGTTGAAGGTTTTTATGACGTCTGTGTGATCAAAGGTCGGCATGAAGACCAAGGTGTTATTATTCCACGCTCTAATGTTCACAATCTGATGCTTCGCGCAGATATTGTTAAAGCCGTTGAAAAAGGTGAGTTTAATATTTGGGCTATTGACCATGTCACTGAAGCGATTGAACTGTTCACCGGGAAAGTCGCGGGTGAGCCAACAGATGAGGGGTCTTATCCTATTGATACGATTTTTGGCCTTGCTCAAGCTAAGCTCAATTCGTTGAGAAAGTAAGCAAAAATCAATGTAAATGTGAATGTTTCTCATCATAAACAATCATAATTAGTCATAACGCCAAAATCCCGACACTGTGGCGGGGTATTGGCGGTAACAGGCTGAAAATGTAGGCTTTTTGTACTGGACAAAAGTGTGATCCATCTCTAATATTCGCTGCTTGTTTATTCGTCTGGGAAATTTCCCGTCGCAAGGAAGCACATAGGCATCACGCATATAACTGAGGTCCAGCCATGCAGCTATCACTAAAAAATTTGTCGGTAAGAACGCAAATTTTGGTTCCGGTATTATTTACCGCTATTGTTTTGTTTATTTCTTTGTGGGTTACTAAAAACAATCTTCAGGCTGAGCAAGATGTTATTGCTTCAAACCAAGAGTCTTTGGTTTTTCATAAAGACACCTTGGCGCGTATTGATGACCAAATTTATCCACTACGTATTACGGCGGTATACGCCATTTACGATCCTTCTCGTCGAGAACGTTTCCTCCAAGAACTGAAAGCGGGCTTAAAACAAGTTGACGCTGATTTAAATGCAATTAAAGCGCGTAATTTATTTCGCGAGGACGCGATTAAAGTGCGCGAAATGATTGAAGCTTATGTCCGCTATTCAGAGAGATCTGTGGCTTTCTTTAACCAATATGATCAAGGTTTAAAGTCTAACAGTGAATATCGCGCATTTATTAAAGAGTATCGTGAGGTTGGCCGAGAAATGGTCGAGCAAATCAATACCTTGTCTAAGCATGTTAATGATCAAGCTGAACAATCCACAATAAAAAGTCAGCAAAACAATGATCGCGTGCAAACCAACGCAATGTTAACGGTTCTTACGGTATTCGCACTCTCATTAGTGGGCGCATGGTTCTTATCTGGCATGATCGTCTCACCGATTCAAAAACTTCAAGAAGTGATGCGTCAATTGGCGGCAGGGAATTTGTCTGTGCGCGCAGATGTAGAAGGTGATAACGAAATTGCGAAACTAAGCAAAGACGTAAACCAAACTGCAGAGCAACTGTATACCACGGTCGACCAGCTTACACGCATCAGTGAAGAAGTGGCGTCGGCATCGACTGAACTGGCGGCAGTAATGACGCAGGCAGAAGCGAACGCACAGCTAGAGCTAGCAGAAATCGAACAAGTAGCCTCTGCAGTTAATGAGCTTGCAAGCACCGCAAACAATGTGAGTGATAATGCAACGTTTGCGGATTCGACAGCACGTGAAGCTGGCGGCCTTGCACAATCTGGTTTGACTATCTTCCAAGAGAGTGCAGAAGCAAGTACACAGATGTCTCAAGCACTGAATGATGCGGCCCAAGTAGTGTTGCGCTTAAAAGAACAATCTGAGCAGATCAATAATGTGATTGAAGTGATTCGTGGTGTCTCAGAGCAAACTAATTTGCTTGCGTTGAACGCGGCGATTGAAGCGGCGCGCGCGGGTGAGTCTGGCCGTGGCTTTGCGGTGGTGGCGGATGAAGTTCGTATGCTGGCTGCTCGTACACAAGATTCAACACAAGAGATCCAAACGATTATCGAAGAGCTACAAGCACAGTCAGGGCTTGCGAATGACAGCATGCAAGTCAGTCTTGAGATGCTTAATCGTAATAACGAGTTGACTCAACAAGCGAATGAAGCACTGGTGGGTATTACAGAATCGGTCGCCAACATTAACGATTCAAACACGCAAGTGGCAACAGCGGCAGAAGAGCAGTCTCAAGTAACACAAGACATCAATCGTAACGTAGTTAATATGTCTGAGCTGGTGAACCAAAACGTAGCGGGTATCAGTCAAAGTGCAAGCGCAAGCACTGAGCTATCACTTCTTGCAGAGAAACAGAAAGAGCAATTGAGTTTCTTTAAGTTATAATCCGTTGTTAACAAAGTAAGATTTTCTAAATCCCTGAGTAACCGCTCAGGGATTTTTTATTTTTTGACGCGCGTACTTTTTCAGCTCAATGGATAACTGGGTATTGTGGCGATATGCATGTGACCTAACCTAGAATTGATACTATGCAGTGATATAGTTTGATTAAACAAATCAGTAGCAAAGTCAGAGAGAAAAATATGAATAAAGTGACTCATAAGACAGAAACGGGCACCTTTTGGGTTGATTTAGAGCAGGGCTATAAAGCAAAAGTGGTTTATCAAGTTGAGAATGATGTGATGAAGATAACGTCAACCGTTGTGCCTGAAGCGTTACGAGGTAAAGGGTACGGAGAAGTCGTGATGGGAGCGGTATTACCCGAGATCGAATCACTTGGTTATAAAATTAAACCAGTTTGCCCGTATGTCGTTTACTATATGGAGAAAAATCAAGCGTGGTCACACCTTCTCGCATAACAATGAACGATAATCATCCTCTTTATCAAAGTATTGGAGAGGCACTCAAGCTTGGCAAACTCGAGTCGATCGAGAATATACAATCGTTATGGGGCGGTTATGGCGAGCTGGTTCGAATCGTTTTCTCAACATGCTCGATCATCGTAAAACACGTTAAACTGCCCAAACCTTCAGAACATCCAAGAGGCTGGAACACTGACCGATCTCATCAAAGAAAGCTGCACTCTTATCAGGTTGAAGTGAGTTGGTATGAGCATTATACCCGTTCGGTTGATGTACGTTGCCGTGTCCCGCAAGGGTTAAAAACGTGTCAAGCAGACAATGAGTGGCTGATTGTAATGGAAGATCTTGCTCAAGCAGGTTTCCCCAACATCATCGCTGATGCAACTCAAAACCATTTGCGAGCTTGTTTAGCTTGGTTGGCGAATTTTCATGCTCGTTACATTGGCACTCAAACAGATCAACTTTGGCAAACCGGAACTTACTGGCATTTAGCGACGCGTCCCGATGAGCTGAAAGCATTAACCGACCACCGACTAAAACAGGCTGCTATTCGTATTGATGAGATCCTAAAGCAGGCTAACTATCCAACGTTAGTGCACGGTGATGCTAAACTCGCGAACTTCTGTTTTGACGCTAAGGGAACAAAAGCCGCCGCGGTTGACTTTCAATACGTTGGGCAGGGTTGTGCCATGAAAGATGTGGTGTTGTTTATGAGTAGTGCCGTGAAGCCTGAAGCATGTGCAGAGATGGAAAGTTGGGTTTTAGACACGTATTTTTCAGAGTTGCAGCGAGCGTTGCATTTTTACCAGCCACATCTAAACCCAAATGACGTCGAACAAGAGTGGCGCCCTCTGTTCGCGGTTGCTTGGGCGGATTTTCAACGTTTTGTGAAAGGCTGGAGCCCTGATCACTGGAAGGTTAACCCTTACACTGAAGGGCTGACTGCACGGGTGTTGGCACATTGGTAAAACTGAGTAAGTTTTTATGCTTTCCTCCTACGATTTTTACTATTAACGTTAATCTAACCACCTTTGTTCTTTTTTGGTTTTTCCCAGTGTTTATTAGTTAAATCTATTTAAATTAGCTAGTTACGAGGGACGTCTTTGAGAGTGATTCAAGTTAACTGCCAGCGGTACTTGCTGTCAGTTAACTTGAATCAAGAGAAGGTTGTGTTACTTCTTATGAGGTATAGGAAATCGCGCGGCTAGGCGAGCTCATTAAACCGTCGCCGAGATTGCTAACCAAGCCTTCTTGCTGAACTCAAATATTTTAGGTTCATTGGGTATATAAGTTAATGATCTAGATAGAGATAGTTTTGCCAACTCTTCATGCGAATAAGTACTTTACGCATAACCGATACGTGCGAGAAACTTTCCGAGTAAACCGCTACTTCTACTGCGGTGCCCATTGGTAGATGATATTCACTTAAATCGTCGGTAATTTTTAACGTTACGAATACCCGGCCGCTTGTGCGTAAAGCCTCGGTTCCCAGCAGTGAGCCACGAGCTTGGAATTGACTTTCGCCAATCGCTGGTAGTACTTCAATGACTTCCCCTTTAAATACTTTGCCTGGTAAAGCGCGAAACATGAACTCTGCTTCAAATCCCGGCTCCAAACGCTGCAGCGAGTTCTGACGGAATGCCGCTGTATAGAGTTTGTCTTCGGTATGAACGAAGGTCATCACCGGAGCAAGTGGTAGTGGTACTGACATGACACCTGGGCGCAGCGCAAGTTGGGTGACGTAACCGTCAGTAGGCGCAGTAATCACGGTTTGCTCTAGGTTGAACTCGGCTTTTCTTAATTCAGCTAATAGCGAGGCAACTTGAGTATTTTCACCGCCTACTTCAGACTCAAGTGCGATTTGCGCTTGCTCTTGTTTGGACTGGGCGACGTTTAGCGCCGCTTGGGCTGCTTTGAATGCTTGACGACGAGTGTCCAGTTGTTGCTCAGTGAAGGCACCGCGGTCGAAGCCTCTTTGATAACGATCGAATTCGCGTTGTGCTTTGTCTCGCTCTGCAAGTGCTTTAAGCACAGCAGCTTGTGATTCTTGAACGCTCGATTCTAGTCCAAGAGCACCTTGGCTTGCTTCTTTTACTTTTGCTCGTAGTCTGTCAACTTCGGCCTGAAACGGAAGCGGGTCAATACGGAAAAGCACATCCCCTTGAGATAATGGTTGGTTTGGCTTTACAGGCACGTCAATAACACGACCGCGAACGCCAGATACGACAGGTGTCGTCGAGAATACTTGGTTACCAAGTTGTGTAAACGGGTGGTTATAATTCATCAACAAGATCAATGTTCCCACCAATACAACACCGCCAAGAACGGCAGTTGGTACCGTCCATTTGTTCAAAGGGATATTAAAAATTTTAAAAATGGCGATACAAAGGGCTGCATAAGTCAGAATCAGTAATAAATCCATTATTCTTCCTCTTTACTCTGTTTAGCAGTTGTACTTTGTTGAACCTGCTGCTTTTTCAGTGTGGATATTTCTTCTTTTAACTCGGTCATTTCGTCAATCAGCGCTTCAAGGCGTTGATGAATGTCGTATGTTTCTTGTTCGAGTTTCTTGAAGCCCCAGCCGCGTTCTTTCCGCCATAACGTTGCCCATATCCATAAAAACGGCCACAGGGCGTGTAAAGTGAAAAGGCTGACCCAGCCAGCATAATGGATCGCGTCTTGATGTGGGTGTTCACGTTCTTTCGCGATTTCATATGGAATATCGTGGATGACGATAATTCCGTAAAAAATCACCAAAGCGACGAAAATGAGTAACCCAAGAGCAAAATAGTCTAGAAACATCTTACTTCCCTGTGTTTTTTGCAAATAGAAAAAAGGTACACAAATTAATCATTTGAGTATTTGCCTTAACTATCGTTGGATCAAGAAAATTTTATGTATCAATGGCGTTTATGCGATGTCGAACTCGTCGATATTTGACGAATATGTAATGGAGAGGGGGCCAACAAAAAGTGGTTATTGATAGAAGTGAGAGCGCCCCTGTTGGATTGTGAGGTGTTTAAAGCTCAGTACAGACTTGGTTTCGTCCATTGGCTTTGGCACGATACAGAGCTTTATCAGCGCGGTAGAAGGTTCGCTGAGTATTTTCTCCTTCGCGATGCAGCGTAATGCCAATCGATACGGTTAATCCGCGTTCGCCAAGGATGTTATCCCAACGATGTTGATAAATGTGTTCGCGATAATTTTCGGCGTGCATTTGTGCGCGTTCTAGGTTGCTGTTTTCCAGAATCACAAGAAATTCTTCACCACCAAAGCGAACACAAGATGCCCCTTCAAACTTGAAGTATCCGGCTAATTTTTGAGACACGCATTTGATGGCTTTATCTCCAACAAGGTGGCTGAGTTCATCGTTGATGGACTTAAAGTGGTCGATATCAATGACCATTAGCGCAAATGTAGTATCGTACAAAAGCAGATCTTTGAGCTTCACCTCAAGCCAGCGACGGTTATGTAAGGATGTCAGTGGGTCGGAAAAAACGTCCTGCTGTAGCTGAGCCACCGTATTCTTGTGTTGCTTGGTGGTTTCCTTCAGCTCTTTGTTTTCAATTTCTGACAAAATTAGCTTAAGTTGCAGTTCAAAACGAGAAATTCGACGCAATTGCGCAGAGCCTAATTCTCCGATTGGAATGTCTTTAACGAGATCGGACTCGATACGAAAAGCCCGTTTTTCACAACGCAATGCTTTCTGAAACAAATTTTGAGAGGCGTACACCTTACTCATTGTGTTATAAAAATGTCGAGCGATAACCGGAGAAGCGTGTTTTTGAATTCGTTTATCGATGAAGCCTAACAGTAAGTTGCACAACGAGGTATGACCCAAGCCATTAAGGCAATACGCCGTTTCTATTTTCACCATGGTAGATAACCAATAAGTGGTTGCGCTACCTGTTGTGTATTGAATGTTCGAGATAGAGAGCAAGGCGAGGGTATAGTCTTTTTGTAATCGGTGCAATTGGGCGCGGTAGAGGTGAATTTGCGCAGCAAGATTCTTATCGCTGACGAGAATGCTCAATTCTTCACACTCAGTTAGTAGCTCTTTGGCATTTTCCGTGTGATACAAATAAATATAGCAAGCAAGCTTATAGAGCTTATAGCGCAGGCGTAGTGAGCGACTGCTTATGGCGTGATCGATAGCATCAACCTTTCGGTAGTAGCGTAAAGCGCGATGGTGATCACCGTAGGCGTCACATAAGTTGCCCATTCCAATAATGGCTAAAACATACTCGTCAATATAGCCGTATTCCACGGCAATATTGGTAGAGGCCACATACTCTGTTAATGCGGCGTTGTAATCACCCACTTCAACCAAGCGGTCACTTAAACTTGCCTTAACCGATAAAATATCTTCGACGTCTTCAGGTAATGCAAGTAACTCAAGGGCTTTCCTGAGCTCGTCGATGCTGTCATTCAGTTGTTTTATTTCACATCGGTATTCCGCACTGATGATATAGCAATGCGCTTTTTCTTGATTGGTCGAGGCGATATGTAATCCAACATGCTCCCAAAGCGTGATCGCTTCTTCACCGGAGACCGCACAAGGATCGATGCCTGCCTCGGTCACTTTATTAAGCAGTTTGTCCATTGTTCATCACCTCAATATGACTTTCTTTTAATTGTTCTAAAGTGAATGGGAAGGTCAGGATATCTTGTAAATACAATGTCGGTTTGGGCCCGTTTAACCCACGTCGCTGCCATGGATAAATGCCCAACATGGTTTGAACGGTGCGATATAACTCTTCGGCTGCTCGGCCTTTTTCAGCAATCAACATGGCCAGTCTGTCACTAGAAATTCGTGAGATGAGATCACTGGAGGTCGTCAATGCATGAACTAGCTCAGTACAAACATCGAGAAATTCGGGGTTTGCATGTTGAATCATAATGATGGCGTGGTTGGAGCGTTTGAGTTCTGTTTTGAACAAAACTAATTGTTCCCACCAATAAGTCTCGGAGACAACATTGGAGAATTGTTTTTCCGGGTCGTATTCATGCTGGGAGCGGATACGGTTGATGAGCTTGCGCGCCCGTTGTTCTAGTTGACGTTTAGAGCCCCGAGCTTTATCCATGCTGACTCTATGCGTTTGTTCTTTCTGCATCTTCAATGCATGTTTACGGTACTTCTTAAACGCATTGAATGCCGACTCAAAATTGCCTTGCTCTTCGGCCACTCGTGATTGTTGGAAGCAAATTTGGCTAAGTAGTTCCCCATTGTCGAAATTAAGGGCAGACTCTTCAGCGGCGAGCAATAGCTCAGCGGCATTTTCCGTATTCTTTCGCAACAGTTCGAGCCGTGCACGGCTGATGAAAGAGTGGGCCTTCATCCAAGTAAGATCGTGTTCGACAGCCAAAAGGTGAGCTTTTTGAGTGGCTTTTTCTGCTGCATCGAGACGCTCTAAGCCGAGAAGAGCGAGTCCTCTAAAGTCCCAAATTTCTGCTTGCCAAGTACTGTCTTCGTGAGCAGCGAGCACTTCCGTTGCGCCATCCAGCACGGTAAGCATTTCAACAAACTTATTCAGTAAATAATAATCCCAAGCTAATAGAATTCGAGCTTTACCCTCTAGCGACACGATACGGACGTTATTTGCCACTTTGACTGCTAACTCATGCGTCGAAGCGGCAAGCTTATGCTCATTGGTGATGCGCCAAACATTACCAAGCCCAATTAAGGACTCAATTTGAATTTCAATATCATCAACAAGGGCGGATTGTTCGAGTGCGTTAATCCAGTATTGTTGGGCTGAGTAGTATTTTGCTTGTCCCCAGTACTGGAGAGCAAAGAGGTGAAGAATTTCAGGGAGGTGATCGTCGGTTTCGAGTTGGATCTGTTTGTTATAGGCTTCTTTGACTAACTTTAACCCTTGTCGGTAATCCATTAAGCACCAACAACAGTGGGCCATGATGAGTAATGCTCTGATCTCACCATCCACATAGAGAATCTGCTCCGCTCGGATACGGCATTGCTGAGAAATGCTGAAGGTGTATTCAGGGGCTGTTTTAATTTGCCTTGTGAGCTGCTTTAGCTCATCTTCTAGCTGAATTTGGTTTTTATCCAACGTGCACATCCATGACTATCGAACTGGAACTTACACCTAAATATGAAGTAATTAGATGTGTACTTCATTACGAGTGCTGCAGCATGAAAGCGACATCGTAAATGATCAGGTGCCGTAATGTATACCGTCACTGCCCCTAATTGCCACATCTAAATGATTTAAATAGTTACGATAGGAGCTGCTTAATCGTCAGAGGTGTATCAGTGACTTCTAGCCTTTGCGCGGCAGTAAGACCTTGTTTGTCCTGATAACATAAATTATGCCAAGCTCTGAATATATCTAAAAGCGGTAAAATGCCAGCAGGTCGCAATTTGCGACGAGGCTCGTTAATGAAACTCTCAAAAAGAATCTGAAAACGGTTCTGATAAAACTGTACGTGTTGAGTGGTTGCGGTATTAAACCATTTTTCAGGCTCGTTTTGGTCGCCAGCGAGATAACAAATGCCTTTATTGATGCGGCGTTGTTCTGAGCCATCACTTTGGCTTGAAATTGCCCAACGGTCTCGCCACCAACTCATGTAGGCAATATCCACCTTGCCAAAAGGAATGGTCATGTCCCAATGTGCATCTTCTTCAACATACATAAGATCGACGTTTCTCTCTTGAATGCGAGATAAACAAACACTTAACGCTGCAGAACGAAGTAATGGATCTTGTGGCATATAGATAGATACGCGCTTATTTGGGCTACACATATCAAGTACATGTAAGTAGTGTGCGTACGATGTGTAAGGTGGACGAATCAGTGCTCCTTTCGAGGGGTAGTGGAATACAGAAAGGTTACCTAGTGGGTCTTCAACATTGCCACGCGCTAATATTGTTTGATATTTCTGATCGATACGTTCACGAAGTTTCTTTGAAGATTCGACGGGAGGCTCACTTGCTTCTGCTGTGTAACCTTGAGACACAAAACGAGATACCTCGTCATATGGATTATGATCGAGCGTCGCAATTGGCTCTTCATGGGCAGAGTAATTCACATGTTGGCAGAGTATGTAGCCAGAATGGGCTTCACCAGAGGCTATCCAGTATACGCCGTTGTTGCTGTTCGGCTGCAGAGCGACATAGTTAGAAGCCAGTTCATAGTGCCCAGCGTGGTTTACCCATCGTGCATCAATCGTCGCGAGCTTACGACGGCAGCGACTCGCAATATGGTCAACATGATCGTAAAACGTTTTGGGGTTGATGCTGAGCTTACGGCAGATCTCGCGTACCGAGTAACCAGTGAACAACAAGCCCATTAAATTTTCTTGGAATTGCAGCTTTTTGTTTGCGCCGGACCATTTATCGACAAAAGTACTTTGGCAAGCTTTGCAGCGGTAACGTTGACGGTCGCCACTGTAACCAAAAGCGTGGTAGAGGTGTTTGTGTGTATGGACAGACAATCCGAAATTGTCGCAATCATCATTACGACAGGCAGGTAATCCATCACTATGGAAGAGTCTGAGACGATGCAGTTCGTTTACAACATCGCGATTATTAAGTAAGGGGGGGAAAGATCCGCATTCACGACAGACCATCGCCGGACGTTTAGGGTTAGCATGTTGCAGAACGTAACGCTTTGCATCACTCAATCCAAAGTTGTCACACGCCAATGTTTTACAAAAGTTGAGTTGTAACCCATCTGCGTCTTTTGGCAGTTTGCCGTTAGACACAATCGCCCCCTCGGGATAATTAGGCAGCCAGTCTAGAGCCAGCTGCAAATTATTACTTATTATTAGATGTTGATTGCCGTTTCTAGCGCAACTTTCATCATGTCGTTGAACGATTTTTGACGCTCTTCTGAGCTTAGTTTTTCGCCACGGATGATATGGTCAGAAACTGTTAGGATCGTCAGTGCTTTCGCGCCTAGATCTGCAGCAACGCCGTAGATACCCGCCGCTTCCATGTCTACACCTAAGATGCCTAATTTTTCCATTTTCTCGAAGAGGTCGGCTTCAGGTGTGTAGAATAGATCTGCAGAGAATACGTTACCTACTTTTACGGGTACTTGTTGAGCACGAGCTTGGTTTACGGCTTCTTCTAGAAGACCGTAGTCAGCGATTGCTGCGAAATCATGGTTGTTAAAACGGATACGGTTAACTTTAGAGTCTGTAGAAGCCCCCATACCGATAACCACGTCCATTAAGTTTACGTCGTCACGTACTGCGCCACAGCTACCTACGCGGATTACGTTCTTCACGCCGAATTCTGCGATCAGCTCGTGAACGTAGATACAGCAAGAAGGGATGCCCATGCCGTGACCCATAACAGACACTTTCTTACCCTTGTAAGTGCCAGTAAAGCCAAACATGTTACGAACGTCACAAACTTGCTTCACGTCTTCAAGAAACGTTTCTGCAATGTATTTAGCACGTAAAGGGTCGCCCGGCATAAGAACCGTTTCAGCGAAATCACCAGGTTGTGCGTTGATGTGTGGGGTTGCCATAAGTGCTCTCCAAAGTTTTTTTGATAAAACGCCTCTATTATAGAACGCTATTACCAATTCTGTTGAACTTGTCAGTTTTCATTGAGGCAATCATATCGGGACGTATAGAGAGTCCTTGAGAGATTAGTCACAAAAACCACGCTTTTAGAAATTATAACACCCATTGATAACCAAATCTGTTGAAAGCAAAAAGGCAATCGATTTGCTTTTGGGCGATTTGTTGACTATGCACACAAAAACGATATTAAAAAAATCAAAAAGTTTTAAGAAACCGGGGAGAAAAAGCGATTCTAAGAAAATAAAACGATTAAATTGTACAATTAATTTTCTTGTACAATCTCAATTGACTTGCTATAAGTTATACAACAAAACATTTTGTATAGGGGTGTCATCATGGAATCTTCAATCAAGGTAGGTATCAGTTCTTGCGTATTGGGAGAGCGTGTTCGTTTTGATTCGGGCCACAAAGTCAGCAACTTTGTGACCAAAGAGCTTAGTCCGTATTTTGACTTTGTTTCGGTATGCCCAGAAGTTGGCGTTGGAATGCCTGTACCGCGTCCAACGATTCGTTTGATTTCCAATGAAGAACGCGTGGCGTTAGTCGAGACTAAAAACCCCGATAATGACCATACTGACAATATGCTTGCCTACTCTGACAATAAAGTAGATGAGCTGCAAAGCGAGCAATTGTGCGGTTATATTGTTTGTGCCAAATCGCCAACCTGCGGCATGGAACGAGTCAAGGTTTACAGCAAGAATAGTGCAGCGAAAGAAGGTGTAGGACTGTACACCCAAACCCTAATGCAGAAAATGCCTTGGCTGCCCGTCGAAGAAGATGGCCGTCTTAACGACCCTGTATTGAAAGAGAATTTTATTAGTCGAGTATTTTGTCTTAATGATTTTTATAATTCGATGTCTGCAGAACCGACTCGAGGTAAGCTTATCGACTTCCATTCACGGTATAAATTGACGCTGATGGCTCATCACCCTGAGTCTTACCGCTCGCTTGGTAAATTGGTGGCAAATGTCGCCAATTATGAAATCGACGAATTTTATAGAGAATATCGCTTAGGGTTGATGAAAGCGTTAGCTAATCGCGCTAGCCGAAAAAACAACACGAATGTACTGATGCACCTGCAAGGGTACTTTAAACGTTCTTTAACCAAAGAAGAAAAAGAAGAGCTAGCCACGGTCATTCATGATTACCGTACTGGTACCTTACCGCTGTTAGCCCCTCTGACATTAATTAAACACTATTTAAATACTTACCCTGATGAGTATTTAGCAAAACAGAAATTTTTAGAACCGTATCCGCAGGAGATGAGATTACGTTATGGTTTGTAGTTCAGAAGAAAAACTATACGCGATCCGAGATGTCGCAGAAATCACGGGTGTTAAGCCCGTAACGTTGAGAGCATGGCAGAGAAGGTACAATCTGATTCAACCTCAGCGAACTGAAAAAGGACATCGACTCTACCGACAGCAAGATCTCGACACCATTTGTGAAGTCCAGAGTTGGCTCGCGAAAGGGATCGCGATTGGGAAAGTGAAAGGGTTGTTGGGTAAAAGCGCTGATGTTGAAATGAGTACAGAAACACGCACTCTTGAAGAAGTTGGAACAATGCTTTTCGCACTGTCGAAGTTGAATCGAGGAAAGACAGAGAGCTTACTCGCATCGGTGTTAAAAGAGTACCCACTAAAACTCGTGATTGAGCAGTTTATTAATCCTATCTTTGATGCTCTAGAGATGGTGAAAGGCTCATTGCGTTCTTTGGAGATGGGGTTATTTCAAACTTGTCTTATTACTCGACTCGCGCTGGTGGTGGAGTCGGAAAACAAAGCGGCGTCAAAGGGGAAGTGTTTACTGATCAGTTTTGAACAAAATAGAGAGGCGGAGAGCTGGATTCAAGCTGCCCAGTTATGCGAGCAGGGATATCACACAACATTGATAGATAAAGTCGACGATGTATCCGGATTGGTAGAGCATGAGGCTGTGAATGACTATCAATTGGTTTATTTACTTTCTAATAAAGCACTTCCTGCAAAACAAGTCGAATCAATAAAAGCGCTTCTCGCACGGTTAGCAGAGCGAGTTCAGTACTCTGAGGTGATTGAGAAACTTCACCTGACAGAATAAAGCAAAAGGAAGGAGACACCATGATTTTAGTCTGGTTTAGACGTGATTTACGAACGTTGGACCACACCGCACTGAAGGCTGCCCTAGATTCAGGACAGCCTGTTGTCGCTTGTTTTATCGCTACGCCAGAGCAATGGCGAGAGCATCATATGGCGCCGATGCAGGCCGACCTGATCGCTCGTCGACTCGCGTGCCTTAACCAAGAGTTGGCTAGTCTCAATATTCCTTTGTTGTACAAAGAAGTGCCTACATTCTCTGACTGCACAAAAGTGATTTGTGAATGGACAAAATCATTCGGCATCACGTCGGTCATGGCGAATATTCACTATGAAGTCAATGAACGAGCGCTCGATACGCAGGTGACGGAAGCGTTAAACAATCACAATGTTGGCTTTGAGCTGTTTCACGACAAATGTGTGCATGCACCCACGACGGTTCTTAATAAACAAGGTGAGTACTTCAAGGTGTTCACGCCTTTTAAGCGTGCATGGTTAAAGCAGTTTCAACGGCTTGCTGTTGCAAAACCTTACGCGCAAAAGGAATTAAATTCAAAAACCTTGGAGCAGTTAGAGCTGTATCGATTTAATTCAGAGTTCACATTCAGCTATCCCAGAGAATCCAGTGATCATTGGTTGGCTTCCACCAATGATATTTTAACGCAGTTAAGAACATTCGTTCGTGAGCGAAGTGATTCGTACCAAAGTGAGCGTGATTTTCCTGCTATCGAAGGAACCAGTCAGCTTTCTCCTTACCTTGCGATAGGGGCATTGTCTCCGAGGCAGTGTATAGCTAGGCTGTACGCCGAAAACCCACAGAATGACCTCACGGAAGGTAAATCAACGTGGTTGAGTGAAATCATTTGGCGTGAGTTCTATCAACATTTACTGGTGTTTGAGCCAAAGCTAGTAAAAGGAAAAGGCTTTATTGGTTGGGAAGAGCACATTCAATGGTCTTACGATGAAAAAGCTTTCGAACGGTGGAAAACAGGAAAAACAGGGTACCCTATAGTCGATGCAGCGATGCGTCAGTTAAACCAGACTGGTTGGATGCATAATCGCTTACGTATGGTGGTAGCGAGTTTTTTAACGAAAGATCTGCACATTGATTGGCGTTGGGGAGAAGCTTACTTCATGAGTAAGTTGGTCGATGGCGACTTTGCTGCAAACAATGGTGGCTGGCAGTGGTCGGCATCAACGGGTTGTGATGGGCAGCCTTATTTCCGTATTTTTAACCCGATAAGCCAAGGTGAGAAGTTTGATTCTGATGGTCGATTCGTACGTTATTGGGTCCCGGAAATCACAAGTGTTCCGAACAAATACATTCATAAGCCTTGGACTTGGGAAGGATTTTCTTTACTGGAATATCACAAGCCGATGGTTGATCACAAGACAGCAAGAGAGATAACCTTACGGCTGTTTAAAAGCGCCAAGGAATAGAGTGAAATGCTTAGCAAAAAGCGATCAATGAGCTTCGCGAAACGAAGCCTGTTATTTGTGTCGTTGTCTCTCGTGAGTGGGTCGTCATTTGCTAAAATGTACGAACTACCAGAGGACGGCAGTCGTTTAATTGGTCGTATTGAAAATCATGTAGTGCAAGAGGGCGAAACCATGGCCAATATCGCCAAGCGCTATGATGTGGGCATGCTAGGCTTAATGGCCGCTAATAAAGGTGTGGACCCATTCCTACCTCAAGAAGGGCATGTGCTTACTATCCCAACTCAACTCATTCTTCCTAATGTTCCTCACCAAGGCATTATCATTAATTTAGCCGAGTTACGATTGTATTACTTCCCGCCAGAAGAAAATATCGTACACGTATTTCCCGTCGGGATTGGGCGGATTGGGCGTGATACACCAGTCATGATGACGCGTGTAAGTCAAAAGCGGCCGAACCCGACATGGACGCCGCCATCCTCTATTCGTGCTGAATACAAAGCTAAAGGCATCGACCTTCCAACGGTGGTACCTGCTGGACCTGACAACCCTCTCGGTATGTTTGCTCTGCGTTTAGCTTACGGTCATGGTGAGTACCTTATTCACGGCACTAACAAAGACTTTGGTATCGGCATGCGAGTCAGCGCTGGCTGTATCCGTATGGAGCCTGGAGATATCGAATGGCTGTTCGAAAAAGTGCGTCACGGGGAAGAGGTAAATATCATCAACCAACCAGTGAAAGTGACACTGGAACCAGACAGAAGTGTATTTGTTGAAGCGCATGAGCCATTAACTCGCAGCAATGGTGAGAAAGATCACCTACAGGTACCTAAAGAGTTAAGGTGGTGGCTAGACGAGTTTGGAAGGAATAATGTGAAAGCGAAGGCGGCAATTGCTGCTCAGAATGGAGTACCAATCGAAATAACCGCGCCTTAACAAGTGTTAAGACGCGGTATTCAGTCTTACTTAGTATAAGACTGGGCGATATTGTCAATACGCTCGTTCGCACGCTCTGCTTCTTCTTGAGCTGCCATTGCTGCTGCACCTGATTTTTGAACGTCAGATTGAAGAGATTGTACATCTTGGCTTAGTTGGCTAACTTGGTTGCTTAGTTCGTCTAGTTTTGCTGCATTTGCTGTTACTGCTTCATCAGAAGAAGCACAACCTGCGAGTAGAAATACTGAAGTTGCTGCAGCTGCGATCAACGTTTTGTTCATATAAGAACTCCTTGCTTATAGTGAAAGTCCCACTACTAACGATTATTTATACAGTAGCGAGGTTGAATTATGGGTACATTTTATCAGTATATGGTGTAGCAAAAGTCAAAAAAATCCAAGAATTTCATGGAGTACCTGACGTTAACTTTTACCTGAGCATAACAAACGAAAGTGATTTGTCTTCCCTTTTGCCAACACAACAGCTTATAACAGGTGTTTTGCCACGTTCCTGATATCAATAATTTAGACGATATTGGCCCAAATGAAAGTTTCTAGCCTCAAATAGCTGTAAATCGCACAATTTTTAAGGTTTGATCGGCGTTTTGACGAGCATTACTTTATTGGTTGATGACTAAGCTAACAGTACTGAAGGGATTTGTTGTTTGTTACTGAGACGCAGGTTTTCTCTTATTTTCACTACGATGAATTAGTTTGTGTGATCTCTATCTATACTCCTACGATTTGCGGTATTATATCGCGCTTTTATTTTTTGCTGCGTTAGAGCGGAAACGACACTACAGAGCGCTCAGACGCTGACTGATTTATTGGAGAACACTTTGCAATTTAAAGATCTCGGCCTAGACAACCGATTGTTGAAGAACCTAAAACACTACGATTTTAAAAAAGCGACTGAAATTCAACAGCAGGCGATCCCTGTTTCGATCGCAGGCAAGGATCTATTGGCATCGTCGAAAACGGGTTCGGGCAAGACTTTGGCTTTTGTATTGCCAATGCTTCACAAGTCTCTAAAGAATAAATCGTTTTCTGCCAAAGACCCACGCGCAGTGATCCTTGCTCCAACTCGTGAACTTGCGAAGCAGGTGTATGGCGAGCTTCGTTCAATGCTGGCTGGACTGTCTTACGAGGCTGCGTTAATCGTGGGTGGTGAGAACTTTAACGACCA
The DNA here is from genome assembly GCF_002563795.1 of Vibrio sp. ES.051. GTDB lineage: Bacteria > Pseudomonadota > Gammaproteobacteria > Enterobacterales > Vibrionaceae > Vibrio. The sequence goes on from NZ_PDJL01000003.1 coordinate 274,102, forward strand.
AGTGAAAGCGTTGCGTCGTTACCCTAAATTTATCGTGGCGACCCCTGGGCGTTTGGCGGATCATTTGGAGCATCGCTCGTTGTTTCTAGACGGTTTGGAAACGCTGATTCTTGATGAAGCCGATCGCATGTTGGATTTAGGGTTTGCGCCGGAGCTTCGTCGTATCCATAAAGCGGCTAAGCATCGTCGTCGTCAGACATTAATGTTCTCAGCAACGCTTGATCATGGGGACGTTAATGATATTGCATCTGAAATGCTGAATAACCCGAAACGCATTGCCATCGGGGTTTCTCACGAAGTACCAACAGATATCACGCAAAAGTTCTATCTTTGCGATCATTTGGATCACAAAGAAGCGATCTTAGAACGTGTTATTGAAGAAGCTGAATATCGTCAGATCATCATTTTTACGGCAACTCGTGACGATACCGAGCGTCTCACCACGAAGCTGAACGAGAAAAAACTCAAGGCGGTGGCGTTGAGTGGTAGTCTAAACCAGACGCAACGTAATACCATCATGAGCCAATTTGAGCGTGCGGTATTTAAAATTCTTGTCACTACGGACGTTGCGTCTCGTGGTTTGGATATCTCAAAAGTAACGCATGTTATCAACTTCGATATGCCTAAGCATACAGAAGAATATGTGCACCGTATTGGTCGTACGGGTCGTGCTGGCAATAAAGGTGATGCGGTTTCTCTTGTTGGTCCAAAAGACTGGGAGAGTTTTAAACGTGTGGAAGCATACTTACAACAAGATCTGACTTTCTCTGAATTTGAAGATCTGAAAGGTAAGTTTAAAGGCCTGAGACCACGTAAGCCTGATTTACGTAGCAAAAAGAACCCGACGAAAAAAGCACGTCCTCAAGAGAAAAAGGCAGCGAAGAAACCGGTTAAGCGCGATAAGAGCTTCTATAAAAACGTATCTGTGGGTGATGATGTTTTCATCCCAAAGAAGAAGCCGGCGGCACCAAACTCAGAAGATTAACCTCTCCTCTGTTTTAATAACCTGACGCTATTTGTTAAAAATCCGAGTATTCGTACTCGGGTTTATTTTATTGTTGGCATCACTCTGAAACGGTTGCTTAATTAGGTTCTAAAAATGAAGTCAATCACATGTCTATGACTTGCATTCGCTGCATTGGCTTTGGTGAGACTGTTTCCGTGGAATAACACATGACTTTTTCGTTGTGCAGCATACTTATTAGGAATATTATTAATGCGTTGAGTGAGTGATCTCAACTCGTTCAGGGTTAGTGAGTTCTTATGTCTCAGATTTGCTTGAAAAAATTGCTTTTTATGCTGCTTACGATGGTGTTGCTACCAGCGCATGTTTTTGCTGCGAAAATAGATCAGAAAGCGCATTTACCTTACTTTTCTAAGCTGCAACCATTTGTTACGAGTATTGCTTTTGCAAATACCTCAATCGATTTTTCTGAGGTCTCAGAAGAAACGACGCAGTCTCCGGTTTCTGAAAGTCATGCAAGACTCGATACGCTAGCCCTATTTAACACTCAACGTTGGGTTTCTCACTTACGTGAAGGCCTCGATGATGAGCATGTTGACGTTGTTGGCGATCTAAACACGCCTTTCTATGCTGACGCAGGTTATGCCTACAGCCTGATGGATATCAATAGGCGTCAAAACCAGTCCACTTTTTATCATTTCACAAGCGGTCATCGCATTTCTGGTTGGAAAGAGACCAACGCAATGTACGTTGCACTCAATAGTCAGTTTTCTGCCTAAACACCATCTATTTGCACCATTGTGCACTCTTAACACGACGATTGTATTCGACAGGGCGTATCCGTCCTGAGTATTTCATACCCTGAATTTATTCTGGGGGCATCTGTCGTGTGTTAAGCCTTGTTATTAAAAGCTTCACTTAGTAGTGAAGGGATGATGTTTACATGAAAAAAACACCAAAACAGCAAAAGAACAGAAAGCTGATGAATCACTACTCAGCTTGGAAATATGTCGTATTAATCACGACGGTCATTATCTTAACGTTAAGCGCGATTCCGACTTGGTTCGGTGAGCAACCATCAGTCCAGTTGACGTTTTCAAACCAAAACAGCAGTGAAATGTCGGTTGTTCAGTTAAACCAACTATTGAAAACCAATCACATCTCAGCAGACAAAATCATCGAAAAAGATGGCCAAACGACCATTGTATTCGATGATGAAAATGCGCAAAGCAAAGCTCGTGCGTTACTAAACAAAGAGCTAAATAAAGAAGACAGCATTACCTTCTCATATGTGTCTGTTGCTCCAGAATGGCTGAATGAGATGGGTTTTAGCCCAATCAAACTCGGCCTTGACCTTCGCGGTGGGGTACAGTTCCTCTTGAATGTCGACGTAAATAAAGCATTTGAGGAGCAACGTAATGCTTTGATCGATGAGATCAAAGCAAGCCTACGAGATCAGCGCGTGCGTGGTGTACAAATTCGCGCAGAAAGTGGTAACCGCATTGCGGTAAACAGTGAGAGTGATACCGCCCTAGCTGAAGTCAATCAATTCTTGCGTCAAAACTATCCAGGTTGGGTGGTGAAAAGCTCATCTCGCGGCTTTGTTCTTGAGCCAAGTGAGCAGAATATTCAAGAGTTCCAATCAACGACATTGCAACAAAACTTAAAAATTATGCGTGGTCGTATTGAAGAGCTAGGCATTACGGAAGCATTAGTTCAGCGTCAGGGTAAAGACAGCATTCGTATTGAGCTCCCAGGTGTACAAGACCCAGCACAAGCGAAAAACGTTATTGGTGCCACTGCGAGTTTGGCATTCTACGAAGTGAAAGAGGCAGGCCAAGCGCGAAGCGGCCAAGATCTTGTGCTGAAAGATAACGATGGCCGAACTGTTATTCTGGAGAAACGACCAGTCCTAACGGGTGAGCACATTGTTAACGCTCGTGCAGGCGTCGACAATATGGGGATGTCAGAAGTTAACATCTCGCTTGACCACGCGGGCGGTAAAAAGATGAGTGATTTCTCTGCCACGCATATTGGCAAGCCAATGGCGACGGTTTATCGCGAATACAAGACAAACGACCGTGGCGTAACAGAGCGCAGCGAGCGCGTTATTAGCGTTGCGACTATTCAATCTCAACTTGGTAGCCAATTCCGTATTACCGGCGCTGGCAGCATGGACGAAGCGCAGCAGTTAGCGCTATTACTTCGTGCGGGTTCGCTAACCGCGCCGGTTACCATCGTAGAAGAGCGCACTATTGGTGCTTCTTTGGGGGCTGAAAACATTGAAAATGGCTTTGCGGCACTTGCTTTAGGTATGGGGTTAACACTGACCTTTATGGCGCTTTGGTACCGCCGCTTAGGTTGGGTGGCGAACGTGGCGCTTTGTGCCAACATGCTTTGTTTGCTGGGCTTAATTGCCTTGTTACCAGGTGCGGTGCTAACGCTGCCAGGTATTGCCGGGTTGGTGTTAACCGTCGGTATGGCAGTGGACACCAACGTGATTATCTTCGAGCGTATTAAGGACAAAATGCGTGAAGGCCGCAGTTTCGCTCAAGCGATTGATCTGGGCTTTGATAGCGCGTTCTCGACCATCCTTGATGCCAACATTACTACCATGATCACCGCCGTGATTTTATACGCCATCGGTAACGGTCCCATCCAAGGCTTTGCCTTAACACTCGGATTAGGTTTGTTAACCAGTATGTTTACAGGCGTATTTGCCTCTCGAGCAATGATCAATTTAATTTGGGGCCGAGATGCCCGTCGTGATGTGAGGGTTTAATCATGGTCGAAATGCTAAAACAAAATATTCGTAAAATTCGCTATTTCACTACGCTAGTTTCCATCGTTTTGACGGTGATCGCACTGGTTGCTCTAGGCTTTAAAGGGTTGAACCTAGGCTTGGATTTCACTGGTGGTATGGTGACAGAAGTGAAAGTCGATAAGCCGTTAACCAACCACGATCTGCTTGATGCACTGCAACCAAAACTTGGTGAATCAACCTCTGTCACCCGCACAGGTGAAGATGGTCGTTGGCTTATTCGTTACTCCGCCCCAGAAGAAGGACAAACTCTGCCAAGTGTGGAAGAGGTATTAAAGCCAGTTTCACATCAAGTTGATGTCGTCAGCAGCAGTATTGTTGGTGCTCAAGTTGGTCAGGATTTGTTTGAGCAAGGCGGTTTAGCACTATTGATTTGTGTGCTGAGCATTCTTGGTTACTTGTGTTTCCGTTTTGAGTGGCGATTAGCGAGCGGTTCTATATTTGCTCTGGCTCATGACGTAATTGTCGTTCTTGGCTTCTTTGCTGTTACCCAGATGGAGTTCAACTTAACGGTTTTTGCTGCCGTGTTGGCAATTTTAGGCTACTCATTGAATGATTCGATCATCATTGCAGACCGAATCCGTGAGCTACTGATCGCGAAACAAAGTTGGGAAATGGAAGACATCAATGACCAAGCTGTCATCGCGACATTCTCTAGAACGATGGTGACTTCAGGCACAACACTGATTACTGTTGGTGCATTATGGATGATGGGCGGAGCACCGCTAGCGGGTTTCTCAACCGCGATGTTTATTGGTGTGCTATCCGGTACATGGTCGTCCATTTCCATTGGTACCGTATTGCCAGAGCGGTTCAAACTCGAACCGAAGCATTACTTGCCTGTTGAGATTGATACCGCGCCGTAATGCGAGGTGCTGAAGGTAAAAAAGTAAAACGCCACTCAGTTTGAGTGGCGTTTTACTTTGTGCTATTTCACACGCATCAAGCGGTGTTTGACGTGACCTAAATCGAACTCAATGATTTGAGAGCGCTTCATGGATTCAACCAGGCGCAGCATAGATGCGTGATAACCTTTCTTTTTCATCCATTGCAATGGCTCAGAAAAGCTGTCCTCGTTTACGATGTAAGATTCACCTTTGTGTTCTCCGGCATAAACGTTTACGACCCAAACCCGGGTCTGAAAGTCTAATGCTTCACTTATGTTTTGCGTGATTTTTCTTAGGATATTTTTCATCATTTTCATCATTTTCATCATTTTCATCATTTTCATCATTTTCATCATTTTCATCATTTTCAGCGTTGCTTTAGCTCAGTAATAGCCAAACACCAACTCCCATCATTAAAGTGCCCGCGATACGGTTCATCAGGCGTACATTCTTTGATTGACCCAACACGCGTTTCAACCCTTTACCACCCGTGGCGTAAAGAGACATACAAATGAACTCAAAAAGAAGAATGATGGAGACAAGCACGATCAGCTGTGGAGCAAGAGCCGCATTTTGGTCGATAAAAGGCGGCAGCAGAGAAATCATAAATGCCCAGCCTTTTGGGTTTGCGATAGCGGTAACGAAGCCTTGCATGATGAGCGCGACATTGCCACTTTTGGGTGTCTCCAAAGTATCGACATTTATTGCCAACTTACCTCGAGATCGCCACATTTCTACACCAAGGTAGAGTAAGTAGCCGCCACCAATAAACTTTAGTGCGATAAACATCCAAGGATAGTTGAGCATGATCGCTGCGATCCCTAGTACAGCCGAGACTGAAACCAGCGCGACACCGACCAGTTCACCAATCATCATCCATAATGTGCGGCGATAGCCGATACTCATGCCTAGCGTTAAAGCGAGCGTCATGCACATCCCAGGGGTGATGGAAACGAAAAAGAAAGTAGGGATGAACATACTAAGTAATGCAAAATTCATAGGTATTTTGGAATTAGTAATTAAAGATAGCTCACAAAGATAGTGCAAAGCGAAGAAGGATGCTACTACAAAGAGAGAGGATATTTCAGTTGAGTGCGGTATAAGTTTTGACGGCAGTTTTATGGATTGAAGAGCATCATCGTCAACCTTTTTCTTTACTGGCCCTTAATTGAAACACAACAAAAAGAACGCATGGTTTTATTTTCTTAATTGCTCTTTCTGCCAATGACCGTTCATTTGTCTACACTTATAGTTCGGCTTTTCGTAAACATATTGTGAAAACGCAGGTAAACGACCAGCATTTGGGTTGAAGCGATGATGGTACAATCAAACCATTTGATTGCTTATTAATCACAAAAGAGTGGAAATTAATAAAAGAGAAAAGATAGTGCTGGGTTAAGAATACAATTCAAACCACAAAAGGTGACGGTATGAACATGGAATCAACCATTATTGAATATACTGTGGCAATTATAGGCTTACTTATGACAGGCGTGACCCTCTGAGCAAAACAGCCCAGAGGGTAGAAAGCGTTATCGATTAATGTTGTAGCGAGCCGCTGCGGCTTCTTCTGACGAGATAACCGTTTTACCAATCGGCGCGAGAGAAATTACCGCAAGTTTCAAGTGTTGGAGCGCAAATGGAATACCGATTATCGTGACAAAACACGCTGCGGCGGAGAGCACATGACCGACAGCCAGCCAAATGCCTGCAAACACAAACCAAATTACGTTACCTATCACACCAAGAGGGCTAGTGCCAATGTCCATCTCGTTGGACAATTCATCACGCGAAATGGCTTCTTTGCCGAATGGGAAAAAAGAAAAGTTACCCATAACGATACAAGCGCGTCCCCATGGTATTCCGATGATGCTGATGAACGCTAGGATACCGAAAAACCACCATAGCAATCCCATAAACACGCCACCAAATACAAACCAGATGATGTTGCCGAGTGTTCTCATTCTATTTCCTACTTCTAATATGTGATGATGTATCATGCGAATGCCACTCCTAAATAGGAGCGAGCAGCAATTCTAACCTCAAATTTTGAGCAGCTTAATCGCTTTAAGCTTAACAGAATATGAATGTTTTCAATCAAAGTTTACAGTGAGATTGAGGTATCTAAAACCTTGCACTCCAAACTTGATACCTTCAGGTTCTTCATTTTTAACTCGTGGTTAGTATAGGAAAGGAACCCGTGTTTAGCGCCAATAAAATAAGCCGAATCCAGTCAAACTTTGATCGCTTTCTCGACATAGTGATAAATCCGCTGAGCAAGTTGGTGGCTGGCAATATTGCGGTGTACGACTTCACTGGCGAGTGTCCCGGATTGAATGATGTCAAACCAATCGAGCAACATCGAGTGGAAACCTTTGCCTGTGAGCATTGGCGTCCAGTCTTTCAAGTTAACTTTTTGCTCTTGGTTGTTTTGCCATCGCTTACCTTCAACAAAAGAATCAAACTCGACTGCTGTGTTGGAGTAACAAGCTTGAACGCGCTCTGTTGTCATACCGAAGTGGCGGTTCATTGAAGCATGTAGCAGGGTCTCGCCTTGTTGCCACTGAATATCCAAACGCGCTAATTGGTTGCCATCAAACTGATGCGTAATATATGCATCTTGCAAATCGGCTTTGGCGGTTACGTTCACGCTATCGAGCGGATGGATAAAGTCATCAAAAATAAAGGTACGAATATCCCCCGGCAGTTGGTGTCGATTTTTTTCCCAACGTAATGATTTCAAGCCAGAGATATTACCTTGCTGTACCCCCTGCATATGTTGGTTATACAGCGGGATATGACGGCGATTGAACCCGACGTACAGCGGTTGATTTACTCGCGCCGCGATATCGTAAAGCTTTTCTACGGCTTCTGCACTGTCAGCCAATGGCTTATCAACAAAGGTGGGAATGCCTTGGAGTAAAAAATATTCCGCGATTTGAAAGTGGACGCTTGTCGCAGCATGGATCATCACCGCATCCACACCGAAGCCAACGAGCTGTGGGTACTCTTGGCAGGTTTCAGTGATACGATATTGCTGCGCGAGTGTCTTAAGCGTGTCTGAATTGCGAGTGCATAATACCAGTTCAATATTGGGAAGTTGCGTGATAACAGGAAGGTACGCTTTCTGAGCAATGTCTCCCAAGCCAATGATGCCTATTTTCATCTTGGTCCTTATGTTTCGATGTGTGGATAGCAGATTGGTATTATAACGCTCCATGAAGTGATTAGTTTAAATGTCTGTGTATAAAAAAGCCTGACTCACATTTTGGTTCAGGCTTTTTGTTTTCGTTCAGAAAAAAGTTTAGGCAGATCGGCAGGTCTTAAATAGGTCAAGGTGCGCGTCATAGGCATTGGTGACGATATCCATAACCCCGAGTAAAGAGTGGAATACATTGTCGTGGGAATAGTTACCGCGATTCTTCGCTTCTTGACGTAAACAGTTGGTATCGAGATGTTTCGCGTGTTTAAAACCCGGCGACATCCACATTATCAGTGGGATACGCTTCTGAACATCCGGTGCAAGGGCATAAGGCATACCATGTAAGAACATGCCATTTTCGCCTAAGGATTCACCGTGATCTGAAACGTAAATCAAGGCGGTGTTGTATTTTTCTTCTAACGCTTTGAGCTTGTTGATGGTTTGTTCCAACACAAAATCGGTGTAACGAATCGTATTGTCGTAAGAATTTTCTATTTGCTCCCGACTGCAGTTTTCAATGTCAGCCCGAGGACAGTCGGGCTGGAAGAATGCTTTGTCTTTAGGGTAACGCTGAAAGTAAGTTGGACCGTGGCTACCAATTAGGTGCAGGGCAATGACGCGGTTGCCTTTCATATTCGCAAGTTCTTGGTCAAAGCCATCCAATAATGCCATGTCGTAACAGGTTTGCCCGTTACACAACCGATTCTGTTGTTTTCTGTCTATTTCAATTTTTTTGATCTGATGAGCGACAGCTTTGTCACCACCGTCATTTTCTTTCCAAATGAGATCAACCCCAGCTCGCTGCATGATATCGAGAGCATTGTCTTGGTTATCGGCTGTGGTTCGATCAAATTCGCTACGGGTGAGCTGAGAAAACATACAAGGAACCGATACCGAGGTTGCTGTGCCGCAAGATGCGACATCTTGAAAAGAAATGACATCCAGCTGGGTTGTGTAGGGATTGGTTTCACGCGGATAGCCATTTAATTGGTAGTTCTGCGTTCTAGCCGTTTCTCCCACCATAAAGACAAGTAAAGTCGGTTTATTTTGCGCTTGCTGTAACGCCGTGTCTGATTGCTTTGCGTTTAGTCCTATCTCACGGTAGGGCTCTGGTGTGGTGAAATATTTTTCCTTTATGTATCCAGTGGCGCTGTAAACGTACTGTGTAGGGATTATGAGCTTTTTGAGATAGCTGTTGTTGCGGCCAACGGACGCGTAATCCTGATAATACAAGCTGGCGATGACCGTAATTACCGCAAGAGAAGCCAACATAGAAACGAACTTAGTCAAAGAGAAGCGCAACAACTGTGTACGTTGTGATGTCAGTTTAACGTTGAAAGTGAGAAAGGCTGGGAGCACGCCCATCACCATTATCCATATTAGGGAGTCGGCACTGAGATAGGAACTGGCCTCGCTAGAGTCGGTTTCAGCAATGTTGGCAATCATTCCTGAGTCGAAAAGCGTGCCATAGTGGTAACTCGCATAACTGACGATACTTGAAGTGATGAGTAAGACAATAAAAAATGGCTTTCCGACCCATGGCCAGCTAAATAAACTAAAAATAAAGTTGAGCGCGGCGATAAAAAAAATTGGTATCGTCATGATAAATCCCACCTTGACGTTATCTAAGCGAGAGAAAATATCGACAAGATCTTTGTAAATAGGGATATTAACGACGAGTGCAAAATACAACGCCAATAGGAAAGTAAAGGTAACGTAAGAGAGACCTTTCTGCTGCAAATCATGTGTCTTCATAATTAGTATCTTGAATCAAAACGAGAGTAAAAACGAAGCCCAAATAAAAAGGGCGAGAAATAACGCAACAAAGACTGCTGAAGAGCCGATATCTTTGGCTCTTCCACTGAGCTCGTGCCAGTCATCACCGACACGGTCGACAACCGCTTCTATGGCTGAATTAATGAGCTCGACAATTAAGATTAGTAATAAACTGCTGATCATCAGCACTCTTTCTAACGCGGTAACAGGGAAGAAGAATGCGCAAACAGAAAGCACAAAGGTCAGTATCAACTCTTGTCTGAAAGCCGCTTCATGTCTCCACGCTGCTTTCAACCCCTGAAGAGAGTATCCGGTCGCAGCCATGACTCGGCGTATACCTGTTTTATCTGGCTTCAAAATAGAACCTTAATAATCAATATGAGAGTATTTCGTGGGTGAACCAAACGGCTATTGGAGATTAATTGGTACTGCGTGAAACATTTGTGAATAACAGATATGACGGTGAAACATGAAATAAGGGTTTCAAAATGAACGGGCAATCGACGTCATTCATATTGATAAGAGAGTGCACAGAGGGGAAAAGATAAACAATGTTATTTTTGCATGGTCGTTTGAGTTTATTTGGGTATCGTTATCCGGATAAGGCTCATCAGAAAAAAAAGGCGCATTATGTGCGCCTCAAGAAGGTATGAATGAGTACAAATAAGTAGCTACGGGTTTTATTCAGCCGTGGAAACGACACTGTTGTCGCTACCAAAAGTGTTAGGTACGTAAGCGTCAGCTTGTGGATCGTTGTCCCATTTTGCTTCGTTGAATAAGTAGCGGAACTCAATATGTTGTTCCTTGGGTAAACGTGTTTTAAATTTAAACTGACCACTTTTCTTTACGAGTTTCATTGGTTCCGGTTGCCAGTTATTAAAATCCCCCGCAATTTGAACTGATTCCCACTGTTTTTTGTCTAGCTCGAAAGTAACTTCAACTTCATCTTTCGTTTTAAAGAATCTCTTTTTCAGCATTGATCTTTCCTTGTTCGTGCAAAAATTGTTCTAACCATTGTTCGGGATTTATAATTACTCGGGTTTTAGAATGATTTCAAGTTTTATCGCATTAACGCTGGTATAGAATAAAGAAAACATTTTAATAATTAATGGCTTACTTATCTTTACGCTTGTATGGAAAAGGGTTGAGTATTATCGATCGTCGACGATTGCGACAATAATAGCCACAGGCATGGACAGATGAGGTCATACAAAAAGCGCCAAGCCATGCATTAGGAGCACACCCAAGGTCAACTTGCTTCTCATTCCCTGATAGCCTTTTGGCTCGGACTCATGCTCTACTTTTCTGGTCAGTTTTTCTGCGTACCAAACCGCAACGTACCCAGAGACTAGGAGTAGGATTGCCACTGCATCATGATTGTGTGCTTGTAATAATGATCCCCACGCGAGTAAAACAAATAAGTTACTCAGCACTAACACATTGCGACTGAGACGATGGTAATAATGATCGATGCCGTTGCCCCAAAGAATACCGGACAAAAAGCTCAAGATGACCGCACTGTAAGTGATAAAAAGCTGTTGACCACTTAAGTTGAACAATGTCTTGTCTGTAGCGATCAGCAACAAACTAAACACGAATGGTACTAAACCTAAATAGCCGAGTTGTAGCATGGTTGAGCGTGTTGTCATGGTCGATACTCTACATTTGTTGCTCTATCATATTGGTAAGCGTAGTACTAGTTGGTGATGTTGAGCTCGGAAAAGTCGCGATTACTTTGCCCTCAGGGTTGATAAGAAACTTGTAAAAATTCCACCTGGGAGTAATGCCCGCTTGAGTAGTGATCTCGGTAAACACAGGGTTTGCATCCGAACCTAAAACAGAAGAGCGAGCCATCATAGGGAAGGTGACGCCATAATCGAGGTAACAAACTTTTGCTGTATTGCCTTCACTCCCTTTATCTTGTTTAAAGTCATTACTCGGGAAACCAACGACGACAAAGTTTTGATGCTTGTATGTCTGATACAGCACTTCTAATTGCTCGAATTGTGGAGTAAAGCCACATTGACTGGCGGTGTTGACAACTAATAGTGTTTTGCCTTTGAAGCTTTCGCATAAGTCAATTTCTTCTATGGAATTAAGTAGCCTTTGCTTACCTTGAAGAATATCTGGACAAGTTGAAGCAAAGGTGAGGGGACCCACCCCGATTAATCCTACAGCAATGAAATGGGTGAATATTCCTTTCATGTTAGCGCTCCTTCGTTTTTACTCAGTATAACTACTCATCAATAGAATAATTCGATCAAAAAAGCCGCACAATATAGGTGCGGCTTCATTCAGTATGAATATTTGGTACTACGCGAGCTTTAATTCAACTTGGTTACGGTAAGTCACCATGTCTTCAATGGTTAAAACGGGCATGTTGTGACGTCGGCCAAACGCGATAATTTCAGGGGTTTTCGCCATCGTACCATCAGGGTTGGTGACCTCACACAGTACGCCAGCAGGTTGTAACCCTGCCATTTGCATCAAATCAATCGTGCCTTCTGTATGGCCGCGGCGAGTCATGACGCCACCAAGGCGAGCGCGGAGAGGAAATACGTGACCCGGACGAGCAAGGTCTTCTGGCTTTGCATTCGGGTTTGCTGCCGTTTTTATCGTGGTAACGCGATCAGCCGCAGAAACGCCTGTTGTCACACCAACTTTCGCTTCAATTGACACGGTAAATGCGGTTTGGTTTGCGCTGTTATTGTTTATCACCATCGGCGGTAGTTCCAGTTTATCTGCCTGAGCATCCGTAAGGCACAAACAAACGATACCACTGCATTCGCGGATCATCAGCGCCATTTGTTGGTCAGTAAGATGCTCGACGGAATAAATAATGTCGCCTTCATTCTCGCGATCTTCATCATCAAGAAGAAGTACACCGCGACCTTGTTGTAATGCAATGAGTGCGTTTTCAACGCGAGTGATAGGCTCGCCAAATTCGGCAAGTAGTGATGACTGATTCATGGTTAACTCCTAACTAATACCAGAATCAGGGCGGTATGAGAGATCGGCATAAATGCGATCCAAAAAGAAGCGCACCAGAGCGGCTCAACAATGTGAGTCAGTATTGGCGTATTCTTATTCTCTTTCATCCGGACTATAACCGTCGGCTCTGGCCTCTCACCAGATCTGCTGACCTCGACGAATCGAGCGCTCGCGGGCTGACTCAAAAAGAGTATACCGCCGGTGGGGAATTTCGCCCCGCCCTGAGAACAATTAATAAAATGCGCCACTTCACCTTTAGTCGGAGGGGAAGTGGCGTTGGGATAATACTGCTAACTGAATAACTTGGAAAGCGGATTTAAATAGTACAACGGAAAAGTGTGCTATCGACGGAAATAACCAGTGCGGATGAAGTGGTCTATCTGCTCAGGAACAAATGTATTGTAGATGAGGCTGGTATGGGTTTGTTTGACTTCAATATGGTCTTGCATACCCTCTAATCGAGTTTCTTCAACCGTGACGGTACCATCAGACATTGTATTATCATCACGAATTAACAACGGACGAGCGCCGATTGGAACCGTGCCAGCAATGCTACCAAGCTTTTGAGGGAACGCCCATTTGTCTTGATGTTTGTTTAAGCCGTGATTGGGAGAATTACCCAAAATAGCCCCTAGTCCAAGGTTTTGAATTCGATCAACAATTGATGCACCTTTTAGGGGAGAGCCAATCGCAATAACGTGAGAAATGAGCTTGGTGGTTGGCTTTCTACTGGCAAGATATCGTTTGATCATCAAGCCGCCCAAACTGTGCCCAACCAGAACATTGGTTGTCAGCGGGTTGAGTGCTTGATCAATAGAGTTGAACAATGCCGCTTCGTTAATTGATACCGTGTTGTAACTCAACACGTGAGTTTCATAGCCGAGTTTACGTAGCTTCTGACTAAGAGGCTGCATGACCAACCCATGCATATAAAGACCATGTAATATGATGACTTTCATAATGACCCTAGATGTATGATGTTCTCATAATCCTACTCCATATTGAACGTAACTACTTGTCTTTTATCCGTAACTGACGCATATCAATAACTGGAGCACCACTTTCTATTGAAACGAACAATAGGGGATCTGGTTGCCTGTTTACTACACGTTAATTGACCATCTTAAATTAAAAATTTGTGGGCGATATTTCGTGGCGTTGACGTATCGCGCGTTGTGCGTGACGCGGTCACATAAATTCCTGTGTAGCCTGTGTCTTTCTATTAAGCAGAGGATTAAGAATCAGGAAGCTGATAGTTGCGGCAAGGACCGAGTTGATAGGAACAATGCCCGGTAGGGAGAGTCCACTCCCTACCCCCACTACCACGGAGGTAATGCCAGCCCAGTTTACGGTTGGAAATTGAGTGGATTCAAAATTGGCGTAACGTTTACGGTTCATTAAGAAATCCGCAATGATCACGCCTCCAATCGGCGGAATAGCAAGCGAGAGAAACGTTAACCATTCTACAAAGTTGTTGTATAACCACAGCGCGCATAATGTGCTGACCAAGCCGCTGGCCATTGATATGTATTTGCTTGGAAACCTCGTGATGTTGGAGAAACCAAGACTCGATGCGTATAGCGCGTTATCGTTTGTTGTCCAGATATTTAATCCCAAGACAATGACCGCTGGAATGAATAAGCCCTGTGCTAGCATGACTTCCGATATGTCTGACTGACCAGTTACTGACGCACCAACAGCACCGAAGAGAAACATTAACGTGTTGCCAATAAAGAAGGCGATCATAGTGATCATTACTGCCCCCTTTGGTTTTTTAGCGAAACGAACAAAATCAGCGGTCAAAGTCCCTGCGCTAATGAATGACCCGACGACCATCGCAAGCGCAACAGAAAAGTCTAACGGTTCGGTTGGCTGAGCTTTTTGTAGTTCGGCAATGCCGCCAATGCTATTGACTGCCTCAACCATAGAGTAACCACCGAGTAGGGCAATAGTGGGAACGGCAATCGCAGACAAGATCATAAGAGCGGAGATCCCAAAGTAAACCGTTGAAGTCATCAGCATGCCAGAAACGATGATCAGCGTATCGGTGTTAATTCCGGTCGCTTTATGCACTGAAACTGAAAATATGGCAACGCCAACACCAAACCAACCCACTAGAGTCGCGCCAAGCAATGCGGAAGGAAGCCAAGAACCTTTAGAACCAAAAGAGAAACGAGCAAGAAGATGAGTGGAAAGACCAGTGGATGCGCCAATGTAACCGAGGAAAGAAGTGTAAATACCGAGGATTAGATTACCAATGAGAACCGCGAGGAAAAAGTCATTAAAAGAGAGTCCAGTGCCGAGTGAACCGCCCGTCCACATACTTGCAGAGAAAAAGGTGAGTCCTAACATCACCATAGTGAGTGAAGCCATGCCCTTTCTCGCTGAATTGGGAACTGGTTTAAGACTGTAGTTATTGTCTCCAGCCATTACTACCTCCGCAAAGCCAATAAAATATTCAATTATTGCGCCTGATTTCAAGTAAACGGCGCGTATTATGGTTATATAAATCAGTTAGTCAATAATAACTTTTATTTAAACGTTTGCTTGTTAGGTTTTTACTTTTTTATTTCTATAACAGATATTTACAATAATAAATTTTAATATTTAAAAAATTTTTACACGTGTTTTTGGGTCTTGTTTAGTATGGTTTTTATATAAAATAAGAGTTTCATGTCTTTTATGCGTTTTGTTGATTAAATTTATCTATAAACGAAATTTAGTCTGCCGAATCGGCGGAAGGTAGAAAATAAGAGCAGAAAGGTAAGAGTGCTAAGCAAAAAAAAGCCAACCGCAAAGAGTGCGATTGGCTTATATATATGTGAACAAATCGAGTTCACTAACAACGTCAGTTGGCTAGGTGACCCTCGGCTTAAGAAGGGTCATCATCATTTAAGCATTTACTGTGCCAACATTTTTAACGTCCGAAAAGCGTGGTTTCTCTGACATACGTTGCTTAAGTTTGATTGGCTTTTGCAATTTGCAATTGCGTTATGCAATTTATCTTTATTGTGCTAATGATTGATTGGTTAACAATATTAATATTTACATCATGACTAGGCTTGCCGTGCCCAAGAAGGCAAAAAATCCGACTACGTCAGTAACCGTTGTTAAAATGACGGAGCCAGCAAGTGCCGGATCCAATTTAAACTTATCCAAAATGATGGGGATTAACACCCCAAACAGTGCGGCTGTAATAATATTGACACTAATGGCTAATGCTATCGTTCCACCTAATAAGGACGATTGGAACCATAACCCAGCCAAGCCACCAATGATCAAAGCCCAAGCAATACCATTAAGAGACCCTATTCCTAATTCATTTTTTAACAGTTTGAAGCGGTTACCCGGCGTAATCTGGTTGAGTGCCATTGCACGCACCATCAGCGTCAGTGTTTGGCTACCAGCAATACCGCCCATTGAGGCGACGATTGGCATGAGAACTGCTAATGCGACGACTTGAGCAATCACCTCTTCAAACAGACCAATAGTGACAGAGGCTAAAATAGCGGTAAGCAGGTTAATACCAAGCCAAACGCCACGCTTTTGTGAGCTTTTGAGTACCGGAGCGAACAGGTCATCACCTTCATCCATACCAGTACCTGCCATTAAGCGTGCTTCGTAAATTTCTCGTTGGGTACTCAATGCAAATTGCCAATCCACTTCACCGATCAGTGTTTGGTCTGCATCAGTCACAGGAAGCGCAGGCAGGGCACTGTGCTCTAGCGCCTCGACGGCTTCTGGTAGTGCCATCTTACTGTCGAGTATGGTGACGGTCTCAATGGCGAGGTCGGTCAGCTTAATATTGGGTTCGCTTCTCAATATTTGGTAGTAATTTACGGCCCCTCGAAACTGCTTATTGCGGTTAATTAAATACACATGTTGAGGCGTATCGTAACTGTAGCGCTCTAGCAGCTGTTTGGCTGTGCCGACTGTAATATTGAAAGGAAGTGTGATGATTTTACGCTCAGCCCAGCGGCCCAGCTCTTCATCTTCGTATTCATTTGCTTGATCATAAAGTTCAAGCTCATCTTTCTCGATTAATGCCAAAGCTTCGTTAATGATTGACTCTGGCAGTGAATCTGCCCATTCGATGAGCGAGAGGTTATCGAGTTTTGCGAGTGTGAGCTTCAGCTCAATGTCTGACAGCGCATTAATGATCGAAAAGCGAACGTCAGCACGCATTTCTGTCAGAACGTCGATGTGCAGCTCTAGCGGTAATGCTCGCCACAACCGGATACGATCATCTATGGGAAAAGCTTCGAGGATCAAAGCAACCGCACTCGGCTCTAAGCCAGCTTCGATAGCATCATTGAGAGTGGTGATTTGGTCTGCTTCTTCGGCTTGGCCAATCTGTTGTATTAAAATGGAGAGGTCTTGAAACTTGCTCACCGAGCACCCCGATAGTTAATTGGTTTATTGAAGTATGGTATGGCATACAATTCCAGTACAACAGTATGCACCAAACTTTGATCAAGGTATTCGAAAGTTTCAGAAAAACAATAGGCTATTGAATATCGGTGTTGAGATAAGGCTGCACTAATTTCCGAATATTTACTTTTGCGCCGATGCGCGCAGCCAGTAAGTACATTCCTCCAATTTTCCGATGCAAAAATATCGCATCAGCAGGCGGTGTGTGCCAATAATCTTGTTCCATACTCAGAATGGTGCCTGCCTCGCGAAGTTTTAATGCCAAGTCACTGGCTTTAAAATCATAGGCTTCATCAATTAGCATTGGTTCGCATGCCATCTTAACTAAGTTTAAAACGGCGTTGCGTTGCTCAGGCATGATATTTTGACTGAAAAAACCGATTTGCTCTAAGGCGTCATTCAAGCCTTGTTCATCATCATTCACAACAGATGCAAAGACCTGACGATAACCAGTGCTAAATTGTTCACTGTATTCGCGTGTGGCACCAAAATCCAATAAACCAATCTGGCGTGTGTTCTCGACATACAAGTAGTTAGCAAAGTTAGGATCGGTTTGCACCATTTTGAGCTCGAACAATTCGCGGAAGAGCAGTTCCAGTAGACTGTGCATTACAAAATCACGAGTGCTCTGGTTGAAATGTGCCATTTTTTCAATAGAGTTGCCTTCGATGAATTCCATTGCCAGTACCGAATCAGAACAACTTTCGGTGTGGATTTTAGGCACGATGAAATGAGGGCTATCTTTCAGGGCGTCGTGATAGCGTATGGCAAATTGCGCTTCGCGTTTATAATCCGCTTCGTCGTGCAGCTGCTTTTTCGCTTCTTCAAGTAGTCCTTTGTAATCAACCGACTCAGGGATCAACCCGACCACTTTGAGCAGCGTACCAACATTGTCAACGTCACTATCGATACTTTTACGGATACCCGGATATTGTACTTTCACTGCTAGGCTGTCTCCTGCATCACTGTAGGCTTGGTGCACTTGGCCAATGGAAGCACTGGCAATCGGCTTAAAGTTGAAAGAGAGAAACTGTGTTTTCCAATCGACTCCCAGTGAATTTTCCATTACCCCATTAAGTTGTTTCGCTGGCATGGGATCGGCGTTAGAGCGAAGGCGAGAAAGGATGTCCGCGAGCTCAGGCTCCAGCACATCGCCAGCGTCCATCGATAACATTTGACCGAGCTTCATCGCTGCGCCGCGAAGGTGAGCAAGTTGATCGGTCAGTCTCGTAATGTTTTGTGGCGTTAAGATAAGGTCTTTGGCTTTCGGCCTATTGCCTTTGGCGATTTGCTTGGTGCCTTCTGCAATTACATTGCCTGCGACACGTGTTGCAAGCGAAGCAAACTTACTAAATCTTGAAATGCGATGGGTGGGTAGGTTTCTTTCCTTTGCCGACATGAATCCTCTCTCCATTTTTTCATTTGTTCATAATTTTTGTTATACGGTGAAAAGGTAAGCCTTGATACAAATAAAAGAAATCCGTCACTGTAACCAGCGGTGAACAGAACATCGGCGTGTGACTTTTAAGTCGTGCTCTTTATCGTTAAGGAGAGGGTCATTCGACCAAGCGTGTTTGACGTCTGTGTCGCCATTGCTTCCAAGGCAATGAAAGCAGAGCAAAAATACCCAGCGCGTAAAACATTGACCAGCCCAAGCAAATAAAAACCCCCGTACAAAGTAAAAGAGAAAGCCCCGCGAGTGCTTTGCCAAACCCTTGTAGCAATCTAAAAGCCGATAACATAGCGAGTAAATAAACCAATACAAATACGCTATTCGCAAGTTTGAGGAAAAACTCTAAATCGAGCGGTGAAAGTGTCCCCATAATGCAAGAAATTAACAATATACCGCCGACCAGTAAGGTGGCAGAAAAAGGTACACCACGGCGTGAAATTCTCGCTAAGGTACTCGTAGGACGGTGCTCGCGCGCTTGCGCCCAAACCATTCTAGCCAAACTTTGTGTGTACAAGTTAACGCTAGCGAAACAAGCCGAGAAACCGATAATACTGATGACCCACTTCGCTTCATGACCTAACAAATACGCACTAAGCCAAGGAATAGAGGCGTTATCAAATTGTGGGCTACCATACGCCCCAAACTTTAAAATGACCACGGAACAGGCCCAATACGTAGCGCCAGCAATAAAGCAACCGACAATAATAGCAATAGGAAAGTCTCTTTGTGGGTTTTTAAATTCCTCTCCCATGTGAGCAAAGGCCTCGATACCGACAAAACACCAAAACATCACCCCAAGAGCTGCGGTAATCGGCCAAATCGACGCTTTTGTGAGAACTGGCATCACGAGATCGGCGCTATTGATTTCACCTTTCCATATAAAGGCCACCATTAACGCGAAGACGCTCAGAGCAATGATGGTTTGTAAGTGGCCTGATGATTTAGTGCCCATTAAGTTAACGAACACAAGCAGTAAAACGGTAAGAACTTGAGCAAATAAATTATTGCTAATGGGGGCGGGCAGTATTTGCTGTAGGAAGCCTGCTGCTAAAGCAATAGCGGCAGGTATTCCCACGGGGATGACACTAACGAAGAGCCAAGCTACGCTACTTTCCAATTTAGCATTAAACGCTTTACGAACAAAAAATGCCGTTCCGCCAGCGTTTGGGTATCGCTTACCTAATTGAGCAAACGTAAGTGCAATTGGGCAGATGGCGATAAACAATAATATCCACGCCCAGAGTGAAAAATGACCTGCTATACCAGCGGCGATCGCGGGAATCATGAACAGGCCTGTTCCCATTAAAGTCGTGGACAATTGCGCTATGCCAGATATGAGTGAAATGTCTTTTTTGAGCTGTTCCATGCTTATTTCTAGAAATCCAATAATAAGAGCGCTGTTTTATTGCAGCGTTTCGTTGCTAATACATACACATAACTTCGCCTATTTGGGCAGGCTTTGAAACCGAGTTTGACATCAAAATACGAGTCATCGTTTTCACATTCAAAATGTTATTGTTCGGTTACATGAACTTGCCACATTGCTTTGGGGGTCAGTATGTCGAAGTCTTTCGCTGTAAGCATATCTAAGTTCTGAAAAACAAAATGATTTACTAAGCCGTCGATATGACGGTTGTTTTACATGTTTCCAACAAAATGTTGGCTTCTTATGCAGTTAGAATAGGTATAGAATGAAATAAAAGAAGGAAATGCGGTAAACTTATGGACAAGTTTGATCACAAGATCATTGATCTCCTCCGGCACAACGCTCGGCTATCGGTTACTGAAATCGCTGATAAAGTGAATTTATCGCGCTCTGCTGTGACTGCGCGTATTCGCAATCTAGAAAATGACAAAGTTATCTTAGGTTATCACGCGGAAATTGCGTCTACCGGTGGGGACTCCATTTGTGCCTATTTTGCGTTAAAGTTTGATAAATCGACGTCAACTTATTATTGCGAATCATATGCTGACGAATTATATAAAATTGATGGCGTAAAATGGTGTCATGCTATCAGTGGTGAGACCGATATGATGGTGTTTGTCGAGGTCCCAAACATGAATCGCTTAAATGAAATTAGAGATCAGATTCAACGGTATCCCGAGCTTCGACATCTGATGACTCATACCGTTTTGGCTGAATTCTTTAATACGACTGGAAACCAGTTCGTTAAGTGAGCGCAAGTGGTCAGTTTTTCATCCTGAACTTTCTAGAACGAGTATGCTAAATAACATTAACTTGAATCTGCTCAGGTCGTTACATGTCCTCTTGGATGAGTGCCATGTAAGTCGAACGGCTGAACGATTACACATCACTCAGTCTGCCGTCAGTCGTCAGCTCGCACAATTGCGAGAGCTCTGCGGTGACCCACTACTTATTCGTCAAGGTAACCAACTGATCCCAACACCGCGAGCGTTAATGCTAAAGAGTAAGTTGGATGCGTTATTAGCAGAGTTCGATCATTTGTTGAATGACAAGCCTTTTGACCCGCAAGATTGGCAAGGTGAGTTGGTTATTGCGTCCAGTGATTACGTGGCACAATATGTTTTGCCTGATATCGCATCTCATCTGAGTGAGCGGGCTCCCCAACTGGATTTGGCGTATCGGCTTTGGCAGTTAGAGTTTATTGATAAGCTGCATGACTTGGGGATACACCTTGCGTGTTCTATGTATCCAACCAAGCCAGAAGGGGTATCTAGCATTAACATTGGCTCTGATAAGTCCGTGTGTGTGATGAAAGCATCACACCCTCTTGCTGAGTATTCCTCTATCAGCGCAGAACAGCTTATTAGTTATTCTCATATCAAAGTGACGGGCGGAGGGGATAAAGATTCCAGCACTGATCTTGCTTTGAAAGATTTGGGCTTAGCGCGTCATATTACTTTTAAAGTGCCTTTTTTTTCTGCTGCGGTTAATCGCTTAGTATCAAGTGAACACCTTATGGTCGTTCCTGAGCATATTGCGTATAATTTAGCCAAGCACTGGCCTTTGGTTAACAAGCCTTTACCTCTCGATACATCAATCCATGAATATTGGCTGATGTGGCATCCTAAATACGATAATGATCCTGCCCATCGCTGGGTACGAGAGCAAATGCGTGCGGTGATGCAAGTTTCGGAATATTCTATCCACTAGGTTATGATTTTAACTCATAACGTTGATGAAGAACTTTGATTTCTAATTATATCCCTTTCCTTGATAGATTAAGCCCAAATGAAGCGAGGTTATTTATGACATTAACAGTTTGGTTATCCCTTTTTACCGTGTGTCTATTAGGGGCTATGTCTCCGGGGCCCAGCTTAGCGGTTGTGGCGAAACATGCTCTGGCTGGTGGACGTATTAACGGATTGGCAACGGCTTGGGCACATGCTTTTGGGATCGGCATTTATGCGTTTATTACTTTGATTGGTCTGGCGGTGGTTTTACAGCAAAGCCCGATATTGTTTAAGACGATCAGTTTGGCTGGTGCCGCGTATCTCGCATACTTGGGTTTTAATGCGCTCCGTTCAAAGGGGGGCGTAGCCGCGAAGTTGGGAGCTGCTGAAGAAACGACGGCGTTTCAATCTGCACGAGAAGGCTTTTTTATCTCTATCTTGAGTCCTAAAATCGCGCTCTTTTTTATTGCATTATTTAGTCAGTTTGTCGCCTTAGGTAACGACTTAAGCAACCAAATGATAATCGTTACCACGCCATTTTTGGTTGATGGTTTATGGTATACGTTTATCACCTTAGTATTATCGAGCTCTAAAGTGGTGGAGCGTATTCGATCTAAGGCGGTATTCATCGATCGTTTGTCTGGAATCGTGCTTATGCTCCTAGCATTACGAGTCGTGGTCACGATATAAGATAACGTTGTACCACTAATTCTACCAGTCGGTTAGGTTTGGCTCGATGGTGTCTTGAGCAATAAAAAGGAGTGAACTTAGGCGCTCACTCCTTACGTATGTCCCATTCTATATGGCTTGTCTGCCGTTATAGGTTCATACGGCTGCGTTGTCCTCGATGTTCACTTTGAACAATACCGCATAAAAGAGCGGTACCACCACTAAAGTTAGGATGGTCGCAAACAACAGACCAAACATAATGGTGACTGCCATACTCTTAAAGAACGGGTCTATAAGTAGCGGGGCGACACCTAAAATGGTGGTCAAAGCCCCGAGAAGGACAGGTTTTGCACGGCTTAACGAAGCTTCGATAATCGCAAAATAAGGTGTTGTCCCGTCTCGTATTTCAGCATCTGCTTGGTCTACTAACACAATGGCGTTTTTCACCATCATACCAATCAAGCTTAAGAAACCGAGAATTGCCATGAACTCAAACGGAGTTTGGAACACTATCAAGCCAATTGTGACACCAATTACCGCTAGCGGGGCTGTCATCCAGATGACCAGAGGTTGACGCAAAGCGTTGAACATAAACACAACCGCCAAGATCATCGCAGCAAAACCGTATGGCGCTGAAATGGCGAGGCCTTCATTTGCGTCTTTCGACGCTTTATATTCACCATACCAAATCAACTCATAGCCAGCGGGCAGTTCAATTTCTTCGATTTTATTGCGAACTTGATTAAAAGCATCTGCCGTCATGACTCCTGGCGCTGGGTCTGCCTGAACTAAGATTGTCGGCATACGATTGATGCGGCGTAACATCGCATCTTGGTAAACGACACCGACAGAATTGACGAGCTGACTGACAGGAATGAAACTCTCTGCTTGTGCGCTGTAAACTTCGGTGTTTTCAATCGCTCTTTCATGGTTGCGCTCACTTTCTGGTGCGCGTACCACAAGAGGGATTAAGTCGTTACCTTCACGGAATACCCCCACACTTCGACCAGACAACGTCTGCTCGATGGCGGCGTTGATCTCTTGTGTCGTCAAGCCGTAGCGCTGAGCTTCTTGCGCCGAGTAGATTGGCTTTAATACGGGGACTTGTTGGCGCCAGTCATCTTGAACCGCAATCAAGTTAGCGTCGTTAAGCATGATCGCTTTTGCTTGCTCTGCTAACTGACGCAGAACTTTGCTGTCTGGGCCTTTGAAACCGGCTTCAATTTTTTTACCGCCACCACGACCAAGCATAAATTTCCACACTTTGATCGATGCATCAGGGTACTTGGTATCGAGTTCAGACTGGAGCTCGCCAATGAGTGGGGCTATTTTGGTGTAATCATCGATATCGATCAGTAATTGGCCGTAGCTTGGGTTTCTTGCTTCTGGAGAGTAAGTCAACATAAAGCGCAGTCCGCCGCCACCAATAAAACTGGTGATGTTGGTGATGCCGTCTTTTTGTTTTACGTCTTGTTCAATATTCGCCACGAGCTTTTCAGTTCGACTGATATCTGAGCCCTGTGGTAGGTAGACATCGACAACAAACTGGGGACGTTGCGACTCAGGCATGAAGCCCGGTGGAATATACTGTGTTCCCCAAAGCGCCACAAACAGTGCGCCGATCACAACCATACAACTGACCAGCCGGTGATGCAGTACCCATTGTAATACCCTGCGGTAAGCTTCGACCATTTTGGAAGGACGAGGTGTGCCTTGTTCTGCTTTCACTTTTAAGAAGTCGTGGCAAAGCATTGGCGTGATCGTAACAGCAAATACCCAACTCAGCAGCATTGAATAAAGGATGACCCAAAATAGCGAGCCTGCGTATTCCCCCATGTCTGATGGTGACAAACCAATCGCACTGAAAGCAAAAATTCCCACGACAGTACCACCCAGTAGCGGCCATTTAGTGGAGTTGACAACGTCAGAAACAATTTGTTGTTTGTCGGCATTAGGTTCTTTTTTTAGGCGAACAAGCACGCCATCGGTCACCACAATCGCATTGTCTACCAACATGCCGAGCGCGATGATCAACGCACCGAGAGAAATACGTTGCATAGCAATGTTTTCTATCAACATTACGCAAAGAGTCCCCGCCACGGTGAGTAGCAAGACAAAGCCGATAATGACGCCAGAGCGCATCCCCATAAACAGCAGAAGCACCACAAAAACAATGGCGATGGCGGCAATTAAGTTGTCGATAAAGTTAGTAACGGAGTCTCGAACCGAATCTGATTGCATTGAGATGGAATGCAGCTCAATCCCGAGTGGGCGTTGATCTTCTAGCTCAGCAAGGCGAGCCTTGACTGCATCACCCATATCAACAACGTTACCGCCGGAGATATTGGAAATACCGAAGCCGATCGCATGTTGACCGTTGTAGCGCATTAACATGGACGGGGATGTTTGGTAGCCACGCGTAATTTCTGCCACGTCACCCAGAGCGACGACGGCGTTACCTTGTCCTACCGAAACTTGTAGGTTACGTAGATCGTCAAAGGTGGTCAGGGTTGAACGCGGAATGACAGGAATGTTCATGACGCCGTTCTCTAGATTACCAGCAACAGTGACAACACTTTGCTTTTTAAGTACTTGAAGAACGTTGTTGACTGAAACACCGAACTCCGTCAGGCGGGCACTAGAGATTTCAATAAAAATGGTCTCTTGCTGTTCTGCCAGCGTAGCGGCCTTTGCAACCCCAGGCACCAGCACAAGCTCTCTTCGCAACGAATCGACATAATCTTGTAACTGTTTATTGGTAAAGCCTTCACCTGTTACCGCAAAAAACAAAGCATACACATCAGAAAAGTCATCATTAACGAGCGATGGGCCTGCTCCTGGTGGCAACTGACGCTGTACATCAGTGACTTTGCGCCGCAGTTTGTCCCAAATTTGTTGCAGTTGAGCCTCTGTTTTGGAGAACTCGAGCTTAATCTCTACCGTGACTTCTGAACGACCTTGCAAAGAAACCGAGGTGACCTCTTCTAGCTCTTGCAAAGATTGAACGGCCCCTTCAATGACATCGGTGACTTCGTCCGCGACTTCTTGGGTTGTGGCACCCGCATAGGGAGTAATGATCACCGCTTTACGAATGACAAATTCTGGGTCTTCGAAACGTCCTAGTTTTAAGTAGCTGATATAGCCACCAATTAAGATCAGTGCGATCAGCACCCAAACGCTGGTGCGTTTGGCGATAGTGTAACGTGCAATATCCATCCTTACGCTCCATTTTCTTCAGAGTAAGGGCGCACTTCCATGCCTTCTTTGGCTGATAAAACGCCGGCAATAATAACTTTTTCGCCTTGTTCTAGGTTGTTTTTAATCACAATGCGATCTTTATAAACGGTGCCCACTTCCACGTATCGTTTTTCTACTTTGTTATCGCTGTTTACCACCCAGACAAACTGTTTACCTTGATTATCAGGCACGATTGCGGTGAGTGGGAGCGTAATCAAATTTTGGCTGGTATTGTGATCATCTTTCGCTGGGAACACTCGCACCGACATTCCGGGCAAAACTCGATAACCTTTTAAATCATCAAAACCAAGTACCACAGAATAAGTTTGAGAATCGGTATTCGCTTGCGTTGAATAGGTGCGCAGAGCGAGATCAAATTGTTGATCTTGAATGGCGGGTAACTCTGCAATTGCTTTGGTATTTCTCACGCCTGATAACATGACCTTGTCTGGAATATCAATCACAACTTCAAGATCGGTCACGTCTTGCAGCGTCAATAATGGTTGGTTCGCTTGGATCTGACCATAGTTTTCAATTTTTTTGTCGCCAATCACACCATCAAACGGCGCAAATAATTGCGTGTATTCAACCTTACGCTTCGCGTCTTCTACTCGGTTTTTCGCTAAATTGTAGCGGGTAGTCATAGCGTCAAGCTCAGACTTAGAGATCGCTTGGGTTTTATCAAAAATCGCTTTTGAACGTTGGTATTCTTGCTCCGTATTTTGTAATTCTAGCTGAGCAGAGGCGAGGGTATTTATGGCATCTCTGTCATCAAGCGTTGCAAGCAGTTGGCCTTTTTTGACGCTATCGCCTTCATCGACCTTAATTTCTGTCAATAGGCCGCCAATTCGGAATGCGAGATCAGCTCGTTGAGAGGCTCTCACCACACCATTAAATACGAGATCAGAAGCTCGTTGCGGTGAGACCACTTCAATTAAAGCGGGCTGGATAACCGGCGTGTCGGTCTGAGTATTCGTTTGTTCGCCACAACCAACAAGCAGAAAAGTTGAAGCTAACAGACCAGTAAGCACGATGCGCTTAATATGAGCTAGCTTTTCTAGGTGGAAAATCATCATTGAGTTCCTTGAATAGTTGGAGTGTAAAAATCAACATTCATAGCATTGACCTAACAATCATAACGCTTTGAAGCGATTAAGCTTTTATATGAAATGCAGCCTATGGTTAGGGATGAAGAGTTACGAATGTTTATCTGTCGTTACTTTGACCAGAGCATATTACTAGTAAATCCCAAAAAGTAAACTTCAAGTGTACTTTTTGTTGAGTGACGATATACTGCATTTTCTTAGGCAAAAGATGGTTGGGGTTAGTGCGATGAAACTTTCAGAGAAAAAGCGTTTAGCGTTAATTGAAGCTGCGCAACAAGAGTTTATTGAGTTTGGTTTTTCATCGGCAAACATGGATCGAATATGTGAACGAGCAGGAACATCAAAACGAACGTTGTATCGTCATTTCGAAAGCAAAGATTTGCTGTTTCTAGAGTCGATTAAAGTGGTATTACAACTGCAAAACGCTCGTTTAAAACTCGAGTATTCGCCAAATATTGAGGTGGCGACTCAGTTGCGTGACTATCTACACGTAAAATTGAACTCTATTTATGAAGATTTCGGGTTGCCTTTAGCCAGAATGGTGATCAGCGAATTTATTCGTATACCAGAACTCGCTGAAATGTATATGCATCAACTGCATAGCCAAGATGAATTACTTAAGGCGTGGTTTGAGAGAGCAATCGCGGATGGCAAGCTGAAGCCTTTTGATCCTTTGTTGATGAGCAATATGTTGATGCATTTATTGAAAGGCCAGTTTTTGTGGCCCCAACTCGTTGCCAACCAGAATGTGCCTAATTTTCAGCAAAGAGAAAAAATGATAGAAGAGATTCTTACCTTGTTTCTGGACGGATATAAAACCTAATCGTCGATGGAATGGAACGTGAAGATATTCTTGCGACACGCGGCCACCTCTGGTGCGCAAAGAAAAAGCGGAATAACGAAACGTAACAACGAATTTTTCACCCTAAACGTGATCCACATACCAACTCCGCCTTCTTAACCAATGGTTACTCAATCGAGTTGTTGAACCATTTTTCGCCAATGTATTTGAGTAAGGGCGTATACGATAATTTCTTTTTGAAAATAAATATTATTAATAAATCGATATAAAACAGATGGTTAATATTTTATTATGAATGACTTATCGTTCATTAAGCGTCGCTTAGTCAGGAAGGGAATGCCCTTCGTTTCCTTCATGGAGGAGAAGCTACGCCTTGATTTTCAGCCTTAAGTTAGGCGTAAAAAGGGGGAGGGCGTAATTCGAATAGCACTTATAATTTTGACTATTGAATCCACTTACAATCACGAACAACCAAATAACGAACAGTCAGTAAGTGGAAGCGAGTAGGAGAAAAATATGAGTGGCTTACAGGAAACACAATCAGCAGGAGCCAATGTTATCCTGCATGCATTTGATTGGAAGTATGCTGAGATTGCCCAACGTGCACAAGAGATTCACGAGTTAGGTTATGGGTCAGTGTTAGTCTCTCCGTCGATGAAAAGCGCCCAGGATGATCGCTGGTGGCAACGCTATCAACCCCAAGATTATCGTATTATCGAGAATGCGCTCGGTGACACTAACGATTTTATCCATATGGTTCGCGAACTAGAACGCGTTGGTGTTCTTGTGTATGTCGATGTTGTGTTTAACCACATGGCGAACGAAGCTCACCTTCGGCAAGATCTTAAATACCCACGCCAAGAAGTGCTGGAAGAATATCAACAAAATACAGCGAAATACCAATCACTGAAACTGTTTGGGGATTTGTCTGAACCGCTGTTTGAGCAAGAAGATTTTGTCAAAGCGTTTGGCATTAGAGATTGGAAAGACAAGTGGCAGGTTCAAAATGGCCGTATTACCGGGGGGCCAGCGGACCCGGGCTTACCGACCTTGCGGGTGTGTGAGCATGTGGTTGAGCAACAGCGCGCCTATTTGCTAGCGTTAAAAGCGATAGGCGTAAAAGGCTTTCGTATTGATGCGGCGAAACACATGACGCTAGAACACTTGAAACGAGTGTGGAGTGAAGATATCACTCAGGATGTCCATATATTCGGTGAAATCATTACCGATGGTGGGGCGACTAAAGAAGAGTACAGACTGTTTCTTGAGCCTTATTTACAGGAAACCCGTTTGGGCGCGTATGACTTCCCGTTGTTTTCGACCATTTTTAAAGCGTTCTCAAAAAAGGGCAGTTTTAAATCATTAATTGACCCTTATTGTTTCGGGCATGCTCTGTCTCCAGGCCGTGCGATAACGTTTGTGGTGACGCACGATATTCCGAACAACGACGTTTTCCTTGAATTGGTCATGGAGGAAGAGAATGAATGGCTAGCTTATGCGTACATTTTAGGGCGTGACGGTGGCGTACCTTTGATTTATACCGACCACGATACCAGTGGTATTAAGGGGAAAGATGGCAAGCCAAGATGGCAACAGGCTTGGAATGATCCCCGCATGGCTAAGATGATAGCGTTTCATAATTTAGTGCATGGTCAGCCAATGGTGATCTTAGAAGGTAATGACGACATGTTGGTGATCAAGCGTGGTGATAAAGGCATAGTCGTGCTGAATAAGTCTGTGCGTGAGCAATCTTTATCACTCAAGACGAATTCGGACTGGGCCGATATCGTGTCAGGCTTCGTCTTTCTTGCTGGTAAAGAACTTAACGTTCCCCCGAAATCTGCGATGTTGTTGGTCGCTAAATAGCAATAAAAACGAGCTCAGCGGAGCTCGTTTTATGTCTCAATAAACTTAACGGTCGCTTTTGATTGTGAACAAATACATGTCGGTATGCGAGCGTTACAAGCAGGCATCGACGCAGCATTCTGCCTTTAGAAAACCAATGACATCATCTAAACACTCGTACTCTGCAACACAGAAAAGTATTCGACCTTCGCGGCGTTGAGTGAGAAGCCCTGCAGAAGCCAAGCTTCTCTTGTACACCGCTTACCGCGATGCCTTTATAACCGGCTTTCACGACTTCTTTATAAATGCTTAAACGGGTAGGGTGACCCAGCTTTTTTAGTGCTTTAGCAACCGCTTCAAGCTCCATACAGACCTCTAAAAAATGACCGACAGTTATGTTGTTTCGATAATAGGGAAACTCTTGGTAAATGCCAACTCTTCTAGGTCATGAGCATTTTAATTCAGACGAGACGTCGTCGCACAAAATGGAGAAGTTATGGCTTCTAATGAGACAGATCAATCTTCATTATTATTTCATCCCACGTTCCAACTCACTCGTCTACACTCATTGGTGTAGTTGTCACTCGGCACACAAAGGAGGCAGCCATGATTGCAGTTCATAGAGACTATCGTTTATCGAACAGTTCAGGTTTACATGCCCACGTTGAAGTGAATCCAGTCGGGAAATTAGAGGTTGAGATTGTTGAGCTTCAAGAGCGTCACACAACAGAATTTGATAATTTATCTTTTGAAAGCTGTGGGTGTGAAACACGAATCTGTGGTCAAGACGAGACAACTCCGTGGCAGGTCAATCTTGCGGTTACAGATGCGTTAGAGCTTTCTCATTTAGTTGAAGAAGCGAACGAAGAGTATGAGATTTTAATGAATGATCTAATGTGATCTTGAGAGGGCGTTCAGAATTCTGTGTCAGCTAATTTTGGCTAAATATCTAAGACGTCATCCAAGCGACCTTCAAAATGAATCGCCAGTTGAGACAATGTCATATTCCAATTCTGTATTGGCATTGTCCATTTCTTAGAAGCATTCAATATCCCAGCATACAGTAGCTTAAGCAAGCTATTTTCATTTGGGAACCCACCCTTAGTTTTGGTCAGTTTACGGAATTGGCGATGTACGGCTTCAATAGCATTTGTCGTGTAAATAGCCTTTCGGACGTATTCTGGATATTTGAAGTAAACCGATAAATTTGCCCATTTGTTCCGCCAGGAACGAATCACTATTGGGTATTGCTGTCCCCATTTGGCTTCCAAACGATCCAACTCCATCTCGGCCGCTTCTTTGCTGACAGCCCGATAGACTGGCTTCAAGTCGGCCATAAACGCCTTCTGATGCTTAGAGGCAACATATTTCATAGAGTTACGGATTTGGTGAATGATGCATTGCTGAACTTCTGTATCAGGATAGATGGTTGCTATCGCTTCTGGGAAGCCTGTTAGCCCATCTACGCAGGCGATCAAGATATCTTCAACGCCGCGGTTATACAGATCTGTTAGCACGGAGAGCCAGTAATTAGCGCCTTCCGACTCTGACAGATAAAGACCGAGTAGCTCCTTTTTCCCCTCAACATCTAAGCCCAATATTGTGTATATCGCTTTGCTAACGTAGCGTCCGTCTTCTTTGATTTTATAGTGGATGGCATCAAGCCAGACAAAGGGATAAAGTGCATCGAGCGGACGTTGCTGCCACTCCTTCAGCTCAGGTATCAAACGGTCGGTAACACCTGTGATGGTGGCCTCAGAGACATCAATGCCATACATATCTTCTACGTGACCACGGATATCACGGTAGCTCATACCGAGCGAGAACATGGATAGGATCTTACGGTCGATCTCATCGGTCAATTTAGTCTGGTTCTTCTTAACTAACTGGGGTTCAAATGTTCCAGAGCGGTCGCGTGGGGTATCCAGTTCAAACGTGCCGACAGAAGACTTAATCGTTTTCTTGCTTGAGCCGTTCTTACGGTTAGGTTGCTCATCACCTTCAAGGTGCTGTTCGAGTTCTGCTTTCAAAGCAGCTTCTGTGATTTGTTTAATGAGCGGAGTTAAGAAGCCATCTTTACCTGTCAGGTCTTGGCCTGACTGAAGGGCTTTAATAGCTTGTTCTAGATCGAAGTCTTTGTTCATGTGTCATTCCTGTTTTGTATATCATACTGAAATGACACAGATTTCTAAACACTACCGATCTTGATAGAAGGTCACTCTTTATCCAACACGGCGTTTGGCTCCACACTGAAAAGAAACCTCTCTAAACAGAGAGGTTTTTTTTTGATTATTGAGCCGCTTTAATTAGGTAAGTTCTTCCCTTGTCGGTGTTAAGTCTTGCACGCTGTCACCGTCAAAGCTTTCAGCATAATCTTTTGGTGGCGGTGTCCAACCGCGTTCGGAACGCGACAGTTTATCGTGGCGATCCTTTTGCATTTCTTCTGCCATTTTTCCTTCTATTTGGATAAAAAGTTGGCGGAAATTATTGTCGTAGCGTTCGCTCCCGGAGTCCTCTTGCCAAGCTTTGTAGAGTAATTCAGACTTGCGAGCTTCGACGCGTTTGTATGTGGCCTTTTGTTGCTCGACAAAAAATGGATGAATACCCAGCGCTTTCATCGTATGTCCTCCCATTTCCAATGCAGAATGGTAGGTTTCTGACTCAATGATATCTGCGCCAGCTTGCCGCAACAGATAGCCGTGACCGCGGTCAAAAGCACGCGCAATGACAGTGACTTTCGGATAAGTATGTTTTACGTACTTGACCAGCTCAACGCTGGATTCTTGATTGTCAATCGCGACGACAAGTGCCGCTGCATGTTCAATGCCGGCCGTGTGTAGCATGTCTGGTCGAGTCGCATCGCCAAAATAAGCACGTGTGCCAATCTGACGCATGTTATCAACTTGGTTTGCTTGGTGATCAAGCACGACTGTAGTGACACCATTTGAAATCAATAGCCGATTAACTATCTGACCAAACCGGCCTATTCCAGCAATGATTACGGTGCCTTTTTCTTCAATTGAGTCACTTTCTCGCTCATTAGATTGATTTTCAAAGCGTGGCAATATCACTCTATCAAATACAATAAATAGCCCCGGAGTTAGGAACATGGAGATAGCCACGACAAGCGACAATGTTTGCGACAGTTCGAACGGAATAACGTGATTTTGAACAGAGAAGCTGAGCAATACAAAACCGAACTCACCCGCTTGAGCCAAGCTCAGTGTGAACAACCAACGGTTACTGCCTTTCACTCGGAAGATAAAGGCCAATGCAAACAGCACGAGAGCTTTTAATAGCATTACTCCAATGGTTAGCACCATAATGAGCCAGAACTCACCAAACAAGACCGAGAAGTTGATTCCGGCACCGACGGTGATAAAAAACAAACCAAGCAGCAAGCCTTTAAAGGGTTCGATGTTCGATTCTAACTCATGGCGAAACTCACTGTTCGCCAATACGACGCCAGCAAGGAATGTCCCAAGCGCTGGAGATAAGCCAACTAGACTCATCAATGCTGCGATACCGATCACCAGCATGAGCGCTGTCGCTGTAAAAATCTCACGCAAACCAGAGCTCGCCACATAGTTAAGTAAAGGTCGACTCAAGAAGTGGCCACCCACGACGACAATAGCAATCGATGCGGTAATGACGATTCCGTAAGCCCAACCGGGTAACTCTGTGACAAGGCTCAGATCCTCATGATGTGTAGCTGCCGTTTGCGCGGCCGATTGCGCTTGCTCGACTAATTCAGGCAGTGCTAATAGAGGGATGAACGCCAACATCGGTATGACAGCAATATCTTGGAAAAGCAAAACGGAGAACGCATTTTGTCCACCTTCCGTTCTTGTTAAGCCTTTTTCGCTAAAGGTTTGCAGGACAATTGCCGTTGAGGAGAGCGCAAAAATAAGACCGATGGCTAAGGCGATCGTCCAAGGTTGGTCGAAATATAATGCAATCCCCATGATCGCGGCAATTGTACCGCCGACTTGAAGACCGCCTAGACCCATTAGACGGTTTCGCATTGACCACAGCATTTTAGGCTCGAGCTCCAAGCCCACGAGAAACAGCATCATCACAACACCAAACTCAGCGAAGTGCTGAATGGTTGTTGTCTCTTCACCGACTAAACCGATGATTGGCCCAATTACCACCCCAGCGATAAGGTAGCCTAATACAGAACCAAGGCCAAAACGCTTGGCGAGCGGTACGGCAATAACGGCTGCCACTAGATAGACGAAGGCTTGTAAGAATATCCCAGTCATGAAGCCACCTTAATCAGTGTCGAAAGTGCGCTATTCAGTTTGATCAATGAGGCGGCGGCTTTAATATCCAATTTATCTTCAACTAAGGCGGTTAATAGGTTTTTGTAGCGCTCGACGTGACGCGGAATCCGTCCCTCTTCTTCAGCTGTTCGTGCGCCAAATATCGCGAGAGGAGCGATGTAGTGCATGCCAGTTAATGCTGACATCTGTTCAATCGGTGCTAAAAGTTCTCGAATCGTAAAGTGGTTATAGCCTTCAGCTTTGTAGGCTTCCTCTTTACCGCCTGCCGAAAGCACACAAAGTATCGTCTTACCTTGCAGCTCTGTACCATCAGGGCCATATGCAAAACCATATTCCAACACGAGATCTTGCCACTCTTTTAAAATTGCCGGAGTTGAATACCAATACAGTGGGAACTGAAAGACCACCACATCGTGTTCGCGCAAGCGTTGTTGTTCACGATCAATATTAATATCGAAACGCGGGTATTCACCATAGAGGTCAACACATGTCACGCCTTCAATTTTTTGAGCTTCTTTAAAAAGTGGCGCATTCACTTCTGAACGATGCTGGGAGGGATGAGCAAAGAGAATCAGTACTTTTTTGTTTGTCATAAGGAGCCTTGCTATCAGCATAACCATGTCTTGAGGGGCTGGCTGGGGGAGTAACAAAATGTAACTCATAAACCATCACCAAGCGAGCTTAGAAAAGAGCGAACACTATTTGAATAAAAACCACCAAGCAGTCTGGTGGTTTTTGGGAGTGTTCGATTTAATAGGATTTAATCGTAAATCGGCACGACGAGGATATCCACTGGTGACTTATTGATGAGGTGTCTTGAGTAGGAAATGATTTTGCTCCAGAAATCATGATGATGACCACAAATCAGTAGGTCGACTCCTTGCTCTTTGATCGTGACTTCGAGTTTGTCTGCCAAATCCCCCGTACCCACAAAGAAGTGCTTGATCGGGTAGTCCATGTAATCGATGAATGTGCGTAAGCACTCCATGGAGTGTTCATTTAGGGGCTTTTGATCTGGGTGCTCTTTTATATCAACGAGCTCACGATAGATTTCTCCATGAGTCCCATCAATATGGATGAATGAAATATCGGAGTCGAGATAGTTTGCCATGGCTACGGCTCTGTCGATAAGCACAGTACTCTCATCGGACAGCTCCAGTGCGACAAGGATATGTTTGTATTTCATTACCACGCCCTTATGTGGGTTATATTTATTCTAAGCATAGTATGAGTTGGGCAAATTTTGTGTTGATAAGATCGCGAAATTATTCAAAATTATAATAAAAAATGCTGCTTATTTTTTAATTAGCCAACCCGTTATACTCTTTGCATCATTTTTAGGGGATTACGCCAACATGTGTAACGAAGCCTATCATCGATTTTTGGATTTACAGGATGAGCAGGCATCGCTCATTTTCCGATATTTCGCCACAGGCTTATTATGACTGATGAATTTGAGCGCGATAGCATTGGCTCTTATCATCAAAAACAAACTCAAGCTCATTCTTAATACTATCCAAGCGATCTTCTTGGTAGTGAGAAACGTAAAGAAGCTGACTTAAGTTCTCGCGTGCGATGAGCTCCAATGTGTTTTTAACCAAGCGCCTTCCGAGTAAATCCAACCCTTGATATGGCTCGTCTAAAATCAATAATGTTGGTTGTTTCACAATGGCTCTTGCAATTAACAGTAATCGTTGTTGACCATATTCTAATTGCTTGAATGAGGTTTTCTGGTATTGGCGCATATACAGAATATCGAGCCACTCGTTTGCGACGCTTATTTCTTTGTGAGTGGGTTGGTTATATAACCCAATTGAGTCGTAAAAACCTGACAGAATCACTTCTAGCGCGCTGCAATTCACACGGTATTGGAGATGTAATGCCGAAGAGACCATGCCTATGTGTTGCTTAATTTCCCAGATAGTTTCACCAGAGCCGCGTTTTTTGCCAAAAATATTAATGTCGTTGCTGTAACACTGTGGATGTTCACCAAATATCAATCCGAGTAATGTACTTTTTCCGCAGCCGTTTGGCCCCTTTACTTGCCAGTGCTGACCTTGTTCAATTCGCCAATTTAAACCTGTAAAAATTGTCTTATCAGTATATTCAACCTTACCGTTTTTCAGTTCAAAAACGGGGTTATCAAAGTGAGTCGAATGCTGATGTTGGCGTATCAAATTCATCATTTCTTCACTTTGTTTTTTTGACTGGGCTTTAATTTGCTCAATAATCGGATGGCTGTCCCAGCTAGACTTGTTCATTGTACTGTCAAGTTTACCTGCACTAAAAAGAG
Organism: Vibrio sp. ES.051; assembly: GCF_002563795.1. Classification (GTDB taxonomy): domain Bacteria; phylum Pseudomonadota; class Gammaproteobacteria; order Enterobacterales; family Vibrionaceae; genus Vibrio. The sequence goes on from NZ_PDJL01000003.1 coordinate 310,021, forward strand.
CAATGCGATCGATCCATTCCGGCATGTCGGATTCACGAGAAAAGGCAATTAACATCTGCACTGATTGAGAGAGCGAGTGTAAATAGCGGGCTAGAGATGTCCGATGGGCGATGTCTAAACCAGTAAAAGGGTTATCAAGCAGGAGTAGATCTGGTTGAGTTGCTAAAGCTCGAGCAAGCATCACTCGCCTTGTTTCTCCGGTAGAGAGTACCCGAAAGCCAAGATGTTGAAGGTGATGAAGATCGAGCTCTTTAATGAGTCGCTCGGTGACCTTTGCGTTTTGGCAACGTTCAAAGATCAGCGCATAAACAGTGCTACCTTGGTCGATACGATCGAGAAAATCAGTGTCATCTTTTTCTAATTCTCGTTCCAATAATCGCTGTTGTTCGGATAGAGATACTTGAGCAACAGTTACGTCGCCAAGTGTCAAGTTACCTTCTGTCGGTGCAAGTTCGCCGCAGATCAGATCGCCAAGTAGAGAACCGATATCGCCATCTGCGCTGAATATTCCCCAAGCATGGCCTTGCTCGATACTCCAATCGTCAATATACAGGTAGGTCGTGTTTCCTTGAGCGACGAGCTGACTAAACTGAATAGTCATTGTGTTTCTCTTCCTTGTTTTTGTTGTCTCCAGACTATTTATAACAACGAAACAATACAGTTAGGAAGGGGATTACGCATTAATGTTAACTTACTCAAATCTCCAAGCTGCGTTAAGTCGCAGCATTGCAAACGATCTGATTACCTTCTTATTTGTACTTGCATCATCTCGTCACTCTCTCTAGCTAAAATGACAGTATTAAGCCGTTAGTATGAAGCGCCAGCAGCGGTCACTTTTTACTGGATGTTAGAACTTGTTCTGGATCATTAAAGTCGTCAAAATTGCAATCTTTGAATTTAAATATGTAAACTTTGATAAGGTTTAAGGAATTAAACCTTATTCGCTTATTTTGGGTGATCCTGTTCAAGTTTTGTTCGTTATTTAGCACTAAATTTTTATTATTATTGATGTTTTTAATGCACTTGACGGTTTACACAAGTTTACTGCATCTTGCTGAAGTTCTACCAAAGGAGTAGTTTCCAGTTATTGAGTTCAAAAATGTAAACCCAAATCATGAGTGTAAAACAAGTTCGCTTTACCGATGAAGACAGAGAGTGTTTAAGCAATTACTTCCGCTTAGCAGAGACCATTGCCGATTTGATAGGTCCTTACTGTGAAGTGGTCATCCATTCATTTGAAAGCTTAGAAAACTCAGTCGTGAAGATCGTCAATGGACATCACACTGGTCGTGAAATCGGTTCACCCATCACCGATTTAGGTTTACGCATGTGGAGTGCTTTCGAAAAAACAGGCGAAGTGTCTCCGAAGAGCTATTTCACCAACGCGGCAGACGGTTCTCTACTGAAGTCGACTACCTGTGTGTTGGCTGGTCCACAGCAAAAACCAATCGGAATGCTGTGTATTAACATGAATTTGTCATTTCCATTCCCAGAAATCGTCAAGACACTCATGCCTCAGTGCAATGTGCCTCAAACTATTGTGAGCGAGACATTCAGCAAGAATGCGAACGACGTGATTCAGCAAGCATTGAGTTCAGCGACGACTGAGGTTGATCAAGACGAGTCTATTTCTCCCAAAGGTCGCAATAAAGCCATTATTCGTTGTTTATTTGATAACGGAGTATTCGAGCTAAAAGAGACGACGACACAAGTATCAGAGCAACTTGGGATCAGCCGTCAGGCGGTTTACAAGTTTATCCGTGAATTTAAATCAGAATAAAACCAATAATTTAGGAGTTACATCGTGAAACAGATCATTGTCACAGAACAAGCACCTGCCGCTATCGGCCCTTACTCACAAGGTACGGCTTACGGCGAAATGATTTACACCTCAGGTCAGTTACCTCTCGTGCCTGAAACCATGCAATTTGTAGAAGGCGGTATCAAGGAGCAGGCACGTCAGTCTCTCGAAAATTTAAAAGCCGTGTTAGAAGCCAGCAATGCAGGACTAGACACGGTACTTAAGACGACGTGCTTTTTATCTGACATGGAAAACTTCGTCGCCTTTAACGAAGTGTATACCGAGGTGTTTGGTACCGAGAACGCACCTGCTCGCTCTTGTGTTGAAGCAGCACGACTACCAAAAGACGCACTGGTTGAAGTTGAAGCCATCGCATACAAAAAATAACCGATTTAGGTATTAATGGGTATCATAGGAGATTCTCATGAGCGTTTCATTTATTGGATTAAGCATACTGTTTTTTGGGTTCTACGCACTGCTGTCGAATTTCAAAAAACAAAAGAAAAGCTTTAACTTCCGCGTACTGAGTGCGCTTGCTGCTGGCTTATTGTTCGGTGGCGCAATTCAACTGGTTTTCGGGGTCGGTAACGTAGCAACTTCAGGTTTTGCTGAACTGATTTCTGTGTTCGGCAAAGGCTACATCAAACTTCTTCAAATGATCGTTATCCCGCTCGTGTTCGTGGCGATGATCTCTTCGATCATGAACGTTGAAGGCGGCGGCGCGCTATCTCGTATCGCACCAAAAATCATCGGTATTCTACTTTTCACTTGTGCAATCTCAGCAGCGGTTGGTATCGCAAGTATTTACCTCTTTGGTATTGATGCAAACGCACTAGTGAGCACAATCGGCACAAACAGTGCAATTGAAGCTCGTGGTGATTCACTGGTAGCAACACAAGGTGCTATGGCAAGTAGTGGCCTGTCTGGGATGGCTTTATCTATCATTCCAACTAACATTTTCGACATGCTCACAGGTTCTCAACGTACTTCTACGCTATCGACAGTACTGTTCGGGATGTTTCTGGGTTTCTGTATTCTGCAAGTGAAAAACCGTAAGCCTGAAAAAGTACAGAACTTCGTTGATTTTATCAATGCCGCGAAAGAAGTTGTACTTTCAATGGTACGTGAAATCCTGAAGCTAACGCCTTATGGTGTATTCGCGCTGATGACCACGTTCATGATGACGAACGATCTCTTTGCTCTAGCAGAAATGGGCCGTTTCTTACTCGCAAGCTACGTAGCAATCAGCGTTATGTTCGGCATCCACTTCGTCATGGTATCAATGTTCGGTCTTTCTCCTGCTAAATTCATGAAGAAAATCTGGCCAGTACTTGTGTTCGGTTTTGGTTCCCGCTCAAGCATGGCAGCTATCCCGCTCAACGTTGAAACGCAAACTCAACGCTTAGGTGTCGATGAAGAAACTGCAAACATGTCAGCGACATTTGGCACCAGTATTGGTCAAAACGGCTGTGCGGGTATCTACCCAGCGATGCTTGCTATCATGGCGGCACAAGTGATGGGGATGCCTGTTGATTTAGGCTTCATCCTACAACTGATTGCTGTTATCGCAATTGCTTCATTCGGTATTGCAGGTGTCGGCGGCGGTGCAACGTTTGCAGCCGTAGCAGTACTGACCATCATGGGGCTAGACATCACAGTGGTAGCGATTCTTGTGTCTATTGAAGCATTGATCGACATGGCACGTACGGCACTAAACATTTCAGGCTCTATGTTGTCAGGTGTTCTAACGGCTAAGAAGAATGGCTCACTGGATACTGAGCAATATAACGCAGACGCGAGTGCAACCACAGCAAAAGAAGCCGCTGTGTAATTTTAAACTTCACTAAGGGCACTCAATTATGGGTGCTCTTCCGTTTTTCTTGAGTCCAGGTTATCTAGGTAGTAAATATGAAAGTTGTTGTCGTAGGCGGTAGTGCCGCTGGTATGAGTTTCGCAGCAAAATACAAACGTAATCAGCCAACCGATGAAGTGATTGTACTGGATAAGCGAGATTACATCTCGTTTGGGGCGTGTGGTTTACCATACTTTGCCGGAGGTATGTTTGATGATACTGAGCGCATGATTTCTCGTACGCCGGAACAAGCCATCAAATCTGGTTTAGATGTGCGTGTAGAAACGGAAATGGTGTCGTTTGATCGCATTGAAAAGCAAATTATTGTGCGCCATCAAGGCGAAGAAAGCGTCATTGATTACGATATGTTAGTCATCGCGACAGGTGCACGTCCAATCGTACCATCATTCGGTGAATTCAACCCAGAACACGTATATACACTGACAAGTATGGAAGATGGCCTAGCAGTCAAAGAAGCGCTTAAAGATAATACCAAACAACGCGTGTGTGTGATTGGTGCAGGATTCATAGGGCTTGAAGTATTCGACGCGGCACATGGTCTAGATAAGCATGTGACTATTATCGAACGCGAACAGCACATCATGAGCCGTCAATTTAGCCCAGAGATCATTGAAGTGGTTGAAGGTGCGATTCGTGAATCAGGCGCAGAGCTCAAAACTGGTTGCGGCGTCTTGGCGATTCGCGATGCTGAGCAAGGCGGTTATATTGTAGAAACCGATAACGGTAATGTAGAAGCTGATATCGTGATCTTGTCACTCGGTTTCAGACCAAACACTGAAGCATTCGAATTACCAAAAGCAGCAAACGGCGCGTTGTTAGTGAATGAATTCGGTGCGACTGAAGACGCATATGTCCATGCGGTTGGTGATTGCGCAGTCGTCCACCATATAGCATTAGGTAAACCTGTTTATGTTCCATTAGCAACGACCGCGAACAAACAAGCTCGTATGATGGCAGATAAACTAGCGGGGAAAGACACCTACATGACCGGATTCCTTGGGTCATCTTGCCTGAAAGTTCTAGATTATGAACTGGCGTGTACAGGTGTGTCTGAATTACTCGCACAAGAACATGATTTACCAGTAAAAGTATCGACCATTTCGGATAAGAACCAAACTGATTACTACCCAGGCCAAGAAGACATCAAGGTGAAACTGGTTTATCACCCAGAAACGAACGTTTTATTAGGTGGTGAGATCGTAGGTAAGAAAGGAGCCGTTGGTCGTATTAACGCACTGGCTGTCGCTATCACTGCGAAGATGACCACTCAACAGTTGGGCTACATGGACTTCTGCTATGCCCCACCGTTTGCCCGTACATGGGATGCATTAAACGTGGCTGGTAATGTTGCGAAGTAAGCAAGCTCATTCGTAAGTGATATGCCATACACAGCAGGCATTCAAGGATAAACAAAACCATGCACACTATGTCTCTTAGTGTGTATGTTTTTTTATAACTCAATAGAACTGTTGGTTCTCACTTAACCCAATACCATTTCGCACTGTAATTCCGTTAAGGTTTAGCTGGGAGCGAGGTGGTTTTTGTACTTGTTTTAGGGGCATGTACGCGTGAACTGCACAATTCATGCTAGACACTAAACCCAGTGACTTTTTCATCTCTGAGTTAATTTAGGTAATGCTAATTTAGCCAATTGACTGACGATTTTGTTCAGCGCAGAGTTAGCAGATTAATACTGACTCGTGTCATTGAATGGAGGTTAGTGTTTATACCTAAAGGTATTATTATCATCAATAATTTCAACTTTGACGGGTACTGTTCCTTTCTTAACGTTGCCGATTTGTGCAAATGCCTTGTAAGAAAGGTCGATAACTCGGCCTTCTACATAGGGACCTTTATCGTTAATTTTCACATCGACAGACTTGTTATTGGCTGTATTTGTCACCCTCACGATAGTCCCAAATGGCAAGGTTTTATGAGCCGAAGTGTAGGCATTCATGTTATAGGTCTCACCACTTGCCGTAAGTTTTCCGTGAAACTGGCTGCCATACCAAGAGGCTTGACCAATCAGAATATGTGATTTGGCATAATCTTTGGTTTTTGAACCACCGGTTGCCGAAGTTGAGGTGCATCCAGCTAATATCATAACAACGAGAGCGGTAAAAATAATATTCACTTTTTGCCAGTGATTTGGGTAATTGATTCTCTTCATGTTCATCTGTTTTTGTAGTGGTTGACTCAGCAATATCGAGCTAAGCATAGTAACTGCTCAGTCAAGGCTATCATTTGATATGATCTCTCAATATTTCCATGAACGACGCTTTTTTCGGTCATATTCATGAAAGGTTTTATTATTGAACACGTCAAATTCAATGATGCTTTAAGCACGTTATGTCAGGTTGTTGATTTTGCGATCATTCGATGCAGATACGCCACTTACCCGAAACCAAAACTCGTTTGTGTCCTGTGGCAACGGCGAGAGTAGACACTGTCGGTATTATTGATTTACAAAAGAGGTTCAAAACAGCTAAAGAAAAGCACCGAGAAGCTATACAATACACAAGTTGCGAGATCGCAGCATGGAATACTCACTCACAGAAAACCTCAAAGTAACCTCATATGTCTAAAGATTTTGATTTCACCACAGAATACACTCTCGATAAGCGCTTTTTTGAAGAGTGTTATGATCAAACTAGTCGTCCTGTTAAATTTCCCAAGGCCTATTTCAAAGCAATATTTTTTCTCATTTTTGGTGTGATTGTCGTTAAATTTGATCTATTACCTAACAGTTATCTTGGTTGGTTTTTTATTACTTTGAGTATTATTGAAGTGCTCAGTGTTTATTTTAAGAGAACTTGGTGGGTGTGGCGACAAACGTACAGTGCAGGGCCTAACAGCAAAGTGGTATTTCAAGTTGATTCTAACGGAGTCAGTTATAAAAGCGGTAAAAATACCCGTAGCATCGCTTGGAGTGAAATTGACCAACTGCAACAAAGCGATTTAGGTTTTATTCTTCATATAGGTAAACAGCGCCAATATGTCAGTAAATCTTGCTTAAATGATGAGGCGATCGCGTTCATTGAAGAGCAGTATGCAGTATCAAAAATGAACTAACGCCAATATGTAAAAAATAGAGTCATAATACGAAGTTCGCATCAAGGTTTATGTTTAAAAGTTTGTTAATGGAACGATTCCGCCGCTTCTGAACATATTGGTTCAAAATACCCTCAAGCAATTGGTTTGAGGGTATCCTCTATGACTCATCTAAGTAGATGATTTTTCTTTTAACATCTTGCGCACCACATAATGCAGGATACCACCATGTTTGAAGTAGGTGGCTTCAGTGCTGGTGTCGATGCGCGATAACAGATTACAGCTCGTATGCGTACCATCTGGATGGTTTATAAGCATGGTGTATGTCTGTCCGGGGTGAATTTCTCCTGATAGACCTTCGATGTTTATGGTTTCTGAGCCAGAGAGCCCAAGGCTTAGGCGATCGGTACCTTGTGGAAACTGTAAAGGTATCACGCCCATACCGATCAGGTTGGAGCGGTGAATTCGCTCATAAGACTCGGCCACTACTGCCTTCACACCTAACAATCGGGTCCCCTTTGCTGCCCAGTCTCGGCTTGATCCTGTTCCATACTCTTTCCCGGCTATCACAACCAACGGGGTGTTATTTTCTTGATACTTCATGGCGGCATCGTAAATCGTTATTTGCTCACCAGTGGGAATATACGTGGTGTAGCCGCCTTCTACATTCTGCAGCATTTCATTTCGGATCCGCACGTTGGCAAATGTTCCTCGCATCATGACTTCGTGGTTTCCTCGCCGAGATCCATAAGAATTGAAGTCTTGAGGTTTCACACCATAAGATTGTAAATATATGCCTGCTGGAGTGTCTGACTTAAATGACCCCGCTGGAGAGATATGATCGGTCGTAACCGAGTCACTCAGTAGCGCTAATATATTCGCATTTTTAATGTCTTCAATCGCGTCAGGTTGCTCTTGCATGCCGACGAAAAATGGTGGCTGTTGAATATAGGTCGATTTATCGGACCAGGTGTAAACTTTACTGTTCGGGACTTTGAGTGCTTTCCAGTTGTCATCACCTTCAAACACTTCACCGTATTCTTTATGAAACATTTCGGTTTTTACTTGCACCATGGCTTCATCAATTTCTTGCTGAGTTGGCCATAGATCCTTGAGATAGACGTTATCTCCATTCGCATCAATACATAAGGGATCTTTGGTTAGGTCAAGCCGCACATTGCCTGCAAGTGCATACGCCACCACCAATGGTGGCGAGGCCAGCCAGTTCGTTTTCACTAGTGGATGAACACGACCTTCAAAATTACGGTTCCCCGAAAGCACTGAAGCAACGGTAAGATCGTTATCCACAATGGCTTTTTCTACGACAGGCGGTAAAGGACCGGAGTTACCAATGCAAGTGGTGCAGCCATAACCCACTAGGTTAAACCCTAGTCGGTCTAAGTGTTCCTGAAGTCCCGTGATTTTTAGGTAATCGGTGACGACCTTGGATCCCGGAGCAAGAGAGGTCTTAACCCAAGGCTTGGTGTGTAATCCTCTTTCTATTGCTTTTTGGGCCACGAGTCCAGCGGCGATCATGACACTAGGATTTGACGTATTGGTACAGGAGGTGATGGCCGCAATGACCACCGAACCGGGAATCAGATGCGTTGTCACACTGTTAATATCCAAATTGGGGTTGGCGATCTGCTGAGCGTTACTGTCAGAATTATTCTGATCTTGGTTTGGTGTGATTTTCTTATCTTGTTTCTGTGTTTTCACTTCAGCTGTTGTCATCACAAGATCGAATGCGGACTTAATATTCTTAAGCGAAACGCGGTCTTGGGGACGTTTAGGCCCAGCGACACTTGCTTCCACTTTATCCATATCAAGCTCGAGGTGATCCGTGTAAGTCGGTTCATGATTTGGCTCGCGCCACAACCCTTGAGCCTTGGAATAAGCCTCAACTAAGGCTATCTGAGAGGCTTCTCGGCCAGTCAGCTCCAGATATTTTAATGTTTGTTCATCGACCGGAAAGAAACCACACGTAGCACCATATTCAGGTGCCATATTGGCAATAGTCGCTCGGTCAGCGACGGGCATATCTTTCAATCCGTCCCCATAGAACTCGACAAACTTACCAACAACCCCTTTTTTGCGTAACATCTCGGTCACGGTGAGCACGAGATCGGTCGCATTAATCCCCTCACGTAATTTGCCGGTAATTTTGAAGCCGACAACCTCGGGGATCAGCATCGACACTGGCTGGCCTAGCATGGCGGCTTCGGCTTCGATGCCGCCAACCCCCCAGCCTAGAATACCCAAGCCATTAATCATCGTCGTATGCGAATCGGTACCCACAAGCGTATCAGGGTAGGCAAGAGTCTTGCCATCGTATTCTTGATACCAGACGGTCTTACCTAGATACTCGAGATTTACTTGGTGACAGATACCTGTTCCTGGGGGAACCACGCGGAAGTTATCAAAAGCTTGCTGCCCCCATCGTAAAAATTCATAACGCTCTTGGTTTCGTTGCATTTCAATGCTGACGTTATCTTTAAAGGCTGAAGTATCACCGAAATGGTCGACCATCACCGAGTGGTCAATCACTAAGTCTACGGGGGTTAAGGGGTTAATTAATGCTGGGTCTTTGCCTGATAAACTTACCGCTTCCCGCATCGCTGCCAGATCGACTACGCTTGGAACGCCAGTAAAATCCTGCATGAGAACTCGAGCCGGTCGAAATGGGATCTCGGTATCAGAGCGGCGCGCTTTTAGCCACTCAGCCATGGCATTTATATGTGTTTTAGTGACAGCAAAAGAGTCTTCATTACGCAAAAGATTTTCTAACAGAACTTTCAGGCAGAAGGGGAGTTGGCTTAGATCTCCTAATGCGTTTTCCGCTTCAATAAGGCTGTAATAGTAATAGTGCCGATCGTCCAAGGTGAGGACCGATAATGTATTCAGACTGTCTTTACTCCATTGTCCACTTGGCATGGAATGCCTCCTTTTGCTGTACGTGATACGACTCTTTGTGAAGCGTAGCCACCTTCGTTGATTGACCAACATATGTGCTAATCATTTAGTATGACAAACTTTAGGAAAAATGTCGGTCGCTCTATGTAAGAGCCGGAGCAACGCCGATGTTTCGTGGAAACGAAGTAGAGAGCATTGAACGAATCAAGCCGTTGACTATCGTAATCTTATGCCGAAGCCTTGTTACAAAACAACCAACGGTAAACAGCACAATAGAGGCCTACTCAGGCCTGCATTTTCAGGTTGAACTGGTATAGGTATAAAATTGTCACTTTTATCTAAGCTGCAAAATGAGCAAATATTTAACATTATCTAAACGTGAGAATGGCAAGTGGCTTACTGAGCAAGTTACAATGGGGTGGTTGAATCAAGAATGTTAAGGATTTCAGATGGTTTCGAAAGTGACAGGAGTGTCGGTGCTGAGTTTGTTAGCAGCACCGTTTGCAATGGGAGAGACCGCCAGTGCGTATGATTTATGCCTGCTAGAAGCAATCAAACAGGGCAATGGTGAAGAAACGATCGCCAGTATTCGTAATCAGTGTGAACTGGAAGCCGTAACGAGTACTGCGCAAGTCGGCTCTGTTAATAATCAGTCTGAAGCTCCTCAGGAAAGCTTAGTAGACAAACGGTTGGAATCAGAAAAGCAAACCGCATTCGAACCTTTTAGTTTGGTTGCACATCGTATCAACTATATCCTTCCGGTGACTTATAGTGACCGAGTAAATAAACGTGCTTACGCTGACACCAAGTACGGTGATGAACTGCGTAAGGAAGAGGCTGAGTTCCAAATTAGCTTTAAAGTACCGATGAACTACGATGATTTGTTATTTGATGGCGATGGTCTGTTCTTTGGTATGACACTCAAATCATTCTGGCAGGTGTACACGGGAGCAGCGTCGCGTCCGTTTCGAGAAACCAATTACCGGCCCGAGCTTTTTTATTATACCCCAACAGACTGGACTCCATTTAATGGTTCTACTTGGCTAGGCTTTGGCATTGAGCATGAATCTAATGGCCAGAGACAAGAGTTATCACGCAGTTGGAACCGTGTTTACGCCAACTTGACCTTTGCGAAAGACAATTTTGTGGCTTCCATTCAACCTTGGTGGCGTTTACCAGAGGATGAAAAAGCGTTTCCTAATGATCCCAAAGGAGACGACAACCCCGATATTGAAGATTATATGGGGCGCTTTGAGTTATCGAGTGCCTACAAATGGAATGGTTACGAAGTCACTTTTTTAGGTCGTGAGAACTTTAAAACGCATAAAGGCTACGCTGAGGTAGGCGTGCTGTTTCCGATTTGGGGAAAACTTCAAGGATATGCGCAATATTCTACTGGGTACGGGAAGAGCTTAATTGACTATAACCATAATCAGCAACGTATCGGCATTGGGATTGCTATTAATGGTGTACTGTAATGTGCTGTGACAGGATATTATTTTTTTGTCCTAAATCTGCAAAGTGGCGACAAACTGTAAGTTACAGAGAGAGTTACGCGTTATAATGCCAGATATATGTTTAGGATCAAAGTGTACGTAACGCATTGTAATCGAAAGTACCAGCGTGACTAAGAACGTTGAAATGAACCTTTTCTTTCCATCCGAAGGGTCTGTGCGACATTTTAATGCAACACCTCAAATTTATTGAGAAATCTACTTGCTCATTGACCAAATTGAGCTAAAAGTTAACTATAGTTTTTATTGCTCATGCTTAAGATCATCGGTGATTGCTTTTAATTCTTAACCAATTGGTATGATTTTGAACAATATAAAACTTTAAAGAAGGCAAATCTTGTCATGGTGATAGCAAGGTTAGCCGTTGATGATTCACCGAAAAAATGAAGATTGAGAATATGAGTACAGGCATAGTTAAGTGGTTCAATGGCGATAAAGGGTTTGGTTTCATCACTCCGGACGATGGTAGTAAAGATTTATTCGTTCATCATTCGGAAATTAAAATGAGTGGTTATAAATCACTTAATGAAGGTCAGAAAGTAGAATTTGAAGTAGGGCAAGGGCAAAAAGGTCCGTGTGCAGTTGATGTTAAGCCTATTTAAATCACGCACTGATACGTAATTTTATCATCAAGCAGTCCCATAAAGTGTCTCTTTGGGGCTGCTTGTTATTATCTCTTACCGTTACATAGCTTAATTTTGAAATTGCAGTAAGAAGTTACAAGCGCTTTTATCCCTCCTTTTTTGTATTAGAACCCATTCGAGTTAACGGTAAACGTCTATCTCTTTCTTACCTTTGATGACTTAGGGAGATGGAAAAGTCTGCTATTCACAGATCTTTCGTGATACTGCCGAGATTCCGCAGCCAATTTAGGAATAAACCGCTTCATACAGTACGCCAAGAAGCTTAAGCAGCCGAGTCTGATGCTCCTGAACACCCGTGATGAAGCTTTGACCGCCAAATTCGAGTGTGTCGATACCTTCGAATTTTAAGAATACCCAACGTGCCGTCGGTTTGGTTGTCGTCTTGTTCTTTACCATGCTAGGAAAGAATTCCTCGGTCTTAGTGAGACTATCTCGGATTTTGTGCTCTAAGCTTGCGTAAACGAGTAGGCTAAGCGTCATGATCATCAGCAATGCCTCGATTCGCTGAGGTTTCTTCAGGAAAATTGATGATGTTAGGAACTCAGGGCTCTTCAAGAAGCGAAATCCGCGCTCTACCTTTTGCTGAGACTTGTAATGCTCAAGTAGCGCAGCCATTGTTAGATCGGCGTAGTCAGTATCGTTGGTGGCGAGAATAAACATACCTACTTTAAGCTTGGCCATTTTCACTTTTTCTAGATCGGTATAAGGCGTAGCATCTATCAAATAGTGGTATCCCGTTGGCTCTGCGTCTTTCTTCGGCCGACCGCGACCTGAATAGATTGGCTCTTTAACGATGGTTGGTTGCGCAAAGCCAAGCAAATAACACTGGCTAGCGAAGTCGCTCATTGCTTGCTCGGCATCCACTGCGCAAGCAAACTTCTTTTTCATTAGTTGTCCCAGTGCTTTCAGCTCTTTGGTGATATTTTTGTCTAAGTTCTTATAGAGCGTTGCTTCTTCTCGCTTGGTTGCTTGTTCACTATGAACCAACAGCCACTTCTGAGATACCGAGCCATAGTCAGCATCAACCCAGCAACCCGAGTAGCCATTGCCGATACGGTTCAACTGCTCTGGCTCAAGGTTCATTAAGGCTTCTTTGGCTGACTTAATGGTCATTGGAACACGCGTAATAAACTTCTGTTGTTGCTCATCCAGTGAACGAATGCTTTCCTCGGTGTATAGAGCGGCATCAGCGATGAAGTAGCGACTGTTTTGAGCTGCCTTTAGGCAATGAATATGCCGTTTAGTGACCTCTGAAAATGCCTTAGCATCATTGGTGTTGCCACTGAGCGCTTGCATGTAAACAGGTAGGCCTGCTTGGTTTTCACAAATCAACTCAAGGACCACTTGATTTAGCTCTGGACGGTGGTCTCGGCTGTAGCCTTTTATCAGTTTGATGGCATTAAGATCTTCGTCTTGGGCGTATTCACCATCGACATGAAAACTCGTGATATCAAGGTGGACAGAGTCTGCTTTAAGCCCAAGCTTATCAACGATATGCTCTGCAATCGCTTGATAAAGTGCGGACACATCAGCTTCATATAAAGCATCTAACGTACGTCCGAGGTAATCGTTCACCAAGGTAACTTGACTCGATATTAACGGGGGGAACAGCCTATAGATCAAAGATGTTGGGGTACGGTCTCTTCGCCACAACAGCCGTGATGATCTCACTCAACACTGACATTGCCGACAAGCCACGTTTTTTGCAGGTTTCGATGAGGGTATGTATCCTACTGCGGAATTTATCGCCTGCATCCGAGGTCGTTCCGAAGCTGATTTTCCTTTGGATTACAAAACCTCTAATACATCGCTCAGCTTCATTATTGGTTAAGGGGATTGACACTATCTTGAGGAAAACCCACAAGCTCTCTCTATGTTTGAGCAGTAACTTGCATCGCCCCCGATATCGCTTGACCATGACATCAGTCCCTTTGCTCAACCAATGATCGAACGATTTCTGCAACCTACGCATTCTTCGTAAGTATAGCGCATAATTTAACTCATCTTGTTCATAACGATGCCGAGTATGGAAAATGGCGTTCGTCAGCAAACAAAGATGTCTGCCAATATAAGCGGTGTGGCCACCGCCACTATAATCCGCCATTTGCTGAAGGTTACGCTTCACATGTGCCCAACATAACTGATGACGGTCTGCGGCTATCCAGTTATAGCTAGGGCACTGGTCGCTGACCACAATGCCTGCATAGTCTTCATCAATGACCTTTTTCGCTGATGAGGTCGAGCGCGAATAAAGTATTTGCTCATAGACAAGGTCATCACTTGCCACTAACCAACACCAGCGAAGGCTTTGTTCATCATTTCTGTGATGAGAGGTCTCGTCAGCATGAATCAAAGGCGCTTTCTTTAATGCTTGTTTTATCGCTTGATGTAATGGCGTTAGCATTGAAGCGACTTTCGTTTGAGCTTCGCTGATCGCGCCAACTGAAAAGGTTGTGCCAAGCTGTTCTTTGAGAAGAGATTGGATTTTTCGAACACTGAGGTGATATTGCCCCGCAAGAACCCCAATGTAACTTAATAAGTTAGGCCCTATAATCCCTTGTGATGCATCGTCAGGCTTTTGAGCCTTGACGGCTTCTTTGCAGTGCCGACATTGACCTGAAAATAAACGGTATTCGGTGATATCGACAGTGGGCTTGGGAATATCAAAGACTTGGTGTCGGTAGTAAGGGCCGTCATGAACATCAATGTCAGACTGTTCGCAACAAGGACAACTATCAGGGAAGCAATCAATAATGATATCCGTGTCTTTTAACGGGGAAAGTTTTCGTTGATGCCCTGTGTGGCCTTTTTTAGCTCCTCTCGAATTGCGACCACCAGAGCTTTCATCTTTTTTCGCTCATGGCGATCTTTAGGACTGTCTGATGAGGGCGATTTTGAAGAGTTTTTGGAGCTAGTGGTAAGCTTATCTTCATAGTGCCTGAGCTGCTCCCACAGCTCATCAATAAGCACCTTAGCCTCATTCAGATCAGAGACTTTAGGTGGTGCGTCTTGGTATTTAGGAGCTTTTTTTCTAGTCATATAACTATGATGAAGCTCAAAAATGATCACTCAATACCTAAAGTGGGATCAAGTGCTAGAGGTCACAGTTTTTATGTCAATAGGGTTTGGTGAACACTTACCGTCCGAGTACATCGTCAGTTAAATGGTGCGCTTCAATGTCTTTAGCGAGCAACTTGGCAACAGGCTTCGTCTCGAAGAAGTCAGAGAACATATGCAGCGTTCTACTGTGAAAGCCAAGACCATTAAGAATCATTGCTAAGACTGCATCGCCGTGTGAGACGTTGTGATCCGAGTACTTGGGAATGATGCGATCAATAATGCCTGGTAAATCGACTTCATGACAGAAAGCAGCGATTAACCCTAAGTGGTCTAGGCGTTTAATGACAGGTTGAGCAGCAGACATAATAAGTGACCATTAAATAACAGTAATAGATCAAAACTGGGGATCGCGGTCAAGATGTCTGTCGCACTAACAGTTGTAAACGATCACTGGATCACATTATTTTAATTCTGAAATTGGCTGCGGAATGACGGATACTGAACTGGCTCATTTTACGTTAAATTACATATTCAAAGTTTAATTTACCAATAATCTAACGTGG
The DNA here is from genome assembly GCF_002563795.1 of Vibrio sp. ES.051. GTDB lineage: Bacteria > Pseudomonadota > Gammaproteobacteria > Enterobacterales > Vibrionaceae > Vibrio. The sequence continues at coordinate 325,440 of NZ_PDJL01000003.1, forward strand.
GATGTTAGTGACTTATTAGGTGCGGTATTTGCTCAATGAGATAAAACGATAACGGTACGATTAAACTGAAAAGCGGAAGGCTGTACCTTCCGCTTTTTTAGGTTAATAATTGAGCTGTATAACCACTAACGCACTTGATGAAGAAAATATAAGTGTTTTTCGTACTGGTCTATAATGTCCGCTATTAATTGGTTTTTGCTGTAACCGCAGATATTATACTGTTGTGAACCTTCTTGAAGGTAAACCTCAATGTAGTATTGCGACTCAGTTTTTGTACCACTGCGCTCGCCAATAAAGGAAGGAGTCGACACTTCTCGGGCCCAGGCACCATAAAGGAAATCAATTTCATTTCCGTGTCCCACGACCAGCGCACAATGCGTATTATCGATCTCCACTTTGGTTTCTAGACCTTTATTACTAAACACTATCGCAACGTCTTTCATTGCTTCTGTAATGTCAGTGTGTAGAAAGTCCATGGCTTCTGTTTTTTGTGGCATTGCAATCAAGTTCTCGAGTTGTTGCTGCCAACCGACTTCTTGAATACGCGCTAGACTGCTCGGGGTGGCTTGGTTAAGGTGCTGCACACTGTCGCGCTTGAGCATTTCCAACCGCAGTGATTTAAACAAACCATAACCGACTAATAATAGTACGGGAGCAAATGGAAGTGCTGATGCCAAAGAGGCCGCTTGTAGCGCTGATAAAACATCTTGCCCACCCGCAATGATTAACGCGGCTGCTACTAAACCTTCCGATACTGACCAAAAAATACGCTGTTTGACAGGCGTTTCATCGCCATCTTTTGCTGTGAGCGTATCAATAACGAGTGAGCCAGAATCTGATGACGTCACAAAAAACGTAAAGATCAAGAGTGTAGCTAATACCGATGAGATGCTTGCGAACGGCATGGTATCTAAAAAGCGAAATAACGACGTTGGTGTATTCGCGAATACTTGGTCGACAAGTTCAGGCATCTCGCCTGATAAAATACCGTGCAAAGCCGTATTACCGAACACTGTCAGCCAAATTATCGTAACGCCGACGGGGACAAAGAGTACACCTAACACAAATTCTTTGATCGTGCGGCCACGAGAAATTCTCGCTACAAACATGCCAACAAAGGGTGACCACGCAATAAACCATGCCCAGTAGAAGAGTGTCCAACCACCAAGGAAAGACTGCGTATCTTCATTGCCTGTGTAAGCAAAGTTATTGAATGTCATGTCAACAATTGACGAAAGGTACGAACCAACATTTTGTGCTAACGACTGGAAGATAAATAAAGTTGGACCGACGACAGCAACAAATACCAAGAGCAACACAGCAAGGAGTAAGTTCCATTCTGATAAACGGCGAATCCCCTTATCTAAACCTAATATCACCGAGCAGGTTGCCATGCCCGTTACGACTGCTATTAAAATAAGTTGGGTCGTCGTGCCTATTGGAATATCAAAGAGGTAGTTTAATCCAGAGTTGATCTGTAAAACTCCGAGACCTAAAGAGGTCGCAATTCCGAACATAGTTCCGAACACGGCCAAAATATCGACCGCGTAGCCGATTGGGCCATAAATTCGATCCCCGATGAGAGGGTAAAGCGCAGAACTAATGCGCAAAGGTAAGTTGTGACGGAAACTAAAGTAAGCTAAAGCAAGTGCGACAATCGCATAAACGCCCCAGGCATGAACACCCCAATGGAAAAAGGTTTGTGTCATCGCTTCACGTGCTGCTTCTGCGGTACCACCAGCCCCTTGCGCAGGGGTAGCAAAGTGGAAAATAGGTTCGGCGACACCGTAAAATATTAGACCAATCCCCATGCCAGCAGAAAACAGCATCGCAAACCAAGAGAGATTACTGTATTCGGGCTTACTATGGTCAGGGCCGAGTTTAATTTGACCGTATCGGCTGAATGCGAGCACAAGCGTGATGATGAGATAGACGCCCATTGCTAATAAGTAGAACCAGCCAAATGTATCGATAATCCAAGACTGTAGAGAGCCAAACCAAGAGCCTGCGAGCTCTGGCATAGTGATCGTAAACAGGACAAAAAGGACGATTAAGCCTGCAGAAGGGAAAAAGACGGGTGGGTTAATTCCAGCCAACTTGGGGGAATTTACTTCAATAGTGTTACTCATAATCAGATGATTTGATTAACCTCTTAGTTATTTAAAGAACGCCAATCTTGGTTTAGTAGAGGGCATAACGTAATGATGTAATGAGGAAACGTTATGCAGGGCAACGCCAAGAGAGGTAATGTTTTGGAGCGGATAGCATTTTGAAACAAGAGCTAATATTATGAAAACGATAAATGATGATATGAGTATTACGAAACATGATAGTAGATAAGTCACAAGTACGACTCTTAGATTTGGTTGTACTCAATACTTTTATAAAAGTTGTTGATAATAAAGGTTTTACTTCTGCTGCTGACGAGTTGCACTTGGCTCAATCTACGGTGAGCGCGCATATTAAACGTTTGGAAGATACGGTAGAAGGTCGTGTTTTAGAAAAAGGCCAGCGAGTACCAACCCCTACATCAATCGGAACGAAAGTGCTGGCTCATGCGCGGCGACTGATCAACCAAAACACATTGGCTTGGCAGGATATTTCAGAGCAACGTATTGATGGCGTAGTTAGACTCGGGATTCCTGATGATTATTTGGTTTATATCCCGAAAGTGTTGGCTGAATTCGAAAGTCACTTCCCCGATGTTGAGTTACAGGTTTACTGTGGGTTGAGCGTTGAGTTACTAGATAAAATGCAATCAAAAATGTTGGATCTAGCGGTGACCACACGACAGCCCAATAGTCCAGGTGGCGAGGTGTTGTGCCGTGAAAAGACGGTGTGGGCTGGCGCACCCGGGTTCGACATGCATCAACGTTCTCCGTTACCACTTGCTGTTTCCACAGATGGTTTATGTATTTTTCGTCAGAGGGGAATAGAAGCTCTCAACAGTGCAAGCATTCCATGGCGAATTGCTTATACGAGTGCAAGTTTATCTGCGTTAACTGCGGCGGTTAAGGCGGGTTTAGCGGTGACAATATTAACCCCGTCAATGCTGGTTCCTGGGCTAGAAGTTTTGTCTGAAACGAAAGGGCTGCCAACTTTACCTATGACAGAGATCGCGTTACATCAACAAAATGACGTCGATTTAAATGAAGCGTCAAAAAAGTTAGCGGAAGAAATTAAGCGTCATATTCAAACGAGTGAGGCGTCTCGGGTTAAATTGCTCTAAAAGAGGGCTCTGTGACCTTTATGCAGTGAGCAAATAGATAAAACCAATAAGGCCTTTAAGCGCATTAAAACCGGCGCTCTTGTACATCGATTTGTGATTAATATAGCACCTTTAAACGAAGTGCTATGAAATATTAGGTAATCCATTTATGTGGATCACCTAATTGTGTTATTGCTTAAACTCAACGGACTTCGCTGCAGTAAACATTTAGATGTTGCTGGGTATATATTACTCTTAGACTTGAACTAAAATGGTAGCGAAGTAAGGAAACAAAGACGTTCAACAAAGTTGAGTAATATAAATAGCTTAATGAGAATTTATTTCATCAACGTCACAAGCCGTTACAAATATCCGTTAGGTATTATACTTTGTTGATGGTTAGTATTTAACCTAACAAGGAGGTTTGTATGAAACGATTTACGAACATACTTTTTGCTACACAAGGATTACCAGGCCATAGCGATGCGCTTGAACAATCCATTAGGATCGCGTCAAGTAATGGTGTACCTGTCACGGGGCTGATTGCCTGCCCCAACTTCCCTGCAGATATGTTCCAATATCAGCAAAGCTATGAGCAGTCGCTGCAAGACTCCCTTAAACAAAGTATTCACGATTATAGACAGCAGTACAATATTTCCGAAGATGACGTACCATTTCCTCTTACGGTGCGAAGCAGTGAAAAGCCGGCGGTTTGTATCATCCAAGAAGCATTAGCGCACAACAAAGATCTCATTATTAAAGAAGCTGAGCCACTTAGTGACGGCGCGGAAGGGTTCAAAGCCATCGATATGACTTTGCTACGAAAATGTCCTTGTCCGGTTTGGTTGCATCGACCAATTGATAAGCCAAAGGACAAACGCCGTGTGGCGGTAGCCATAGACCCAGTTACAAACAGTGATGAACAGCATTTATTGGCCCTGCGCTTACTCGAGTTATCGCGCTCGATAGCAGATACCTGTGATAGCCGTTTGCATGTGATCTCTTGCTGGGAGTATTACTTAGAAAATTATTTGCACGATAATGCCTGGATTCAAGTCGAAGAAGATCAATTAAAACAGGAGATAGATAAGGCGAAAGTAAATCATAAACAAGCGCTACAACAGCTATTAGAAGAGTCGGGGATTGCCGGTGAAATTGTTGTTCATCACCTACATGGAAAGCCAGATGAAAAAATTCCAGATTATGTTGAAAGTATTGAAGTTGATGTACTTGTCATGGGGACTCTCGCGAGAACAGGCATATCTGGGTACGTAATTGGTAATACGGCTGAAAATATTCTGCAATCTATTAACTGTAGTTTGGTTGCTCTTAAACCTGATGGTTTCGTATCGCCAATTCAGCAATGAGTTATTGATGTATAACAAACCGAGGTTAAGTCGTTGTTTTTAATTAAGGGAGGGACTGAGTTTTAGAACATGGAATTATCAGCTTATCAATAAGTTATAAGAGGAGAGTGACATGAAAAAACTATGCCCGAAATGCCATACAGAAATGATAGAGCGTTCGAATGTTTATATTTGTCCGAGAAATGACATCGGTGATTGTAGCTACGATGCGTTTGAATTTACCGATAACGATAATCCATACGTACTAAGCCAAGAACAGGTAAGTTGCGATTTACGTTCTTACACTATAGCGGATAGTAAGTAACCGTTTTTTGTCGTGGTGTCCTTGAAGTAGCATTCAGTGACGGCTGTTTGCTACTTATCGAACGCTTTTGTTATGGTGTTAGAGACACGAAGACTAAAGCAGCAAAGTTGGTAGTTGTATCGTCCTTATAGCATAAGGCATGTTTCTAATAACTAAGAATGGGCTACGATGTTGAATAGCATAACAGGTAAAAAAAACCTGCCGAAAAATAATGATGATCAGTTTGTACTGCTGATTTTCCCTGTGCTGCCAATTCTAATCTTCTTCTATCTTTTCTACATTTATACACCAGCAGGCATAAGTTGGAATACGGAGTGGATACCAGGGCTCGATATTAACTTAAGCTTCAGGCTTGATGGGCTTTCATTTCTTTTTGCTGGCTTAATCAGTGGGATTGGTGCGCTGGTTCAAATTTACGCTTTGGGTTATTTACGAGGGAGCGATAGTCGGTTTTCGTTCCATTTGTACCTCACCTTATTCATGCTTGCCATGTTGGGGATTGTAATAAGCGATAATATCCTATTGTTGTTTGTTTTTTGGGAACTCACAACCATCACCTCCTACTTACTGATTGGCTTTAATCACGAAAACAAAACTTCACGCAAAAACGCTTTACAGTCATTGATTGTAACTGGGGCTGGTGGTTTAGCGTTGCTAGCAGGCCTTATCTTGCTTGGAGCCATGGCAGGAAGCTATGAAATAAATACGATTATTAGTCAGGCAGAAGTTATGGCGCAGCATGAATGGTTTATGCCATCTTTAATGCTCATACTGCTTGGTGCATTTACTAAATCAGCTCAATTCCCCTTCCATTTTTGGCTGCCTAACGCCATGGCTGCGCCGACTCCGGTAAGTGCTTATTTACACTCCGCGACCATGGTCAAAGCTGGAGTTTACTTATTAGCGCGTTTATCACCGATTTATGCGCATAGTGATGTCTGGTTTTATGCCTTAGTGTTAACCGGAAGTATCACGGCCGTTTGGTGTACGTTTGTGGCGTTAAAGCAAACCGACTTAAAGCTGATGCTTGCTTACAGCACCAATGTTGCTTTGGGTAAATTAATCCTTTTGCTTGGTATAGGCACAGAGCTGGCCGTTAGTGCCGCATTAATGTTTATTCTGGCGCATTCTTTCTATAAAGCGGCGCTTTTTATGGTGGTGGGGAATATAGATAAGGCCACAGGGACCCGAGATATCAATCAGTTATACGGTCTGAAGTCGGTGCTAGTCATCAGCATGGTCGCAGGCGTTTTAGCGGCTCTATCCAAAGCCGGGTTCCCGCCCTTATTGGGTTTTTTGAGCAAAGAGTACATGTACAAAGCCGCTTTAGGGATCAATAGTTGGATTGCCATGGTGCTTTTAGTGGTGAACATATTGATGGTCGCATTAACCATCATGCTGATCGCGAGGCCGTTCTTTGTAAGTCGAAATGGTGTAGCGCTTGAGACCAAACCCGTCGAGACGAAAAGAAGCATGTGGGTTTCACCGTTACTCTTGGCATTTGGCAGTTTGGTATTTCCATTAGTGGGTTTGAGCTGGTTCGATCACAATGTCGTCTTCCCTGGTGCATCTGACATTTTGCCTTCTGCCGATATTAAAGCGACATCTTTGTGGCATGGTGTGAATGTCCCCTTAATTTTGAGTGTCATCACGCTATTACTTGGATACATTGTTTATCGTATTTATCCGAGCGTTTCTGCCTTTTTCCAACGGTTAAATGGGCTCGTACCAAAAGCGGAGAATGTATTTGAACACATGCTAGAGAGCATGATGGCGCTGGCAAAATGGCAAACCGCATTTTTACAACAAAGGCATTTAAGTCGTTATGTATTGTTATTTTTTATTGTTTTAGCCGCCGCTTTACTGAGTCAGGTAGCGCTTGTCCCTCGGTCTTTATTTGAGCAGCTTTCTAATGTGGCATTTTATGAGATTGGCATCGCTTTATTGCTTGTGGCGGCTGCATTAGTGTGCACGTTGTCCTATTCAAGGTTGTTGGCGATTTTAGCTCTTGGGATGATTGGTTTTATGACCACGTTGGTCTTTATGATTTACAGCGCGCCAGATGTTGCGAAAACTTTGCTGTTAGTGGAGACGCTAATGGTGGTCTTTTTAGCGCTATTAATGCGCCATATGCCGCGTTTAACGACCGTGCCCCAACATTCGATAAAACGTAAAGCCGTGCATGTCTTTATCGCCAGTACCATTGGTATTTCAGTCACGTTGCTATTGATGGGCGTCACGTCACAGCCGATGGACACGATAGTCGCTGATTTCTTTGCCCAAAATAGTGTTCCGGGTGGTCATGGACGTAATATCGTTAACGTTATTTTGGTTGATTTTCGAGCGTTTGATACATTGGGAGAGGTGGTGGTGGTGGTTATTGCAGGTATTGCGGCGGTGAGTTTATTAAAGACGCGAGCCCTAAAGCAAAACCGTATCCAATCGTTGGTTTTCGCGACTACCGCGCACATCGTAGCGGCATTGATGCTGGTGTTTTCTGTTTATTTATTGTTGCGAGGTCACAATGAGCCGGGAGGTGGTTTTATAGGTGCTTTGATCGCCGTTATCGGGTTGTCGCTTCTCATGTTTGCTGAATCACCTAAGTATGTTCGCTCTAGATTGTATTTTAAGCCATTTGTTATTGCGTTATTTGGTATCTCATTAAGCCTTTTCTCTGGAAGTTTGAGCTTTGCTTTTGATAAGCCGTTTTTAACAGGATTATGGTGGAAAGACGTTATACCGCTAGGCACACCGTTGGTATTTGACGTCGGTGTTTATCTTGCCGTTATCGGTGGGGTCATGGGCATGCTACTGCGTATCAATGAGGAGCTCGACTGATGGAAATTGTGTGGAGTATTGTGGTTGGCGTGTTTGTGGCCGCTGGTATTTATTTAATGTTGGAAAGACATATTTTGCGCCTGCTGTTTGGGGTCATGTTATTAAGCAGTGCGGTTAATCTCGCAATTTTTACTGCCGGAAGGTTAACACCGGGCGCACCGCCACTTATTGGCGATAACGCCACGTTACCGCAAGAAGGTGTTGCCAACCCCTTGCCTCAAGCGCTGATTTTAACCGCTATCGTCATAGGTTTTGGGTTACTGATATTTACCTTAATGCTGTTTTATCGAGCTTATAAGGAAACGGGCACTGCAGACGTAGATGAGATGCAACACTCAGAGGAGGAACAATGACGTTGATTTGGCTAACATTGCCCGTTGTTCTTTCATTGAGTACGGCGCTAGTGATCTTTTTTGTGCGTCGGTTTACGAAAGCTGTGGAATGGCTGAGTGGCGCCAGTGTCGTTCTGAGCCTAATCGTCGCCGGTTTGCTAACGGAAAGTGTGATAAAAAATGGGGTGCAAGCGGTCGCCTTTGGTCAGTGGAAAGCGCCGTTTGGTATTGTTTTTGTGGCTGATCTTTTTAGTGTAGCGATGGTAATGATTACGGCGGTGATCGGTGCGATCAGTATTTTTTACGCCATGGCCGATCTTCGTCAAAAGCGATCATACGGTACGTACCATGCGTTAATGCACGTCTTGCTCGCCGGAGTGTATGGGGCGTTTCTGACCGGTGATATTTTTAATCTGTATGTTTGGTTTGAAGTGATGCTCATCGCATCATTTGGTTTAATGGTGCTTGATGCCACCAAGGCTCAGGTTGATGGGGCAGTGAAGTATGTGATGCTGAACCTGATTTCGACGTTGGTTTTCTTACTCGCCATTGGCTTGCTTTACGGCGCGACCGGAACCTTGAACTTAGCCGATTTATACACCAAACTCGGACAGAGTGAGTCAAATACCAGCACTATGCTCGCTGCTCTGTTTTTATTCGCGTTTGCAATCAAAGCGGCACTGTTTCCGTTATTCGCTTGGTTGCCAGCGTCTTACCATACTTTGCCTAGTGGTGTCGTCGCGCTGTTTGCTGCACTTTTAACCAAAGTCGGGGTGTACGCGTTGATCCGCGTATTCACGTTAGTTTTTCCTCTTGCTGAGAGTGGTTGGCAACCGACGTTAATCTGGGTGGCTGGTTTAACGATGTTAACCGGGGTTTTGGGCGCGGCTAGCCAGTTCGATATTAAGAAAATCCTCTCTTTTCATATCATCAGCCAGATTGGTTACATGATCATGGGACTTGCGATCTATACGCCATTAGCCCTAGCAGGCGCCATTTTCTATATCGTTCATCATATTATTGTAAAAGCGAACTTGTTCTTAATTGGTGGTTTTATTGAGCGAAAATACGGCTCAAGTGATCTTGAACAACTCGGTGGCGTCTATAAAGCGATGCCCTGGTTAGCATTTTTGTTTCTGGTTCCGGCGTTTTCTCTGGCGGGTTTTCCCCCTCTATCTGGTTTTTGGGGGAAGTTTTTGGTGATTAAATCGAGTTTACAGGCGGAATATTATTGGTTAGCAGGCACGGCGTTGCTGGTTGGGCTACTTACGGTGTTCTCAATGACAAAGATTTGGAGTGAGGCATTTTGGAAAAAGCCCACCCACGTGAATACCGCAGAGGTGCTGCCGATGAAAGTGCATTGGATGTATTGCATTCCAATTGCCGTCTTAACCACCTTTACTTTGATCATTGGTTTAGTGGCAGATCCATTTTATCAATTCGCGGTAGAAGCCGCTGAGCAACTATTGAACCCAAGAGAATACATCCAAGCAGTATTAGGAGGAAGTGTATGATCTATCTATTCCTCAACTTTTTTTTAGCACTGGCGTGGATGATGCTCAATGGTAGCTACTCTAGTCTGAGTTTTATCGTCGGTTTCACGGTGGGTTTTTTTGCTCTGCGATTAAGTCAACCCTTTGGGCTCAAAACCAGCTACTTTCGACGCTTTACATCAACGCTCAAACTCCTTGTGTATTTCGGGTATGAAATGCTCATCTCTGTTGCGCGAGTCGTATGGGATGTCGTTACTCCTACGCACCTCAGCGAGCCAGATATCGTGTATGTGCCTTTGGATGTGGATTCTGACCTTGAAATCACGCTACTTGCGAATATGGTTTCTTTGACTCCAGGAACATTAAGTTTGGATGTCACAGCAGATAAGAAGCATCTTATCGTTCATGCAATGTTTGCCCCTGAACATGACGATGTAATTCGAGGAATTAAAGAGGGGTTGGAGCATCGAATTTTGGAGGTGACTCGTGGATAGCTGGTTACAAATAAGTATTACGTTTGCTTATGCAGGGTTACTAATCAGTTTTGTGATGACCTTTGTTCGCCTAATTTTGGGCCCGACCTTGGCAGACCGAGTGGTCGCGCTGGATCTGATTTCATTTATTACAATCGGGTTTATTACTGTTTACACCTTGGACAGTGGTGAAGATGCGTTGTTGGATATCGCGATCACGTTAGGATTAGTTGCATTTCTTGGCACGATCGCTTTCGCAAGGTTAATCGTTAAACGGAAAGGAAAAACGTAATGGAAGCTTTGATAGGGGGATTTTTATGCTTAGGGACACTGCTTATTCTAAGCGCGAGTTTAGGCGTACTTCGGATGCCAGACTTATATACTCGCATGCATGCTTCGACTAAAGCAGGAACGGTAGGGCTGAGTTGCTTACTTATTGCGGTTGCCATTTCAATACCGGAAGTCAGTGTGATTTCCCGAGTGATTGGTACTATGTTATTCATCGTACTCACTGCGCCAGTAGCCTCGCATTTACTTGGTCGAGCAATGCGAGAGGTTGGTTATAAAATCTGGCGCAATGATTAGGGGCAACATGGAGTGTTGTTAGCCTCGGGTTGAAATAAACTCAAAACTGTACTGATATAACCGGAAGTAATTCACTGTATATTCAAAGGCACGGCCATCATCTAAATAACCAGTAGATTCTACTTTTAGAATCGGGGATGCTTCTGACTCATTAAGGTTTGAAGCGATCTCTGCATCCAGTAGGTAGGGTTTAACAGACTGACTGCTCTTCGCAATTTTCAATCCTTTGTCTTTTTCAATGTATTCGTATTTAGAGCCATTCATAATAGCAATGCTCAAGTCAGGAAATAACCCCGCTGGCATATGAGTGATTTCATAAATTTCAGGCTCATCGTTGATACATCTGAGTCTATGTATTTCATAAGTATCATCGTTAGGGGTAAGGTTGAGTTTCTTAGCAATCTGTTCCGTGGGTTTTTTAAGCTCAAATTTTATGACTTGAGAGCTTGGTACTTTTCCTTGTCGGCTGACCTCTTCAATAAAGCCAAGCAAATGCAATGCATCGTGCTGTGCTTTTAGATCATTGATATAAGTGCCACTACCCCGAGTTCGACTTATTAAGCCTTTATCTACAAGAATTTGTAAGCTTTTTCTTATAGTTACACGACTGACAGAGAACGCTTCTTGCAGCGCACTTTCTTTTGGGATCATCGATTTGGGCTCGAGCTCCCCATCTTTGATCTTCCTTTCTAATAATTCGGCAATTTCTATGTATTTAGGTTTCATAACACCTCACTAAATCTTGTTTCATGATAGCAAGAATGTGATCTGAGATGTAGTTAATACTTTTACTTCCTCCCCTTATGTGATTGCTCTCTCTAATTTCTAATTGGGTTCTTTATATGTATCACAAAAGTATTAATACTTAAGTTATACGTTAAACGAAGATATACCTTTGAGGTGACAAAATGAAACGCCAAAAATTAACCATAGTTGGTGCAGGCAGCACGTACACGCTCGGCATGATGAACAGCTTGATTGCTGAAAAGGAAAATTTCCCCCTTAAAAAAGTGGTGTTTTACGATATTGATGAAAAGCGTCAGGAGTCGAACGCGTTAGCAACGGAGATTCTGTTACGAGAGCAGTATCCAGAAATTGAAGAGTTTGTTTATACAACCGATAAATCTATCGCCTTCGCCGATTCGGATTTCTTTTTTATTCAGATCCGTACTGGTGGTCTGGCCATGCGTGAACGTGATGAGCAAATTCCGTTATCCAACTCGTGTGTCGGGCAAGAAACCTGTGGTGCAGGTGGCATGGCATATGGACTGCGCTCTATCGGAGACATGATTACGTTGGTGAACGAGATTAGAACAACATGCCCAGAAGCATGGATTCTTAACTACACAAACCCAGCAGCGATTGTGGCTGAAGCTTTAAACCGCGAATTTCCGCATGATAAACGAATCCTTAATATTTGCGATATGCCAGCTGCAATCATGGTCAGCTACGCGAAATTGTTAGGTTGTGAGATCTGGGATTTTGTTCCGGAATATTTTGGACTCAACCATTATGGGTGGTTCACTAAAATCCGTAACAAACAAGGTGAAGACCTAACCGATAAAATCAAGAACATCATTTTAAAAGAGGGGATCAGCGCGGTTGATGCAGAAATTGCTGATGATCCGTCGTGGCAAGCAACCTTTAAAAACATGCAAACCATGCTAGAGGACAATCCCGAATACTTACCGAATACTTATCTTCAGTATTACTTATATCCTGAAAAAATGACGGCGAAAGAGGACATTAATAATACTCGAGCAAGACAAGTGATTAATGGTCGAGAAAAACGCGTTTTTGAACTGAATTCCAGAATCATCGAAGCGGGAACCACAAAAAACGAAACATTACATGCAGACATCCATGGGCGCTATATGGTGAGAGTAGCGGCCTCGTTGGCTTATAACTTGAGTGATGTTTATCTTGTTATTGTGCCGAACCATGGTGCTATTTCAAACTTACAAGAGGATGCGATGGTAGAGGTACCCGCCGCATTGACCAGTGATGGGCCTAAAGCATTCGCGGTTGGAAAAATACCAACATTCCAAAAAGCAATGATAGAGAGTCAACTGGGGTACGAAAAGCTCGTGGTGGATGCCTGGTACGAAGGCAGTCAACAAAAGCTGATTAATGCACTGACGCTAAACCGTACAGTGATTAATGTTCCGAAAGCGAAAGAAATAACAAAACAATTATTAGAAGAAAATAAAGCCTACCTTCCTCAATTTTTTCAATAACAAATGGATTTAGGAGCCTTTGAATGGGCTCCTTTGCTGAAACAAGAGGTTTATATGAAAGACATTATTCAAAGGTTTGGGGCGGCAATGTTTGTCCCGGTGTTACTGTTTCCTGCTGCTGGTATGCTACTTGGTCTCTCTGTTGTTCTTTTAAATCAGGACGTGTTCCCATGGGCACAAGAGGGCAGTGCTTGGGTTAAAGTTTCGACCATTATTTTACAAGCATCTTTAGCTGTATTTAAAAATATGGCGCTTATTTTTGCCGTCGGCCTGCCAATTGCGTTAGCGAAAAAGGCATCCGGAAGAGCCGTTCTTGCAACGCTGGTTTCTTATATCACGTTCAACTATGTTATTGGCGGAATTCTTCAGTTTTGGGGAGCTGACCTAGGAGTCAATTATACTACGGGAGAGCGTGGTTTAACGGAAGTCGGTGGTATTTTAACCCTCGACACAAACTTGTTAGGGGCTATTTTAATCGCCAGTCTCTCGGTTTGGGTCCATAACCGATTTTTTGATAAAAAACTGCCCGATTGGGCGGCGGTATTTGGTGGAACACCACTAGTGGTGATCGTTAGCTTTCCAATTATGATTGCCATGGCAATTCTGACTTGTTTGACTTGGCCTAATATTCAACATGGTATTTATAATCTACAAGAATTTTTGGTTTCCGCTGGATCGTTAGGGGTATGGTTATTTACGTTTTTAGAACGAATCATGATTCCGACTGGTTTGCATCATTTCGTATACGGCCCGGTTTTTTATGGTCCAGTGGCTGTTGACGGCGGAACCGTTGCATATTGGATTCAAAATATACAGACATTTGCTCAAAGCTCAGAGAGTCTAACCACTCAGTTCCCACAAGGTGGCCTGATGCTAACGGGCATGGGTAAAGTATTTGGCTGTACAGGCATCGCATTAGCCCTTTACTCCGTAGCAAAAAAAGAAAATAAAAAGATGGTCATGGGGCTCGTTCTTGGCGCCGCAATTACAGCGATTCTCACGGGGATAACCGAGCCAATTGAGTTCACCTTCTTGTTCATTGCGCCAGCTTTATTTGCCTTACATGCGCTGTTATCAGCAACAATGGCAACAATCGCTTTTATGTTTGGTGTCTCCGGTAACTTTCAGACGGGCTTGATAGACTTTATTTTCCAAAACTGGTTGCCGCTGGCAGGTAATCATGCAGGAACATACGTCATTCAGATCGTTATCGGTTTGGCATTCACTGGCATTTACTTTGTGACCTTCCGTGCTCTGATTTTGAAATACAATATTCTTACCCCAGGAAGAGAGGGAGCCGATACCAAGCTGTATTCAAAAGCAGACTACAAGGAAGCGAAGTCGACGGATCAAAATGGTGTTGAACCGTCTCAAGCCAATGCATTTATAGAAGGCTTGGGTGGTAAAGAAAATATCGCGCTACTGACGAATTGTGCGACTCGTTTACGGGTCAAAGTAAAAGACACATCGCTGGTAAGGGATAATGCTTTCTTTACTCAACATGGAGCGGTGAACGTGGTGAGGAACCAAGAGAGTTTACAAATTATCGTCGGCTTAACCGTCCCTCAAGTTCGTGAAGATATGAGTCAACTGATAAAAGCTTAACCCCCTATTTATGCTCCTTTCTGTGTGACTCTAAGGTGAGGCAATAATAATGTCTCACCTTTTTTATACCGAATATCCTCACTCACTAGATATTCGTGCTGTGGGTTTATTGACCACTGTTTCATGGAATCACCTTCGCTTCATGACGCAGCTTCTCCAGAAGTTCTGAGACAGACTCAACGTTGACTCCCCCTTTTCTCTGTGGTGGTGGCGTGACCTCTTGGATGGTTTGGCTAAATACGACGTCAACCCCTAAGCTGTCAGGCGTTATTGTATCTAACGGCTTGTGTTTGGCTTTCATGATATTGGGCAGTGAGGCGAAGCGAGGTTCATTTAAGCGTAAGTCAGTACTGATCACGGCTGGCAAACTCATCGCCACCGTCATCAAGCCGCCATCCACTTCTCTTACTACCTGAACGTTTTGAGCTTTGAGCTTCACGTCCGAGGCGAATGTCGCTTGCGGCCAGTCGAGCAGGGCTGCCAACATCTGAGCAACTTGGTTGTTGTCGGTATCAATAGACTGCTTACCGGTAATGACTAATTGCGCTTGTTCTTTCTCCACCAGTGCTTTGAGCAGTTTTGCTACCACGAGTGGCTCTATTTTATCGTCGGTATCGATATGAATTGCACGATCGGCACCTAATGCAAGAGCGGTACGTAACTGCTCCTGACACTGACTACCGCCAGCACTTACCACGAGGACTTCATCCGCCACTCCTTGCTCTTTTAAACGCACGGCTTCTTCAACGGCTATTTCGCAAAATGGGTTGATCGTCATTTTGACGTTATTCGTTTCAACACCGCTGTTGTCGGCTTTAACCCGAATTTTAATGTAAGGGTCAATAACCCTTTTAATTGGCACCAGTATTTTCACGTTAGATTCCTTTTATATTGAAGGCTATGTGACGATATCTTTAAGGTGACTTTGCTTTCCTCTGCTTCAACTTTAAATATATTGTTGTTCAACAAATGGGCGATGTAGAAAATAAAAAATGCCATGAGGCAAAGAAAATGCGTGGTGTTTGGTCTTCTGTTCACTGTAGCTGCACGACTGGCTGTTCGCTATTTTTGATCCAAACTTGTTTTTTCTCCATATGACTAACCGCACAATTGCTGAGTTTTCCATCATGGGTCTGCGAATAGAACTCTCTGATGACACCAATGTAAATAACTTGGGTAAGTCAGGAATTTGAGTATAATCCCGCGTAAGTAAGCCCAATTAGTATACAGTCTTAAGTGATTTTTGATGCGTGTAACCCAAGGTCGATTGTGTTCGTATCTAACGTCCCAAGTCTCAAAGTCATTTGGGAACATAAATAATAAGCCTCTGATTGATCGATAGATGAGTCAGTTAAGGAAAGTAATGTTTTTTAATAAGTCGCTTCAACAAGAAAATCAACGATTAAAGCAAGAGTTATATAGTCTCCAGCAAATACAACGTAGTCTCGATGAGGACATGCTAAGGCTGACGCTTGATCATAAAGGCAATATCACATCGGTAAACTCAAACTTTCAGCAACAACTTTCGCTGTTAGATACGGCCATTTTATCAAAGCACATTACTGAATTAGTACCGGCAAAAGCAAACAATACCGACCACTTTCATCGGATGAAGAAAGCGGTACATGAGCAAACATTTTGGAATGGCGCATTGCAAATAACCAAAGGTGATGGTGAGGAAGCGTGGTTAAGGACTGTTATCCAGCCCGTGTTGAATGTTCATGATCAGGTTGACAACTTTGTTGTGTTTGCCTCTGAGTTAACTCGTACTATTGCGACCTCGCGTGAACAGCAAGACATGCTCAATGCGCTGAGCCGCTCGATGGCGGTGATTGAATTCACCTTGAATGGCACAGTATTAAAAGCCAATGAAAACTTCCTCAGTACGATGGGATACACACATGAGCAAATTGTTGGTAAACACCATCGAATTTTTTGCGAGCAAGAAGAAGTCAACTCTCAAGCTTATGAAGAGTTTTGGCAAAGACTGGCAAAAGGACAGTTTGTATCAGAGCGATTTAAGCGAGTAGACCGTTATGGTGTAACGGTGTGGCTGGAGGCATCTTACAACCCCATTCACAATGATAGCGGAGAGCTTTACAAAGTGGCTAAGTTTGCCACTGATATCACGCAACAAGTGTTGCAAGAGCAGTCGATGGCACAAGCGGCCCAATTGGCCAATGAAGTGTCGAAAGAGACAGGGACGCAAACCCTGCAAGGACAGCAAGTCATCGGTTCCACGGTGGAGAAAATGCAAATGCTCTCAGAGCAGATGCAGCAAGCCAATACGGCAATCGATGAACTAAAAGTGCATTCATCAAGAATCAGTGAATTAGTAAACAGCATCAGTGGCATTGCTGACCAAACGAACTTGCTTGCGCTCAATGCCGCGATAGAAGCAGCGCGAGCCGGTGAGCACGGCAGAGGGTTTGCGGTGGTTGCTGATGAAGTACGACAACTTGCTACGAGAACCAACGCAACGACCGATGAAATCGTTTCTATGGTCGGCGAAAACTTACAGCGAACGAATAATGCCGTCGCGCTCATCTCCCAGTGCCAACAAGAAGCACTCGATACTCTCGAATTGTCAGAAAAAGCTGGCAATGTGATGAATGATATTCAGGATGGCGCAAGCCGTGTTGTTGAGGCGGTCGCGCAATTTAATCGTTCATTGTAATTGAGGCTATGCGTGCCGTAGCCAAGTTAAGCGGTTTGAGCAGGAGACTATTAAGCATCCGGTGCAGGTTTTAACTGGTGTGCTTAATAATTTAGAAATGCTCGAATAATTTAGTGTACGAAAACGCTTGCCTTGAGACTTTGCCTGCCTTTAATGTATCTCGCCTGCAGAGTGTCCCTCTGCATCACAACAATACAGGAGAAAATCGAGCGTCCACTTCTTGCTCGATAAGATCTCCGCTCAAATAAAGACAATGGCACAGCGAACTTCTCTCGCTGCGCCATTGTGTGTTCCATATTTTGTGAGTATTTATGTTTAACTCAGAACGCAAAGCGACGGTTATTCTGGTTGCGACGACGATGATAGCGGCACTCGGTTGGATCTTTTCCAAAGAAACAATACAAGGTTTGCCACCTTTTGGCTTTATTGGGGCGCGATTTACGATCGCATCACTGTGTTTGCTACCTTTGTGTTATCGAGCTTTGTGGGCCGCAAATTTTAAAGATGTGCTGTCAGCAAGCGGAGTTGGGCTGCTGTTAGGTAGTGCTGTCATGACGTGGATTTACGCTATCTCCATTAGCGATACGTTAGGTGAAGGTGCATTTATCATGAGCCTGTCTATGTTGTTTGTGCCCATTGTCGCTTGGGTGATGTTCCGTCAGCGGCCACAACGAATTTTTTGGATTGCATTACCCATCGCTGTGTTAGGGCTTGCTTGTCTCTCTTTAGTGGGTGGCTGGAAGCAATCGGCCAGTCAATTTTGGTTTCTTGGGGCGGCGCTGATCTTGGCGTTGCACTTTAATGTGAACCGTAAATACTCGCAAACATTGCCGGTGTTGTTGCTCACCTGCGTACAACTTTTTTCTGCAGGTTGTTTAGGTTTATTGGTTTCCTATTTTATGGAGTCCTTTCCTACCAAGGTCGACTCATCCATCTGGTGGTGGTTTGCGCTGAGCACTTTGCTGGCCACAAGTTTACGATACGTGATGCAAACGATGGGGCAAAAGTTCGTGCAGGCAGGTAATGCAGCGTTGATAATGATCCTAGAGCCAGTTTGGACGGTTATTCTTAGTGTGCTTTGGTACGGAGAGGTGTTAACCGCGAATAAGCTTGTCGGTTGTGTACTGATTTTGTTTTCGCTTATTATTTATCGAACTGGCGGAAGGCTTCGTCTGCCAACAAAAGCATAGGTGTGAGTCATGGCAAATACCGAGCATCAGGAACCACTAGATTTTTTAGATATTTTGAGTGTCTGTTTGTATCGTTTAGGCATTAGCGTCTTTGCCATCGGGCTTATCGGCGTGGCGCTCTCGGCTTTTGGTTTTATGGAAGACATGACCGCGTATTATCGAAGTATGTTGTTGATGATCGCTATTGCTGGTGCGCTTTCCGCTGCGAATATTCACGTCTACAGCAAAGCCGTACGAATGGTGATCAGCTGGTCGAGCTGGATTGGCGTGATACTCATGGTGAGCGATCCTAATTTAGGCCATGTATGGCTTTCGCTCGGTTTTGTTTTTGTCACGTTCTCTGGGATCGCGTTGAAAGAGTCGTTTTGCTTTAAAGTACCAGGCCTGAAAGCAGTGCCAATCCTACTTGCCTTTGCCACCTTTGCGTTTTGCTTTGAGCTGTTGTTCGCTACAGGTATCACGATGGTTGTGTCTGGCTTGATCATCGGTTACCTGTCAATTGCAAAGTGGCGAATGCCGCTGCATTTTGATATTGGGATCAAAGCGAACTATGAAATTTAGAGCCTTAAAGGCTTTCAAGATGACGATCACATGCGATGACGCAGTGCGAGTGATACTTTAGACGTTGGAACGCGATTAAGCTCTTCACTTATCATCCATCCGGCTTTTGCTAACAGCTCGAGATCAACGCCTGTTTCGACACCTAAACCTTGGCACAGATACAGCACATCCTCAGTGGCGACATTGCCTGAAGCGCCAAAAGCATAAGGGCAACCTCCCAAACCAGCAACACTGCTGTCTATCGTACTGATACCCATGCATAAAGCTTGATGGATATTAGCCAGCGCTTGCCCCCACGTATCATGAAAATGAACGGCGAGCTTTTGGCTTGGAATATCAGCTATGACATTTTCTAACATGTGACTAATACGATTTGGGGTTGCTGTCCCAATGGTGTCGCCTAGTGATACTTCGTAACACCCTAAGTCGATAAGCGCTTTGGTTACACTGGCCACCTGTCGAGGATTTGTCGGGCCATCGTAAGGACAATCGGCCACACAAGACAAATAGCCGCGTACAGGAATGCCATGCTTGGCGGCTTGTTGCATAACAGGTTCGAAGCGTGTCAGGCTTTCAGCGATGGAACAGTTAATGTTGTGCTGACAGAATCCTTCAGAAGATGAGGTAAAAATCGCCACTTGGTTTGCGCCAGCGTCTAACGCTTGTTCGAAGCCTTTTAGGTTTGGTGTCAGAGCCGAGTAAACGACCTTATTTCGTCTTGTTATGGCGTCCATCACTTCTTTAGAGTCTGCCATCTGCGGCATCCATTTCGGAGAGACAAAAGAGCCCACTTCAATATGCGTTAGCCCTGTATCTGAGAGCAAATTGATTAGTCTTATCTTTGTGTGGGTCGCCACAGGAGATTCATTTTGTAAACCATCCCGCGGGCCGACTTCAACGATATTTACTTTTAAAGGAAGCATTATTTATCCTGCGATTTCGTTATCCAATTCGGGGGGCGTTTCTCTAGAAACGCTTGTAAGCCATCTTGTCCTTGTGGCGATATCCGAATGTCTGCAATGAGTTGGCTAGTATAGTGAATGAGTTGCGGATCGATCGGGTTTTGATGACATTGGTGACACAGCGTTTTGGCTTTACGCATTGCATCCGGACTATTGAGAAGCAAAGTATTGATGACAGCGTCGACAGCGCTCTCAAGGTGCTTTGCATCTTGCACCTCGTGCACAATACCGAATCGTTCGGCGTCTTCAGCAGCAATGATTTCGCCAGTCAAAATGTATCGTCGAGCTTGCCGATTCCCCATGGCCCGCATGACATATGGCGCAATAGTGGCAGGGACTAAACCGAGTTTTACTTCACTTAAACAAAACTGGGCACATTGGCTTGCGATGGCGATATCACTGCAACAAATCAACCCAAGTGCGCCTCCAAATGCGGAACCTTGAACAACTGCGACGGTTGGCTGCGGGAAGGCGTCAAGTGTCTCCATTAGGCGCGCTAAGTTTTGGGCGTCACGGAAATTATCCTGACGAGTACTATTGGCCATCGATTTCATCCAATTAAGATCGGCACCGGAAGAAAAATTCTTACCATTACTTCGCAATACCAAGCACTTCACATCCGTTCGTAACGCAAGATAATCAAGGCGATGGATGAGCAAGTCGATCATGCAAGCATCAAAGGCATTATGCTTTGTTGTTCTATTGAGGGTGATCGTTGCTACGCCATTATCATCTACGTCCCAAAGGACATTGTCTTGTCTTTTAGCATTGGGAATGATGCTTGGTTGCATTTCCTGCATACTGCCTTCCTTTATGTTTCTTTGGATAATTTACATTCTGAAAATGCCAAACTCACTGTCAGGAATCGGCGTGTTCAGCGCTATCGTTAGGGCTTGCGCTAACACCTGACGCGTTCGTTTTGGGTCGATAATTCCGTCATCCCATAATCGCGCGCTGGCGAAATATGGGTGTCCTTGTGTTTCATATAAGTCTATGATCGATTCTCTAAAAATGTGTTCTTCTTGCTCTGACCATGTGTCTCCCTGACGTTTTTTCGCTTCTTTACGTACTTGCGTTAAGACGCCAGCAGCTTGCTCACCACCCATCACAGAAATACGCGCGTTCGGCCACATCCACATCATGGTGGGATCATAAGCTCGGCCGCACATGCCATAATTGCCGGCTCCATACGACCCGCCAATGATCACGGTAAATTTAGGGACGTCAGCACAAGCGACGGCCATTACTAATTTGGCGCCATGCTTAGCGATGCCTTCTTCTTCGACTTTTTTCCCGACCATAAAACCGGTGATATTTTGAAGAAAGAGGAGCGGGGTTTTACGTTTGGCGCACAGCTCAATAAAGTGCGCCCCTTTTTGGGCAGATTCACAAAACAAAATGCCATTATTTGCCACAATGCCGATCAGTTGACCGTGAATACGTGCAAAACCACACACTAACGTTTTGCCATACAGCGCTTTAAATTCATCAAAATCGGAGTCATCGACAACACGAGCAATAATTTCTCGAACGTCGAATGACAAGCGTAAGTTCGCATTGACGATGCCGTATATTTCTTCGGCATCATAGCGAGGGGGCAACACAGTGCTTTCCGGCTTGATAGGTTTTGCCTGATTTGCATTGGCAATGGCTTCTCGTGCAATCATCAGCGCGTGCTCATCATTCTCTGCATAATAATCGGCGACGCCAGATTTTCGGCAATGGACGTCGGCACCACCCAGCTCTTCACCGGTGACGACTTCTCCTGTGGCGGCTTTGACTAAAGGGGGGCCTGCTAAGAAGATAGTGCCTTGCTCTTTGACCATAATGGATACGTCTGCCATCGCAGGGACATAGGCACCGCCAGCGGTACAAAGTCCCATCACGACCGCGACTTGCGGAATGCCTTTGGCTGACATTCGTGCTTGATTAAAGAAAATACGGCCGAAGTGTGCTTTGTCTGGGAAGACTTCAGCTTGATGGGGAAGGTTTGCCCCGCCGGAGTCGACTAAGTACACACAAGGGAGCTGGCAGCGTTGGGCGATTTCTTGCGCTCTGAGATGTTTTTTGACCGTGAGTGGATAGTAGGTTCCGCCTTTTACCGAAGCGTCGTTGGCAATCACCATGCATTGAACGCCCTCAATGTGGCCAACGCCTGCAATGACGCCAGCGCAGGGAACGGACTCGTCATACACTTGCCAAGCGGCGAATTGACTGATTTCTAGAAAATCAGAACCTTCATCCAGCAAACGCGTGACACGCTCACGGGCAGGGAGTTTTCCTTTTTGACGCTGGTGCTGAATGGCTTCCTCACTGCCTCCTTGTTTGATGCATTCAATGTCGTGGTTTAGCTGATTGACTAACTTCTCCATCGCGATTTTATTGGAAAGAAACAACGCGTCAGTTGGCTTAGTTTTGCTTTTGATAATGGCCATAACGACTTCCTTGTCACGCACTGGTTTATGGTCGAGATTCTTCGAATAGCTCTCGGCCGATCAACATACGACGAATCTCGGACGTGCCTGCGCCGATTTCGTAGAGCTTCGCATCGCGTAGCAACCGTCCGGTTGGATATTCATTGATATAACCGTTCCCACCGAGCAGTTGTATGGCATCCAGTGCCATGTGTGTGGCCAATTCGGCGCTATACAAAATCACACCAGCCGCGTCTTTTCGTGTGCAATCGCCACGATCACAGGCTCCCGCGACGGTATACACATAGGCTTTAGCCGCGTTCATTCGTGAATACATGTCGGCGAGCTTGCCTTGAACTAACTGAAACTCACCAATAGATTGCCCAAACTGCTTTCGCTCATGCACGTACGGCAGCACAATATCCATGCAGGCTTGCATGATGCCGAGAGAGCCAGCGGCAAGGACAACGCGCTCATAGTCTAAGCCACTCATCAGCACCTTTATGCCTTGGTTCACGCCTCCGAGGATGTTTTCTTTCGGTACCACACAATGTTGAAAGACGAGCTCGCAAGTGTTGGAGCCTCGCATGCCCAGTTTGTCGAGTTTTTGGGCATGGCTGAATCCCGTAAAGCCACGCTCGATAATAAATGCAGTAATACCGCGTGAGCCTGCATTGCTGTCCGTTTTGGCATAAACCACAATCACGTCAGCATCAGGGCCGTTGGTGATCCACATTTTGTTGCCATTCAGCGCAAAGTGATCACCTTTGTCTTCGGCTTTGAGTTGCATGCTGAGCACATCAGAGCCTGAGTTCGGCTCGCTCATTGCTAAAGCCCCAACGTGCGTGCCATCAATGAGTTTAGGTAGGTATTTTTTGCGTTGGGAAGAGGTGCCGTTCCGAAAAATTTGATTGACGCAAAGGTTCGAGTGCGCGCCGTAGCTGAGTGCGACAGATGCTGATGCTCGGCTGATCTCTTCCATTGCTACAACGTGCGCCAGATAGCCCATACCTGCGCCACCAAATTCTTCGTCAACGGTCACGCCAAGTAATCCCATTTCTCCAAACAAAGGCCATAAATGATTCGGGAATTGGTTATTGCGGTCAATATCTGCCGCGATGGGAGCAATGTGTTCTGTGGCAAAGGCATTTACGTGGTCTCGGAGCATAGCAATGGTGTCACCAAGTCCAAAATTCAGTGGGGCGTAAGTGCTTTTCATAACGTCTCCCTGTGGCGAAGGCGGTCGCAGCAGTCAGTAGCAAGGTGTGATTACCTGATTTGGTCTGCTATTTTTCGTGGCTTTTGATGGTTTCAATGCATCGTTCTTTCGCGGTATTTAATTCATTCATGACCACACTAATGTCGTTTAATTGTTGCTGAAGAAACGCTTGCTTCTCTTCAATAATATTCAGCATTTTTAGCAACTGCTCATCGGTTTGCTGCATGTCGTAAAGTTCGAAAAGCTCACGAATTTCCGCGAGTGAAAAACCAAGCCGTTTGCCCCTTAAAATCAGTTTAAGGCGAGTTTTATCTCTGCGCTGATAAAGACGCATGTTGCCTTTTCGCTCTGGCTCAATCAGACCGATGTCCTCATAAAACCGGATGCTACGAGTCGTAATATCAAACTCCTTGGCGAGATCACTGATCTTGTATTTGTCCATAACATACTTGCCTCGAATAAAAATTCAGCGTCCCGAAATTGACCCTTGGTGTGTTTTTTTATCTCACTGTAAAGGCTAGTGCTATGCTTACGTAAACGTCAAGAAATCACAGTACGAAAGTTGGTTGATTGAAAAGGGCTAAAGGGTCAGTTCAGGGTTTCTTTTGGCTTTGTGTTAAAGCGGAAAAAGCGCATGACCAATCGATTAAGCTTCGTGATTTAGATATACCTCTAGGGACGGAAATCATGGGAAAAGACATCTGGATTGTCAGTGCGAAAAGAACACCGATCGGGCGCTTTCAAGGAAAATTGCAAAAATACTCTGCTCCCCAATTAGGCGTGATGGCGATCAAGGCCGCGATGAAAGAACGGAACACAACATCCGTTGATGAGGTGTTCATGGGGTGCGTGCTCGCGGCTGGTTGTGGGCAAGCGCCGGCAAGACAGGCAGCACTCGGGGCGGATCTCCCATTGAACACGGGGTGCACGACCATCAACAAAGTATGTGGTTCTGGCATGAAGAGCGTCATGCTAGCGCACGATTTGATTAAAGCGGGTACGATTCGAACGGCCATTGCTGGTGGCATGGAGAGCATGACCAATGCGCCGTATTTATTGAAAGAGGCGAGAAAGGGAATGCGCATGGGGCACCAATCGACGTATGACCACATGTTTCTTGATGGGTTACAGGACGCACGCGAAGGGCACTTAATGGGCGTCTACGCTCAACACATCGCAGACAGGCTTAAGTTTACCAGAGAACAAATGGACAAATGGGCAGTCATGTCCGTGAAACGCGCATTGGAAGCGCAAGAGCGAGGTTTATTCTCGGATGAGATTGCACCGATTGCGATACATACCAACTCAGAACAAACCACGCTTGATTACGATGAGCACCCGCGCTCGATTGATCTGGATAAGATATCTCAGCTTAAACCTGCCTTTGATAAAAACGGCACCGTGACTGCGGCAACCTCAAGCGCGATTGCCGATGGCGCTGCGGCGCTGGTTCTGATGGATAAAGAGACAGCGCTTCATCAAGGGCTTACGCCACTTGCCATTATCAAATCACACGCCACCCACGCGAGAAAACCCGCCGAATTTACCTTGGCGCCAGTCTATGCGATTGAGCAGCTATTGTCGCGATTAGACTGGTCGATTGATGAAGTGGATTTATGGGAAATCAATGAAGCGTTTGCTGTCGTTACTCAAATCGCAGTGGCTGAACTGGGGATTGAAGCCAATAAAGTTAATATCAAAGGCGGGGCATGTGCGCTAGGGCATCCCATAGGTGCAAGTGGCGCCCGAATTCTGGTGACGTTAATTCATAGCTTACGTCAGTTGCAAGCTTTAGGTACCAATGGCGACTTGGAAGCCAGAAAAGTGATGCGAGGCGTTGCGTCACTGTGTATCGGCGGTGGAGAAGCAACCGCGATTGGTATCGAGATACCGCTTTAAAACTGAGAAAGGAGTAAATGATGACTCGTTTGGTTCCCCTATTTATTGCTGGTGAGTTTCGTGAATCTCAAACGTCTGATTGGGTCGAAGTGACCAATCCTGCCACTAATGATGTCATTGCGTACGTTCCCTGCTCAACGGATCACGAGATGGAAGCCGCCATTGATAATGCGAAAGAGACATTCCAATCTTGGAAGGAAGTGGCAGTATCCGAGCGTGCCAGAGTCATGCTTCGTTATCAGCACCTTCTCAAAGAACATCATGATGAGCTCGCTACGTTGCTTTCTCATGAAACGGGTAAGATTTTCGCTGATGCCAAAGGCGATGTGTGGCGAGGCATCGAGGTGGTTGAGCAGGCTGCAAACATAGCCAGCAACATGATGGGCGAAACCGTCGAAAACGTCGCTACGGATATTGATAGTTACTCAATGATTCAACCCCTAGGTGTGTGTTGCGGCATCACGCCGTTTAACTTTCCTGCCATGATTCCGTTGTGGATGTTCCCAATCGCTATCGCGGCGGGCAATACGTTTGTGCTCAAACCTTCCGAACAAGTGCCGTTGACCTCTATTCGTCTAGCCGAACTCTTTGAGCAAGCTGGCGCGCCGAAAGGAGTGTTGCAAATCATTCATGGCCGCAAAGAACAAGTCGACTTTCTGCTGGCTCATCCTGACATCCGAGCGGTGTCATTTGTTGGCTCGGTTCCAATTGCCCGTTACATCTACACCACGGGAACGAAACACTTTAAACGCGTTCAAGCTTTTGCTGGCGCGAAAAATCACATGGTGATCATGCCCGATGCGAACAAAGAGCAAGTGGTGAATAATTTAATTGGTGCATCGGTTGGGACAGCGGGGCAACGTTGTATGGCGATTTCTGTTGCGGTATTTGTCGGCGATTCAAAACAATGGATTGCAGACCTCAAACAGGCAATGGTGAAAATACACCCTGGACCTTGGGACGATGAGCAGGCTGCTTATGGTCCACTCATCAGTGAACAGGCCAAACAACGCGTATTGGACCTAATTGAAGATGGTAAGCAGCAGGGCGCGGTGTGTGAATTAGATGGTAGCCAGTGTGACGTGGACGGTTTTCCCGATGGTAACTGGGTCGGGCCGACTTTGTTTAGTGGTGTGACGGCGAATATGTCGATTTACACCCAAGAGATATTTGGCCCTGTTTTGGTTTGTATGGAAGTGGATACGTTGCAAGAAGCCATTGAGTTAGTGAATCACAACCCATACGGGAACGGCACTTCCATTTTTACCGCTAATGGCGCTGCGGCGAGAAAATATCAGCATGACATTCAAGTCGGTCAGGTCGGGATCAATGTGCCTATTCCGGTCCCTTTGCCATTTTTCTCTTTTACAGGCTGGAGAGGCAGCTTCTATGGCGATTTACATGCGTATGGTAAACAAGCGGTACGCTTTTATACCGAGACTAAAACGGTGACGGCACGTTGGTTTGATGACGATATTCCAACAGGGCCTAATCTGACCATCCAACTGCGCTGAGTGAATAGAAGGAGCTTTTATGGACTTTGAACTTAATGAAGATCAACGTGCATTTGCCGATACCGCTCAGCAATTTGCCGATGAGCGTTTAACGCCGATGGCGGCGGAGTGGGATGAGCAACAGGTTTTCCCAGTCTCCGTATTGCGAGAGGCAGGAGAGTTAGGTTTTCTGAGCCTCTACACGCCAGAAGCGCATGGTGGCCTAGGGCTGAGTCGCTTAGATGCTTCAATTATCTTTGAGCAACTGGCTATGGGATGTACGTCCACCACGGCGTTTATGACGATTCACAACATGGTCAGTTGGATGATAGCCAGTTTTGCTACCGATGAAGCCAAAACGCAGTTCTGCTCGAAGTTAGTCACGGGAGAATGGTTAGGTTCGTATTGCTTAACCGAGCCCAACGCCGGATCGGATGCCGCCGCGTTGACCACGTCTGCCATTAAAAAGGGGGATCAGTATGTCCTCAACGGCGGTAAAACCTTTATCTCTGGTGCAGGTGAGACGCAAGTATTGGTTGTGATGGCGAGAACTGGTGGTTCAGGTGCTAAAGGTGTTTCGGCGTTTGTTGTCCCCGCCAATGCTGAAGGCATCACATACGGTCGCAAAGAGCCGAAGATGGGCTGGAATAGTCAACCAACAAGAGCCGTCACATTTGATAATGTGTCTATCCCAAAAAGTTATTTATTGGGCGAAGAAGGACAAGGCTTTATCTTTGCGATGAAAGGGCTTGATGGCGGGCGTATAAATATTGCTACCTGCTCCGTCGGTACGGCTCAACAGGCCCTTAATCAAGCGACACAGTATATTCAGGAGCGTAAGCAGTTCGGCAAACCGCTGGCACAGTTTCAAGCCTTACAATTCAAATTAGCAGACATGGCGACAGAGCTAGTGGCAGCACGGCAGTTGGTGCGCTATGCCGCCAGCAAACTCGACCGAAATGACCCGGATGCCACTGCTTATTGCGCGATGGCAAAACGGTTCGCAACCGATGTGGGCTTTCAGGTTTGCGACCAAGCGCTGCAGCTTTATGGCGGCTATGGTTACATCAAAGAGTATCCAATGGAACGTCATTTCAGAGATGTACGTGTGCATCAAATTCTGGAGGGGACCAACGAAATCATGCGTTTGATCATCGCGCGCCGTTTGTTCTCTGAGGAATCGACCTTGCTGTAGCGAAGTATTGGATTTGCTCATTGAGAAAGGATTCAGATATGCCATTAACCCAAGAAGCCATTCAACATACCATCACGAATCACGTCGCGGTGGTGACGATGAACAACCCGCCAGCCAACACGTGGACAGCAGAAAGCCTCAAGGCATTGAAGTCACTGATACTCACACTTAACAATGACAAGCAGGTCTACGCACTGGTTTTAACCGGCAGTGGAGAAAAGTTTTTCTCTGCTGGTGCTGATCTCAAGCTATTTTCTGACGGTGACAAAGCGGTTGCGTTAGACATGGCACGATGCTTCGGTGAGGCGTTTGAAACGCTCTCGGAATTTCGTGGTGTTTCCATTGCCGCCATTAATGGTTACGCCATGGGCGGAGGTTTAGAAGTGGCATTGGCTTGTGACATTCGAGTCGTCGAAGAACAAGCGGTATTGGCTTTACCAGAAGCCAAAGTCGGACTTTTACCTTGTGCTGGCGGTACCCAGAATCTCACGGCCTTAGTGGGGGAGGGTTGGGCCAAACGCATCATTTTATGCGGTGAACAAGTCAGCGCAGGCAAAGCAAAAGAACTAGGCTTAGTAGAAGAGTTTGTGCCTAAAGGAGAGGCTTTAAACAAAGCGATGGCGCTTGCAGAGTCGGTTGCCAACCAGTCACCATCTTCTGTCGCCGCATGTAAGGCGCTCATTCAAAATATGCGCTCAGCGCCACTGAAGCATGGCTTAGTTAAGGAGCGAGAGTTGTTTCTGAATCTTTTTGATACGGAAGATCAAGTTGAAGGTGTTCGCGCCTTTTTAGAGAAACGCCCACCGCAGTGGAAAAACCGATAGGAGGCCGCATGGTAGGGATGGTAACCATGAGTGAAATGGATTGCTCAGATGGCGTGCACCGAGTTGGTATCGCAACGTTAGACAACCCCTCTTCATTGAATGCATTGACGTACGACATGTTGGTTCAACTTAACGACCAGCTTATCAAGTGGCAAGACGATCCGCATGTGGCTTGCGTGGTACTTACTGGCGCTGGAGAAAAAGCATTCTGTGCTGGTGGTGATGTTCGAGCCATGTATCACGTCATGCATAACGAGAGCAAAGAAAAAGTGGCCGAGTTCTGCACCGACTATTTCTCGCTGGAGTATGAGTGTGACTATCTGATCCACACCTACAACAAACCTATCATCGGTTGGGGAGAAGGCATTGTCATGGGGGGTGGGATGGGGCTTTTTATGGGAACCAGCCACAAAGTGGTGACGCCAATCTCTCGCCTTGCCATGCCAGAAATCAATATTGGGCTGTATCCCGACGTCGGAGGTACGTGGTTTTTAAGTCAGATAGACCCGCAAGTGGGTTTATTCCTCGGATTGACAGGTTCAATGGTAAATTCAAGTGACGCTGTCACTATTGGTTTGGCCGAGTGGTTATTGCTCGAAGAGCAGTACTCAGCTTTGTTGGAGGCGCTAAAGGGGCTCCAATGGGACAAAGAAGATGCGAAAGAGTTGGTAAATACACTACTACACTCAATGGAACAACAGGTTATTGATAGCAAACCAACCACGCAAATTTGTCCATACTTAGAGCAGATAAAAGAAGTGTGCAAAGGTTATGACCTTAATGCCATCGCGCAGCGAATTATGGCTATCGAGGGAAACAGTCAATGGATAGAAAACGCGAAAAAAACGTTCGCAGCGGGCAGTCCGATTACCGCGCATATCTGTTTCAGGCAAGTGAAAGAATATTACGGCTTATCGCTTGCAGATTGTTTCCGCTTGGAACTGAGTTTATCGGTTCGCAGCGCCTTATTAGGTGAGTTTAAAGAAGGCGTTCGTGCACGGCTTATCGACCGTGATGGTGAGCCCAACTGGATGTTTAACAATGTCAGTGAAGTCGATGAAAATGTCATCGATACGTTGTTTACCTCACTTTGGCCGGATGACGAACATCCATTGGCTAATTTGGGTGAAGAAACACGAGGTCAATAAGGAGAATGATCATGAGTACCATCGCATTTATCGGTTTAGGCAGAATGGGGCATCCGATGGCGCAAAACTTGTTAGCGTCAGGATTTAATGTGCAAGTATTTGATGTCGATGACAAAGTGACAAAACAGCTTGCGCCTTTTGGTGCAGTGGTGGCGAGCTCTATCGAGGAAGTGGTGGATGGAGCAAGCACCGTCATCACGATGTTGCCTGCTGGTTCTCATGTTCGATCTGTGTATCTTGGTGACTTACACGGTGGCGTCGGTGTTTTGAATATTGTTGCGCCCAGTACCTTAATGATTGATTGTTCAACCATTGATCCGGACTCCGCACGATTAGTCGCGAATGAAGCAGCCAATAAGCGCGTGTTGTTTGTTGATGCGCCCGTTTCGGGTGGCGTGGCAGGAGCAAAAGCGGCGACATTAACCTTTATTGTCGGTGGCTCGGATGAGGCGTTTTCGAAAGCCAATGCCATTTTGCAGTACATGGGCAAAAACGTTTTCCATGCAGGGAAAGCGGGCGATGGACAAATGGCGAAAATCTGTAACAACCTCATGCTCGGCATTTTAATGTCTGGCACGTGCGAGGCGTTAAATCTAGGCATCGATCATGGCCTCGACCCCAAAGTGTTATCAAATATCATGTTGCAAAGCTCTGGCCGAAATTGGGCATTGGAGCTTTACAATCCTTGTCCGGGCGTGATGGACAGTGCGCCAGCCAGTCACGATTACCAACCGGGTTTTATGAGCAAACTCATGTTGAAAGATCTCGGTTTGGGATTAGATGCGGCGTTACAAACGCACTCTTCGGTTCCGATGGGCGCACTGGCGCGTAATTTATATTCTTTCCACAACGCGAGTGGCCACGGTGAGCTAGACTTCTCAAGCTTGTTTGAGTTTTACAAGAGTAAGAAAGGCTAGACCGAGTTTTGCTACAAACCGTCTGAAATGGTGAAGTAAAACGCATCATTTCTGACAATTTAGACAAATTTGAAATAGGGAACATTATTAGCAATGGAGGGCAGCAAATATGGACATAAAAAGTAGTGTCATTGCCATTACAGGAGCAGGGCAGGGACTCGGGCAAATGATGGCAATTACGCTCGCTCAAGCCGGAGCGGATTTAGCGTTATTAGATGTAAATGCCAGCGGCTTAATGGAAACACAAGAGCAGTGTCGAATGCTCAGTGCGAAAGCACAGACTTATCAAGTGGATGTAACGAACGAGATCGACGTTGAAACTACGTTTGATGCAATTATCCAAGATTTTGGCCAACTCAATGGGTTAGTCAATAATGCTGGCGTGTTAAGAGATGGATTACTTGTAAAAGCCAAAGACGGCGTGATAAGCAAAATGTCATTAGAGCAATTTAATTTGGTCATGAACGTCAACGTTACGGGGACATTTTTATGTGGACGTGAAGCAGCGGTTAAAATGATTGAGAGTGGCTCACAAGGCGTTATCATCAATATTTCTAGCGTCTCAAGGGCAGGGAACATTGGGCAAACCAACTATTCTGCCTCTAAAGCGGCGGTCGCAACCATGGCGACCACTTGGGCACGAGAGCTAGCAAGATACGGTATCCGCGCAGCAGCGATTGCGCCTGGGGTTGTTCATACCTCAATGGCAGAGCAAATGAAGCCGGAAGCGATTGAGCGTCTAGAAAAAATGATCCCAATTGGAAGAATGGGCGAAACAAGTGAAATCGCGCACGCGGTAAAATACATTCTTGAGAGTGATTACTTTACTGGCAGAGTATTAGAAGTGGACGGCGGTATCCGGATGTAAGCGCAATCAAAACTCTTCATTCTTGTTCGTTAGAGTGGTCGCTTAATCACGCTTTCAAAGAGCATCACTTGCTCCGAGGGTAGTCCTATTTTATTCATAGAGCGAGCTTTAGGCTCACACCATGAATAATGCTTTCTCATTCGATAATGAAAAGAAAATACCATTCAAATTCTAGGTGAAATCATTAGTTAGATATTGATGACAATTTTCTGCGGCGAATGTCGCTTCGCCATTGAAGCAAATGACGCACTGGTTAAGATAGAGGAACTTTTATTTTTGTCCTTTTGTTGGCCTTTCTATTTATGTGTTTACTCAAAGACCAGTTTTTCCAAAGGATAGTTAAAGTAAGTCGCGTTTAACGCACTAAACCTTAATCCAGATTAAAGTTTGTCACCCACGAGGCATTAAGGTGCGCCTGTAGATTGTAAGTCTCAAGGATTCAGAGAAGGAACAGCCATACATTGTGTATCGCTGTTCCTTTTTCGTTCTTGGTTACTTGCGAAAAGATAGCACCATAAAGACAAATTTAAGAGGACTGGTTTTGAGCATTTTGTTTTCCGAAGCCCGCATTGGCAACATGATCCTAAAGAACCGTTTTGTGCGTAGCGCAACGTGGGAAAACATGGCGACTGAAGATGGTCATATGACGGATAAGCTTTACGATATTTACGCAGAGTTGGCGAAAGGTGAAGTGGGTCTGATTGTTACCGGTTATGCCAATATCGTCGAAGAAGAGAAACCCAACGCGGGTATGATGGGGATCTATAACGACTCGTTCATTGAAGAATACAAAAAGCTAACAAAGCTAGTACATCAACACGATTCTAAAATCGTCATGCAAATTGCTTACGGTGGCACCAAAACCACCTACAACGTCGGCGAACGCGTGATCTTCGCTCCGAGTGATGTGGCCGAACGTGGCACGAATACGCAAGGCAAAGCGATGACTCAGGACGAGATCGACTACATCGTAAAAGCATTTGCATCGGCGAGTAAACGTGCTCAAGACGCTGGCTTTGATGGGGTCGAAATTCACGCCGCGCACACTTACTTAATTAACCAATTTTTAAGCCCATATTACAACCGTCGTGAAGACGAATATGGTGGCAGCTTAGAAAATCGCATGCGTTTTCTTATGGAAATTTATTCTGAAACCAGAAAATTAGTAGGGAGTGATTTCCCAATTCTTGTAAAGCTGACCGCAACAGAGTTCTTCGACGGTGGGTTAACCTTCAGTGAAACACGCACCGTGTGTAAAAAGCTCGAAGAAGTCGGCGTCGATGCCATCATTGTCTCTGGCAACATTCATGGTAAAGCCAGCGAACTTGTTGGCGAAACCTTTGACGGCTGCACACTGCAAGAAGAAGGATATTTCCACGAATATGGTCATGTGATCAGTCAAGATGTAAACGTACCGGTGATTACTGTCGGTGGGTTGAGCGACATTGATGCGATTGAGAAAATTGCGGAAAACACGGATATCCAATTTTTCGCGGTGTCACGCCCGTTGTTGGCAGAGCCTCAATTGGTCAAGCGTTGGAAAGAGGGTGATCGTGCCCCAGTCGATTGCGAACGTTGCTCTAAATGTCGTACCAAGCGTGGTAATTTCTGTGTGGTGTATAAAAACCGAAACCGTCGTAAGGAGCTAAAGGCTTCACTCAATGCATAAAAACCGCCACTTAAATAGCAGAGGTTTTTGAATGATGTCGATAAAGCAAGGAATGCTTTATGCTTTTTTATCTTGATAGTTCAGGTAGTGCACACACAAATCATGAAATGCCTTGGCTTGAGGCGAGATCGTGCGGTCGGTCAAGGTAAAGATACCAATTTGCCTTTCGAGCGGTGGATCGATAAGCGGGATCCAAACTAAACGAGTTTCATTATTTGGGAAAGCGAGTTTCGGCAATGTGGTTACGCCTATCCCCAGTTCTAATACAGAAAATAGTGATGTGATATTTTCCACGGAATAGAGCGCTTGCTCGCTCAATGCTCTGGCAGGGGTGGGGTCGAGTAGCGTGCAGGTCCCGTTGCGAATAAAAGGTTGTTCGAGCAGGGTTTGCCACTCGACCCCTTCAGGGTGTTTGGCGATGGGATTGTCTTGTAAACACACCACACCAATTGGATCGGATAGCAATGGCGTAAAGTCGATACCGCCTTCGTCTAAATGAGATGGGTTGCCGAGGGCTAAATCGACCTCTCCAGAGAGCAAGCGAGACTCGACGCCCGCGGCGTTATCATCGATTAAGCTCACTTCGACACTTGGATATTTTTCACAAAAGGCACCTAACACACTCGGGATGAGTTTTGCTGCCACAGAAGGAACGCTGGCAATTCTCACTCGTCCTTGTTGTCCTGCGGCCGCGGCTTTTAAGTCGTTATCTAACGCGTTGTAGATATTGAGAAACTGCACCACTTTAGGTAAACAGATCTCACCAAAAGGCGTCAACTTAGTTTTGTTTCCTGGCTCAAATAATGTTTGTCCAAGTATTTTTTCTAGTTCTTTGATTGACGTTGATAGCGCTGCTTGAGTGCGGTTTGCTCGGTGTGAAGCGGCTCGAAAACCCCCTTCTTCGACTACCATCACAAAATGGATTAATTGTTGAAGCTTGATACTCATCCTCGATGCCTCGTCATCCCTTTATTTACCTTATTCTCAATATTCTGATAAGTTTAATTTATCGAATGTAAAGAATTTATCGTTAGATTTATCGTCTGTCAATGTGCATCATTTAACCATATTGAAACAAAGCTGTTACAAAGGTTGAAAGGCACGTGAATACTCCTACTAAAAAATACCCAGTAAAAACCAGTCTGTTTGCTTCTAAAGCGCCGCTCGAATGGGCAATTGTTAACAACGGTACCCTGTATACGGCACAAATCCCTATCGATGATACCGGCGTTGTAGTTGAAGGCGGCATCGAAGCACAAACACGCCAAACCTTTAACAATCTTATTCATACCCTAGAGTGCGCGGGAGAATCTTTGGACTCGGTGTTGCAGGTCCTGATTTACGTGACCGACAGAGAATACTTAAAAACCGTTAACCAAGTGTACGCAGAATATTTTGACGCGCCGTATCCAAACCGCGCCGCCATGGTGGTTGCAGGGTTAGCACGAGAAGAAATGCTGGTGGAGTTCGTCGTCTACGCGTCGGCACGCCAATCAGAATAAACCATAACAAGAATTATTAGAGATCAGCGAATTGGTGGCTTGCCATCACAAATCGGAAGAACAAGGAAAGAACCATGACTTTTATTAACAATGTTCAAGCAGAAAAATCCCTCTACATTGCAGGTGAATGGCAATCGGGCATGGATACCATCGCCAATATTAACCCTTCTGATATCAGCGAAAACATTGGTGATTTCGCTCAAGCGAGTGTGTCGCAAGTAGAACAAGCGATCCAAGCGGCTAAATCGGCGCAACCAGAGTGGGAAAAAACACCCATAGAGCGTAAACAAGCGGTGCTGCAAGCGATTGGTGATGAGCTGATTGCACGCTGTGACGAATTGGGCACCTTGCTTTCACGTGAAGAAGGTAAGCCATTTGCTGAAGGCCGTGGTGAGATTTACCGTGCAGGCCAATTCTTCCAATACTTTGCTGCTGAAGTGCTGCGTCAAATTGGCGATAACGCTGCTTCTGTCCGTCCGGGTGTCTCCGTTGAAGTGACTCGCGAAGCCGTCGGCGTTATCGCCATTATCTCTCCTTGGAACTTCCCAACAGCTACCGCGGCTTGGAAAATTGCGCCAGCACTTGCATTTGGTAACAGCGTGGTGTGGAAGCCGGCAAATTTAACCCCAGCAAGCGCTGTGGCTCTCACTGAGATTATCCATCGCCAAGGCTTGCCTGCAGGCACGTTTAATCTGGTTTTGGGTAGCGGTTCTCAAGTGGGTAATACGCTGATTAACTCCAAAGAGATTAACGGTGTCAGCTTTACAGGCTCTGTTGATACTGGTCGTAAAGTGGCAGCAGCGACCTCGCCAAACTTTGTTCGTTGCCAGTTGGAAATGGGCAGCAAAAATGCATTGGTTGTCGCTGATGATGCAGATCTTCAAATTGCGGTTGAAGCGACAATTGCGGGATCGTTTTCTGGTGCGGGACAAAAATGTACCGCGTCGTCTCGCTTAGTCGTGATGGACGGCATTCACGATGCGTATGTCGAAGCGCTAATCAAACGCATGAGTGAGCTGAAAGTGGGTCACGCACTGAAAGAGGGCGTATTCATGGGGCCAGTGGTGGATGAAAACCAACTGAATGCCAATTTCGGCTGGATTGAAAATGCCCGTCAAGCGGGCGCAGAGTTGGCTTTCGGTGGCGAGCGTTTAAACCTTGAACATGACGGTTACTACATGTCGCCAACCCTGTTTTTGAACACACAAAATAGTTGGGAAGTGAACCAAGAAGAAGTCTTCGCACCCATGGCGAGTGTGATCCGCGTGTCTGATCTTGATGAAGCGATTACGGTTGCTAACGATACACGCTTTGGTCTGACCGGCGGCATTATCACTCAAAGCCTGCGTAACAGTGCGATCTTTAAGCAGCAAGTTCAGGCTGGATGCGTGATGGTGAATTTGCCAACGGCGGGGACGGATTACCATGTACCGTTCGGTGGCCGTAAAGAATCTAGTTTTGGTCCTCGTGAGCAAGGTCAGTACGCCAAAGAGTTTTACACCGTGGTGAAAACCGCTTATCAGCGCCCTTACTAAGAACAGTTGGGTAGTTGATGGCATCAGCTCCCCACACTGAAAGGCTAAGAAATTGTTTTTTAAGGAGTGGTTATGTACCAACAACGGATTGTGATTGACGGATTGCAGTACTGCAATTGGGATCGAGAGTACTTCCAAACGCTAAAGGCGAGTGGCATTACCGCCGTTCATGCCACCATGGTGTATCACGAGTGCGCACGTGAAACCTTAACCCGCTTTGCTGAGTGGAATTTACGCTTTGAGCAAAATGCGGATCTCATTATGCCTATCTATTCAATGGCAGACGTAGAAAAAGCCAAAGCCGAAGGCAAAGTTGGGATCTTCTTCGGCGCGCAGAATTGCTCTCCAATTGATGATGAAATTGGCTTGATTGAAGTGATGCGCCGCCAAGGTTTGCTGATCATGCAGCTGACCTATAACAACCAAAGCTTACTGGCGACCGGTTGTTATGAACAAAATGATTCCGGCGTAACTCGCTTCGGTAAGCAAGCGATTGAAGAGATGAACCGAGTTGGGATGATCATTGATATGTCCCATAGCGCCGAGCGTTCAACGTTGGAAGCTATCGATCTTTCTTCGCGTCCTATTTGTATCAGCCATGCCAACCCGACGTTTGCGTATGACGCACTGCGTAACAAATCCAATACGGTGATTAAAGCGTTAACCGAGCGTGGTGGCTTGATTGGATTCAGCTTATACCCGTTCCATTTGCCAAATGGCAGCCAGTGTACGCTGGATGACTTCTGCCAAATGGTTGCGAAAACCGCAGATATGTTTGGTGTCGACCATTTAGGCATCGGTAGCGACCTGTGCTTAAACCAGCCGCAACAAGTGTTGGAATGGATGCGCAACGGTCGTTGGTCAAAAGCGATGGACTATGGCGAAGGGTCAGCAAGTAACTCGGGCTGGCCAGATGCGCTGCCATGGTTCTGCGGCAGTGCAGGGATGGAGAACATCTACAACGGATTAATGCGTCACGGATTCAGTGAATCTGAGGCAGGAAAAATATTGGGTGAAAACTGGTTCAACTTCCTCAAAGAAGGATTAGAGCCTATTTCATAGCATTCCCCAAATTAGGAACCGCCTGCCAACATAACAACAATACGGCAGGCGTAAAACTCACATCTTGTAGCCAGTCTTTGGCAGCTGCAACAAACCTCTGGAGTCAGAGTATGTCTGATTTTACCAATAGCATGAAAGCTTCCGCGGTGAGCGTGTCATCAGGCGAGGCACAAACAACACGCAAAACATCAACGGTGACTAACACCACGGATAAATTAGGTCTAAATAACCCCGCTTTCTGGTATAGCGGCGGTTTTATCGGCCTATTCGTCGCCATCGCACTTTATGATGGCGAGCTGTTATCGACACTCGTTAATGCCGGATTTGGCTGGGCAGTTCAAGTGTTTGGGCCTTACTGGCAGTTATTGCTTCTTCTCACTTTTCTTATTGGTCTTGGATTAGCTGCAGGGCGAACAGGTAAGGTGATGTTGGGTGGGATCGCTAAGCCGGAAATGGACACCTTTCGTTGGATGGCGATTATTTTTTGTACCCTACTGGCTGGTGGCGGCGTTTTTTGGGCGGCGGCAGAGCCTATCGCACACTATGTGAATCCGCCACCTTTGTATGGCGCGCAAGATAACTCGCAGCAAGCGGCAGTGAATGCATTGTCTCAATCTTTTATGCACTGGGGCTTTCTGGCTTGGGCAATTGTTGGTAGCTTAACCTCTATCGTGGTCATGCATTTGCATTACGACAAAGGCTTACCGCTAAAACCCCGTATTTTGCTTTATCCAGTGTTGGGCGAACGAGCGCTTAAAGGCCAGCTCGGTGCATTGATTGACGCGTGCTGCATTATCGCGGTAGCCGCGGGCACTATCGGGCCAATTGGGTTTCTAGGCTTGCAGGTTAGCTACGCGTTAAATGCGCTTTTTGATATTCCTGATGGCTTTACGACTCAGCTTATCATCATTTTGTTTGCGATTGCGCTTTACACCTTGTCAGCACTCAGTGGATTAAGCCGAGGCATGCAACTGCTTAGTCGTTACAACGTGATTCTGGCAATGGCATTGATGGTTTACATCCTGTTTTTTGGCCCTACGAATTTTATCTTTAACGGATACATTCAAGGTGTAGGGAGCATGCTGGATAACTTTATCCCAATGGCGACCTATCGCGGTGACGAAGGTTGGCTAAGCTGGTGGACAGTATTTTTCTGGGGCTGGTTCCTTGGTTATGGTCCGATGATGGCAATCTTTATTGCGCGTATTTCCCGTGGTCGCACTATTCGCCAAGTTATTTCCACCATCAGTATTGTGGCTCCACTCACCACCTGTTTTTGGTTCACGATTGTAGGCGGCTCAGGCCTTGCGTTTGAAATTGCGGAACCGGGTAGTGTGAGTGCGGCGTTTGAAGGCTTTAACTTGCCAGGTGCTTTGCTTGCAGTGACTCAGCAGCTACCAATGCCGATGCTGACTTCGATTCTATTTCTGATTTTAACCACGATCTTCATCGTCACAACGGGCGACTCAATGACCTACACCATCAGTGTCGTGATCAGTGGTGAAACGGAGCCGAATGCGATCATCCGTACCTTCTGGGGCGTAATGATGGGAGTGACAGCACTGATCCTGATTTCGCTTGGCTCTGGTGGCATCTCTGCACTGCAATCTTTCATTGTGATTACCGCGGTTCCGGTTTCTCTGATTCTGTTGCCGTCACTTTGGAATGCACCGCAAATCGCAATCAAAATGGCGAAAGAGCAAGGGCTATAACAAGTATCTAATTCAAACAACGTGGAGCTTGTGCGGGTGTTTTCCTCCTGCATCCGCACAAACCCTAGTATTCTTACAATAACAAATAGGTGGTGAGCAAAATGGATGCACATCGTTCTACTTATACGGAAGCAACTATGCGCGACGCAGCGATTGTCATGGCAGCCGAAAGGCTTGGCGCAATGCACCAAAACCGAATCAGCTTTGTTCGTAGTCTGATTCGTAATATGGCAAGCCAAAATTGGCAGGTAACCAAGCATGAGTGGCAACTTTGTCCGCGTGGTTATGGTCACGTTATTTACAAATTGACCACGCTAGAGCACGTTTATCATTTGGTGGTGTTCTGTGATGAAATTGCTGATGACGAGCGTAATGATCGCGTCATTGCTGAAAAGTGGGACGTCACATTCGCACTGGTTCAAGGCGATGTTGATGTTACTTTGTTGGAAAGATTGCGAGCAAATGTACCGCTGCAAGAAGCGGGACGCAATCCGAATAACGTGCTTGTTCTGGCTCGCGCAAACAAAAGCGTGCGTGTGTTTGAACACATTGTTAGCGCACTTTCTCAAGGCAAGCAGCCCGAGCCAAAAGAGCTGGCGGAAGTGGGTTATATCTTGCGTACCACGGCCGTTTATGGCAACGGAAAGTTTGGCATCGCCGATTTCAAACTGTTAGAGAATAACCCAGATTTCAGCCAGTCTTTTAGTGCGCAAATGTGTGCCGTATATATGTTGCGTGAATTCAGCCTAGATTGGGTGCACTACCTGGCACTTCAGCAAGGAGGCGACAAAGCGGTGGCTTTGCATCGTGGCTTGCAGCGCTACCTTGGTGTCGGCAATGCTACTGGCTTAGGCATGGCTCCATACTTGATTAATCACCCGTGCATCGTTGACCAATGGATGACCTCCCGCGAACGTGCTATTGCGCGAGTCTTTGCCATGCCATGTGAAGAATCATTCCATACGCCATTGCAAGCTTTACTAAACAAAGCGCAACGTCACCTAGAGCAAGTTATCACCATTAATGAGCATCAAGACAGGCTCAATCACCAAGCGATAGCGGACATCAAACAACTATTGTCTGAACTCACAACGTTAATGGCATCACATCCGAACTGGGCGAGTTTGGTCGAGCATAAGAAAACAATGAGTGTGGAAGCCCAAGAAATCCTCACCTCTTGCTTGATTGAACTCTACCCATCTTTGGTGGACGAATTTGCTAGCCAAATGAATACGGATGAAACGCTATCGATTCCGGGCGGGAAAAAGATCCAAGATTTACTTGAGGTGTTGCAAAGCAAATACCGCTGGGTGATTGATGCGGATTACTCACTAGCCGAGAACAACTACTGGTTCTGGTATCGTTCACAAGACAAAGAAGAACCAAGGCTTGGTGTTCGTGGGGAGGAAGCAGGAGAAGAAAAAGAGCTGCCGCTTGATATCGGCAGACAAGTGAATCGCTTGTACCACGCTTTGCTTGGTTGTGATGAAGAAATGTCCGTAGCAGAGTTTCTGTTGCAAAATCCGACTTACCGTTCGATCACACGTCGCGTATGGACGTTAGGCAACCGAGCAATGGGTGATATTCAAATGAACGTGCTACGCCAAGATGCACTGCCAATGCACTTATTGCGCTGTAAGTTGGCTATCTTTGGTGCGACTAAGTTTGATCCACGCTCGGATCGTTGGGTTCGCGTGACCTTCTTCCAAGGTGCGCCGCTGGTGGATGAAATTCACGACCCGCAATTGGCAGATAACTGGATTTTCCCAAGCATGCCTGAGCGTGAAGAAATTACGCAAAGTGACAATCAAAAAATCAACGGAGGATTTGCAGTATGATCGTCTCTCATAACGAATTGGTGGCCGTGGTTAATAAGGCATTTCTTGGCATGCGCCGTCACTGTGGTGAGGCGGATGTCATCGCAAACATGGTGGCGGATTTGCAAATGGTCGGTTTGCACGGAGTACGCCACTTTAATAACGCCAGCCTGTTTCTTGAGTTAGATTCCGACTGCGCCGTATCGGTGACCAACAGCACGCCATCGAGCATCGAGATGGATTTGCACAATGGTAGTGTGGCGTGCCACTTACCTACCGTGTTGGACTTCGCACTTGAGAAAATGATCAACAGCAAATCCATTACCGTTACATTGAAGCAGTGTCATAATCGCTGGTTAGCATTCAGTGAACTACTGAAGTTATCGGCTAAAGGGATTGCTTGCCGCGCACAGTGGATTAATGGTTCCAGCCCAAGACGCACGCTTTATGTACTCAATCGAGGACGTATCGCACCCGAAGTATTTTTCTCGGATCAGGTTGATGAGCAGGAGACGGATCTTCATCGCATGATCATTGAGCTTTCAATCAACGATTTCGATCTTGAAAAGAGCTCACAAGATTATGCTATTCATATTGAAGGAGATGAGTTGCTCCGAGCTCAGCAAACATCATGGAAAAATGGCATCTTTGTTGAAGACCAAGAGTGGGAAACCCTTAAGCAAAGCGCAACGGCATTCTTAGTTGAAAGTAGCGAGCGCTCAATACAAGGTGCGGGTGGGGTGATTTAGAGCCAATACAAATAAGCCACATTAAGGCGGCGTACGCGGCCTTTTTCACCAGCAGAAACGATGAGCCGGCATACCATGTATGAGCATAGTTAGCCTCCTAAATCGTTATAGAAAGGAGGCGAAATAATTTGTTCGTTTTGGCATGCGATCGTTACAGTGCTTTTTCGATCTTCATTGCGACGTTTTTCGATACCCATGTTTTCCATAAATCAGGATAGGTATCAAAGAAGTAGAACATCGCCTCTTCACCGTCAGCGTAGTTATCTTCCATCCACGCGAGCAGTTCACTCATCTGCTGGTTAGTAAAGCCCCGCTTTTGTAAATAAGCGAACGCTGCGGACTCTCTATTCGCAAACGCTTCTGTTGTCACCGTACGAACGGGCGAGGGCGGGTACATCGTCACTTTTGGTGATACACAATCTGGCTGAGTTGTGCAATTACGATACTCGTCCAAATCGGTCCCGCTGCCAAAGTCCACTTTGACCATCTCATATTTACCCAATACTGGCGTTGGTGACCAATAGTAACCAAACCAAGGCTGCTTGCGATCATAAGCCTTGGCAATGGTGCCGGCTAAGGCGGCGCCGGAGCCAGGGTCGACCATCTCAAATCCATGTTTATCCAGCCCTAACGCGTTAAATAGGTGACCAGACGTAATTTGGCATGTCCAGCCCGCAGGACAACTATAGAAAGCGAACTTCTCTTCATATTCCGGGTGTTCAAACAACGCCGCATGCTTAATAACGCCTTCGATGGTTGCCAGTTCTGGATATTGCTTGACTAAATAAGCAGGGACCCAAAAACCTTCCTCACCCCCATTTACCAGCGACTCGCCGGCAATACGTAAGCGTTTATCGGCAATACCTTTATCGAGTGCTTCTTTAATGCCATTTGTCCACAACTCAGGTGCAACATCGGGCTCGCCTTTTTCAATCATTGACGTGCCCGTTGGAACGCTATCACCAGGGATTAATTCCGCATCACAGTGGTAGCCTTCATTAAGAATAAATTGGTCGATGTGCGCCATTAAACTGGCCGAATTCCAGTTCATATCTGCGATAGTAATTTTGCCGCATTCGCTGGCGTTTGTATGAGTTGAAAGTGCAGATAGCAGCAGAACGGAGAGTATTGAAGGTGTCGTTTTCATGTGACTGAATTCCCTTATCGTTATCCTTTACTTCATTATATACATAGACTTATGAAGGTTCAGAAAACAAGGTTTTTTCAGTGACGTTGAGCAGAAAAATAATGTTTGACGTCAAG
This sequence comes from Vibrio sp. ES.051, assembly GCF_002563795.1. Lineage (GTDB taxonomy): Bacteria > Pseudomonadota > Gammaproteobacteria > Enterobacterales > Vibrionaceae > Vibrio. The sequence goes on from NZ_PDJL01000003.1 coordinate 368,558, forward strand.
CTTAGGGTAGGAGCCTTATGCGGTCGTTGCGCATGGACGGCCTATACGAAGGAGTAAGGCCGAACGTTTCGATAAGCCGTTATTCTAAATAAAAAAACGGTCACGAAGTTATCGAATATACACGGTTTGATTACACAAATAGTTTGGATAACATATCTCTTTCTTCAACAGACAGTAGCGGATTTTGCTTGTTATTTAACTTAATGCTGATTTCACCTTGCAGTGATTTCAACTGACTGGCAGTCAGGTTACTCAGCTTTTGCTTGAGCTCATTAAATTGTTGGGCCGTCATCTCAATTTCCTCGTTGTATTTAGGCTTATCCTTCGTTAGCCGTATTTCGTCGTCCTTGATAGGGACACAACATACTTATTCAATATAAGTAGATTATGATTTGATCGATTACCTTTTGTCCGAATATTGTCAAGCTGTGTTAAGTGATACGTCAGATTTTTCTATGTTAGGTTTTTCCACCTATTTAAGAGGGAGATCACAAGGGAAGCCAAGTGGGCTTCCCTTTGTTTATAGTCTGTTATTGATACATGAAGCTAGTTAACTCTCACCGCAAACTTACTCGCCAATGAATGTAGCTCTGGGAGCATGCGATAGATAAGGTAAAGCTGCTGCAACACCATCCGGGCGGAGCTGTCATCTTCGTCCCGCCATTCATTTAAACGTTGCTCAAGGCCGGCATCGTCGATGCCAGAAAGATCACACGTTTCACAATGTTGGTGGAGCTGTTGATGGAGTACATCCAAATGCTGATGAATGCAGCGGTGAGCATCTAAAACCAGCTTGTGAATAGATTCATCTTCGATACGCGTTCGGTGTGCGCCGAGCGCCGAAATATAGTTTAACATTGCATGATTAAGGGTTAAGAAGCGAAAGCTTTCATCAAGGGCGGCGCGATATTTACCCGGTTCAGCAAGCATCGTACTAATGGCAGAAGAGAGTGTTGCATCATTATTGTGTGCTTGGCGGCGGGCAATGCGGTAATTCAAACTGTCTTTTTTTCCTATCCGATACTGACCGATGATCTGATCGAGGTACTGCTTATTTGCGTCTATCGCATCCGACATTACCTTGTGCAGTCTTCTCGATTGCCAGTCAGGCAAGATAACCAAGACGGCCACAACTGCGAGTGCACAGCCTATAAGCGTATCCGCTAAACGAGGCAACACGACGGCGTAACCTTCTCCTAATTGATTAAACAAAAAGAGTACCAATAGCGTGATGAAGCCGGTCGCGTACCCATAATTGTTCATCCTGAATGCGAAAAACATGACGCCAGAGATAACAATAAACACCAACTGACTCTCTTGCGACGGGAAGAAGGTAAGCAGTGGAACACCAATTAATAACCCTGCCAGCGTACCAATCACTCGCGCTGTGAGTTTTTGACGTGTCGCGCTGTAGTTTGGCTGGCAAACAAACAGTGTCGTTAGCAGTATCCAATAGCCTCGATCGATGCTGAACACTTGGATGATCCCGTATCCGACGGTTAATGCAATCGACATACGCAATGCATGACGAAACAACATCGAATCTTTGTGTAGGTTGGCTGAAATACGTTGCCACATCGCTTTTAATGTATGCGGGTTGGTATCTGCCAACGTTTCTTCTTCTAAGCCTTCAACATCGGGGTTATTAATGTTGTTGAGCTGTTTTTCAACGGTCGCTAAGTTATTGAATAAATATGTTAACTGCATCAGCAAGCGCTTCCAGTGGCCTTGCTTTTGTTCTTCTAAATAAGCGAGAGAGTTTTGCAGCTCAGCTAAAGCCAAAATGGATTGATCGGTATGAGTGTATTCATTGCCAAGCTGGATGGCTTGAGCAATATCGCGGCAGGCTTGAGCTTGAGACTCTAGGAGATACTTAAAGCGGAATAATACATCGGAACGTTCAAACTCGGTTGCTAAATCTTGGTAACGATAATGGCTTGAGCTAACGCGTTCGTGAATGTCTTGTGCGATAAAGTAAATATTTAAAAATCGGTCGCTTGGCCCATCAATATGACCTCGTTTGGAGCGGTTTAGCAATGTCGCTTTACAAGCGTTTAATGCCATGACTGTCGCGGCATTAAGTTTAGCCGCTTCAATTCGCATTGGCTGAGGGGCAAGGTTGGTGACCGGATGAAACAGCTTTGCTTTTGCATCAAGGTAGTTCGCCAGTTGAACGAACACATTGGCCAAGCTTTGTTGCACGGGTTGAAGTGGCCAAAACATCTGCCAAATCATTGACATAAAGTAATACCACGCCGCCCCTGTTAGTAACAATAGTGGTTGAAACCAAATGTTGGTGCTCTCATGGGCGCCGAGCATGGTATAAATAGCGATCAGCAAAGAGCCAAATGCAATGCTGGCATACTTGGGGCCAATCGCACCAAGAATGATGAAGCAAAAGGTGGAAATAAATAACCCTGCCGCAAAGGCCCAAGGCGTATCAAATAAAATCTCTATCGAGAAAGCCGCTACAGCAAAACAGAGGAAGGTAAGGAGTAACGCCTTAATTCGCCCAGTGAAACTGTCATCCGTTTCAGCCAATGCAGCGGCGATAACACCTAGAGTAAGCGGCGTTATTAGCGTATTTTGTTCAAAGAGCCAAGTCGGGATCACGACCCCTAGCAAGGTGATTAAGATAAGAACGCTATAATTTATGGTTTTATTGGCCCAATAGAGTCGAAATTTAGAAGTTGCTTGCACAATGCGCCTTACGTTACCGATGAGATATGGGGGAAATATTAGCAACGCCACTATAACGTGTTTATGATTTACTTTAAAAAAATATCGTTGTTGTTTATGAAATCAACAGTGATGTCATTGACTTAAACTTGATTTCGTTCTCAATGACAATGAAATTTTACATGCTTATGATTATTCGCTCATTAAACCGACAGTAATGTGAATTTTATTAAAGAATAAAAAAAGATGCTTACTTAGAGGCTCGCCATTACTACAATTCGGTGCCTTAAAATGATATAAACCGACAACTTCTAACTTAAAAGGCGCACGTTTCATGCAGCTCACTGCCACTAGCAAAGCACAGTTTTTTATTCAAAATGAGTACCATCACGTCGAAATAAAAGAGAACAGTGTTTTATTAAGCTCAATAGGTAGTGAAGAGCATATCCCTTTTACGGTTTGGAATGGCAAAGTCAGGGTAAAGCGAGGTTTATTCTGGAGTTCTCTTCAATTTTTTGCCCATGAACAAGGCGATAAACAACAAAGCTGGCTTGTTCAGGGGTTACCTTGGCCCCAATGCCGAAAGTTCGCCCTAGAGTCGGTGCGTCAATATCAAGAGTGGCACAACGACCAGTGTCGAAAATTAGCGGAATACTTGCCTAAATGGGAAGAAGAGCTAGACAAGCTCAAGCATCTTCCTGCGTACTTATCGCATTCTCAAGTTCTGGGCTGGGTTGAGAATCTTAATCAAGAGTTGATTGAGATAAAAACCACTTTAGAAGAAGCCAAAATGCGGATGCCGAACCGGATGTCAGAAATTGAGCCTTGGCTTGTTGATACGTCGACTACGCTGGGTGAACGAAACCGAGACTGGCTTGAAAAAGAGCGCCCTAATTGGGAAGTGCTATTCAATCGTATTGAATCTTCGCCCCTGAACTTATCTCAGCAATATGCGGTGTTGCTTAATGATGATCACAACTTAGTCCTCGCCGGTGCTGGTTCAGGAAAAACCAGTGTTTTGACGGCGCGAGTCGCTTATTTACTGCAAAGTCATCAAGCGCAAGCGGAAGAATTGCTCATGTTGGCGTTTGGCCGGGATGCGGCGACAGAGATGAAAGAGCGACTCGTGGATAAAGTCGGTATGGCGGCAGAAGGCGTGCGTGTAAATACTTTTCATCAACTGGGTTTATACATTTTAAACCAAGTGGAGCAACAGCCTGTCGAAATTAGCTGCTTAGCGTTGGATGATAACCAGCGTACTGCTTGGTGTGTGGACTGGCTGAAAAAGCACTGGATGACGCCGACCAATTTTAAACGCTGGCAAAAGCACTTAGATAAATGGCCGATCGCTTACTTAAAAGGGGATGATGAGCTAGGCAGCCATTCAGAAAACCCGAAGCTGATCGCTTGGCTAGACGCACAACTGTCCCACTTAGCGGCCATCGGCCTGAGTAAAAAGCAAGTGCAAGAAAAGTTGGTGAATCATCAAGATTACACTCGATTAAACAGCGAACTGGCTTTGTGTTGGCCATGTTTTACTGCTTGGCAAAAAATGCTCAAAGAGAGTAACCAAGTGGATTTCCCAACCATGATCAGTCGAGCGACGGATTATGTACAGAAAGGAAAATTTGTTTCACCTTGGCGTTTTGTCATGGTTGACGAGTACCAAGATATCTCTCCAGACCGATTGGCACTGATAGAAGCGCTGTGCGAGTCAACACAGAAACAAGCGGGCGCTACTTTATTTACAGTGGGTGATGACTGGCAAGCTATTTATCAATTTGCAGGGGCTGATGTAAATCTCATTACTGGTTTTAAAGAGCGATTTGTGCATTCTACCGTTCATCACCTTAATACCACTTACCGTTTTAACAATCAGATTGGTGATGTTGCCAATACCTTTGTTCAACAAAATCCATCTCAGTTACCTAAGGCGCTAAACAGTCACAAACAACGTAAGCAAAAGAGCGTGCATACCGTGCCAAGTAACCAAGTTGAAAAGATCCTTGATCAATTAAATCAACAAGCAAAGCAAACCAAGTCAGTTTTGTTGCTCGGGCGTAATCATTATCATAAGCCAGATTTGTATGATGATTGGTTAAGGCGTTTCCCAAATCTCGATATTCGCTTTATGACTTGTCACGCGAGTAAGGGAAGGGAAGCAGATTTTGTCATCATTCTTTCTGTTGATGAGGGACAATTTCCGGCGAAGAAAAAGCAAATTCACATTGATGGTGCACTGACAGAGTCCAAAGACAAATTCCCTTATGCTGAAGAACGCAGATTGTTTTATGTCGCAATGACTAGAGCAAAAGAAAAAGTTTGGATTACCCATACAGGTGCTGGGTCAGCATTTGTTCAGGAGTTAGTGACGGGTGACTACCCCATTAAGTCCCCACGCTAAAATGTAGAGAGAGTAACCTCCAAAAACCACAAAGGCGATACTGAGTATCGCCTTTGTGTTATCGAGGAATATCAATGGCGTTTAGGTGCGCCCGGCGATGTAGGCATCGTAGTCAGGCACTTCAATATCCACTTCTTGCTCTAAGAGCGGTGAATCGAATAGGAACTTCGCCGTGGCACGGTTGGCCGCAACAGGGATATTCCAAACACTGGCGATACGAAGAAGCGCTTTTACATCTGGGTCGTGTGGTACTGCGTTCAGAGGGTCCCAGAAAAAGATTAATACATCGATCTTGCCTTCAGAAATAAGAGCGCCAAGTTGCTGGTCACCGCCCATTGGGCCACTGATCATGCTTTTAATCGCAAGGCCCGTTTCTTTGCTCAACATGTGGCCGGTGGTGCCCGTTGCGTATAGGAAGTGGCGCTGCAATTTTTCTTTATTTTCTGTTACCCAGCGAAGCAACTCAGGCTTGCAGTGATCGTGAGCAACCAACGCGACGTTTTTGTGTGCTGGCATGGTACGAATGGTTTTTTGCATCAAGTTATTACCGAATTTATGATTATTAATTGGACTCTTTCAATAGAACACTTTTTTAGTTGATCAATCAACAGGCTTTACGTGGAATGTTGGCCTATATTCTGACGGAGATAACGATTCTTCGATCGTATCGTCATGAAGTGTTTTTGGTGTCAGTGGTTCGATGACAGGTGACGCATGTCTTTCATACGCTTCACCTCTCAAATAGTGGGCGGCTTGTAAGATCGAAAGCCGACCTTGTTGCACCATTTTATCAGTAGGAGCGAATAGGACTTTATTGCGCAGCAAACCACGGTACACACCATGACTTAGATACACTGAGACCAAACCGATGTCTTCTGTTTTTCCTGCACTGCGCAGCTCACTGATCGCAACTTCAATCGCCACGGCGCTGCCTACGATGTAATCGATATTGCCCATGTCGATCACGCGTTGAGCTAGGTTGCGCTGCAATTCTTTATCGTTGTCTGCCCAGAAAGACTCAACGATATTAATGTCGCTACCTTGGATTGCTTCATAAAAGCCAGCCGTGACGGGTTTCGTCCCCCCGCTAGTACGAGGGCCCAATAGCAAGGCGATGTTGGTTTTTCCTGAGCCCTTGGGATGGTGTGTCGCGAGGTACTTACCCGCTTCGTAACCCATCCAATGCCAGTCAACCCCAACCGTCCCTTTCAGGAGTTTACTTTGCTCTGTATCCAGATCCAGTTGATTGACAGTCGCAAAGACAGGGATATTGCCGACCCAGCTTTTAAGGGAGTGCTTATAAGCATGAGGGGCCACCGTACCAAGGACAATCGCATCTGCCCCCCATTGACTACACAGAGTAAGCTGTTGTTCTTGACGGGTTTGGTTTGGATAGCCGCCGGCCTCCAGAACTCGTAACTCCACCCCTTGCTTTTTCGCTTCGGACACCATTCCATAGTTGACTGACAACCAGTAAGAATCTTTTAAGTGGGGGTAAATGGCACATATTTTCTCTGCCGCTGCCGTAGGCAAAGAAACGAAGAGTGATAACGCCAGTGTAAAATATCTGGGAGCTGTGCGAAATGCGAGTTGATTTTTGACCATGAAATGAAGTTCGTTGGCATAGATTAAGTAAACACTGCAAAATATACCGTAATATGTCGCTGAACACGAACATTAAGGTCATGAAAATATGTTGCTAGCAACCGCAAGCATCGGTCGTAAACTCTTGTTGTCTTTTATTGCGATGGCAATGCTAGTCATTTTGTCAGCGCTTATCGGCGTGTCAGGGTTTTCTTTGGTCGCCAAGACGGAAAGAAACGTGGTTGATTCTGCGATCCCGGCCATGATTGAAGCCAGACAAGTGTCAGAATTGAGCACTCGAATTATTTCATCGGTGCAAATGCTTTCAAATGCACGAAATGAGCAAGAGAGAAAAGAGTCGGGACGAGTGTTATTCGAACAGCTCGAATCGTTGCTTAAGCACATTAAAGAGTTGGGCGGTGAATCGTTTGACTCCAAGTTGCTAGAGACTTTGGAAAGCGATGTCCAGAGCGTGATTAATAACCTGGCTGACTTAGGTGTTTCGGTAGAGAGAAAGCTCTGGTTAGCAAAAGAGATCGACGCTCGCGTCGAAGAGATGCGTTTGCTCAGTGAAGAGCTCGAGCAGCTGACTCGGACACAAGTTCAAAACACCAGTACCATTGCGGTAGCGAACGTCACGCATATTTATGATCTATTAGAATCGAACAAAAAAGAGCAAGTATATCAGGCGTTAGATGCGCTAGTGGAAGTCGATTTAGACTTGGCTGAACGTCTGCATGAGTTGCACCTTCTCGCCTTTAAAATGCTTAACCAAATTGAAGAAGCTCGCACTTTAACCAATATTGAGCGAATTCAGCAGGTGCAAACGGATTTCGAAAGCAATCTTAAAATAATGAAGCGCCGCGTGCTTGCCGTAGAAGACCCAACACGCTCAAAGCAAATGAGTCAGTTACTTACAGAACTTGGCAAGCGGCAAGTCGTATTCACCATTTTGATGCAGCAGTATGAGAACAACGAGCAATCTCAACTACTGATGCAAAAAACATTAGAGCTGTTCTCGGGGCTCAATGGCACGGTCAACAAGTTGGTTGATAATTCAAATAAAACCACCACTTTCGCGGTTGATCAATTGACCAGTACGTTGAAGTTTGCACAGTGGTCTCTCACCGTCATTTCTATTGTGGGCTTGATTGTGGTTGTGTTGATTCTTTGGCGGGTCGTGTATGTTTCCGTGGTTAAAAGACTGGCTGAATATTCTGCTGCCTTATTGTCTGTAGCGCAGGGCAACTTGGCAGTCGAGTTGGAAGTAAAGGGGAAAGATGAACTTGCACATATGGGACAGGCCATCATTACCGCTCGTAATACCGCGCAGGCGTTAAAAGTGGTCGCAGAAGGGGAAGCTCAAGCTAAACGCGAATTAGAAAACCACAAAGAACACCTAGAAGAGTTGGTTGAGCAGCGAACCTCTCAGTTAAAACAAGCTAACCGCCGCTTGAATGAAGAAGTGCTTAACCATGCCAAAGCACGAAAACAAGCAGAGCAGGCCAGCCGCGCTAAATCCGCGTTTCTAGCGACGATGAGTCATGAGATAAGAACACCGATGAATGGTGTACTGGGTACAGCCCGTTTATTGATTGACTCTGGGCTGAATCCTATTCAAAAGCGATATGCAGAGATCATTAACCGCAGTGGTAAAACGCTACTCGCGATTCTAAATGATGTATTGGATTACTCTAAAATCGAAGCCGGACATTTGGATATTCGCAAGTTAGGCTTCGACGTGCATCAAATGGTTGAAGACACATTTCAATTGATGAATGGCCGCGCACAAGAGAAAAAGTTGCTTTTCTCTTATCATATAGAAAGTGATGTGAGCCGTTACTGGAAAGGCGATGTTACACGTATTGGCCAAGTGTTGAACAACCTCGTTGGCAACGCAATCAAATTTACCGATGAAGGCGAGATTGATATTTACGTGAGCCTGAATCCAGAAGATGAGTCGCAAGTGCTTTTCGAAGTGTCTGATACCGGAATAGGCATTGCAGAGAAAGAGCAGCGCACGTTGTTTGATGTCTTTACACAAGCGGAAGGTGGTATGAACCAAACGGGTGGGACCGGTCTTGGCTTGGCGATCAGTAAGCGCATTATAGAAGCCATGGGTGGTTGTTTAAATGTGGACTCGGAAGCGGGACATGGCAGTCGTTTCTGGTTCTCTATTCCACTAGAAGAGAGCGAACCTGTTGAAACTGGTGTGGTTGCGAGTGCGCGCTGTAAAGTGAAAGCAAAAGTCCTTTTAGTGGAAGACAACGAAGTAAACCGGGTTGTTGCTGAAGGCTTTTTAGAAAACATGGGTCACCAAGTGGTGATGGCAGAAGATGGTTCTCAAGCAGAATCGATTCTCGCGCAACAAGATTTTGATATTGCCTTGGTGGATATTAATCTCCCTGATTGCGATGGCACAGAGCTGATTCAACGTCTAAAACAAATTGAAGCCAATAAGCCTGCGGATAAAGCGCTGACACCGACCCCAATGATTGCCGTCTCTGCTCATGTGTTTGCCGAAGAGATTGAACGCTATTTGGCTGCAGGATTTGATGGCTATTTACCTAAGCCGATTGCTAAAGAAGCGTTGGCTGCATTGATTCAGGATATGTTGGATGGTAAGCAACTGCTGTTGCCCCAAACTGTCGAGGGCACGCCGTTTGGCGAGACATTATCAGAAGGGACAACGGAAAAAAATAAGCTCAGCGAAGACCAACAAATAGAGGAGCCAGAGGTGGCCATCATTAATTCCAGTGTGATTGAATCTGACATAAAAATCTTAGGCAGAGAAAAGATGCTGCATATTATCGACTTATTCAGAAACACCAGTGCAGACATTCTTAAACAGTTACAAGACTCAGCGGATAAAAGCGACAGCCAAGGTGTCAAAGATCTTGCTCACAAGTTAAAAGGCAGTGCGGGAAGCTTAGGCCTTACCGCATTGATGAACACTTGTCAGGGCATCGAGATAGCGGTGGAACCTTTGGATGCCTACATAGTTCACAAAAGTGCACTGGTTGATCAAGTCTCGTCATCAATTAAAGCGCTGGAAGAGTTGATGACCAAATCGAGCTGACTATTACCCCAAATACCCAAAAACAAAAACCTCCGGCGCTCGCTCACCGGAGGTTTTTTCTATTCGATCTTGTCATCTTCCCACTCGAGCCGCGTGTCTAGGGCATAAGGATCATCATCGAGCGGATGCTCCACTTTGCCACGCAAATATTCGAGTTGATGCTCAAGCATATTGACGGTGTCGTAGTCTCCCTCAGAACAAGCAACGTAGATTTGTTGTTCAAGAGCGGCAATGTTATCTCGGATACCCATGAGACCCCTCCTTAAATCTTCATCGATTCTCAACAGGATTATAGTCAAGTAATCGAAATTAGATCGCTTGTTTTGTAAGATATCAATAATGCCGACGATCACGAAAGGGCCAAAATGTTTCTGACCCTTGACGAATCACAAAAGTATCCAATGACTTAACCAAATCGCTGCGTTTTGAATAGCGCCAAACTGACCGATAAATTTTTTACTTGGTTTTATTCCATCGAGAAAAGCGACGAGACAACATCCACCCACGCCATAATGTTCACGGTATCTCTGCTAGAGGTGGCGGGTGTATGGACATTCTACAATGAGCTTTAAGGTATTGAAGCGTTAGCCTCAATCTCGCTTGAACCGAGCGTTATCCTTTATCCCACGAGACATCGCACTCGTCTTCAATTGCAGATTTAAGAAGTGCAATCAGAGGGAAAGCTCTACGATCAAAACTGACTGTTTGTTCCTCTTGCTCATCCTCCTCGTTGTCGGCGTCTTGTGCGTCTTGCAACAATTTCTTTGAGGCAATAGCCGCGGTTAATTTTGAGAGTGCTTCAGGGACCTCTTGAGCAGAAAGTGAACTTGGGACGGTACCGCGATGACCCATCATTTTGATCATCTCTAAGCCAATATCCCCAAACATAGTGACATTTGAATAGCTCCGACAACGAAAGGTAATAAGCATATAAATAACTCCTGTTTTCATGTGCTCATTTAAGTATAAAGCGAATATTTTTGAACGTAACCATGAAACTAAAATCGATGGTTTATTCACGATCTTGATTTTCATTACATCATTTAAGCTCAGGTGAATTGTTTGTAGATACCACCTCCTTCTTTGCACTTATCGATGTTATGCAACGGTAACAACTTTGTGTGATTAATTCTTGCGCACCTAAGTCTATGCGGGTTAAATGATTAGTGCACGATGTATTTTTTTTGAAGGAAAAATTCCGATTTGAAAAATTGCCCATGTTAGTAGTAAGGGTTTTAAGGTTTTGTTGTTTATAAATTCCTGATTAAATAGGGTATTTATAATCCTAGAGCAGAAGGGGCGATCTCTTCCTTTTCATTCCTAGCACGTGTTTTTTGCCCGCGCCCTCAACATTTTCATGCTTGTTAATGATGTTTTTCTATAAAAATAATTTGAGTTCGAACTAATTTTCAGGCATTTTATATTTAACTAACCGTTCAATTAAAAACAACAAGGATGCAAAATGCCGAAGGTGGGGATGCCTGAAATAAGGAAACCACAGCTGGTGAAAGCGACAATGTCAGTGATTGATAGGGTCGGTTTACATGCCGCGAGTATTTCGTTGATCAGCAAAGAAGCTGGAGTATCAACCGGGATCATTAATCACTATTTTGGTGGTAAGCACGGGCTGCTGGAAGAAACAATGCGTGAGATCTTGCGTCAGCTGTCATCCACGATCACGCAGAAACTGCGTGAGCTACCAAGCGATGCGCATCAACAAAGAATCAATGCCATTATCGACGGTAACTTTGTCGGTTATCAGGCAGAAAACCAAGTCGCTAAAACATGGCTGGCGTTTTGGTCGTACTCGATGCATGACGAACAGCTCAAGCGTCTACAACGTGTTAATGAACGACGTCTTTTGTCTCATTTAAGAAAAGAGCTCAAAGCATTATTAAATACAGAGCAAGCAGAACTGGTTGCTAATGGGATTGCGTCACTCATTGACGGTATTTGGCTACGCGGAACGCTCAACCCGCAAGGCATTGATGCAGGTAAAGCGAGAATCATCATCAACGATTATCTCGAAAAACAACTCACGTATTACTCACAAAAAAATTAAAAGTCACAGGTCTTCACAATGGAAATGAAAGCACACTATATCAATGGTGCGATGTATAACGGGTGTTCACAAGAACACTTCACCACTTACAATCCGGCGAATGCTGAACCACTGGCCAATGTTAAACAAGCTGATCAACGCGATCTTGAAGCAGCGATTGAATCAGCAAAGAAAGGCTTTGCTGCGTGGTCTGCAATGACGGCGCTAGAGCGTAGTCGTATCTTGCACAAAGCGGTTGCTATTTTGCGCGAGCGCAATGATGAGCTTGCTGCATTAGAAGTTGCAGATACGGGGAAACCGATTCAAGAAGCGGTGGCTGTTGATGTAATAACGGGTACAGATGTACTTGAGTACTACGCGAATCTTGCGCCAAGCCTCCAAGGTGAGCAGCAACCACTTAACCAAGACCAATTTTTCTACACACGTCGCGAACCACTAGGCATTTGTGCAGGGATTGGCGCGTGGAACTATCCAATTCAGATTGCAATGTGGAAATCGGCACCTGCATTGGCTGCGGGCAACGCGATGATCTTCAAACCATCGGAAGAAACACCATTAACCGCGCTGAAGCTAGCAGAAATTTATTCAGAAGCTGGCATGCCAGATGGCGTATTTAATGTCGTGCAAGGGGATTACCGCGTAGGGCAAATGCTGACAGCACATCCTGATATTGCGAAAGTGTCATTCACAGGCGAGTCTGGCACAGGCAAAGTGGTCATGGGTGATAGCGCTAAAACACTGAAACAAGTGACCATGGAGCTAGGCGGTAAATCACCCCTGATTATTTTTGATGACGCAAAGCTAAACGATGCGGTGTCTGCCGCCATGGTGGCGAACTTTTACACGCAAGGTGAAGTTTGTACTCATGGTACACGCGTGTTTGTGCATGAAGGTATTTACGATGACTTTATTGCGCAGCTTAAATCTCGTACTGAACTGTTGGTTGTGGGCGACCCGCTTGATGAGAACACGCAAATTGGCGCTCTGATCTCTAAAGATCATGAGGCTAAAGTGTTGGGAGCGATTGAAGCGGCAAAAGTGAGCGGCGCGACCTTACTTACTGGCGGTTACAAAGTAACAGAGAATGGTCTCGCAAGGGGTAACTTTGTTGCACCAACGGTATTTATCGACTGTGATGACAACATGAGCCATGTGCAGCAAGAAATCTTTGGCCCAGTAATGTCAGTGCTGAAATTCCGTGATGAGTCGGAAGTGATTGCGCGTGCAAATAACACAGATTACGGCTTAGCCGCGGGTGTCTTTACCCAAAACCTATCTCGCGCTCACCGCGTGATCCACCAAATTCAAGCGGGTATTTGTTGGGTGAACACCTGGGGTGACTCTCCAGCAGAAATGCCAGTTGGTGGATACAAACAATCTGGTGTTGGCCGCGAAAACGGCGTCGAAACACTGAAGCATTACACGCAAACTAAAAGCGTGCTGGTTCAGCTAAGCGACTTCGAAAGCCCTTACAAATGATACCCATCGTAGTAGATAACTGACCACTTTAGCTTGTTAAAATGCTCGATAACTGCGTTGTCAATTTTGATTGTAGGCTGACTACTTATCGAAAATTTCCGCCTTGTTCTCAAGCATTTTTCCTACGCTAATTTCGTTCACTTATCTACTGTGATTGGTATTAACTCCTAGGAGAATCAAAATGCAACAACACTACGATTACATCATCGTCGGTGCGGGTTCGGCCGGCTGTGTGTTAGCGGATCGCTTGAGTGAGAGTGGTCACCATTCGGTATTATTGCTTGAAGCGGGTGGGTCGGATAAAAGTATTTTTATCCAGATGCCGACGGCGCTTTCTTACCCGATGAACACCGAAAAATACGCGTGGCAATTCGAAACGGTAGAAGAACAAGGTTTAGATGGACGCCAACTGCATTGCCCTCGCGGCAAAGTCTTGGGGGGGAGTTCGTCAATTAACGGCATGGTTTACGTTCGTGGCCACGCTTGTGACTTCGACCAGTGGGAAGAAGAGGGCGCGAAAGGTTGGAACTATCAAGCGTGTTTACCTTACTTCCGCAAAGCGGAATCTTGGGTTGGCGGTGCAGATGAATACCGAGGCGATAATGGTCCAGTCGGCACATGTAACGGCAACGACATGCAGCGCAACCCACTGTATCAAGCTTTTATTGAGGCCGGTAAAGAAGCGGGTTATCCAGAAACAAAAGATTACAACGGTTATCAGCAAGAGGGCTTTGGCCCAATGCACATGACGGTTGATAAAGGCGTGCGCGCTTCAACCTCTAACGCATACTTAAGCCGTGCTAAAAAACGCAAAAATTTCACCCTAATGAAGCGAGTCACGGTTCATCGCGTTTTACTCGAAGAAACCGGCTCTGAAGGTAAGAAAGCAGTTGGCGTTGAATTTGAAAAGTCAGGTTCCATTCAACAATGTTTTGCAAATCGTGAAGTCATTTCGAGCGCGGGCTCGATTGGCTCTGTACAGCTATTGCAGCTTTCAGGCATTGGTCCTAAAGCGGTATTGGAAAAAGCGGGCATTGAGGTAAAACATCCGTTGGAAGGGGTAGGTAAAAACCTGCAAGATCACTTAGAAGTGTACTTCCAATATCACTGTAAACAACCTATCACGCTCAACAGCAAATTAGGTTTGGTGAGCAAGGGCTTGATTGGCACTGAGTGGATATTAACTCGCAAAGGTCTTGGGGCAACCAACCACTTTGAGTCGTGTGCATTCATCCGTTCTCGTGAAGGATTAAAATGGCCAAATCTTCAATACCATTTCTTGCCTGCCGCCATGCGTTATGACGGGCAAGCCGCCTTTGATGGGCATGGTTTTCAAGTTCATGTTGGCCCAAACAAGCCCGAGAGCCGTGGGACGGTAGCGGTAACGTCTGCGAACCCTAACGATAAGCCGAAGATTGAGTTTAACTACATCTCAACCGAGCAAGATAAGCAGGATTGGCGTGACTGTATTCGTCTAACCCGCGAAATTTTAAACCAACCAGTGATGGACGAGTTTCGAGGTGATGAGATCCAACCAAGTTTGAGCGTTACTACCGACGATCAAATTGATCAATGGGTAAAGCAGAATGTCGAGAGTGCTTACCATCCATCTTGTACCTGCAAAATGGGCGCGGATAACGACCCATTAGCGGTTTTGAATGAGCGATGCCAAGTACGCGGCATTCAAGGCTTGCGTGTGGTGGACTCTTCTATTTTCCCAACCATTCCGAACGGGAACTTAAACGCGCCAACCATCATGGTGGCTGAGCGTGCCGCAGATATGATTTTGGGCAACGCTTTAGAAACCTCTAACAACACACCAGTTTGGATTGCTCCGGACTGGCAAGAGATGCAACGAATGCATCCACCGAAAAGAGATCTTGATTCGATCTCATAACAATGAAAAAAGTCAGTAATCATTACAAGGAATTCAATATGTCTAAGACGACAAAAATCTTCTCAACCATCGCACTAAGTACGTTAGCAACAGGCGCTTATGCCAACCAATGTGAAACGGTACGATTCGCCGATGTAGGGTGGACCGACATTACCGCGACAACAGCAGTGACATCAGAGTTACTAAAAGGACTGGGTTACAAAACCAAGACTGATCTGCTGTCTGTGCCAGTGACTTACTCTTCAATGGCGAACGGCGATATCGATATTTTTCTCGGTAACTGGATGCCAACGATGGAAGGTGATATCGCGAAATACCGTGATGCAGGCACAGTAGAAACCGTCAGAGCGAACTTAGTCGGTGCAAAATACACACTCGCAGTACCGAAATACGTTTATGACGCAGGCGTGACGAACTTTGCTGACCTAATAAAACATGCCGACAAATTTAAAGACCGCATTTACGGCATTGAACCAGGTAACGATGGTAACCGCTTAATCCAATCAATGATTGATACTAACGCGTTTGGCTTGCAAGACTTCAACCTCGTTGAATCGAGCGAAGCTGGCATGGTGTCGCAAGTTTCACGTGCTGCACGTCGCAATCAGTGGATTGTTTACTTAGGTTGGGCACCACACCCAATGAACAGCAACGTTGAAATGGAGTACCTAGCGGGTGGTGACGACTTCTTTGGCCCAAATTACGGCGGCGCGAACGTCTACACAAACGTACGTAAAAACTACCTTTCTGAGTGTCCAAACGTAGGCCAACTGGTGAAAAACTTAGAGTTCAGCCTAGAAATGGAAAACGAACTGATGGAAGCGATTCTTAACCAGAAGCAAAAGCCAGCGAAAGCGGCCCAAGCGTGGTTAAACGCGAACCAAGACCAAATTGAAACGTGGTTAAAGGGCGTGAAGGCGGCAGATGGTCAAGATGCAACGACAGCTATTACAAGCTATTTAAAAACCAACGCTTAAGTATCTGTTCTGCTTTTTTAGAAAGTTTTTTGAGAAAAAGGTGGGCAGCCATGCCCGCCTCATTAACACAAAGGTTTTATTTTGAATTTTATTACGGACAACAAACTACCGTTGGGCCAATGGATGGAAACTGGCGTCGATTGGTTAACCATCAACGCATCGGGTTTCTTTGATGCTATCTCTATTACACTAGAAACGGTCATTCTTTTCGTGGTGGACATTTTTAAATGGATGCCACCTGCGGCGCCAATCATTATGACCGCGGCAATTGCGTGGTTCTTACATCGCAGTGTTCCGCTTGTGGTATTCATTGTGTTGGCCTTGCTTGCAATTCTCAACCTTGGTTACTGGCAAGAAATGCTGGAAACCTTTGTCCTTGTATTTGCAGCGACAACGATTTCCGTATTAATTGGCGTGCCGCTGGGCATCATGGCGGCACACCGTCCTTGGTTATACACGTTATTACGGCCGATTCTCGACTTGATGCAGACCGTGCCGACATTCGTTTACCTGATCCCAACTTTGGTTCTGTTTGGTCTCGGGATTGTACCTGGACTCATCTCGACCATCATTTTCGCTATCGCTGCGCCAATTCGTTTGACGTACCTCGGCATTATTAAAGTGCCAGAGGAACTACTTGAAGCAGGAAAAGCATTTGGTGCCAGCCGTATGAAGTTACTGTTTAAGGTGGAGTTACCTGCGGCGCTTCCGAGCATTATGGCTGGTGTCACACAGTGCATTATGTTGTCTCTTTCAATGGTGGTGATTGCTGCTTTGGTGGGGGCCGATGGACTCGGTAAGCCAGTCGTACGTGCCCTTAATACGGTAAATATCTCACAAGGTTTTGAGGCGGGCTTAGCCATTGTGCTTGTTGCCATCATCCTTGACCGCCTATGTAAAGCACCCAATCAGAAGGAGGCGTAATCATGGACGCAATTACTATTCAAAACCTTGATGTTGTCTTTGGTCAGCAACCGAAACAAGCGTTAGCACATTTGGATCAAGGTAAGTCGAGACAAGAAATCATCGACAAAACGGGTCAGGTTGTTGGCGTCGATAATGTTTCGCTGAATGTGAAGCAAGGTGAGATTTGTGTCCTGATGGGATTATCTGGTTCGGGAAAATCAAGCTTATTGCGCACGGTAAATGGATTGAATGAGATATCTCGTGGCTCTTTGAAAGTCAAAGATAGTGACGATATGGTTGAACTGTCAAACTGTGATGAACAGACGCTGCGTCACCTGCGTACTCATCGTGTATCGATGGTGTTTCAGAAGTTTGCATTGATGCCTTGGTTAACCGTATTGGACAACGTTGCGTTTGGTCTGGAAATGCAAGATATTGCGAAAGCGGAACGCCGTAAAAAGGCGCGAGAACAACTGGAAATGGTTGGTTTATCTGAGTGGGAAACCAAGTTTCCTCATGAACTTTCTGGTGGTATGCAGCAGCGTGTTGGCCTAGCTCGTGCCTTTGCCATGGATACCGATATCTTATTAATGGATGAGCCATTTTCAGCGCTTGATCCACTGATTCGAGCGCAGCTTCAAGATGAGCTAATGTTACTGCAAAAGAAACTGAACAAGACCATTTTGTTTGTCAGCCATGATTTGGATGAAGCGCTTAAAATTGGTAACAATATAGCCATTATGGAGTCGGGTAAGTTGATCCAGCATGGTAAACCAGAACAGATCATTCTCGCGCCAGAAAACGATTATGTGGCTGACTTTGTGGCTCATACTAATCCGCTGAATGTTTTAAAAGGCCGTTCGTTAATGCAGCCGAGTGACACTCTTCCGCGTGAAGAGCGACGTGTTCTAGTCTGTCCAGAGCAAAATATTTGGGTAACCCAAGAGTCTCAGGGGCTCACGTTGGCAAACTCAGATAAGTCATTGTTTAATTGGGTAAGCGATTCTTCTAATTTTGATGATGTGAATGAAAGTACGCTCGTACAAGCAAATCCAGATATTAGTATGCGTGAAGCGATAGAGCTTAAACAGCGCAGTAATCACCCCCTGTTGATGGTGGAGGATAATAAACTGGTGGGCGTATTAGGTAACAATGAACTTTATGATGCCTTACTGGGGAATTTCAAAGCCTACTGATTAATGATGCATTAAATCTAGAGGCTGGCGTCCATGTTACATTTTCTGTGAACCGAAATGACGCTGAATAGGTCGTCTTAGGGGGCACCCCAGATGATGTAGTGAGGGGGGGGGGCTGATAGTATGGCATCACAATGGTAGCCGCGCCTCGCCGATAGAGTCATAGGAAGCAACAATATATGTTGTTGCTTCCTTCTTATTTATCGTTCTTTATCTTTATCTTTATCTTGAGTTTGTGTCGCTTTGTTTTGTTTAACGGCATCGGCAATGTCGCTTACCGCTTCAACCAGGTTAATTGGCATAGGGAAAATGATCGTGGACGTTTTATCTGTGGTGATTTCTGTTAGCGTTTGCATATAGCGTAATTGCAGCGCGTTGGGTGCTTCGTTCAGCATTTGTGCTGCTTCTTTCAATTTATTCGATGCTTCTAGTTCACCCATCGCGTGGATGATTTTTGCTCGGCGATTACGTTCTGCTTCGGCTTGACGGGCAAGTGCACGAACCATGCTTTCGTTCAAATCGACGTGCTTAACTTCAACGGTTGCTATTTTAATCCCCCAATCGTCGGTTTGTTGATCGAGGATCGTTTGCAAGTCTTTATTCAAGCGATCTCGCTCAGATAACAATTCATCAAGTTCATGCTGACCTAATACCGAGCGTAACGTTGTTTGTGAAAGTTGACTGGTTGCATCGCTGTAGCTTT
Source organism: Vibrio sp. ES.051 (assembly GCF_002563795.1). Taxonomy (GTDB): domain Bacteria; phylum Pseudomonadota; class Gammaproteobacteria; order Enterobacterales; family Vibrionaceae; genus Vibrio. The sequence goes on from NZ_PDJL01000003.1 coordinate 387,524, forward strand.
CAATATTGTTAATCGCCATTTGTGGGTCAACGACACGAAAGTACACTACGGCATTGACACGAACAGATACGTTGTCTTTGGTAATGAGATCTTGTGTTGGGACATCCAAAACGATGGTACGCAAATCCACACGAACCATTTGTTGGATAAAAGGGATCAGGATGATTAAGCCGGGACCTTTGACTTCTTGGAATCGACCCAAGAAGAATACAACGCCTCGCTCGTACTCTCTCAAAACCTTAAACACTTGTGTCGCAAGTGCAAACAGCAGCACCACGATCACCGAAACAGTATAAAGCATCATAAATGCCTCCTATTTTTTAGGGTGGTCTTTAGGCATCACGGATAAGGTCAGCCCTTTAACATTGACAATGGTGACTTGATCACCTTGTTTGAGTTCTTGATGGTCTTTGGTGGTTGCTTGCCAAAGTGCCCCGTCCATACGAACGCGTCCTTCACCGTCCACAAAATCATCGCTGACAACGGCAAGTTTACCGGGATAAGTTTCTAAACCTGTGGTTACACGCCGACGGCGTATGTTGAGTAACAGTCCGACGGTCAGCACAATCAATGCCACTGAGAATATAGAGATGCCAAAAATTAAAGGGAGAGCGATTTGAAACCCCGGTAAATCACTGTCCATAAGGAATATGGACCCTAAGACAAAGGCCACTACGCCACCAAGACCTAAAATGCCGAAACTTGGGCTAAAGGCTTCGGCGATCATTAATGCGATTCCTAGCAGCAACAGACCGAGCCCTGCGTAATTAACTGGCATCATCTGCAATGCGTACATCGCCAGCAATAAGCAAATCCCACCCAAGACACCGGGTAAACCAATGCCGGGGTTATAAAATTCAAGTAACAAACCATAAATACCAATGAGCATTAAAATATAGGCGACATTAGGGTTTGTGATAACGGCCAACATTTCTGCTCGCCAGTCAGGGGTTCTCTCAATCCAAACTGGGCTTTCTAGTGACAATGTCACTTCTTGGTTGTTGATTTTGACCGTTTTCCCATTAATGGCGGTCACTAAGTCTTCTGGCGAGTTTGCGATATAGTCAATAACGTTGAGCTCCAGCGCTTCGGTCGCATCTAAGCTGGCGGCTTCGCTCACTGCTTTTTCTGCCCATTCTGCGTTTCGACCATGAAGTTTTGCTAGCCCTTTAATGTAGGCTTTTGCATCGTTAATGACTTTTTTTTCCATCGCTGTTTTAGCTGGGACTTTTTCTGAACTGTCACTGGCGTCTTGTGGTTTCTCTTCTGCCTCTTGGTTTTGTCCATCGTCAGAAGAGGGGGCTTGTGGCGCCCCACCTAAAGCGACAGGAGTCGCTGCCCCGAGATTGGTGGCCTCGGCCATTGCGGCTATATGACTGGCAAGTAAGATATATGTGCCTGCGCTGGCGGCCCTAGAACCTGAAGGACCAACCCAAGTTGCGACGGGAGTTGTGGAAGTGGTGATAGCATGAATGATATCTCTCATTGCGCTGTCTAAGCCTCCTGGTGTGTCCATTTCCAAGATAACTAAACTAACGCCATTGAGCTGCGCTTGCTCTATTTCACGAGACAAGTAGTCACTGGTGGCGGGCCCAATGGCGCCTTTGACGGGGACAATCCAAACCGTATTTGCGAGTGCTTGGCTGGCAAGCATGAGTAGTGGTAAGGCCCATATCCATATTCGTTTCATCCAGTCCTCCTTGTGTGGTCACAGGGACTTATTAAAATCTATTTCAAGTATATACGCAGTAATACTAGCTCAAGTAAGTAATTGATCATTCTCGTTGGCTAAATTGTTAGCGTTATAGGTGATAGTGATGGAGAAAGGCATCCCAAGCTTCTCCAGTGACTTTTTCATTTAAGTAGAGTTATGGACGTATTTTGAAGGTTCAATCGATATCTAAATCTCGTTTGAAGTAGTAAACTGCGCAAAAAACTGTAGGTAATCGTGATGTTTATTGTTCAACGCTTGGTCAAGTTGGCCATTATCTGTTTGATTTTCTTCACTATCTTTGATCTTATCTCTTACGGTGAGATAACATGGGTTCAGCGGCTACTGGCGGCGATAAGTTAAATCAAACTGACTCTTTATTGTCAGTAGACCGATGAAGCGAGCAAAATATATTTCTGCTCGTTTTTTGCTTCCTCCCACCTTGAACGTTACAGCAAAGCGGCGTTGCTCTTACTTGCATCACTGCGCTCTCAAAATGGGAAAAAACCACAAGCGCGAAAGTACTCGAGGCAATCCTTTATACAAGGATTGATAGACTGATGCTTGAGTAAGCAGTTTCACGGTAAGAGAATGACGCCTGTCTAAGCTGGCATTGTTGTGCGGTCACTCAAATCTTTGTTGTTAATGAAGTGTTAATCTTGAAGGGTGTGAACTCGAAAAGATAAAAGCATGGACGTTCTTAACCCTCTAAACTCTTTTATTCGGCAGGATGGCATACCAACTTTTGGTCATCTTGATGGGATCCCCCAATCGTTGCAGCTTGAGAAGTTTACGTATTTCAATGAAATGGATAAACCAGCATCGAAGTGGAGGCACTACTTCGACTTCAAGCAGTTTCAGTTCGTTAATTTAGTGACACCCGACTACGTTATTGGGGTTGCGATTGCAGATATCCGTTATTTGGCGTCTGGCTTTTGTTATCTATTTGATATAAAGAATAACGAGTTGATTGAGCAACAATGGCTGCAACCTTTTAACATTGGCTATGAGACTCAACCTTCTAGTTGGTCAAGCAACGCTCATTTTGCTAGCAAGAGTATTCAATTTTCTATCCGGGAAGGGCGTTGGCATATCCATGTTGTGAGCAAGTCTGTCAATGCGGATCTTCACTTATGTCCATTACATGAGAGTGTGCCGTTGATGTTGTGCACCCCAACGGGTTATGCAGGCTGGACATATACGCAAAAACACAATGCATTAACCGTACACGGCAACCTGTATATTTTTGGGAAGGAGCAAGAGCTTTCCTCTGTCTCTGCGGGTTACGACTTCTCCGCGGGTTATATGAGAAGAGAAACCAGTTGGCGCTGGGCAAGTATTAATTGTCTGGATAGCTGCAAACGCTTTGGTTTGAACCTTGCTTCAGGTGTTAATGAAACGGGGTATTGCGAAAATGTGGTTTGGGTTAATGGTGAGCGTCATCTATTACCACCTGTGCAGTTTCACTTTTCTAGAACGAATGAGAGCGACGCGTGGCGTATTACCTCACAAGATCTTCGGGTTGATTTAACGTTCTTGCCTTTAAATCGACGCAGTGAAAAGAAAAACTTTTGGTTTTTGAAAAGTAATTTTCGTCAGTATATCGGTTATTTTTCTGGTCATGTAATGGATGACCATGGCATTAAGCACAAGCTAGATGGTGTCATTGGGCTTACTGAAGACCACTATGCTAAATGGTAGAAACACAATGGATTGGACGCAATTAATGGAACGCCCAGAATTACTCCTCATGATTTTGGCCCCCATTTTCATGCTGTGTATGGCCGCAGAATATTGGTTTGGACAGCGAAAAGGACGTTTACCGGAAAGCGCAAGGTATTCTATCCCGGAAGTTACCTGTAACTTTGTGTTAGCCGGTTTACATCAAGTGACCGATATTTTGGCAGGTTTACTGATCGCCCAGCTGTATTTGTGGTGGTTTGATTGGCGACTGTTTGATATCGAAATGGAGACTTCCGCTTTGGTATTGCTCGTTGTTCTTCAAGACTTTTTTTATTACTGGTTTCATCGCGCTAGTCACCGAATTCGTTGGATGTGGGCCGCACATGTGGTTCACCATAGCTCTGAAAGAATGAACTTCAGTACGGCATTTCGTCAAAGCCTGATGTATCCGTTAGCGGGAATGTGGTTATTCTGGTTGCCGCTGGTGATTATCGGTTTTGATCCCAAGTGGGTAGTTTTCGTTGTGCTGTTTAATCTCGGGTTACAGTTTTTTGTGCACACCCAATCTATTCGTTCACTGGGTCCTTTAGAATGGGTATTTAATACTCCTTCGCATCATCGCGTTCATCATGGTGTCAACCGTCAGTACATTGATAAAAACTATGCAGGCGTGTTGATTATCTGGGATCGGATTTTTGGGACATTTGAACCAGAGGTTGAAGCGGTTCGCTATGGTATCTCTAAGCCTGTAAATAGCTTTAATCCGATTAAGGTCACGTTTGCAGAATGGAAAGACATGTTTCATGAAGTCAGTCGACCAAACTTGACGTGGCAACAACGTTGGCGCTGCTTGTTTTCTCCGCCATCGGATCTTGTTGAGTAGTGACCGAGTGTCGAACTTGCTTGGATGGTTTGAATCATTCACAGACGACCGCAATTTTCTTACTAGCTGCGGTATTGGCTGGAACGGGATGATCGATCAGTCGGATAGGGGACTCATACAAAGTTGATAATGCTTGTTCATCAAGTAACTTGTCAGCATTACCTTCAAACGCGATTCGGCCTTTTTTCAGTGCGATAATTTGTGTGGCATAACGTAGTGCAAGGTTTAAGTCATGTAAAATGACGATCACCCCAATGTTTTCGTTTTTATTTAGCTCAGACAAGAGTCTCATTAGCTGGAATTGGTGATGAACATCCAGTGCAGAGGTGGGCTCATCAAGGATCAGCACTGGAGATTGTTGGGCGAGTAACATAGATACCCACGCTCGTTGACGTTCTCCACCGGATAAGTCATCAGCCAATGCATGTGAAAACTCAGCGACGCCGGTTCTTTTCATCGCTTGTTGAATTATCTCTTTATCTTGAACATTCCAGCGACCTAACGCGCCTCTCCAAGGAAAACGCCCTAGACGAACTAGTTCTTCCACCGTTAAACCTGCCGAAGCAGGAAGCTTTTGCGGTAAATAGGCAATCCTTTTCGCTAAGTCCTTACTTTTAAATGTAGAAAGGGGGGTTCCATCTAATTCAACGTTGCCGTGATCTGGTGACATTTGTCCCGACAGCAAGTTAACTAATGTGGACTTTCCAGAACCATTATGACCAAGCACGACCGTCAGCTCATCGGTCGGAATAGTAAGCTCTTCAATAGAGAGGATTGTACGATTATCTCGAACGATTTTTATGTTTGAAAGTTGAAACATGTCAGTCCTATACCTAGCTCCATAATGATGCTCAATGAAACAAATTTGTCGTATTGAGCTTTAAAAATATAGCGTTATGAAAGTTTTTTGTTGTTGGGATGCCTTGGGCAATCGTCGCAATACACCCTAGAGTCGCATTTATAGACTAAGCAACAGCTGACTCTAACGAGTTTAAGCATTCCTGAATGGCTATCGATTTTAAGACTCTCTAAATGACTATTTGAAAGTTGGCACGCGTCTAACCAAAGCTGTGCTTGTGCAGTGATATAGTCGTTGGTTAGGCTAGGCTCGTGCTGCTGTAGTTTTATCAAGCTGCTTAACAACAGATCAGCAAGTAAATGATTGGTAAACCCTGGGCGAATACGCGTCCATTGACTTATCTGACTGCGGTAAAATTCGGCCAATGCAACAATGGCTTCACCGGCGAGTGGAATCAGCTCCTCTGGTGAACCGTACTGATGATCAGCATTGAAGAAGCGGTATCCAGTGACAAACTCTTTGTCTCTAAACTGACCGATGTTTTTGATATCAGGCAGTGAGTGAAGACCATAGATAGAAATGAAGGTCACATAGATTGGTTGCCAACACACCAGATCCCACGTTCGGGTTAACCAATATGCTTTGCCTGCTTCAGGGTGATTCTGCGCAAGGCCATCGTAAACGCGCTTGATTTCTTTATGGCTATTATCATTCGTTACAGCAATGACCTTATTATGCAGTACGCCAAAGCTTCCGCTTAAATAAGGAGTCATTTGTTTTGAGTACGCGAAGATTTTTTGATGTAGAGACGGCGCTCTTCTACGAGTGATAATACGGTGCAATTGGGAAAGCATTTTAAACTATTAAATGAGAATCAGTAGCGTTATCATAACGAACATAATTAAGGATAACCATACAAAATGGAGCATCTACTCGGCGGTTTTGCCTTGTTGATGATCTATACATGATGTGTGGCCTCTGCGTTTTAAGTGATAGCAGCCGTTTTGAATGATAAAAGCATTGATGAGTTTAATAGGTCACTGCCCATGATAGAGAAGACTAAAGTTTGAATATGAACACTCCAGCATTTGTTCGTATTAGCCGCGTTCTGGCTTATATCCATGCGAACCTTAATTCTGCGTTATCGCTAGAAGATATTGCGAAACAAAGCTGTTGGTCTCGCTGGCAACTTCAACGAGTCTTTCAAGCAGAAACAGGCCTTACCGTTGCAAACTATGTGAGAGAGCTAAAGCTAAGCCAAGCGGCAGAGTATCTGCTTGATGGAGAAGAGCGCGTCATTGATATCGCGCTCGGGCTCGGGTTCAATTCAGAAATCAGCTTTAGTCGTTCGTTTAAGCAAATGTTTGGGGCTAGCCCCAGCCAATATAGAAAAGCAGGCAAAAGAATAGGGTTAAGAAAGCCCATACAAGTCTCTGAAACAGGGGGGGCTGCAGAGAAAGGTGCGCTCAGTTTTGTGGAGGTGCGTATTGATGAAAGAGTATCATTCCTTGTTAAAGGTATGATGTCAGAAATCAGTGGTTTGTTTTCACTTACTCAAGACTTCGCCCAGAAAGTACCTCAGCTTTGGTCTCGTTTGGAGCATGAAGTCACGGTCCCAAATGATAACGCGGTTCAGTTTGTTGGTGTTGTTGATCTTACTCAGTCTTGTTTCGATGGCACGAATATTCACTATTGGGCTGGCGTTGAACTTCATGAAAGCATTTCAATCCCACAATTACCGAGCATTATCTCTGAACGATTAGAGGTGCTCACTATCCCAAAGCAAACCTATGCCGTGGTGAAACACTGTGGGCCTATTGAGAACCTTCGATATACCTTGAGCTGGTTTGTGCTTAATTGGCTGCCAAACTCGGGTTATCGTGGCGTTGATGGTTATGAACTCGAAGTGTACCCGTTGGGTTATGAGGCCCATGCTGCTAATGCGGAAATGGAGTACTGGGTCCCTATCATTAAAGCGTAAGCATATCCCGATTATTTTTCCTTCTAGAAAGCCTTTTTATAATCTAGGGGAATTGTGTTTTTTTAACCAGCAATGGACTAAGTTCTTTGTAAATGAAGCCCAGTTCTTTTTGAATTTGCACCAAATTGTTAATTATTCTATCCCTAGATACATACAATGCAAATGATATTCGTTATTATTTGTATTAATTGTTGATGTCCGAGGGAACCATGACCACTCACACTTGTTTTAAGTATTCATCGATTGCAGTCGCGTTGCTGACTGTGTTCTCAGCGCCAGCTCTGGCAGCAGACCCTGTTACTTTGACTGACTCTAAAGTAGAAACTGTGACTATTATGGGTAAAGCTTATCGTAATACAGCAACGAAATCGGCACTTGCGCCAGAAGAAACACCCCAAGGTATTACGGTCATTGATGAAGAACAGTTAAAACACCGGGGGGTAAAGTCTCTCAACCAAGCGCTTAGGTATGCGCCGGGTGTTGTCACGGAGAAGAAAGGCGCATCGGTAACAATGTACGATACGTTTTCTATTCGTGGCTTTTCTAACAACCAAAGCTACTACGACGGCTTGGTGCTGCCTTTTTTGACCGGCTGGAATTTGCAGTCTCAGATTGATCCTATTGCGCTTCAACAAGTTGAAGTCTTTAAAGGCCCTACATCTGTATTGTATGGATCGATGCCTCCGGGTGGAATGGTCAACATGATTGCGAAGACACCACAAGGCGATGATTCTACAATAGTTGGTGTATCTACGGGGTCAAGAAACTTAATGGAGGCCTCAATTGATACTTCAGGCCAGTTAGGTGACAGTGATTTTTCATACCGTTTGATAGCGCTAGCTCGCCAACAAGACAGCCAAGTTGATAACGCCGAAGAAGAGCGTTACGTCATTGCTCCATCGTTAAATTGGCAGGTGTCTGATAGAACTTTGGTCAACTTTAACCTGTACTATCAGAATGACCCTTCAATGGGGATTAACTCTGCAATGCCACTCGAAGCATTAAAGGCAAGTGATCCATCAGTGTCTATGGGAGACAAAAATTGGAGCGCCTTTGAGCGCGAAGTGTTGATGTTAGGCTATAAGATTAACCACCAAATCAATGATAATTGGACCTTCCTGCAGAACGCTCGTTATTCCAATGCGTCGCTATATCAAGAAAACACATACCATCGCGGGACGAACTTTAACCCTTCGACTGGCCGTTTAATTCGAAACGTGTATAGCACGGATGAAGAGTCTCAAAGTTTTGTTATCGATAACCAAGTTTCAGGACTTGTCGAAGTTGCTGGCTTAGAGCACAACTTACTGTTTGGTGTCGATTACCTAAAACTGACAGGCGACTCTTTGTATCAAGAGTTCACCGCGAACACTGGTTTTAACGGGTTTAATGCATACAACCCGAGTAATGACCTGCTTGATAAGAGTCAGCTTCAGGAGAATTACCGCGAATCACATGACATAACGACCGAGCAATTGGGCTTGTACTTCCAAGACCAAGTTCGCTACGACGCCTTAGTGTTACTTGCTGGTGGACGTTACGACATGTTCAAGGCAAGTGATGATAAAACCAGTTCTTACCCAACAAGCGATGGCACAGAAGAAGCCGATCATAATCAGTTCTCGTACCGTGTAGGCGCCTTGTATGAACTAAAAAACGGCATCTCTCCATTTGTAAGTTATGCGACGAGCTTTGAGCCGGCTGCAGGTACTGACATTAATGGTAACGCCTTAAAACCTCAGTTGGGTGAACAGGTTGAGTTGGGGGTGAAATATCTTTCTGCTGATATGTCACAACAACTTACGGCGTCATACTTTAACATCACTAAGAAAGACTCAATTGCTGCCGATCCTTCTGATCCAACGTATCGCTCTAAGATTCAGTTAGGTGAAGTACGTTCTCAAGGCATGGAAGTTGAAGGTCGATGGTTTGTCACGGACAACTGGGATGTAAACGCCAGCTACACCTATATCGATATGGAAGTGACGGAAGATGTAAACCCAGATCTTGAAGGCACGACGCCAATTTATGTACCGACACATGCCGCTAACCTATGGAGTAATTATTATGTCTACGGTGGCCCCTTAGCCGGTACGCGTTGGAGTGCAGGTGCTCGCTATATGGACGAAATGGAAATGGATGCAGCTAATACCCAAGGCAAAGTGCCGTCTTACACGGTGGTTGATTTATCAGTGGGTTATGATTTAGGTGCGGCGAGCGATACGCTCTCTGGTGCAACAGCGAACCTACTCGTTAACAACCTGTTAAATGAAGAATACTACACCTGCTATGACCAATCTAACTGTTGGTTCGGTGCAGAGCAATCTGTTGAGCTTAGCGTTAATTATGAATTCTAATTAGGTTAGGGTTATCAATTTTAAAGCAGCCTTAACTAGGCTGCTTTTGTCGTTTGAAGAAATAGAGATTTTAGGTTTAATAGGCAAAAGTATGAATTCTAAACGAGTAGGTTCCCACTTTTCTAATGTAACGAGCGTAAATACAAAAGTCGTATTAACCGTGCTAATGGCTGCTTTATCGTTTCATGCGATGGCGGACTTTAAAGTTGAAGATAGTGAGGGTGTTAAAACTCTTGAAGCTCAACCAGTAAGAGTTGCCGCGCTGAGTTGGGATATCGCCGAACAAGTGATTGAATTAGGTGTTACGCCTGTGGCGGTGCCTGATATTGCAGGCTATAGCGATTGGGTTGTTCAACCGGCGATTCCTGAAGGCGTGACCGATATAGGTACCCGCACGGAGCCTAACTTTTCAGTACTTAAGAAAATAAATCCTGATGTGATTTTGATCGCTTCTCCTCAAAAAGACCTTCAGGCTCACCTTTCTGATATTGCACCAGTGCTTTACTACCAAACGTACAGTGAGCAGCATAGCAATGCAGCGGCCGCTATCGACAACTTCAAGATGATCGGTCAATTGCTGGGTAAGGAAGATGAAGCCAACAAGAAACTGGCTGTGATGGATGAACGTTTCGCCGCTCTTAAGGCTGAACTAGATAAAGCGTACCCGGGCGACAAGCCAGAAGTTACGTCCTTTCGTTTTGCGAGCACCACATCGGTGTATATTTACGGTGATAACTCGATTCCACAATACGCACTTGAAAAGCTAGGGTTTAAAAATGCGATGGATCTTCCCGCGAGTCAGTGGGGGATCAGCCAAAAGCGCATGACTGAACTTAAGAAGGTGAACGAGGGCATTGCGCTGTATTTTGAGCCTTTTCCGTATCAAGACAAGTTAAACCATTCGCCAATATGGAAGAGCATGCCTTTTGTTCGAAGTGGTCAATTTAGCCCAGTTGCAGCAAGTTGGAGCTATGGTGGCGCTATGTCGATTCTATATAACGCAGAAGCTATGGCGCAATCGCTCTTGAACTTAGCGGAGCAGTAATGAAATCCAGTGGTTTTATGATGGGGGCGGCCTTGTTTTTCGCTGCCCTTGTGCATTTATGGTTGGGGCAATCTGAGTTTGGTCCTGTTGGTGAGTTGTTCCAGGAAATCTCACAAGTTAGTGAAATGGCGTTGCTCAGTAGAATGGTCGATGAGTCATTCGAACTGATGGCATTCATCTATGTCAACTTACCGCGTTTGGTGATGGCTGTTTTAGTTGGTGGGACTCTTGGTACGATCGGCAGTTTATTTCAACAACTGACTCAGAATCGCATGATGTCGCCGCTGACATTAGGAACGTCATCAGGGGCATGGCTTGGTTTAGTCATATTGAATGTTGCCGCCCCGATGTTGGTGGCACAATATTCAGTCTGGTTTGCACTCATTGGTGCACTGCTTGCAATGGGGCTTATCGTTTCCATTGTTGGCATCAAAAACATGAGCGGCTTACCAATTGTACTCGCAGGTATGGCGGTCAACTTATTGCTCGGCGCATTCGCGACCGCGATTATTTTGCTCAATGACCAGTATGCACAGAACCTGTTTGTATGGGGGGCGGGCGACCTAGGACAAAATGGCTGGGAACAAGTGCTTTGGTTGATGCCTAAGTTGTTGCCGATCTTACCCATATTTTTATTGGCACCACGGATACTGACTCTGCTTTCGATAGGCATTGAAGGGGCGGCAGCACGTGGTCTCAATCTTGGCGCGACCTTCTTTGTTTTGATGACGGTCGGTGTTTGGTTGGTGTCAGTGTCGATTACCTCGGTGGGGGTGATAAGCTTTATTGGCTTGATCGCCCCTAATATTGCTAGATATTTGGGCTTTTTAAAGGCCAAATCCGAGCTCATCGCAAGTTGTATACTAGGCGCGGTATTACTTTGTACCACTGATAGTTTGGCGATCTTCTTGGCTCAGTGGTCTATGGATATGATCCCTACAGGGACGGCAACCGCAGTGATCGGGGCCCCTGCATTGATCATGATTGCTCGTAAGCAAATGTCTGCCCAAGACCAATTATTTTTCTCCATGCCGAAAGGGCCAAAGTCTATTTCAACTTTCGCTTACGTCTTGTTGTGTACAATAATTTTCGGGTTGTTGGTTCTTAGTGTGTTTTCACAGCCATCGTCTAATATGAGTTACTTTGTTGTCCCAGGTACTTTTGAATGGTCTATTCGCTGGCCGAGGATATTAACCGCAATATTTGCTGGTGGTGGTTTGGCCGTTGCTGGGGTGATTTTGCAAAGGTTAGTCTACAACCCACTGGCGAGCCCAGACATTCTCGGGGTGTCTGCTGGTGCTGTTTTAGCTTTGATCTTTAGTAGCTTATTTATGGGGTATTCGATTCACTCATTAAGCCCTTGGGTTGCGTTTTTAGGCAGTGCGATTGCACTTTGTTTGCTGCTTCTCCTTGGAAGAAAGCATCAGTTTGCTCCGTCGATTTTGATTCTGACTGGGATTTCGCTTACCGCAGTATTGGAAGCTTTGGTGCAATTCTCTTTGACGCGAGTAGGTGAAGGAAAATATACCTTGCTGGCTTGGTTGGCGGGCTCTACATATCGTGTCAAACCCGAGTCAGCAATGATAATGGCAATCGTTATAACCGTTTGTATTTTTGTTGCTCTATTATTAAGTCGTTGGGTGACGTTGATAGCCATTGGCCGTCAGTTTGCGAGTGCTAGGGGGCTGAATCTCACTATCGCTTACGTAATATTGCTTTGTCTTGTTGCCGTCTTATGTTCGGTAGTGACAACCACAATGGGACCTGTTGCTTTTGTCGGGTTATTGGCACCACATATTGCAGCTATGGTCGGTGCCCGTTTGGTTCGAGAGCAGCTTATCTTGTCGTTTTTGGTTGGGGCTGCACTCATGCTATTTGCGGATTGGTTGGGGCAAGTGATGGTATTTCCTGCACAATTAGCCGCAGGCACTTTAGTTTCTATTATTGGCGGTAGCTACTTTATCTTATTGTTGTTGAGGTCTGGCAGAGCATAGATCAAGCGTCCGATAACTCTGAGTCAGAGAATACTAATAAATGATGAACAAGATATGCGTTTCAAGAGTACAAAACATCATGACTGGTAATTTAGCCTACTTTTTCTAATCAATTTAGTGCCTAGTGAAATGGGGGGCTTATCAGGCATCGTTCGTTTCTCAGCTTACTTCTCCAAGACAATCAATGTGCGCGAGGCACTATTTTTCATTCATTAATCCATTCCACTTGTGACAAAGTTATCAGAATTATGCATTTACGGTAACGTTCCCGAAAATAAAGATCTATTATCCATCCAGAGATGAAAAGTGAAGTAATCAACACAACTGACTTTTATTTATTCTTTTATTTAGCGCTGGTGCATTAAAAGTATAGGCCAAGCTGTGCTTACGAATTATTTTGGGAACGTTTGCAGGTTGCCTTAAATTATTAACGTGAGAACATAAGAATGAAACGACACACTTTAGCAGTTGCTGTAACAATGGGGCTAATGACGACATCGGTATTAGCAAGTGAAGACGTTGCTGCATTAGAGCAACGTATTAATGAATTAGAACAAAGAGTTGCACAAACGGAGCAGATCTCTAGCGAAGCCAATGAAAAGGCTTCTTCGTTTGAGTTTCACGGTTATGCACGTTCTGGGTTATTGATCAACGATGACCTGAACGGTGCAACAGGTACTGGACCTTACATGACAGCGGCGGGGGCAATTGGTGCGCCAGTTGGACGACTTGGTGTTGAAGATGACCATTACGTTGAAGCGAACTTGATTCATAAGCGTTTTGCGGACGATGGCTCTAGTGCTTTGTTTCGTATCATGTTAGCCGACAGCACTGAGACAAATAACGAGTGGACTGCCAGCGAAAGCCAGTTGAATGTACGACAAGTTTATTCAGAACTGAGTCGCCTAAGCATGTTCTCTGAATCAGAAGCATTCTCTGAAGCAACGTTCTGGGCAGGTAAACGATTTGATCGCGACAATTTTGATATTCACTTTTTCGATTCGGATATCATCTTTTTATCAGGTACTGGCGCGGGCGTTTACGATGTTCAAATGAGCGACAGCTGGAAAGCGAACTTTTCGATTTATGGCCGAGACTTCGGTGAGATCGACAGCTCATCGACTGATGTAGAAAACTACATAGCAACCATGAATAACCGTATTGGCCAATGGCAAGTGATGTTGAGTGGCATGACCTCAGCAGACAACGATAGCCGTCTAAATGGCGCTGCTGAAAGCGGTGTACACGCAATGTTTGCATTCCATGGCGACAACTTCTATGGCTTGAGCGAAGGCTTTTCTAAAACCGGTATGTTGCTTGGTAGCGGATTAGGTGCGGAGCTAAAAGGCATCGGTTCCAATGGCGATCTACTGGATGATGCAAAAGCCGTTCGCCTGTTTAGCTACGGTGTGACTCGAATTGGCGATAACTGGCGTCTAGCACCTGCATTAATGGCAGAGCATAGCCAAGACCGTCTGAAGAAGAATGACGAATTCACATGGGCTTCTTTAAACGTTCGATTGGCTCAAGAGTTCACAGAGAACTTTGAGATGGTTTACGAAGGGTCATTGCAGTACATGGACTTGGATAACGCGACGGAGCAAGCGAGCGGCGGTTTCTATAAAGCCACAGTTGCGCCAACGCTAAAGCTTTCAACCAGTACCGGCTTTTTTGACCGACCAGAACTGCGTTTCGCTGTGAGTTATGTGGATTGGAGTGAAGATCTGAATGGTTACTCGGTGAGCACCGATGCGGATGCAGCAACAATGGGCGAGGGTGGCGAGGTTCTGTTTGCATTGCAGATGGAAACTTGGTTCTAATTGCCAGATATATCGTTTAGATAGAGAGTTTTGTTCATGATGCGATAGCCGCATCATCAAATGCCAACCTTATCGTTTTAACTCAAAGGTTGGCATTTTTGTATTGCTAGTTGACTAGTTAGCAAGACTCTCTTTCGATGATGCTAAAGGTCAGCACCACCTTACTCATTTCAAAGCCTTTCTTCTCAATGCGGTCGAGTAGCAACTTCGCTCCATTTTCTCCTGCTTTATCAAATGCATAGTTAAACGTGGAAAGCGTTGGAGTGCATACTGAAGCGAGTTCATCGTCACCGACCCCCAGCACCAATATATCCTTTCCAGGAACAAGCCCAGCTTCCTGAATGGCTCTAATCGCACCAATTGCGATACGGTCTGTCGCGCAGAACAAGCCGTCGAGCTTGGTGTGTTCTTTCAGGTATTGCTTAGCCAGCTTGTAGCCTGAATCTATGGTGAAGTCACCACGAGCGTGAAATTGCAATGTGAGGCCGTTGAATTGAAGCGATTGAGCGAACCCTTCTGATCTCATCTTATCAACCGCGATATCATCACCTTGTACGCCAATGAATCCCATATGCTTACAACCTTTCGAGATGAGTCGGTTGCCAGCTTCAAATCCTACACGGGCATCATCGTGAACAATACTTGGGATATTAAACATTGAACCGTCTTGACCAACCAACACCACGGGCACAGCAGAGTTTTGAACCGCTGTGACTAATTTGTTATCGAGGTGAGTGGCGTAGAGAATAATGCCTTCTACGCGTTTTTGGTTAAATATTTGAATATATTCAATTTCTTTATGGTGTGTCTGGTTGGTGCTCGCTAAAAGAACATGCTTGCCAGCTTGCTCTAGTACCGTCGTTAACCCGTCGACACCTTGAGAGGTCGCGTGCGAAGAAACCCGAGGAACAATTACGCCAACCAAGTTGGTTTTCTGAGATTTTAGGTCTTTCGCGACTTGGTTTGGGAGATAGCCACACTCTTCTACCGCTTTACGAACCTTAACCTTGGTTGCGTCTTTTACGCCATATTCATCATTGATTACTCTTGAGACTGTCGACTTGGAAACTCCAGCGAGACGAGCCACATCATGAAGACTAGCCATTATAAATTATCCAATTGTAATTTTAGTTTTGGGATTGTTTTCAAACAGGCCATTTAAATTCCTTGCCTGCTAGAAGATTTTAACCTTGTCACCTTATCCTAGGGAGATAATTTGAAGATCATTCTCACACTATTGAGTCGTTATCTTTGATCATTTGTTGTTTATAGGCAAAAATTTGCTTTGCAAACGTTCCCGAAAGTTCAAGAGCCCAAATGATAATCCAATGGGGTATGTAATGAATTATCCAAACATAGCAAAAGAGCTGCTCACTCTACTAGGTGGTAAAAGCAATATCACTGCACTCGCACATTGTGCGACTCGTCTGCGTCTTGCTGTCGCAGATCAAGACAAAATTGATGAACAGGCGATTGACAACCTAGAAGGGGTCAAGGGCCAGTTTAAAGTTGCGGGTCAATATCAGATTATCTTTGGTTCCGGAGTCGTTAACCAAGTTTATGCTGAATTGGCTAAGCAGACTGAAATGACGGAAATGTCGACCAATGATGTGGCGTCTGCAGGGGCTGATAACCAAAATATTGTGCAACGTGCGGTGAAAGGTCTGTCTGATATTTTTGTACCAATCATTCCTGCAATTGTGGCTGGTGGTCTGTTGATGGGTATCTACAACCTATTGACGGCTCAAGGTTTGTTCATTGATGGTAAATCTTTAATCGACGCAAATCCGGGCTTAACTGACTTAGCAAGCATGATTAACACATTTGCTAATGCCCCTTTTGTTTATTTACCTATTTTATTAGCATTCTCAGCGAGTAAAAAATTTGGTGGTAACCCATACCTTGGCGCGGCTTTAGGTATGTTGATGGTTCACCCAGATCTTCTTAATGGTTGGGGGTTCGGTGGCGCATCGGTATCTGGCAGTATTCCAGTGTGGAACATCATGGGTTTCGAGATTCAGAAAGTTGGTTATCAAGGTTCTGTACTGCCCGTTCTAGTGTCTGCGTTCATTCTTGCGAAAGTCGAGCTTGGCTTGCGTAAAGTGATCCCTTCAGTTTTGGATAACTTGCTAACGCCGCTATTGGCTATTTTTGTGACAGGCTTGTTGACATTCACGATTGTGGGCCCCTTCACTCGTGATATCGGTTTCCTGCTTGGTGATGGCCTAAATTGGCTATATAACAGTGCTGGCTTCATTGGTGGTACTGTGTTCGGTTTGATTTATGCGCCATTCGTTATCACAGGTATGCATCATAGCTTTATTGCGATTGAAACCCAGTTGCTAGCCGATATTGCAACGACGGGGGGTACGTTCATTTTCCCTATCGCAGCGATGTCGAATGTGTCACAAGGTGCAGCTGCATTGGCCGTCGGCTTTATGAGTCGTGATAAGAAAATGAAAGGTATCGCCATTCCTTCTGGTGTAACGGGTCTGCTTGGTATTACTGAACCAGCAATGTTTGGTGTGAACTTAAAGCTTCGCTACCCATTTATTGCTGCCGTTTGTGCTGCTGCTGTTTCAAGTGCATTTATCACTATGTTTAATGTGAAAGCGCAAGCGCTTGGTGCGGCGGGTATTCCAGGTATTATCTCAATATCTCCAGAAAAAGTTGGTTACTACGTGGTAGGTATGCTTATCGCGTTTGTTACTGCTTTCACATTGACCGTGGTTTTAGGTTTGCGTGAGCGTAGTAAGCAAAACATTAAAGCAACAGCTTAACGCTTCTCCCTAGAAGTGAAATTCCCCCAATTTCACTTCATTTCTTAAGCTTTGGGTGCTAGCTAGGTGATTTGGTTTAGCTAGCCTTTTATATTTATGCATGACAACGTGAACATTCACATGCATTCGGTTGTTATGATTTTGAGTTTTAAGGTAAGAAAGATGAATCAAGTTTGGGTCACTGGAGACGCCGTCGTCGACCTCATTCCGGAGACTGACGCGACATTATTGAAATGTCCGGGTGGCGCTCCTGCTAATGTCGCGGTAGCGATTTCTCGCCTTTTAGGCAAAAGCGCATTTTTCGGCCGAGTGGGTAACGACCCGTTTGGCACTTTTATGGCAATGACTCTGCAAAAGGAAGGTGTGAATACCGAGCGTTTGGTTAAGGACTCGGAACAACGCACGTCAACTGTGGTGGTTGATCTTGATGACCAAGGCGAACGCAGCTTTACATTTATGGTTAAACCAAGTGCCGACCAGTTTATGTCTGTTGAAGACATCCCCGAATTTAAGAAAAACGAGTGGCTACACGTCTGCTCAATCTCTTTGGCTAATGAACCAAGCCGAAGCAGCACATTTGAAGCAATACGACGAATGAAAGAAGTGGGGGGGTACATTAGCTTTGACCCTAATCTTCGAGATGAAGTGTGGCAAAACCCATCTGAAATTAAACCTGTTGTCATGAGGGCGGTTGAGTTGGCCGATGTGGTTAAATTCTCAGAAGAGGAGTTGAATTTCCTGACCGACGCTACTTCTATGGAACAAGGGTTGGCTCATATTGCGGAGCTTAACAATACGTTGGTTCTCATTACTCAGGGCGCAAAAGGCGTTTGGCGAGTATTTGAAAATCAAGGCGCGTTGATGACAGGTCGTTCAGTGACTCCTGTTGATACCACGGGTGCAGGCGATGCTTTTGTTGGCGGCTTGCTTGCAAAGCTTTCACTGCATGAAGAGTGGAACAATCAACAAGTCGTCGACGCTGCAATTTTGTGGGCGAATGGCTGTGGCGCATTGGCGACAACGAAAAAAGGGGCGATGACAGCACTTCCAACGCAAGAGGCTCTTACTCAGTTTATTTATCCAGATGTCTCAAGCGCGGCCAACCCCGAGGGGAATGTATGAGCTTGAATTCGAACTGGACGGTGGAGCAAAGGTATTGTCGTGTAGAGCAGATTTCTCAGGACAGTATTGACGCGATGGTCAAGCTTCGCAAACAAGACTCTGGATACCCTGACTACCACATAGCGCCTAAGTTTGGCCTGCTTAATGATCCTAATGGCCTATGTTTCTTTAATGGTGAACATCACCTGTTTTATCAATGGACGCCAGTTGGCCCTGTGCATGGTATGAAGTATTGGTACCACCTTTCGACCAAAGACTTCGTTCATTTCGAAGACCACGGCATTGGCTTATATCCAGACCAAGATTACGACTCTCACGGTGTTTATTCAGGTGGTGCGTTGGTTGAGAACGACAGTGCGTTACTGTTCTTTACCGGCAATAAACGTGATGACAATTGGCAACGAGTTCCCACCCAATGTTTTGCCAAGATGTCTTCCGACGGCAAGATTGAAAAGCACGGCGTGGTTATTAAAAACGAACACTACACCGAACATTTTCGCGACCCAAAAGTGTGGAAACAGGGTGACGATTATCTGATGGTTGTGGGTGCTCAAACTTTTGAAGAAACGGGGTCAATGGTTTTGTATCGCAGCCGTGACCTGATGAATTGGCAACACAAAGGGCCAATTAAAACCCGTTACAACAACCTTGGTTATATGTGGGAATGCCCTGATTTCTTTGAAATCGACAATCGTTCGGTGATGTTGTTTTCTCCACAAGGTGTGTCTAGCGATAACCCATACGATTTCAAAAACATCTATTCGGTGGCTTATATCGTCGGTGACCGTCTAAATCTAGATTCGGTGGAACTGGGAAACCACCAAGACATTGCGCAGCCAGATTACGGCTTTGATTTCTATGCCCCACAGACTTACTTAGATGATATAGGTCGCCGCATTCTGATTGCTTGGATTGGGCTTCCAGAAATTGACACGCCATCTGTCGAGTATCAGTGGGCGGGTATGTTGTCGTTACCGCGCGAGCTGAAAATCAAGGATGGTTATCTCGTTCAGTCTGCTTTACCTGAACTGAAAGCACTGCAAGGCGAAGCAGTTACGGTTAAGAATGCGTTAGAACTCGATACGACGAGCTTCGTGGTTCAGCTCGAAACGGATACGGACGAGTTTGAGTTAACGCTTGCTAATGCTTCGGGTGATAATATCGTGTTCGCTGCCACAAAGGCGGAATTCATTTTTGATCGCAGCAAGATGTCTCACTTGTACGCTGAAGAGTTCGGGTGTGTGAGGAAAGCGCCTAGGTTGAGCAAAAAGCAAACTATAGCGATTTATGTCGACAAGTCGGTTATCGAAATCTTCATCAATGGCGGTAAACATACAATGAGCAGTCGTTTTTTCATTGATGATTTAAGTTCGTTGTCCATCACTGGCGACGTGAATACTGTTTATCACCCGATGAGCCCCATTAAAGGGTTAGATGACTAAATTACTTGAATAAAAGAGGCCGTATTATATACGGTTTCTTTTTATTGAGGGTATGTCAGATTGCGGTAGATGAGCGTTTGTAATTACGGAACTAGAAAATTCTCATACATGAAATAATCGACGAGCTATGGAATGTTCGGATGAAACCTATTTATTGGAGCTCTTTAATTGTTCGCGAATCACACGTGAGCCGTACTTAATGCACCCACTAAATTGTCACTTATGTACAAACTAAGTTTGGTCTCCGCTATTCCATTGCTGGAATGAACAAGTGGCTACATCATCACGGTTTCTTATATGAGAAGTAGAAAGCGGTACTGCTCAAGTTTAATTCAGAGAGGTAATAAGCATTTATCGAACACTAGGACAAGACGCTAAGAAATAGCGAAGACCCTGTGTTGTTCATGATGCCGTTCATCCCACGAAATCAACATAACTCAGTTATGGCGGGATACATAAAGGCCAAGACAAAGACAAAGACAAAGTTATTGAGCCCACAGGCAGTCGAACTCATCTTAATATTATCAGTGCGTTACCACTTTAAAAACTTGGCGAAATGGTGTCAGAAATCTATGATGCCATAAGCAGTAAGGGCATCGTTCAGGCCTGTTGAAGATGCGTCAAAAGTGCTCAATGTCGAGCTTCATTACTTACCTCCTCACTGTCCAAATTTAAATCCCAATAGAACCGCTTTAGAAAGTGATGAATGAGCATATGAGGAATAGTATTTACTTGTGCCCAATTCACCCATCAAAGAGTTTTTCGATGTAAAGTAACCAGAGGGTGCAGGAGAAATCTCACCCAGAATTACGGATAATTTTCAGATTTTGAAACCTGATTCTTCAAGTTGAAAGGGTATAATTATATTAATTCTTATTTTTCGATACACTTAAGAGAGTGATACGCAGTATATTGATCAAAATAGACATGTCCTGTAATACTTTGTATAAAATTAGTATGGTTAAGAATATCCATGACAGGCCCTTTAATTTCAGAAAAATGCACTGTAATACCTCGTTCTTGCAAATCTGACATTATTTTTTTAAGACTGTCTAAGGCACTCAAATCAACATCATTGACTCCTGAAAACATCAAGATTAAATGCCTAGTGAGTGGTTTGTGAGTGATGAATGAAGGGATTTTTTCTTCTAAATATTGTGAGTTCGCGAAATACAGGCTTTCATCAATTCGAATTGTAACAACCGAAGGCGTTGTCTCTACCTCATATCTGTCGACGTTGCGAAAGTAGTGAGTACCATGTACAAGACCGACAACTGCGATATGTGGGCGACTGGTGCGCCAGAGAAATAATACGAGAGATGCGACCAGTCCTGCAAACAAACCAATCTCAACGTTAAAGGCCAGTACACCGATAATGGTAAGAAACATGGCAATAGCATCACTTTTTGCACTTTTCCAAGTATGGATGATGGCTTTTACATCAATTAGTGCCGATACCGCAACGATAATGGTTGCCGCTAATACCGTATGTGGCAAATAGGTAAACAGTGGAGTGAAATAAAGCACCGTAATACCGATTCCGATTGCGGTAAATGTGCCCGCTAATGGTGTTTCGGCGCCGGCATCATAATTGACTACTGAGCGCGATAGACCACCGGTAACCGGAAATCCCCCGTTAATAGCCGAAGCGATGTTGGCACCACTTAAGGCAATCAGTTCCTGATTTGGCTCAATTCTCTGGCGACGTTTCGCCGCGAGTGTCTGGCCAACCGAAGCCGATTCGACAAAACCGATAATACTCAGCAAAATCGCGGCCGGAAGCAGTTCTCCAATTAGTGCGAGATCGAGTGATGGCAGTGAAAAGCTCGGCAAACCGCTTGGGATCTGGCCGACCACGCTCACGCCCTTTTTGTCCAGATCAAACAGGGCTACCAGTACAATACTCAATATCATCACTATCACTGGAGCTAGTTTGGTTACATGACCTGCCAGTTCTGATGAAAGTCCCAGCTTGATTAAATTGGGTCTAAGGCTCTTGCGTGCATAGATCAGGGCAATCAAGCAGGATACGCCAATCAGCAAGGAATAGAAATTGGTTTGGGGCAATGCAAGAATCAAATTGGTCAGGCGTTCAATCACATTTTCTCCGTGCAGTGGCACGCCAAGAATATGTTTAAACTGTCCGATAGAGATAAGAATACCAGAGGCGGTCATAAAACCGGAAAGCACTGGATGGCTTAAAAAAGTGGTCAGAAATCCCAGTCTAAGTACCGACATTAGCAACAGCACGATACCGGAAAGAAATGCTAATGTTGCAGCAGCCGTGATATAGCCTTGGCTACCCGTTTCAAACAGCGGAGCAACGGCTTCTGCGGTCATTAGCGAGATAACTGCAACCGGACCGACAGCCAGTGTTTTACTGGTACCAAGCAGAGTATAAGCGATCAGCGGCAGGATACTGGCGTACAGACCAACAACGGGTGGTAGGCCAGCGACCATCGCGTATGCAAGGCTTTGAGGAATTAGCATCAAAGTCACGATGATAGCAGCTAAGCCATCTTTCGTTGCATCATGACGCGAATAGTCGGGCAACCAAGACGATATCGGCAGCCATTTCAACCAGGAATTTTTCATGCCTTGGTTATCCTAAGTAATGTGTGTGAACTCGGTTAATCGGGTTGCTTAACCCAACTCAGGTCAAAACCCATTTCGGCGGCTTGAGCAATGCGTTGATCAAATAAACCCAATTCGTTGCTGCTCATCGACCAGAGTGCGCTGCAACGTGTTCCAGTGCGACAGAAAGCAAAAATTGGTTTAGGAGCCTGTGCAAAGAACTGACCAAACTGTTTCCCCTGCTCTTGAGTAATATTTCCGGAGATCACTGGGAGGTGAAAATAGGCTAAGCCCTGCTCTTTAGCCAGTTGTTCAATTTCTCTATTCAGAGGTTGATCATTTTCTTCCCCGTCCGGGCGGTTGTTGATGATCGACTTAAACCCCATGGACGCCAGACGTGCTACGTCGCTGGGCTGAATTTGTGGTGAAACGGTAATTGAATCGGTTAAATAGATTGGTATCAGCATAACAGCAACTCCGTTTCAGACTTTATTCAATGGTATTTTCAGATAACGCACACCGTTATCTTCTTCCGGTGGTAATTTTCCGGCACGCATATTGACCTGAACCGAAGGCAAAATCAGGGTCGGCATATTCAGTGTGGCATCACGTCTTTCACGCATTTCAACAAATTGCTGTTCCGAAATATCCTGTTTGACGTGAATATTGTGTAAGCGCTCATCACCGATCGTAGTTTCAAACTGGTACTTTTCTCGGTTTGGTGCTTTGTAGTCATGACACATAAAGACGCGTGTTTTATCAGGCAGAGCGAACAATTTCTGAATTGAGTGATAGAGGGTCGCTGCATCTCCTCCGGGGAAATCGCAACGGGCGGTGCCGTAATCGGGCATGAATAAGGTGTCGCCAACAAATACACAGTTATCAATAACATAAGCCATACAGGCAGGAGTGTGTCCCGGAGTATGGATTGCCTGTGCTTGAATCCCCCCAAGAGTAAAAGTTTCCTGATCAGCAAACAGGTGATCAAACTGGCTGCCGTCCATCGCAAAATCATTACCGGCATTAAACAGCTTACCAAACGTATCCTGTACCACCGTGATTTTGTCACCAATACCGAGTTTGCCACCGAGTTTCTGTTTGATATAGGGGGCCGCGCTTAGGTGATCGGCATGAACATGGGTTTCAAGAATCCACTCAACCTTTAAGCCGTTTTCCACAACAAACTCAATTAGTTTATCGGCCGTTTCGTATGAAGTTCTGCCTGATGCCGGATCATAGTCGAGCACTGAATCAATAACAGCACATTGTTGACTGGTTGAATCAACGACGACATAACTATAGGTGAAAGTTTTCAGATCAAAAAATTCGTAAACGTTGGGAGTCATATTACGTCCTTAGTTCGGTAAAGGATGAGTGATATGTGACCAAGATAACGAGTGCTGGTGAGCACCCGTTTACATAGCTACTCAGTTTATGGTCAGCAAAGTTTGCCGATTACAGCGTTTTTTTGCTGAAGTACCAGTCAACGTAGTTGTAACCTTGATTTTTACGCACTTCCGCTTCCTGAGTGGTTGTTGGTGGTGGAACAATTACTTCATCGCCAGGAGTCCAGCTTTCCGGAGTCGCACATGCGTTTGCATCGGTAGTTTGTAGTGCTTTAACCAGACGTAGTATTTCTGCAACTGAACGGCCGTTGCTCATTGGGTAGTAAAGCATCGCACGTAGTACGCCTTCAGGGTCGATAACGAAAGTGGCACGAACCGCAGAAGTATCACTTGCACCAGGTTGGACCATGCCGTAAGCGCCAGCGACTTTCATATTCAGGTCAGCGATAATCGGGAAGTTAATTTCAATACCAAAGTTATCTTTAATGCTACGAGCCCATGCGATGTGCGCATGAACACCATCAATAGACAGACCCATCAATTCGCAATTTAGCGCTTTAAAGTCATCACTTGCCTTCGCAAAAGCCATAAACTCTGTTGTACACACAGGCGTAAAGTCAGCAGGGTGAGAAAATAGCACAAGCCATTTGCCTTTGTAGTCCTCTAGCTTAAGCATTCCGTGTGTTGTCTTAGCATTGAATCGTGGTGCCGGTTTGTTTAATTGTGGCATTGCAACAACTTGGTTTTCATGTTCGCACATAGGTAACCCTTCTATTATGTTTCGGTCAATTAATTATCATTAGTTCAGTAATAACTAACTAGTTAAAAAGATATGGTTTAGTCTAATATCAAATAATCGCGTAAGTTATAAAATGGATTTACTCAATTCACCTTTTAACATTGAACAATCGACCAACCATATTTAGAGTATATATTTCTGAATGACAAAAAAGTCACTAAAAATGCCAACAAGTTATCCTAATGCGACAATTCTCAAACCAAGCACCAAGGCATACATCCTTGATAGTACGAAGCCCGTGTTGATGGAAAAAAGACAGCTAGAAGCGGGCACGGGTGTTCCTGAACACCAGCATCCTAGAGGGCAATTTATTTGGGCTGAGTCAGGTACTTTCAGTATCCTTAGTAATAACAAGGTATGGATAGTACCGACATCATGCGGGATATGGATTCCGAGTAATGCCTTTCATGAGCTCTCCAGCGACACAAAAACAGTATTGTTGAGTTTATATGTCGATCCTTTTTATGAAGTTCTTTCAGAAAACGAGCACGCCGTCGTAATGAAACTAAGTAGTTTATTGAAAGACGTTATGAAAAGACTTGTTAGTGAAAATACCAATCAAAACTACAGTCGGTTGTTGGGGCTCGTTGTATTAGAGGAATTATCTTGTTTAGAACAAACGACTTATTGGATGCCATCTGGGACAGATCCTCGTCTAAAAAAATTACTAAGCTTATTGATTAATGAGTTTTCTTCTGACCACCAACTGCGCGCACTTGCACCTAAGGTTGGTGCGAGCCCGCGTACGATCGAACGGTTATTTATCAAAGAGATAGGACTCACGTTTAGAGCATGGAAAAGTCGATATAAGTTGATTCTGGCTAGGGACCTTATAGAACAAGGACTGACAACTAAATCTGTAGCACATGAAATTGGGTACAAGAGTATCCCAAGTTTCACTAGAGAATTTAGCAAATTTTTCGGAGTTCCTCCTCAGCAATGTGGAAAGTCCAAGTGCAATGATAACTAAATTGGTGTATACCCGTGTAACATCATGTCATATATCGGGCGGAGAAGTGTTTCCTCCATTCTCCAAGCTAACTTACTTTTTTCAAGTGGGTCAACGACTTGAAAAGGCAGCGCTGTGACTGGTTGTAATGAATAGTCAAACTCCCACAACATCGCATGGCCCACATCGAGAATCATTGGACATGAAGTATAACCGTCCCACTTGTGATGAGGTGTTTTACCTGTAAGCAGCGCACATATATTATTAGTAACAACTGGTATCTGTGACTTCACCGAAGCTGCGGTCTTACCAATGGGCGTTCCAACACAATCTCCAAGGCCGAATACATTCGAATAATGTATGTGCTGCATTGTATACTGATCAACGTTTAGATAACCTCTATACGTGTCGTTATTCGCCAAGTCAGACTCAATAACAACCTGTGGAGGAAGCATTGGCGGTACAACATGTATGAAATCCCAATCAAGTATTTTTGTAGAGCCGTCTTTTAATATAAAGGTTACAGTTTTTTTGTCAGAATCTATGGAGCTTAAAATGTGCTCATAATTCGGTGTGATTTGTCGTTTATTCCAAATGTTTTTGATTCTTGTGTCAAAGTTTTTAACTGAGAAAAGCAACGATTCTGATGTGAAATATTGAAAATTAAGGCCATTGCGATTATCAGATTTCTGTGCAAAGCTTTCTACTAAATTCGTCGCTTTCATTGGTGCGCCTGCACATTTTATAGCACCCTGTGGTCGAGTAAATATTGCATTTCCTCCGCCCGGATTATCCAAAAATTGTTGAGCTTGTTGGTAACTTTTAATACCTGCTTCCGGGCTATGGTAAATGCTGGAGATTCCACTTTTTCCAATAAGGTTTGTATCTAGGCCGTCTATCAAGTCGTAGCGTAAGCTTAGTCCTGTCGAAACAACTAAATAATCGTACTGTATCGACTCTCCATCTGACGTTATTACCGTGTTCTTATCGGGTATGAACTCTCTCGCTGAGCTTCGTTTCCAGGTGACGTTGTTATTTATGTAGTCTCCAATTGGTCGTATGACATCACAGGTTTTGGAGTATGATCCCGCAAGAAACAGAGTTTGACCGGGTTGGTACCAATGAAAGTCTCTTGGTTCGATAATTGTTATCTGAGCGCCATCTAAATGGCGTAAAAGCATATTGGATAACCCAATACCTGCGGCACCACCACCAACAATCAATATTTTTGCATTGGTACTCACTTTCTGGCTTTCTTTATATGTAAGTCCAACTGCACCTAAAACACCCATGCCTATGCCAGACTTTATTAATGTTCTTCTGGAAATCTCCATTTCTAACTTCCTTAAACAATGAACGACTAAGCTTTTCATTTCACATAACGTTATGTGTCAAAAAATTAAGCGAGTGAATTGCCAGTTAATAAATCTTTATACGTCCTACTTGTCGCTCTAAGTAGGACGGGTATATTTAATTATTGGCTAAACTCGTCCACAGCAGCCAGAGCTTGTGTTCCATAAATTACAGCAGGGCCTCCACCCATTAAAATAGCTACATTAATGGTCTCAACCAACTCTTCTCTGGAAGCTCCTGCTTTTACAGCCGCTTCAACATGGGAGCCAATACAGCCATCACAACGGACATTGATGGCAATCGCAACAGCGATAAGCTCTTTATATTTGGTTTCCATAGCGCCCGGAGAAAAAGCTGCTTTGTGAAGACTTAAAAAAGCGTTAAGAGTCTCAGGGCTCTCTTTTCGAAAAGCGGAACCTAACTTGCGTTGTTGCTGATTAATGTCTGTATAGTTTTTGCTCATAATTTACCTCAGTTGTATATTCAAATTTATTTACTCTGGCTTGCATATTTCACCGGCTTTTATGGCTTTGAATGTATTAAGTGAAAGCCACAGAATTAGAAGGGTCAGGCATCCTAATAGCGCTATCCCCATGTAGAAGTATGCAGGTGACTGAGTTAGCTCAGCATATCTAAACAGAGCGACGTTAAAAGCCGCTACCGGAAATGAAAAAGCCCAGGATGAAAGATAAAATCCACCTTTTCGAAATTGATTGATATTAAGCACCAGCAAAATAGCGGTGAATAGTGCAACAGAGGCAAGTATTCTAGAAAAGTCAGTCAGTTCTGGTACTAGCGAGCTATAGGAAACAAAACTAATGGAGGGCGGAGCTAACAAGATAAACAGCATAGGCTTAAAACGTGCTGGTAAAGCTTCATGAAAAATCAGCCGGTTAATAATGATGGTTAATAGTACCAGCCAGAAAATAATACCAACGCCGAAAAAGAACCAGCTTACTTCGATATAACCCAGTTTAGCACCGGTGATTGGAGCTATGATGTTACCGACAACCGGGATAAACCAACTCGGGTTAGCGTGCTCGAGTCGATAGTGCTCATGATGTATCCAGCTATGCATAACCATTAAAGTTAACGAAAGCTGAACGAGAGCGCCAATACCCCACAAACAATAGGAAAGCGATTCAAACCTATGCCAAACGACGGAAAGAAGTAATAGGCTGATTGAGAAGGCTGCAAAGAAATTAATCTTAATTGGGTGTTTTGTTTCTGCAATCACTGCATTTGGATAGCGAAAGAGCTTTAGCAAATAAAGGCTACTAACCAGCAGCATAACGATGCTTGCTAAAACACTGGTGAATGCTGTCACCACAGGTAAAGACATCCCCAGAGCTTTTTGCCATGCGATTGAAAATCCGCTCAAACCCATAACGATAGAGAACATTGAAATAGGGAAATGTATTAATCGGCTTTCTACCTTTGCAGAGGATAGGTGGTTTATCGATAAATCGTTCATATCAAGCCTTTTCAGTTGGTAGCTGTGACCATTAGTTGAATCTAATATACTCTTATCTGGCTGACGTTTTTAGTCGAAAGCATGACAAGGAATATTCCTAATGCGACAAAAGGTTTTTTAACAAAATGAACTGTTATAGAGTGGTGTTATCGCCTTTTATGAAAAAGTAGATCTGAAAAGCATATCCTCGATAGAGTTTTCTATACTTATTTGCTAAATGTTTTCAATCAAGGAGTCACTATGGATACTATCAATATAGGAATTAACGAAGCTGACCGCATAGCTATTGCTGAAGGCTTGAAGCGATTGTTGGCAGACTCTTACACGCTTTATCTGCAAACTCACAATTTTCACTGGAACGTAACTGGGCGACAGTTCCGCGATCTTCATTTGATGTTTGAAGAGCATTATACAGAGCTTGCAACAGCAGTTGATGATGTCGCTGAACGTATTCGTTCATTGAATATTGTCGCTCCAGGTACTTATAAATCGTTAGCAGCATTAAGTTCTATTGAAGAAGTGGAAGATATCCCGCCAGCAATGGAGATGGTGAAAATCCTTACGCAAAGTCACGAACAGGTGATCAGAACCTGTCGTGAGATATTAAAAACGGCTCAGGACGCAGATGATGAATCTTCCGCAGCACTGATTTCAGATCGAATGCGCGTTCATGAAAAAACGGCATGGATGTTAAGAGTCATGTTGGCCGCATAAATATAATTCATTACTTATTGGGGTGAACTGACAGTAAACCCCATTTTTTAGCATCAAATATTAAGTGAACGGTTATGAACAAAGTAAATAAGGCATTTATTCGGCAATGGATAAACTGACTTTTTTGCTATCTCAGAATGTCGACTTGTTGATATGTGGTACGATTTCCCGTTCCTTGCAGCTAGCCATTGAAGAACATGGCATTAACGCCTATCTGTTCTGTTCCGGAGAAGTTTCGGAGCTTATTGAATGCTGGCAGAAAGACCAGCTTGATCAGGTACCTTTTGCTATGCCTGGTTGTGATAAAAGGTGGCGTATGGGGCTGAGGTCACAAGGAAATGGACCACGTACAGGTCGAAGTATGGGGTTAAGTCGTGGGGAAGAGCAAACTCGTATGAATGATGATGAATCATGTAAACGCATCAGACGACGTCAACGAATGAGAAATGTCGGTGAAGAAGGACCAAATTGTAATAGAAGAGGTAATGCCGAGGCTGGAAATGGTCGAGGAGCCGGACAAGGCGTGCAGAGTTCTCAGGCGGGCGGCATCTGGTAACAGGTGTGTACTTCGCAGTTGAATTCGGGAGTGACAGAGTTAACTGTAAGTATCGTTTATTGGTTCGGCGAGCATGCTTAAAACTCGATAGTTCAGCTTATGAAAGGTATCAAAATCTGACATGGACAACGTTATAACCACGATTTAGCCACCGTATCCATTTTAATAATTTTAGAATGGTTGTTTTGAAGTAGCAGATACACAAAAAAACACGCTTTAAAACGTTCACTTTAAAGGGTTGGGATTGTTAAAGCAGAAGATAAACTTGGAGCGGGCAGCGGGAATCGAACCCGCATCATCAGCTTGGAAGGCTTTTACCCGCATGAATACTAGACCTTTGCACATGACCTGATTTCAACTTAGTTTATTAAAATCAATGATTTAAATGACAATCTTTTATTGGTTATTAAGCCCATTTAATTACGTTTTATAACGGTAGCTTTATTTATGGTCACCGTGCTTAGATCACAATTTTATGTTTTTTATGAAAAAAAATGGTGTTTCTAGAGAAAATTGCCCCTAAGAGTTCGTTAACTATTAATAAGGAAAACGAATAGATGGGATAAGACATGCATTCCGAGAATACACCATGTATACAAGAGTTTATTGAACAGCTTTTTCAATATGAGAAAGAAGCAAATTCTGCGATCGCTAAAAAAGTTTTGTTCTTTTTGCACGAGTTTTGTCAAGAGTACCCTAGAACAAGAACACTAATTACACCATTAATACTCGAATGTACAAAGCAGGTTAAACCAGGAAATTATGACCTGAATTTTGTTTATCGGTTATTAAAAGGTCGCCAAATATTAGGTGAGAATTATTTTTCAGCAATGATAGTTTGTCCAATGAATCCATACCTAATATCTGACAGTGACAAGCAAAAAATAGAGCGATATGAAGTATTATGTTTAGTTGCATTAATCGCATCTTTTTCGGTAGAAAATTGCATTACTTTCCGTCAAAAAATTCCTCACATAATAAGAATGATCAAGTTGGGGAAAAGGACTGAATTATTACAGATTTTACCCGATCTTCATGGTAAGAATTATCGTGAAATTGTGACTGTTCTGCGCCGATTTGTCCTAGAAGGCAAGCGCAAAAACTTCGCACAATCACGTATTGATGAGTCGGAATTGCTTGTCAGAGCAGCTGAAATTATTTCCAATCATCTTCCTGTTTTGACAACGAGAAAGGTTTCTAAATTTCCCAAAACGCCTTATTTTGACTCGACAATAGAAAGACCTTTTTATGGCGACGCTTCGTTTGGACATCTCGAGGTGACTCAACTTTATCACTTTGACGCTTCCACTGACGATGAGGTTGCGGCTGATGAACAATATGAGAGCGATAATCTTTGTATTGAAGAAGATCAATTCGCTATTTCAACAAGTAAGTCATCTTCAATAGTTTATAATCCACACGCAATCCATAACGATTATTCGGTTGAATCTGCACGTGCGGCTCTCGTAAATAGTTCAATGTTACGCAATGCACAGTTACATAACTCCAGTATTGCGACGGCGACTTCTCATGAAGTTCGTCGATTTATAACGCATTATTTTATGGATGATATGAAGTCCGATGCGTCAGACCGACTCATGCTCAGTTTATTGACCGGACGATCTATTGGTGCACTGATGGGGGAGGATTGGGTAATAAATGAAGAGGGATACATCACGGGTTTTATGCGTCACCATCAGTTACCTTCAACAAAGTACGCGTTAAATTCAATCACTGTTACTCACGCAGATAGAACGATAGAGACTTTTGAATTGTCGATACCTCCGATAGTTCGGTATCGCTCAAGTCTTTTTCATTCGGCGAAGGAAGAAAATGAAGAGGTGTTATACCTCAATGCATTGAACAAAGAGACAAATAGTCGGCTTACACCGAACAAGGTAAGTCGATTTTTTTGCCAATACGGAAAAAGTGTTGCCGTTGATCCAGTGATTGAGGGAGTGATACGAGGAGTGTCCCTGAGCACACTTCCTGCGAGCTATTATACAAAGTTTAAATTGCGTACAGTGCAACAACACTATCATCATTATTTCCAGTTTCTCTCTATTATTTCGGAAATAACGTTATTAATGGCTGAAAGCAGTGTCAGTGACGAATGCTATCTGGGAACGATGGTTCCCTATGATAAAACGCAGCTTAAATTCGAAATAAAGCTGTTATCTAAAACATTAATACAATGCATTTCTCTAGAAACCAATGAGTCACTTCACGAAATGATTCATAATCTATTGGTTTTATTTCTAATTAAAGTATTGAGCATTGCATCCGGTTACCGACCTGTTCATGGATGGTTTGGCTCACTGACGGATCTTAATTTGAGTTCAGGGTACTGTTGTATATCAGATAAAGAGCGTCTAGAAACAGATTCAAGCCGGGTGATTAAACTTCCGTCTACCGCACTTAATCTTATCAATGACTATTTAAGGTTCTGTGAGCAATCATTAAGGAATCGTTTTACACCAGAGATACCCGCTACTCGATACGAGCAAACACTGAATGGAAAAAACCACCTTTTTTTCTTCATAAATGGAAACAAAACGTTAGAGCCTAGTCCTAAAAATTGGTACAGAGTTTCCTTAAGCATGCCAATTCCTATACCAGCTCAGGCAAATTGGGGACGACATCAAACGCGTTCATTCCTTATCGAGCGAGGGATACACCCTGATATTATTGCTGCGTGGATGGGGCATCATCAAGGTGGCAACATGGCTTTTGAACATTACTCTTCTTTAAGTTTGGCCGATCTTACTACGGTGGCCGACACGCTCGATCAATTACTCATTTCTCTAGGAGTGGTTAGATTATATGATTAAAGCAAGCGATAAGCGTCAGCAAGTACGAGATGGGAGAATAACGGATGCTAAACGGATAGGAAATAATCTCGCTAAGGCTTATTTTTCGAAAAGTAATCCACCCGTTTCGAGCGATCTATTTAATGAACAATGGATAGACTTAGTTGAGTCATTAAAAAAAATGATGGAGAGTACCGAAGAATTTCGACTCGCCCATAATTCGGCAGTAAAGGTGATCCTGGATTACCAAAAGTCCGCTAATTGGCGATATTCGCCACCGACTTACATATCAAGCCAAAAACCTAAGACGCAACTTTTTACGCCCAAATGGCTGCGAGCATCATGGGTAACGGAATCGCTCTATAAAGAGTGGATGATGCAATTGGGCCAGTCAAATAGCATCGGTGAGGAACGTAGACATGTCCAAAACGTATTGATGTCACTGATCTTTCACTCTGGGCAGTGTCAAAAAGAGGTCTTGATGGCTTTTGTGTCTCAATGCAGACATACTCCGTTGTCGATAAAGTGTTGGTCTGGTATCCCCTTTATAACGTTGACGTTCAAATCTAATAAGTACGATACCAATGTGACCGAGAACGATGAGAAAAAAGTGGAGTACCTGTGTTACTTTCATCCTTTCACATTGGCATTGTTGAGAAATTGGAATGAACACCACGCGAATATTTGCCGGCAAATCAATGATGAACCGTCTGTTTTTCAACTTCTAACCGAAAGCCTGTCTGAAAAAAAGAAGTTAAACCGTTGTACTTTGAGTCACCTTTGCTACACGGCGCCGTTTGCTGTTGTGAATATGGATCGAGGCGATTTGTCCCATGCGCTACTGTGTGTACTAAGTGGTGAAACGGTCACTTCCTCCTTACCCGAAAATAACCTAGTGAGACTGGTTTCCCCCGTAACGCAAACTATTGAGAGTCCTTGTTATAGTGAGTTAATAGCAAACCCCATCACCTCGAATCATTCAACAAACCGAAAACCTGGCAGGACACATACACATTTTTATCGTGCGCTAAAAGCATGTTTTTCGTGTTCTGGTTTAAGTAAGTTGACGAAAGAGGCGGCCAAAAAACAACTTGAAGCATTTCGGGCTTCTAATGAATTTTCTTTGTATCAACTGGCGTTACTTGATTGGTTTATTCATAAAGCGCAGTCATGCTCCGTCTCGACGTTGAATACCTACTTTTCATCACTTGCCCGAAAGTGGCTTTATATCAATCAAGATGTTTCTATTTTTGAGACAGCTAGGGACGGGATTGAAGAAGCGTACACACAAATTATTGAGTTAACGACAAAGAACAAGGGGTATTTTTTAGGTCGGCTTCAGGATTTGCACCGATTTCTCGTTCGGCACTATCAATTGCCAGAGCTCAACCCAGAGTTATTTCAAATAGAGCACCAACGAACACATGTTCGTTCTGGTTTTATTGATGAAGGGCTATTTAAGCAACTATTAAGTCATATCGGTCAGTTTAGCGATCTCAACCGGATGGATATCAAAGCATTACAATGTATCTGTATTGTGTGTTACCGAACTGGACTTAGGCCCAGTGAAGTACAAAAAGCAACGTTTGAGCACCTTGAGTCGTCAGAGATAGGCTGGCTACAAATTCGAGAAAATAGGTTTGGAGACAATAAAACCCCACATGCGTTCAGAAAGGTTCCTCTATTCAGGATGTTAATGCCCGACGAGTTAAAGTTAATGAAAATCTACCTCCGGCAACGGAAAAACATTGCTGACTCCACTCAAAAGCTATTGTTTCCATTTCTAAATAGTGAACAAGGATTTCATCGTCATTCAGTGTCGACGGTTGTCGGACGGTTACTGAAAAAACTCTCTGGGCTGGAATACCTTACCATGTATCATTTACGCCACTCATGCTTATCAAAGTTACTGTTGTTATTAGAAATGCCTGCGGAGGACTTGATCCGTTATCCTAATATTTGTGCCTACGATGAGGCTCAGATACATAAGGTTTATGACACTATTTTTGGTAAGAACTCAGCAGGAAGTAAATATCACGCATTAGCGACCTTTGCCGGGCATCACTCACCAGAGCAAAGCTTTCGTAATTATTTACATTTTTCCGATTGGGTCATCGCAACCAAATTAAGGAAAAGAAAGATCTCCGTAACGCTCAAGCAAGCCATGCAGTGTGGTATCGCCTCTCGGCGAGTGTATAAAGACGCTCAAAGTAAAGAACTGAACGACTTCACCGATTACATTGATAAGAAAGCCAAAATTCCCAAGCTACGATCAAGGCTAAAGCCAGACTCAACGCCGCTACCCTTGATTACCACGGAAGAAAAGAAAATCGATTTTGAGCAATGTCGACGGATAATCGAGTTGTATATGACGGGTAGAGACATAGAATTATTAGCTCAACATTTTTTTATTGATGAGAAGAACATACTGAAATGGATAAGTAACGCTCAGTATTTAGCCTCCTTAAAAACTAAGAGCTTGACAGGCAATGCTCGGCTTATTAGCCAAAAACGCAAAGGGTCCCTTGTACCTGCTCCCTTAAAGACACACAGTGAACAGAAGTTAAGTCAGCAGTTTTTGATGGCTTTCCGTCGACAGAAATTAACTAAACAACATGAAATACTGCGAAATCTAATAGGCATTATTACTAAGATTTCAACCAGTCGCTCTGGTATCTATTTTAATGATCCACAGAATCTAGCGACCTTTATACAAACGCTAACGCCATGCATAAAGCGTTCACAATGGCGCGCATCCTCGCATCATTTAGGCAAAAAGGAAGTTAAGAGTGAGTGGAATAGGGTGTTAAAAGGTATTGATGTAATCACGGCAGCTCCCTCGTCATCCAAAGGCAGAACAGGCAGAGGCGCAATTACCTTAGAGTTAAAACACCCAGATGAAAAACAGATACTGAGTGAAAGACAGGAGATAGAAAAATATTCATCCAATACTATTGTTTATATTGCACACATGGTGGCTATTATGATGAGAAAGCCACCAGATGCTGAATCCTAAATATTCGATAAGAGAAAGTTTGTGATTCAGAGAGATGGTTTCAATTTTCTTAGCCAAAGATTGAGCCTGTAATTGTGCTCTTGAACCCTTATTTCATAACCGCTAGTACGGTGATAATTGTTCAGACAAGGTGTTTGGCAGACTTCAGTGTAATGATACAATTATTCTAAAACGTATGTACTCTATTGTATGTTTGAGGAAAGGCCTTATCTTACCGTTAGTAACTCGATATGCTACAAATTATCTAATTTTGGCTAGATATCTAAGATGTCATCCAAGCGTACAACAGTTTTAGCAAGCTATTTTCATTCTAGAACCCACCCTTAGTTTGGGTCAGTTTACGGAACTGACGGTGTACCGACTCAATGATATTTGTCGTGTAAATGGCCTTTCGAACGTACTCTGGATACTTAAAGTAAACCGATAGATTGGCCTATTTGTTACGCCAAGAACGAAGCACGATCGGGTAATGTTGTCCCACTTGGACTCTAAGCTTTGTCCAGAAGTGACTCATCAACACTTAATTACCGGCACATCCCGCCATTTTGTAGTGTATTGCGGAGTGAGCATATCTCTTCGCATATGCCATTTCTGTTCAATTCCTTGTGCACCGAGAAACAGTGTATCGGTACCATATTTGTCATTCAGAGCATCGAATACCTGCATCAGCTTATCGTTTCCCGAGTTTGAATTTAGAAGGTCTAACTGTTCGTGCCGGCCATCCACTAACTCAATCAAACCCACTCCGATTTTGTAATAGCGGACATCGGGCTTAAAAAGCTGACTGGTTGCCTCTGACGCTATTTTTACTAGCTGCGTGGAATCAGAAGTAGGGTAGGGAAAATAATGAACACTACGAAAACTAGCGGGCTGATCATCAAACGGAGAGTTAGACGCAAAGCACAGCATTACACGGCAAAGAGAGTGTTGCTTACACGCTTTATTTGCGGCGATGCCGGCGTGTTTACTTAATGCCTGCTGCAAGGATGCGATATCAGTGATGCGTTCGCCGACACTGCGGGTTGAATATATCTGTTTCTTATCAGTACGAGCCGCATCCCATCCTTTGCAAGATATACCGTTTAGTTCTCGCACCGTTCTCTCAACTTCAACTGAAAAATCCCAACGAGCCTGCTGAGGAGAGTATTGTGCCAAACTATAAGCGCTGTTGATCCCCATATGCTTAAGACGTGCTGAAATATGCCGACCAATACCCCAGACATCAGCCGCATCGAGCTGCTTCAGAACGTCAATGCGTTCCGGTTCGTTATCGATGACACAAACCCCTTGATACCCGGGAATCTTTTTCGCTGCATGATTGGCTATTTTAGCTAGAGTCAGGGTCTCTCCCATACCGACACAAACCGGAATCCGACATTCTTTCCAAACAGTACGCCTGAGTAAGGCGCCATGTTCGCGCATGTCAACAATGGCCGGAAAGCAATGATGAAAGGAGAGGAAAGACTCATCAATTGAATAGATGTGCTGTTCTGGTGCGAAACGCCCAATCACTTCCATCATTTTTGTCGACAAATCGGCATACAGCTCATAATTCGACGACAGGGCAGTCACGCCTTTCAACTCGCACAGTCCTTTCACCTGAAAGTATGGTTTGAACTTTGGTCAATGCCATGTGGAGTTGTTACTGCAAGTGACATAATGGAAAATGAGTAAAATGTGTTATAATTGTTATTGGCAGCTTATATCACACAGGCCTGATAACATGATTAGGAAAATAACATGTCCTCTAGAGATTGGACATAACGCGAACTTCACTGGTGAACTGAATGAAAAGTATTCCAATTTAAGAGAAGCTGAATACTTAAAGCCACTGCTTGTTATGAAGTTCCCATTACTTACATCAACAATAGAATCAGAACTTGATCAGTGCCTCATCATCAATCTCTTTCTTCAGCAGAAGTTCACTGGATACGTAAATTATATCAATGTGAATGATAATAAGCGCAATGAAGATAGCGATGAATGTGATATCAAAACGATTGAAGGAGCTTGCCTAGCACTTAAACAATATCTTGAGTTCTGTGTTAAAAGTAATTTAGATATTATGGATGGTTTATTGAATACCTTTTCCGTTGAACAAACTCAGTGGCTTCCTCCATTCCGCTACAAATCGCACCTCATCAGCAGGCTTAAAGATAACGACCTCACTCTCAGAACTGCGAATCAATATCTTGCTTACGTTAGACAGTTCTATGAATGGGCACATAAAACAGGTCGCATTGATAGAATTATTTTTAAGTATGAAAACAAAAGAATCAAAACAGGTGGTGATGATAATAAATACGATGAGTTGGATTTGTTATTTTCCTCCGAGGCAGTACAGAGTCTATCAAAGAATAAAAGCCTCAATGTTCAAACATCTAACTTAACTATCCCTGCGAAATTCAGAAATGCCGCCGAACAACGAAAAGAAGTCGAGCCTTGGTCACAGCACGATATAGATAGCTTTTTTGCTACTGATTACATGCAATCCAAAACACGAAGATTATGGGCTAACCTTGGTTTTCAGGTTGGACTGAGAGCCGAGGAAATTGTTGATTTAAGGGAGGATGTTATGATCTGCTCCAGTTAGACTGGACACCGCATTAAGCGACATATTGTTTTTCAAAGTTAACTGGACTTAGATACCCAAGAGCACTGTGCCTTCTTGTTCGATTATAATCAACTTCGATGAGGGCGTTCAGAATTCTGTGTCAGCTAATTTTGGCTAAATATCTAAGACGTCATCCAAGCGACCTTCAAAATGAATCGCCAGTTGAGACAATGTCATATTCCAATTCTGTATTGGCATTGTCCATTTCTTAGAAGCATTCAATATCCCAGCATACAGTAGCTTAAGCAAGCTATTTTCATTTGGGAACCCACCCTTAGTTTTGGTCAGTTTACGGAATTGGCGATGTACGGCTTCAATAGCATTTGTCGTGTAAATAGCCTTTCGGACGTATTCTGGATATTTGAAGTAAACCGATAAATTTGCCCATTTGTTCCGCCAGGAACGAATCACTATTGGGTATTGCTGTCCCCATTTGGCTTCCAAACGATCCAACTCCATCTCGGCCGCTTCTTTGCTGACAGCCCGATAGACTGGCTTCAAGTCGGCCATAAACGCCTTCTGATGCTTAGAGGCAACATATTTCATAGAGTTACGGATTTGGTGAATGATGCATTGCTGAACTTCTGTATCAGGATAGATGGTTGCTATCGCTTCTGGGAAGCCTGTTAGCCCATCTACGCAGGCGATCAAGATATCTTCAACGCCGCGGTTATACAGATCTGTTAGCACGGAGAGCCAGTAATTAGCGCCTTCCGACTCTGACAGATAAAGACCGAGTAGCTCCTTTTTCCCCTCAACATCTAAGCCCAATATTGTGTATATCGCTTTGCTAACGTAGCGTCCGTCTTCTTTGATTTTATAGTGGATGGCATCAAGCCAGACAAAGGGATAAAGTGCATCGAGCGGACGTTGCTGCCACTCCTTCAGCTCAGGTATCAAACGGTCGGTAACACCTGTGATGGTGGCCTCAGAGACATCAATGCCATACATATCTTCTACGTGACCACGGATATCACGGTAGCTCATACCGAGCGAGAACATGGATAGGATCTTACGGTCGATCTCATCGGTCAATTTAGTCTGGTTCTTCTTAACTAACTGGGGTTCAAATGTTCCAGAGCGGTCGCGTGGGGTATCCAGTTCAAACGTGCCGACAGAAGACTTAATCGTTTTCTTGCTTGAGCCGTTCTTACGGTTAGGTTGCTCATCACCTTCAAGGTGCTGTTCGAGTTCTGCTTTCAAAGCAGCTTCTGTGATTTGTTTAATGAGCGGAGTTAAGAAGCCATCTTTACCTGTCAGGTCTTGGCCTGACTGAAGGGCTTTAATAGCTTGTTCTAGATCGAAGTCTTTGTTCATGTGTCATTCCTGTTTTGTATATCATACTGAAATGACACAGATTTCTAAACACTACCACTTCGATATATTCAAAAAGTGCTTGGCGCATCTCTTCTCGCGTCATTATCGGCTCGTATTGGACGGCTTCTACTTTCATTGAGTGGAAAAAGCTTTCAACACAGGCGTTATCCCAGCAATTTCCCTTCCTACTCATACTTTGTTTTAGATTATGGGCTGAGATTAAGTCTCTGTAGTCTTTTGAACAATATTGGCTACCTCTATCACTATGGATAATTTCCCCTTCGGGCATGCCTCTACGGAACAATGCCATTGATAGCGCATCACAGACCAGAGTCGCGGTCATTCTGGTGCTCATTGACCAACCAACTACTTGCCGTGAGTACAAGTCGATAACAACCGCTAAATACATCCAACCTTCGCTTGTCGCTAGATAGGTAATATCTCCAGCCCATTTTTGGTTCGGTGCTGTCGCATTAAAATCTTGCTCAAGCAAGTTCGGGGCAACAGGAAGCCTATGCTTGCTGTCTGTCGTACATTTAAACTTACGGGCTGCCTTCGCGACTAAGCTCTGGCGCTTCATGCTCGCGGCAATGGTTTTTACATCGTGCTTATTACCATTTGCCTCAAGCTCTTTTTGAATACGCCTTGCACCGTCGCGTTCCTTTTTATCATCAAAGACTTCTCGAACTTTGCTATCAAGCTGCTTTCGGTGCTCGTTGCGTTGAGTGACTTTATGGCGATTATCAATCCAATAATAAAACCCACTTCGAGAAACCCCAAACACCTTAGCCATACGGACAATCCTATATTGCATCAGGTGTTCGAGCATAAACTCATAGCAATCTACTTTAGATTTTTCGCGAAGTAGGTGGCGGCCTTTTTTACGATGTCTAGCTCTTCAGCTTGCTCAGCCAATAACCGTTTGAGTTTGGCATTTTCAGTGGCGAGCTCCCTTTCTCTATCGCTGATTTTCGCATCTTTTTTGACGGCTTTACGCCACCCATAAATTTGAGATTCATACAACGATAGCTGTCGTGCGGCAGCAGCGACACCGACTTTCTCTGCTAACTTAAGTGCTTCGGCTTTAAATTCAGGAGCATGTTTGATTCGTGTTTTCTTAGTTGTCATTGTTCACCTCGTTAGTGATTGTACTCACTTAACTCAGTGTCCAAAACTTCTGGTGCAGATCACTCTGGTGATGAGTCTATTAACATTCAGGCAGGGAGAGATGTTCATATTAACTCTCAGTTTCAATTTTCTCTTGAGGAACTGAAGGCATTTTTGAACGAGTCACAGACCTCTCTTCCAGAACTGTCTATCAAATATCTGGTATCACAGACCTTTGATGATCTAATTGCTATAGCAAACAGGAACTTAGAGGTTATCCCTGTGATGAATCCGTTGCTTGTTGAAAACAATGTATTCACTTCCCTTCAAGAGCTAACAAGGAGTGAGGGCGGAAGATATCGAGATTTGGGTAAATATGGGAATAACTTTAATAGTGTTGAAGATTACTTAAAAGAATACCCTGAAGCTGAGATTGTTGAAGGGAGACAAGGTAGGTTTCCTTACTTTGATACTATTAGATCACCTGAGTTTGAGGAGCTTGAAAAGCTCTCAGAAGATGACCCTCTGACAAGAGCAATGCTTGATCATAAGGTTCACGAGAAGTTTCCGGCAGCACTCATCGGAACCTATGAGCATGGCTGTTGGGGGGTGCCTTTGATCGAAGAATATATATTAAGAGGTGTTTGGGGGGTATTCCTCACCATTACAAATAACTCTGATACCAACATTATTTTTGAGCAATTAGAAAGTGAAACACACCTGAGTCAAACATTCGAGAGCACTTCTAAGGCTGCTCTCAAATCTCTAGCTTATACTTTACCTAGAGTGCCTATAAAGCCGAATGAAACGGTTGTTATCCCTGTAAGCATATTGATTACTCCAATCGGAGGCATAACAACAAATGAAATCTCTAGAATCCCGAAATTTGCCGATGGAGAATGGTTTAGAGAACTAAGCCATCAATCAGGGTCGCCTGACGACTTAGAAGAAATGTTGAGTGTTAATTTGCACTTAAATCTGATCCACCATTTGCACTGAAAAGTGATCCACCTAAGTAAGTCTATTCTAGACTACATTTTTACGTTAGTTTCTATTTGGTTTTCTCCTTCGACTTCTTTTTTGATTCCTTAAAACGATAGCTGTCGTTACCCGTTTCAATGATGTGACAATGATGAGTCAGCCTATCCAGCAATGCCG
This sequence comes from Vibrio sp. ES.051, assembly GCF_002563795.1. GTDB lineage: Bacteria > Pseudomonadota > Gammaproteobacteria > Enterobacterales > Vibrionaceae > Vibrio. The sequence goes on from NZ_PDJL01000003.1 coordinate 428,928, forward strand.
TTGTCATCTTTGCATCACCAAACACTTTCGACCATTCCGTGAAGTTGAGATTGGTGGTAATGACGATACTCGTACGCTCGTAGAGTTTACTGAGTAAATGGAACAGCAATGTCCCACCCGCTTGGCTAAAAGGGACATACCCAAGTTCATCTAGTATGACTAAGTCGCAGCTCACTAATCGATTAGCGAGGCGGCCCACATGACCCGCTTGCTTCTCCTGCTCTAGCGTATTGACGAGTTCTATGGTCGATAGGAACCTGACCCGCATTTGATGGTGTTGTATGGCTTGTACGCCCAACGCCGTCGCTAAGTGCGTTTTCCCTGTGCCTGGACCACCAACAAGCACGATGTTTTGGCTGTCTTTGATAAACTCACAGCGATGCAGACCTCGTATTAGATACTCATCGACTGTACTCTCGCTAAAGTCAAAACCGTATAGGTCTCGATAGACTGGGAACTTTGCCGCTTTCATTTGGTAAGCGATACTGCGCACTTCACGGTCTGCTATCTCTGCTTTTAACAAGGTTTCAAGGATGGGTTGAGCTTGTTGATAAGCAGGAGAGTTTTGAGAGGCAAGTTCAACAATACTGCTAACCATGCCGTGAAGCTTGAGTGCCTTTAATGTGCTTAATAACGCTTCATTGTGCATGACGTTTTCCTCTTAATTCGTCATATCGCGACGTATCACTGGTTGGCTCGGTAACCAGTCGCAACCCTTGAGAGACGGGGACGGGTACAACTGGAGAAGGATTGAGTAAGCGGCTTAAACAGTTTATGACGTGTTGTTTTGATGGTGTGCCTGCTTCCAGTGCCATATTAATGGCTTGCTCTACCAGCTTTTCATCGTGATGAATAACCAATGACAAGATTTCGACCATTTCCTTATCGCCGCCAAGACGCTGTAATAATATTGATTGCAGGTGCTTAAAGCTCTCAGGGAGCAAGTGAAACGGTGCGCCATTACGCAGAGAGCCTGGTTTACGTTGCGCAACCAACAGGTAATGTCGCCAGTTATAAACAATGTGTGGCGGCTCATGTTTAGGATTAAAGACTCTTTGGTGCTCTGCTATGGGCTGACCTTCTGCCACCAAAACAATACTATCGGGGTAGGCGTGCAGACTCACTCGTCGGTTTGCGTAACTTGCAGGCACGGAGTATTTATTTCTGTCGAAGTTCACCAAACAGGTAGAGGAGACTCGCTTGCTTTGCTCGATAAAACCATCAAACGGCGCTGTGACTTTCATTAATTGGGAGCGCTCACTTAGCCACGTTTGCTCTATGGTCATATCACGATATTGAGGGTGTCTACGTGACTGCCAGTCCCGTAAACATTGGGCTTCAAGCCATTGATTAAGCTCTTCTAAGGTTTTCACCTTAGGAGCGCGCTGCCAGATGATAGAACGCACATCCCGCACGTTCTTCTCGATCTGCCCCTTTTCCCAACCTGCGGCTGGGTTGCAGAAGTCGGCTTCAAACAAGTAGTGACTAACCATTGTTAAAAAGCGACGATTCACTACTCGATCTTTGCCATTTTTGACCGCATCAACCGCAGTTTTCATATTATCGTAGATCCCCCGTTCTGGAACGCCTTGGAACACGCGAAAGGCATGGTTATGGGCATCAAATAACATTTCATGACTTTGAGAATAATAGGCTCGAAGGAGGAATGCGCGGCTATGACTGAGTTTGAAGTGAGCGACCTGTAGCTTGGTTTTATGGCCATTGATATAGGCCCAATTTTCGCCCCAATCAAACTGAAAGGCTTCACCAGGGGCAAACTCTAGCGGCATATACGTTCGTTTAGACGCATCGAGTTTTTGTTCTTCGCGCCATTTACGTGCAAATGAAGCGACTCTGTCATACGAGCCGCTATAGCCTAGCGGAACGAGGTCTTGAAAAAGGTTTTTGACCGTTTTGCGCTGCTTTCTCGGTCGCTTCATTTCTCGTTTTAGCCAAGAAGTCAGTAATTCTTTAAACTCGTCTAGTTTACTCAATGAATGCCGCTTTGGATAAACAGGTTCGATAGTTTGATCTTTCAAATAACGTTTAACGGTATTTCGGGATAGTCCAGTACGTCTGGCTATTTCTCTTTGCGACATTCCTTCGCGGAAATGCCAACGACGAATAACACTTAATAATGACACGTCAATCACTCCATATTCTCCTGCTAAGACTCAGCAGGATTTAGGTTAGATGATGTGGATCAGTTTTCGGTGCAAATCAGGGGGTGAAGTGGATCAGTTCTGGATGCAATTTAACATAGGGCGTCACACTTTAGGAGCCAATTCAATTGGATACTCTAAAGTGGAACAATTAGCCCAAAGTATTTCAGTTCGCTGGCCAAGCTGCAATGCAACAGGTGTTAAATTAACTATTCATGAATGGTTAAAGGCGAACAGCATCAAAGATGTTGATATTATTTTAGATCTAACTGGTGAACCTGAGGTTCGAAGTATTGTTGATCAGAAAAGGAATAAGTATCCCACTGGTTTTCTGATTGCATGGATGGAACCCTACGTAGCTGCAGCTCATGTGTGCCTATTAACTCCAGGGACTCCATGGCTTGCTCATGGTGTTGATAAACTGGATAGATTTAACACTGTAGATTGGCCATTGGAGGTTATAGCTAGCGAGCCCTCCTGTAGCAGTAACTTTCAAAGTTACACATCCGCAGCGGCACTCCATGCGGTAGCTTTGACTACTGAAGCTGCGCTAGAGCTGATAGATAATAAAGTTTCAAATTCAAGTGTTCGGCATTGGATTCGAGGCCAACAATATTTGGACAAATGTTTTTTCGGTCTAAAACTAAGAGATTGGGCAAGCTTTGCAAGTGATGCTGATGGTGTAATTCGAGAGTTCAGTTTTGATTGACAGATATTTTTCCTTACCTAATAGTGCTGGGACGCTGCAATTTTCGGGGTCTGTTCTTGAGCATATCTATAGTTATGCTCAGATAAAAAGAAATGACAAAGAAGCCGGTGGTCAGCTTTTCAGTATGACGCCTCATAAAAAATTAGTTGTGATTTCGCTCGCTACTGGGCCTAACTCCAATGATACCCGGTCTATGACCCACTTTAATCCATGTTTGCGTCAATTAAATAAAGATAGAGAGCGACTATTTAACGATGGATTTCATGCTGTTGGATTGTGGCACACTCATCCCGAATCAACCCCAAACCCATCAAATGAAGATCGAATTACCACTTTGAAATATCTAGAAGCATTCAATGGAGATATGTCTGGGTTCATTCAGGTAATAATTGGTAATAATTGCTCTCTCGAAAGTTTATGTGTTTGGCTAGCGAGTACAGATAAAAACAATAGGTGGGTAAAACTTAAAGAAGTTAAGATATAAAATAACTAATCATCGCAAGTTGTCGAACAGCACAAAGTTATAGCTTTCCCTACTGCTACTAATCCTAATTTTACTAAATTGCTTGAATGTTCAAAGGAGATTTTGTTCATCACCAAGCAGAATGTTCTGATCTGACTCGTCTATGCCCCAAGACGTGTTTAGGACGTATGAAGCCATCATGATGGTTTATTTTGAAAACAAGCTATCGGACTCAATTGTGCAAGAGGTTCTTGCACAATTGCTAAACAACCTGTTTAGTTGTGTGACGCATAGCTATTTTTGGTTTGGCTCTGCTAAAATCCATCTCACATGAACGCCTGTTGACGAGTCTTTTCTTTTGATCAACTTTTTGTCTCTTAGTCGCCCAAATTGATAAGTGACTTTTTCAGAATTATCTATTCCTAATAAATCTCTAGTTTGCCTATTACTAATCTCGCCATGCTTTTCCAGAAACTGGAGTATAAGTTTTTCAGGTTCTTGATTAAGACTATGTCTGAGGATAATTTTTACGTAATTTCCGTCTTCAATTATCTCAGGCTCTTTCAATCCTAATTCCTTCATTCTCTGGAATGCAGTATTGATGCCTTCGCCCAAATCTTTATTTGGGGAGTCCTTATATTTCGATAATATTCGAACTAGTTTGGAGTTTCTAGAAAAGCGGTTCTCTAGTATGTTATCAGCAGTGACAAAGCCTGCGAATCGCCCTGGGCTTTTAAATTCGATACGGTTATTAAAGATACTCACATGTACGTGATCTGAAATGGAGTAATTGAATCGCCACTGATTTCCTAGACGCCTTTTAGTTAGATAAACTAGCTAAAAAAGAGGTGTCCATGAGCCATAAACGTTACCCTGAACAATTCAAAATCGAAGCAGTGAAACAAGTCACTGTTGCCGGCCATTCTGTTGCTGATGTTGCTCAGCGTTTAGGTACCACCACACACAGTCTTTACGCCTGGATTAAGCGCTATGGTCCTGACTCTGAGGAACACCTTCAGCAGTCTGCTGAGTCCGCAGAAATTCGACGATTACAAAAAGAGCTTAGGCGTGTTACTGAAGAACGTGACCTGTTAAAAAAAGCCGCGGCGTACTTCGCAAGCCACCCCGAGTAAGATACGCCTTTATCCAAGAACATCATCACAGCCACTCTGTGCGACATCTGTGTCAGTTGTTTGATGTTCATCCGAGCGGGTATTACGCGTGGAGGAGCTGCACAAAGTCGAAGAGACAACGTGACAATGAACGACTTACAGGCCAACTCAAACAATGTTGGCTTGAGTCTGGTGGCGTCTATGGATACCGCAAACTCCATCGAGATCTGCGTGATCTTGGCGAGCAATGCGGTATTAATCGTGTGCATCGCCTGATGCAGCGAGCAGGACTGCGAGCGCAAGTTGGCTATCGAAAACCGAGAGCTCCTAGTGGTGAGCAACACGTTGTTACGCCAAATCGTTTAGAACGACAATTCGATCCATTAGCGCCCAACACGGCTTGGGTAACGGATATTACGTACATCAAAACGCATGAAGGCTGGCTCTATCTTGGCGCTGTAATGGACTTGTTCTCACGACGAATAATTGGTTGGTCAATGGGCAGTCGTATCACCAAAGAGCTTGCGTTAGATGCTTTATTAATGGCGGTATGGCGTCGTAAACCTGCTGGCAAAGTGCTGGTTCATTCAGATCAAGGAAGCCAATACACGAGCCATGATTGGAGTGAGTTTCTAAGCGCTCATGGTTTGGAGGGTAGCATGAGCCGTCGAGGCAACTGCCATGATAACGCAGTAGCAGAGAGTTTCTTTCAACTGCTGAAACGAGAACGAATTAAGCGAAAAATCTATGCGACTAGAGACGACGCAAAGATGGATGTGTTTAATTATATAGAGATGTTTTACAACCCGAAACGACAACATAGTTCCAATGATGGGCTATCACCGTTAGAGTATGAACGTCAGTATTTTAATGAGGCTAAAAGTCGTCTACTGAAGTAGTGGCGATTCAAATCTCTGTGTAAGACAGTGTTGACGAGGATCTCCCATATTGTTTCTTTAGGGTATTTTGTCTCCACTAATCCTTCAATTTTCCATACTTTATTTTTAGTTAAAAACTCGCTAATCACATCATATGCATCATTGATCTGTTGGTATAACGCTCCTTCAATAGAAGCATTGTCGTCCGTAAGGGCATCTCTATCTATATCGTCATCCGCAGTATCGTAGCGTACGACTTTAATAGCACATTGTTTAGGAAGGGCAACTGATGGGTTTTCATGGAATAACAGTATTGAAGCCACAGTAGGAACCCATTCAGGCGTGATTAGTTTTTCTTTAGAGAGAAAACTGATAGGTTCCGGAGCTCGTAGTGGTAGATCAGATAAAAATCTTTGAAGCTCATTACTTTCATCTAGTTCTTCTATTCTACATTCATGTATGAGGGAGTCTTCTTCTGATTTGATCCCCTTTGCATGTGTTAACTCAAGAATTTTAACAGGGGCAGTTACTGGTTGAGATTGAGCTCCGACTCTAACATATATCTTCTTATCAGCAGTTTCATGAACAGCTAAACCTTTATTTATCTTTAAACGTAATACATAGTTTCTAGATTCATTGACTCGCGTTAAAAAATCAAATCTAAAGTCTACAGAAGGAATAAGCTCGCTGAGAGCTTGTATTAAAGAATTGAATTCTTCCGTCGTTTCTCTACCTTGCCATCGCTTTTCAGGTGTTGGTTCATGCTTTTCATCGGCAATACCAATAACAACCTCTCCACCATCGGCGTTAGCAAATGCAACTGCTATTTTTTGGAGTTTGTTTCCTTTCAAACCAAATGCCTTGCGGTCAAAGAAATGATCTTCATCTTTCGTACAATAATAAAGTGCTTCATCCCCTTGTAGTTCTACGATTTTCAATTCCTTTGCCCCTTTAACTATAAAAACAAAAAGTAAACTGAATCCTATTGTTCAGCATATTTATCAGTCAATAGTTTCATACTTAAAGTGTTAAATGGCACATGTGGAGGTAGGAACAATCTTAAAATCAAACACATATATTAACGTTATGATCTTGATAATCATGCTTAAAATTACCAAAATTTCCACCCTATCAATCACCCCCTTATTTATTGAACTAGAAAGAAGACTATTATCGATAAAGAATGGTAAAAATCACTGTAATTCAATAAGATAAATTTATATCGAGACTTATTGCGTTTAGAGGTTTCTTCCTATCTTTCCGCCCAAGGTTAACCCCATAATCTTGTCGGCTCCGCTGTGCTCATTGCCCCATCAACTCGTCGTCGACACCAGAGAATTCTTACGAATTATCAATTTATGTGATTTCGCTGGTAGATTTTGGAGTGATTCGGGGGAGGGCTACTATTTTGATTCCAGGGCTGAAGCTTTGCTCATTATCGATTGGTTCCAAGTTTAAATCTGGGGGGAGTCACCAAATTGAGTCACTAAGTATGAATAATGAACAAACTGAACCTTTCGACTTCACTTGTCTTACTTCGGTAATGCAAATAGTCAGAGTGCTCTATGCTTCGTAGCTCGGAAATTTCCATCTTCAAGCTAGCTAATGTGGCGAACTCAGATTTGCCTCAAATCAGTTATCATCTGTTAATAAGTGCTAGCTGAATACTTCAATTCGGCTTACTTTTCGTATTGCAGTTATTGGGCTGTGCTCTATAGCCTCGAAAGTTATACAGATAAAAGTATTGAGTAAGGGCGGTCTATACTAGAAAGTCAACTCTAGCTGCCTGCGGATGGATAAGCAAAAAGTCCATTACCCGTATAGCGAACGACTCTTTATTGGTCGTTTTGTGAAGAAAATCCTTAATGACGTCATTAGCCATTTGAATCATTGTGAAAAAAAGTCCAGCTCGATTACAATAACCGCAAATAATAAACGTCAGAATGCACAATGGAATCAGAACTATTAAATCTTGTTATTACGTCTATTAAACGTGGTAATGATAATCAAGCAGTAGCCAATACTAGAGCACATGAGAACGATGTTTCGATGTTGTCAGGTGCGATAAAGGAAAAGCTAACCTCAATTTTTCAAACTACAGGTCTTCGTTTGGGTCGCTTTAACACAGAGCCGCGTCGCCCGAATTTTGCGAGTACGCTCGATGAGTACTTTAGCGCTGAGGGTTATAGTTTTTCTAACTTTCAGAGATTTGCTTCAACTTTGGGAGCAGATTTAGCCGCAGAGTTGAACAGAGGCCAAGCTCAAAATGCAAAAGACGGCTTTCTTCTTACTTACTATTACTCGATGACTCAGCTTGATGATGACACCGAAGAAGAGTTCACTGATTATTTCTTGGGAGTAATCTTCTTACATCGATTAGATGGTGTGGATATTGATCCTGTTCGCCTTGACTTAGAGGATATTGAGCAAATTAACCTTGATTCACTAAATCTAGGTGCTCGTATTGACATAGAGCAGTACTTGAATGAGCAATTGGATACAGCTCTCAAACCGATCGCGTTTAAAATTGGTCGAGGTTCTGACGTAAGAGTTTATTTCCAAGAATTTGTTGGTTGTAGTGAACCTAGTAACTCTAAGTTAGATAGTCAGAATTTACTCGAAGCAATTGAAATGGCGTGTAGTCGTTTGGGGTACGATGAGGATCAGAAACGAACTGCATCTGAGTATGCAGAGAACTATAGCTTGATGATACTGAGTGGTGGACAGAATTCGATGAGCTTGGAACACTTCGCACAACATGTATTTCAGGAAGAAGGTGAGGCTGAGCAGTTTATCGCAATTGCAAATGAGAGTTTTAACTTAGGTGAGACTGTTGGTTTAGATAAAGCCGAAGTCAAAAAATTTGGTACAATTACGATAAGAAATGAAGCTTTTAACATCAAATTCAGTAAAGCATCTCTTAGCCGTAATGATAACTCTGTAGTTTGGGATGAAGGCGCTAGCTGTCTGAAACTGTATGGTTTAAGCGATGAAGATATACGGCGCTTAAACTTAAACACTTGATGTGGATAATACCTTTTGAACTTTTATGAGCTTCGTGATTTATTGGTTGAACTTGACCCGACTTGGACTGAGTCTGGGGATTTGGTCGCGTCTTTCGAACTTGACGAGAGTACTCATAGCCTGCTCTCGGAACAGTACGACATCACAATCGATAAGTTAAAAATACAAGGTGGTCGACGCTCAAATATGGCACGAGAACCATCTTCAATCACTCCAGCGATGTATGGAAAGGTTGTCGAATGTTACTTCAAGACTAAAAACAATGCGCTTGGAGGAGTCTACCAAACTATAGAGGAACTCGCGAAAGATCATCCAGTATCACCACCTGATAAATTCATTCTTTTCAAGAACAGTGGTGAGCATAGCTACTATGATTGTGAAGACAAAAACCTTGCCTTAGAGGGGAAGGTTAAGCACTACATTGAAATCTCTCTGTTGTGGTCACGTTTGCAGGAAAATGCAGAAGATCATTCAGATACGTCTCTAACATTTCTATACCGTAAAAAACTGAAGTTGCGTGCAAAGTATGATGTAAGTTTGCTTAGGCAAGAATACGGCTCACTTAATCGATTTCAACGGATTCTTGATGTGCTAGCAGAGGATGCTCATAAAGATGCGAAACCACATATTCTTCAAAATACATTAGTTCATGTTTTATATCATGTGGCTGAAGAAGAGCGGTTCGGCTATCTTTTGAAGCATTTCGAGCAGTTTACAACTAAGTTCGATGATGGATATCATGCATATGTAGTTGGATTTTCTTTTGATGACCTTAGAAAAGAGTATGAAGAGCGCTACCGTGAATACATGGTGAAGATCAGTGACCTAATTTCTTCGTCACTTACAAAGGCTCTTATGATACCGGGAGTTCTGTATCTGACAGCAACAAGAACTCAAGCGATCCAGACATCAAAAGGCCTATCTGCTGGATTGGAGGCGTTGATTGTAAACATGGGAATAGGAATAGCAGCTATAACTGTGTTTATGATTTATTGGTGTATCTTGTGCAATGAGAGGAAATCATTGGCATCAATCGAAGATGAGTTTGAGAGCTTGATGGGCCGCCTTGAAGAAAAATCTCCACATGCAGTCCCCCAAATAGCAAAGTTTAAAAGCCATATTACGGAGCGATTGCGAAATGGTAGAACTTATATTTGGATTCTTATTCGTTGTAACTTGATCGCATTGTTATTTGCTTGTGCTTGGATTGGAGTAAGGACCCTACCTATTTAAAGCTTCGCTTCCAGTTGACATCTGGGTGTGTAGTGACTTGGGAAGTTGGGCCTGTTACATGTTGGCTAGTAGCATGGTTTGTAATACAAGAAGTAACCTGAAAAGACAGAGTGTATCCGCCCCATGAACCCACGGGGCGACTTGTCAGTGTTTGAAGTTCCAAGGCAGGAGTGCGTCGATATCAGGCTCAGCTTTCGCCAGCTCTTTCATGCACTTGACCATGTAGTCGTAGAGGATAAGACCGTTGGCTTTCGCGGTCTCGATGATGCTGTAAAGCATCGCGCTCGCATCAGCACCGTTTGGTGTGTTAGAGAACAGCCAGATGGTATGACCTTATATACTAAGACTCACCTATGGTGCGTTTTTGGAGGTCTTCAGTATGAAATCCGTCAACTATTCTGCATATATTGGGCTTGATGTTCACAAGGACACAATTGCCGTAGCTATAGCTAGCCCAGAGCGGCAAGGTGAAGTTCGCTTTTATGGGAATATCTCTTCATCAAAAGATTCTGTTATTCGACTGATGAAAAAGCTCATTAAGCTCCACAATACGATTCTAGTTTGCTATGAAGCGGGGCCAACAGGTTATGGTCTATATCGGTTATTGCTAAGCATGAACATAGATTGTACCGTCGTGGCCCCATCTAGAATACCTAAGATTTCGACCAACAAAATAAAGAATGATCATCGGGATGCCGTCGCCCTGGCAAGACTATTGAGAGCGGGTGAGCTGGTTGATGTCTGGGTTCCCGATATTACCCATGAAGCAATGCGGGATCTTGTCAGAGCGAGAAGCTGTGCAAAGAAAGACACCAAAGTTGCTAAGCAAAGAATTCAAAGTATTCTGCTGAGAACGGGGAAAAGGTACGAGAAGAAAATGTGGACTGTTCGACACCGAGTATGGCTTGCAAACCAATCTTTCCCCCTCGCTTCTCAGCAAATCGCTTACGAACATTATCGCCAAAGCTTAGAGCAAATAGAAAACAGAATTGAACAACTAGACCAAGAAATCGATAGGCTGCTCCCCAATTGGTCGTTATACAACCTCGTCAATCAACTACAAGCTTTGAAAGGTGTAGGACGTACCATTGCAATATCGGTGGTTGCTGAGCTGGGTGACTTTTCCCGATTTAACAATCCGAAGCAAATAATGGCGTTCCTTGGACTGATACCTGGTGAATACTCGAGTGGTAACGTAACCCGTAAAAAAGGGATTACCAAAGCTGGAAATGTCGAGTTAAGACGACTTCTGTATGAGGCAGCATGGGCATATCGAAACAATGCTAAGGTTGGCAACTGGCTAGTCACCTATCGCCCTGATAGTGTTTGCCAAGAAGCTAAAGACATCTCTTGGAAAGCTCAACAGCGTTTATGTTTTCGTTACCGAAGCTTAGTGGCAAAGGGGAAGAAGTCACAAATTGCCATCACCGCTGTCGCGAGAGAATTACTTGGATTTATGTGGGATATTGCTGTGACCACTCAGAATCAGAGAGTTTAAAATTTGTCTGAAAGTGAAGAAGCTCAAGGTGAGTAATCCTCGTCAAGAATTTAAGTCAACCACTTGGTTAGATACTAGCAGCCAGAAAGAGGTAAGCTCATTACGAAAACCATATTGGGGCTAAAGATCCCCGAATAAGAGTATGTATAACCCAAGCAATTGCCGATTCACTTTCAGGCAATACCTACTCTGAAAATATGCCTCGTCTCACAGAGGAGAGAGAGGTTTCGTCGAAAAACTTGAAAAAGGTCATAAGAGTTCTTCCTGCCAATGACCAGTGGTTTAATTACGCGTTCAGCGCGATTATTATCAATAGATAAGTGACCATCGTCGATATAACGAATAAGCTTTGACCACTGCCCAAGCGTATATTTTATCGCTTTCCCTAGTGGGCTAGAGCCAATCACCTTCTGGGTCGTCATCCATTGGTAAAGCTCATCCAGTATCGGCTTGGCAAGCGCTTGACGCTCTGCTTTTCGCTCTTGGGCAGGCGCACCTTTTAAGCGTGATTCTATCCCGTAGAGTTTTTGGATTTTAGCCAGCGCCTTATCAGCCTTGCCTGATTTACCTTTCCCTTGAAGCTTCTTCGCATCCATGAACTTGCGACGAGCATGCGCTAAGCACCCTACATTGGTGACGTGATGCAGACCATCATAAGCCGCGTAGCCATCGGTTTGTAGATAACCGTTGTAGTCACCTAAAAAGTCCACGGGACACGCCCTCGCGCGACTGTTTTGATAGTCGTACAAGGCAATATTTTTCACATTCGGCAGTGCCGATTCGGGTGAGTCAGCGCCTGAGCAGTAGAGCCACATATAACACTTCTTCTCTTCTTTGAGCACATTGAGCGGCGTTTCATCCGCCTGAACCACCACTTGTTGAAGCAGGTTCTCCTTCAAGGCCGCATACAGCGGGGCGAACTTCTCACTGACTTGGATAACCCACCTTGCCATGGTGGTGCGTGATAGCTCGATACCCGACTGGGTAAACAGCGATTCTTGGCGATAAAGTGGCATCGCGTATTGGTATTTGCCAAGAATGATGTTGGTCAGCAAGCTTTCTGTGGCGAAGCTTTTAGGGATGAGACTCTGAGGGGATGGCTTCTGAACGATACGGCTGCTGTCACCTGTTTTCTCGCACTGGCGGCAAGCGTACTTAGGACGAACATATTCCAACACTTTGAGTACCGCTGGCGTGAACTCTAGCTTCTCGCTGCGGTCTTCACCGATTTTATGCAGGCTATGATTGCAGCAAACGCACTGCTTTTCATGGTCGTCTACATCAAGTTCGATAACCTCACGAGGCAAGGTCTTAGGCAGAGGTTTACGTTTACCGCGCTTTTTCGTTGTGGTCGTGGTTGTCACCTCAACCTCGTCTTCTTTAACGGCTTCACACTCCGCTTCGTTGAAGAGGTCACTTTGTGATTCATCGTAAGGCTTTAATGCCTCCGAGCGTTTCGCGAACTGACGGTCGAAGGCGAGTTTGAGTTGTTCAAGCAGCGATTGGCGCTCTTGTTTCCACTCATTTTTCTCCGACATCAGAGCAGCTACCATCGCTTGTAGCTCGGCAACATCTTGGCTTTCTGGGTTGATATTTGGCGTCTTTTTCATAGCATTGATTATACTAAAATCGTGCCGTTAACGCTTGGAGAATAAGGCTTTATTCTCGATTAACTCATTGTAAAATCGTTTATTTTGATGGGTTCGTGGCCGATAATTGTGAAGCCTGAAAGCAGTCTATCAAGCTCAAATTGAGTGAGGGTAAACACCTGATTTTTCTCTTTTGAAGGCCACTTATACTTGGCTTTTTCAAGGCGTTTATACCAGAGGGCAAAGCCTGTTTTATCCCAGTACAACACTTTAATCTTATCGCGCTGTTTATTGGTAAACAGGAACAGCGCACCGCTGCCAAGAGGCAAGTCAGTATCATTTTCGATAATCGCTGCAAGGCCGTTGATGGACTTTCTAAAATCGACGCTTTCACGATAAAGGTAAATGTCTGGAGCGCTGAGCATACCTTTCATGACAACGCTCCAATGAGTTCAGCAAGATAGGTGGCTGGCGTGCCTTGAGGAATGCTCAGCTCCACATCATTGATGAGAAGTGTCATGTTCGCCGTAGCTATCTGGGCCTGATACTTGGTTGTCTTTTCAACGATTTCGGCTCTAACAAATCCGACAGATTCCGATTGGTTTGCTGTTTGGAGTTGACGCCGTTTGGCGAAGAACGTGGATAAACTCAGTCCATGCTCTTCACAAAAAGCGCGTTGGGTAACACTGCTACTTTCATATTGTTCAAACAGTGATTGCCATTCTAGGTTGGTGCGTCGTTTTGCCATTTCAACTCTCCTTTGGGTTGGAGAGATGATCTTATTCTTCGTGCTGAAAGATTAGAATGCGGTGTTCATGACACGCTTACGACAGAGTGCTTTATGGGTCGTAACTCACAATTGTCCAAAAGTGAGTTTCGAACTTTATTGTTACTTTTTTCTTTGAGTTGGCGTATTGGGTGAAATTGAGTTTTGATCTTTATTGTCACTTTTTTGCTATAGCGTCACGTAGTAATCAGCCCTGGGTAAAAGAAAAGTTTCAATCTTTGTTGTTCACCGACAGAAGCATGGTTGTGTAAAAATATTCAGCGGAAAGCACTCTGGTAAAGCTGATACAAACAAGGCAGCACTGGATGAGCCACTAAGCTACGTAACGATACTCAATATCGAGAAGTCAGGCGTTCTTAAATAACAAAAAGATTTAAAATTATGAGAGGAAGTAATAAGAAAGTTGGTATTTATAACAGTTTTTTTGTTATATTTCTTGAAAGCATTGGTATTACTAGAAAGTAACAATATTTAACTTAACCCAATATGCCATTGATGACACTGCCTGAGGGCCTACCTTTTGAACTTGCTGCGGCACTGCCTTGTCCGATGCTGACTGCATGGCAGGCATTTGAAAAAATTCCATTAACCCGACAAAGAGAAGTGCTTGTCGTTGGTTTTGGAGCGGTGAATAATCTACTATCCCAGTTCCTTGTCAATGCTGGCTATACCGTTGATGTTGTTTCAGTTAGTCTTAGTGAAGAAAGTGCAAAATCACTAGGTATTCGTCGAGTTTATCGAGAACAATCTCTAATAGACATGAAATACTTCGCCATTTTTGATGCGGTGAGTGGGGTAAATGCCGCCCATTTAGTGCCTCTTTTAAGAGCAAATGGACACATTATCTGTATTCAAGACCGTATACCTAAACCCATTGACCCTCCATTTACTCGCACTATTTCTTACCACGAAATCGCCTTGGGCGCGTTACATGATTTTGGTGATAAAGAAGATTGGTATGCATTGATGCATAATGGTGAAGCGTTACTTGAACGTGTTGCGAATGGTAGCGTTGAAGTTAGTATTCCAGTCACTTTTGCGTTCGAGAATATGCTTGATGCATTGGAGCATAGTGAATTCAAAAAATTAAAAACGGTCATTAGATTGAGTTAAAACGCACGATTTATCCTTTTCGGGGAGTCACATAACTGTCTCCTTAAACGCTGCTTGTAGTGGATTAGAGAACTTTGCCGGCCTGTAGTGGCATAGTGAATTTGACCACTACAGCTACACTTCTGGTTGCAGCTGGAGACAACGCAAATCGATTAAGGAAGGAGTCATCGTTTGCTGCATTATGTGGAGTTAATCCGATTCCTGCATCTTCGGGTAAAACAACTCGTCATAGATTGAATCGAGGAGGCTGTCGGAGTGCAAATAACGCTCTCTGGACGGTAGCGATGGTAAGAATGCGTAGTGATCCCAGAACGAAAGACTATGTTATACGGAGAACGGCTGAAGGATTATCAACCAAAGAAATAACTCGCAACTTAAAGCGCTATATAGCGAGAGAGCTATTTCCGCTAATCCTAAAAGATTTAGCTAAACTGGCTTGACATAGGAGCGTCAATGCTTGTGTTGAGAGCTTCTTCCATTCAATGAAAGTTGAAGCGATCCAGTACGAGCCGGACATGACGCGAGACGAGATGCGCCAAAGGATCTTTGAATACATAGAGGTTAATTATAATAGGGCAGAAGGCACAGTGCTCTTGGGTATCTAAGCCCAGTTAACTTTGAAAATCAAAATGTCGCTTAATGAAGTGTCAGTCTGGCTGGAGCAGATCATATTCATACACAAAAAGATCACTCAAGTTGAATGTGGGATCAAGTTAACTAGGTCACATAACTTTAGTGTCAAGGCCTCGCGGGTGAAGAGGGCTTTGTTGCTTAATTCGATGAGAAGACATGGTAGCCCCATGTTGTTCAGTTCTTAAACAACATACTGAGTTTCAGGCATACCTAGCCCTGTAAGCTTGTTCAGCGCTTTGATCATAGCGTAAGTCTCACCAACTTGAGCGTTGTAGTCCCTCAGGCTTAATTTCCCACCTAACAACTGTTTTACCCGATACATTGCTGTCTCTGAGAGCGAGCGCTTATGATAACCATACCGCTTTTTCCATTTCTTGTTAGAGCCGTAGAGCTTCTGGCAACCCACTGCTAAGTTGCGAGGATGTCCTCGTTCCCAGAAGGCTGCCCCTTCTCGTGGCGGAATGAGCGGAACAGCTCGCTTGAGCCGTATGGCATCATGACAATTCCTTGTGTCATAAGCACCATCGCCTGATATCTCAATGATTTTACGACGTGTCTGCTTAAGCAAGTTGGGAAGTACTTCGGCATCGGTTACGTTAGATAAGCTCAGCTCTGCTGCGACTATTTCGTGGGTGCTAGTATCTACTGCGATATGCAGCTTACGCCAAACCCTACGCTTCCCGTCAGTACCATGCTTCTTGACCTTCCATTCGCCTTCGCCATAAACCTTGAGGCCAGTGGCATCAATGGCTAGGTGTTGTATCGCACCTCTGGTTTTAGTTTTAAATGAAACCTCAACTTCCTTAGCTCGACGGCTTATACAGGTGTAGTGGGGACAAACTAGCGGGATGTTAGCCAGCTTAAATACCGAGTCTAGAAATCCTTGCAGTGCTCTCAACGGCATAGAGAATATGCGTTTCACCATCAGTGCAGTAGTAATGGCTAAGTCGCTGAATTGGCGAGGTCTGCCGCGCTTGCCTTGTTTGTTTTGCTTCCACTCGGCTATCGCTTCCTCATCAATCCAAAAGGTCAGAGAACCACGGTTTATTAAGGCTTTGTTGTACTGCGTCCAGTTAGTTGTTTTGTAACGAGGTTTAGGCATGAGGCTACGACGATTAATGGGTGTAGCCGATCAGATCGTAGCTTCTTGATTTAGTTCCATCGATTTAAGCAACAAAGCCGGTGAAGAGTTACGTCATGGTATATAATGTTTAGTATAAGTTATTTAAAAATACCTTATCAAGTCATTTCTTCCAGATATTTTTAGTTTCTTATATATGCTATATGCATGCGATTTAACGGTATTTATTGATATACTTAAGAATGTACAAACATCAGAGTATGAGTATCCTCTTCTTAATAAGTCAAGAACTTCTAATTCTTTTTTAGTTAATTTTGAAAAATCGATACTTGTTAGGTCATTTGACATATGATTATTTATTGTTTTATTTAATCCGACAAAAAAAATGGGTAGTGTTGTGAATGAATCATTATGATTTATGTAATTTCTAATTGATTCTTGATAAAAGTTCGTGACAAAACTTTCTTGAATAAGAATAGGAACTTTTAGGTTTTTACTTCTTAGATTAGCGAGTTCGTAAACAGAAGAAAAATCAGGAATGTTCCATGACTCGCTAACTTGATTGTGTTGGTAAACGTAAATAAGTTTTCTTTCAAGTTTAATAAATTTTCTTACGGAAAAAACTTCTTTATTAGCTTCTAATAACATTTTACTATATATCGTATATACTTTCTGAAAGATATTATCATTATTATCAACATTGAAATTTTCTACTCTTCGTACAACTTCGCGATCTATCCTATCTTGAGCACAGCACCAAATAGAAACAACAACAATAGCCACATCAAGTATATGCTGCATGTTTTTTGTTGTATAAGATAACATTGAGTAGAGTCTATATCTTCCATAAGCCGACTCAAAGCGATTTTTCATGCCTAAGCAAAGAATTTCCAAAAAATACCCATAATACAACGAGACCCAACACCTTTTCCTTTGGCATATAGAGACTAAATCTTTAACCACATGTAAGCAATCATCAAATTGACTAACAAGAAACAGTTCATGTGCCAAACCCATAATCAAGTCAGTTGAACCATCTTTCGAGAAGTCAATTTTTTGTTCCATGTATAAAGGATAAACATTCTCTATACTAAGAGTAATGTTTTTTTCCAACCTTTTTATTGCATTGTGTACAAATATTTCACCATAAGAACTGTTGTAATTAATACCTTTCTCTCCGATGGATATATTATAACAAATTTTAGCATGTTCAAATTTACCCATAACAAGGAATATCTTAATCAAAACAATTGTTGTTGATGTGTTAATTTTCGGTAGTCTTTTTACTAGGTCCTCTAAAATTGGTAAGGGAACATAACCTCCGTTAATGTCTAACGATAGTTGCAGTAATTTCTCAAGATGATGGCGCAGATTAATGCTGTTGACCAATGATTTATATAGTTCTTCAAAGCCGCTAGAGTTCAGAGTTGAGATAATGTGTTCTAGAACAGAAAACCTATTAATAAACAAAGAGTCTATTGCAGATGAGTATTTTTCAATAGGAAGAACATTTGAAAGTGTTAAAAAACCTCCAGACTTAACGAATTTAGAGCAACGGTCTGTAAACAAATTTACGTCAACAGGAAAAGTATTATATTGTGCAACGAAGTGCGTTAGCTCACCATAAGAAATACTGCCATTAAGTCTAACAAACAGTACTAAATCATCTTCAAAAATATTAATAGACAAAGAAGTAACCTTAAAAATCCAATAGTTATAGGTGAAAAAATCATTATGCCTGCCAAGTTACAGTGCATATGAATTGTTAACTTCACTGCTTGCATTGTTTTATGCGTGTGACAGTAGTTTAAGCCTTCAATTTGCTACCAAAGTGCATTTGATCCAAAGTTTGTGAAACTTACCTTATCTAACAAACCTTACAATGGTACTTTGGTACTAAGTTAGGATGTTTATCTCCGTTCCAAGTCTATATTATTGCTCATTTTAGCCTTAAAGCGTTCATAATCCGTGATATTTCTGGCCAATAGATTAGTTTCCGGCGTTTACTAATGCTGGCTAGATTGTGTTTAGTACTTTTTAGTTTGACGCGATTGCGTATACCAGTGAGCGGGAGGAGTGATTCTGGTTTCATTCATAGAGGAGTACCTTCTACAACCACACTGGATGAGGAAATAATTTTAACATAACTGATCCCGCGGAGCTAATTTGGCTTAAGTTTTTCGCTTCGATTCCCCTTTCAGTTTTGTTCAACAAGCATCGAACATTAACCTGTCGAGGAGCGCATCTGCTAGGAGAGGGGCTCCAATTGATAGGTACCGGGGTAGATGGCTGATAAATACCGTGGTCTCGGTAGGAATAGCGGTTTCCCGCTGCCCCCGCACAGATCCGTACGTGCGCTACTAATGCATACGGTTCCTACCTTAGGCCGAACGTCAAAGCGCTGCTCGGGATAAGGATGCATAAATTTGAATTTTAGGGAGCCAATAATTTATCAAACGTGGAACTTCTGCCACGTCATTGTGTGCCTTTGACTTCGCTTAGAAGTTGTTTAGCCACGCATTGGTGGTTTCTTTAACGAATATATTGAGATCTTGCGTTCGTTGATACACCATAATAATTTATGTGACCTTGGATGATTTTCCTTAGCTATAGACCAATTTCACGTGGCTTATGGTGGAGCGTCTTACGCAGCTCTAACCTATTTTAATTTGCTTAGTAATCTTTTCTTTATAGTTTTCCGTTTTAGAATAATGATTTACGATTTCTAATAGGTAACCGTTCACCAGCATGGTATTTACACATAAAAAACGTGACCATTAGCATTGGATCTCACTTTGCCTATTGAGTGAACAATTACGCCATTATGAAGATAAGCTAAAAAACCAGCAGCACTAACTCTTCCAAATCTCCCTCTTCTGATGGACCCAAAGAGCGGGCTGAATGAAAAAAGCTCAAAGACCTACTGGTCGCAATCTGAGAAGAGTTAAACAAGGTCACGAAGGGCATAAGCGACAACTATCAAAACTAAAAGAATCTGATACGTTATTGATTGTTAACCTGAAAACCCTTGCCCTGCTTCGGGGATAACCACCTTGAAATGAGTGATAAACCGTTTTATCGCCACTAGGTTCATGAAATACTACCACCACGCATAGACATTACAGAGTATCGCCTCTACTGTGATAAATGTTCGCAATGTGGAGAGACAGAAATGCACAAAAGTCAAGCGATATTCCTCAAGGAGTTATGGGGCCGAATATAATAAGTCACATCACGATACTGGCTGGTCAATATCACCCCAACGTGGCGTTGTTGATCAAATCAGCTAGAAGACCAACGACGCCATATATAACTAACCGTTAGCTTCTGACGGGCATACCTAGTCCTATGACTTTGTTTATGGCTTTGACATTCGCCATGATTTCACCAACTTGAGCATCGTAACATCTCAAGCTCAATTTGCCGCTTGTTAGTCCTTTATATCGGGACATTGCGGTCTCAGATATTGAGCGATAGTGATAACCAGACTCGGCTTTCCACTTTGCTATTGTGCCATTTTTCAGAGCTACCACCGCTTCGTTTCTGGGATGACCGTCCTCCCAAAGTGCTGCATTCTTTCGAGGCGGGATCAACGGAGTACAACCTTTCTTTTTCAGAGTCTCATGGCAATTTTTGGTGTCATATGCTCCATCGGCAGATACGGCAGTGACCTTTCTGCGTAGTGGATTGAGCAGCGTCGGTAGCACTTCACTATCGCCAATATTTACAAGGCTGACTTCCGCACTAACAGCTTCGTGCGTATCCACATCTACAGCTAAGTGCAGTTTACGCCATGTTCTGCGCTTTTCTGCGCCATGCTTTTTCACTTTCCACTCACCCTCGCCAAAGACTTTGAGGCCAGTTGAGTCAATAGCTATATGGCGAATAGCTCCTCTAGATTTATTGCGATACTTAACCTGAACCGTCTTCGAACGTTTACTGATACAGGTGTAGTCAGGGGACGTCAGCGGAACATCCAATAGCTTGAAGACCGAGTCAATAAAACCTTGAAGTGCTCGCAATGGCAGAGAAAAGATACCCTTGATCATCAAGGCCGTTTCAATCGCTGTGTCTGAATACTGGAAGCCTCTACCACGCTTACCATGATGGATTTTACATTGCCATGCATCTATGGCGGAGTCATCTATCCAGAATGTAACCGAACCACGCTTGCACAGCGCTTTATTATAATCCGCCCAGTTAGTTATCTTCTTTTTTGCTTTACCCATGTCACCACCGTTCTAGCCATCATAAAGGATCAGATCGCAGGACTTGGAAAAGGTTCAATGGATTTAGGCAACAACGCCCCCCAACGTTAGAAAATACGCTCATTACTGCAAGAGTAGTTTGGTACAATTTTCTCTGTTGGAGCCACAAGCGAAGCTCAAAGCTGCATTGCTTCTATGTTTACGCCACGGCACCAAGCTATCAAAACCAGCATACAATCTGCGCCACTAGTGCACGTAGATCAAACGTCGCATTCTAGAAATGATGAGGAGTGCCTGCGCTGGTGTTGGTTAGTTACAAGCGATGATTTAGTGTATGAGAAATCCTTTACTCTCGTTCAACTTACTCAGCAAAAACGGTACTTGACTCTGATTAGAGTGGCATCGTGGTTAGCGACCAATATAGCGGTTACAACTGGCTTTCTCCAAACAAGCATCAACTATGTAGGTCGCATGTCATTCGCAATCTACAACAAATTGCCGATTACTCAGGCAAAGGCCACACAGCCAAATAGGTCTGCACTTTGTGTTGCTGAGCAAGTTAGTCTTTCGAACTCAGCACCGTTGGGAGTTTGGTGATATTGATGACGTTCTCTACCTCGATTATATACAATGTCGTTTTACTCATTGGCTGGAAAAAGGCGCAACACAAATCCCAATTAAACGTTGTTAGGGACGATGTCGGAAACTCAAAGAGCGTAGCCAGAGTTTATGGCTGTTCTTAACTAACCCCAAAACACCTCTCACCAATAACGAAGGTTGCGTGGCTTCGTTATTTAAAGAAAAATCAGCTACGGTACTACCTTAGATGCAGGCGATAAGTTCCGAGATAGGCTGCACTCGCTGATAGAAACATGCAAAAAGAGGAAGATATCTTCGCTGGAAGAGCTTACTCCATTGTGACTGCCATGACCACACAGCAACCATACCCCAATGTGTTCGATCTCAAAAACGTCTAGTCAAGAAACTGCTGGTGAACGGTTACGAAATATCTACACTTGATTAAAAAAAGGATCTATTCTCAAGCTTTATGTTGATAAAAATAAATCTCACAATGGTACAATTGTACTATTCCACTTTTAAAGGAGGAACGTATGATCGGGCTACGTTAAAGAACTAAAATAATTTATGAAGGTGATATGAGAGTTATATTAACATTACTTTTCAGTTTAGTGTGTAATCCAGTCTTAGCTGATCACGGAGTTTCATTTGAGGCTAAAGTGGGGAATGCGAACGATACTAATAAAAATTTAAGTCGAGGCTTTCAAGTACAATACGAAAATACTCTTTATAAAGCATTTAGGTACTATATAGGTTGGGGGTATTCTATATTTAATTATGAACACCAAAATTCAAATGATAGCTATGATATTGAGCAGACAGGATATTTATTTGGTATTAAGTCAATGCAAAATTTCTTATCGATCGACACATCTTTGTATGCAGGTATTACCTATAAACATTACGAACATGAGTTAAATACTATTGAATTAATAGAAGATAGTGGACATGATTTAGGTTATGAACTAGGGTTGGAAGCGGCTATTCCTGTTAATCAATCTTGGGATGTTTATGGTAAACTCGGCTATGAGTACTCATCCAACGAACTAAGTATTGCGTCGTGTTGTAATATTGAATTTGGAAGTGAAGTGATTACATCTATAGGGACAAGATTTAATTTTTAAATTGCAAACAAAAACTGTATTTCTCAATCTAATAGAAGACACTGTTAACGCCAGTTTAAATTTGATTCATTCATCGAGACATCGAGGTGGACGCCTCAGCTTTTACAACACTTTTGAATGATTGGTTCACTACCATATATTCGGCGTCGTTACAGGCTCTTTCGCCTGCGCCTTGATGTAAATCCGAAACCTATTGCCTAATCACTACATCGGCATTTAATGCCTTGGTCAACTCAGGTTACAATAGGTACGGTTAACCGTTTATTCATCAGTGTATGTAAACTTTCTTGAGGTTATTATGCAAAGGCTTTGTTTACGTCAAAGTCATGGCTTTCTGTTAATATTTTCCATGCTACACGAGCTAGTTTATTCGCAAGTGCGACCACAGCTTTATGTTTGCCTTGTCTGACAGCTAAAGCGTTGAACCATTGCCCAAGTTTATCTTGCCGTTTGTTGGCAAAACGCCCTACAGCTCTCGCGCCATGAATAAGTAACACACGCAGATCGGCGCTGCCATTTTTTGTGATGCTCCCTAAGCGGATTTTACTACCAGAACTAGATTGAGTTGGTACCAATCCGCACCATGCAGATAACTGCCTGCCATTTTTGAATTGTAGACCTGAACCTATCTCACTAATAAAACTCGCTGTTACTAATGGCCCAAATCCAGGAATTGAAAGCACTGCTTCGTAGCGAGGTTGATTTTGACAAAGAGCTTTAATATCACGCTCGATTTGCTCTATTCGATAATTTAAAGCGCATAAATCATCATATAGAGATTTAAGAAGGCTACGGAGAGTATACGAAAGATCGTTGCTTCCATCTTCTAAAGCATCTATCAGGGACGCTTGCAGTTTTATTCTTCCGATACTAAAAATAACGCCAGATTCACCTGCTAAACTGCGAATTTGGTTTACTGTCGCCGTTCTGTTTTGGACTAAGCGGGCCCGAACACAGCGTAATGATTTAATATCTTGTTGATCTACCGTTTTTATAGGCACTTTATGGATATTAGGTCGAAAAGCTGCTTCACATATAGCAAGAGCATCATTCGCATCGTTCTTTTGGCTTGAGACAAATGGCTTAACATGTTGGGCTGGAATTAGCTGAACATCGAAGCCTAACTCTTTGAACTTCCTACCCCAATAGTGAGAGGTCCCACATGCTTCCATTGCAATTAAAGTTCCTTGAGGAAATTGCCTTACTTTATCGAGTAGCTTATTGCGTCTAACTTTTTGATTACTCTTAATTGAATGATCTACAAGATGTAGTGGCATAGTGAATTTGGTCACTTAGTTAGAGGTGATATCATCACCTCATAAGTTAATAGGTGACATTATGACAAAACGTACAAGACGACTGTTTAGTGCCGAATTCAAACTGGAAGCGGCACAGTTAGTGCTCGATCAAAACTACTCCGTAGCTGAAGCTGCTCAAGCCATGAATGTAGGTAAATCTACGATGGATAAATGGGTTCGCCAGCTTAGAGAAGAACGCCAAGGGAAAGCACCGAAAGCTTCACCTATGACTCCTGAGCAAATAGAAATTCGGGAATTAAAAAAGAAGCTGGCTCGCCTTGAAGAGCATAATGAAATATTAAAAAAAGCCACGGCTCTGTTGATGTCGGACTCACTGAACAATTCTTGATAATCAAGAAACTCAAGCAGAGCTACAGCGTAAAAACATTATGCGAAGTCTTCAATGTTCATCGAAGTAGTTATCACTATTGGCTTAAACGCCCAACGGTAATTAATGCTGAAACAGTAAAATTGCGCAGCTTGGTCAGTGAGGCTCACGCTGCAAGTAATGGCTCTGCGGGAGCGAGAACCATTGCAGATATAGTCACAAATCAGGGTGTAAAGCTGAGCCGATACCGAGTAACAAAGCTTATGAGAACGCTTGGTTTAGTGAGTTGCCAAGTGCCAAGACATCGTTACCGAAAAGCTTCACAAGAACATATTGAAGTTCCAAATCACTTAGGTCGTCAGTTTGCGGTTACCGCCCCAAACGAGGTCTGGGCTGGTGATGTGACGTATATTTGGACAGGTAATCGGTGGATGTATTTAGCCGTTGTTATCGATCTTTTTGCCCGAAAAGTGATTGGTTGGTCGATGTCCATATCACCTGATTCTAAGCTAACAGGCAAAGCGCTTTCGATGGCTTATGAGTCACGTGGTAAGCCTAAAGGTGTCATGTTCCACAGCGATCAAGGTAGTCACTATACCAGTCGTAAATACCGCCAATTACTGTGGCGCTTTCAAATAAAGCAGAGTTTATCTCGTCGAGGAAACTGCTGGGATAATGCGCCGATGGAGCGCTTCTTTAGAAGTCTGAAAACGGAATGGGTGCCAACGGTGGGTTATCGTAGCTTTGCTGAGGCTCAACAAGAGATCACTCGCTACATCATTGGATATTACTGCCAACTCAGGCCACATCAGTATAACGGAGGTCTAACTCCCAATGAATCAGAACGATTATATTGGGAAAACTCTAAAACCGTGGCCAATTTTAGTTGACCACTACAAGACAAACACAGACCTGAAATACATTTTTGGCTAAATCAATTCCAACAACTTTTATATCCATAATGGCAGCTCTTTAGGTTTACTATCAGCATCAAGTTTGGCAGATACCGCGAAACTTGAGTGCTGAGGCGTCCATCACATCACTCTGTATACACTACACTACGCCAGTTTGGGACTTGCTCAGGGAGCAGACCTTTTTCGGCGATATTGGTTAAATTTAATAGTGGCAACAATCCTACTAGGGACGGGGATAACCGTGATTGGAGTTTCCCGTTATGGTACCTAAGTACTATTTTATAGTTGAAAATGTGTCGTATCATTGACCCTCATTTCAGTTGATTGATTATTTGCTTATGAATGTCGGATTTAAACAAAGCCTAATTGTTGGCGTCCTTGTGTTGACTTCTCTTGCTTTGGGGGTTGTGAGTTTCATCACTTACAATAATGTGTCCTCCGCTTTTAGAGAAGATAAAATCAAAACTGTACAGGAGTATGTAGAGGCGAAAGGAGAAACCGTTTACAACTATTTCTTCGAGAAAACTTCTTCTCTAGAGGGTGTGGCTGAGTTTTATAGTCAGAACCCGGTACCTAAAGATAAAGTGAGTTTTGTAAAACAGTTGGCGACGACTGCCAATGTGGGTAGCGTTGTGTTTACAGAGCATAGTGGTATGGCTTATTGGAATCAAAATGGGCCGGGTTGGACAAACCACGTTTATAATGAAGATGCAACCAAAAGAGAGTGGTATCAAATTGCTCAAAAAACAAAAGGTCTTGCAGCTACTAAGCCATATAGTGGTGCCGGAGCAATGTGGGTGTCAGTTTCTATTTTAAAACGTGACGGGGTTATTTCTTTTGACTTCGAGTTATCAAAGCTCAACGAAATTGTTAATAGTTTTAAATCTATGGATGGGGCTGTCGGTATTATCATGGATAGTGAGTCGACGGTTTTAGCGACGTCATCCCCCGCGATTAATAATGGCGAGCAAGCGCTTAAGCTTAAAGGGTTTTCTGATGTTGCCAGAAAAGCATTAGATTCCAAAGCAGCGTTGCTTCAAGAGTATACTTTTGGTGGTGACGACAAAATGTTCTACTCCATCCCTATAGAAGTGGCGGACACTGTCTGGTACTTGGGCGTCGCTCTTAAAGATGACAGAACTTTTGCTCCAATTTACAACACGCGTACTAGTTCAGTGATTATGGTGGTCGGTGGTATCATAATTACTTTGATTCTCTTCTATCTACTTATCACAAAACTTTACCAACCGATCACATCACTTCGTGAGCTAGCGCTGGACTTATCAAAAGGCGAAGCAGACCTAACCAAGCGTTTAGAGCTTGGTCGACGTGATGATTTGGGGCAGATAGCTGATGGCATTGACTCGTTTATCGATAAAGTCCACTTGGCAGTTAAAGAAATAGTTGGTATCTCCGGTAACCTCTCAAGCAATGTCGCTAAGCTTCAATCCTTGACGGTGGAAAATGCGGAGAGCATTAGCCAGCACTCCATAGAAACTGAGCAAGTCGCGACCGCGATTGATGAAATGAACAGTACGGCACAATCGGTTGCTCAAAGCGCGGTGAAAGCCTCTGAGATTACAGTGCAAGCATCGGAGCTTGGTGTTGAGTCGGAGCAAGTAGTGAAGCGTGCTCAATCTTTGACAGAAGACTTACTGCAAGATATGGAGAGCTCGGTTTTGTTGGTTGAGCAGATGGACCAAAACAGCCGAAATATCAGCGATGCTCTTAAGGTAATTGGTGAGATAGCAGAACAAACCAACTTACTGGCTTTAAATGCAGCGATAGAGGCGGCTCGTGCTGGGGAGCAGGGACGGGGGTTTGCTGTCGTAGCGGATGAGGTCCGAACTTTAGCAAGCCG
Organism: Vibrio sp. ES.051; assembly: GCF_002563795.1. Classification (GTDB taxonomy): domain Bacteria; phylum Pseudomonadota; class Gammaproteobacteria; order Enterobacterales; family Vibrionaceae; genus Vibrio. The sequence continues at coordinate 455,522 of NZ_PDJL01000003.1, forward strand.
CACTATGGATAGTACAGGAGAAATAGACAAGGTACTGAGCGCCTTGCTTGAGAGTAATCATAAAATGTCAGAGGCTATCTCTCGTACCAAACAGATGTGTTTAGATACAGCGGCAGGACAAGAGCAGGTCGGTGGGAGCTTGAGAACATTAGCTGATTATGCACAACAAACAGACGACGCTAGCACCCAAATTTCTACAGCAGCGGAAGAGCAGTCAGCAGTGGCGGCAGACATTAGTCAGAACATGAATCAAATTAAAGATATCGTAGTGTCATTGAGCACAGGTAGTGAAACATTGGCTGATGAAGCTGAGAAAATTCAAAAATTGAATGTTGGATTGAGTGAAACCATTCGTCAGTTCAAGGTTTAAACGAGCTCTAGTAGGCGAAAATTATTAACTCATAATCAAACCGAGAAGAAAATGAAGTGATGAGAAAATTTACTTGTAAGTTATGTACAATTGAATTGATGGTTGAGGAGCAAAGTGTCACACCGTTTCATGTTGAACATAGCGTCTGTGAAATATGTATGGGTGATATCTATACCTTTCTACAATCATCGCACCTGCTCAGAAATGAGGAACTCAATCTTAAGTTAAACCTACGAAAACTAAGACACTCTTTACAGCGACTTAGCTGCCAGAGAGAAGTTGATCAGACTCTTGAGCGTGTACGCACTGAGGTGTGTACCATAGAGCGCCAATTGGAAGACTCCATTCAGGATTATCCATCAGTCTCGGAAGTACTTTCAGAATACCACAGCCTTATTCGTTTATATCATTAGGTGCAATAGGAAGCGTCAATTTTGGTCGAAGTGACATTTAAGCATTATGGTTATGCAGGCGCGTTAACGGTCAACGAGCCTTCGAATGTAAGCAAAATACAAGAATACATTACGCTGGCAAATCGGGAGGCGTTATTGATGTTGATTTTGTCCTTTCTAGTTAACCTTGAAGAGCATCGAGCCTTTGAGCGCAACGCCGTAATGACGGTAATACAGATGACAGAGTTATATAAAGTTAGTGAAGTTGTTGTTTGTTTAAAGAGTGGCGAGCGTTTTAGGGTTGTTTAAATCTATTGTTGTCACCAGTGACGGAGAAGTATCCCAGCAATCCATTCGTTAAAGCTAAAGGAGTTTATATGTGTGGGTTAAAGCGTTAAAGCTAGGAAGGCAGATCGCCAGAATTTGGCTTGAAGATTCACAGGAAGAGAAATGAAAAGAATTGATTTAATAGTAAATCTTGCCTGATGGCAGTCGTCCTTTTCTCATATGTTTAACAAAGACAGTGATGCTATTTCGTATGCTTTTGATATGTCAAATGTTAAACATATGGCGTTTACTTGTGTCCCGAATTGGAATTGAATGATCATGGGTGGTTCGTTTGAATCCGGGTTAGGCAAATAGAGCCAGTCGTTTTTAACGTCTTTGGCGTGGCAATTTTCAGTTGGTGGTGCAATTTTGTTTGTTGTGCTGACTTGGTATATCAACAAGACTTTTAAACCGCCATCAACGATCACTTCCACCTTGATTGACTTAGGTATAGGTTACTTGACGAAGAGTTTTAATAACGATGCTGTGGCAGAGAGTAACGAATTTCGCTTGCTCTCTCAGGCGGCTGAAGCGATGACTGAGTCCATTAGGTAAATGGTGATGCCTGCTCAAATGACTGCACAGCAAGGTGTTAAAAGTGCGAATGATATGGATGTTATGCCCAACGACGTGAAGGGCCAGATGTCAAGTCTGAGTTGTCTCAAATGGTCAGTGCCGTAGAGCAGCTGTCAACATCATCATAGGAAATTGCTACTCAAATCGAACACCTATCAGACAGTATTGTTGAAGTAGACGGCTTAACCCAAGCTGGGATTGGTCATTTAAGTTAAGGTATCGAAACGGTTCATCGTGTGGTGAACGAGCAGCAGAAGCTGAATGCCAAAGCTCAAGGTCTTAATCAACAGGCAGACCATATTCGCTCAGTGATCAATATAATCATGTGGCCTCATAATCTACCCGTCATGCTCACATTTTAGTTTAGGATATCAACAAGTTAACACAAGAATTGTCGATATTTAGAACGTAAACGCCCTAAGTATAAAGGAATACACATATGCCCCAGTTTTCAGAGCAGTCTCAAGGCGTCCTAATGTTTCGTCTGCACACAAAAGCCACCCTATTTGCGTTAGGGACAATGAAAATCAAGGGAATCGTACCTTATCAAGCACCAACGGTCCTTCCTGCTTGCCACGCTTACGTCATAGGATCGGTGACCATTCGTGATGCCAGTCTGCCTGTGATTGATTTGTCGTTGGCCATGGGCGGGCGCGGTGTTCCTTTGTCGGAGCGAGGGACGCAAACCTTGATTGTGGCCGATTGCATGCGCATGCAAGTGGCGTTAATGGTGGATAAGGTTGAACACATTGTCTCGTGTGACTGGAAATCGGTCACGCCTTTACCCAAGGCGGCTGGCCAGGACACGTTTGTGTTGGGGAGTACGCATTACAATGACCAATTGGTTCAACTACTGGATGTTGAAAGGGTATTGACAGAGATTTTTCCGGCTGACATTGAAGACGCGGGCGTCCAGTTGTCACAAGAAGAAATTGCTTTACTGCAAAAACTCAACGTTTTGGTGGTGGATGACTCGATCATTGCCCGTCGGTTAATGTCGGAGATATTGGACCGCTTTGGCCTGAAGTTTCAATTATGTCATAGCGGTGATGAGGCGCTCGCACTGCTGCTTGATACAGGCGGGGCTGGTGTGAAATTTGACATGGTGATTAGTGACATTGAAATGCCAGGGCTCGATGGTTATGAGTTAATTTTTGCGCTGAACGACAACCCTCGAACTCGAGCGATGTATAAGATTTTGCATACTTCATTGTCGAGTGAAATGAGCCAAGATAGGGCGCGGCAAGTGGGGGCTAATGATGCCCTGTCGAAGTTCAACGCACAGGCGTTGATGGTGGCAATGTCGCGGGGCGCAGAGGTGGCTTTGACAGGTACAGCTGATGAGTGTCATGACCGCTAATCGGGCAAAAGGCGTCAAGCGAAGTCGTGTGAGCCAGTGCCATTGCAAAGCAATATGCACAAAGCAATATGCACAAAGCGATTATCACTCAACGTCGTTATAGCGAAGAAGCGAATGCGATTGCCGACAAAATCTCGACTATAACACGCACTCGGCATGCTAAATGGCTCGTGAGCAGGCAGGACCAGATAACGTTGACAGCTCGCTCAACGAGCAGGCGCGGTATTGCGATTGTGTGATTGTGAGCGAAGGGGAGCATATTACCCGCAATCAAAGGTTGTTACTGGAATGCGAAAGTGTACGGGTGAAAGATAAGAGGCAAAAACAGGCGCAGCGTCAGCGTATTCATGCTGCGGTGGTGCGAGAAGTGTTAGCATTAACTAGGACCTCGATGGAGGAGCAATTGATTACCATGACACCAGTCCAATTGTTTGGACGCTTCCCTGATTTTTCTTATTTTGCTGATACCGCTTACTCTTCCTCTTTGGGGATCAGCAAGCTGTCGGTTCTTACGACAAACGACGCGATGCTTAAGTCTGAAGTGTTATCAATTGTGGGTAATGCTCAGTTTTTGGAGCGTCTTCATCGAGAGCCCAAGCGTGTGTGTGTCTCGGACCCAAACGTAGCTATAGGGACGTTGGGTATTGATAACTGCGAACGCCTTTTCTCGATATTGATAAGCAAAGCTCTAGTGAAATGGCAAGAGCCAGCGATTAAAAATATTGTACCTAAGTTGTGGCAATACATGATGGTCATTGCCAACGCCAACGCCAACGCCAACGCCACCTGTCAGCGTCTAGACGTCGCGGGGTGGCGTTACCCTCAGCAAGGTCTTTTATTGGAGGGGCTCCATGCATTAGGCATGTTTGCTGTTGTCAATCAGTACCCTCGTTTTTTTGAAGAGGCACTGATTAACAAGATGCAAGCGTACCGTGAGCAACAAAGACGCGACGAGTATTACGCTTGCGCTGAAGTGTCATTGGATATGAGCCTCTTGCCTGAGCTTTTAATGTCGCTGTCAAAGCCATTGACGCAGAATATTATTGAGGCTTTGTCATGGTCAGCGAGTAGTCAGCCGTTGCGGCTCGCCTTGGAAGAAGACATTAATCAAGTGCCTGTTTTAGAGCGTAGCCTGTTTGGTGTGGCCTTGGCTCAAGGCAGCGCGTTTTCGACTTATGACGCACTTGAGCGAAGCTAGGTGTTCGTCGATAAACACAAGCCATTTTGGTTTGCGAATGTGCAGTTAGCTGCCAAGGATTTAGGTGTGCTGAGTCAATCTCAAATGGGTCGACTTCAGTTATCAAGCTCGTAATAGAACGAGCAACAAGGATTGATTTGTGGTGCTATGATGAAACACGTTCTTCCGACTTCGGTATTGCAATTGCTTAATACCACCAGCGAAGGCCTTTGGTTTATGACTCGCGATAATGTGGTGGCGTTTTTTAATACCCCGTTTTACGAGCAATTTGATATGCCGCTCGAAGACTCGACCTTAGAGGATTGGTTGGCCCTAGTGCATCCAGAAGACCGGCAGGGCCTGCAAAATAAGGTGAGCGAGCACCAGCAAGAAGTGCCTTTAGTACGCGTAAAAACCCGTTATCGAGTCAAAAACCGATTGGGACACTATTTATGGATTGAGGCAACCGGGACTTTGGTTGAGCAAGAAGGCAACATGGTGATGGTTGGTACACATAGAAATGTGTCGGAAGAAGTCTTCATTAATCAATACCTTTCACACATTGCCAACCACGATAGTGAAACTGGGCTTTATAACCGACATCAATTTGTCAAAAATATGGTGAAGATTGATGATAATGATTGGTTGTTTGTTTGCTGTTTTAATCAACTGCATGAAGCACAGCGACGGGGAGGGCAGGAAGCAACATCTCGTTTAATTTCTTCGCTTGTTGCGGTATTGGATGAAATCCTGTCGTTGCGCTATGGTTTATATCGCATCAGTGCGGATACCCTAGTGTTCACGGTTGAGCAGTCGATGACCTCCAAGCAAGCAATGGCGTTAATGAAGAAAGTGGAAGCGCGTTTTCTCCATCAGGGGCGTAACCGTGAAGTGACACTGATCACGCAGCTAGGGCTAGGTGCATTGCTTCGCTCGGATATGGAGTCGGCGCAGTTACTAACGCAAGTATTTAATTTGTCTGAGTATGCTCGGCTAGTTGAATCACCGGTCACTTATGCGGGTTCTTCACGAAAGAAAATTGACCGTTATTTTCAAATAGAGGATGCGTTAGATGTTGCGATAACCCATCGTCAGATAGATATTGCGTTGCAGCCGATTGTTTCTGCTGCAACGGGGGATTTGGTGAGTTACGAAGCTTTGGCTCGTTGGACTCACCCTGTTTTAGGCGCGGTGTTACCGGGGGAGTTTATCCCCATGGCAGAAAAGTTAGGTTACATACACACACTAGGAATGGTCGTTCTGGAAAAGGCGTGTAAGTTTTTAAGTGCGTTTGACAAGGTACATCAATCGAGACCTAACATTAATGTCAATGTGTCTGCGCAGCAACTGCTTAAATCTACCTTTATCATAGATGTGATGAAGGTGGTTACAGAAAGTCAACTATCACCGTTGCGGGTGGTGCTTGAAATCACCGAGTCGTATTTGCTTGAACACACGGACGCTTTGATGAAAATTCTTAATGAGTTGCATTGTCTCGGCTTTAAGCTTTCCATTGATGATTTTGGTGCGGGAATGACCGCAATTACGGAGTTGTTCAGTTTGCCGCTCTATCAGGTCAAGCTTGACAGGGCGCTGGTCATGGAAGCCATGCGATCACCTGCTTGTTTGAAGCTTATTTCGCATTTATGCGACTATGGTCAAAGTCATGGTATTACGATAGTAGCCGAAGGGGTGGAAACCACAGAAATGTTTGACCGACTGAAGTCAACTGGTGTGCCTTATCTTCAAGGTTTTTGTTTGTATCATCCTTCTGAGCCTGACGTGTGGCTAACCTGTCGGGGGTTGCATGAGCCTGAATAGCCACCGACTTGATAGACACCTTTTAGTTAAACAAAATGATTAACAGAGAGGTGCTTATGAGCAGCAAAAGATATCCAGAAGAATTTAAAATTGAAGCGGTAAAACAGATCACTGAAAAAGGTCATAGCGTGGCTGATGTCGCCAACCGCTTAGGGACAACTACCCACGGTCTTTATACTTGGGTGAATCGCTATGGTCCCGACTCCTCCCAACACCAAGCTCAATCTGATGAAAGTGCTGAAATTCGTAGGCTTCGGAAAGAACTGCAAAGAGTTACCGAAGAGCGGGATATATTAAAAAGAGCCGCGGTGTACTTCGCAAGCCAGTCCGACTGAGGTACGCCTTTATCAAAGCCAACCAGTCAGTTTGGCCTGTTCGACGGATGTGTAAAATCCTAGGGGTTCATCCAAGTGGTTATTATGCCTGGCTAAAACACCCTGACAGCAAACAAGAGAAACGGCGTAAGTATCTTCTCGGACTTATTAAACAGTTTTGGTTGGAATCAGGTGGGGTTTATGACTATCGGAAGATATACAGTGTTCTACGAGATGAAGGGGAATCCTGTGGGATCAACCAAGTGTATCGCTTGATGAAACAAGAAGGCTTACAGTCACAACGCGGGTATCGTAAACCCAGAGCTAAAGCGGGTACTGAACATGTCATTTCGGCTAACAAATTAGCCAGAGAGTTCAATCCAGCGACTCCAAACCAATCATGGATAACTGATATTACCTATATAAAAACACATGAAGGTTGGTTGTATCTTGCCGTTGTTGTCGATCTTTTTTCTAGAAGAGTGATTGGTTGGTCGATGAAAAGTCGAATAACTAAAGAGTTAGTTTTGGATGCGCTTTTAATGGCTATATGGCGACGTTCTCCAATCCAAAAGGTACTCGTGCATTTCGATCAAGGCAGTCAGTATACGAGTCACGACTGGAATAAGTTCTTAAAGCAACATGGTCTGGAATCCAGTATGAGTCGCCGAAGTAATTGTCACGATAATGCAGTGGTAGAAAGTTTTTCCAGTTACTGAAAAGAGAACGCGTTAAACGAAAGATTTACTCTACACGAGAAGATGCTCGCATGGATATCTTTGAATATATTGAGATGTTCTACAACGTAAAACACAGGCATGGTTCCAATAATCAATTGTCGCCTGTAGAGTATGAGAAGCAATATGAGAAAAGGCTAACGACTCGGCGGCTATTCACCTTTAAGTGCATTGAGCGGGGTTTCATCCGCTTGAACCACCACTTGTTGAAGTAAGTGCGTTTTCAAGGCAGCGTAAAGTGGCATCGCGTATTGGTATTTGCCAAGGATGATATTGGTAAGCAAGGTTTTTGTCGCGAAGCTCTTAGGGAGTGATTTACGTTTACCACGCTTTTCTTCGAGGTCGTTGTTGTTACCTCAACCTCACCGACCCTCGCGACCTCACATTCCGCTTCGTTGAAGAGACCTTCTTAAAACTCATCGTAAGGTCTTAGCCTCCGAACGATTAACAAACTGGCGGTCGAAGGCGAACTTGAGTTGTTCAAGCAGTGATTGACGCACTTGTTTCCACTCACTTTGCTCCGACATCAGCGTTTTAATCATCACTTGTAGCTCGGCAATATCTTGACTTTTGGGTTGATATTTGGAGTCTTTTTCATGGCATTTATTATACTAAATGTATGCCGTGAATGCTTAGTATATAAGGCTTTATTATAGATTAAGTCATTGTAAAACCGTTTATTGCAACGGGTTTGTGGTCAATAATTGTGAAGCCAGAAAGCAGTCTGTCAAGCTCAAATGAGTGAGGGTAAACACCTGATTTTTCTCTTTTGAAGGCCATTTATATTTGTTTTTTTTCGAGTCGCTTATACCGAAGGGCGAAGCCTGTTTTATCCCAGTACAATACTTTGATTTTGTCACGTTGTTTATTGGTAAACAGGAACAGTGCGCCGCTACCAAGAGGCAAGTCCGTGTCATTCTCGACAATCGCAGCAAGGCCATTAATGGATTTTCTAAAATCGACGCTTTCACGGAAAGGTAAATCTCTGGGGCGCTGAGCATGCGCTTCATGATAATGCTCCAATTAGTTCAGCAAGATAGGTTGCTGGCGTGCCTTCAGGAATACTCAACTCAATGTCGTTTACAAGCAGTGTCATGCTGGCTGTTGCTATCTGGGCCTGATACTTAGTTGTCTTTTCGACAATTTCGGCTCTAAGAAACCTTGAGATACTACGGTTTCGTTGAGTTGTTGGCATTTAGCATAAAATGTTGAAGGATTGAGATCATTGAGCTTACAAAATGCGAGTTTTGATAATGAACTCGATTCAGATTGCTCGATAAGCATTTGCCATTTTTGGTCGGTGCGCCGTTTTACCATTTCAAACCTCCTTTGGATTGGAGAGTTGATCTTATTATTCGTGGATGGCGATTAGAATGCGAGGTTTATGGAGCGCTTACAAATGATGTCGATAAATATTAGAGGTTAAGCCGCATTTTCGAATATTCAAATCATTAATGTAATTGTAATGTGAGCTCTTCGTTTTAGTACTTGAGTGCTATTTCAATCTGACAATTGTGTTGTATCGTTGGTCGATATTTTAGCTGTTGGATTGTTTACTTATGAATGTCGGATTCAAACAAAGTCTTGTTCTGGGCGTGTTATTGTTAGTCACTTTGGCTCTCGGGGTTGTAAGTTTCATCACTTACAATAATGTGTCCTCCGCTTTTAGAGAAGATAAAATCAAAACTGTACAGGAGTATGTAGAGGCGAAAGAAGAAACCGTTCACATCTACTTTCTTGAAAAAATAGCTAGTTTAGAACAGGTAGCGGAGTTTTATAGCCAGAACCCAGTACCTGAAGATAAAGTGAACTTTGTAAAACAGTTGGCCGCGGGAGCCAATGTTGGCAGTGTTGTCTTTACTGAACATAATGGTAAAGCTTATTGGAACCAGACAGCTAAAGACTGGCCTGGCCATATACTTAACGGTGATGCGACAACTAGAGAGTGGTATTTAGTGACCCAAGGTAAACGGGGTGTTGCAATGACAAAACCATATCTAGATTCTGCTGGTAAGGTGTGGGTCTCTATGGCTATAGGAATCAGTAGTGGCGTCATCTCTTTTGACTTTGAGCTATCAAAGCTCAACGAAATTGTTAATAGTTTTAAATCTATGGATGGGGCTGTCGGTATTATCATGGATAGTGAGTCGACGGTTTTAGCGACGTCATCCCCCGCGATTAATAATGGCGAGCAAGCGCTTAAGCTTAAAGGGTTTTCTGATGTTGCCAGAAAAGCATTAGATTCCAAAGCAGCGTTGCTTCAAGAGTATACTTTTGGTGGTGACGACAAAATGTTCTACTCCATCCCTATAGAAGTGGCGGACACTGTCTGGTACTTGGGCGTCGCTCTTAAAGATGACAGAACTTTTGCTCCAATTTACAACACGCGTACTAGTTCAGTGATTATGGTGGTCGGTGGTATCATAATTACTTTGATTCTCTTCTATCTACTTATCACAAAACTTTACCAACCGATCACATCACTTCGTGAGCTAGCGCTGGACTTATCAAAAGGCGAAGCAGACCTAACCAAGCGTTTAGAGCTTGGTCGACGTGATGATTTGGGGCAGATAGCTGATGGCATTGACTCGTTTATCGATAAAGTCCACTTGGCAGTTAAAGAAATAGTTGGTATCTCCGGTAACCTCTCAAGCAATGTCGCTAAGCTTCAATCCTTGACGGTGGAAAATGCGGAGAGCATTAGCCAGCACTCCATAGAAACTGAGCAAGTCGCGACCGCGATTGATGAAATGAACAGTACGGCACAATCGGTTGCTCAAAGCGCGGTGAAAGCCTCTGAGATTACAGTGCAAGCATCGGAGCTTGGTGTTGAGTCGGAGCAAGTAGTGAAGCGTGCTCAATCTTTGACAGAAGACTTACTGCAAGATATGGAGAGCTCGGTTTTGTTGGTTGAGCAGATGGACCAAAACAGCCGAAATATCAGCGATGCTCTTAAGGTAATTGGTGAGATAGCAGAACAAACCAACTTACTGGCTTTAAATGCAGCGATAGAGGCGGCTCGTGCTGGGGAGCAGGGACGGGGGTTTGCTGTCGTAGCGGATGAGGTCCGAACTTTAGCAAGCCGCACTATGGATAGTACAGGAGAAATAGACAAGGTACTGAGCGCCTTGCTTGAGAGTAATCATAAAATGTCAGAGGCTATCTCTCGTACCAAACAGATGTGTTTAGATACAGCGGCAGGACAAGAGCAGGTCGGTGGGAGCTTGAGAACATTAGCTGATTATGCACAACAAACAGACGACGCTAGCACCCAAATTTCTACAGCAGCGGAAGAGCAGTCAGCAGTGGCGGCAGACATTAGTCAGAACATGAATCAAATTAAAGATATCGTAGTGTCATTGAGCACAGGTAGTGAAACATTGGCTGATGAAGCTGAGAAAATTCAAAAATTGAATGTTGGATTGAGTGAAACCATTCGTCAGTTTAAGGTTTAAACGTGTCTGATAGCGAGAGAGTGGGAATGCAAAAAGAAGCGCTTGTCTATGACTTAGCCCCCAATGGGCTACTGTGCTTATATCTAGCCGTGAGTGACACATCCAGTTATGTACCCGCACATAAGCGAAGAGAGATACTGACTGCATACTACAAACGTATGCTGAATGAGGCAAGATATCGAAGTGTGAGGCAGGATGTTCGATGTTTTTTGAAAGCTTGTCGCCATCCTCATAGGAACATTGATGAAGTACTGTTTGAATCGCCACTGATTTCCTAGACGCCTTTTAGTTAGATAAACTAGCTAAAAAAGAGGTGTCCATGAGCCATAAACGTTACCCTGAACAATTCAAAATCGAAGCAGTGAAACAAGTCACTGTTGCCGGCCATTCTGTTGCTGATGTTGCTCAGCGTTTAGGTACCACCACACACAGTCTTTACGCCTGGATTAAGCGCTATGGTCCTGACTCTGAGGAACACCTTCAGCAGTCTGCTGAGTCCGCAGAAATTCGACGATTACAAAAAGAGCTTAGGCGTGTTACTGAAGAACGTGACCTGTTAAAAAAAGCCGCGGCGTACTTCGCAAGCCACCCCGAGTAAGATACGCCTTTATCCAAGAACATCATCACAGCCACTCTGTGCGACATCTGTGTCAGTTGTTTGATGTTCATCCGAGCGGGTATTACGCGTGGAGGAGCTGCACAAAGTCGAAGAGACAACGTGACAATGAACGACTTACAGGCCAACTCAAACAATGTTGGCTTGAGTCTGGTGGCGTCTATGGATACCGCAAACTCCATCGAGATCTGCGTGATCTTGGCGAGCAATGCGGTATTAATCGTGTGCATCGCCTGATGCAGCGAGCAGGACTGCGAGCGCAAGTTGGCTATCGAAAACCGAGAGCTCCTAGTGGTGAGCAACACGTTGTTACGCCAAATCGTTTAGAACGACAATTCGATCCATTAGCGCCCAACACGGCTTGGGTAACGGATATTACGTACATCAAAACGCATGAAGGCTGGCTCTATCTTGGCGCTGTAATGGACTTGTTCTCACGACGAATAATTGGTTGGTCAATGGGCAGTCGTATCACCAAAGAGCTTGCGTTAGATGCTTTATTAATGGCGGTATGGCGTCGTAAACCTGCTGGCAAAGTGCTGGTTCATTCAGATCAAGGAAGCCAATACACGAGCCATGATTGGAGTGAGTTTCTAAGCGCTCATGGTTTGGAGGGTAGCATGAGCCGTCGAGGCAACTGCCATGATAACGCAGTAGCAGAGAGTTTCTTTCAACTGCTGAAACGAGAACGAATTAAGCGAAAAATCTATGCGACTAGAGACGACGCAAAGATGGATGTGTTTAATTATATAGAGATGTTTTACAACCCGAAACGACAACATAGTTCCAATGATGGGCTATCACCGTTAGAGTATGAACGTCAGTATTTTAATGAGGCTAAAAGTCGTCTACTGAAGTAGTGGCGATTCAGTTTGATTTGTACCAAAGTGCACAAAAGGTAAATGGGGAACTCGACTATGACGAGTGTTGAAATTGAGCACTACAATGAATCAAAAGCTGTGAGTTCGTGGTTGTTATTGTATCTATATGGTTATAAGAACCCATTCGCTGTCAATATAAAGCATATCGAGCAGAATGTTTCTCAGATAAAGGTAAAGTTTGTTAAGCAATGTTCTCGGTATGAGTTTGATGAAGTTCCTGCACTTATGGTTATGTCTCTACCTGATGTTTAGCTATTAAGTTGTGAGCCCGCCAGCCTTATCTGAAAGTTGACTGATTATGCACCGTTGGTTCGTGATGGCTTTAGCTACCTAGGGGGGCATAAAGTGGTGGTTGACCGTTATTACGCTCTAAAAGATGGACTTCTTAGCGGTCGGTTATACCAACAAATCACGATAGAGTTTCCTTCAAACGCGTTAAGAGGGCTAGAGGTGTTGGCCCGATGGAGGCATCCTGATTTTGGGTTGGTATCCCCAAGTGACTTTATCCCGCTGGTGGAACAGGTGATAGATACGATAGGATTAAGTGTTCAAGCAAGCTTGTGCGTTCTTAGTGGCATTCGATATGAACAGTGAAAAGCCTACTATTGACTGAGGTAGAGCCGAAATGAGTCAGTCCAATTCTTCTTTCGAAAAGTGGAATATATGCCGGTTTAACATATAAACCAGCCATTGTTTTTCGTTGAACTTTCAGCCCTTGGTGCTTTGGGTCTTCATTGGGTTTCGTGTTCTTCGAAAGGTTGTGAGGGAGGTTGAGTGTTCGTGTAGGAATAAACTTTTGTAAAGCCTAGACAGAGAGTTATATGAATAATATACGTCATGCACTTATCAAGAACTTTTAAAGAGGAGCAAGGAAATGCATCAACATGAGAAGATTAACTATGTTGAGTTTGGCGCAAAAGACTTAGAGTCAACGAAATCATTCTTTTCTTCCGCTTTAGGTTGGGAGTTTGTCGACTATGGTCCTAAATATACAGCTTTTTCAAAGCAAGGGTTGGACGGCGGTTTCTTCAAAGCTGATTATTGTAGCTAGACTCATGTGGCAGGGGACCTGATGATATTCTACAGCTCTGACATTGAAATGACCTTAAACAAAGTTGTTCAAAGCGGAGGTGAAGTCATTCGCCCTATATTTGAGTTTCGTGGTGGTTGCCGTTTTCATTTTCTCGAGCCAAGTGGTAATGAGTTTGCGGTGTGGTCGGAAGCCTGCGTATAACAAGCGCTTTAAGACGGATTCACAATGCTTGGCGGTTTTGATTTGGCTTTGTGTTATCAGCGTAGTATTTGAGTGTATTGCTCTCGCTTCAAGCACGCGCTATACAATCAAGTCTGTTCAGTAAATATGGTAAGTATATGAAGCAACAAAATATTGTCCACATTGCGTTGGTCGTAAGAGACTACGATGAAGCGATTGATTTTTACGTAAACAAACTTCAGTTTGAGCTTATCGAAGATACTTATCAATCTGAGCAAGATAAGCGTTGGGTTGTGGTTGCGCCACCAAATTCACATGGAGTGACTTTGTTGCTTGCCATGGCCTCGAAGCCTGAGCAGTATGATTTCATTGGCAATCAAGCTGGCGGTCGAGTTTTTCTTTTCTTGAACACGGATGATTTCTGGCGAGATTACGAACATATGAAGTCGATAGGAATCGAATTTGTGCGTCCGCCTAAAGAGCAGAATTACGGCACGGTAGCAGTATTCACAGATTTATATGGCAATCTTTGGGATTTACTCCAGTTAAATCCTGAGCACCCAATAGCGAAAAGGTTGGCTTAACAAACATTTCAATATGAAGTTAATACCATTGTTTGTGATAAAGGGTATGACAGCGGATCTTTCCGTTGTTTTGTTCGGGAGCATGGTGGAGAAACTGTCATTGATAAACGCAATTACGGACAATATATAGACAAAGAAAGTATGGATTGGTGCTTATATAAGTACCGTCACTTAGTCGAAAACGCTTTCGCTAGGGTTAACATTATCGTTCTATTCGACGCAGATATGAAAAGCTAGAGAGGAATTATGCCAGCAGGTTATCGCTGGCATTGATGTTAATGTGGCTGCCGATGTATTGCTGAGCATAAAACGTACAGCAAAGTTCAACACGTCCTAGATAGAATGTTTTTTTACAGCTTGATAGGGCGGCTCTGAGCCATTTATCCAACATTTGTGTTGGTAGCCCAGTGATGAGCTGTTGAAGCAATCACACCTCAAAACTCAAAAGCAGACTTAGGCTTTATTACTACATCAAAATCATTGACATCAAATCGTTGCCGTTCTCTCCAAGTCGCGTCTAAATCACTTAGCTGCGTCTTTAACTCATCAAACGGCATCCGCGTTGCATCGCCTCAAGGATAAGAGCCACTAAGTTCTGCCTTTCATCGGTTGAGGTTAGTCGTCCTCTGGCTCTTCCTCGTAAAAGGCTCTCAGCTTTTTTCGTAGAATCAACAGAGCGGCGGTTTCAGCAAGTGCCTTTTCTTCGTGGCGTAACTTTTTTCAGTTCTTTAATTTCAAGTTTGTCAGCCTTGGCTTGCTTTTTAGCTTCAGCTTCGCGCTCTTTGTTCGACATGAAGCCTTGAATAGGTTTGCTCGACCTGTTCGGGGAATAAACCTTTTGCACGGTAATTCTGACTGATTTCATTCTGTCATTGAGTAAGTTTCACGACGATGGGAAGTTCGGTTTGAGGAGAACACTGCTTGGCACTGCGCCTCCAAAACGTCTGAGTTGTTGCCGCTGTGGTGCTAATGCCTTTCTCTTTTGATAACTGGCATGGAATATGATGGCAATAGCTTCTTCAGTATGGCTTCTTTTCTTTCTGTAGGAATACGAGAAAGGTTCACTTATTACCGTCCGAACTGGTTAAATTTTAACAGTGACAACAATCCTGCCAGAGGGGGGGGGCGAGAGATCGTAATCACCGAAATACGCACACATAGAACTTAACTATAAATAGTACTTGAGTACCATTCCGAAATCATACTACGAGAGGTATTATTCGACTGTTTTTTAATTGGTGGATGAGTTGCTTATGTCTGACGGGTTCAAGCAGCGTCTTCAATAAATTTCTTGGGTTGGGGATTTTTTATCTTATGAAAAGAGCTATTGAAGGTAACGGATCATTTTTATATCTGTGACTGCGATTATCGGGCTTCCATCACTAGAGTATGTTTAGCTTTCATGATGAGTTCTTGAACAATATGGTAAGGAGTGATCGTTTGATCCGCCAAAAGTAGAAAAGTTATTGCAGGTAATGTTGAGACTAGTGCTAATTTATCAGCAAAGGCAAACTCTACACCAGATTAAGTCCCAACCTTGAGTTGTTTAATATAGTAGCTCTTGCTTTATTGTCTAAATTCACATTAAACTGTAAGGAAATTAAATTGATCTATATCATTGGTGGCGCATCTAGATCCGGCAAATCTATAGCGGCAAAAAAGTTTGCTTATATACATTCTATTCCATACTTTTCTATTGATTGGCTAATGATGGGGCTAAAACATGGGGCACCATCATTACAAGTTGATGATAATTTATTACCAGATGAAATTGCGAGAAAACTTTGGCCAACACTATACTCGATGATTGAGTGCATGATACATCAGAGGGTTGACTATATTTTAGAGGGTGAGGCGATAATGCCGGAACTTTTGAAAAAGTTGACAGAAAAGTATCCTTTGGAAATATCTTCTGTATTCTTAGGGTATGAACCAGTGTCTATTGAAGATAAGGTTAATGAGGTCATAAGATATAGTGCTATTGCCAACGATTGGATTAGCGATAAGAGTTATGAATATATTACCGAGCATGTGATAAACATGGCTAAACATAGTCAGATTATCAAGAAAAAATGTTTAATAAATAATATGGCATATATAGATACTACGGAAGAGTTTTCAGATAAGATTAAGCAGCTTTGTAATCAGCTAAAGTGAATTTGTGTGATTAAAAAGTGATACTGATGGTATATATTCTATTTCGCTTTCTTCAGTGTTGTTACGGATAGGAAATCGAATTTACTATGTTTGAGATCAACAATACTGTCTGTAAGGTCTAAATTAACAATCAACTTTTCCGATCCTAACAGCGTTAACACAGGAGTAAGTAGCCTTACTCCGAAGTCTATGGGAGCAGTAATTTCCAACCTGTTTTGTTGTCGCTTAAACGAGTATCTGAAACAACTTGGTTAAAATTCCGCTCTAAAACAGTGTATTCTTGATACAAAGACTTCCCTTTAGTAGTCAAATTAACAAAGAGCTTAAATCCAAGCTTGTTTTCTAAGCTCTTGATTTGGTAGTTGATGGTTGACTGCAATATTGACAACCATAACCGATTGAACAATTAAAGTAATGGAGTCATCAATTCAACCTTGGTTAGACTGTGCGAAACAAATTTTAGCGATTACACGATCGAGTGAAACCTATGGGTATGATAAGTATGATTTGGTGGGGTACAAGCAGCTTGATGATAGCGTTCACCAGGTGTTTTCCATACTCTAATGATGCCCTGGTTGTCAATATTTAGCCAAAGCCTGGTTATCCAACCCCAAAAAATTGATCTAAATTAAAGGGACACACAGAGACACTACTCGATGTTTTTTCTCCTTCGTTTAATACGTTAATTTCGTTCAATCGGTCCGCAATTTGTTGATAATACATTCCTTGAACATGCCATCGTTTAGCTAGAGCAGCCGCTGATTGGTTGCCAGTGTTATCAACTTGGCGCATAGTGGTTATCTTTGTTGTACCTACAGTGGAAAGCAGGTTCTGTGCGCACAGTTTCTCTTCATTGTTTTCACGTATGAGTTTTTCTCGACAAGCCTCTTTGACCCACTGAGAAAAATTTTGTGACTTTGGCTTAACTTGTTCTATATCTGTCAGTAGCTCATGCTCAAAGCGAATGTTCTTTTTAGTAGATTGGCGGTTAGTGTTACTGTTCAGCACGACAACAATTTTTTTCATGGTCTACACCTGAATGTGTCAAAACAATAAGGTTGTGCGCCCATCGCAATACGAGCTGTGCGCACACCGAATAACGAGGTATTAGTGGAGAATGGTTTTGATTGAAATATCAATCCGCGATTCCATAGCCGACAAGATCAAGACCGAATCCCGTGCGTTAGGATTATTTAGGCATTGGTGCAACACACTAATTACACCATTGGTCACGTGACAGACAAATTGATGTTCGCATTCAAATTTAATTGGACACAATGCCGCTCTCTCGCGGATCAGCAGATAAATGTCTTCATGAAACCCATCAATATCATTGTGCTTTAACGTCTTGAATGAAGCTTGTTGAATGAGGTCAAAACAAAGACTTGTACAATGAATTGCAAGAGGTGAATATTTCATAGTTCACCACCATTCGCCAAAAAATGAGCAAAAGCACTACCATCACGTCGAGTTAGGTTGGGAACATAACGAGAGTAAACACGAAATAACATGGTCGTGGTTGTATGACCCATCTGGTTTGCAATCCATTCCGGCGCTTCGCCGGAGGCTAATAACAGTGTCGCGTAAGTGTGGCGAGTCTGATATGGATTTCTCGATCTTAGCTTAGCTTGACGAAGAGTCGGGTACCATACCGACTTGGACACACTCTGGTAGTTCAAAGGCTGCCGTTTATTATTGGTAAAAACAAACTTATCTTTTAGGTGAGCTGTTTTCTTATGTTCCTTAAGGGCTTCGACCACTCTATCTGTCAGCATGACCACTCGATATGATCCATCGGTTTTTAAATCAGAAAGCTCACCACGAATTAAGCTCTGATTAACAGCAATGGTCTTGTTGTTTAAATCGACATCTTTCCACATCAGGCCATCAATCTCACCGGTACGCAATCCAGTAAAAAATCGCGTGATGTAATATGTTTTATAGTCTTCAGGAGCGTGAGCAATAACTTGCTCAACTTCTTGAAGATTAAATGGGTCAATTTCAGTACGTCCGACTTTTAATGCTTTAATATTTCGCCATGGAGAAGTAAACTCATAACGATCAGCGGCTTCATTCAACATGACTCTTAGGGGCGTCATAATATGATTGATGCGGGAAGGGCTTAACTCTTTACTTTTTCGACCTGGGACTTTGGCGAGTGTAGATCGAAAGCTTAAGATTTGCTGTTTAGTGATGGCGCTGGTCTTCTTATTCCCGAACACCGGAATGATATACTTATTTAAGATCCCTTTGACATCTTCATAGTGGCCTTTACGCCATTCTACTTTTTTCTCAGACATCCATATATCGGCAAACTCGTGAAGCTTTGGTGAGTCTATTGCATCAAAATAGACCTTTGCTTGACGTTTTCGTTCGTCAGAATTAGCAAATTTCACTACAAGTTTACTTTCAGGGAAATACTTTGAATAATCAAAATTACCAAGCATGATTTCTGCTTCGATGACTTTGAGCAAACGAGATACTCGGTTCCGATTTGCTTTTGTGTCTGATAACTTTGTATATTCTCTACAGCGATGACCTTTGTATCGAAAGTCTAGATAGAGACGTCCACCTCGTGAATTGATACTACCCATATTTAATCCCTCTTAATGTCCTAGTAGAATTGATTCACTTGAAATTCCATTCAGCATTTCTTCTTCAACACGCTCCCAGATAAAGAGAATCTTTCTTCCTCCAAACGGACGAATATAATGGATCCCTTCGAAGAGAACTGAGTCTTTAAGTTGCTCCCGAATAACACGTTTGTCGTACTTAATAACTGAAGATAACTCTTCAGTTGTGAGGTATGTGTATGTCATAATCATTCCCTGTCTTATACGCTACTTTTTGTAGCTCTATAGATACAATATGACGATAAAAGAATCCTGTCAACGCCATTTTGTGTCTTTAGCGAAACATTTAAGGTCTGTAGGAAATGATTAAGTGCCATCTATCAACTTTACTTGGAGCTAAGAAGCTAAAAATTGCAGATGTAGTGAGGGATACTGGGATTAATAGAAGTACGGTAAATAGGTTATTTCACGAAACAAATAATCGTATTGATTTTGATACACTCGAAAAAATATGTCTTTATTTGAACTGCAGCGTGGGCGATCTTCTCGAAGTTCAGGAAGACAAAGATTCAGATTAGTATTTGTAATATTGAGCTTATGAAACGTTAACAAGTTGTGGTCATGTTAAAATCAAGTGCAGAAATCCGGCTTGGTCTCAACATGGTCTCAATTTGGTCTCAACAGAATTTGATGAGTTAAGAGCTGAGTCTGACAATAATAAACAGACACAAAATATTATCCTGAAAAATTCTTTACTTTCAAATGGTTGGGATTGTTAAAGCAGAAGAGAAAACTTGGAGCGGGCAGCGGGAATCGAACCCGCATCATCAGCTTGGAAGGCTGAGGTAATAGCCATTATACGATGCCCGCGCATCGAAAGGACTCAGCTAATATGCCACATTAAATAAAAAATAAAAGTCTTTTCTCATCAATTGCTTGTTGGTTGCTCAAAAAACTATCTATCTGATGGTAAAGCATGCGATTGGCTCTGTTGTGGAAGGCGAGGCGCACTGATATTCGAGAGATTATCACCTAGGTTAGAAGTATCATTACGCTCAATCTACTAATCTAAAGTGCTCACGCTGTATTTATGTCATTAATATTGAAGACGTGTTATCCATGCTCAACCCGGAAGCTCTCAGAATCGATGAGTCCTGAGAAAAGAGAAATGCTAATCGAAGAAGAAATCGCGAAGATGTTTGAAAACTATCTGTATGGAAAAAAATAACGGTTAGAGGTTAGTTGCAAATTACTACGCGCAGGGAAATGTATTGTTCTTGGTTCGGTAACCACGGTGCTTACCGCCGTACTTATTTTTTAGGTTTGTTCTGCTTTTTGATGACAGCGCCGCTAATTACACCACCGTTACGGTTCTATGCTTGTTTAGTGCGGTGTCAGTCAACACTGAGCATTTTTGGTCTGCTGAATGCGCGCTGTGCTGAGCATTTAAAAAGAAAGGCGCTGTCGATGCGCCTTTTGATTTTTTGTTAACGGCCGTATTGAAGTAGTCAATACCGCTTTAATAGCCAATACGATATAAATATTCACCAACCGCTTGGCATTGCTTTTTGTAAGTTTGCTCAACTTCGGACTCGTCGTGATCGGTTGCTTTAAACTCGAGTTCAGCAGACGATAACTGGTTAAAACTGTATTCTCTCTCAGACATCAAATAGTGTTTAAAAATAGCTCGATGTTCTGGAACCGCATTGCGCGCATTCGAAACATTCACACATTCCAATAGTGTTTCGTTGCTCATCTGTTCTGGTTTTTTTTCTGCGTGGACGACGGTAGAAAATGTTGCGACTACTACTGTTAGGAAGGCTGTTTTAGCGAATCTTGTCATAATATGGATCTCGGATGGTTCAAGTAAACATGAGAGCTTCAATGCCTCTCATCGACACGTTTCCGTGCTTCTCTTCATTTGGTTTTATAAAATTAAACGATAAAGAAGGTTCACGACCATGAGTAAAGACATACAGTAAGTTCGCTTCTTTCCGCCCAGAAAGACGATAGAGGGAACGTTGGCTTTTGAAACTCTCGTAACCATTCAGCGGTAAAGGCGGCGTTTGCCACGCTAGCGCAAGTAACGGAGGCGGTAGGAAGGCAACGAGTAAGAAGTAGTTTGGTTTGAAACTTGACGATAATACGCCATCACTCGCAGACGTGCGGCGGCAAGAAACCAGTGCCAGTAAGTCACGTTTAATATGAAGGTAGTAACTATCAGAGCCCCAAGAGCTTGGGTAGGCAAATGAGTGAATGTCTGATAATGCTAGTTCCAAGTCTTGTGGTGTCAGTTTAAGTAAACGCTCTGACGTATAGTGTTTTCTGGCGCCATCTTCATGCGTGTATGAGGCAAGTATGCATCCAGAAAACAGTAACAGAGAAAGAACCAGCAATGTACGAAGTCGATAACGCAAGAAGCAACCCTAACCACATCAAATCATAGTTGGTCACTATGATCGCACAACATTAGCGAGACTATAAAAACAAGCAAAACTGTCGTTTGCCCAACCCCGCGTATACTAACGAGATGGAAGGAGGATGAACAGGGTTATCTGATAATTTGACCAACACTTGATAATTTTGCTTATGTTTTTAACGTAAACAGACGTTTCAACATAAAGTCGTGCGCTATGAGAGACAAGTGATGGTCAATTGCGAGGGAAGGGTTCCCCCTCGGTCACTTACGCACTAGCGTAAATGACACTGCCACCTTTAATGGTATCAATGATCTCACGAGATAACTTCTCTGGTAAAGCTGGACATCCCCAACTACGTCCTAAGTAACCATTCTTTTTGATAAAAGAAGGGTTCGCGTAATCGGCACCATGAACCACAATATATCGTTCTCGAGCTTTGTCGTTGAGACCAGAACTCAGACCGTCTAAACGGAGTGAGTAACCGTTAGAACCGTAATAAGTCGTGTCGGTCAAAAATGTACCTAGCGACGTTTTTCGCGAGTTTACGATATTTGAAAACTGAGTCGCAGTCTGTTTTCCACTATTCACACCGTGTGATACATAAGTGTTGTAGATCAGTTTCTTTTTATCTAAATCAAAAACATAGAATCGCTTTTCAGTCGATGGTTTACTGTAGTCAATGATGGTGAGTATTGGTTTCTTTTTATCAGGCGTTTTTAAATAGGCGGTGTAAGCATCATTAAATAGCGTGAAGTCAATTACACCTTTAAGGTTTGCTTCTTTAAAAGTTTGGTCGATTTGTTTTTGAGTTCCATGACTCTCAATTTGGTTACCCGACTGTTTGGCGAAGGCCAAAGGGGAGACAGACAATAGTGTCCATATAAACAGTAAAAAAAAATTTTTCATTTTGGCTAAATAAAACTCTATGGTGTTACAAACTTATCGGTAGATTCATGTATTCATTAAAACAACATGCACATCAATATAACTCTATTCTCAATGTTTCTTAATCTGCATTTTGCACTTAATATTAAGTTAGGGGTTAGGTTTCGACCTTATTAACTAACTTATTGAAAATATTTAATAATATAAAGTTCGTTGTTGTTTTCGGCAAATGTAAGCGTAAATACTATCCGATTTGAGTAATTAATAAAACTGTGTTTAACAATATTTGTGACTTTATAGATTTATAAAGCAATGTTGTATTTGTCGTCTTAGCTAGCTATCTAGGCCATAGATATTTAATTATTTGTCTGATAAATAAAGAGATTATGGCACGTAATAATTTGAAGCAACTTACGCATTGTCATGATGCTACAGTTATACTCATGGTATGTGGTTCAATTTAGCCCTCGCTCCGTTTGGGGGTATAACAAGACTAAAAAGGATTAAGTATGATCACTGCACTATACGCCAGTATTCTTGCATTACTGATGATTTGGCTAGCCGTTCAGGTCATTAAACAGCGTCGCTTAAATCAAGTTGCTTATGCAGACGGAGGGGTAGAGGCGCTTCAAATTGTGCGCAGTGCACAAAGTAATGCCACAGAATATATTCCTATTACTCTCATTTTGATGGTGCTCCTAGAACTCAATAGTGCTTATCCAACCTGGATACATCTGACTGGCATCATCTTTATCATTGGTCGAGTTATCCATGCGCGCGGGATCTTAAAAGAAGATTTGAAGAGGCGAATCAGAGGAATGCAGGTGACTTTTTTAGTGATTCTTTCGCTGGTTGCATTAAATATGATCTACCTCCCTTATGGTAAGTTATGGTAAAGCTGCTTCGTTATTTTCCGCCACCTTGGGTTCTTGTTCTTATTGGCTTAGTGCTGAATATCGGAGCCATTATCGTGACCAGCCTAATTCTCGATAGATTAAGTAAACAACATACGCTGTTAGCAGAGCAGGAATCCGATAATTTGTATTCCATTCAACTTGCGTGGAACAGTGTGGAAACATTGGAACGGAAAAGAGAAGCCTTATTGCTACATTTGCATTTAAGCCAAAATGGAGCCGTTTCTAAAGAACTAGAGCAAGTATTGCAAGGGCACTTATCAATATGGGTAAATAATGATATTGGGAGATAGAAATAGAAAGACTTCCAGAGTTAATGTCTAAGATAAATCAAGCACAATCCAATTATCGAGATCGTATTGATGAGCATTACATTAATAATATTTAGATCAACGAAATAATGACCCGACAGGATGAGAAAATCGTTTGGTATAAGAATATTGGACTGTTTTTGCAAGTGTTCGGACTCGCATTAATTCTTGCAAGAGATCTAGCGAGAAAGTCATAGAGTATATGAAATGAAAAAGTATATTGGCAATTTCTAGCTATGGCATGCGATTCCTATAACGATTTGGGTGTTGCCACGAGTTATGTAACGGATCTACGGATGAAGCTGTAAACCTTACGCTTAAGTTACGGCGTAACTCGCGTTCTGCTTTTTAAGACTCTGAGTTTTCAGTAGCTTATTTTTAACTCGCGATTTTTTTGATTATACTACAGGGCCACTAAGAAGTGAGGACGACCTCACCGCTCTACTTTTGTCGGGGACGACCCCAATCTCGTTGGGAAATATAAAATGGCTTGGGTAATACTCTTTATCGCTGGCTTATGTGAAATCGCATGGGCTGTAGGCCTTAAATATTCACAAGGTTTTACTAAACTTTCCGCGTCTAGCTTTACTGTCACTTTTATGATTTTGAGCTTTTGGTTACTGGGAATCGCGCTAAGGACGTTACCGCTGGGGGTCGCTTATGGAGTCTGGGTGGGTATTGGCGCGATCGGTACGGCAATCGTTAGTATTTATATGTTTAATGAGCCTGCAACGCTTATTAAACTACTAAGCTTGTTACTGATTGTGGCTGGCATCGCGGGTCTAAAATTGTCGGCTTAACGTCTGCTTAAATACTAGAAGGAAAAGCCAGAGTAGGTTCTGGCTTTTCTGTTTTAACAGTACGAGTGGCTTACGCTCTGCGTTTTACGAACGGTACTCTCATATGCTGACCAAATACGTTGATCAGTGCGCCCGCCACAATCAAGGCTCCACCAATGTAGGTCCATATTGCGGGTAGTTCACCGAAGAAAACAATGCCAATCAGAACCGAAAATACAATTTGAATATAGGAGGAAGCGGATGCTTTACCCGCTTCCTGAGTTTGCATCGCTTTGGTTAATCCTAACTGACCGATTTGGGTAAATACTCCAACCAGCACGAGCATGAAAGTAAGGTAGAGATCGGGAAGGACAAAGTCGTCACCAATTAATGCAATAGAGACAGGCAGAGCAACCAATGGAAAATAGAAAATGATCACCGAACTATCTTCGGTTTGGCTCAATTTTCTCACAATCACGTAAGCGATAGAGCTACCGAATGCGCCTAAAATTGCGATCATGACACTAAACATGGGTAATACGTATTCTGTTTGAGCTCCTGCTTCAGGTTTTACCATTACGTAAACACCAATTAAGCACAAAACGATACAGGTAAAGGTCGACGGCTGAATGCGCTCTTTGAGGAAAAAAACAGCCAATAAAGCGGTAAATACCGGATGGATGTATTGAAAGATCGTCGCCTCTGCCAAAGGTAATGTCGTCACAGAATAATACACGCACATTAATGCCATTGTTCCGACAGCGCCGCGGGCAAGCAGCAATGGTTTGTTATTACCCCAAACGGAAATCCGTTTTCGTTTCACATCTAAGAAGCTGATCACGAGCGAGACAAGCGCCCTCGCGGCAACGATTTCAAAAACCGGAATACCGTTTAGGCTTACGTACTTGACTGTTGCGGACATGAGTGCGAAGCCAAAGGCTGAAAGCACCATAAAGCGCACGCCAATGGGAACCATCGCGTTGAATGAATTCGACATTTTTCTGCTCACTTTTTGCGTTAGCTCGCACTTTAGCATATTCAACTAACAAATGACCAAGTGAATAGGCACTGGTTTTCTTATTGCTAAATCGAGTGGTCAGATTCGAGTTGGTGACGAATATGGATAAGTTGAGATACCCTATAGGGCTTAAACAGTGGGAGACATTATGTATCACGGGAAGGACCAACAAGCACGCTTTTCTGTTTCTGAAAGAGTATCGATTGAGCCACTGTCGATTAAACATGCAGCAGTATTGCTGGATGTTGTAAATACATATCGCGACAGTCTTACGGGTTATTTACCTTGGACTGATTCTGTGACCAACAGGCGGGAAGCGAATGACTACATCTTTCAACGAATTAACAACAAAGCGTTAGACTCGTACTGGTGCGCGATCTATTTTGATGAGTGTTTTAGCGGAGTGATAGGCGTGAAAGGCGTTAATTTAAATACGCGTGCCAATGAAATCGGCTACTGGTTAGCTGAAAACGGGCGAGGGCACAAGGTGATCGATCAAATCCTTGAGGTGCTAATCCCTATTATTAAGGATAATGGTCATGCACATTCAATACAGTTCCATTGCATGGAAGAAAACGTTGCGAGTATCAAAATTGCAGAACGAGCCGGAGCTCAGTTGAAAGAATACGTCGACCATGATTTTGAGATGCTGGATCGTTCTCAAAGGCTTGGTATTTACGAGCTTTCTCTAACATAATCGATGTCATAAAAACACGCTTTGAGCTCCTGAGTTCAAATTCTACTTTCACGAGCACTACAATAGTAACATTGTTGCACTCGTGTTAATTTGGGGCATATCAATTCAGAACTAGGCTAGGAGAAGCACCATGAGCGCAATCGCAGAGGTTGAAGTAGACCATTATTTACAGCACAGTCTTAACCAGTTAAAAATGGCGTACGCGTCTGACCCCTATCCGAGTTTAGATGAGCGTAAGCAGCGACTCGTTTTGCTGAAACAAGCCCTGATTGATAACAAACAAGCTTTGGTCGAGGCGTTGAGTGAAGATTTCGGTTACCGCTCAGAGTTTGATACTGCAATGACCGATGTATTGCCGACCATTTCTCACATTAATTACACTCTTAAACGGTTCAAAAAGTGGTGTAAGCCGAGTAAACGCGAATCAGGTTTATTACTCGCGCCTTCCAAAGTCTCGGTTCAATATCAGCCACTTGGTGTTGTGGGTATCATTTCTCCTTGGAACTTTCCTATTATCCTAAGTCTTGCTCCTGTGGTTACTGCATTGGCAGCTGGTAACCGTGTGATGATGAAGTTGAGTGAGTTCACACCGAAAACCAATCAGGTGATCGTGCATATGTGTCGAGATTTTACTGAGCATATTCAAGTCATTGAAGGCGAAACCGATGTGGCACAAGCGTTTAGCAAGCTGCCATTTGATCACCTTTTATTTACGGGGTCAACCAACGTAGGTCGAGAGGTCGCTAAAGCGGCAGCTGAAAACCTAACCCCGGTAACTCTTGAGTTGGGTGGCAAATCTCCGGTTATTATCGCTGAAGATGCCGACATGAAGAAAACGGTCGATGCTATTTTGTTTGGTAAATGCACCAACGCGGGCCAAATATGTGTTGCGCCAGATTACGCTTTTGTGCCTGAAGAACGAATGGAAGAGTTTATTACGCAGTTTCTAAAACGTTTTGAAAAGCTTTATTTGAAATCGAATAAGGATCAAAAGCTCACGCATATCATCAACCAAAAACAATATGATCGCCTAACCTCTTTGATTGAAGATGCCAAAGCGCAAGGGGCGAAGATTCATACGATTACATCCTCTCCTAAGGCAGAACGTTGTTTGTATCCGCATTTAGTCACAGATACTTCGCCAACAATGCGGATAATGGAAGAAGAAATTTTCGGGCCACTGTTGCCAATTAAGCCTTACTCAAAGGTTGGTGAGGCCATTGAATACATTAATCAACATCAGCGCCCATTGGCGCTGTATGTCATGTCAGACAACGAGTCGACCATCAAATATATCGTTCGCAATACGCACAGTGGTGGCGTCGGGATTAATGACACCGTATTACACGTTGGGGCCGAGGATGCGCCTTTTGGTGGTATTGGTGAATCAGGTATTGGTCACTACCATGGTGTGGAAGGCTTTAGAACCTTTAGTCATGCCAAAACCGTGCTCCACACGCCTAAATGGTTACCAAGAACGGGGATATTAATGCGACGCCGCGCAATGGCAATTAAAACGATCCAGAAGCTATTTCTTCGATAATATTATATTGGATAGACTAAAACCGCCGAATCCGGCGGTTTTTGTATATTTACGTTGCGATGCTTACCTTACCAAAGGCCGAGGAACTTCCACCAAGCGCCACCGACGAAGATAAAGATTGGAATGACGATAAGTGAGAAGATAAAGCCGATCTTCCACCAGTTTTGTAACGTAAGGAAGCCAGTACCAAATAAGATAGGCGCAGGCCCCGACGAATAGTGCGTTGTCGACATATACAGGTTACTGAATATACCGAGTACGATAGCGGCGAGCATCGGAGGGGCACCAGCAGAGATCGCGATGGCTAAAAATGCCGAATACATCGCACTGATATGCGCCATCGCACTTGCCATCAAGTAATGACTGTAATAGTAAACGAGCAACAGTACGACGACGGTTGTCACCCAGCCAAAACCGGAAAGTGATTCTCCTATTGATTGACTAAACCAACCAATAAAACCGAGTTTATTCAGTTGTGCCGCCATCATTACCAATACGGCGAACCAAGTAATGGTGTGCCAGGCTTCTTTTTCACCCAGAACCGCATCCCATGTGATGGTGCGTGTCAATAGTAAAAAAACGAGCCCAAGTAACGCGGTAACGGTTGAGTGAATACCCAATGTTGGACCAAGAACCCAAAGAGACACCATACCGATAAAGGTGATGCAAACCATCAATTCATCGCGAGTCATTCTGCCCATATCCACCAGTTTCTGACGTGCAATTTCGCGCATCTCTGGCGTTTTCTTAAGCTCTGGTGGAAATACTGCGTACATCACTAATGGAATGAGGAACAAACATAATAATCCAGGGACAATAGCGCCCGCAGCCCAACCTGCCCAGGTAATTTCAACACCTTGTTCTTTAGCAAAATTTGCTGCGAGTGGGTTACCTGCCATGGAAGTGAGGAACATGGCACAAGTGATCGCGTTGCATTGGAAGATACATTGCACCAAAAATGCGCCAATTCGGTTTTCGGTTCCTTTTTCTGGATCGGAGTCATAAGCGCTGGCAACAGAGCGGAAGAGTGGCGAGATAATGCCGCCACAACGTGCTGTTGTACTTGGCGTGGCTGGTGCAAAGAGCAAGTCAGTTAAGACTAAACCGTAGGCAAGGCCTAATGAATTGTGCCCAAGCTTGGCGATAAACCAGTAACCGACGCGTCGCCCGAAGCCGGTGGTGATAAAGCCGCGAGAGATAAAAAATGCGGCGGCAATCATCCAAACTAGTAGGGTGAGCAAAATCGGTGAGGGCGGTTTTTATCGGCAGCACGCCAAGTAATGTGGCCAGCGTCAATCCCATTAACGCCATGGCGCCAAGTGGCAGTGGGGCGAGGATCAAACTCAATACCGTGGTGACGAAAATCGCCATCATTTGCCATGCCTGATCGGTGAGTCCTTCCGGGGCTGGGAGAAACCATAAGATACAGCCTATAGCAACCAATAGGAGCATTTTCATTTGAGAACTATTCATACATCCATCTCCAAGTTATTTTTCATCATCATAGAGTTTGGAAATGGCAAAAAACTGAGATAAATCAATTTCATCATCGTCATGCTTGTGTTCTTTATCATCTTGCATGTCATGGCAAAGTCCGTTTGAAAAACAATTAAGAAAAAACGCATTAAATTAATAAAACTCATAAAAATCACCACTGAGATCGGTGTCAAAAATCGTGTGAGAACCACCAAGTCGAAGTGGGAATTGCGGTAAGCTTGGGGCAAGCAATCTCTTGGAATTCTATCGTGCCGTTTACCTCTTTTTCTTTTACTAAACAATTGGCCGTTTTACTCAGTGGCGTGATGTTGCTCGGAATGGTGAGCTGGTGGAGTTACAGCGCTCATCAATTGGATGACATTCTCACTCATCAAATCAGTCTGCGTGCACAAGTGCAGTCACAACAGCTATCGCAATTATCGAGTCTTGTCACGGCGGTTCAATCTGGCAGTGCTAACAAGGTGTCTGACATCATTAATGCGGTTCAAGCGGTCAGTGACGCGGACTTCATCACTGTCAGTGATCGGGCGGGTATCCGGCTTGCCCACCCATTGGCAGAGAGAGTAGGCCTTCCTGTTGTTGGTGGCGATATTGAAAGAGCGCTGGACAGCGGCGAGTCGTACCTATCGTACAGCGTTGGTTCATTAGGCCCTTCTGTTCGCTACATATCGCCGATTTTCTCGAACGATGGCGATGTGATCGGTATGATTAAAGTCGGCTATTTGATTGATACATTGGATCTATGGACAAGCGAGCATCTGGTTCCGTTGGTGTTGTTCGGAATGATTGCGGTCGTTATCTGTATCTGGCTTTCTTGGAAGTTTTCCCGTTATGTTCGAAAGCAAATGCAAGAGCTGGAACCTTGGCAGCTTAAGCAGGCATTAAAAACACATCGGGGCGTGCTGCAAGCGACATACGAAGGGCTAGTCGCGGTTAATTCAGCTGGTTATTTGTATCTGATTAACGACTCGGCACGCACCATGCTGGGCTACAAGCAAGCGTTGGGGGAGATATTCACTGATGGTATTGATAACCCAACGAGTTTTGCGCTTGATGGTGATGATTACATTAACAGTTTGATCCGTGTCAATGGCAAAAGCTTGGTGGTGAATCGAGTCACTTTGCGAACCTCAGTAGGGGAGCCTTATGGCGCGGTGTTTAGCTTGCGAGACCAAAATGAGGTGTACGTTCTTCTAGAAAAAATCGGTCAAGTGACGCAATACATGGATAACATGCGTGTTACTCGGCATGAATACCAAAATAAACTCTCGACTATCTCAGGATTGTTACAAATGGGGGCTTACGATAAAGCATTGGCCGTCTGTTTATCCCAAGCGAAAGCCAGTCAATCTCAATTGGATTCGTTAAATACCCTCCATACGCGTCCAGCGTTGTCAGCATTAATTTTAGCAAAGGCGAGCAAAGCCAATGAACTTGGCGTGGCTTTGAGTATTGATTGCCAAAGTGATTTAAGTGCCTTAGCTCGCAGCTTGTCGGAAGATCAGTTGTGTGGGCTTATTGGCAATTTAGCGCAAAACGCATTAGAAGCAGTAAAAGGGCGAGAGAACGGGTTCGTGAGTATTCGTATTTCGGAGTCAATCAGTGAATATACCATTCAGGTTTTGAATAACGGGCCAGTGATAGAAAGCGAATTTGACGCATTGTGTGAATTGGGTTTTACCACCAAACCAAACAAGATGGAACACGGTGTTGGTATGTATCTTGTCCGATCTATTGTTGAGCAGGGTCAAGGTCATATGGAACTTGACAGCGATGAGACAGAAACAGCGTTCACGGTGTATTTTCCCAAGGAGTTAGCATGATAAAAGTTGTTATAGTGGAAGATGATCCCAATATCGCGGAGCTTCACCATCATTTCATCGAGCAAGTGGATCAATATCAAGTGGTTGGCATTGCTGGCAGTATTCATATTGCTCAGCAGTTAGTGACGCATATTCAACCTGATTTGGTTATTGTCGATAATTATCTACCGGATGGGCAAGGTGTAGAGTTGGTTTATCAATGGCTAGAAGGTAACCAGAAACCAGAATGTATTTTGGTGACGGCGGCGAATGATGCTACAACAGTTCAAAAAGCGCATCGCTTCGGGGCGTTTGATTACTTAGTGAAGCCGGTCGACTATTCAAGGTTAACAGAATGCTTGCAGCGCTTTGCTAAGGTAAAAAGCCACATACGCAATCAAGAAAATTTTCGACAATCTCAGCTCGATGATTTATTTCATCTCGGCAAATCAGCGCAGGTCGATTTAACTGGTTTAGACCCATTTATGTTTTGTCAGGTGGTTAATCTTTTCACCCATGTTCACGTTGAGCATACTGCAGCCAATGTGTCAGAGAGTTTAGCTATCAGTAAAAGTACCGCGCGTCGTTATTTGGATAAGGCGGTTGAACAGGGCGACCTAGTGGCATTTTTAGAACATGGAAAAGTAGGGCGCCCCACGCGGGTTTACCGTAATAAACGGATGTCAGGAAGTTAGATATCTTGGGTTATTCATCAAAGAAAGGCTCCATTGAAAGAGCCTTGTCTTTGAACGTCGACAGGTATTAGGGAGGAACTTTAGTGAAGAACCTCGCTGCTGAATCTTAAATATTTACAGTTACCCATCAGTTGTTTAAATGCCTCTTTATCGAGCTTGATCAGAGTTTCGTGGTCACCCGCTTCAAGATAAACATGATCTAAATTGGCCAGCCTTTCATCACAGACTGTCGACATGTGGTAAGGGCTACCAATGGGTGGGATCGCGCCGTTCTCACAGTCGGTAAAGAGGTGATAAACCATTCTCTCTTTAACCAGATGGAAAGTGGCGTTGAACTCATCGTTTAATCTTGACAGACTTACTTTGTTGTTAGCAGGTAAGACCGCCATCATGTGGTGACCTTCATGATCTTCAAGAATTACGCCCTTTGCTAAATTCATTAAAGGCACACCTGCAGCGACGCCACTTTGTAGCGAGCTATGACTGTGGCTGTGATTCACTGTTTGAAAGTGAATATTGTGTTCAGTCAGATATTGATCGAGTCGGGTTGCAATCGTCATAAAGCCTCCACGTGTATGAGACCCATAAAGAGTATAGGAGAGAACGCGCACAATGGTGTGTTTTACTTGGGTTTCACTGACGCATTTTGGCTCCTGTTCTACCCTTATTGAAAGCAGAATAATAAACAATAATCTGGGGACAATATGAGCAAGCCGATAATCGCGGACAACAAACCGGTTAGAGTAGACCTTACCGAAGGACAAGAGTATTACTTTTGCCGCTGTGGACGTTCAAAAAAACAACCATATTGTGATGGGTCTCATGCTGGAACAGGGCTCAAGCCAATGAGCTTTGTCGCAGAAAAAGATGAAGAAGCCTATCTGTGTCAGTGCAAACATACCGCCAACGCGCCATTTTGTGATGGTACGCATAAACGGTTTTCCGCCGAACAAGTCGGCCAGGAAGCGCCTGAGCAAAAAAAACGAGACAAAAGTGAGAAATCTGCCATTGCGTCTTCAACCCAAGAAGAGCCCACGCTTGCATTTATTCATCAGTTAGCACGAGAAGGATTATCAACGCTGGGCCATCACGGCCCTATGACAGCAATGGGTGTGCCGAGACATCTATTACCGCATTGGGACGCGATACAGATTATGGTGGCTCAGATGGCAACACAGCCACTGATGGAAGATGTGCCTGTCGCGACGGAGCTGATTATAGGTCCTCATGCGCGTAAGCCGCTGATACTGGATATTCCTCTGTTCGTATCAGACATGAGTTTTGGCGCGCTTTCTGAAGAAGCTAAACTCGCGTTAGCCAAAGGTGCGGAGCTGGCAGGAACAGGGATTTGTTCAGGCGAAGGTGGTATGCTTCCGGAAGAACAAGCGGCGAATTCACGATACTTTTATGAGCTGGCCAGTGCGAAATTTGGCTACGACGAAGCGAAACTTTTAAACGTGCAAGCTTTCCATTTCAAAGGTGGTCAAGGGGCAAAAACCGGAACGGGAGGTCACCTTCCAGCAAGCAAAAACGTTGGTAACATTTCTAAGGTGAGAGGGATACCTGAAGGTGAACCCGCGATTTCTCCGCCGACATTTGATGATCTTCACACTGCCCATGACTTTAGAGAGTTTGCAAATAGGGTGCGTGAGATCACAGGAGGCATCCCTATCGGCTTTAAGCTCAGTGCCAACCATATTGAGCAGGACATCCAATTCGCACTGGATGCAAGTGCGGATTACATTATTCTCGATGGTCGTGGTGGCGGTACGGGCGCTGCGCCTGCAATGTTTCGTGACCATATTAGTGTACCAACCATTCCCGCGTTGGCACGCGCGAGAAGATACCTTGATCAAAAAGGCATGAGTGACCACGTCACGTTAATTGTCACCGGAGGCTTACGTGTGCCGATGGATTTTGTCAAAGCGCTGGCGCTTGGCGCGGATGGCGTAGCCATTGCTAATAGTGCTATGCAGTCCATCGGTTGTGTCGCGGCGCGGATCTGTAATACCAATAATTGTCCGGCGGGCATCGCGACCCAAAAAGCCGATTTAAGACAGCGTCTTGATATCGATAAATCTTCCCTTCAGTTAAAAAACTTTTTTGAATCGTCCGTAGAGCTCATGCAAGTCATGGCGAGAGCGTGTGGTCATCACTCTTTGAGCGAATTTACTATTCATGATTTAGCTACTTGGGATCACGATATGGCGCGACTGGCTGGGATTCCATATTCAGGTTTAGATTCACATTAATCTTTCTGTCTATTCACTGAATATAGGTCCATGTTTGATAAGCAATATTTATTTTGTGAGATATAAAAAATTTGACTTGGCGTTAACTCAAAGCTGTGTGTTTGAACTACGCTGGTTGAGGTGGATATTCGATTTATTGAATAACAATGAGTGGTTACCACAACCACAACACGAAGGAGCATTATATGAGCGACAAAAACGGCGGTTCAGTAGGTAAATGTCCCGTTATGCACGGAGGACAGACATCTACAGACAAGTCGGTGATGGATTGGTGGCCGAATGCCTTAAACTTAGATATTTTGCATCAACATGACTCTAAGACAAATCCATTTGGTTCGGACTTCAATTACCAAGAAGAACTGAAAAAACTGGATGTCGATGCACTTAAACAAGATTTAAAAGAGTTGATGACCGATAGCCAAGATTGGTGGCCTGCCGATTGGGGTCACTATGGCGGCTTGATGATTCGAATGGCTTGGCACGCGGCTGGCAGTTATCGCATCGCTGACGGACGCGGTGGCGCCGCGACGGGTAACCAACGTTTTGCTCCTTTAAACTCATGGCCGGATAACGCGAACCTCGATAAAGCGCGTCGACTTTTGTGGCCAATCAAGAAAAAATACGGCAATAAATTAAGCTGGGCCGACCTGATTGTTCTCGCGGGTAACATGGCGTATGAATCTATGGGCTTTAAAACCTTTGGTTTTGGCTTTGGACGGGAAGACATTTGGCATCCAGAGAAAGACACGTACTGGGGATCGGAGCAAGAATGGCTTGCGACAAGTGATGCTGATAATAGCCGCTACTCAGGTGAGCGTGACTTAGAAAACCCATTAGCCGCAGTGATGATGGGGTTAATTTATGTGAATCCAGAAGGCGTTGATGGTAACCCTGATCCACTAAAAACGGCTCAAGATATGCGCGTCACGTTCGCTCGAATGGCCATGAACGACGAAGAGACGGCGGCTCTGACTGCCGGTGGTCACACGGTGGGTAAGTGTCACGGCAATGGTGATGCCGAAAACCTTGGTCCAGAGCCTGAAGCCGCCGACGTTCATGAGCAAGGCCTAGGCTGGATCAATCATAAAACGCGCGGCGTTGGCCGTGACACGGTCACGAGTGGTATCGAAGGGGCTTGGACCACAAATCCTACACAGTGGGATTATGGTTACTTCAAGCTGCTATTCAAGTACGACTGGGAATCGAAGAAAAGCCCAGCGGGTGCTTGGCAGTGGGAACCGATCAACATTGACGAAGAAGATAAGCCAGTGGATGTTGAAGATCGTTCTAAACGTTGTAACCCGATCATGACTGACGCCGACATGGCGTTAAAAATGGATCCTGAATATCGTAAGATTGTGGAAAAGTTCCAAAACGATCCAGCCTACTTTGATGATGTGTTTGCCCGTGCTTGGTTCAAGTTGACGCACCGTGACTTAGGGCCAAAATCTTGCTACTTCGGTCCAGATGTACCAAGCGAAGATCTGATTTGGCAAGATCCAACCCCAGCGGGTAAAACAGGTTATGACGTTGATTTAGTAAAAACAAAAATCGAAGCAAGTGCCCTTTCTATTGCTGACTTAGTTAGCACTGCTTGGGATAGCGCCCGTACTTATCGTGGTTCCGATCGACGAGGTGGAGCAAATGGCGCACGAATTCGTCTAGCGCCGCAGAAAGGTTGGCAAGGTAACGAGCCTGAACGTCTCACGAGAGTACTCAGTGTGTTAGAAAAGGTTGCCGAGGAAGAGGGGTGCAGCGTTGCAGATGCTATCGTTCTTGCTGGTAATGTTGGTATTGAGTTGGCTGCTCGCGCTGGGGGACATGATGTCTCAGTCCCTTTCGCTCCGGGTCGAGGTGATGCCTCGCAAGAGATGACGGATGTGGAATCGTTCGAGGTGCTTGAACCTGTTGCAGACGGTTTCCGAAATTGGTTGAAGAAAGATTACGCAGTGAAGCCAGAAGAGTTATTGTTGGATCGTGCGCAGCTAATGGGGCTGACTGCACCAGAAATGACGGCTCTCATTGGTGGTATGCGTGTACTCGGTAGCAACTACGGTGGCAGTCATGACGGTGTGTTTACTGACCGTGTCGGTACACTGTCGAACGACTTCTTCGTGAATCTGACTAGCATGGCTTATACATGGAACCCAGTCAGTGCGAACCAGTATGAAATTCGAGACCGTAAGTCAGGCTCAGTGAGATGGACTGCGACAAGGGTGGATCTTGTGTTCGGTTCCAACTCTATTCTACGTTCGTATGCAGAAGTCTATGCGCAAGATGATAACCAGGAAAAATTCATCAATGACTTCATCGCCGCATGGACAAAAGTAATGAATTCGGATCGCTTTGACTTGTAAGTCATTTACTTAATCATGACGCGTTAACGAAACCATAAGCAACGAAGGCGGGCATCATGCTCGCCTTTTTTCATTCGAAAACATGTGGCGGAGGTTGATGTTTGATTGAAAATGCGGAAAGCGGCTCCCAAAAGTCTTGATCCAGAGGGTTATCGTGATAGGAAGCTCTATCGTGTTATATACAAAAGAGGTGCGCAGCATTAACCCTGTCGGTGTAAGTGGTTTGAAGTGGCGTCAAATCAAAGAAGAAAAAGAGCAAGACATTTATACTTTGAGCGAACCGTTAAAGCCAAAGAAGTTATGACTGAAAATACTATTCAAGAGAAGATTGCTCGCTTTACCTGTATAGAAGAAGCGTTAGATTATTTCGAGATCGAGTTCGACAGTCGATTTATTGAGAGTAACCGAACCGAACTGGTCAAACGATTTAATGGCTACTTAATCCTTGCGAAGCCGGATGATTGGTTTTCTGGTCGCCGCGCACTTAAGAATGCGTATTGCAAAGTTCAACGCAGCTTGCTGAGTAAAACGACGCGTTCAGCGTGTCGTGGTTGTACTTCTTGCCAAAGGCGATAGAACCCGAAAAAATAGAAACCAAAAGAACCCTGCACCTTTAAAACTATTCGGATAACAGAGCAGGGTTCTTGTTTGAAACGACCGTTTCTAACCCGCTTGGTATTTAGGGTAATCCACGAGACCTTTTTCATCACCGCCAAATAAAGTCGCAGGGTCATGTTCTGCTAGAGGATAGTCGTGTTTAATGCGAGTGGGTAAGTCGGGGTTTGAAACAAACGGACGACCAAAACCAACCATGTCAGCTAAACCACTTACGATAGCCTGCTGCGCTTTTTCTGCATGGTAGCGACCGGCATAAATCAGCGTCCCTTGGTATGCCTCACGAATTGCGGTTTTGAATGCTTGCGGCGTGTCAGGAGCGTCATCCCAATCTACCTCTGCAATGTGAATGTAGACCACATTGAGTTTATTAAGCAGCGCAGCCGCAGCGGTGTAGGTTTCTACAGGTGTTTTGTCTACCGTCCCGTTCAAAGAGGTAAACGGCGCAAGGCGAACGCCTACTCGTTCTGCACCAATGACTTGAGACATGGCTTCAACCACTTCACCAAGAAAGCGTAGGCGGTTTTCAATCGAGCCGCCGTACTCATCAGTACGGCTGTTCGCTTCAGAATCGATAAACTGGTTTATAAGGTAGCCATTTGCGGCATGTAACTCAATACCGTCGAATCCTGCTTCCATCGCGTTTAATGCCGCTTGGCGATACTCTTCAATGACATTGTTGATATCTTCTTTGGTCATTTCACGAGGCTCGACAACATCCACAAAGCCCGGCTCATCCGTTCCGTTGTCGATAAATACTTTGACGTTTTTCGCTTTTATCGCAGAAGAAGAAACAGGTTGCGCACCGCCAATATTATCTGGGTGAGTGACGCGGCCTACATGCCATAATTGCGCGAAGATAGTGCCCCCTTTGTCGTGCACAGCATTGGTGACCTTTTGCCATCCTGCGATTTGCTCTTGACTGTAAATGCCAGGAGTCCACGCATAGCCTTGGCCTATTGGCGAAATTTGCGTGCCCTCAGCAACAATTAACCCTGCTTCTGCGCGTTGTGCGTAATAAGTTGCCATCGTTTCGTTCGCGACATTACCGGGTTGAGAAGCACGAGCGCGCGTCATTGGTGGCATAAC
Organism: Vibrio sp. ES.051; assembly: GCF_002563795.1. Classification (GTDB taxonomy): domain Bacteria; phylum Pseudomonadota; class Gammaproteobacteria; order Enterobacterales; family Vibrionaceae; genus Vibrio. The sequence continues at coordinate 492,949 of NZ_PDJL01000003.1, forward strand.
GATGCGGTTTTTTAATGATAACGAACCAAGTTGAATCGGTTGAAATAATGCGTCTGTCATAGGGAAATCTCGTTATTGTTTGGTTTGAATGAATTCGATTGGGGGCTGTCTGGATCGTTGAGGAATGCAAAGTGCATCTCGCTGCCTTTTGCTGGGGTCGGCGTACGGGTCATTGAATGGAGCAACTTCATCATTCGTCTTTCCATTACGTTGCGTAATTATTGTGTAGACAATACCGCCACTAGCTTGGAACTTTAAATTATCGTTATTTATAAAAATGATTATTTTTCATTATGGATTAGATGTTTAATTACTCAGGCGATGCAAACAAAGATTACTAGTCGTTTCTTTAAGAATAATTGGCATATGCTAAATAGTCTTTTTTAAAACGCGAGTTGCTGCCATGTCCTTAAATAACTACGTTCATACTACCCATGAGTCTCATCACCAATGCGCAGTTTGTTCTTCAATTGATGTCAACCCAAACTCTTTGGCAGTGAATTACCAGTGTTTGCATGATGGCACTGTTACTGGAGAGTTTCATGTTTTACAGCATCATCAAGGTTATACAGGACTGCTGCATGGTGGTATTGCCAGCTCCTTGCTCGATGGTGCGATGACGCATTGTTTATTGTTTAAAGGTATTCAAGCCCTTACGGCACAACTAGACGTTCGCTTTCATGCCTCTATTGCGTTAGGTGAACAGGTCAACATTACTGCTTATTGTGAACGAGAAAGGCGAGGTATTTATCTGCTAGTCGCTCAGTTGATTGTCAAAGACAAAGTAAGAGTGAGCGCGAAAGGTAAGTTTATTTGCCCAAATAAAAATTGAAGCGGTGAGGCTCTAACGTGTGCAGGTTGTTTCTTTCACTAGCCCAAGTAAAGGTCGTTTGGAGCGGATGTCTTACGAAACCTTACGTTATATGCCAGAAAAGAAATTTAAAAATAATGATAGTTTTAGCTATACCATCGGCGATGGTCAAAGTAGATCTCCAGTGGGATAGCCACGCGGAAAACATCCATTGGCAATTCTAAGATCATCTCGCCTTTTAAGCTGAACATCAGCACGATGGTTACAAGCGTGCAAAGTCAGTTAGCTAAATAAGTGAGAAAACTGGGCGTTAAATTCGTTGACTTTTTCGCGCTGAATTCGGTAACACACCTTAGGCGGATTGGGCTCTGCGCTGATAAAGCCTGCTTGTTTCAAAATTCGTAAGTGCTCTGACACGGTAGATTGAGCCAAGCCGAGTTCAGACACTAAATCACTGTTTAAGCACCCATCCATGGTATCGAGAGTATGGAGAATATGCAGAATACGTAACCGAGCTGGGTGTGATAAGGCTTTAGCTTGAGCGGCGACTAATTGCTCTTTGTCGAGTTGTTGTTGTGTCGCTTCAAAAGCAATTTGGCAAGTTTCGCTGCATTTTGCGCTCATGTGCAGACCTTTATAGTTTATCGTCGAATTGCGATTGATTGTACGTGCGCGCTGTTAATGATGCAACTTTCGAGTAAGCAAACTGGATAATCAGACGAAATAAAAAAAGCAGAACTTAAAGATACAACGAGTTGGGGGTGTGGTATCAGGAGCTAAGTTCTGCTTAAGATTGGTTAGGACCAATGTACATTTCGTTGAAATGAACCGGATCATTACTTCTCATTTGTTATTTGATGAGAAAGGCGTTTTGGGAAGCTTTTGCTTTATCCATTCAACTTCCTCTTTTTGTACTGACCCATTGATTATGAGCAGAAAAGGGGAGCAGAAAAAGAGAGTGGTTTTCTTTTTTTTGTTCCTGATAAAGGGTAAAAGCTGAGGTTGGACTGCATAATTGGCGGATAAGAGGCAAAAAGGGGAACAAGTGAGTTGGAAGTTTTTCTTATTTTATTACAGTGAAGTTAAGTAGTATGTCGATACTTAAATAACGGCCCCAAGTTAAGGAGCGTCAGGTGTCTGATCTCAACTTGTTTCGCTATTATCAACGCCTGCTCCCGTTTGGTGTTGGTGACGAAACGAAAACCACGTTACAAGAAATCGCGGATTTATTGTTTACGTCTCCTCGTCATGCGCGCAGTTTGCTATCGCAAATGCAGCACAAGGCGTGGTTGAATTGGTACCCTAAAGCAGGTAGAAATCAACGCTCAACGTTAATACTTAATATTGACATTCACGCATTAAAGGAAAGTCTGGCGCTTGAGCGTATTCAACTAGGTAAGTATGAAAAGGCACTCTCCATCTTAGAGGAAGACGAAGTTGCATTTGGACGTTTGTTGAAAACGACTTCTGGTGCCTCCGTTCAGGAAGGTCAGCTTAATATTCAATTAACCTACAAGCGAATGTTTGAGCGCATTGTTCCACATCAATTGCAGCGAAGCAGCGAGCGTTTTTTGCTGCGGCAAATCTATTGTTGTTTGGTTTGTAGTGATTACAACGGGCATATACAACCTGAGCTGGCACATCATTGGCGTTATGACGAACATACATACGAGTGGACATTTTACCTTCGTCCGAGATTGACCTTTCATAATGGCAACCCAATTGACGCAGAAACGGTGGTGGGCTTGTTTGCTAAACTGAGTTCTCTTGAGTATTACAAAAAAGAACTCGCTCACGTTGTCAATATCACGACGCCTAATCCGCTGAAAGTCGTTTTCAAACTTAATCGACCTGATTTAGGTTTTGCAGGGCTGATCTCCGGTGTTAAGTATGGCATTCAGCCAGTCAGCCAAGTGAATGTAGCAAACAACAAACTGGTGATTGGTAGTGGTCCATTCTCTGTTGTCGAACACAATGAAAGTCGCTTGAAACTGCAAGCCTTTGACGGATATTACGCGTGCCGAGTGTTAACCGACTTGGTGACCATCTGGATCGTCAATGATGAGAAAATGGAAAACCCATCACTAGCGGCGAACACATGGCAACCGCAGCCAGCACCTGTGGATGATATGTGCAGTCACTATATATCGACTCCAGCTAGGGCAGCGAGTTCGGCGAGTAAACGCAGTCGTGTTGAAGACGGATGTTTGTTCGCCTTGTTTAACCATCACGCTAAACATAAGTTATCGCCGGCGCAACGTCGTTACATCAGTGAGTTAATCCAGCCTGAGCTGTTGGCTGAAGTGATGCGTAGGGAAAATATTGTGTTTGGCAGTATACCTGCTTATAACTTGCTCCCAACCTGGAAACCTGTACTTCGTCCGTTTGGTGAGTCATTAAAATTAAAACTACCCAAACACATCACTATTGCGGGCTATAACTATACCGCTTTACGTCGGTGCGCACGTGCCATCGCTACTCAACTAAAAGGGGTGGGGTGCAAAGTCGATATAGTGATGTATTCCTACCGAGACCTGAGCGAAAAAGCCAAGAATGGCACGCTCGATGAAACGTTGGTTGTCACGAATATAAATTTGGATGATAACCGTCACCCTTCAGCATTTACTAACTTTTTCAGTAATGCGGTTTTGTACCATACATTGGGCGAACAAAACGCTCAGTGGCTAGACGGCCAGTTGGAAAAAGTACGAGCTTTGACGCCACTAGAAGGTTACTTAAATGCGTTAGAGCCGATTGCATCGACTTTGATCAGTGAATACTGGATCGCACCGATGTTTCATCACACTCAAACTTTACGCTTTCAAGGTGTACTGGAGGATGTCGCTCTCACGAACTGGGGCTGGCCAGATATACGTTCGGTCTGGTCGGCAGATTAAAAACTCGTCAATTGGCAGGTTTTCGTGTCTGTTTGCCTACGACATTGTCGGTCCGGCGGTTACGGCGGCGAATTTGTTTGTCAAATCAAGCATCGAAGCTTGGTGCCACCGGATTCCTTCCTTTACTTGCGATCATTAACGAACCGGCAAAAGTGCTGTTCTTGAATAACGCGATTGACCAAGATATCTACTACCCACTCGGCCTACAAGAAGCAGCGGAAACAGGTAAATCGATCTTTTTTATGGTGGCGTCTAACCTTGGCCCGGGTTTAGGTATGCTGCTGGCTTACGCTAAATTTGGTCAAGGTCTGCCAAAACGTTCTGCACCAAGTGCCATCATCATTCACTTCTTCGGTGGTATTCATGAGCTGTATTTTCCCGTATGTGTTGATGAAACCTGTCATGATCGTGGCAATGATTGCGGGTGCTGCAACAGGTATTGCAACCTTTAATCTATTAGATGCAGGTTTGGCCGCGGGGCCAAGTCCAGACTCTATCTTCTCTTATTAAACGCACAAGCCCGCCTACTCGTGGCGGATTTGTGCGTTTTTTGGAGTCTTTAAAAGTTCTAAAAGACACTAAGATTATGAGTTGCTTGTTTTGCTGCGCTGTTCAATGACCAGCGATAATAAGCGTACGAGTAGGGACTGAGCTTCGGGAGACAGCAAGCGTGCCATGGCCGTTACATCGGCAGCGGTCACATGTTCAACGTCTCGTATATCCAATGCGATGTCGAGATCAGTCAAATCAAGAGACCGTAGTATCGAACGATACTGAGAAAGTTTCAGATCGGATTCCCCTCTTTCAATTCTTTGATAGGTTTTAACACTCATTCCGGCGACGTTTGCCATCTGGTCACGCGAAAGGCCGTTTGCTTTTCTTCTGGCGATCAGTGCTTGAATAATAGGGTCTACCTGCATACGCGTTCTCAAAAAGGACAGTTTTGACCTGATCAAAGCAAGAAGTGGACCACTTTAACTACCCTGTATTTACCCAGATCCCAATTAGGTATAAGAATAGCATCCTAGAAAAATGTCCCAATTTCAGTCAGTTCTTAAACCAATGGAAAAGCATCAAGCATATAAATTAATGGCAACCAAAGCCTCTGCTCGCAAAATGCAACGCATTTTGGACCAATTACTTAATGAGATTGATGATAAACACCGGGCAACAAGAAAAGATGTCGTGACGCTAACTCGAGAATCTCAACAGCGTTTAATGCATTACAAGGAACTGTATCTACACCGAGAGTCACTAGGAGAGGGGGAATTGCAGATTGTGTATCAAAATATGACCATTACTGAGCAGTGCTTGGCTAATATGGGCGTGTTGGCCTTGACTCATGTAATAAAGGCCTTAGACAAAGAGTGCTAAACGTACGAAGAGTGAGAGAAAAAGACGAATACAAATGCTGGGGAACCACACCCAGCATTTGGACACTCATTTACCAAATTTTCGAACCGTAAATCAGTGCTTAGAGGCATGCGAACCGCCGTTTGTCGGTTCGTTGCGAATAATAGCGATATTGTCGGATCTAGGCTATGTCTCTTGATTTTAATGTCTCTTAATAAGGTGTAAATTTTTATGTACATCACGCGAGAGCTGAGTGCTTGTGGACACTCATTGTCTTTTTAAGCAATCAAACACTGAGTAGTGGTTGGTTTCATCATATGTTTCGCAATCCATTGGGCTTGTTAAAATATATGGTTTCAAAACTGACCTTTTACTTTTCAACTGTCCTAGTTATACCTTACAATCCTTTTGAACCAAATCCACTCAATAATGAGTGGCGATTGATGAATCGGATGGCTGATTTTGCTTCGAACCCAAAATACAGTATCTCATCAATCAAAACATCGCCCAAAAACTCTCCTTTATAAATTCATGTGCAATGGAAACGACCGTCTTTTGTTTATGTTTTTTGGCTACGTGGGGTTGTGACCCCTGAATTGTAGCGATATGGAGGTGTTTTTGATGGCTGCGCTGTGGAATACGGTTGCTTATTTCATGGAAGTTGCGTAGTTGGTGAAAAAAAACGGATTGAATTTAGAGGTATTAACCGTGAACCTAAAACTTGTCGGCAGTTCCCTGATCGTTGCAGGTACTGCTCTTGGCGCTGGTATGCTTGCTATACCAATGGTGCTAGCTCAATTTGGCCTCTTGTGGGGCACATTTCTTATGTTGTTTATCTGGGCCGGAACAACCTATGCCGCACTGCTTCTCCTAGAAGCAAGTTGTAAAGTCGGTGGTGGCGCAAGTATGAATGCTATTGCCCGTGAAACGCTCGGTAAAGGTGGTCAGCTAGTGACCAATTGCTTGCTTTATGCGCTGCTGGTTTGCCTATTGATGGCGTACATTATTGGGGCGGGTGACTTAGTACAAAAAGTGACGGCGTCTATCGGGTTTCCAACATCAATGATCTCAAGTCAAGTCGGCTTTACTCTTTTAGTCGGAATGATTGTTTCATCCGGAACGAGTGTTGTAGACAAGCTTAATCGTGGCTTGTTTATGGGGATGATCGTTGCACTTGTTCTTACTCTGTTCGCCCTTGCACCAAGTGTGTCATTGGGAGGACTGGATGACGTGGTGAGTAACGATAAGATGGCACTGATTAAAACCAGCTCGGTTCTTTTCACCAGTTTTGGCTTTATGGTGGTTATCCCGTCTCTTGTTACTTATAACAAAGAAGCGAGCAAGACGCAGTTGCGTAACATGATTATTGTTGGCTCGACCATTCCTCTGGTTTGTTATCTGTTATGGCTACTCGCGGTCGTGGGTAATTTACCTCCTCATGAACTCGCTCAATACCCTAACGTAACCGAGTTGATTTCCGTGCTTGGCCAACAGTACGAAGGTTTGGAGTTCATTCTTTCGATGTTTACTGGCTTGGCTTTATTAACCTCGTTTTTGGGGGTGGCAATGGCGTTGTATGATCAAAACGCTGACTTGCTGAAAGCAAATAAGCCCGTGGTATTTGTGACGACGTTTGTTTTGCCATTATTAGGTGCGGTGTTCGCGCCTGAGCATTTTTTATCAATATTAAGCTATGCAGGTATCATTCTCGTGTTTCTTGCGGTATTCGTCCCGCTATCGATGACGATGAGAGTTCGTCGAGTTCCGGTAGGTGATGATGATATTTATGAAGCGGGTGGTGGCGTGATAGGTATGAGTATGATCTTCCTGTTTGGTTGCTTCTTACTATTTGCGCAAGCGGTATAGGTTCAATACCTCCTCTTAAAATAGAAAAAAAGCCGCTCACTTAACAGTGAGCGGCTTTTTATGTATTGACGAATGTGGTTTCGTTTTTCGTTGTGTTCATGAACAACATTAGCCATGTTCTTTCGGGCACGGTTGTTTCGATAGACATTATGTCATTTTCCATTCTCAGCAGAGCCAATTAACCCTAAGATTACGAATAAAAATGTTATAATGAACACGTTATTCGCTCTTTTTTATTGATTGGTTTGTTGTTTTCCGTCCAACACACTAACTAGCTCATACATAATGAGGTCTGTACAAATTGACTAATTCATACATTATTTTTTACAACTGATATTTTTTACTCCTCAAATAAAATCAAAATTTGCCACAGATCAACAAAATTTGTTCAATTAAATCACTTTAACTAAAAGATTGTTGAAAGATTAAAAAAATATTGAATAATAGGGAGGCAAACAAGAAGTACGCAGCGCGGAAGCGCAATTACAACCTCTGCTCTACAACAGGATAACTATTTCATGTCTCATTCGTTTGTACTGGTGATCAACTCTGGTAGCTCTTCACTTAAATTTGCTGTTATTGACTCAAAAACTGGAGAGGACCTCGTTTCGGGAATTGGTGAGTGCTTTGGCCTGCCTGAAGCCGAAATCAGTTGGAAGTATCAGGGCGAAAAAACCGTCGAAGCTATTCCTGCTGGCGGCAATCACCATCAGTACGCTGTTAAGCGAGTAGTAAAGTTATTAGATACTCTAGGCCTCAGTTCTAAGTTTATCGCCGTGGGTCATCGTATTGTCGCTGGTGGTGAAACATTCAAAGGCACGGTAAAAGTCGACGAAGATGTTATTCAAGAGGTAGAGCGTTTAGCTGAACTAGCGCCTCTACATAACAAAGCGAACGCGGAAGGCATGCGCGCCGCGATGGAGGCGTTTCCTTCATTGCCTCAATTTGCTGTTTTTGATACGGCTTTTCATCAGACAATGCCAGCTAAAGCCTTCATGTACGCTCTGCCTTATGAGTTATATGAACAGCATAAAGTCCGTCGCTACGGTGCGCACGGTACAAGCCATTATTACGTAAGCCGTGAAGCCGCAAAAATGGTCAACAAACCAGTGGAAGAAGGTAACTTTATCACCGTTCATTTAGGAAATGGCGCTTCAGTTAGTGTGGTTAAAAATGGCGAATGTGTTGACACGAGTATGGGGCTGACTCCGCTCGCTGGCCTAATGATGGGTACGCGTTGTGGAGACCTTGACCCGAGTGTCATCGAATTCTTGTTCCGTAAAGGCTGGGAAAAAGACGAGCTGTTCGAGATGCTAAACAAAAAGTCTGGCTTCTTAGGTGTATCAGGGGTAACTAGTGACGCACGTGGTGTGCTAGAAGCGATGGAAGCGGGTAATGCTCGTGCGAAGTTAGCGTTTGAGATTTTTACTTACCGTGTCGCGAAATATATTACTTCTTACCTTGCTGCGCTAGATTCTCTCGATGGTATTGTCTTCACGGGTGGTATTGGTGAAAACTCACTGCCAATCCGTCGTGAAATCTTGAATAACCTTAAGTTACTAGGTTTTGTTGAAGACGAAAAAGGTAACGAAGCAGCAAGATTTGGTAACGCAGGTGTGATTGCAACATCTGAGTTACTTGGTGCGAAAGTAATGGTTATCCCTACCAATGAAGAGTGGGTGATAGCATCGCAATCCGTTGAGCTTTTAAATCAATAGTATAGCGGTTAATTTAAACAACAAGCCACCAAATATTGGTGGCTTTTTTGTTTAATGAATTCAGTCTTTTAACGTCTTTATCCATATAAAACCCTCTTTTTATTGATACATTTGATAAATTTGCGATAATCAATCCTAATGAAAAATTATGGGTTATAGCATTACAGGATGAATGGCATGGACGAAAAACCACGCATTGCACATATTTATTCTAGAGTTTCAAAGGGCACACAAGTAAAAGGAGATGGCCTACGGCGACAAATCGAAATAGCTAGCAAGTTTATTGAAGATGTAAACATTTCAAACAGCCGTGATGGTTTACCAGTGTATACACTTGCAGATAGCCCCATCTACGACAGGGGATTAAGTGCGTACTTTGGATTAAATACAGATGAAAACGCGGGGCTTGGCGCATTCCTAAAAGCAGCGGAAAACGGACAGGTAGAAAAAGGTACGTTGCTAATTGTAGAAGCTATTGACCGTATAAGTCGCTTGCCCGTTGATGATGCCCGCGCTCTGTTTGCACGTTTCAAAAAGTACGGCATTGACGTTGCCATTTGTCGTTTCAACCTGATCATTTATCACGACAAAAGTAGTGACTTAGGTCAAGACCTGCTTATCACTACAGCAATACATTTAGCGCACTTAGAGAGTGAACAGAAATCAAAACGCATACGTGCCAGATTCACACACAAGCGACTATTAGAAAAAGAGGGCGGTGAGAGACGCACATCAATGAGTCCTAGCTGGATTGAATTAAGCAAAGATAAAACGCACTTTGTGTTGATACCTGAGCGTGCGCGAATAGTGCGCAAGATGGTAGATTTAAAGCTGCAAGGCTGGGGTGCTCATCGCATTACAGTTTATCTTAATGAGCGAGGGTATCCTTGCTGGAACCGCAGCAATACTTGGTACACAAAGATTGTTGAGAAGTATCTAAAGATGATACAGCTTGTCGGCGACTTTCAACCAGTCGAGCATGTGCACGGCGAAAAGGGGGTGCGCAAAGAACCTGTTGGTGATGTAATAAAAGGCTATTACCCAGCATTGATTACAGAAGAAGAGTGGATCAGGCTTAAAGCATCTTTTAAGAGATCTGGAGGGCGACAAACGGGCGCGTTTTCAAATCTATTTAGCCGCATGCTTTATTGCCCAACCTGTGGTTATTGCATGTCTTACTTTAAGCCTAATCGCGGGCGCATCAAAGTAAGATGTCGCAAGCAGATTGACAAGCAAGGCTGCGACCAACGCGCACTTAACTATGAAGAAATTGAGCCGCGATTAATTAAAGCGTTGGCTGGTTTAGATTACGCAAAGATTAACAACAATAGCTTTGCTAGCTTACAGAAAGAGCTAAACACGCTAGAAGCGCAGGTTGCAGAGCTAGAAGCAAGCGCTGACGATATAAAGACACAAATGCTTGAAGAATCAGATCCTCGTATTATATCCGCTTATGTAAACAAGCTAAAAGCTATCTATACAGAGCAAGATAAAGCAAAAGCACGATTTGAAAAGCTATCAACGCAAACAAGCGACTATGATGTAAACACGCTTGAGCAGCTACAATTAGAGCGAAACGAGGACAGAGAGCGCTACAACGGCTTTGTGCGCTCATTCGTCAAGTATGTGATAGCATCGGATTCAAAGCTTGGTAAACCACTGCGTATAGTGTTTAAAAGTGAAGCTGTGGGTGAAGTGCCAGTATTCTTTAATGACGACAAAAATAACAAAGCTATTAGTGATATTTTTACCGCGCAGAAAGATGTAAATGAAGCAGCCCCAATACGGCTAATCAACATGTCACGCGTGCATGGTAATTTAGGTAAACTAGCAGCTATTGATACTGTACCCGTACCTGATGATTTGGGCGACACACTAGAAAGGATAAAATATCTTTTTGCAGTAAGACAAGCTGTATTACAAAACCCCGAAAAATGGCAAGCAATCGCAGATGACGCAAGGTTATTTGAGTAACTTCCACCAACAGAGCACCGCAAAACGGTGCTTTGTTTCGTTTGGAAAAAACGCGAAAAAACAATTATATACCCGAGATCATTGAGTAGGCAATTTTGCCTTTGAGCAGTATGTTTTCGTAGCTTATTCAGTGCCGTGATATATCTTCTTACGAAGCTCGGGGTAATAGAGTAGAAACTTTGCTAAACCTCTTTCTTAGATTTCTGCTCAGGACAATAAATGATTGGTCATTGGGTAAAACATGATTTATTAATAGTTAATTCTGTTCTATTCAATGAGAGCTATGGAAACCGATTGGGAAGCTGAAATAATTGATTGTTACAACTGGAATCGTGCATATGTTCGATTTTACTTTTCTCCTGTTCAGTATAGCGTTACTTTAAGTTTGTATCACAAATTACTTCTCTGATAATATCACTTATCCAATTCTATTTAACGCAAAAAGTATTTCTTCACGTTCTTTTATGACGACTCAGGCTATTTTAATTATTGATTAATTCAATTGTAATAAATGGATTAATTTCAAAGGGGTAACTATTGTGGTTATTATTTAATGAAATATGTTTTAAATTATTATTCGATAAGTATTTAGTATTATCTTTTTACTTAAAGGGTAAGTATTATCACATGCTATGGAAATTAATAGTTAAGAAGTCATGTGATTAGCTCTAAATTTAGAGATGTAAACTCATGATTAAAATTAAAAAACAGACACTTGATTTAAATTTATATTGAATATTTTTAATATATTGTTAATGTGATAAACATACAACTTTAAGCAAGCTATGTCTGAGAGTTCTATTTGTCCCAAATATCCTCATCAGACGATTCCCTCACAATTCGTTCGGTTGCACTAACACTCTTCGAGGTTAGCGCTATATTAAAGCATAATCGCTTCGCTCAAAAAGTTTACATACAATAATTAAAATAAGGAACATAAGCCATGAGTGATTACATAGATATATTCCATTCTGTAGATAAAAATGAACTTTTGAAAATGGAGAAAGCACTACAGTCTGCAAAGAAAAATAAAATTAAACAAAGAAAATCTGATGAAGACAAGTTGTCTAAATCAGTGAAAATAAACTTTACAGAAATGGAATATCAAACACAAATAGATAATAAGAAGAAATCAGGGTATAGCACTTTATCTGCTTATATGAGAGCTATATTAAATAGGACGATGGTGGTTAAACCAGTGGTACTTGAAGCTTCAAAAAACTTTTTCCATAAAACATCGGGTATTTTTAAAGATATTGGCTCTATTGCTTCACACCTAGAAAATGGGAATCAGCTTGATAGGCAAGAGGTAGAACTAGTTTTCCAAGCATTTGAAGTACTAAAACAAGAATTTCAAGAAACCAGGCTCTTGTTAATAAATTGCTTTACTGAAGATACTGCGTATGAAATAGCAAAGGAGCATATTTCGATTGAAAAATTAGAAAAGTTGATACAAGAAAAAAAGAGAACAAACTATGATATATGAAGAACCCGAACAAAAACACAAAAAGCACAATAAGAAGACTGTCCATATACTTGTCGATTATATAAAAGGTAACGATGAACGTCTTGCTAAAAATCTTATCAACTATTCCGCTGGTGCGAGCAAAGAGCGTGCTGCATTAACAGAGTTCATATACGCCAACAACATCATCCACATTCCGCATGAAGCCAGAACTGCGGCAGGGGAGTTATTAGACTTATCAATGGCCATCACGGAAATGCAGCAATCAATTGCTCTAAATCCCGCTGTAAAGCAACAGTTCAAGCACATGATAGTTTCTTTAGATACGAACGAACATTTGAGTAACACTCAATGGCAAAAGACAGTCAGTAAGCTTATGGGTTACCTCGGATACGGAAATTGTCGCTATATATCTTTCAAGCATAATGATACCGACGAAGAGCATGTACATATCGTGACTAGCACAATAGATATGATAACCCGAAAGAAAGTCTCTGACAGCTATAGCTATTATCGTGCACAAGAAGTTATGAGAGAGCTTGAAATCGAGTTTGGCCTGCGACAGTTAGTTTCGAGTAAGGATAAAGGCTATGACGATGGCTCAACCATCAATGATGCAAGAGTGAAAATTAAAAAAGCGCAAGTTGCTAGATTAGTCACGAGAGCGATTAACCATCTTAACCAACGCTCAACGCTAGCGCAATTTGTCTCAGCCGTAGAAAAACAACATCCAGAACTCACAGTCGAAGTACGAGAAAAGGACGGGCTGGTATCTGGTCTCGTCTTTAATTTGAGTGACAATCGTTTTAGTGCATCTCAGCTTGGCAGTAATCGTAAGTTTACATTGGGAAAGCTAATTCAAAATGAAATTCTATCGGCTGATTCGCTCAATTTTGAGCGTTTTCAAGAAGAAATGAATAAGTTAGCTTTGCTATCGCAAAGGCAGAAACGAGAAGCGCATACAAGTTACGTAAAACGCCAGTCAGACGATAATGGTTGGTTACTTGTTCTGTTTAATGCTAACAAAATTTACTTTAATAAACTGCAAGCGATATTACATAACGATCGATTCCACTTGCGCTCTAGAAAGTTTATACAAAGTGGCAATAAAATGTCTTGTGCGATCGCTATGCAGATCAATTTAGTACAACTTAGCGACACATTCTCTGATGTTCTCCGACAATTGTTTATCGAGCTGTTCTCGTCTATTAGAGAGAGCCACAACGAGATTCAACACAAGTTAACTATGCAAACATTCATCAACGATTTCAATGTAAAAGTGATCTCTTTAAAGGAACTTAGAGATTTTGAGTCACAAAAAGATGCTGAAATCTTTAGTACTGAAGAATTGTTTGAATACAAAGTTAAGGACAAAGATAATGCGATGGACCTGATTCAGTAAATATTCATAATTAATTATTTTATACGTGAGTCATTGAAAATCTACCTTTCGAGGATTTTTATAAGTAGATGTTCGTTTGATATTAATTATCGTGGTCATTCAATATAGACGTATTAGTATCTATAGATAATGATCTAGTCATTAATTTTAAAAATCAAATCGGTTATTTGTAAGTAATAGCTGGTAAATTATTTTTAAATTTTCATCTCCGAAATAATATTTTTATTGTTGAATCTAGTTAATTGTATTTAACGTTCAATTGTTTATGATAATTTCTTTGTTAATTATTATTTAGTTTACTTATTATTAATTAACTGGTAATTTATAATTAAAGATAAAAATAAATGATAAGGTTTTAATTATGGCCAACAACGCAGATGCAATTAATGTAGCAGTCGATAAAGAAAGATATAACAAAAATAATGATGGTATGTATTATACGCCGTACCGACATAGAAAAGGTATGACTCTTTATCTTCGATTAAATATAAAGATAAATAATGAAGATTCTAGAAATAGACCTCCAATGACAATGGTGATTAATGTTGCTCAAAAACGTATTGATGAGTACCCCAAGTATACATTTGAAGAATTTGTAACTAACAATGCTTCTGAATGTGTGAAGTCGGGGGAGTTCGAGATTACTCGAGGTGCATATGAGAAATTTTTAGCTAAGCATAAATACTATTACGGAATATATCAAAAAGCAAAAGTGAATGAATGCCGTGGTTATTTCGAGATTGACAGAGCTGGAATTAAGAAAGAGGCGGCAAAGATATCAAAGCCAATCCATGACGTTGCAGATATTGTTGAAAAGCTTGCTTTAGATGGTATTTTGAGTGCTGTAGAAGCACAAGATCTGTATCAGTCAATGTACAGAATTAAACAAGTATTAGACGCATACGTTATGCCTGATATTCTTTTTCAGAATATGCTTTTCTATGATAAGAAATTAACTGATAAAATTAAGACTTACAATCATTTATCTAACTTCAAAATCTCAAGTAAAGCAAATGCTGATCGTTTTGTTAAACACATGAGTAAAATAGACAGTTTTGAGACTGGTAATAGAGTTAAAAAATTAAGCACTGAAAGAAAGGTATTAGAGTCTTTGTGTTCCAGTCTTTAATAAAGCTCATTGATATCTGCCAGATCAAAGATCTGGCTTTTTACATTTTATGCGAATGTACATTTTGGAATCTAGTGGATGAATAGGATTGTTTTTCAAAAAATGATGGATTAGTATTAACTCATACTCTTCTGTCAATATTTAATAGGGATGATTATGATGGATGATATTCATAAACAGCTTGGCGTTAATAAGTCCTTTCTTAACGACACATTCGCAATGATCCGCATATCTAAAAACGGCGAAGTTTGGGTGCAATATCAAGATAAGATGGATATACCATCAGGCTCTAAAGCAATTAATATTACAGCTGATGCTCTTAAGATTATTGCGCTTCATCAAAGTAGTGAATAATGAGAGCGTGGTTTAAAGAAATTTGATATTAAGGTTTGATAAATTTGCTGTAATTTATCATTATTATCACTAGTTTCCCTTTGATTTAAAGAAAGTTGTTATATATTTATTAACTGGATAAACTATGAAAGCTAGAATCGGAATCGCCTCGGAAGAACTCGTTCGCAAGTATATATTGGATGTTGCAGCTGGTAAATTAAACCATGTGGAAGATATGCCTCAATTCTGGTTTGCATCTTTAACAGAGCTGTCACAGGTTTTAACTAACGATAATATTAAGCTCTTGAATATGATGGCTTATGAGAGGTCAAATAGTGTAGGGAAGTTATCTGAGATAACAGGTCGCAGTGTCGAAGAGCTTTCGATTTCTATTGATGAGATTGCAGCTAAAGGTTTTGTTCGTATTGATAGATGTGGAAACGAAGAGCGTCTTACTGCAATTTATACATCTTTTGAGGTCCTCATGGGTAAAGAACTGGAAGATCTGCTTCTATAGCTCATCAATTTTTAATACATGGAGTTGGTGCGCAGACGTGAGACTGGCGTTATATCGATGAGGTGTATTCGATCCCTGAAACGTGTGCAGAGAGCAATCGTTTACGTTACTAAATTGTAAAAATATGGCGACTTGCTTGAAAAACAACGTAAACGCGATCGAAATCACCGAAATACGAATCTCCCGTTTCTAAAGGGGGAGCTAAAATTAGTTGTGCAAGAACATCAAATCTAGTTCAGGGTTACTTCTTCTTGTAATCGCAAACAGAACGGGTTCATCTCAGAAAGAATGAATTCTTCAAACCAAATATTTACATCATCAAGTAACTTCAACCCTTTCTTGGCCGTATATACCGAAAGTAAGTCAAGCTCTTCAAGGTCGATCATCTCTTCAAGAGGTGAAGACCTTACTAAGTTATGAATCGATCTATTTCGCTCTTTACGCCACGAGTCCACATCACGCTTAAGATTCTTGGGTAAAAACTCATCACACAGTTCTGTGAGCTTTGCAAAGCTCTTTGTCCCTGCTTTTTGCCCTTTCAAGTACAAAACCAACGATAAACGGTCTGAAATGCAACTTTCTTCAAGAGCGATTGCTTCGAGATAAAATTCTTGGTTTATGGCCTCGTTGATACGCTCAACAATGTGCTTAGAGCGCTCTTCTTTCTTGATGATCGTTGAATAAGCAGAAAACTCTTCATCTGGGATGTGTCTTGAGATGTGCAAATTCATCACCATAGGCCTAAAGCTTGGCATAGAATCCAAGATCTCGGTGAATTGTTTCATAAAGGTATCAAGATATGTGTATGTATAGACGTTCTCACGCTTTAACCACCAAGAATAAAGCATATCCTTTTCGGTTCTTGGGATTTGAATAACTCGCTCTCCGATATGGGAAATATAATTGTGTATATTATGAAGAAAGAATGTGCAATGGAATAGAATCGTTTTCCCTTCTGGATACATTGCGTAGGCTTCTGGGGTCATATCATTAATATGAGTTTCAAAGACTTTCTTTTGTTCTACATGCTCATTTTCAATGAGTAAACACAGTGCATTGAGCAGATCTGTAGGGTTCTTTACATCAAAACCATCTAACCATAGTGATTCGAACAGCCCAAAAGCAAAGCTATAACCATCAATGTAACCATCTTTGAAGAATGTGTAGTGTTTGCGACTTTCGAGTTGAGCTTGTTGCTCTTCCAATGAGATATTCACTAGGTTCTTGTTCATTTCACTTCCTGATAATACGCCGAGATATCAAAATCAGACATTAGAAAATCTTAGTCTAGATGAACACGTTAGTTTAGTGAAGAACATCTACCCTAAGTCGAAGTAGGGCACTTTTTAGTTACAAAGTGCCAACTATTAAGGTTCTGGACAATTCCGAGTTTGGATTTTTAAGAGATAACGAACACTCGAAGAAGATCAGATTGGGCAAAAACAAAACCTGATCCCATTTTCACATTTCTATACTTCTAGTGCTTTATCAAGAGCATCAAGTGATGAAACAATTGTTCCGACTGTTCCATTCTCAAACTCGACTCGATCTGTTTCTTCGTGTGTGCCCTTGTTCAAGTAGACCCAGTGTGGATCTTGACCGCCAACTCCAAGTAAAGAATCTAATGCAACAACAATATCTGCTTTATTTGGTATAGCTGCTTTGGACTTGTTTAATTTAGAGCGCAAGTTATCAGCTAAAGCTCTTAAGTCCCAAGGTGCATGGGGAGTACGCCTAGAAACACTGATTGGTTTATCTGTATTGTCACAATGCTTTCCATAGTGTAGCCATGCCTTTTCACAAAGGTGTTCCAAAGCTCTACGAGATGACATTAAAGCATCTCGATATTCAGCTTGCGCATATAACTCAGAAGCTGCCAAAACATAGTTTTTAGGGCGCTGAAGAGAAAGCACTTGAACGTGTCGTTCACCTTTTTGAGGCATAAAGATGTAGGATTCCGCGCTTTTAGCTGCTTTTGAACCTATCGTTTGATGTGTATCTTTAAAAAACTCCTCACCATGGCACGCCATAATAATTTGCTTGGCATTGAAGAACTCATCTTTAAATAAAGTTTCTCTGATTGCTTGTCTATGTTCGTCATCGATTGCATTAACTGGATCATCGAAGATCAACAGCGGACAATCCGTTTTGATGTTTTTGGCAAGCAATATCGCTAAACCTAAACAGCGAATGTGACCTTCACTGAGTACATGTAAAGCGTCGAAGTGTTTCTCAGGCTCTGCTTGGAAAGAAATCTTCAAGCGTTGGTTTTGTCCAAGTGGTAACTGAACTGCCGCTAGCTTATCGTTTGGAGAATCATAGCGATTGAATGCATTGTATAGCTCCGTTACTTTTTCACTCAAATCAGCAACTAGCTTAACTGGCAAAGCATTTTTATACGCATTAAGCTTCTCTACAAAGGATGCGTAGGCACTAACGATTTCCTTATTTCGTGCAACCACATGTTTTTCACCCTCAACACTAGAGATTAACTCTGCATTCTCCTGATCAAAACTAGCAATTGCTTGAGTTGCTTTTTCAAATGTTGTTTGAGCTGTTTGGCGGCGTGTTTGTAATACAGTTATGCTCTTCGCAAAACCACGTAGTCTATTCAGTTCCTGCTGCTTCGCCGTTCTAACTTGGACTTGTTGTTCAATTGCGGCATCGCTTTGCTCCAATTGTTGTACTTGCGCTTCCAGATGTTGCCAAGCCGTATAACCACCTTGCGACGGTTGAAGCATTGAGTTAAACCACTTAATTGTAGGCTGGATGTTAGAGGCAAGTCTAAACTTATGAAGAGGGTTAGCTGTTAAACGATCACAGGAAACATTAATGACTTGTGATAGTTCCGCCAATGACTGATTAAGGCTCTGATAGTATTCTTGGGATTTAGCTTGTAAAACTGCAAGATGCTGTAGCTTTTGCAGCTCTTCGTCTGCATGTGCATAAGGATTCAGGGCTGTCTGTGTCAATGGAGTTTTACAGGCTGGGCACTTATCAGGGCTATTCGCTTGTAATTTAGATACTGATTCATACAACTGCTTAAATGATACTTGCTGACTGGCATTAACCAATTCTTGTTGGCTAGCATTGTAGTTAGCAAGGTTTGTATTGATTTCACTTCGAATAATAGCAAGCCTAGCTTGGGTCAAGCCGCTTTTCGCATATACTGGCTGTTGCAAATCAGTTTCCAATTTACTAATTAGCCCAGGGTTTTGATCGTCACCGTTTAGCTCTATCATCATTTGATTATAAGTACAGCCTAGACGATATTGTTGTGCCAGCGCAGCCTCTTCACCACCAAGCTGCTTCAAGTTGGTGTTGTTTTGTTCTATTTGTTGTTGATGTCCAACAAGAGTCTGTCGCTTAAGGTTCAACTGAACTGATTTTTCACCAACTAAATCAATATACTTACCATCGATTTCTGGTGAAAAGTTTTTTACGAATTCATTAAATGAATCTAACCCAAACAGTGTTGATATCAGCTCCATTTGTTTAGCTGGTGCCTGCGCTGCAATGCGAGAAAAGCTATCAATTCTGTTCTTTTCTACAAAACAGAAGCGATATAAAGATTCGTCAGGTTGGAGTACTACATCATTTCCTTGATGATCAACACCCAAGATCTGTGGTGGACTAAATGAGTTGGTATGAGCATTTTTCAGGTAATCATCCTGATTACGGAACCGCTTATTTTGCGCTTCTTCAACAGCACCTAGCAAACCATACTCTAACGCCTCGCAGAAACTTGATTTACCTGTACCATTTGGCCCGTAAATCAAAACAAGCAGACTGTGTAGGCTCAAAGACTCTTTTTTGGCAAAACCACGAAAAGGACCAATTTCAATAGACTTTAGCTGCTTGAACATTTTGCCAGCGTTACCAGTCTCGTATGTAACTTCTGCAATGGCATCTGAAAGGTTAGCCCACTGATTTGATGCTAGGCTAGCAACTTTCTTGACTCGTTTGCCTTGTGTCGTGCCTAATGGATAAACCTCTTCAAAGTGCGCAAAAACAAGATTTGCAACTTTTCGTACGCCTGCTGACACCTCCTCGGCATTCAATGTTTGCAAAAAGCGCAAATATTCATTTTTTATCATTACTATTCCCTACCAAACCGATCACAGGTTAGCTATTTTTAGTTTTAAATCTGTTCTAACTGCTCCAAAGTTCACTAACGTTGCAATCAAACAGGGAGGGGGCAGGTCTTGCCTTTGCCTCGATCATAAATTTTATTTATGCGATTATGAGCTAAGAATGAATGCTGCTCTCTCGAGCGTAACACAGTTTGGGCACTTCTGTGTTAAGAAGTGCCAACTGTGAAAGTGCTGGACATTTCTTTGTTATATGTCTTGTTATATTAGTAATCAATGATTTAACTTAGATATGGGAAACTCGTTTAGTTGAGTGTCCAGTCTGGCTGGAGCAGATCAGATCCTCCCTCAGCACGGTTCTGGATAAAAGCATCAAAAGTTGCTTAACTTAGAGTCCAGTATTGATCAGCACCACAAAACCTATTCATTCGACTCCTGCGGCGCGAGCCGCTCATAATCAGCACTGCTTTCGCAGTGCATCAATCGATGTTTAATTCATAGTCAACAAACCATCTTTACCCTTTATAGAGGGTAGTCTGTCGTTTACCCCCGATAAGGGGTAAGACCGTTCCTTTTCAAGGATTTCGTTTTTCTTTTTATATATAAATGAAGTCAAAAGTAAATACTTTATGTTACTTAAGTTATTGTATTTTATAGTAATAATTCATTGACATAATGCTTTTGGTGAGTTCTAATGAAAATGAATGCTCTCTATCTCAATTTGCATAAAGATTGAGTTAAATAAACTAAATAATATCAAATAATTCATCACCTTAGAGGTGAAGGGAGGACTTTACTAGTATATAAATGGAGAAATAAAAATGGTTAAACAAAAAAACAAACTTATCCGTGATCTATGTGACTCAGCAAAACCTATAGTTGCGAATAAAACTGATCAGCGCATCACTGATGATGTGAAAGAGGGCGTAAGAGAAATCGTATCGAACTCTAATAACGACTTTATTGACACAGTAAAGTTGGCTTCAAGTCCCATTGATAGAGAAGATATTGATACAGAAAGAGTTAAGATTATTACTCACTTTCAAGAGGCTTTTCCCTGGGATTATGGAGACGGATTTAACGCCATTGTAACAGCTAGTATACAGAGTGAAGAGCATCAGTGGTCTGGTGACCTATTTGTTCAATTATACGATGGAGAATTCTCATCTGATTGCCAAGTTTCAGCCCTAGATTTAGATCACCAGAATTGTTTAATTTCTGACTATGATAACCTTACAGTATTCAGTTCATATACTGAAGAAACAATGACAGAGTTCTTTGAAAAAGTTATAGAAGCAGCAGAGATGGGGTTTTCTGAGGAGTATACTTTTGAAGCATTGCTTGAGGAGAGAACGGGCCTTGACGTTGAGGATTATGATTTCCAGGTAGCGGGTTGCGGTGTAGGCAATGACATCCGTTTAGAAAACTATAAAGCTGTCAATGGAGAACAAATTGTTTTAGTGGCTGTTGATAATCGAGCAAGAGCAGAGTTACGAATTAACCGCTTCAAACTTTTCGCGAGTAACGACGACTATAATGAATTTCTAGATGAGTGTATGAATCTAAACGGTAAACGATTGCAATGGAATGATTGGAATTATGCTCTAAACATATACCAACACATGGATAAACCAGATAATGATTGGTGATTTTCTAAAAGAGCATGTTTAGAAGTATATAATTAGTTACTATCAGTACTAGTAATAAAGCTAAAGTCATTCACTATGAATTGAATCAAACCAGGATTCATATACTGCTAAAAGCTAGCACCTATTCTTCGGTAAATCGACCCTGCGGGGTCGTAAATTGCGGCGATATCATCTGACGCCGCATTGCCTATTTCGGCGATAACCCTTGTGCTGTTAGGCATACAGTCTCAGTCCCCAAATCCGTTGTTTCATCCTTTTCTCATCCTAGAGTTCAAGAGCTACGCCGTGATACATATGGTGCGCAGGCCAAAGCACGAAGCACCATATCATTGTTTCGGTCAAAGCTATCCTTTAAGCAGCCATAACGAATAGTTTGCCCCCGTGATTGACGACCTTTAAGAGTGCCTTAAGTCACAGCCAAGCAAATCGGTCATTTGTAATCTGCGGCGAGAGCCGCTTCCCGTGAACGAGCACTGTTTACACAGTGCATTGGTCAATAATTGAATAGTTTTAATCAAACCAAAGTTTATAGTGCAATTTACCCCCTCTAGAGGGTAAGTCGGCTTTTACCCCCGATAGGGGGTAAAGAGGTTTCCTCCCACTAGTCCATGTTTCTTATTAGATATAAACAAGCTTAAAAGTAAATGTAAGTCATTGTTTTTAATGTAAATAGTGGTTGACTGGGCAGTTTTTATTGGTTTTAATATACCTGAAAACTCTCTATCTCTACTTGCGTAAAGATTGAGTTAAACAAATGAAACTATATTAAAAACATTCGTCACCCTAGCGGTGAGAAGGAGGGTATTACTAGTCAATAAATGGAGTAAATATTATGAATTTCAATGTAATTAAAAAGAACAGAAAGTACTTTGCTGCGACAACAGACAATAATAAATCTTGTAAGATTTTGATCGACGAGTGCTCAAAAGACTTAGAGTTAGGTGAGCATTTTCTTGCTGTTATAGATATCTCAGTTCGCTCAAAGTATGGGACTGATCTGATTTATAAGTTAGCAGCAAACGTAGAAGAACAAACTAAATTAGGCATTTGTTCTTTAAAATCAGCATATAACACACTGTTGATTGAAGAGTGCCGTAAACTCGGCGGTACTTGGGATAAATCTCAGGGCGCTTGGATATTTTCAAGTATTGTAGAAAAAGAAGTTGAAGAACTCGATCAAACCTTCAATAGCGATCTCATTACGATTGAGATTGAGGCTATCGAGGAAATACAAGAGCATGGCAAGGCGATAGAGTTTCTTGGGTATCCTGTTTGTAAAGCATTTAGTCGTGATTCAGGTGCTCGAATTGAAACTGGGATTGCATTACTATCGGGCTATTGTACTTCGGGTGGCTCAAAAAAACGATGGACAACCGTCTTGAGTGAAGGCGCGACTTTAAGGCTAAAGATCCCAGTGGATTTACTCAATATTTATGAAGACAAAAAATTTCAAGTTAAAACCATATAAATGATTCATAAATAAGAGTAAAAATAATGTCAAATCGCATAATAAATATTATCGAATTTAAAACTGAAGATCTTGCTCATGCAAGTTCCATTATTGAGTGCATTAGTAATGAAAATAATGAGTTAGATTTTAATAGGTTAATTCCTAGCCCTGAGTATCTAAAGGTTTTGGAAGGAAAGAATAGTTCTTGTCATGTTGAGCAAGACAGTGATTGGAATTATAAACATTGGTACTCAAAATGGAACGCTTGGCACAGTGAATTCAAGCTTGAGGAAAAATATGAATATGTTTACGGTAGAATTAGCTTTATTTCCTTTAATAATATGCCATACCCAATATTCATCGCGCTATCAGAGAAGTACCGTGAAATCCGCTTTAAAGTAAAATTTGCTGACCAATATGCTTTTGGTTGTGATTGTGGATTTCTAGTCTTCCAGAATGGACTGGAAATTGACTGTCATGTGTCACCTAATGAATTTGAGTCAGATGAGCAATACTCGTATTGGCTAGATATCGCAATGAGTGTTTAATAATTTTTCAGCTCAATCGTTAGAGAGCAAGCTACCTCCCTCAAAGTCTAGACGCAGCTTGCTTTTTTAGCTAGATCAAAGTTTTACTTTGTGCAATCCAGCCTTTCCTTGACCACCAAAAAATCAACCCACCATCATTTGTGATATAAAATGTGCCTTTCTCCTTTTTGCTCATTTGTATGACAGTGTTGCCTTCAACGCCATGATCCAACAAAATCGATAAGCTAAGATCTGATCCACTATGTTTATCCAATAACTTAGCCTAATGCCGAAACCTCGCTACAAAACCACTAATTGGAATCAATACAATCTATCGCTTATTAATAGTGGTTCTCTGACATTCTGGATGGATGAAGAAGCTATTCACAAGTGGAAGCAGAGTAAACAAGGTAAACGTGGTAGACCTCGTCAGTTCGGCGACTTAGCCATTACCACTGCGCTTATGATGAAACGAGTTTTCTCAATGTCGTTGAGAGCATTGCAAGGGTTTATCGATTCTGTTTTTTCATTGGCTAACGTTCCTATAGTCTGTCCACATTACAGTTGTATCAGTCGAAGAACTAAGCAAGTCGAGGTTTTATTTAAACCAAAGACTAGAGTGGTAATACACAGCATCTAGCCATCGATGCAACAGGCCTCAGGTTTATGGCGAAGGTGAATTGAAGGTCAAGAAGCATGGTACTGACGGGAAGCGTAGAGTCTGGAGAAAGTTGCATTTAGCGGTAGACACCAGCACTCACGAAATCGTCGCGGCAGAACTGAGTTTATCTAATGTTACCGATGTAGAAGTCTTTTCTAACTTGCTCAAGCAAACACGCCGAAGAATTATTGAGATATCTGGTGATTGCGCTTATGACACAAGGGATTGCCACGATGCCATACGGATCAAGCGAGCTGTTCCACGAATCCCACCAAGAGAAAAGGCAGCCTTCTGGGAGAATGGTCACCCTAGGAATTTAGCGGTAGGTTGCCAGAAGCTCTACGGAGCCAACAGTAAGTGGAAAAAGTGGTACGGCTATCATAAATGCTCACTATAAGAGACAGCAATGTATCGAGTGAAGCAGTTGTTAGGTGACCGGTTAAGCCTGAGAAACTACAATGCTCATACGCTATGATTAAAGCGCTGAACAAACTTACAGGGCTTGGTATACTTGAAACGCAGTGTGTTAATTGCTCAATTTCAGGCAGTTTGGTTCTCTGACCGAATTACGCAACAAAGCCCGCAACATCATCAAAAACTGACTTTAGATACTCTGGATCTACTAAAAAATCATCTTATGATGAAATGATATTGTCAGTGTGGAAAGCGTTATAGAAACAATTATTAATTTAAGTTTGTTCTTTCGAATATGCCCCTCTAATCAAAGAGGGGCTTGAAAAATATTTTATGTTTTTACTCATTCAAGAAAGGCATCAAGAGCTTGAGTAGGCTGGCGCGTATTTGGATCCCATGCACCCAACGTATAACCTTGCCAACTATATGCCTGTGGCTCCCAATAGAAAATCCCAATGCCTTTATCTTGATTAACATTACGTACTTTTTGGATCATATCGGCAACGATAGTCTTTGCTTGAGGCTCATCCCAAGGCACGCCAATTTCAGTGATCATCACTTCCGTTCCGTAGCGTTCGACCATGTCATTGAGATTAGAGAGGCATTGATTGTTTGCTTCTTGCCAAGTAAGGCCAGTAGCATTCTTGGGATAGGACGATGCGCCAATAACATCCCACCAAGCACTGTTGGATTGTAAGCCATCAAGAATCCATCGGAAATTAGCATTGTCGTGACAGTTTGCTAAATGGACAATGACCTTGGCATCTGGGAATACTTCTTTGGCTGCGTTGCGTCCGCCATTAAACAACCAGGCATAGTTACGCATATTGCTTGAAGCCATTCCTTCATTCCATAGCATTCCGTTATTGGTTTCATTACCGACTTGAATCCATTTTGGTGTTATACCTGCAGCTTTTAAGGTGTTGAGCGAGTCTCTAGTGTAAGACCATACTTGTCCCATTAAATCTTCAAAGCTCAGTTGTTGCCATGCTGCGGGTTTCCATTGATTTCCTGGATCGGCCCAAGTGTCGCTATAGTGGAAATCAATCATCACATCCATATTCGCGTCTTTGGCCCACTGAGCTTTGACAATTACATCATCCAGTGAGCTGTAATAACCATCACTGGGATTAACCCAGACACGAAGACGTACTGCGTTCATGCCATGGTCTCGTAATATTGAAAGGACATCTTGTCGATAGCCCCAATCGTTGTAGAACTCGTAGCCACTGTCTTCCATCTGAGTTATCCAACTAATATCCGCACCTTTAATAAAAGCGTGAGAATAGTTTGAGGCCACTAATGAGCCGAAGATAGCTAGGGTTTTTAGCGTATTATTCATCGTTTCTCCGTTTTTATATATTCACGTTTTGATTGTTTTTAAACGTAAATAATATAGCAACGAATCTTAGTGTTGAGGTTATGTATAAAAGTGTTAGTGATTATTTTTATAAGGTAATTTACGTAGTTGTGATTGTGGATAAATTATCTAAGTAAATTTACTTAGATAATTGTGATTATGACCCATCTACAAAATTATCAAGTCAATTTTATCATTCGTGAGGTATTGAAGAATCATAAATTAGTTCGCAGTTAGTTAATTTTAAAGCTGTCTCGCCATATGAATTCATGACCAAATAAAACCGTTTTTTTGTATTTTCTACCTTCCATTTTTTCAATAAACATATCAATTGCTACTTCTCCCATTTCAAACGGGAACAGTCGCATTGTTGTCAGGCTTGGACTCATATGTCGGGCTGACGAGATATCATTGGTGCCGATGACTTGTATATCGGTTGGAATGGTTAACCCAGCTTCATAAATGGCTCGATAAACACCAACGGCCACCATATCTGTCGCGGCGTAGACCACGTCTGGAAGTTCATCGAGTTGTAGCATTTCTTTCATTGCTTGGTATCCCGACTCGATGCAATACTCTTTACTCACTTTACATAGCGCATCGTGATACAAGCCGTTTTCTTTGGTTACTTTACGAAAAGTATGTAAGCGCTCCTCGTTATTGCCAATAAAAGCAGGTCGTTTACAACGGCTTTTCAGTACATTTTGCATAACGTCATTGGACAACGCCAATCTGTCAATTAAGACCGCATCGGTTTTGCTACCTAAAGGGTTCGAGTCAACAAATATGATATTGTGGTTAGCTTGATATATGGTATCTACAATATGTTTGGAGAAATGTCCGACTGCAATGACGGCTGGAGCGTTTTCTATTAGATTTATATTGGTATCAATCTGGTCTAGATGGATTGTTTTTAAATCGATGCCTTTTTCTAAGCAACGATTTTGAATGCCAGCACGAATCGAAGTGAAATACGGGTCGTCTATTTCCTGTGTGGGAGTCAAAAAGTTCAACATAACAACATCACGTATGCCAACTGGCTCGTTCGTTTTGGTTACTTCATGATGAACAAACTGTTTTTTACTGCGTTTAGGGGATTGATAGCCAAGAGACTCGACTGCCTCCAAAATAGCACGCTTTTTGTCTTCACTTACAGACAAAGTAGGGTCTTCGTTAAGAAAGCGAGAAATAGTAGAAGTAGAAATATTAGCTCTTTGTGCAATGTCTTTAAGTGTAGCCAAAAGATTACCCTATATTATATTTAGTGGACGGCTCTATCATGCCAAAGAGCATTTTGAATGCTCTTTGGCGTTAAAACGTTAATGCGTTGATTGTACAGAATCAAATGTAATGACGTTTCCATCAGGTTCAAAAATGTGTAAATGGGAAGGTGATGTAAATAGCGAAATTGACTCACCTGGCTGTACTTGAGTGTCCCCATGATGAAGGTATTTGAAGTCATCCACGCCGCCACATTGGCCAAAGATGTAGGTCATGCCTCCCAATCTCTCAACCACTTCACATTGGAATGTGAGTGTGATCATATCTGGATTGTTCGTGAGGTGTTCAGGTCTAATACCCAACGTCAGTGCTTTGCCTGGTTCAATCTTAACTGTTTTTATTGGTAAGGTTATTGAGCGGCCTACATCTAGACTCACTGTTAAGCTGTTTTCATCCCACGCTTCAACGGTACAAGGAAGAAAATTCATTTTAGGTGAACCAATAAATCCAGCAACAAATCTGTTAATAGGGTTATGGTACAGATCCATTGGTGAGCCAACTTGCTCAACTTTCCCATCACGAAGTACGACGATTTTATCCGCTAATGTCATGGCTTCCACTTGATCGTGCGTTACATAGACCATGGTTGATTTAAGCTCTTGGTGTAGCTTTGCTATATGCAGACGCATATCTACGCGTAATTCTGCATCAAGGTTGGATAGAGGTTCATCAAATAAAAATACTTTAGGATCTCTCACGATAGCACGACCGATAGCAACGCGCTGACGTTGCCCGCCTGACAGTTGGGCTGGTTTACGATCAAGTAGATGTTCTAACTGTAGTGCTTTACCAACCAGCTGTACTTTTTTATCTCGCTCTTCTTTTGGAACTTTGTTTACTTTTAGTGAGTACCCCATATTTTCTGCAACAGTCATATGGGGGTATAGAGCATAAGACTGGAATACCATAGCAACCCCTCGTTCTGATGGTGGAGTGTCGTTAACGACATTTCCCGAAATAGATATTGCTCCATCACTGATGTTTTCTAGGCCTGCAATCATACGCAAGAGCGTTGATTTTCCGCAGCCCGATGGACCAACAAATACCACAAACTCACCTTCTTCTATCGACAAGTTTACGTTGTAAATGGTTTGGGTATCGTCAAAACGTTTTACGACATTGGATAATTGGATCGAAGACATTTTAATTCCTCTTAAATGATAATAAATAAAGTGTGTGATCTAATTCGATTTTTATTTAGTAAATTTTATTTTCACTTGTCTGATTCATCACAATAACTGCTAGCTTTAGTGATTTAAATCACATCGATGAATAGCCCGTATGGAAAAAATAACACAAAGGAGCATATTTGCACCATAAATTTTATTTTTACCAAAACGAAAGGCGTGAAATTTTATGGATAGCAATAAATTTAGTAAAAAACTATCTGCTCTTGCAGTTACCGCTCTATTTTGTTCGCCAATGGCGTTAGCGCAGCAGTCCTTATTAGTCTGGGAAGACATTCAAAAGTCTTTGGGTAATAAAGAGGCGGTCGCAGCGTTTGAAAAGAAACATGATGTGAAAGTGAATGTGCTTGAAATGCCATATGGCGGTCAGGTCGAATCACTGCGCATGGATGGCCCAGCAGGTACTGGCCCTGACGTCGTCTTGATCCCACATGATCAGATTGGTGGGGCGGTTATCCAAGGTTTACTTGCTCCAGTTCAGGTCGATAAAGCCGTTACCGATACATTTAGTCAATCTTCTATTAACGCATTGACTTACAATGGTGTGCTATACGGCTTGCCAAAATCCGTTGAAACCGTATTTATGGTTTACAACAAAGATCTTATTGCTGAGCTGCCAGAAACGATGGACGAAATATTTGAGCTGTCTAAGAAGTTTCGCGAAGAAAATAAATACGGTTTGCTAGCAAAATGGGATGAGCTTTATTACACCTACGGAATTTTAAACGGTATGGGGGGGGATGTTTTCGCTAAAAAAGCCGACGGTTCGTACGATCCTAATAAAATATTACTGAATACTCCAGGGGCAGTAGAAGGCGCAAAATTCATTCAGAAGTTCTATGACTCTAAAGTATTCCCTACAGGCATCATTGGTAATAACGGGCTTAATGCTATCGATTCACTATTCACGTCGGGCAAAGCTGCGATTGTTCAAACCGGTCCTTGGGCGCTCCAGCCTTACAAAGAAGCAGGAATCAATTACGGTGTAGCACCTCTTCCAAAATTGCCGTCTGGTGAGCAAATGGGTTCATTTATGGGTGTTAAGAGTTATAGCATTTCCACTTTCTCGAAAAACAAGCCATTAGCGCAAGAGTTTATTACATTCGTTAATAATTATGACAATGCTAAGCGCCGCTTTGAGCTAACTGGAGAGGTTCCAGCAGTGACAAAATTGGTGGACGATCCTGTTATCAAGACTGACCCAGGTGCAAGTGCAGTGGCGATGCAATCCATTCACGCTACATCTATGCCTTCCATTCCAGAAATGAATGAAGTGTGGGGCCCTGCGAACAGCGCACTTCAATTGATCGCAACGAATAAACAAGATGCGAAAAGTGCACTCGACTCTGCGGTAGACAGCATCAATATGCAAATCGAAGCTAACCACGCAATGATGGGTCAATAATTCAAAGATATTGTTCTGGCGAAAGCAATTGTTGGCCCTAGTTACTCGTCTGGGGCTGACAGATGACAGAAGTTTCCGAAATGGAGTTGTAAGTGATGTCTGATATGAGTGAACATTTTGAGCATAACTTGGGGCTATATCGATCCCAACGGTTTACTGCTTCTTTACTTGCGTTAATTCCTGGCTTTGGCCAGTTTTATAACCGACAGTTTGTAAAAGGCATGATGTTCTTTATCTTGCTAACAAGTTTTTATGCAGTAACTCGTGATTTTATTTCCCACGGTATGTGGGGTCTTGTAACACTAGGCGAAAACCTACCAGAGGACAATTCAGTTTTCCTACTCGCAGAAGGTATTATTGCTTCGCTAGTGGTGGTGTTTGGTTTGGTGGTTTATATACTCAGCATTAATGACGCATATAAAAACGGTCAACTGCTTGATAAAGGCCGTCCACTGAACTCATTGCGTGTGCAGTATCGCAATGTTATCAATGCTGGCTTCCCTTATCTGATGATAAGTCCAGGTTTTATCCTTTTAGTCTTTGTTGTTGTGTTTCCGATCATTTTTGGTTTTGCGATTGGTTTTACTAACTACAACCTTTACAACTCACCGCCTGCCAAGCTGGTTGACTGGGTTGGATTGAAGAACTTCTTCAATATTTTCCAAATTAACTTGTGGCGTAACACCTTTATCGATGTGTTGCAGTGGACAGTCGTTTGGACATTAGTAGCATCAACATTGCAATGTACAGTCGGGGTTCTATTGGCGATTCTAGTTAACCAGAAAGACCTTAAATTTAAACCTCTGATCCGTACTATCTTTATTCTACCTTGGGCGGTACCTGGCTTTGTTACCATCCTTATTTTTACCGGGATGTTTAACGACAGCTTTGGTGTCATCAACAACGTGATTCTCGACTTCTTTGGTATTGACCCTAAAGCTTGGCTGACAGACCCATTCTGGACGAAAGTCGCGCTCATCATGATCCAAACCTGGTTAGGTTTCCCATTTGTATTCGCCATGACAACGGGGGTTCTACAGGCGATCCCTAACGATCTTTATGAAGCTGCGACGATGGACGGTGCAAGTAAATTCCAGCAATTAAGAACCATCACTTTACCGCTGGTAATGTACTCAATCGCTCCAATTTTGATCACTCAATACACGTTTAACTTTAACAACTTCAATATTATTTATCTGTTTAACAATGGTGGTCCTGCTGTCATTGGTAGCAACGCTGGCGGCACCGATATCTTGGTGTCATGGATTTACAAACTAACGATGTCCTCATCGCAATACGGTATTGCATCTGCAATCACTTTATTATTGTCGATTTTTGTTGTGGGCATTGCTCTTTGGCAATTCCGTATGACCAGTTCATTCAAAGATGAAGCGAGATAACAATATGAGTATTAAACGTAGTAATCGCATCCGCTTGACATTGAGTTACGGCCTGATTTTGTTGGTCTCGGTGATCATTATTTATCCATTAGTGTGGACGGTTGGTGCGTCGTTCTATCCGGGTAACAGTATTATGGGTGAGTCCATTTTCCCGGATAAACCGACTTTGAGTCATTACGCAACTTTGTTTGCTAATGACAAAGTGGCTTACCTGACTTGGTTTTGGAACAGCTTGAAAATCAGCTTTTTGACCATGGTACTGACGTTGATCAGTGTGTCATGTACGTCATATGCGTTTTCACGCTTTCGTTTTAAAGGTCGGAAAAATGGTTTAATGCTGTTCCTTCTGTTGCAGATGATCCCTCAATTCTCTGCCCTGATTGCGATATTTGTCCTAGCACAAATGTTGGGGTTGATTAATAGCCATCTTGCATTAGTACTGGTTTATGTTGGAGGTATGATCCCGATGAACACGTATTTAATGAAAGGTTACTTGGACGCGATACCTAAAGATCTTGATGAGTCGGCAAAAATGGATGGCGCGAGTAATATTCGTATTTTTTTGGAAATTATACTGCCAATTTCAAAACCAATTATTGCGGTAGTGGCATTATTCTCTTTCACGGGACCACTAGGCGACTTTATTCTCGCAACAACGATTTTAAGAACGCCTGAAAATTATACGTTACCAATTGGGTTATATAACCTTGTTGTAGAAAAAATGGGGGCGAGTTATACCACATATGCAGCAGGTGCTGTGCTTATTTCAATACCTGTAGCGCTTCTTTATCTATCACTACAAAAATACTTTGTATCTGGCTTAACAGCAGGTAGTACCAAAGGCTAATACTAGAGAGAAAGATATGAACACAAAATTTAAAGTTGCACTTATTAGTGCGGCAGTGGCTTTGGCTGGCTGTCAATCTGCAAATTCTTCAAATAATAATAGCTCTGATATTAATACTGATACGGATAATATTGTTATAACTGCTCCTAAACTGAGAGCTGATTTTATTCGTGGTATGGATATTTCCATGTTGCCGGAAATAGAAAAATTAGGTGGGAAATATTACCAAGATGGTAATGAAGAGGAACTGATCAAAATATTAAAAGATAATGGGGTTAATTCTATCCGCGCACGTTTGTGGGTAGACCCAATGTCAGCCACTGGTGAAGTATTTGGTGGCGGTAATAACACGTTAGAGCGTTCCATTGAGCTTGGTAAACGCGCACAAGAAAACGGTATGTCATTCCTGCTTGATATCCATTACAGCGACTTTTGGGCTGACCCTAAAAAGCAACAAAAGCCAAAAGAGTGGGAACAACTTACGTTTGAGAACCTAACACAGAAAGTCTACGACTACACAGCAAAGGTGATGAAAGCACACCAAGCTGCGGGTGTCGTGCCTGACATGGTTCAAGTTGGTAACGAACTGAATGGCGGCATGCTTTGGCCTGAGGGTAAGAGCTGGGGTCAAGATGGTAAAGAGTTCGACCGTCTATCACTTCTCTTAAAAACCGGCATCCAAGCAGTGCATGACAACGACAGTGATAAAGACATTCAAATCATGTTGCACCTCGCTGAAGCAGGTGACAACGGTCTATTCCGTTGGTGGTTTGATGAAATCACCCAGCGTGGTGTCGATTTTGATGTGATTGGTATGTCTTACTACCCGTGGTGGCACGGCCCAGTCGATAAAGTAAAAGCCAATATGAATGACGTCATCAGTCGCTACAACAAGCCTGTCGTCTTGGTCGAAACGTCTTTCCCGTTTACCACTGAGAATGGTGATTCGTTAGGTAATAGTTACTCCGAGGCGGGGACGGTTGAGGGGTACAGTGTGTCAATCGAGGGCCAGGCACAATACCTGGCTGACATTATGACGCTGCTGAATGAACTGCCTAACGAACAAGGTTTAGGGATTTATTACTGGGAACCCGCATGGTTACCAATCGATGGGGCAACCTGGTCAACAGGTGCTGGCATGGACTATAGCGGGGACAAATGGGACATGGGTAACTCATGGGAGAATCAAGCACTGTTTGATTTTGAAGGTAATGCACTACCGTCATTGAAAGTATTTAAAGGTCAATAATGAACAATAAAAAACACATCATTCCCAAGATAAAAGGCTTGCTCCATGGAGCAGATTACAACCCTGATCAATGGTTAGACAGACCAGATATTTTAGCGAAAGATATTGAACTGATGAAGCAGACGAATTGTAATGTTATGTCTATCGGTATCTTCAGTTGGTCTGCTCTTGAGCCTGTTGAAGGTGAGTTTCAGTTTGAATGGCTCGATAACGTACTAGATAACCTGGCAGACAATGGGATTTCTGTATTCCTGGCGACACCGAGTGGTGCGCGTCCTGCCTGGTTGTCTGAACGGTACCCTGACGTCCTTCGAGTCAATAGCTCACGTGTTAAACAACTGCATGGAGAACGTCATAACCATTGTTATAGCTCACCTAATTACCGTGAGAAAGTAAGCATCATGAACGCTAAATTGGCTGAACGTTACAGTCAACATCCTACGGTGGTAGGCTGGCACGTTTCAAACGAATATGGCGGCGATTGTCACTGTAATTACTGCCAAGAAGAGTTTCGTTTGTGGCTGAAAAACAAATACGGCTCCCTATACAATCTTAATAAGCTGTGGTGGAGTGCGTTTTGGAGTCATACTTACACCAGTTGGGAACAAATTGAATCACCATCTCCCGTTGGTGAGAACTCCGTTCACGCACTGAAGTTAGATTGGAAACGATTCTGTACTGACCGCGTCTCGAACTTCTGTGAGCACGAGATTGCACCGCTCAAGTCGATTAATCCTGATCTGCCTACGACGGCAAACTTCATGGAGTACTTTTACGACTACAACTATTGGGAATTGGCAAAGTCAATTGATGTTGTTTCTTGGGACAGCTATCCGCTTTGGCACCGTGACAGCGATGAAGTTGCGCTCGCTTGCTATACCGGGATGTACCATGATTTGATGCGCACACTGAAAAATCAGCCATTTTTACTCATGGAATCAACCCCAAGCCAAACTAACTGGCAGCCAATCACTAAGCTAAAAAAAGATGGTGTCCATCTGCTTTCCTCATTGCAAGCAGTAGCTCATGGTTCTGACTCTGTTCAGTATTTCCAGTGGCGAAAAAGCCGCGGTTCTGTAGAGAAGTTCCATGGTGCGGTGATAGACCACGTTGGTCATGCAAATACTCGTACGGGTCGAGAAGTGAAAGCCGTCGGTGAGTATCTTAAACAAATTAATGATGTGGCGGGAATGAGCACACAGGCCGAAGTGGCGATCATTTTTGATTGGGAAAACCGTTGGGCAATGGATGATGCTTCAGGTCCTCGCAATGAAGGCATGCACTACGAGCAAACCGTGTGTGACCATTATCGAGGTTTTTGGCAGCAAGGTATTAGCTGCGACATCATAGAGCAGCTAAGTGATTTTACTCCTTACAAGATCATTGTTGCGCCTATGCTGTACTTAATAAAACCTGGGGTAGCAGAACGTCTGGAAGTGTTTGTCGAGCAAGGCGGAACGTTAGTCGCGACTTATTGGAGTGGCATCGTTGATCAGAATGATCTTTGCTTTCTGGGTGGCTTCCCTGGCGGAGAAGGTAGCCCTCTGCGCCGCACGTTGGGTATTTGGGCTGAAGAGATTGACTCACTCTATGACCATGAACGCGTATTGTTTGAAATGGAAACGCACTCTGGTTTTGGCTTCAGTGGTGAATTTAAGGCCAAGCACTTAATGGAACATATTCATTTAGAGACGGCAGAAGCTTTGGCTTATTACCGCGAGGATCTATTTGATGCTTGCCCAGTCATTACTAAGAATCAGCTTGGTAAAGGTTGTGCTTATTACATCGCTGCACGTACAGAGACAGAGTTTAACGAGTTATTTTATACCTCTATTGCTAATTTACATGGAATTCGCAAGCCAATTGAAAACGTGCCTTACGGAGTGTCAGTGACAACTCGTGAAGACGAACTGTCTCGATATTTTTTCATTATGAACTTTTTGAATGAGCCGCGAGATTTAAAAGTTCCGCACGGGAATTGGACAAATGAAAATACGGGGAACGATATTCAGGAGAATATTACACTTCAACCATATCAAGTTATCGTTATCAAAAATAATAAATAACTCTCCCGTCTGATTATTTAGGCGGGCTATGAATAACAAAATTTAAAAATAAGATGAAATTCATCTTACGGGTAAGTATTGCCTAAACAATGGATATGGCGATATTTACCCAGCCAACAACTCAAAAGTAATACAAAAGGAAATTAAAATGAAAAAAGCAACATTGACAGTCGCTATTTTAGGTTCTTTATTCGCTACTCAAGTTTCAGCAGTCGATTTCTACGGTTACGTACGTGCTGGTTTGGGAGCCAGTGCTGATGGAGGCGGCACCAAGGGAGGTGATGAGTTTTATAAAACGACATTGGGTCGCTTGGGTAATGAGTTTGACACTTATTCGGAAATTGGATTAGGCCAAGAGTTATTCAATGCAGATGGTCGTTCAATGTACTTTGAAAGTATGTTTGAAATGTCATCGGACGGGAACCTAGAGTCTGAAAATAGTAAAGATGACAGTGCCAACTTTGGAATTAAGCAGTTGAATGTTCAAGCGAAGGGCTATATTCCTGCTTCACCTGATGCCGTTATCTGGGCTGGTAAACGCTTTTATCAACGTCATGATATTCACATTATAGATACCAAGTACTGGAATATTTCTGGCTACGGTGTGGGCATTGAAAACATCAAGTTAAATACCGGTGCGATTTCAGCAGCGGTTATCCGAGCTGATAATGAGTTGGCCGAGTGGGATGATACTGGCAACAAAACGAGTTACGGAGATCTGAATACTTACTTTTTAGATTTACGTTACGCTGGCTTTAGCCCATGGGAAGGCTCCTGGACTGAATTCGGTGTTGACTATGCAATGGTTAACCCAACGGATGAGCAAGAAGATGCCACTGAAAACTTCGATAACGGCTTAATGGTAACGGCTGAACTTAGCCAGAGTTTCGCATTGGGATATAACAAGTTTGTGCTCCAATATATGGATAAAGGACTTGCACAGAACGCTATCTCTCAAGGGGGGGGCTGGTATGACATCTGGAATGGTGATGTAAGCGATGCAAAAGGCTTCCGTTTTATCAGTACTGGTGATTTGAACTTAGGCAAAAATGTCGTGCTCAATCATGTTCTAACTTATGGTAATGCAAAAGATCATGGTGACTGGTTAGATAAGGAAGAGTTGTTCTCATTTGTCGCTCGCCCAACTTATAACTGGTCGCCATACAATAAGACTATGTTAGAGGTCGGCTACTTTGACCAAGAAAAAACTTGGGATTCAGGCTCTGAAGACAAGTTTAGTGGCACGAAATTCACTATTGCACACGCTATCTCAACGGGAGAGTCT
Source organism: Vibrio sp. ES.051 (assembly GCF_002563795.1). Classification (GTDB taxonomy): domain Bacteria; phylum Pseudomonadota; class Gammaproteobacteria; order Enterobacterales; family Vibrionaceae; genus Vibrio. The sequence continues at coordinate 529,286 of NZ_PDJL01000003.1, forward strand.
TTCTTCGCTCGTCCAGAAATCCGATTCTTTGCGACTTATTTGAAGGACAATGAGGGTGACTCTTTTGACAACAACAAGAGTAACGACACGATCAACTACGGTGTGCAAGTTGAGGCCTGGTGGTAATCAATAGAAATTGCCATTTTACTATTTAGATAGGCCTGTTTAACTCCATTCGGGCCTATCACATGGAAATCCTTTGCCATTTGCTCTTGAAGTGGGTCGTATTCAGCCGGAGGGGGCGGAAAATATGTCTATATTTCCATTTCAAGAGCCTTTTTACATGGACTGATGTATGAAACCACTGTCGTTAAAGAATAAGATTATAATCTTATTTGGAATATCATTAATAATTACTATCGTGACTGCTTACTTTAGTGTTAAATATATTATTGGTGATTACATCAATAACTCATACGACAGTCGTATGGTTAGCAATGTAAGATTGATTAGCAGTGAAATTAAACAGTCAATCGAACGCGATATATCGGTGATAGAGAGCCTTGACTTTGGCGTAATTGGTATTCGTGATACTAAGCAAAAACTGGGTTATGAACAAGTTGTTAAGCTTGTCAATAAGGCTGCATTAAGTGATAAAGGAAGCTTGGATAAAGCGCAATCCAAATATTATATCGATTTAGCTCGTGACCATCAAGAAGGCATAAAAATAACACAAATTTTCTCTGAAATTGGTCAGGCAAAAATAATTATTTCGAAAAAGAAACATAGTGTAGTAGATTTTTTCACTATCAACTTGAGTTTAATTGGGGAACTCATACAGCGCTATAGTGTTCCAGGCGTTTACTTTGAACTACTAGATGAACAAGGCAATTCTATTTATTCAACTGGAAAGTTAAATATAGAGTTAAAGCAAACTGATGTTGTTACTGTTGCTGGCTCAAGTTGGTATTTACGTTCGTATATTGACTACAGCTATATCGAAAAAATTATAGATGGTATAAACCAAGATATTACAAAGTATATGTCACTTTGCGCTTTTATTATGCTGATTATTAGTTTGGTAATTCTTAATTTTCAATTAAGCTCGCTATCTAAGTTAAAGGATTTAGTGGAAAATTTGGCAGGTCGTGATGCGGATTTAACCCAACGAATTAATCTTAATCGCCAAGATGAAATAGGCCATATCTCTAACTCAGTGAATTGTTTTATAGATAATCTACAGGCTTTATTTAAAAAAATCTCCAGGTCAAACGTCGCTTTAAACGGCGCCAGAGAAGAACTTGATGTTCAAATTGGACGGAATGTTTCTACTGTCTCCCGTTATAGCAAGCAAAGTGAGAGTCTGTCTGATGCTATAAATGATATTCGACTGTCATCATTAGATATTCAGCAACAAACTCAACAAGCAATGGAGTTAGCGCAGCAAGTAAGTAGTCGGGTGAGTGAAGCGGTCGTTAAAGGCAATATTGCTGAAAATATTGTGATCACCTTAGGTGAGAACACAGACAAAATATCTTCCTCAATCGGAGTGATGGATACTGTCTCTCAGGGGATCAGTAGCATTCTAAGTTCTATTCAGAAAATTGCCGATCAAACTGATTTATTAGCGTTAAATGCTTCCATTGAGGCTGCAAGAGCTGGTGAGTCAGGAAAGGGTTTTGCTGTTGTCGCTGAAGAAGTTCGAATGCTCGCGTCGAAAACTCGAAGCAGCACCATTGAAATTGATGAATTTCTTGTTCAGTTTTCCGACTCGTCGGAGCAACTTATTGGACAAATGTCTCAAGTTCTAAAAAGCAGCGAGCTAAGTCGAAATCGTACGTTAGAAGTTATTGATCAAATTCAACTGGTTGAGAATGCAGTTAGTGAAATCAAAACCATTAATTCTGGCATTTCTCAAGCGTCAAATATTCAATGTGAAATGATGAAGAAGCTGAACTCGGAGATTGAGCTGTCTAAATCTTTGAGCGATGAAATTACTCACAGTGCAAATGCTATCGCGAGTGTTCATGGAGATATCAGCCGAGTTTCTTCAGCACTAACGAAAGACGTGGCGGTATTCAAAGTTTAACTACGAAACTAACTAATTTGAAATTAGTCAAGGAGAAGCAAAAGTGAAAATTCTTGTTACAGGCGGTCTCGGTTACATCGGCAGTCACACATGCGTGCAGATGATTGAAGCGGGAATGGATCCAATCATCATTGACAACTTGTGCAATGCCAAGGTCGAAGTTCTCAACAGAATTGAAGCGTTAACAGGCAAGCAACCTACGTTTTATCGGGGAGACGTTCGTGATGAAGACTTCCTGGATTCGGTATTTACGAAACACGAAATCCAAGCTGTGATTCACTTTGCTGGCTTAAAAGCGGTGGGTGAATCGGTCGTTAAACCATTGGAATACTATGACAACAACGTCAATGGCTCACTGGTATTGGCACGCAGCATGCGTAAAGCGGGCGTGAAAAGTATTGTGTTTAGTTCATCTGCAACGGTTTACGGCGACCCGGACATCGTACCTATCACTGAAGATTCGCCAACTGGCATAACCACCAATCCATATGGCCGCAGTAAATACATGGTGGAAGAGTGTCTGAGTGATCTGTTCAATGCTGAAAATGATTGGAGTATCACTTGGTTGCGTTACTTCAATCCAGTTGGTGCTCATCCGTCTGGCACTATGGGAGAAGATCCACAAGGTATTCCAAACAACCTGATGCCATTTATTGCCCAAGTTGCCGTTGGTCGTCGTGAAAAACTGTCTGTTTTTGGTAACGATTACCCAACACCGGATGGTACGGGAGTTCGTGACTATATCCACGTTATGGACTTAGCTGATGGCCACATTGCTGCACTCAAAACCGTAGGCGCAAAGTCAGGGCTACACATTTATAACCTCGGTACAGGTAAAGGCTCAAGCGTGCTCGAAATGGTTGAGGCATTTGGCGTGGCTTGTGGTAATCCAGTTTCTTACGAGCTTTGCCAGCGCAGGCCCGGTGATATCGCTGAGTGTTGGGCGAGCACTGAAAAGGCAGAGCGAGACCTTAGCTGGAAAGCAACACGTAGTGTTGCGGAAATGACGGCGGATACCTGGTTATGGCAATCAAATAACCCTCAAGGTTATTCCGCTGAGTAATTTAAGCCGATCTGCAGATCCAATCTCATCGAGATGTGCAGTGAAAAGAACGTATTTTGAAAGTTGAGTAAATAAGATGTCGAATGTTGAATTTAATCCAGTGGATCATCCACACCGTCGTTACAACCCGCTGACTGGTCAATGGATTTTGGTATCACCACACCGGGCAAAACGTCCATGGAGTGGTGCTGATGAAAAGCCTGCGATGGACGAACTGCCGACTTACGACGGCAAGTGTTTCCTTTGTCCGACCAACGAACGTATTTCAGGTCACGTGAATCCTGATTACCAAGGAACCTATGTGTTCAATAACGATTTTGCGGCTCTGATGGTGGATTCACCAGATGCACCTGAGTCGGACAACCCATTATTCAAAACTCAGGGGGTACGTGGTTTGAGCCGAGTAATCTGCTTCTCGCCGGATCACAGCAAAACGTTGCCAGAATTACCAGTGAATAAAATTCGGGGTGTGATTGATACATGGAATGAGCAAATTGAAGAGTTAGGTAAAGATTTCATCTGGGTTCAAGCTTTTGAAAACAAGGGTGAGACCATGGGGTGTTCTCAACCACACCCACACGGGCAGATTTGGGCGAATAGCTTTTTACCTAATGAGATCGAACGTAAAGAGCATAACCTAAAAGCGTATTACCAAGAGAAAGGCAGCAACCTACTGGTTGATTACGTTCAGGCTGAGTTAAAAGACGGCTCACGAATTGTTGTTGAAACCGAACACTGGGTTGCGGTTGTACCTTACTGGGCGGCCTGGCCATTCGAAACCATGTTGCTTCCAAAAACACACATTCGCCGCATGTGTGAGTTGAACGATGAGCAGCGAGATGATCTCGCTATGGCTATCAAAAAGTTGACCAGCCGTTACGACAACTTGTTCCAGTGCTCTTTCCCTTACTCGATGGGCTGGCATTACGCGCCGTTCTTCGAAGAAGGCACAGATGTTGACCATTGGCAGCTGCATGCGCTGTTTTACCCGCCACTATTACGCAGCTCGACAATTCGTAAATTTATGGTGGGTTATGAAATGTTGGCAGAAAGCCAACGAGATTTAACTGCAGAGCAAGCGTCACAGCGTCTACGTGATTTAAGTGACGTTCACTACAAAGAGCAGTGATTTAGTAGGTTCTAGGATCCCAGAACCTAGAATCTAAAAAAGCAGAAAATCAAACAAGTGGTTCACGAGCGCGAATGAACAAAGGGTTCGGGGATCTAAATACAATTTGAAACCGAGATTTAACTATGTCAGATCTAATCCAAAATGTGAAAGCTTCTTTTGAGCAAGTATTGGGCTATGCACCAAGCCATATCATCCAAGCGCCGGGTCGCGTCAATCTGATTGGTGAGCACACTGACTACAATGACGGTTTTGTCCTGCCGTGTGCGATTAACTACCAAACTGTCGTTGCTGCCGCAAAGCGTGACGACAATCTAGTCCGTGTAGTGTCCTTTGATTACGGCAATGTAGTGGATGAATTCGATATTAGTCAGGGCATCACTTTCCAAGCAGACAAAATGTGGGCGAACTATATTCGTGGTGTGGTGAAGTGCTTGCTTGATCGTGGTTACTATTTCACTGGCGCTGATATATCAGTCAGCGGAAATGTACCGCAAGGTGCGGGTTTAAGCTCGTCTGCGGCGCTTGAAGTGGTCATCGGTCAAACGTTTAAAGTGTTATTCAATCTGGAAATCAGCCAGGCCGAAATCGCGCTCAATGGCCAACAAGCAGAGAACGAATTTGTCGGTTGTAATTGCGGTATCATGGATCAAATGATTTCCGCGGAAGGTCTTGAAAACCACGCAATGCTTTTGGACTGCCGTAGCCTTGAAACGGAGCCAGTATCAATGCCAGCAGATATGGTGGTCGTGATCATCAACTCGAATAAAAAGCGTGGTCTGGTTGATAGTGAATACAACACGCGTCGTCAGCAATGTGAAGAGGCGGCACGTATTTTTGGCGTTAAGGCACTGCGAGATGTGACTATTGAGCAGTTCAACGAAAAAGTTTATGAGTTAAATGAAATAGTAGCAAAACGTGCGCGTCACGTGATCACGGAAAACGATCGCACAGTCGAAGCGGCAAAAGCACTCCGTTCGCATGATATTAAACGCATGAGTGAACTTATGGCTCAGTCACATGCTTCGATGCGTGATGATTTCGATATTACAGTCAAAGAGATTGACACTCTGGTTGAAATGGTTAAAAACGTGATTGGCGAGCAGGGCGGCGTACGTATGACTGGTGGTGGTTTCGGCGGTTGTGTAGTGGCATTGATTCCGCCAACGCTGGTTGACGAAGTGAAAGCAACCGTTGAAGCGAAGTATGAAGCTGCGACGGGCCTGAAAGAATCAATTTACGTTTGTCAGGCAAAAGAAGGCGCTGGTCCTGTTGAAGTCTATAAGTGAAACAAGTAAGTTACTAAGTAAAGCCAGCGTGCAAACGCTGGCATAGTTCAATATGGGAAAAGAACAACAAAGAGAAATGTTCACGATTTTATGAAGTTCGATTAGGCTGAACGTGATTTAGCCAGTCGTTAATTGAGAAGGAACAACAGAAACCATCTATTTCGGAGTTGTTATCAACATCATCAAAAAGATAAAGTTGAAGTTGCCCATTATCAGTTATATTTCTAAAGTGAGATTTATTGAGAGCAAACACTACGTTTAAAATGTCTTCCTCACTTTCAATCTGACATAGAAGCATGCTTGAAAAGGTTGCCATAATAGCAGAACCATCATTCAATTTTACATACGAAAGGAGTACTAGCTCCATAGATTGTGCAAAAGTAAGGCATAGGTCTAGTGGGGAAGTGATATGTACTTTTCTGCCGTTTAAACGAATGTCATGACTAGTGAGTAGAGGTTGGTTAATCAAAGAAAGTTGATTATTTGACAGTTCTTGATAGCTCTTAAAATTTTGCATAATAAATCCTTAATAAACTTACCCCAAAACTTCGTTTATTGTAGATTTATTAAGTGACACGCGGGGTGTTTAACGCGTCTGTTTTTAAGTTATAACTGATGATGATTAAAGTCAATTAAATTATATAAAAAGTAAAGGTTTATGATTTTAATTATTTAATCATCACAATAGAGTTCTTCGTAATCGATAAGATGCATGTTTCTATCAATCCGTTTTAAATCTTCAAAAGCAAAAAATTTCTTAGCTAAGCGAATGGTGTAATAAGGTTCAGTCGTATTGGCAAGTATTATCTCATGACTATGAGGAACATGGACAAACTCAATACTGCCAAACCTAGTCTTATAAAAACCTGATTCCCCTGTTGTACCCAGAATTAAAATCATCGGGATCTGAGAGATAACACTCCATCTTGAGAGGGCATCTTCGAAAGATATATAACACAGTTCGCCTTCTCGCAGTGACAAAGCTAGTTTGTCAAAGAAATCAGGCGGCAATGTCGAACGCAAGTAAACAAATCGCTCAAAATCAATACTGACGATGTAGTCGTTTTTTGCAATGAGCTGCTCAATATCATCACTTCTAAAGATTGAGCAGATCTCTTCACGTTTATAGATGAACTTTTCTTTACGCAGATATTGCATTTCGAAAATCATTTTCATAGATTAAAAGGTAGAGTTGCTTAAACCGAACAGAATGATTACATAATAGCTTGTTTTACATCAAGTGAAGTTTCATAATAATCATGTTGATTGAGTATCGATGGATACGCGTGTGAATTTAACCGGATGTTATACTTTCTATAATTCCCGTTTGTTTTATGATCAACTTCAGTGTCAAACCCGAGTTTAGAAAGAAAATCATTTATTGCCCGTGTTTTATAGCCTTCAGAATGTGATTCTGAAGTGATGGGCTTCAACATTGTATTCATCGAACTCAGTTTTTTACAGAGTGCGGAATTACTATTTAATAACTGGTTGATAATATCATAAGCTCCATAATAACTAGATTTAGGGATAGAATGCTTCTGGTCAATACGTTCAATAGATATGTTTAAAGTTTTAAAAAGAACATTCATCAGATTAAAAAGGGGCTGGTCTGGTGTTTTAGTCTGGCGCCACTCAGTATATTCCTGCAAATGTTCTAATAACGAAGCTTTGTTTCTAGAAAATGAGATTGCGTCGTCAGTCAAATAATCAATTTGAATATGCAACCTTTCTGAAATTACTCTCTTTTCAGCAGCACTCAGTTGCACGTTGTTTGCTTGGCCTGATTGAATGACTTCATTAGCTTCATCCAGGTCAGTGACATGTTCAGGCGCGTTATAAATCGATTCGTTAACTGAGGCCCTGTATACTTCTTCAAGCTGCTTTTGCAGCAGAGATTCATTGGCATCTTGTTTTGCGTAGTATTCTTCAGCGTTAACTCGAAAACCTAACGCTTTCGCGGTGCGCTTTAAAGATACAGGCATATTATGGCGCGTATGCGTCGAGATATGATGGATAACGTGCTGCATGTGTTCGAAAGTAAACGAACTATTGATTGGTTTACCAGAAGAATCTATGTTTTTGTACTCATAGGGGATAACGTTGTCGGTTTGAATACCGTAAGTAATTTCCTTTGCTTGGCGAAACCTTCTCCCCATCTGAATGAGTCCCTTAGGTGTGAGTATGCTATGTGATATAACTAAAACCTTATCTGTGTAATTGGTTTCGATACTGACTGCTGAATCGATGTAGGGCGAGTATAAGATTTGCTTGTACAAGAAACATGAAACGTTTGGGGTAGCTAGATATTTACGTACAGCTTCAGTATTACAAGTATCACGGGTAACCACTAGATACCCAGCTTCCAGTGCTTTTTCAGCACAGCCTTTACCTGAAGATTTAAGGCCGATCGAAAACAAATATTGGTACAAAGCTTCTTTCTTATCGAAAGCAATCACCTGATAAACGTTATCTTCGTTCCTGATTGCATTCAGTACGGTATCTCTATTCACGAGGTTGATGTTGATGTCAGAATATTTTCCGCCCTCGACTTTATAGAACTGATAATCCTGAATTCCTGTAGACTTAACTAATTCAGCAGTGATGCAGTTAGTGCTGTCAGCATCCATCATGATAACTTGCTTAGCGTGGGTGATGACCGTTTTTAAAGCGTTAAATGATTTTGCTTTCAGTCGTTCATTTTTATAATGATTACCGTCGAGTGATAAGAAGCCTTTTTCGCTCTCATCGAAGATAACTAAATCGCAGCCGAGTACATACTGCAGCATGTTAGGCAGTGAGTTTGTGGTTGAAACGATGATTTGTGCCTCTTCAAGCTTTCTTAATGACTTAGTGTTGTGATTTGCTTCCTTCGCATTGGGTAGCAGCGTTGAGATCTTATAATTTATGTTATTATTGATTTCGTTTTTATGAGCAATGATGGCAACTCTTAAGTTCGAATCCTTTTTCAGAAGATCACGAAGATAATTATCAATGACATACGTTGTTTTCCCCGTCCCTGTTTCAGCAGAGATAACATTAACTCGGTTTAACGATAAGTCGATGTTGTTTAAACAGGAAACCGTCTTTGCTTCTGAAAAGTTCAGGGACAGAGTGATCGCTTCATTCTCCTTTAGCCTGACGGAGCGTAAACGCTGATTGATCTCATCGTCACTGATTTCAAAGAATGTTGAAGCAAAAGACTTCACAAAATCAATAGATGCAGAAGACGTTTGCACAGCTTTTCTGAGCAGCTTGAACGCATGTTCTATTAACTCATCACTGTTGATGTTTAGCTTACATGCCTGAGACGTTAAGTAGACTTCTTGAAATATAGGGAGCATATCGATCAAATCTATCGGGTGGCCTGAGATGAGCAACTCCTTTTTAAATCGGATGGCTGTGGCTATGGCATCGATGATTTCGTGTAAATCAGTCGATGCGTAAATACAGATTGAACTCACACAACGGTTGTAGACGTGGTTATTAATGAGTACTTCACTCGGAGATCGTATAGCTAAGTCATCACGTGCTTCGGTGTCTTTTATAACATCCTTTTCATTCTTAGTAATGTGAAGTCTAATATTGTTGTTTTTTAAATGTGTAGCTGTGCTGATATTTTTATAAAAATATTCCATGATTTAATCTCGATTAATTAGTTTTTAAAAATTCTAATTAATAAATAACGACAAAATCAATCTATTTTTTAATATTTTTTATAATATCTATTTATTCTTTGTATTTCAATGATTTAATTTTTATTGGTTTTCTATTTTAATTTTAATATTCGATGATATTAAAATTAAAATAGAAAGGTTAAATGAGTTCTTACGTTGTTAATAATATTATTTAAATAATATTACTCCCATATATAACGAACTGTTCAGGTTGTAACTGAGTGTATTTAAGTTTAGAAATATAACTTGCTTTGACTTATGATCGTATAACAATGTGTCCATTTCTGTCTTGTATATATAATACAGAAATGTAGATGTGGACACTGAGAGCCTGTATTCCTAAACATAAACTCTTAATTGACATTGATTTATTGAAATATGCATGCGATAGCATGCTAAATTTGCGGGTTGTTCATTTTGAGTAAAAGTTAACCTTTGAATGGCTATCGACCTATGTGTCCACTTCTCAATTGTATATATAATAATAAATAAAGAAGTGGACACTCAAAATTGAGCATTAAATCTATATGCCACTTGCGAGGTACTATGTATCAGTGCATCAGTAGGTAGGTAGACTCGCTCTTTGAGCGAGAGTTTCAATAGATGAGTACGTGATCATAACTCCATTAAACGAATGGTGATACTTAATGATATTTAGACTTAAACTAAAGGTTGTCATCCTCAACGATTTCATCGGTTTTAAAGTCTTTCTTAGTCAGTTTTATACCATTTTCACTATTGTATCTTTCAATTGCTGCCGCCAGTTCTCGTGATGCTTTACCTTGGGATCTTTCTTTAAAAACATCTTCTCCTACTTTAAATTTAACGAGTGGTGCTGGTTTTCGCTTCGTTGCGGTAGAAGACTTTGAACCTGTTAAAGTTTTATACTTTTTTTCGAGTTCGTGAGGGATTTCAAAGTCAATTACTTGTAAAGCGTGTATGGCTGCTTCAACAGCCTTCACTTCTTGCGCAGTATTAAGCTCATCGATAACGTGGCTAACTCTATCACGGATTGCTTCTAGCTCACCCAGAGATAGTTCTAAGCCTCGGATATTATTGCGACTATTAAATATTTCTATGGCTGCTTCTTGTTTTTCAGTCAATGTCATTAGTTTTATTCCTATTAGATGTACAACTGCCAATACTCCAATTTTAAACCAAACTTAAAAAGTGTGGAAGTGTTTAATAATTAAAAAATTTTGTTTGATTTATATTTTTGTTTTTATATTTACAATGGTTTTTAAATGTGATTTATTAAAAGGGTATTAAACATCTTCTTGATTTAAAGGTAACCAAAATGAATCGTCGTAAATATGTATATAAAAACCCAAAACTAAACCTTGTTAAAAGTCGTTTAAATGATGGTTTAAATCCCAGTATTTATTTAAATCCTTTTGATGATTATTTAATCTCAGATTGCGAAGCATTACTTAAAGCGAACAGTTTAACTGTTGAAGAACAGCAGCATAGAATTAAACCAAACGCATCATTCTCCAATAAAAAATCGGCTAACTGTATGTTGTCGAGTCAATACCATATTAAAACGGATAGACTCCAATCAGCGCAAAGCAACCAAACACAGAAAGAATCTCGTGTCCCTGGACTCTATGGCTGCAATCGTTACAAATCAAAACGAAAAGAGCAAGTCAAAGAAAGCGAAATGTTTTGTTTCTTTTAATGTGAATCGGGATAGATATTATGACGAAGAAGCATCAATGTGAACAAATGCCTGAGGAAGTTCAAGTGTACTGTACAGATCACTACACAACTGAAGAACAATGGTTTTTGTTTGTCTCTGAAACCGCAACAGAAATGGATCTAGAATTAAGCCATGAACTTAATGAGGTAGGAGAGTTGCTGTGGCAAACTGCTTTTAACATCATTCATTGCCCTTATTGCAGCTTGAAGTTGGAAGAAATAGATAATGATAGTCCCCACTTTCATAAGGCTATTAACTATAAATTCACATAGCCCCTTTACTTCGAAATTGTCATGCTTTTCAGCATGACTGAAAACCTAATTTTGAGAAGCGGTTAGGCCTTGTTTGAGCTTTGATAGAACCGCTCATAGCAATCAATGATCTCGGCAAACTCGTCTTTGCCCCAAAGTGAGCTAGATAGGAATTGATCTCAATTTCAAGCCCAGCAATTTGCCTTACCTTTCCTCATGCCTAGAACTCTAATTATGTGACCAAATTTGTTAATCCACTACATTATAACATTCACTTTACCGAGTGTGCTGTATATAAAAACAGTTTATCGTGCCACTCATCAAATGGAGTATGGAAAGTAGGAGATTTGAATGCAATCATTCCCACTTTTGCCTCGCTAGAGCAAAAAATTTACAACTCAACACGTTTGATACATTGGCACTAGAGATAATGGGAAACTGGTTATCAGTGCATATCGGACTTCCCATTTTATCAGTCTGAAATTGAGGGGGTTACGGTCATGTTTTTCAATAAAATCAGTTGATTACGGGGTGATTTTAGGTCAAAGTTTAAGCTGAAAAGTGCGCGGTCGCACTAATAATCTGTGACATGCCACTAAACATCGATATTATATGAGGGAATAATGAAGACAATTAAGAAGGATGTAGCCCTCAGGGAGAGTTCAGTGATGAAAATTGATTTCAATAAAGTAGTGAAACATATACTTGATTTTATATTAGCCTACTTTAGGCCATCACTTGCAAAGTTCATTATTTGGCCTCTATTGGTTACGGGGTTAGGGTTTCTTAGCCCTCCATTATGGACTGAAATAGTTAATTGGGTTCTGATTAATCAAAACTTCTTTCCTCAATATCAGATATCATTTTTACCTCCCAATGGAGTGTGGGGCTGGTCACTAATATTATTGAGTGTATTCATTTATTGCTTTGAAACTTTTTCTCAAGTAATTAAAAGTAAGAATGAAAATGCAGGTGAGCTACGTAATGAGTTAAAAGAATTACCTGAGAAAGCAGCAAGTAAAGTAGTTGAAAAGCTGCATGAAACAGGCTTGTCTGCGCCGCATTTACAAGATGAAAAAATAATAAAATTAATCAATAAAATAAGTAAATTAAGATTTTTTGGTTCATTCCCCAAAGAGGATAAAGTGAATCAATTGGCTGGCAGTATTCTAGATGGCGAGCTAAAAGGCGGAACTCCTCCAGTGAGAGCAAGAACCTTAGCTTTATTAGCTAGATACATGTGTTTTAGTAATAATTTAGAGGTTGCCAAATCTTACCTAGATGAATCGAAAAAACTAACACAGACAAAAGAAGCTGTTGTTGCAGATGCATTTATACAGGCTGATGAACAAGATAATATAGATTCAGTTGCTCACCTTGTTCAGGAACAATGTGCTTTGCATTATTCTGCTATTTTTATGCTAAGGCGAACTAAAAAAGGTGCTACTGAGGCAATTAGCTGGCTGGATAACGCTCAGATTAATATAGAAAACTTGGATATCGATGGGCAGTTTTCGGTAATAAGTGCGTTACTTGAAACTAAGCAATGGGAGCGAGCATTAAAGGAAGTATTCAAGCTACAAAATAAAGTACAGATAGACTCCCCAGCACTAGCCCAGGTTTCTGCATTTACTTTTCTGACCAATGCTATTAAAGCAGTTGAATTACGAGAATCGGTAATGCAACAAATTCCATTTGCGGCAGAATCATTCCCTCTTGCAGATGATTCGGAGTCGATCAGACTGAGAAGTGAAGCCGTTACAATGTTCAAGTTGTGCGCTGACCTAGCAAGAGGGTTGGGAGCACTTGAAGCACTTGAAGTAGCTGAAGTATCTGAAAAATACGCTCTTTGGTTAGAGTTAAGGAATCCAGCAACCTTCGAAATGGCAAAAGGAAAGCTGAAAATTCATGTATCGGATTCCTCTGATAAAGCTCTTGAATACTTGCCTCTAGCATTTGCATTCAAAATTAACTTGGACTATCTAGAAATAGAGGAGGAGGTAAATCGACAAACAGCTTTATGCAATGATACAAATCCAGCACTAGGGGTTGCTAGGTTCGTATTAGCACTTAATCAGAAAGGCTATCCAAAAGTCATTGAATACATCAATGATCACAGAGAACAGTTAATGAAGCACGTTAATCCTACAACTATTAACATGCTCGAAATTGAAGTTTTGGCAAAATCTGGATTAACAGAAGATGCTGAAGCGCTTCTTTCTAAATTAGATGAGAGTGGGACTATTTCGGGGGAAATTAAAAACCTTAGAAATATCATAGCATCTGTAAAAGGAGAAGACTCTATAGCGTTAGCTATAAGCCAGTATAATGACACAAAAAATGTCAGTGATCTGGCTCAGTTGGTTAATTTATTAGAGCAATCCGGGTTAAAAGAAAAATATCGCTTCTACACTTTAGAATTATTTGGCATAACGGGTACTGAGCAAGATGCTTTGAGAGTTGCTAATGCCTCTTCGGCAACTGAGCACTTTTCAGAACTACATGCATTTTTGGTAGATAATTTTTATTTAGTAGAAAGAAGTGCTGCTTTGATGTTGCATTGGGCTTGGTCTCTTTTTAGAAAAGGAGATTTTGCTAAATCTAAAGAGTGCCTTCCAGAGTTGAAGAGGATTAATGATCAACATTTGGATCTCCAAACTCTCGAAGTTCATTTAGCTATTTACACGGGTAATTGGGATGCTTTGAGTATGATTATCGAGAGTAAATGGGAGAATCGAAGCAATCTGAGTGCTGAAGAACTGATGCAAGTTGCTCAGTTGGCTAAAGCATTATCTCCTAGTCGAGCTAAAGAAATCCTAGAATACACAACAAGCCAGTTTCCTGAAGATCCCAAAGTTCTGGCATCGGCTTATTTTACAGCTACAACATTAGGTTGGGAGGATAAGAAAAATACAGGTGATTGGTTAAACAAGGCTGCTATGTTGTCAAATGATGAAGGGCCATTACATATGGCTTCATTTGATGAATTAAAAGATATGATAGCAACCCAAAAAGAAAGAAGTGACAAAGTGTACCGAGCCTATGAGGATGGTACTGCTCCGATATTTACAATAGCTAACTTGTTAAACCGTACTTTATCTGATTTTTATTTGATTCAGCCGATAGAAAACTTGAGGTCTACGGACATTAGAAAGAAAAGCTTTATTGGTACTTTTCACAGCACGAGACAAGAGCAAATCATAAAAGGAGAAGTAGCTTCTGTTGATGCTTCCAGCATATTAATTCTTGGACATCTTAACCTACTAGAGCTGTTGTTTGATGCTTTTTCCCAGATCATGGTGCCACACTCACTGATGCGATGGCTTTATGATGAGAAACAAAAAATAGCATTTCACCAGCCAAGTCAAATTCAAAAAGCTAAAGAATTCGAAGCCATCGTTGCTGATGGTCATATTAAAATCATAAAACCGACAGGAGTTAACAAACCTGAGCTAGCACTAAATGTAGGAGATGAGCTTGCCTTTTTGTTGGAGAATGCAAGAGATAACTCTTGTGTCGATAACCAAATTTTAGTTATCTGTTCCTATCCCATTTACAAGGTAGGAGGGTTTAGAGAGCAAGTAGTTGAACTTTCCGAATATAACGAAAATTTGTCTTCATGTATTACCCTTGTTAAAAAGTTGAAAGATATCGAAGTAATTACAGAAGAGGAATATGAAAAGGCGATCTCATACTTAGCGCAACATGACCAAGAATGGCCGTCTAATTCAATAATTGACGATAAAGCGACGATATATCTTGATTCTTTGTCTTTAACATATTTGATAACGGTTGGAATGCTAGATAAATTTAAAAGTACAGAATTGAGCGTATTTGTCCATAAAAATGAATTTGATAATTTCAAAAAGTTAAGATCTTTTGATTCAACAATTAGCGAGGCGAATATAAAACTCGAACAAATTCGCAAGGAGATTTTTGAAGGAATTCAATCTGATAAGGTTGCTTTTTCATCAATGCAGGTATCTGCTTTAGACGTTGAAAGTGATAGATATAAAGTTATTCAGCCTACAGAAGAGCTTTTTCAAGCATTAACTAAAAGTGATGTTGCGTTAATCGATGATCGTTTTATTAACCAACATGAAAATATTGCTATTGACAACAAGAATACTCCGATTTTTACGAGTTTAGATTTCATAGAAACACTTTGTGCCAACCAACTTATTACAAATGATCAAAAGTTCTCATACAGAGCTAAGCTTCGAGAATCTGGGTTTGGGCTAGTTCCTATTACCATTGAAGAATTGAATCATCATCTAGCTAAATCAAGAATAGTTGATGGTATTGTTCGCCCAACTAAAGAACTAAAACTGATTAAAGAAAATTTGTCTTTACTAAAAGTTAACCGACTAATAAAGCTCCCAAGAGATGTACAATGGCTTCATAATTTATTGCGAAATTTATCAAGCGCGGTGAAACTACAATGGTCGAGTGATGTTCCCAATGACATTAGCAGTGCCAGATCAAGTTGGCTTTATGGACTTTTAGATTTTAGAGGGTGGTCACATTGTATGGATATCAGGCATGAAGAAGGAATGGCCTATATTGGTGAAATGATTAGAGCTAACACTTTATTAATTGCACCAGAAGGATTAACTGGAGATAAAAAAGCGCAATATAACGAATGGTTAGAAAAGAGTGTCTTATTACCACTCAAAAATTTAGATATAGCAAGTTATAAAGCTTTAGTTGAATCAACGAAAGTGCAAGTAGAAAACCTCGCTAGTGAAGGCTTGTTAGAAGGATGTTTGAGTGAATAAATATAATATAGATCACTCGCTCTTGATTTCGTTCTCGTTGAATATTTTTCCGCCATCCTTAAGAGAGGCTGTTCTTTCAGATTCTAAATTTTGCAAGAGGAACGATATAGATACGGATGCTCAAGTTATACTAGGAGATTCAAGGGCATCATTTTCTCGTTCAACACTATTTAATGCAATTAGAGAAGCCTTCTCTACTTCTTTTAGTTCGAGCGTATTAGATTCAAATAATACCGAATGGTCTATATCGATACTACCGGATGAACAATCACGGCTCTGTATTGAAATGCCAGGTGCTAAGCTAAATATCAATACGTTTTGGCCTCTCATAAACGATATTAAATTACGCACTTCAATATTTGAAAATGAGGCCAAGAGAAGAAACATTGCACAAGTTGATATTGAACAATGGTTACCAATTTTATCTAAGGAGCAACTTGATGATGATGAAGTTGGGGACATAACTTCTGATTTAGAATTATCGCCTTCATACATTGAAGAGCTGTTAAGATTTGAGCTTAGTAACGGAAGCAACAAAGTACAGACTCTTGTGCCAGATAATGTTCGTTATTACGAGAGGCTTATCGGTACACACTCTGATAGTTACGATATATATAAATATGCTACCAACGAACTTAGCCAGCATTTTGATAGCCGTGTTAATAAAGGTTGCAACTATTTAGATGTTCTTTTGTGTTCTCAACAATCAATATCTGCGGCTATATCAGAAAACATATCTAATGAAGAGTTCACATGTTTGGCTAAAACTGCTATCAAGGTAAAAGATCCAATTTCGATGATTGGGTGTTTCGAAATTGGGGTGTTAAAATTTTTAGATTCAAATGAAACGATACTTCAAGAGCTTTTTGATTGTCTATGCGAACCAGAGATATTGAAGTCCTTAACTCTACTGTGTTCAATGACTATATTTATAGATGGCGAGCTTGCAAGGCTAAAAATTTTCAAAAATAAACCTCCGTTTTATAGAAGATTAGCATCAATTTCACAGGCATCTTTAATTACTAAGGTCGCACTAGAGCAAGGTAGGGAGTTTTCAGACATTGAAAAGTGGGCAATGAAGGAAAGGGGTGTGTTTTTCTATTGCCAGACATTTATTGATTTAAGAAGCGAACCTAAGTGGCTACCAGGCTATTTAAGCCCTGAGCAACTTCGAGATGAGTTATTAGGAAGAGTTTATAATGTATGCCAAAAAATTAAGAATGCTGAGTTCTGTATGCGTATTTTACAGGGCCTTACTAGTAGATCTCTAATCCAATTAAATGCATTTTTACCTGGACCTCTAGAAGGGAATACAGAGCCCGCGGAACTACCTGATTACATGTCAAAAAGCCTAGATGAAGGAATGAATAACCAAGCGTCATTAGTGGCATTCAGGGCGTTGATAAATTCCGCACAATTTTGGAAAGTGGATGAAAAATATGTAGAGCTTGCATTAACGTTGCTCGAAAATGCGCAGCATGAGTTAAGAGAAACCGACAATCAAGAGTCTATTTTCCAAACATTAAACGGATTAGCGAAAGTTGCAGCTTTAGTGAGGAGCAAAAAGCTTGCTGCTTCAGTTATGATCTTAAGTCGGATATATAGAGATTATCTAAACGTTAATGCTGAACCTGAACATATTATGGAGATGGGCCTTGTAGCATCTGCTGCTTTTGAGGAAAAAGATGAATGGGCGGAATATATAGGTCAATGGTTAACTGAATTAGCCTACTTACCACTTGAAGCTAGAGCGGTTTCATCATTAAGTTCCATGCTTGAGCAACTTTGTATACTAGAACCATATCTTTACTATACATGTGGGCGTCCACTAGAGATTCTGAACTGTTTAGAGCAACACTAATGACGCGTTGAAAATGTAAAGGAATACTGCCCTAGCTCTGGTGAAATTTAACTTGGCCACCCACTCATGTTACAAAAAGTAGCCCTTCAGTTACGTTGTTGATATAAAGGTTGCATGGATTTTATGTTAACTGCCATTGTAGCCTGCATGTAACAAGGCGCAATTGTAGGACTGTTTTTCCGCCGCGATCCAAAACAACCGCAAAGCGCGGAGTTACCATCCCATACTTCAGATAATCCGCTAAACGCTAATTTAGGAATCTACACAACTCATAAATGTCCAGAGGCTTCATAGACCTGAAGTTTTACTCGTGGCACTTTTCTCAAAAAGTGCCAGTTAGCTCAGATCTGTCCCATTGTTGTAAAGTAGTCTTCAGCACACATTTTTAAGCCAGCTTATTTGACCTAGTTTTTCTAATCAAATTATTATGCCATTTGTTGCTTTTCTCATGTGCACCAATTTGAGATAGCCTTATGTTACCAAGGATGAAGAATGAACGATCTACATCAGGCTCGACAAGTCCTTTTTGAGCTAGCTGAGAAGTATGGAAAGGCAGATATTAAAAATGAAGCACAAACTCGTTTTCATATCATAGATAGGGTTTTGGAAGATTGCTTTAACTGGCGAGACGATATTGAAGTTGAAAAATATGAGTCAAAAAATGGCTTTACTGACTACGAGTTAGGAAAACCAAGAATACTTGTTGTAGAAGCTAAACGAGAAGGTATCCCATTTGATATACCTGCGGGTCTATCTAAACAGTTGACTGTTCCGATTCAATCTCTTTTCGAAGCTAATACAGCTCTTAAAGAAGCTATTGAACAAGTGCAGACTTATTGTGCTAGACGAGGTGTTCCCTTGGCGCTAGTTACCAATGGTCACCAATATGTAGCATTTTTGGCTTCGCGAACCGATGGTGTCGATGTTCTGGATGGAGATGCACTAGCTTTTACTTCACTTGATCATATG
This sequence comes from Vibrio sp. ES.051, assembly GCF_002563795.1. Classification (GTDB taxonomy): domain Bacteria; phylum Pseudomonadota; class Gammaproteobacteria; order Enterobacterales; family Vibrionaceae; genus Vibrio. The sequence continues at coordinate 548,031 of NZ_PDJL01000003.1, forward strand.
CATCATCACTTCACTCAAGCTTGGAACTGTTTATCAAAAGCAGGCATAGAAGAGAATAGACTTTTTAGATTACTGACTACTGGTGATAAAAGACTTCCAAATAAGCTTTCAAGCCAATTGGTCGATTATCCAAGGATTAGGTATCCAAGTGAAGTACAAGCTTCACTTAAACAGCTTTCTGAGTTGTTCATACAAGATGTAATGGATAACCCTGAGCTAGAGAGTAACTTCTACAAAGACTGTTACTGCGAAAGTGGAGCGTTAAATAAATATGCTCTACTGAGCAAGAATGTACTTGAGGCAAGGTACGCTGCAATCTTTAGTGCATCAGAAGAGCAACCATCAGTTCAACCTGTAAAATCCAAAAAAGGCTCAAATTTTTCGCCTGATATCGTTGCGGAAGCATTGTCCAGACGTCCTATAGTTCTGATAGGGGATGTGGGAGTAGGAAAAACATCATTCGTAAAGAATTTAAGGCATAACAGCGCACACGAAGAGTTTAGTAAGGCTATTTATGTCTACATTGACTTAGGCGCAAATGCTTCCCTCAATACAGACATAAACTCATTTATTTTGGATCAGATTGAGCATCAGTTACTAAGACAATATGAAGTTGACACCTACGATAACAGTTTTATTCATGGGGTTTATGATAGTGAAATTCGAAGGTTTGCCAAAGGCTTATGGGGAAGTTACAAAGATTCAAACCCAGAAAAATACCAAGAAAAGCTTATAGAAGAACTGGCAAACCTCGTAGAAAACAAAAGTAACCATATGAAGCGCTCCGTAGAACATATTGCGAAGGGGCGAAAAAAACAAGTCATAATTTGTATTGATAATGCTGACCAACGAGACTTCGACATTCAACAGGAAGCTTTTATTATTTCCCAAGAGCTAGCCAAAGAGTGGAAAGCTACTGTATTTCTGTCTGTGCGACCACAAACGTTTTATAAGTCTAAACGTTCAGGGGCGTTAACAGCTTACCCACATAAAATCTTTACCATCTCTCCACCACGTGTAGACCAAGTTGTGGAAAAAAGGCTACGGTTCGCAGCAAAATTAGCTAGAGGAGAGCATGCGATTGATTTACCTTCTGTTCGATCTGAGAATTTAGCCTTATTCTTGGAAGCATTAGTTCGATCACTACAAAATAACAGAGAGCTAAACGAGTTTTTAACGAACATTACTGGTGGCAATATTCGCGCGGTAATAGAGTTCGTTACTGGCTTCATAGGATCTCCGAACGTAGAGGCACAAAAGATAATTGATATAATGGAGAAGGAAGGGGACTATCGAATTCCTGTACATGAGTTTTCTAAACAGGCCCTTTTAGGTGACTACTCTCACTACAGTCCAGATACATCAATTTCAATGAACGTGCTCGATATATGTAATGCAGATCCAAATGAACACTTCTTAGTCCCAGTTATTATTTCGTATCTTGATACGAAAGGTGGGCATTTGGACAAGGATGGATTTTGTAGGACCGAAACTTTAATAGAGGAATGTCAAAACGCTGGCTTTACAACAAATCAGGTAGAATCCGCATTGAGGAGAGCCACGAACAAAAAGCTGATAGAAACCTCACTAAGAGTTACGTTTGAAGAAGACGAAGATAGTAATCTTATCGGAGATATGCCAGATAGTTTTAGGGTAACTACTATCGGTGCGTATCATATTAAGAGGTGGCTCGGTGAATTTGCATATCTTGATGCGATGCTTTTTGATACCCCAATAATGGACGAACTTTCCAGAAACGAACTCATAGTAGACTTATCATGCTTAAAAATTGCGAGCAGATATGCAAGAACAGCCATTTTTAGAGAGTACTTGAGAAGTTGCTGGCGAGCTTATAGTGGCGCTCCCTCATACTTCGACCTTGAGGAGGCATTTTCAATGGGAGATGACAGTTTCCAAAGGGTTCATAAAGCAATCAAGAAATACGAAATGGATGAGAATAAGTAATCTGTACTATTTTAGCACTTGAACCGAAGAAATAAGTTGGAGATGTTTTCCAACTTGTTTTTGTCCAACGGCTTGATGACGGGGTAGATCATCGTAACGCAGAACTGTCCCGCCCTTAGTTGGCACTGTGACTCGTCACATTTCTTTAGGTGGTGGTTTGACCTACATTTTCTTATGCTACAAAGTGTCCATTGAGATGACGGCTACTCACGCTAACTTTTCAACTTAGTAGTTTTAAAATATAAATTTGGGCAGATGAATGGAAAAAGACTTAATGATTTCTCTAGAGGGGTTTGCTAATGAAGCAGATGCTAACTCCTTAGGTAACACCGTCATGAGCATTGTTCGCGCTTTATATGAAAAACACCAACTTGATTTAACAAATTTAAAGCGTATCTTGATCTCGTATGATTTTCCAAATGCTCTAAAAAGAGTAACCGAGGAATACAACCACACTTCACCCTCTTCCTATACGAACTCGAAACAAGCCAGAGCAATAGCGCAACTAATTACTAAAGGTGCGCGTGAAGAGTTTACTCTTGTGTTGGGTATAGAATTCTTCTTTGAATGGTTCAATAATGACGGAAAGTTTGAACTTACTGAAGACAACATACATTTTGTCTTGCACCGAATCCATCATGAGTTAATTCACGTACACGAGAAGAATGTTTTAAATTGCTTGGACTCTTCTTTATTAGTTGATCAATATGATGATGCTCTATTAATGTCAGCTACAAGATCTTGGTCGGAATATCTAGCAAACCTTAATTCAGCATATTCTGCTCCTCAAGAAACCGTTACCTTATTTCTCGAACAACTAGATAGCGTGATCAAAGAGGTTCCAAATGAGATAGAAACTTTAGTTCTTCAGTACCAGTGTAAGTTAATTCCGTTAGATGAAATGTACCTTGCAGTAAAAGATAGAATTAAACTGATTGCTAATTCTTATGCGTATGCTTTTGGTTATGTTGATGCTTTAGGAATAGATCTGAATGACAATTTTCCTGAATTATCACAGAATCTTGTTGAGTGTAAGCTTTCAGATGTCATTCATAAGTTGGTAGTCAGTTTTAGAACCCTGACCAAGTTATATGATGAAGGGGCAATCGAAAATTATGACGCTTTCGATGAGGTCGTAAAAGTGATAGATAGTATGTTTGAATGCTTCGGCTTAACTCTAGAACGCACTCAGGATGAAAATGGCACGGGGCTATATATCCATGTAGGGTAAAAAAGCCAGTTTTGAATTAATGCATCTTTCACTAAATTTATCCTCAAGCCATTGAATCGATTTATAATGTACTTTGAATGAGTGTGGTATTATCGCCTCAGGATTTCAGTTAAATAGTTTGAGGCGGTAATGTATGGCTTCTTTTAGTTCATCTGAGATGGATATAATTGAGAAGTACTTAGGTATGAAGCAAGGATACGTTCTGGAGTTTAGTAACAGAACTTTTGCTGACTTCATGAAGAATTACGATGTCGATATTTATGGAGAAAGATTCAATTTTGCATCAGGCTCGAAGGCCAACCGTCTAAGGTCATTCATCAACCAATCTCCTGAAGTTCTGGTAGCGAATGTTCTATACGCTCTATCAAAAGAAAAGCAAAAAGAAACTAGTGGTGCAGCATGGTCTGAAGATGACCATCACCTGTCAATGGAATACATGTCTATCGTAGACAAGTTGAGAAAGCGTTCAATTGAAGCTTCTGAATCCTCATCAAGCTTTGTTCCATATTCAATACGAAATGGTCTCAATCCAAACTCAAACGGTTTTGGAATAATCGAGTTTCGTAATCTGTTCCTATACACATACAATACGATATTTTCGAAAGGGCTACTTGAGGAATATCTTGCTATCGAGTGCGAAGAGCACAACGTAGGAATCAAAGTAGATGTTGAGCATCATTTAATGGTGTCATTACGTAAAGATAATCTGTGGCCTATCCAAGATAAGTACCATATGTATAGTGAAGAGGATATCTTTGATCTGATCGAGTTTTTCTTTTCTAAAGTGAGTAGCCCGCAGTTTGGCCCATCTGCATCGTTCTACTGCGGTTATTGTCAGGAAGAACACAGTATGACTTTCCACAGGGAACAGGGTATCCAAGAATACTTGAAAGAAATCAATGCGATTCTTGCTTTATACGAGAAGCCCCATGAGTTAACTCAAGAAGGGATGGTTGTCGTCAGGCCTGAGTATGGTTTTGATAAGATTTTCAAAGCAGAGATACCAACGGAAGACGAACGTATTATCGATAAAGTTAACAGTGCTGTCTCAAGATTTAGACGTCATGGGTCGAGTATCGATGATCGCAAACATGCAGTGAGAGACTTGGCTGATATTCTTGAGAATGTGCGAGATGATATAAAGAAGCTCCTATCTAAAAAAGACGATCAAGCTCTATTCGATATTGCTAATAATTTTGGTATTAGGCATATGAACAGTAAGCAAAAAGACGACTATGATCCAGTGTGGTTAAGCTGGATGTTTTACTTCTACCTTTCGACTATTCATACAGTATTGAGAAGGCTCAAGGATCAGAACTGTAATGGATAGATATGAAGCAGATTTTGATGCTTGTTATAAGTAGTTCTTATAACAAGAAGTTGCTGTCGGACAATTTTCCCGCTGCACTCCGAAGTTTCCGCAGAGCGCGCGGCGTGATACAAAAGAGGATGGTTAAATGCCTTTGCAAATGGCACATGAACTTAGGTTCCCAATGGGAGCAACATCACCGTTAGATAATACTGTGGTCAATGATTTCTTATCGTTGATGAAAAGAGTTTCTGCGCCGAAAATGAGTAAGCAGCAAGTTGTTGAAATTTACAAGCAGCACTTGTGTAAGGTTTCTGGCGATTATTGAACAAGACCGATGCCTCTAGATACGTAAATTGTGCGATCTTATCCAGTTCTAGCCTCACCTCGATGGTTTCTTTAAGTCGATTCACGATACTTTTTCTAATCTGAAATGAGCTTTTTAGGGTAGCTACCCTAACGCATTTTTGTCCGTGCGACCTGAAGTCGTATGAAGCGTTGTTCACCGCTTTATGAGTGAACCGTCTGTATCACCAGATGAACCTACGAGCCTGAATAAAGCAGCGGCTCGGACAATGTAACGAAACTTGGCCGTTGGGCTGAGTGGGAAAAGAATCGTGAGAGGACGTTCCTCCTGAAAACCACAATTCGGGTAAGTGCTAGGTAGTCAGTATGATGAACATATGTGAATCCATTCAAGGTGCGTTATATGATGAAGCAGCGGAAGTGGTTATTACGCTGTAGCCAAAAGGCAATGAGAGTTGGAAAGAGGTTGGACAGTACTTTTTCGTGGTCACTGCACTCTCCGCACTATAGTGGGCATCTAACCCGACATTTTACGCAACATACGGAACAGGGTAAGCCTGTATCACTCCCTTTGGGAAAGCCTTTGTGGCCGATAGTGGTGCAGGTATAGGAGGTCGGAAAAAGCGAAAGCTACATTGTAATGATGCAGATACAGACTTATGTCTGATCACGAAAGTGAGCCCACTTCCGACTGGTCTTCCATTGCGAGAGAATTTGAAGAACTTTATTCAAGGAGAAAAGCAAATGGTGATCTCGAAAGAGATTAGTGCATCTTCTGACGGCGATCAATGGCAGTCCATCGACTGGAAATCCGTTGAAGTACACGTATTGAAGCTTCAAATGCGTATCGCAAAAGCAACTAGAGAAAAGAAATACGGTAAGGTGAAGTCTTTACAGTGGCTCTTGACTCATTCTCGCTCAGCCAAGCTTCTCGCGGTTAAGCGAGTCTCTCAGAATAAAGGCAGTAAAACGCTTGGAATAGACGGTGTCATCTGGAACACAGATGCACGCCGTATGAAAGCAGTCGATCAACTGAGTCGCAAGGCTTACTCCGCAAAACCACTCAAACGTATCTATATTCCCAAAAAGAACGGTAAGCTCAGGCCACTGGGTATTCAATGCATGATTGATAGAGCGCAACAAGCCCTCCACCTTCTTGCATTAGAGCCCGTGTCCGAAACGTTTGCCGACCTCAATAGCTATGGTTTTAGACCAAATCGCAGCACGGCTGACGCTGTCAGTCAGTGCTTCAAATGTTTAGCTCTAAAGCAATCCGCGAAATGGGTTCTTGAGGGAGATATTAAGGCTTGCTTCGACAAAATCGGGCATAAATGGCTGATGGACAATATCATTGTAGATAAACGAATGTTAGAGCAATGGTTAAAATCTGGCTATGTAGATAAGGGGCTGTTCTACGATACCGAAGAAGGTACACCTCAAGGTGGAATAATATCTCCAACCTTGATGCTAATGACTCTCGCGGGAATAGAGCAACAAATAAAATCTACAGCTCTGAAAATGGGTGCTAGGGCCAACTTTATCGGTTATGCGGATGATTTTGTGGTCATCTGCTCTTCAAAGGAAGTGCTAGTGAACGATATCAAACCGTTGATTGCTGGCTTTTTGGCAGAAAGAGGGTTAACCCTCTCCGAAGAAAAAACGAAGGTCACTCATATTGATGATGGCTTTGACTTTCTGGGTTTCAATCACAGGAAGTACAAAGGGAAATTGCTCATTAAACCGAGCAAATCCAATACGCTGTTATTCCTTAGAAATCTACGTGAACTTATTAAAAAGCACGCAACCATCCCTGTTAACGATCTTATCAAGTTGATAAATCCGAAACTTAGGGGATGGGCGAATTACTATCGCCACTGTGTTGCTAAACAAGTATTCGGGTATGTCGGCCACAAACTATTCCAAGCGTTATGGCACTGGGCAGTTAGACGTCATCCAACCAAGTCCAAAGACTGGGTTGTGCACAAGTATTTTCTCAATCGTAAAGGCCAGTGGCAATTTCACGGTTGGCAGAAAATCATGAACATGGACTGTCACTTCAATCTGTTCCAAATAGCGAAAGTGCCTATCGAAAGACACGTAAAAATTAGGAGTGCTGCGACCCCTTTTGACCCTCAATACCAAGAATATCTGGTGAAGAGAAAATCTAAAAGGCTAGCTCGTAACTCTTGGAAAGAGCCTGTCCCGACTGCGTTATAAGTTGCTGGGTATCAATGATGCCTTAGTGGAGGCTTGAGCCGTATGCAGTGAAAGTTGCACGTACGGTTCTTAGAGGGGCGGCACTTGGTAACAAGTGTCGTCTACTCGACAAATCCCTGTTAGTAGGTGCGATACTAATGGAAACCCAACCAACGAGGAATTTGTGATCGCCAAGCAATCGCTTGAGTTGCTATAATTAATAATAAAACATGGTTAAAAGCGAGCTTGTTGCTCGCTTTTTTTGTTCTTTATGTTGGATAGACCATCGCAAAGCACGCGTATGACGACGCAACCATCATTCACTAAATTGACTTTGCAACTGACTTTCGTCGCTCCCGAGTCAGCAAGGTGCGTATTGACTTGTTTACGATCCTAAATGTGTTTAGAACACAGTAAACCTTCATAAGAATAATTTTATCAATAGGCCGTTGACTAAATTCCACGGCCCATATCGTTTAAGACAATATAAGCTGAAACCTTTTAAAGGTGTTAGATAGGAAGGAAGTTTAATTTATGCGCAAATCAGATAAGAAGGTCGAGAATCTAATTAGAGGCGTGTTGACCGAAGTTTGTGAAGATACGTTAAAAGGCTATGATGGCTTTCTTTGGGTGACTCATACGGTAAAATTCTCTTCTTTTCCACAAAGCTTAGAAATAATCTGCGTATTCGAAACGAATCAAGATAGAGCAAACTTTTTAAGGGGAGAAGGCAGCCAGCATGTCTCAACAACTATCCAAGAAGCGTTTAATAAGGTAGGGGTGCAACTAAAGAACGTAAGTAAGCAAATTAGTTACGATACACAGCAAAAGTGTTAGTGCGGCCATCAATGGAAGTGAATTAGGGTTGTAGTGGGTATCCAAGGCTTTATTTTACGAGCTTTGATATAAAGTCTGAAGGCTAAGCTTACCTTCTTAGTCAAGTAGCTGAGACTGGCTTTACACCAAACTTACGCCCCGCCCTTGCAAGATCAGACAATAAATTCATTTTCCCACCTACGACTCACGGATAGTATTTATGTTTTTATGGAATTCTTTAAACTTTCTGATCACTGGATAATAGCACAAGAGTTTACAGCTTGAGTCAACAACGTCTGTATAGTTCATGTTGTTGAGCATTAGAGGAGAGCCAGAATATACATATATCCTAAATCGATTATTTTATGAATATGTGCAATGCATCTAAATAAAATGAAACAAACAAAGTAGACTACAAACATTTATTAAAGATAATCCCGAAACGTAACTTAATATTGTTACGCTTTTATTCAGAAGTGATATTTTTTGGTTCTTTATAACGAAAAGTTCATTTCATGAAAAAGATACTATCTCTTCTTATATTCCTGAGCCAGATCGTTTGCCCCTCAACACTGGCTGAAGATACTCTTCGCGTAGCCACATATAACAGTAAATTCTTATCAGCCTGCATGAATAAAGTGCGGGTAATCAATTACCAATACGTTGCTGCCAAGTTGAGTGATGTAGATGTTATTACACTATAGGAAGTTCGGGATAGATATTCTGTCGAGCGCTATTTTACGCCCGAAAAATGGAGTGTTAATCACGGATGATGATAGCACTGATGATATGAACCTTGCCTATGCGGTACTTAGCGGTGTGATATATCGACTTGAGCCTGGGAATTTAAAAAATGCAGACGATATAACTGATTTTGTTTTTGACAAAAAATTCCAATTTTATAGGTGAAAGACGTGTTCTCAAATTAATAATAAGTAATGGTGAAAAAGAAACTCTCATTTTAAATAATCATGCTAAATCACGATATAACGGAAGGAAAGTTACAGAACCGACAAGAGTGTCTTCTTCGGTTGATTTGGTCAATTATTTATCAATGGCCAATTACGCAAATTATATCCTTCTTGGCGATTTTAATGACACGTCTGACGACAGTTCATTGAACACATTAGAAAGCGGTACTAGGTACAGATCGTGGACATGAAACAGTCACAGTTACAAATACGGGGGAGAGTTCAAAGGGGAAGTAATATTACAAGATTTATCGCTGAAAAACACAATATTAAGACTGGATTTACCTACGGGGATATCTAAAACATTTACCATCACAACCGGAGTCAGATTAAACAATTCGGGGGATACTATCCGGCTTCTGGACAGATATGAAATTTTTATAGATGAAGTTGCTTACTCATTTAGCAAGGAAAATCAAACGCTCAAGGTTTTGAGAGTTAGTTAAATTATTTATAGAAAGGGAATGTAATGAAAAATAAATGGTGGTTACTGCTTTTTTTAGCATTTTTCAATGCAAAGGCTTTTGCATACGACAAATGGGATAAAGATGCTCAATATAATGCAGGCGATATTGTTGAAAGTAACGAGATTGTTTATTTTTCTTCGCACTGGAATCAAGGAACACAACCAGTAGACAATGATAATAAATGGGATGGTTGGATTAAACTAAACGAGACAAACCCTGAGTGGAATGCTGATACCACATATACTGGTGGTGATGTTGTTGCCTACAATGGTGATATATACCTATCAAAACAGTGGAATAAAAATGCTGCACCTAACGTCAGCGATCATTGGATTAAGATTGTTGGTAATGTCAAACCCGTAGAGCCACCGACGAAAAAACCAGATCCAGAAAGCAAGGAAGCCATTCTAGGTAAAGATACGAATAAAAACGGTATCAGCGATGAATTTGAAACTACCATCGCCGAAAACTACAGTTCAGAAGGCGATATCAAGCTAGCCAGTGCTGCAGCCATCCAATGGCGGTTAATGACGGAAGTTTTCTTTTCTGACGAACCGATATCTAAGAAATTCGCAAGCGACGCCTTATACGAGTCATCATTCATTTATAGCTGTATCTACCAAAAGAAAAAAGCCGATCGTAAATACATCTCTGTAAATCAATTGTATTTCACAACAATCGACAGATCAGCAGCATACCGCAAAGCTCAAGTGAAACTACTTGAGGCCAACAACCATGAAAGGCCGAAAGAAGTTTCAGAAGAAGACTGTGCAATTTACGATTAAAAGGGACAAAAAAATGAGACACTTATTACTAATACTATCCGCTCTGGTTCCTTCGTCGTATGCGTACGCTAACTGCACCCAAAATGTGGATAAGTTTAACCTATTTTATGTAAATGGAATGTTCACGAACAGCGAGGCATTTTCTCAAAACATACTAGAAATAAAACGCTTTTATGGCCGAAATCTCGCTGAATTGGACGTGACGAATTCAGGCGTTATCGTCGATGGTGAGCACAATCCAAGTGAATCTTTCTTATCGCAATTTGAGCAGGTGGCTAAACATAAGTTTTCTGAATTAAGCGCTAGCGAGGCCTCACAAGCCGAGATAGCTAGTTTGTTTAGCGGCTTCGAAGCAGCGGACTCGTTGCAAGATGATGTTACTGAGACTACCACTGTACTTAACAGTATTTTGGCTGAAATTGACAATACCTATAGTCAAGATGGCACATATACCCGCTCTGTTGCTAAGTTAACCAGCCTGCTAAATGAATGTAAGAGGACCATGATAATTGGGCATAGCCAAGGTAATTTCTATGCTAACGCTCTCCTTGATGGCATGTATAGTTCATTTACATACCAAGATGGTTCTACACTGCTTCAGTACCCTATGCTTGGGTATTTCGGCTTTGCATTGCCAACGAGCTCTGTCGGTGGAACAACTGGTCAGTATTATTTCCCAGAATTGGTAGACCATATTACTAACGATAATGATTTTATTATGGCCGCTGTTAGACACACTCTAGGCGCTGTTCCGGCAAATTATAATAACTCGTTTACCTTTAGTGACTGGACTGGACATGCACTCACAACGTCCTATCTCGATAAGCAAGGGCAGAGCCATAGGGCATCAATAAGCATCAAAGATATTGCACGGCAATTCGTCCCTATGCCGCTCACAGAACAACATAGGACAAATAGTTCATCTATCAATAGTTATGGGTACAGTGTTCATAGCGAAGTGTTGGACATTGAGTTTCACGACAACTCGTCATACCGCTATGTATACGTACCTCGCGACGTCCTAGAGGGTTTCCATGAGGCGGGTTCAAAGGGGGGCTACTTTAACTCACAAATTCGCGATAAATACCAATTTATAAAGATGAATTAACTCCCGTTAGCCATGACAGTGGCGGCAAAATAGCCGCCCTCTTTGTATTCTTGCGGCACCATGATTTTGGCCATCTGATGAGGAGGCGTACAACTACTCACCGACTTAGACCCTTGAAGTAATTCATAGATTACTAAATTAGTAAAATCACTGACAAACTTTTGTCCAAAAACGTGTTGGTCGATGCGATGTTAATAGATATACAACCAACGAAGAATTCGTGATTGCTCAACAGTCGGTTGAACTGCTTTAATCATCAGCGACGGAAAAGTTTAAGAGATAGTAAAGTAGGCAGAATTGGAATAGAGCCGCGACACCTATCTCCTAATAAATAACAAACGTGTATAGCCGTCATTCCGCAGCCAATTTCAGAATTAAAATAATGTGATCCAGTGATCGTTTACAACTGTTAGTGCGACAGACATCTTGACCGCGATCCCCAGTTTTGATCTATTACTGTTATTTAATGGTCACTTATTATGTCTGCTGCTCAACCTGTCATTAAACGCCTAGACCACTTAGGGTTAATCGCTGCTTTCTGTCATGAAGTCGATTTACCAGGCATTATTGATCACATCATTCCCAAGTACTCGGATCACAACGTCTCACACGGCGATGCAGTCTTAGCAATGATTCTTAATGGTCTTGGCTTTCACAGTAGAACGCTGCATATGTTCTCTGACTTCTTCGAGACGAAGCCTGTTGCCAAGTTGCTCGCTAAAGACATTGAAGCGCACCATTTAACTGACGATGTACTCGGACGTACGTTAGATGCTTTATATGAAGCTGATGTGTCCGCACTTTATCAAGCGATTGCAGAGCATGTCGTTGATAAGCTTGGGCTTAAAGCAGACTCTGTCCACCTTGATATCACGAGTTTTCATGTCGATGGTGAATACGCCCAAGACGAAGATCTTAATGCCATCAAACTGATAAAAGGCTACAGCCGAGACCACCGTCCAGAGCTAAATCAAGTGGTCCTTGAGTTGATTTGTGAAAACCAAGCAGGCCTACCTGTTTACATGCAAGCGCTCAGTGGCAACACCAATGATGCTAAGGCATTTTCAGAGGTCACTAAACGGCATATTCATTGCCTAAAGGCAGCTCAAAACAGTCGCTACTTCATCGCTGATGCCGCCCTATACACCGAGGAAAGCATTCGTTCACTGGATGAGCAACAACAGAAGTTTATTACGCGTGTTCCAATGACCATTAAGTCAGCCAAAGAAGCCTTAATGAACCTTGAGCCAGAGCAGTTGAACCGTATCGGCAATGGCTACTCGGGTTGCTGGGTTGATGCTGACTATGGCTCGGTATCTCAGAAGTGGCTGTTGGTTCATAGTGAACAAGCAACCAAGCGAGAAGAAGCAACGCTCTATAAGAACTTAGACAAAAATATCACCAAAGAGCTGAAAGCACTGGGACAACTAATGAAAAAGAAGTTTGCTTGCGCAGTGGATGCCGAGCAAGCAATGAGCGACTTCGCTAGCCAGTGTTATTTGCTTGGCTTTGCGCAACCAACCATCGTTAAAGAGCCAATCTATTCAGGTCGCGGTCGGCCGAAGAAAGACGCAGAGCCAACGGGATACCACTATTTGATAGATGCTACGCCTTATACCGATCTAGAAAAAGTGAAAATGGCCAAGCTTAAAGTAGGTATGTTTATTCTCGCCACCAACGATACTGACTACGCCGATCTAACAATGGCTGCGCTACTTGAGCATTACAAGTCTCAGCAAAAGGTAGAGCGCGGATTTCGCTTCTTGAAGAGCCCTGAGTTCCTAACATCATCAATTTTCCTGAAGAAACCTCAGCGAATCGAGGCATTGCTGATGATCATGACGCTTAGCCTACTCGTTTACGCAAGCTTAGAGCACAAAATCCGAGATAGTCTCACTAAGACCGAGGAATTCTTTCCTAGCATGGTAAAGAACAAGACGACAACCAAACCGACGGCACGTTGGGTATTCTTAAAATTCGAAGGTATCGACACACTCGAATTTGGCGGTCAAAGCTTCATCACGGGTGTTCAGGAGCATCAGACTCGGCTGCTTAAGCTTCTTGGCGTACTGTATGAAGCGGTTTATTCCTAAATTGGCTGCGGAATCTCGGGTATATGGATGAATACGTAACCATTGTTTAAGTTGGGTGATTAATTGCCAATATGGCGTAGTTTTGAGCGTTTGAATCATTTACTTAAAGTTAACTGTTGACCTAGTTTTTTTTTTCGTTAAAGTACGCCTCGTTCTCACGACAAAGCTCGTTGAGGCAGGTGGTGTTACCATCGCATGATTGCGTTGCCCTGGTGGTGGAATTGGTAGACACAAGGGATTTAAAATCCCTCGGCGTTCGCGCTGTGCCGGTTCAAGTCCGGCCCGGGGCACCATCAACTCTTTCTGATAGAGATATAAATCAGACAAGGCGCCTTGGCAGAGTGGCTATGCAGCGGATTGCAAATCCGTGGACCTCGGTTCGACTCCGGGAGGCGCCTCCATCATTTCAAAAGCCAGTCTTCAATGACTGGCTTTTTTCGTTTCAAAGTCTGAAGATTCATCCCTTTTATCTTTTCTGCATCTATCGCGCGACTTCTTATTCGATATCATTCAGCTTGTTTGACTACCATTCAATATTTTATACGATAATACCTATCGTGAGTTTGCCCATCTTAATTGATTCACAATTGTATCAGTCGAGTGATGCCCATTTTCTTTGCTTGTGATCCGAATAGTCTGTCTTTCGCAATAACGAAAGGTGCTCATCAGTGACGGTAAATGAACAGTGTCGAGGCGTCATTAATCCATGATTCATCGTCGTTTAATCGAAGTAATATCGATTGTCGAGATCGTTCATGTGCGTATTTTATATTTTTAACCAATGCATAATGAGACTGAGAATCAAGTTTAAACCAGCGGTGAAACCTCCACTGTCCTTGACGGTTAAGACAATATTTATGTGTGTCCACTCACGCTCTTATATGGTTGATGTAGGTGACGCCTGGCTGACCATCACCATAACGCTAGAAAGTCAAAGTCATCAATAGCGGCTTAATTTCATTCACTATGCTACCACACAGCAATACACGACTATTAATTCGCGAAGGGAAGTTACGAGCCTCGGAACGGTTGTTGGATAACGGGAAAATCTCTCCGAAATAGGACGCTTTCTTCACGTTAAAACGCATGTGATACAGACAGGATCTTTCCCATCGAAACGTTTCGATGGAAAGTGTGATTTAGGTAAAGTTTTCTTATGCGTTGATGTTTGAATTACTGATCATTCTCACACCTTATCGATCCGGCGCTGGTCAAATCAGCACGGCGAATTATTATTGCATCGAAACGTTTCGATGAGTTTTTTGTTAATAATGAAAACCCTTTAAAACAGACGCTCATGGTTGTATGAACGTGTAACCGAAAGGTCAATAAGATGAAAAAAAGCACCCTAATTAACTCAGATATTTCTTACTTAGTTGCAACGCTAGGTCATACGGATGAGATCACGATTTGTGATGCGGGCCTGCCGATCTCGGAACATGTACAGCGGATTGATTTAGCGCTGACTCATGGTGTTCCAAGCTTTCTTGATACCGTGCGAGTGATTTTATCTGAGTCACAAATTGAAGGGGTCATTATTGCTGAAGAGTTTTCCGACTTTAGTCCTGTGTTACATAAATCGCTGCTTGATGAATTGAGTAAAGAAAGCGAAAAAAACGGCAAACCCATCGAGATCAGCTATGTATCACACGAAGCATTTAAGGTTCGCACACAACAAAGTCGTGCCGTCATTCGTACTGGCGAATGTACGCCATATGCGAACGTTATTTTCCAAGCTGGTGTGGTTTTTTAAGCCAGAGAATTTGAGGACAGATTATGACTCAAGCTATCCTACAACTGAGTGACATCGAAAAAGCGTTTCCTGGTGTTAAAGCACTGGATAAAGCCAGCCTTAACGTTTACCCGGGCCGCGTGATGGCGCTCATGGGAGAGAACGGGGCGGGTAAGTCCACGTTGATGAAGGTTTTAACCGGCATCTATCACTTGGATGCCGGCAGTATTCGATATCAAGGTCAACCAGCGTCGTTCAAAGGACCGCGTGATTCGCAAGAAGCTGGGATCAGTATTATCCACCAAGAGCTGAACTTAATCCCTGAGTTGACCATTGCTGAAAACATTTATCTAGGCCGTGAATTTACGGGCTCTATGGGCCGTATTCAGTGGAGTAAAATGTATCAAGCCGCCGATAAGCTTCTCGCACGCTTGAATGTAAAACACAGTTCTAAAACCTTGCTTGGTGATTTAAGCCTAGGTGAGCAACAAATGGTAGAAATAGCCAAGGCGCTCTCTTTTGAGTCAAAAGTGATCATCATGGATGAGCCGACCGATGCCCTCACCGATACTGAAACTGAGTTTTTGTTTAAAGTCATCAATGAGCTTCGTGACCAAGGCTGCGGCATCGTTTACATCTCGCACCGATTAAAAGAAATCTTTGAAATCTGTGATGACATCACGATACTTCGCGATGGTAAGTTTATTGGGGAGTGTCAAGTCTCTGATACCAACGAAGATGGCCTGATCGAAAAGATGGTAGGGCGCAAGTTGGAAGAGCAGTATCCACGTATTGATGTGACTCACGGCGAAACATGCTTAGAAGTGATCGGGTTGACCGGCTCTGGTGTTCAAGATGTGAGTTTCAATTTAAAACGTGGTGAAATCCTTGGTATTTCTGGCTTGATGGGCGCGGGTCGTACCGAGTTAATGAAAGTGATTTACGGTGCGTTGCCAAGCGAGCGTGGCGTTATCAATCTAGATAACAAAAGCGTCAATCCGGTTAGTCCGCAAGATGGCTTGGCTAACGGTATCGCCTACATTTCAGAAGATCGAAAAGGAGATGGTTTAGTTCTTGGATTATCGGTTAAAGAAAACATGTCGCTTTGCGCGCTTAACCATTTAACCAAAGGTTGCCAAATTCAACACGGTGATGAAGTGATTGCCGTAGAAGACTTTATCAAACTGTTCAATATTAAAACACCAACTCGAGACCAAATCATCGGTAACCTTTCGGGTGGTAATCAACAGAAAGTGGCGATTGCGAAAGGGTTGATGACGAAGCCTAAAGTTTTGATTTTGGATGAGCCAACACGAGGTGTCGATGTCGGTGCCAAAAAAGAAATTTATCAATTGATCAATAAGTTTAAAGCCGAAGGGATGAGCATCATCTTGGTTTCTTCTGAGATGCCGGAAGTGCTTGGGATGAGCGACCGTATTATCGTGATGCATGAAGGTCGTATTACAGGCGAATTCGATGCGAAAGACGCCGATCAAGAAAAACTACTCGCCTGTGCCGTGGGCAAAAAGATAAATGAGGAAGCAGCATGAGTACCAATACCATGAGCAAACCGACTGAAGCAGTCAGCAAAAAGCTGCTGAATAAAGAATGGTTGATTGAACAGAAATCACTGATTGCCTTAATATTTTTGATTGTTGTTGTGTCATTTTTAAATCCTAACTTTTTTACGTTAGATAACATTCTGAATATTCTTCGCCAAACCTCCGTCAACGCGATTATTGCTGTCGGTATGACACTGGTTATTTTAACCGCGGGGATTGACTTGAGTGTTGGTTCGGTACTGGCGCTTTGTGGGGCCTTTGCCGCTAGCTTAATTGCCATAGAAGTACCAGTATTAGTGGCTATCCCAACGGCTTTGTTCGCGGGCGCAGCTCTGGGCGCTATCAGCGGCATCATCATAGCGAAAGGCAAGGTACAAGCTTTTATCGCAACGCTGGTTACCATGACGCTATTACGCGGTGTGACGATGGTTTACACCGAAGGTCGCCCAATCTCGGCCGGTTTTACTGATACAGCAGACGCATTTGCATGGTTTGGTACGGGTTACGCGCTTGGTATTCCAGTACCAGTTTGGTTGATGGTGGCTGTGTTTGCAGCAGCTTGGTACCTACTTAATCACACTCGCTTTGGCCGTTATGTTTACGCGGTGGGTGGTAATGAATCTGCGGCTCGTTTGTCGGGCATTAACGTCGACCGTGTAAAAATGGGCGTGTATGCCATCTGCGGTATGTTGGCAGCATTGGCGGGTATTATTGTTACCTCTCGCCTCTCTTCTGCACAGCCAACCGCAGGCATGGGCTACGAGCTAGACGCCATCGCAGCCGTTGTTTTGGGCGGTACAAGCTTAATGGGTGGTAAAGGCCGTATCATGGGGACACTCATCGGTGCTTTGATTATCGGCTTCCTAAACAATGCACTAAACCTACTTGATGTTTCTTCTTACTACCAAATGATTGCGAAAGCAGTGGTTATCTTGCTTGCGGTTTTAGTGGACAACAAAAACAAGTAATTCATAACAATCTACCTATAAATATATATAAATCTGTGAATACAAACTGAGCCAGGTGATATGTACTGGCTCACCCTACACAAAGGACTAGAACGATGAAAAAATTGGCAACTCTTATCTCTGCTGCACTTCTTTCTTCCACTGTATCGGTCGCGGCGCAAGCTCAAGATACCATGGCGATTGTTGTATCCACGCTCAATAACCCGTTCTTCGTAACGATGAAAGACGGCGCGGAGGCGAAAGCGAAAGAATTGGGATACGATTTGATTGTACTGGACTCGCAAAATGACCCGAGTAAAGAGCTTTCAAACATCGAAGATTTAAGTATTCGCGGCGTGAAAGCGATTCTGATTAACCCTACAGATTCCGATGCTGTTTCAAATGCTATTCGTATGGCAAACCGTTCTAATATCCCTGTATTGACACTTGACCGTGGTGCGAGCCGTGGTGACGTTGTGAGTCATATCGCCTCTGATAACGTAATTGGCGGTGAGATGGCGGGTCACTACATCATGGAAAAAGTGGGCGAAAAAGCCAAAGTCATCCAACTCGAAGGTATCGCGGGTACTTCTGCTGCGCGTGAACGCGGCGAGGGCTTTATGAATGCGGTTAAGAGTGGCGATATGAACCTACTTGCGAGCCAGCCAGCTGACTTCGACCGCACCAAAGGTCTTAACGTTATGGAGAACTTAATGGCGGCGAACCCTGATGTTCAAGCGGTATTCGCTCAGAATGATGAAATGGCGTTAGGTGCACTGCGTGCGGTTCAAGCGTCAGGTAAAGATGTGATGATTGTAGGCTTTGATGGCACAAAAGACGGCATCGCTGCGGTTAATCGTGGCAAGCTAGCCGCAACCATTGCGCAACAACCCGATCTTATCGGTGCGCTTGGTGTTGAAACGGCTGATAAAGTATTAAAAGGCGAGAAAGTGGAAGAGTACATCCCAGTACCACTAAAAGTGGTCACAAAATAAGCCTGACGTTAATTAACGCGTCCTAATTTCTTCGCTCTCTCCTCCGTTTATATCTGTCGTTTAGGAGGGGAGAGCGAGAATAGATGCCTTTGGCTTTTTATCGCTATACCAAAGAGAAGTTAAAGTCATCTATTACATTTTTCAAAAAGGGTTCATTCAGAACCGAGGATAACCGTATGAATAAGTTAGTGGTATTAGGTAGTGTAAACGCTGACCATGTTCTTCAAGTGCCTTCTTTTCCTCGCCCCGGCGAGACGCTACATGGTCGCAACTATCAAGTTATCCCAGGTGGTAAAGGCGCCAACCAAGCGGTAGCGGCCGCTCGATTAAACACTGATATCGGCTTTATTGCTTGCGTGGGTGACGACTCGTTCGGCATCAATATTCGTGAAAACTTTAACATGGACGGCATCGACATTACGGGTGTCAAGATGCAACCAAATTGTCCTACGGGCATTGCGATGATCCAAGTATCGGACAGCGGTGAGAACAGTATTTGTATTTCAGCTGAAGCGAACGCCAAGCTGACCGCCGAAGCGATTGAGCCAGATTTAGAACGTATTCGCCAAGCTGATTATCTGTTAATGCAATTAGAAACGCCGATGTGTGGTATCGAGAAAGCCGCGCGCATAGCCAAAGAGGCTAAAACCAATGTAATTCTGAACCCCGCTCCGGCGCATGAGCTTTCTGATGAGTTACTTGCTTGTATCGATGTTATTACCCCTAACGAGACAGAAGCAGAAGCCTTAACTGGTGTCATGGTGACTGACAATGACAGCGCGCAAGAAGCCGCGAATGTTTTACATTCTAAGGGCATTGAAATCGTCATGATTACACTAGGGGCGAAAGGCGTGTGGTTAAGCCAGAATGGTCGTGGTGAAATGATTGCGGGTTTCCGCGTTGACGCAACGGATACAACCGCGGCAGGGGACACCTTCAACGGCGCATTCGTCGCTGGTCTATTAGAGGATTTACCTTTAGAATCAGCGATTAAGTTTGCACATGCGGCAGCAGCGATTTCTGTTACCCGCTTTGGCGCACAGACGTCGATTCCGACCCGTGAAGAGGTAGACGCGTTTCTCGCTGAACAATAAGAATCAGCCGCAAAAAGCCGAGTCAAAATAGGAGTAATAACATGGCGACGATGAAAGACATCGCAAAACTGGCAGGGGTTTCTACTTCAACAGTGAGCCATGTTATTAACAAGACCCGTTTTGTGAGCGAAGAGATCTCTGAACGCGTGAATAACGCAGCAAAAGAACTCCACTACTACGCACCATCTGCTTTGGCGCGCAGCCTTAAAGTGAACCGAACCAAAACCATTGGTATGTTAGTAACCACCTCTACTAACCCATTTTTTGGTGAAGTGGTAAAAGGCGTTGAACGCAGTTGTTACCACAAGGGTTACAGTCTGATCCTGTGTAACACCGAAGGCGATAACCAACGAATGCGTCAATCGATTAATACGTTATTGCAAAAGCGCGTCGATGGTTTGATCTTGATGTGTTCATCTTTAGAAGGGGAGCGCATTGAGGTATTTGAGCGCTACCCAGACATTCCGGTGGTGGTCATGGATTGGGGCCCAATGCTGTTCACCAGTGATAAGATTCAAGATAACTCCTTACGTGGTGGCTATTTAGCAGCTAAGTACTTAATTGATTGCGGTCATAAAGAAATCGGTTGTATCACAGGACCACTGATTAAACATCAAGCTCAGATGCGATACGAAGGCTACAAGCGCGCCATGATAGAAGCGGGCTTGGAGTTTAGTGCGGATTGGATCATCGAAGCTGATTTTGAATGTGAGGGAGGGTATCAGGCATTCAAGAAAATGGTGCAGCGAGGGGCGTTACCGAGCTCTATTTTTGTCTCGAATGACATGATGGCAATGGGCGTGATCAACGCCGCTAACGAACTGGGAATTAAAGTGCCTGAACAGCTATCAATCATCGGTTATGATGATATTCACATTGCTAAGTTTATGTCGCCATCATTAACCACCATTCACCAACCTAAATATCGCCTTGGGCAAGCCGCTGTCGAAACGTTAGTTCGAAAGTTGGACGATAAATCGACCGACGCACAAGTCGTGCAACTGGAACCGACATTAGTGGAACGAAAGAGTGTCAAGCTAGTAAACTCAAGCACTTAATCAGTGATATTCAATAACAAAATCTAAAGATAAATCTCTCATTATATAATCAATTCTTACTATCAAAGCATTACGTTAAGTTCGTCCGCTCCCGTCTCCCCCCGAGATCGCTTTGTGGCCATTATCAGCCATTGGATTGTAGTATGTCATTCATAATGGTGTAAAGATTTCTCCCCTAACTCTTTAATGAATACGTTCGCTTGGTTGATACTTGCAGAACTTTAGCAGAGGGCTTTCATAACTCATTGATATGGATAGAGGCAAAAGAAATGTAATCAATGTAAAGGCGGTTAAATTTTATTGAATGCTTTAAAGAGTAGCGCTATATTGCGAACGCGCATGATAATAGAACTCATTAAGGATTATAAAAATGAAAAAGCTCGTCAGTACGGCTCTTTTGTCGCTGTTTACTGTGTCACCTGCCTTCGCTGCTAATGTTGTTATTGACCATTACATGGGCAAGACTGAGTTAGAGCAATCGCCAAAGCGTGTGGTGGTGATCGGTTTTGGTCCTTTGGATGCTCTAAACAGTTTTGGCATTGACCCTGTTGCGGTATCGAATGCTTCTCACCTGCCCAGTTATCTCTCGAAATACAGTAAAGACAACTATACCTCCGCAGGCAGTTTGTCTGAACCAGACTTCGAAACGATCTACACGCAAAAGCCCGATTTGATTTTGGTTGGCCCGCGCGGTTCTGCAAAATATGAAGAACTGAGCGAGATTGCACCAACGGTTGTTTTTGCTGCGGAAAAAGATCAAGGTTACTGGGAAGGTACTCAAGCTCAATGGCGGAACATCGGTAAGATCTTTGATATTGAAGACAAAGTTGAACAAAAAATTGAATCGCTTGATGTCCAGTTTAAAGCGATTCGTGATTATAACCAATCAAACAATAATGATGCGCTGACAATTTTAAGTATTGGTGACAACATCAGTACGTTTGGGGCACAGTCCCGATTTGGTGTGATTTATAAGGATTTCGGTTTTATCGAGACGGTTAAAAACATTAAGACGGGTACGCATGGTGACGTTATTTCTTATGAATTTATCCGTGAGGCTGACCCGAAAAGTATTCTGGTGATTGACCGTAACTCACTGACGTCGACACCTGGCCTTGATGTACGTAAGTCAATGAACAACGATTTGGTCAAAGCGACAACAGCGTATAAGAATCAAAAAATCAAATACTTAGATGTGGATGCGTGGTATCTGGCAATGTCAGGGGTGACCGCGACCGAAAAAATGGTGAGCGAGATTAAGCAAACCGTTGAACTGTAACCCAAGATAGCAGAGGTTAACTTTGAAAAAGTTATTGCTAACCCTTGTGGTTTTAAGCATCGTATCTTTATTTGTTGGGGTGGCAAATATGACGCCTCAGCAATTATTCACTGGCGATGCAAAAGCACTGGAACTTTTCTTTACCAGTCGTATACCACGCTTGTTCGCCATTTTGCTGGCTGGAGCTGGGCTAAGCATCGCTGGCCTTGTAATGCAGCAAATCAGTCAAAACCGATTCGCCGCTCCATCAACCACTGGCACAATTGAATGTGCCATGTTGGGGTATGTACTGAGCGTTGTCTTTTTTGGTAATGGAAACCATCTTTGGCTGGTCTTTGGTGTATCGATACTTGGAACGTTGACGTTTATTCATTTCATTCAACGTATTCAATTCAAGAGTGTCATATTTGTTCCGCTTGTCGGGATCATTTTTGGCAACGTCATTGGTTCTATGACGACATTCATTGCCTACAAATATGATGCACTGCAAAGCTTAAGTGCATGGACGGTGGCCAATTTCGCCAATATTTTACGTGGTGATTTTGAGCTGCTTTATATTGCTGTGCCAATGGCGGTGCTCAGTTACCTATTTGCGGCAAGAATCTCGGCGGTAGGCATTGGAAAAGATTTTGCTGTGAACTTAGGACTCAACTATCAGCAAGTTGTGACTATTGGTGTGCTGTTGGTTTCGATGATGTCTGCGAGTGTCGTCATGATTGTGGGTCAATTGCCATTTCTTGGCCTCATTGTGCCAAATATCGTGAGTCATTTTTATGGCGATAACCTTAAGAACAACATTCCGTTAACCGCCATGTTTGGTGCCATTTTGGTGTTAGGTTGTGACTTAATTAGTCGTTTGATAATTTTTCCTCACGAAATGCCGATCTCTATTGTGATCAGTATCTTAGGTGGGGTGGTATTTATTACGATGTTGCTGCGAGGTAAGCAGCATGCGTGACTCAACGAAACTGATGGTGCTTGGCAGTATCGCCGTTCTCTTCGCATTTTTGTTTATTGGTTTAGGGTTGACGGCTGACAACTACCAGTACTTTTTATCACGACGAGTGCCGAAAGTTCTTGCGATGATGTTGGCCGGTGTGGCAATTGCGCAATCTTCATTGGTGTTTCAGACCATCACGCATAACCGGATCTTAACGCCAAGTATCATGGGGTTTGATGCGTTATATGTGTTAACCCAAATTTTGATTGTTTTGCTTTTTGGTGGCTTAAGTACATTGGCTCTCAACCTCTACGTTAACTTCACTGTGGCTGTGTTAGTGATGGTGTCGTTCTCATTGTTATTATTTGGGTTTTATTTTTCCAAAGGCAGTCGCAACCTGATCACGTTGTTACTGGTGGGGTTGATCTTTGGTCAGCTCTTTTCCAATATTGCGTCATTTTTCTCATTGTTGATGGATCCGAACACATTTGCGTTTGTTCAATCGAAATTGTATGCCAGCTTCAATAATGTGAAGGTGAACCTTGTCTATTTAAGCGCACCGATTTTGATGTTTGCATCCTGGTTGTTATTTAGAATGCATCGCACCTTGGATGTATTTTGGCTCGATCAAGATAACGCGAAAAGCCTGGGCGTCGATGTCTCTAAAGTGACGCGAAATGCGTTTATGGTGTCAGCAGTATTGATCGCAATTTCAACGGCACTTGTTGGCCCGATCATGTTCTTTGGTTTACTCGTGACGAATTTGAGTCGCGAACTATTCCGTAGTTACCAACACAAAACCTTACTGGTGGGGTGTTCGCTATTATCCATTGCCTCGTTGTTGGCTGGGCAATGGATAATCGAGAATATATTCAGTTTTGAGACCACCTTAAGCGTTGTGATTAACTTTCTGGGCGGTGTGTACTTTTTGTATCTGCTGCTGAAAAATAAAGTCGTATAAATATGATAGTCATAGATAAATTAACCAAGGCGTTTGGCTTTAACCGAGTTGTTGATGAAGCCAATACGCAGTTTGAAAAAGGCAAAGTGACATCCATCATTGGTCCGAATGGTGCTGGGAAAAGTACGTTGCTCTCCATGGCATCTCGATTAACAGATCGAGATGGTGGTAGCGTGATGATTGACGGTAAAGAAATTGCGGAATGGAATACCAAAGAGTTAGCAAAAAAATTGGCAGTACTTCGCCAAGCTAACTCGATCACGATG
Source organism: Vibrio sp. ES.051 (assembly GCF_002563795.1). Taxonomy (GTDB): domain Bacteria; phylum Pseudomonadota; class Gammaproteobacteria; order Enterobacterales; family Vibrionaceae; genus Vibrio. The sequence goes on from NZ_PDJL01000003.1 coordinate 572,112, forward strand.
AGATTCACGGTGCAAGAGTTGGTTTCATTTGGCCGTTTTCCTTATTCAAAAGGCAATCTAACCAAAGAAGATGACGCCGTTATCGCACAAGCTATCGATTATTTGGATCTACAAGATATCCAAGACAAATATTTAGATGAGTTGAGTGGTGGGCAGCGTCAGTTGGCGTTTATTGCTATGGTTATTGCCCAAGACACGGACTATGTCTTTCTGGATGAGCCGCTCAACAACCTAGACATTAAGCACTCGCTACAAATTATGAAAATCGTACAAAGGCTTGCTCATGATATGAACAAAGCCATGGTGATTGTGATTCACGATATCAACTTTGCCGCGTGTTATTCTGATACCATTTTAGCGCTCAAACAAGGGAAAGTGGTGGCCAGTGGTGTGGTGGAAGAGGTGATTCAGGCGACGACGCTAGAAGATATCTACGAAACGCCGTTCAATATCATTGAGGTAAACGGTAAACGTATGTGTACTTACCACTAATAAATAATCGATTGATACGCATTAGCCGTAAGAGTCCACTAATGCGAGTTAGACGAGCTTATTTAGTCAGCTCGTCTATGATTGGACAGCGGCTTTCCGCATCACCTGGGCATGCAGATACCCAACCTTCAAGCTGTCTTTTTATTTCGGTTAGATGCGCGATTTTTTCTTCGACTTCTTTCAGCTTATCCATTGTTCGCGCTTTGACTTCGCTGCTCTTACGGTTCGGGTTATGGGCAAGCTGTACAAATTCTTTGCATTCTTGCAGCGAAAATCCAGCATTTTTTGCTCGTGAGACTAAGTTAAGTTCTTGAATATGATTATTTGAGTACTCTCGATAGCCAGAGTCACTGCGCGCAGGTGGAGAAATGATCCCTTTGTCTTCATACAATCGAATCGACTTAGATGAAAGCTCGGTTAGTTTAGCGACAGCACCAATATTCATGTTTAACCTCCAGAACGTTTAAGGCGATTATATACCTTTGTTGTGGATGAGATATACCCAAATAACCTTAAGGTTGCAGAATCTCGACGTATCGAAAGTTTTTTGCCTTGTTTTAAAGTATTTTTACCCTATTTCTTAACACTGAATTATCGCGCTTGGCGATAATTCAAATCTGATATTAAAAATTTATTTAATAAAAGCAAAAAAGCCCGTAGTTTCATGACTTTCGGGCTTTTTGAATTTGAATGCTATTAAGCTTTCTTAGGTTCTAGACTTTTTTTTTCCTGTTGCATTTTAACGAGGAAGTATACGTTAACGCATGCAATAAAGCCGTTCGTTAACACTACAGGCCATGAATCAATCAAAATCCCGTAAGCGGTAAATAGTGCGCAGCCAATAAAGTTAATGATGCGAAGCTTAACAATATCTTTCATAGTTAGCGAAATAGCGACCATGATTGAAGCAGCATATCCTAAAATCTCAACCATATTCATGTCCATTTTTTGACCCTCTTAAATCTGCCGAATTCTGTCGGTACCAATTCTTCTCATCTTGAGATTAATGAGGAAGCTCCATGCCTCGAATGGTCTTATTTTTGTTGTATGGGTGCACTATATCAATGGAAAAACCGTGATAAAAGCCTCAGATCAAGGTTAAGAGAAGGTTAGCGATTACGCAAACGTTTAGGGCGGGAATTACTGATAATTTTACTTATTATGTTGATTGATAATAATGATAACAACAATAGATGAAACACCGCTAAAAAGGGAAAAGCGAGTCGGGACCTGAGGAGGAAAGCGCTCCTGGTGCAAAGTCAGAAAGGCGGCCTTTGCACCGGGACTACTGAGGTTAACGGTTTAGTGCACCACAACGCTCAGGTTGGTAAGTGATATTGACAATTTCAATTGTTCTCACTTGATTATTTGGCATTGGCCACTCCAGTTTTTGACCGACAGATAAACCAATCAAGGCACTGCCTACAGGAGCAAAAATAGAAATATCATCACTACTTTTTAGCTCTGATGGATAAACTAAGGTTTTGGTCATGGTTCTATCTTCGCCAGAGAATTTAAATTCCACTGTCGAATTCATTGTTACCACGTTATCTGGCATTTGTTCTGGTTCAAGAACGGTTGCGCGGTCGAGTTCTGCTTCTAGATCAACAAGCTCTGCAGCGATGTTTGGCATCTTATCCAGCAGGGCTGTGATTCTATTCATATCTAAACTTGAAATGTAGATAGAATTGTTTTTTGACATTTGATGACTCCCAAAGAAAAGGCCGCCACACAAAATGGGACGGCGCTCTATATGTCAATTACGTTATCAAACATATGGAGTTTATTCCATATGAGCTATATCTGATTCTAGTCTTTATACAATCGCTAAGCCAGCAAAAGATTTTTATTGTGAAGTTTGATTTCTTTAAAATTTTCCTGCCGCTGTATCTAACTCATAATGTATTCAACTTGGTGTGGATGGTCACTGTGTTTCGTCCCATTAGTAAAAACAGCACAAGATGATCTGGAGGGGGATTATATTTTGCAAGGGTTACGCTGCCTTTGCATTTCTTGCTTGCGCATCGGCATTTGGTCAATTAATTGGTTAATGAACTGCCAGTCTGTTTCTGCGCCCCAGCGGTATTTTTCTTGACCATCTTTACCAAGCAAAATAGCGGTATGAGCCCCCTCTTTTACGCGATAAAGTTTTGCAAGCGTTGATAAATCAAACTCTTCTTTCAACCAAGCAGGAGATGTATACCCATCTTCTGTGATCACTAAGGTGACAATATCACGATCGATGAGCTGACATTCATTCATCAGTGTTTCTAATAAGAATTGCTTAACATGCTCGTCATTTTCTGGCGCAAAGTAGAGAACACTTCGGTGTGGCCAATATTTTGAGTTGGCTGGGTAGCCAAATACAGTCGATGACAAGATACCACAAAGTATTATCACTAATAACTTCCCACTCATGACCGCTCTCCTAGAAACGCAAGTAATCATTTATACGTTAAGTTTAGTGGAATTGGCTCATTGTGCTTTTCCGAAAACTGGCTTAGGGTAGGCAGCAAATAAACCAAGCGTATAAATAGATGAATCCGGAAAGCAAACAAAAGATCGCGATTTTGGTTGATGTGCAGAATGTGTATTACACCTGTCGGGAAGCCTACCGCCGCCACTTTGACTACAACCAGTTTTGGTACGTCGCGACACAAGACAGAGAGGTCGTTAGCGCGAAAGCCTATGCTATTGCCAGCAATGACCCCAAACAGCGTCAGTTTCATCATATTTTACGAGGGGTGGGCTTTGAAGTAATGCTCAAACCTTACATTCAGCGCCGAGATGGCAGTGCGAAAGGCGACTGGGACGTCGGCATCACCTTAGATGCGATTGAGATAGCTCCGGACGTGGATAGTGTGATTTTAGTCTCTGGCGATGGGGATTTTAGCTTGCTTGTGGAGCGTATTCAGCAACGCTATAACAAGAAAGTGGCAGTGTATGGCGTGCCAAGGCTAACCTCGCAAACGCTGGTTGATTGTGCCGATCACTTTGTTGCCATTGATGAAGATTTTCTGCTGTAGAAGGTATCGGTTAATTTAAGAACAGCACTAGCAAGCAAAGAAAAAGGCGAGTCACTTCAGGCAGTACGTAAACGTACAATGACTCGCCTTTTAAACTCACCTTAACGGTTATCTATGCAGGAATGATGATCTGTCCTAAGACGTAACCTAAACAACACGCCCCAATTACACCTATCAAACCGACGGCCATGAATGAGTGGTTAAAGTACCATTTGCCAATCTTTGTTGTACCCGATGAATCGAAGTTCACTGTTGCGATATCGGACGGGTAGTTGGGAATAAAGAAGTAACCGTACACTGCTGGCATTAAGCCGATAAGCAGAGCAGGGTCAAGACCCAAGCCCAAACCAACAGGCAACATCATGCGTGCCGTTGCTGCTTGAGAGTTTACAACTACCGATACAATGAATAATGCAAGTGCAAACGTCCACGGGTAATTCGTGACCATATCGACGATACCAGATTTAAACTGCGGCATTGCGTATTGGAAGTAAGTGTCTGACATCCAAGCGATACCGAAGATTGCGATTGCCGCCACCATACCAGATTTGAATACCACCCCATTTGGTACGTTACGAGGATCTGTTTTTGTCGCAAGAAGGATAATACCACCGAAGCAGAGCATCATCATTTGGATCACAACGGCCATGCTGATTGGCTTAGAGCCATCAACAATAGTGCGTATTTCTGGCCACATCGCGATAACGACAATCACTAAAATCGAGAGGATGAACAGCAGTACTGAGTTGCGAGCACTTGTTGGTAGCACTTCGTCAAGTGACGTTGCGGTTGTGTTTAAGATCTTCTCGCGCCATATCGGATCTTTTAAGCGTGCTTGATATTGTTCGTCGTCTTCCAATTCTTTACCGCGTTTTAAGCTGTAAAGTGACATCAATAATGTACCAAACAGCGTTGCTGGAACGGTTACAAGAAGAATAGAAAGCAGTGTGATTTCATGTTGGATGTGAGACAACTGAGCAAGGTAGTAAACGACGGCAGCAGAAATAGGAGAGGCGGTAATAGCGATTTGAGATGCTACGGATGCTGCAGCCATTGGGCGTTCTGGTCGAATCCCGTTTTTCAGTGCGACGTCGCCAATGATTGGCATGATGGAATAAACCGCATGACCCGTACCAAGAAGAAACGTCATGAAGTAAGTCACAAATGGTGCAATGAGTGTCACTCGCTTCGGATTCTTACGTAACACACGTTCTGCGACTTGCAGCATGTATTTTAAACCACCTGCGGCTTCAAGGATCGATGCACAGGTTACGACCGCCAAAATGATTAACATCACGGTTACAGGAGGAGAGGTTGGCGGCATCTTAAAGATGAATACTTCGACAACGAGACCGATACCAGATACGACCCCGAGGCCTATGCCCCCATAACGTGAGCCGATATACAGCATCACAAGTAAAAATAGAAACTCAAGATACAACATGTGGATTTCCTTATTCAAAACAAAGGGCTATATAGCCAACTACCTAATCACATTGTCCTGATATTCAGAAGAAAATACCCCATGTTGTTCACATTCCATTAGATAAGAACCAGCAATGTCGAATAATTGGTAATAACTCACGTTACAGCAAGGAACCGTTAACGTGGTTTTATCAAGGTGTTTTCATGCTGTGTCTTTTTACGAATGCATCGCTTGTCAATGCGACGATATACCACGGTTTGTTGCTTTTAATCTTGATTTACGCCCAAATCAACCGTGCCTTCTGATGACGTCGATGATTGGTTCTGCTGCTCTTCAGCTTCCATATTTGCACGCTCAGCTTTGGAAATGTAGCGTGGCTTATTACTCTTATGTAGCTTCGCGTTATGTTGTTTCTGCTTTGCTTTTAAGATTTGATTGATTTTCTTCTTGCGGTTCATGGTGGTGGTCCTTTAATTTAGCGAGGCAGCATAGTGATTTTTTTACCAAGTTACAACTAAATACGCCCTAGCGTATGCCAACAACAATAGACCTCTTTTTTAGAGTATTACTGGAGTTTATATGAAAACACTGATCACCGAACGTCTGAAATTACGTCTTGTGAGTGTCGATGACGCGCCGTTCATATTGGAACTCTACAACCATCCAGACTTTTATCGTTTTGTCGGTGATAAACAAATCCGCACCACTGACGAGGCCGCCCGTTACATCCAACAAAACATGCTGCGAATGCAAGAACTAAAAGGGGTCAGCTTGTTGGTGGTTGAAACGCAAGGCAATGGCCGCCCAATCGGCATTTGTGGCTTAGTAAAGCGTGATACATTAAATGATTATGATCTTGGGTATGGTTTTCTTCCATCGGCGTATGAGCAAGGCTTTGGAATAGAGGCTGCCCAAGCCACGTTAACGTATGCCAAAGAGGAAATGCAACTCGAAAAGCTGGTCGCCATTACGAATAATGATAATAGTCGTAGTATCAGTTTGCTCAAAAAACTGGGTTTTGAGTTTGAACGCGTAGAGCAGCAGTACGATAATGGTCGCACGCTAGAACTCTACATAACCAAATTGTGACTTCGGATAAACCATGAGTGATATTTTACGAGGCAAACTCGCGACAGAATTTAAAACCGTGAAGGCAATGGTTGAGGTTTACTGTCACCATCATCATGCTACCCAGAACGAATTGTGTGTCGAATGTCGTGAGCTATTGGACTACGCAGAAGTCCGGCTTGATCGTTGCCCTTATGGCGAGGACAAACCTACGTGCAATCAGTGTCCAATTCATTGCTATAAGCCAGAGCCAAAAGAGCAAATGCGTTTGGTGATGCGTTATTCGGGGCCGAGAATGTTGCTTAAACATCCCATTTTGGCGATTCGACATTTGCTCCACGAAAAACGGGCGGTGCCGGAGAAACCTGCCGCGAATGTATCAAACCGTCATCGACGTTTATCCAAAGGTAAAACAGAGAAATAAAAAAGCGAGGGCATCAGGCCCTCGCTTCTTATTCAATGGCAATGTTAATGTCTATTATAGACCTGCCGCCATGTGCTGTTTACTTTTGCTTGCGACGAGCAACATGTATACACCAGTCGCCACTAAGGCAGCAAACAAGTAGCCCAACAAGCCATGCTCTTGCCCCATGAACTTATCCGCCACTACCGGACCAACCACGGAACCAATGCTGTAACTAAATAGCATCACTTGGGTTGCCGACACAATAAAGCGCTCATCAAGCCCTTCACAGCCAAGGTTAATTGCAATAGGGTACAAGGCAAATGTTGCTGCGCCTAAAAAGAAAAGTGCAGCAGCCAACACAACGGCTGACGATGAAATAAAAGTCAATCCGATTGAAAAAATACCCAAAATACAGAAGAGCAGCATAAGCACTGTGCGACTCATGTATTTGTTTAATGTGGTGACCACTGGTTGAACCAACATGCCACCTAAGATGACCAACGCCATTAATGTGCCAATATCTTGGTTATTGATTTTACGGTTAGTCAGTTCAACTGGCATAAGGCCGTAGATCGCACCTAAGGTTAAGCCAGAAACGACACAACCAATAATTGCAGCATGGTTTAGCTTGGCAATTTGTTTAAACGACAATGGCGTTGATTCATGACTGTTTGGTTGCTCACAATCAATGAACATCAGTACCAACATGGCCATTAAGATCAACGTTGTGATCGCAATAAACGGAACACCGCCACTTACGCCAAGCACACCAATGCCAAATTGGCCCAATGCAGAACCACCGTACAGTGATAGCATATATAAGCTCAAGCGTTTCGCGCGTGATGCTTCGTCACCGGCCATTAGCCAAGACTCTACGATGACAAAAACCCCCGCAACGGCGACACCCGCGATAAAACGCGCAACAAGCCATACCAGAGCATTAGCAAAAACTGGTAGCGTTATAATCGTTAGCGATAGTGCGGCTAAGCAGCCAATAAACGCTTTACGGTGACCCACCTGACGAACGATGCGTTCGATAAACATCGCACCAGTCAAGAGACCGCCATAAAATACACTCGCCAACCAACTCGCATAATCAGCCGAGATGTTGTATTCACTGAGCATGAGAGGGATCAAGCTCATTAAATAGCCCGAAGCCACCGCATAAAGAGACAGTGCGACGACTGGAACTGTAACTCGTGGTGATGCTGCAGGAACGACTGTATTTTCCACTGTTTTGCGCCTATAAGTTAAGTTAAATCTGAGAGTTAATCGGCGCGAATATTAGGCTAATGATCGGGTAAGTAAAATGAATAATTTAAGTCGTTTCGACAAATATTATTTATTAATTTTATAGGGTAGGCGATGCATAAAACGCCAGTCGAAAAAGCGGCTGGCGTAGTCAGTTACTTATTAAGCGCTTGATTTAACCATTGATTAAATTGATTTTTAGGCAGCGCACCATTGATCATATCAACACGTTGACCGTTCTTAAAAACCATAATGGTCGGGATGCTTCGAATACCAAATTGTGCGGCAAGTTCTTGTTGCGCTTCAGTATCAATCTTAACAAAACGAACCGTACCTGCTTGCTCTTGCGCGACATCAGAGAAAACTGGGGCAAAACCAATGCATGGGTTACACCAAGGGGCCCAGAAATCGACGACAACGGGCATATCACTTTGTAATAGAAAAGAAAAGTTATTTTGTGTTCCCTCGATAGGTGTACCATCCAAAAGCGCACTTTTGCATTTGCCGCAAGTTGCAGGCTCTGCAACGCGTTCATTAGGGACACGGTTTAAACCGCCACAAGACGGACAACGAGTTTTAAACGATGACATGGCTTCTTCCTCTTTATGACAACTTAATGAAACATGACTTACCAGTCAGCCTCATTATTTGTATACTGATTTTTTAACCTGCCGAAATAACACATAGCAGGTTTATATTTGAGCCTAAGGTTCTAAGAAATTTCATTAAAATACAACAATAAATAGGTCTGTGATGACAAATTACTATGCTGAAATTACAGGTTGGGGGAAATGTGTTCCGCCAGCCGTGCTCTCTAACGATGATCTTAGTACTTTCCTTGATACTTCAGACGAGTGGATTCGTACGCGTACAGGTATTGAAAATCGCCGCATCAGCCATGTAAATACTTCGGATATGGCAACCGTCGCGGCACAACACGCCCTGGCGCGCTCAGGCGTAGAAGCTGGCGAGATTGATCTCATCATCGTTGCGACATGTTCTCCGGATTCACTGATTCCAAACATAGCATCGAAAGTGCAGCAAAACTTGGGCATTCGTTCAGTTGCTGCGTTTGATCTAAATGCCGCATGTACTGGCTTTGTTTACGGCCTAGAAACTGGCACGCGTTTGATTCAGTCTGGTAATTATCGCCACGCGCTCATCATCGGTGCAGAAAGACTCTCTTTCTATATTGATTGGGCAATGCGTGATACCGCTGTATTGTTCGGTGATGGTGCTGGAGCGGTTGTGCTTTCAAGAACGGAAAAAGAAACGGGCCTACTCCAAGCTCAAATTGGCTGTGACGCAAAAGGCCGCGACATTCTGTCTGTACCAAAGTTTGGCACTTGTATGGATCGTTTTGCCGAAGATAATGGTTACTGGGACTTCAACTTTGTAGGACAAGAAATCTTTAAACGTGCGGTAAAAGGCATGGGACTTGCTGCGAAAACGGTACTAAAAGCATCACAGTTAGCCACAGACCAAATTGATGTGGTGATACCACACCAAGCGAACATCCGCATTATTCAAGCTTTGTGTGATCTATCCGGTATCCCGCAAGAGAAAGCGTTTGTCAACATTCAAAACTACGGCAACACGTCGGCCGCAACTGTACCAATTGCACTGTGTGAAGCGGTAGAGCAAGGGCGAGTAAATCCAGGTGATAACATGTTACTTGCGGCATTTGGTGCTGGTTTGACATGGGGCGCAGCGGTATTGAAGTGGGGTGACCGTGTAACGCCTGTTGCTGAGAGTGAGGCCGTATTACCTGAATGTGAACAATCAGCATTGGAATTACTTGAGCGCGCGATTACGTTATGTAATGAGCGTCGTCGCGACGACACTTAAATCCATGGCGGTAAGACTAAATTGAGCAGGGAGCCTTGAAGCTCCCTTTCTAATGGCTAAGTGGAATGAGCCTACAATACCATTTAAGAGATGTGACACGACAAGGTTGCGACTGTTTAGCCGTCTCTATGGCGCTGTTATATTAACCTCGAGCGAGTTTATGATGAGCACGAGAAAAATGATCGGCGCAGAATGCCCCCACAATAGAAAGCTCACCTGCAAGACAAAGTGCAGCGGTTACTTCAGCCAATGCTTTTGCTTTGCCATTACCATACAATCCTAAAATGTCCAAACATGCCTTTTGAGTTGGCAGCCCAGTTCCTCCACCCACCGTTCCGACCATAATATTAGGTAGAGTAACGCAGGCGTATAAATCTCCCTGAGCATTCACATCCATACGTGTGATGCCAACGGCTGATTCTGCAACGCAAGCTGCATCTTGCCCGCAAGCAATATAAAGTGCCGCTAGGGCATTGGCATAATGCGCATTGACACCAATAGTACCGCTGAGCAAGCCACCAACCGTGGTCATTTTGCCAAATTGCACCATAGATTGTGGTGTTGTATGCAGATATTTCTCTATCAACTCGGCGGGGATCGTTACTTCAGCAGAGACTTTTTTACCACGAACAGAACGCAACGTATGCGCATTCGGCTTTTTGTCGCCTGATAAATTTCCGTCTAAGAATGCTTCAATAGGTTTGAGTGGGCTGGCCGCCAAAATATGATGGAACACCGCGTTTGTCGCTATAGTCACCATATTTTGACCTGAAGCATCACCCGTAATGTACTCGAAAACCAGATAGACGTGATTCCCTTCGATATTCACGTTGATGTCTTTAAGCTTGCCGTGCGCTGTCGTGGAGTGCGCAATTTGACGAAAGACATCAAACTGAGTCACAAACCAACCTACAAATTGGCCCGCATCGGCAAGGTTATTAAAGGCAAATACCGGTGTTCGGCTCACGCCTTCGCTGAGTAACAACGCACTTGCACCACCAGCGGCAGTGATCAAGTTGGCACCGCGATTGTATGAGGCGACTAATGCGGCTTCAGTGGTTGCAAGAGGTATTAAAAAGTCACCATTTGCGTATAAACCGTTAACGCGCAAAGGGCCGGCGATACCGACCGGCACATTTACGGTGCCGATAAAGTGCTCAATATTAGTAGAATAAGATGCGCAATGTGACTGAGTAAAAGGATCGAGAAGAAGATCTTTGTTTGTCGTTCCCTCTAATACTTGCCAGCGACGCGCTAAATGTTTGTCCGATAGCGAAGGGCTCAAGCAGAGGCGCTTTTCTGGCTTGTGAAACTTCGGTTCTAACGCCGATTGAATCTTATCACTGGCCTCAATATCGGAAAAGGCGGAGCTTTGGATGGTGTTATTGTGGTTTAACTTCGGCATACAAACGTTAACTGAAAAATCGAATCAGAGATTGTAGTGATTGCGGCTTTGATTACAACGCTGATGATACGTTTTGCAACAAATACCACTGGTTGACCATGTTTGATGGATGGTACTGGCTAATTTGCAGACATTAGCCGCGCGAATAAATCATTAAGTCGAAGTATGCTAACCAACAGAGCGACAAACCAATGTTGGAAGACGAGCGCGGACTGTTTTGTGGATCAATTCTAAGCTGTAACGGCTGATAGTTGCTATCAGCCGTTTTTGTTTGCTGGCGTTAAACGGATTAACGCATTGTAAAGGTTACGCTTTGGCGAATTTGTAGGTGCGGTAACCACCAAGCAAGTTACGAGCGTTGTAACCATTATTGACCAATTGACGGTAAGCGACGTTACCGCGTAAACCGACCTGACAGTAAATCACGATCTCTTTGTCTTTTGGTAGCTCGCTCATACGATGGCGAAGCTCATCGATAGGAATATTGATGTCACCTTTGAGGTAGTTACCATTTTCGCGTTCATCTGGATTACGCACATCCAAAATAATTTGCTCGTCATTTAGCGAGTCCATTTGATCATAATGAATGGCTCTTGCGTCACCTTGGATGATATTATTCGCCACAAATGCCGCTTGGTTGATGACATCTTTTGCACTGCCATATGGTGGCGCGTAAGTCAGTTCGAGGTGTTGCAGTTGTTCAACAGTCATGCCTGCGCGTTGTGCAACCGCCATTACGTCGATGCGTTTGTCGATGCCGTCTTTGCCGACCGCTTGCGCCCCTAAGATCTTGCCTGTTTTTGGGTCGAACAACATTTTAAATGACACGACTTCAGCGCCTGGGTAGTAGCTCGCGTGGCTTGCTGTATGTACGTACACTTTCTCGTATTCAATATCGTCACGTTTCAGTTGTTTCTCATTCTTCCCCGTTGATGCTACAGCTAAATCGAATATTTTACAGATTGCCGTACCTTGTGTGCCTTGGTAGGTCTCTTGGCGACCAAGCATATTACCCGCCGCCATGCGACCTTGACGGTTGGCTGGGCCTGCAAGTGGCACGAGCGTTTGCTCACCAGTCACAAAGTCTTTTTCTTCAACCGCATCGCCCACCGCATAAATATAAGGATCACTGGTTTGCATGTATTCGTTAGTATAAATACCGCCTAGAGAACCAACTTTAAGGCCAGTTTCTTGTGCCAGTTTTGTTTCGGGGCGTACACCGATCGCCATGATCAAAATATCGGTGGTGAGCTTGTCACCGTTATTCAGGGTTAACTCTAATTCACCTGTTAGGTGTTGGTGTTTTTCACTCTCGCCAGAATCAAAACTTGCTACGTGATGATTTGGTACGTATTCGACTGACTCAAGTGCAACGCCAAGCTTAAGGTCAACACCTTTGTCACGAATTTCTGCGTGAGCGAAACCAGCCATTTCTCGATCTACTGGTGTCATGACTTGGTCTGCCATTTCGATCAGAGAAGTTTTAATGCCAAGCTGATGAAATGCTTCCATCATTTCTAAACCAATAAAACCGCCGCCTACAACCGTAGCGTGCTCCGGCTTGTTCATTTGGATCGTTTCGATGATGCGATCCATATCTGGAATGTTACGTAGCGAGTGGGTGAGCGGGTTATCGAGCCCTGGAATTGGCGGAACAATAGGGCCTGCGCCGGGGCTAAGCAATAGGAAGTCGTAGGATTCTACGTATTCAGACTGATCCAACAGATTTTTAACCGTGACGGTTTTGGATTCACGATCAATCGAAACCACTTCATTCATCACACGAACATCAACATTAAAGCGTGCTAAAAAGCTTTCTGGCGTTTGTAGTAGTAACTTACTGCGCTCTTGGATATCGCCGCCGATGTGGTAAGGCAAGCCACAGTTAGCAAATGAAACAAACGGGCCACGTTCAAACATGATAATTTCGGCATCTTCACTTAAACGACGTGCGCGCGCAGCTGCGGATGCACCGCCGGCTACGCCACCGATAATAAGAATTTTAGTCATATCTATACACTCCAACTTCATGAGTAAAAACAAACAATAAAACACTCTGAGAGCGAATGAGTTATTGTTTGCTCTTATTAAGACAGGCAACAGTGCGATGAGTTTTGTTTGAGGTGTATTGCTATATACTTAACGTTCAAACTTGATGATTTCTGCGTCTTCAATCACACGACGAGGACAAGTAACTGCGGATCGGCCATCGATAACACCACAGTAAAGTCTAAAGGTGAGTTGATCTTTCGCGACAAGCGAGTTATTGCTAAAGATCAACAATCTCGAGATTATCTAAACCCCAACTTCTTGAAAAAGTACGCTGCTGGGCAGATTCCAGTGTAAGCACTTTGAATCAGATTCACACCGATAAACACGGTCAACCAAATGAAATTACTGTGGACGAACACCGTGAGTAAGACCGAAATCAAAACCATAGTGCCAGCAAAAACTCGTACTGCATTTTCTAACGTCATTACTCTTCTCCTTACTGCTCTCAAACTGAGAACGCCATCCTTTGATATTCATCACTATAAATAACTAAATTAGAAAAGTCTAATGTTTAGATTGTTTAATTTCGACATTTCTAATTTAGCATTGACTAAAGTTATTGGTTTAGTAAAATCTAATTTAGCTTTAAGTGTAGAGGTGAGCCATGAGCGATTTAGAGGTGGATATTGTAACAATGAAAGACAATGCTAATGAAGCGGCGGATTTTCTAAAAGTAATGGCGCATCCTGAACGGTTAATGGTGTTGTGCCAACTGACGCAAGGAGAGGTCGGTGCTGGGGAATTGCAAAAGAACTCACTCCTAAGTCAATCTGCTTTTTCACAGCACTTAACCGTACTGCGTAAACACAATCTCATTCGTGCTCGTAAATCGTCTCAACAAGTTTTTTACTCCCTGTCAGAACCGAGAGTGGAGTCATTAATCAAAGCGCTGCATAGCGTTTTTTGTCAGTAATTCGTAACTAAGGTTTTAGAGGTAAATAATGTTAAACGTTATTCCATGGGAATCGTTGTTTGGTGGCATTTTATTAGGGATATCCGCCACTATTTTGTTGTTGATTAACGGAAAAGTTGCCGGAATCAGTGGAATTATGAATGGCATTATGTCGCCGAAAAAAGGCGATTATTCATGGCGATTGCTTTTTGCGCTAGGAATGATTGCTGGTGGCTTGATTAGCGTTCTAATGTTGGGGATTGCGGTTCCTAGTACCGCGAACCTTTCTTTAGGGATGGTGATTACCGCGGGGTTATTGGTAGGAATCGGAACCAGACTGGGTAACGGATGTACTAGCGGACATGGCATTTGTGGCATGGGTCGTTTGTCTAAGCGTTCTATTGTCGCGACCTGCGTATTTATGGTTGTCGCTGGCCTAACAGTATTCGTTCGACTTCACCTAGTTTAAGAGAGATTCCATGAACAAGACTATTTTTCGTTTTTCTGCTCTTTTGAGCGGTGTGTTATTTGGGTTGGGCATGGCAGTGTCCGGCATGATCGACCCAGCTAAAGTCATTGGATTTTTAGATATTTCTGGCCGTTGGGATCCAAGTTTGGCTTTTGTGATGGGCGGCGCACTTGCGGTATTCATGCCAAGCTATTTTTTAATCATCAAGCCGAGAAAACAATCAGTTAGTGGTGAAGCGTTTTGCACACCAACCAATAAGAACATCGACGGACGTTTGTTATCTGGTGCGGCCATCTTTGGTTTAGGCTGGGGTTTAGCGGGTATTTGTCCTGGCCCTGCCGTTGCAAGCTTAGCATTAGGTAACGTGAGCATGGTGGTGTTCTTCGTCGCCATGTTAGTTGGCTCTCTGTTCGCGAAAGCTGTTATTACCAACCGAAATACGAAGAAGATGAAAACCGCAAACGCGTAAACAATTAATCTGATATGGAGGGGAAAGGATGCCCGACAAACTAAAGCGAAGTTTTGTTCAGTCTGTGATGAACAGCTTTTTCCCTCCGATCATGATTCTGTTGGCGTTTTCGGTTGGTGTCGCGGCATTGTGGTTAACGCCAAAAGAAGAGGATCCGCAAATTGTGGTGCCAATGGCCGATGTGCTCATTTCGGCTCCGGGATTAAGCGCATCACAAATTGAACATCAAATCACAGAACCGCTAGAAAAGTTAGTGAGTCAAATTAATGGAGTTGAATACGTTTATTCATCTTCAATGGAAGGTGCAGCTCAGGTGACAGTTCGATTCTATGTCGGCGAAAACCGCGAAGATGCACTCGTTAAGCTCTACAACAAACTGTATTCTAATCAGGACAAAATTCCTCCTTCCGTTTCCAACTGGCTTGTTAAACCCGTTGAAATCGACGATGTGCCTATTGTCGTTGCTGCCGTTTATTCTACGGATCCTGCCATACTCGATCGTCATCAATTAAGACGTATTGCTGATCAAGCGACGTTGGAGCTCAAATCTCTGGACGCAACCAATAAGGTTGAAGTTATTGGCGGTGAACCAAGAACGATTCAGATAGAGCTCGACTCTGTTGCGATGGCAAACTTCAAAGTGACCATTGATGATCTCGAACAAGCTATTCAACTTAGTAACAATAAAACTCAAGGTAAGAACATTCGAGTTAACGGACAACACTACACGTTGGAGTCTGGCCAATACCTAACCAATGCAAAAGAGGTAGGCAACCTCGTGATTGCGGTGCTTAACCGTAAGCCTGTTTACTTAAAAGATCTGGCGCACATCTATGATGGCGCTGGTGAAGCGGTCTCTGACACGTGGTATCGAGATAAAAACCAAAACGAAGCTTATCCAGCTGTGTTTATTTCTGTTGCCAAACAAAAAGGCTCGAATGCGGTAAATGTAGCGCAATCGGTCAGAGATAAACTCACTCAGCTTCAATCCGAACAGTTCCCACCTCAAGTGAAAATCGAGGTGATACGTGACTACGGTAAAACCGCGAATGCAAAAGTAACCGATTTAGTGTCCAGCCTCAGTATTTCGATTCTAACCGTTGTGGTGTTTGTTGGTTTGTTTCTTAACTGGCGCAGTGCCTTGGTAGTGGGTATCGCGATTCCTATCAGTTATGGGGCGGCGCTCGGAATGGACCTCGCGTTTGGGTATTCCATCAACCGCGTGACGCTATTTGCATTGATATTGGCGTTAGGTTTGATTGTCGATGATCCAATAGCCAGTATTGATAACATTGAGCGATACCTTAAACGCAAAGATTTAACTCGCTCTAACGCTATCGTTCTCGCAATGGCGGAAATCCGTAGCGCGTTGCTGATGTCGACTGTCGCCATTGTTATCGTGTTTACACCGATGTTTTTTATTACGGGGATGATGGGCCCTTACATGGCGCCACTGGCATTCAACGTACCCATTAGCGTGATCTTCAGTACTATTGTCGCCTTTATGATTACTCCTTGGCTCGCGAAGAAAATACTCAAAGGAGCACAGAATAGTGGTCATTACGATATCCAATCCTCACCGATGTACCGTCTGTATCGCCGTGTGTTAACGCCACTTCTAGAAAGCCCAAAAAAAGCGTGGTTATTTCTTGGTCTCGTTGTTTTATTGTTTGTCTTAGCGGCGTTATTGCCCGCGTTACGCTTGGTTCCCCTCAAGTTGTTACCTTACGACAATAAAAACGAGTTCCAACTGGTGTTAAACATGCCGGAATCGTCCACCTTTGTAGACACGTCGAATGCATTATCGAATTTTACGGATTACTTAGTGACGGTGCCGGAAGTGACCAGTGTATCTGGCTTTGCGGGCACTGCATCGCCAATGGATTTTAATGGAATGGTACGTCATTATTTTATGCGTAATGAACCATACCAAGGGGAGCTGCGCGTGGTCCTCGCTGAGAAGAATCGTCGTTCGATGCAATCTCATGAAATTGTCACTCGACTTAGAACAGATTTAGAACAGATCGCGAACAAATTCGATGCGAATATTCAGTTAGTGGAAGTGCCGCCAGGACCACCTGTCATCGCCACCATTACCGCTGAGGTTTATGGCGATGCAGCGACCTCTTATGAGGAGTTGATGACCCAAGCTGAAAAAGTGGCGGACAGACTGCGTAAAGAACAACTCGTATCAGAGGTCGATACCAGCATCCAAGGAAACTTAGAGACGTGGCAATTCATCGTTGATCAAGAAAAGGCCGCACTGTCTGGCGTTTCTGTTGCTGATATCAATAACACTTTGATCACCGCAGCCAACGCCAAAGTGATTGGCTATATTGCCAGTCCTAATGAAATTTCGCCACTACCAATTGAAGTGCAGTTGCCGCGTGAAGACAAAGATAACCTGAATCAATTGGAGCAATTGTATGTTCGAGGTCGACCGGGTATCGCCAAAGTAGAAGCCAATGGAGCGATAGTGGATGCGCCTCAGCCAGTCGTGCAATTATCTGAAATGGGACATTTTATCAAACGCGCTGCGGATAAACCGAGATATCACAAAAACCTTAAACCCGTTGTGTATGTGTACGCCGAAGTTGTAGGACGGGTTCCGGGTGAAGTGATTGCGGATTTGATGGCAGATCAAGATATCAGTGATGCCGAAGACGGACATAGCCACTGGCAAGATCGTACTTATTTAAGTAACGGCGCGGGGGTAGCGTGGAGCGTACCAGACAACATACAAGTGGTATGGAGCGGTGAGGGTGAATGGAAAATTACGGTGGATGTATTTCGTGACTTAGGTATTGCTTATGGTGCAGCTCTACTTGGTGTGTTTGTTGTCATGTTGATCCAAACGGGCCTGCCCGCAGTGTCTGGCATCATTATGCTGGCAATCCCATTAACTGTTATCGGGATTATGCCCGGGTTCTGGATTCTGAACGTCTTGAGCCATGATATCGGCAACTACCCAAATCCAGCACTGTTCACCGCCACTGCAATGATCGGCATGATTGCATTAGCTGGGATTGTAGTGCGTAACTCTCTTGTTCTGATTGAATTTATCCAGCAATCATTGCAAGCCGGCAGTGGTTTGCATGATGCATTGATTGAATCTGGCGTTGTACGTATGCGTCCCATACTGTTGACGGCAGGCACGACCTTACTGGGTAATGTGGTTATCACCTTAGACCCAATTTTTAATGGATTAGCTTGGGCGATTATATTTGGTATTACCGCTTCGACTGTCTTTACCCTGCTTGTTGTTCCGGTGGTTTATAACCTGGCATATCAAAATACAAGAGGTTATGGATTACCTCAGATGGAGGAAAAGTAATGACATTAGATAAGAAATGGTTAGGCGTTATTTTATTCGCGATACTTGCGCTTCTTTTTCTCTATATGGCCGGTTTTTTCACTGAAAAACTGCCTACGCAACCCGTGGTGAAAACCAATCAGATAGATGTTAATAATGCACAAACGCACCAGCTGATGCTAACTCGTGAACCTGTGGTTCGAGAGTTTCCTGGCGTGGTTGTTGCTGAGCAGCGCGCCGATATTGCTGCGCGACTCACCGCCACGGTGATGGAAGTACTGGTTAAGGTTGGTGACAGAGTGAAGCTTGGTGACGTATTGGCGAGACTAGAAAGCGATGATCTTGATGCACGAGTTCGGCAAAGTGAGCAAGCCTTATCGTCAGCACAAGCGCAACTCAATGCGGCGAGAAAGGAGTTCTCCCGAATTAGGTCACTCTTAAATAAAAAATTGATCCCTCAATCGCAATTTGATCAGGCCGAAAGTGCGTTGCAAACCGCTCAAGCAAACTTCAATAAAGCGCAAGCCTCGGTATCTGAAGCAGAAACCACTTTCGGTTACAGCATTATTACGGCCCCGTTTGAGGGGGTAATCACGCAAAAACCAATTAATAAAGGCGATACCGCGACGCCGGGTGCGCTACTTTTATCGATGTATAACCCCAACTCACTAGAGATTGAGGTGAACTTTGCGGAATCTGTCATGCCTTACGTAACTTACAATAAAGAGGTGGATGTCGTTTTTCCTTCCTATAATCTCAACACTTCGGCAATGGTAAAAGAAGTGACGCCTTCAGCAGATGCCAATTCACGCAGTTATACCGTTAAACTTCAATTTGACTCTCCCAATGCTATTTATCCAGGTACGTATGCCAAAGTAGCGTTAACGTTAACTGATGATGTAGTACTAAGGGTGCCGAAAGAAGCGGTTTACCAAGTTGGGCAACTGGATTACGTCAAAATAGTACGAGGCAGTGGCGAGGTGGAAACGCGGCTTATTCAGCTAGGTGAGTTGGGTCGAGTGCGCACGGGGTTAAAGCAGGGTGACGTGGTGTTACTGAACCCGAGATCACGTTGACTTGTATTTACTCCTCTGAGCAATGGAAAAGCCTCGCAAAACGTGGGCTTTTTTATTCGTTCAGTTAAACGTTATGGTCGCGTTTATAGGGCAATGGTCACTCAGCTTATAATCTAAAACGTCTCGCGAGTTAAACAAGGTTTGGTGCACGTTATTGGCCTTCAGTTTAGAACTGACAATAATGTGGTCAATAAGAGAACGGAACTGATGGGTTTTATGCGAATGCTTATTTGAACGCACCTTGCACTCTGCTTTGGTATTGCGCGTCACCAATTGAGCGTTATTATCACGTGTCATGATCGCCCATAACCAGTCGCCTTGGTAAGACAAGTTATGATTGAAATCACCTAGGACCGCGTACTGTTCATCATTCTTTTCTCTCTTACCCATCCATTTTCTAAGCGCCTCACCTTGTTGGCTTAGTATTTGGCAGCTTTGGTTATTTCTGTAAGCGGCGCGACATCCGGCTTTCAAATGAACAGACAGTAGGTGAAGCTCGTGTTCATTTTTGGGGTTAATCACAATGTAGCTGGCAAAGCGTAACTTGCGATTACCACGCGAGGTAGAAAAATCTGGCGAATCAGTAACAGTATTTCCTTTGCGGACAGCAAACCCAGTGTATTGATTAATATCAGAAAATTGAAAGGGCTTATTCTTGATCCGCGCTCGATCGGAAAGATAAATTGTGTAATCGTCTCCTGTCACTTTTTGAATCGCGCTTTTAGAGTTGACTTCCTGAAACGCAATCACGTCGGCTTGAGTTTTATCCACATAGTGATTGAGTTTTTCGAAATCAGCATTCGTTCGAGAAACTTTGCCATTATGCATAGAGAGCCATTCAATATTCCAACTGGTTACGTTGATGGAATTTTGAGCAAGCGATGTGGCGCTGACAATTAATAAGACGGCAATAAACAGTGATCGCATAGTGGATTGTTTCACTCCCATTTTTTAGCGTATTCCTTTCCACCCTTTATTCTATAAGAGTTCTAAAAAAAGCAAGTAGAGTTCGTGCCAATTTTGCAATTTTCATGGTTTTCTTTCCAACTGAGATCGGTGCCAATAAGATCGACTTGTTCTTGTTCGCTAGGCGATCTTTGTTGATCAAAATCAATGTTTTTAGGTGGTGGTTTTCGTTAAATACGCCACAATATATTGTGTTATTAGAATGAAAGATGGCCCCATATAGTGTGTTTATGGATAATTCTGTGAGTATGCTAAGGTAAGGAGAAGAAAGTGAAACCAATCGTAATCAAACGTGACGGCTCAAGAGCTCCGTTCAACAGGGATCGTATCCAAGCAGCAGTTGAAGCCGCAGCGGAGAGCAAAGATAAAGATGTGGCCATTTATGCACTCAATGTCGCGCTTGCTGTCGAGTTACAGCTACAAGATCACGATGAAGTTCACATTCATGAGATTCAAGATCTAGTCGAGAATGAACTCATGCAAGGTCCTTACAAACCGCTAGCCCGTTCATACATTGAATACCGTCACGATCGTGATATCGCCCGTGAAAAGCAAAGTGCACTCACGCGTGAAATCGAAGGTTTGATCGAAGAAAGCAATCTCGACCTCATCAATGAAAACGCGAACAAAGACGGTAAAGTTATCCCAACTCAGCGCGACCTATTAGCAGGTATCGTGGCTAAGCACTACGCGAAAACACACATTCTTCCGCGTGATGTGGTTCAAGCGCACGAAGTGGGGGATATTCATTATCATGATTTGGATTACGCACCATTCTTCCCGATGTTTAACTGTATGCTTATCGACTTAAAAGGCATGCTTACACACGGCTTTAAAATGGGGAATGCGGAAATTGATACGCCGAAATCAATTTCAACAGCCACAGCGGTAACGGCGCAAATCATCGCGCAAGTGGCGAGCCATATTTATGGTGGCACGACCATTAACCGTATTGATGAAGTGTTAGAGCCGTATGTGATTTCAAGCTATGAGAAGCATCTGACAATCGCAAAAGAGTGGAACATTGCAGAGCCTGAAGAGTTTGCACATGCACGTACAGAAAAAGAGTGCTATGACGCATTCCAATCATTAGAGTACGAAGTAAACACATTACACACAGCAAATGGTCAAACGCCATTCGTTACGTTTGGTTTTGGTCTTGGTACAAGTTGGGCTTCCCGTCTTATTCAGCAATCGATTTTGAAAAACCGCATTGCTGGCTTAGGCAAAAACCGTAAAACAGCCGTATTCCCTAAACTGGTCTTCGGTATAAAAAATGGCCTGAATCACAAGCCAGAAGATCCAAACTACGATATTAAGCAGTTAGCGCTTGAGTGTGCATCAAAACGTATGTATCCAGACATTCTTAACTACGACAAAGTTGTGGAAGTCACAGGGTCATTTAAAACCCCAATGGGTTGCCGTAGCTTCCTTGGTACTTACGAAGAAGATGGTGAGCTTATCCATGAAGGTCGTAATAATCTTGGTGTGGTAAGCTTGAACCTGCCACGCATCGCTCTCCGTGCCAAAGGCAGTGAAAATAAGTTCTACGAGTTACTGGATGATCGCCTACGTCTGGCCCGTAAAGCGTTGGAAACACGTATTTCGCGTCTAGAGAATGTCAAAGCGCGCGTGGCCCCAATTCTTTATATGGAAGGCGCCTGTGGAGTTCGCCTTAATGCTGATGACGCTGTGGCCGAAATCTTCAAAAATGGCCGAGCATCGATTTCTCTTGGTTACATTGGTGTACATGAGACGATTAATGCCTTGTTTGCTACAGAGGCGCACGTTTACGATGACGCAGTGTTACGAGAAAAAGCGGTTGCTATCGTGAAATACCTAAAAGAAGCGATAAACCAATGGACGGACGAAACGGGTTATGGTTTCAGCTTGTACGCAACCCCAAGTGAAAATTTATGTAGTCGTTTTTGCCGCATCGATACGAAAGAGTTTGGCTTGATCGAAGGCGTAACAGACAAAGGTTACTACACCAACAGTTTCCACTTGGACGTAGAAAAGCAAGTTAACCCCTACGACAAGATCGATTTCGAAATGCCATACCCAGACATTTCTAGTGGTGGCTTTATCTGTTACGGCGAGTTTCCGAACATGCAACGTAATGTTGAAGCGCTAGAAAACGTATGGGATTACAGCTACACCCGCGTACCTTACTACGGTACGAACACGCCAATCGATGAGTGTTACGAGTGTGGCTACACAGGCGAATTCGCATGCACAAGTAAAGGTTTTACTTGCCCAAGTTGTGGCAATCACGATTCGACAAAAGTATCGGTAACACGTCGTGTATGTGGCTACCTAGGCAGCCCAGATGCGCGACCGTTTAACTTCGGTAAACAGGAAGAGGTTAAACGTCGAGTGAAACATCTTTAAGTTTAACGGCCACTCGAATTCATATTTTGAAATCAACCTATTTTGGGTTGATTTTCTGTTCTAGCGATAGCAAAGAGATACCCTATGAACTACCACCAATATTATCCAATTGACGTTGTGAATGGGCCGGGTACGCGCTGCACTTTATTTGTGTCGGGTTGCGTGCATCAATGCCGTGGCTGCTACAACCAGTCGACGCAGCGTTTGGACTCTGGTGTATTGTTCACGCAAGAAGCGGAAGATACGATCATTAATGATCTGAATGACACGCGCATCAAGCGCCGTGGTTTGTCTTTATCGGGCGGCGACCCGCTTCACCCTGCAAATGTGCCTCATATTCTTAAGTTAGTGAAACGAGTAAGAGAGGAATGTCCAAATAAAGATGTCTGGGTTTGGACTGGTTACACACTGGCTGAGTTAGATGACGCCCAACGAGAAGTGGTGCAATACATCGATGCTTTGATTGATGGCAAGTTTGAGCAAGACAAGAAAGACCTCAATCTGGAATGGCGCGGAAGCTCGAACCAAATCATCCATCATTTTACTCATCTTTAACTTCATTTTATGAATATGAAAAGGGCTCACGCGTAAGTAACGGGTGAGCCCTTTTGGTGTGAGTTCAATTATCAATGATGAGTTACGCGGTCACTGAAGTATTCTCTTCAACCATATTATTGATCCAGTGTTTAGACCGAATCCGGTGTGTGGTGAGCGCACCCTTAACCATCTCTTCAACCAACAGAGACATCAAGACAAAATGCAAAGGTAGTCCTAATATCATTCCGGTGTAATAGGTGAGTGGAATGCCGATTACCCACTGACCAAATGTATCGATAAAAATGCTGTAGCGAATGTCAGCGCCACTTTTTAATACCCCACCAATACCTACCATATTGAACACTCTCAAAACCATACCAAGCGCCATGACTAAGCACACATTCAGCGCCATTTCCGGATCGGTTAACGGACTCAGCTCCAATAGATGATGAATCAAGGGTGAGCTCAACCACACTAAGAAAAATAACAACATGGCTAAGAGCGTACTGGTCAATACATACCACCATGCTGTTTTTTCGGCATGGTCATACTGTTTAGCTCCAATATCGTTTCCTAATAATACTGATGCCGCCACCGCAAAGCCCATAAAACTCGACATCAATACGCCTTCAATAGGAGATAAAAGTGAGATAATGGCGAGCTCAGACACACCTAACTGACCATAAATGATGCTATAAATAATCAAGCCGCCAGTCCACAGTGCATCATGAATCAACATTGGAAGAGAAACTCGAAAGTACTTTTGACGATGAGGTTTGAGTGTTCCTTGAGTCCAATCAAATTTGGTTGGTAAAAGGTATGAATACCGTTTACAGAAAAAGTAAACCAAGGCCGCAGTTTGGAAAAAGCGGGAAATAAATGTCCCAACCGCCGCGCCCAATACACCCCATTGCGGAAAGCCAAACAAGCCGAAAATAAGAACCGCATTTAATAGGATATTAACGATGATAGCGAGCAAGCTAACATTGGTGGCCAGTTTCGTTTGTCCAACCGATCGGAGCACCGCTTCTATTGGTACCACGATCACGGTTCCAATCAAACTTAACCCAGTGACGGTTAGATAATCACCAGCGTAACGCACATATTCGGGATCTTCAGACATAAACGCTACGATCTGTTTATCAAAGACGACGTAAAGAGCAATAAATGGCAACGTAACCAACGTCGCGATAAACCAAGACTGAGCGAGTGTTCTTTTAATTCCAGCAATATTACCCGCGCCATAATATTGAGATGCCAGCACACTGACGGCGCCGCATAGTCCTAGCACAACAGCGAGATTAAAGAAAAAGATTCGATTACCCACACCAACAGCCGCCGTTGCCGATTCTCCAAGCTGGCTCACCATAAAAATATCGACGACACCTAGTAATGAAAAAAGCATGGACTGAATTGAAACAGGGAGACCAATCGCAATGAGCTTTTGCCAAAATGCTTTATTAATGTATTCGCGTGTTAAGAGCATCGCATTTCCCCTCAAAGAATAATGTGAGTAGTTTATCCACATGATCTGGCGGTGTATTTTTCAAAGACATCCAAAACCTTTGCGTAACTCTCTATTAACGCATATGTGAGCTAATGAATCATGGAAGACAAACAAGAACGTTACGCCATTTCAGAGAAAACCTATCAAGAGTTGATCGATCACACACGTGTACTGGCATTGGAGGAGCGAGGCATAGTGCAATGCGGCATTGCTACCTGTCGGGATTTTTTTTCGGTATACCGTAAAAATCAGAAGAAGCACATGCTGCTTTATACCGTAAGAGGAAAAGGTTGGTTGGAAAGTGGTTCTTGCCGATATGATTTGGAGCCTGGTTCGTTAGTCACGGTGCCTGCTGGAATCGAAAATAGTTTGGGCATGGAAGAAGAGCCGTGGAAAATCGCTTGGCTTTTTCTTTCGCCTCACAAGCAGTGGTCGATGATAGATCGTGATATCAGTTATCAACTTACCCCAGCCCCTGAAGTGATGTACTCCTGTATCCAAACCTTACTGCGTAGTATCAACCTTCCTATTGAGTATGGCGGTACCGTGGGAGCGCACAGTGTTGCTCAATTAGAATTGATGTTGAATATGCCATTATCTGAGTCAATATCACGTAATCAATTGAAACTTCGCCGAGTGTTTGACCTTGCTCAGCGGCAACTCCATAAAGATTGGAGTGTCGACCAACTCGCATCATTATACCCTTGTTCAGAGCCGCATTTGCACCGTCTAACTCAGCAGCAATTTGGCCGAGGGCCGATGGCGCATTTGATGCGTATGAGAATGGAATATGCGGCGAGACTCCTTCGTTCTACAGAATGGCCGATTCAGCACATCGGTGAAATAGTCGGATATCCCACCAGCGCAAACTTTAGCACTCGATTCAAAGCATGGTCGAGCATGACCCCAAGAGAATTCAGAAAAAACGGGAGGGTGGATTGGGACCGAGAGAAGTGAATTGTCTTTTTATGACCGCTTGAGCGTCCAGACCTCCTCAACGTCTAGGATTTGACCTTTAACCAATGAAATAAGTGAAAAATCATTTCTCCGTTTTTAACGATAGTGTTAACGTGAGGCTCGATACTTGAATTTCAAAGGGTTATGACTTTCATGCTTTCTAATCTACCGACTCCCGTATTAGATCCTATTTTATCTCTATCCGTTGCATACCGTAACGATGAACGTCCAAACAAGGTTGACCTTGGAATTGGCGTATACAAGAACAGCGCTGGCGAAACGCCAATTATGAAAGCCATTCAAATGGCTCAAGATGTTGTTGTCAAAACTCAAAAAACTAAGTCTTACGTTGGCCTTGCTGGTTGTGAAGAGTTCAACCAAAGCATGCTTGAACTCTTATTGACGGGAACGTCAGCAATGGATCGCGCCGCTGCTGTTCAAACACCGGGTGCTAGTGGTGCATTGCGTATGTTGGGAGATCTGATTAAGGTCGCGCAACCAGATACGACTGTTTGGATTTCTAATCCAAGTTATGTGAATCATAAACCAGTGATGGAAGCGGCAGGTCTCAAGGTGAGGTTTTACCATTACTTCTCTCCGGAAACGAAACAGGTTGATACCGCACGAATGCTGGATGATCTTGCTCAGGCAGGCCCTTCGGATGTGGTATTGCTGCATGGTTGTTGTCACAACCCAACTGGAGCAGATATTGACTTTGCAGCTTGGCAAGCGATTACCGAACTTTGTCAGAAAAATGGTTTTATGCCATTTGTTGATATTGCTTACCAAGGTTTCGGTGATGGTCTTGAACAGGATGCGAAAGGTCTTCGCTTTATGGCCGATAACGTCGAAGAAATGTTGGTCACAACATCGTGTTCAAAAAACTTTGGTTTGTATCGTGAGCGTACCGGTGCCGCAATTGTGGTGGGTAAAAATACTCAAGATGTAACGAATGCGAAAGGTAAATTGCTCACCTTGGCACGTTCGACTTATACCATGCCGCCAGATCATGGTGCTGCTTTGGTTAAGACGATTCTCCAAGATCCCAACCTAACTTCAGTTTGGCAGCAGGAGTTAAGCGAAATGCAACAGCGTTTAGTCCATCTTCGCCACAGTTTATGTAACGAATTGAGAAACAATCATCATACAGATCAATTCGACTTCATTGAAACTCACAAAGGGATGTTTACTGTGCTAGGGTTTAATGGAAACCAAATGGCACAACTGCGTGAAGAGTATGGCATTTATGGTGTTGGTGATGGTCGAATTAACATCGCTGGTCTAACCGAAACACACATTCCATACGTAGCAGACGCAATTAAGAAAATATCTCAACCTTAATTGGAGTGAGGATGAAAAACTGGAAATTGATTCTGCCGCTTATAATCAGTGGCAGTTTAATTGCTTGTACGTCAACTCAAACGACCACAGAACCTATTGAACCAGAAACGCCAAAAGTCGAAGAGCCTGTAACAGTCGAACCAGTCGTTAAGCCAAAGTTAGAGCCGAAGTTAGAACCGAAGCCTGACGCTGAGTCTAATCGGGAACGAAAACCAAAACCGGTAAAACCAGTAAAACCAATCAAGGTACAAAAAACATCGGATGGCCTGTTAATTCTCGGTGCAGAAGAGTGGGTTTACGTTTCTGAAATTGGTCACACGTTCAAAGCAAGAGTAGATACTGGCGCAACAACCTCGTCGATCAGCGCCACAGATATTGTGCCGTTTGAACGCGATGGTAAAGATTGGGTTCAGTTTAAAATTGATTTCAACGGGAAAACGACCAAAGAGTTTAAAATCCTCGTCGAGCGCTGGACAAAAATAAAGCAATCATCGTCGAAAGATAAAGATGTTGATAAACGTGCCGTTGTAAAGGTTTACATTACTGTGGGTGATCACAAAGAGAGAACGGAATTTACACTTGCAGAGCGTGGGCATATGAAGTTTCCAATCTTGTTAGGCCGAAGTTTTTTCAGAGACATCGCAATCGTCGATGTATCTAAGCAATATGTTCAAGATAAACCAACGAACTCGAGCCAGAAATAACAATACAGCCTAACCAGTTAAACAAAAAAATGGCCTCCATGTTGAGGGCCATTTTTTATTTTGAAATCGATTTAATTAGAAT
Source organism: Vibrio sp. ES.051 (assembly GCF_002563795.1). Lineage (GTDB taxonomy): Bacteria > Pseudomonadota > Gammaproteobacteria > Enterobacterales > Vibrionaceae > Vibrio. The sequence goes on from NZ_PDJL01000003.1 coordinate 599,790, forward strand.
GCAAACCGTGCAGACATCACTAACTGTTGCCCGTAAACACCATTATTTTTGAAGTCGACACCCAGTGATAATTGCTGAGTTGAATGGAATCGAGCGCCAACATTATAAACGGTGTTGGTATCGTCATTATCCATTATTTGGCCAAGACGCGCATGCAACTCCACATTTTGCAAAAACCAAATACGGGTACCGATGTTAACTTCTGTGCGCCATTCTTCTCCGATTTTATCGTTACCACTTTCTTTAATATTGTGCACTAACATTTGGCCATAAATATCAGCAAACTGACCAGCAGGGCCATTAAATCCGATACCACCAGCGATGTCCCAGTCGCCACTGAACTCACTGTCTGCACGACCAATAAAATGCGTATTTTCGGTAAAGTAGGTTGTGAACTCGCCCCCAAACGTACCTGGGCTTGTACCCATGCGGAATTCCATCGTGTTGTAGTTGAAATTATTTGCATGTGCGGAAAGTGGCAAAACAGCGCACAAACCAAAGGCTGCAACCTTTAGAGCTTTACCTAGCATGGTGTCTCCGGGCAAGATGGTTAAAACGAACAAAAAAGTGGTCAGCAAGAAGCAGACCACTTTTTACAAAGTATCATTTAATTCACTTGTCGTCACCAAACAATCTAGGTAGTGCGGTTGTCTTTGGTTGGAATTGGGAGCCGATATTCCTTTTATAAGACAACCAATTTTTCTACTTCTATTTCTGGCTTACTGCCTCCTTCAAGCTCACCAAAGAGGCGAACTTTGGTGGTGTGATCAATCGGTGAAGTGAGACGAATATCGTCATCGAGTTCAACCATGATCTCGCCAGAACCATCACTAAAAATAAAGGTGTCCGCACGTACCTGACGTAATAAATTACCTTCTACGATCACATCTTTTTCAGTAAACATCCCAGAGTCTTGGAGCAAAGTGTCGAGTTTTTCTACAGAAACTGGGCCGTTAAATTGAAAGCTGGACTGACTGTGATCCTTGGCATTAGCGATAAAAGGTGTCATCACTAATGCTGCAATGGTGGCGATAATAGTGTTCTTTTTCATGTCTAACTCCTATCAGTAGGTTTGTTTTGATAATGCTATTAAAACAAAGCCTGTTTGAACCAATCATGATTCCCTTATTCATATTCGATTCATTCGCTTGAGTATGGGGTAATGATAACGTTATGATTGCCCATCTTCTTTTACTCTTTACAAATGTTCATGAAAACAGCGATCCCATCTTTAATGGTCCAAGGCTCTACCTCAGACGCCGGAAAAAGTGTACTTGTGGCAGGTTTATGCCGTGTATTAACAAGAAGAGGGATAAACGTTGCCCCATTCAAACCACAAAATATGGCATTGAATAGTGCGGTAACCAAAGATGGTGGCGAAATAGGGCGCGCCCAGGCTGTTCAGGCACAAGCATGTAATATCGAGCCGACAGTGCATATGAATCCGGTCCTTATTAAACCAAATAGCGACACCGGAGCTCAAATCATTTTGCAAGGTAAAGCGATTTCTAATATGGATGCGGCTGGTTTTCATGATTATAAGAAAGTCGCGATGGATACAGTGTTAGACTCTTTTTCACAACTGACGCAAGAGTTTGATTCAGTAATGATTGAAGGGGCGGGTAGCCCTGCGGAAATCAATTTAAGAGAAGGTGATATTGCCAACATGGGGTTTGCGGAAGCCGCTGATGTACCGGTGATCATTGTGGCTGATATTGATCGAGGAGGCGTTTTCGCGCACTTGTACGGCACATTAGAGCTGTTGTCGAAAACAGAGCAGGCCAGAGTAAAAGGTTTCGTCATTAATCGATTCCGTGGGGATATTCGTTTATTGCAATCTGGTCTTGATTGGCTGGAAGACAAAACAGGTAAACCAGTATTAGGTGTCTTACCTTATCTGCACGGACTGAACTTAGAGGCTGAGGACGCAATAACAACGCACCAAGCATTGGCCTCGGAAGTCAAATTGAACGTCGTGGTTCCGGTACTAACACGTATCAGTAACCACACGGACTTTGATGTGCTGCGCCTCAATCCTGACATCAATCTACGTTACGTTGGTAAAGGGGAAAGAATTGATAAAGCTGATTTGGTTATTTTGCCCGGAACAAAATCCGTAAGAGACGATTTGGAATACTTAAAAAGCCAAGGTTGGGATAAAGACATCCAACGTCATCTTCGTCTTGGTGGGAAAGTGCTTGGTATTTGTGGTGGTTACCAAATGTTAGGGAAAAGTATTGATGATCCAGACGGAGTTGAAGGTAAGCCTGGCTCAAGTGAAGGTCTAGGGCTATTGAACGTCCATACGGTGCTGACAGGCACTAAACAAGTCACTCAAATTGAAGCCTTGCTGCGCCTTAATAATCAAGACGCTAAAGTTAAAGGCTATGAGATTCATGTGGGTAGGAGTCAAGTATTTGATGAGCAACCACTGAAGTTAAACGCTGGGGAATGTGATGGTGCCATTAGTGAGTGTCGGCAAGTTATGGGCACTTATTTACACGGTTTCTTGGATCAAGTAGAAGCGTTAAATCTTATTACTGAGTGGGCAAATGGTATACAAGTTCAACAACAAGACGTTGAAGCACTTAAAGAGTTGGGAATTAATCGCATTGCGGATGCGATAGAACAACACATGAATCTTGACTTTCTGTTTAAATAATACCTTAACCAATTGATCCTAAACGTATTTTTCTCATCTTGTTCTGGAGTGTACCTATGAAAGCATGGAAAACGCATGCTTGCCTTGCGGCAATATTAAGTCTTTCATTTTCCGCCAACGCGACACCGGATCTCAAAGTTTACGCAGCGTCCTCTATGACCAACGCTATCGACAAAATCGCGCAGGATTTTGAAGACAAGTACAATGTCACGGTAACCCCTGTTTATAGTGGTTCCTCTTCGATCGCTCGACAGATCATGAATGGTGCGCCAGCAGATATATTTATCTCTGCGAATACGAAATGGATGGACTATTTAGTTGATGAAAATATCATTAATCGTGACAATGTCACTGACCTAGTGCGCAATAGTTTGGTCCTGATTACTCCTCAATATTCGAAGCTCGCGACGTTTGATTTTTCGGATGGAGATGCGTGGGAAGTAGCGTTGAACGACAATCGTCTCGCGCTTGGTAACCCAGCCTCCGTCCCAGCAGGAATGTATGCTAAAGAATCACTGCACACACTTGGAGTATGGAAAAACATTCAACACAGGGTCGCTCCAGCTAAAAATGTTCGCCTTGCTTTAGCTCTTGTTGAACGTGGTGAAGCCCCGCTCGGTATCGTGTATAAAACCGACGCTCAGTTAACGGATAAAGTAAAAGTTATTGGCGAGTTTAAAAGTGATACGCACGCCGATATTATTTATCCTGCGGCGATGGTTAAGGATTCAACAGAGTCGAAGCAGTTCTTTCAATACTTAAGATCGGATGAAGCAAAACGTATCTTTGTTCAGTATGGCTTTCAGTGATAAGGGAATAGAGTGACAGAACTGGAATACCAAGCCTTAATTTTAAGTTTAAAAGTCGGTGCTTATGCCGTACTTTGGCTTATTCCCTTAGGGATAACTCTTGCTTGGTTACTCTCACGTAAAGCGTTTTTTGGCAAATCGATCCTTGATAGCTTGATACATTTACCACTGGTTTTACCCCCAGTGGTTATTGGTTATCTATTGTTGGTCTCTTTGGGACGCCAAGGCTTTCTTGGCCGATGGCTCTATGAACATTTGGGGTTGGTGTTCAGTTTCAATTGGAAAGGAGCGGTCGTCGCTTGCATTGTGGTTGCTCTGCCTTTGATGGTTCGATCCGTTCGCTTGAGTCTTGATAATGTCGACCCTAAGCTTGAGCATGCGGCGTCGACATTAGGTGCTTCACCATTAAAAGTGTTTTTGACTATTACTTTGCCTCTCACCATTCCGGGTATCATTACAGGCACTATGTTGTCATTTGCGCGTAGCCTTGGTGAGTTTGGCGCGACAATTAGCTTCGTTTCTAACATTCCTGGGGAGACTCAAACAATCCCATTAGCGATGTACAATTTTATCGAGACGCCTGGAGCTGAGATGGAAGCGGCTCGGCTCTGTATCATCTCAATAATCTTAGCATTATCGACACTCATGATATCAGAATGGTTAAACCGTAAAGCTGCGACTCGATTGGGGGCTAAGCGATGACAATTCAAATTCAATTTAAACAATCACTTGGCGAAACCGATTTTGATATCGACTTGGAGTTACCACGTAACGGGATTAGCGCGTTATTTGGCCGTTCTGGCGCGGGTAAGACAACACTTATTAATATCATTAGTGGTTTGGTTATTCCTGAGCAGGGAAGAGTAGCGATTGGCGATCATGTTCTATTTGATAGTGAATTGAATATCAACTTGCCAACGTATAAACGTAAGATCGGTTACGTATTTCAGGACTCACGCTTGTTTCCTCATTACTCAGTACACGGTAATTTATTGTATGGCGCAGAAGATAAGGATGATGCCTATTTTGACGCTGTTACTGAACTTCTTTCTATCAAGCCACTACTAAAGCGTTTCCCAATTTCGCTTTCTGGTGGTGAAAAGCAACGTGTGGCTATTGCGCGAGCTTTGTTATCGAAACCGAACCTACTGTTAATGGATGAACCATTAGCCTCACTTGATATGCCCAGAAAACGAGAAGTGATGCCATTCCTTGAAGAGCTTTCGGATTCAGTGAATATTCCTATTGTCTATGTCACTCATAGTCTGCAGGAGATTTTAAGGCTGGCTCAACACCTTACTATTCTTGATCAAGGTGAAATCATAACCGAAGGTAAGCTAGAAGAAGTCTGGGCCTCTCATGCTATGCGTCCTTGGCAATCGTTCTCTGACCAAAGTAGTTTGTTTGAAGGGAAAATTGCAGCGCATCATGAGCAGTATGCTCTGACTTACGTGAAGCTTGCACCTAATGCGTCTTTATGGGTACAAAAGATTGATGGTGAACCAGACACGCTAATTCGCTTACAAGTGCGTGCAAATGACGTGTCGATTACTTTGGAGAAGCCTAAGGCAACGTCAATTCGGAATATATTACCAGCCGTTGTTGATTCGATAGAAGTATTTAATGCGGCAGATGACAAACAGAGCATCAGTGTTTCATTACAGTTAGACGATGGATGCTATTTATGGGCCACCATCACACCTTGGGCATTGGACGATCTCAATCTAAAAGAGGGGGATCGCGTTTTTGCGCAAATTAAAGGGGTGAGTGTTACTCAAAAAGACGTTGTGTTAGCACCACATTAAACGCTCGATGAAATAGCGATAACGATCACGAGATCAAAAAAGGCCGCAAAAGCGGCCTTAATCTTGTTTTTACAAAAGATTACTTTGCAAATACTTCCTTAAATTCATGTTTTAGAATAGGGTCGCGACGTGCTTTTTTTAGTTGCTTAACCATGTCTTTCACACTGTTGTGAAGAACGCTATCAAGCAATTGAGAACGGTATTCTTCTTTATCTTCATCTGTCATGTCTTCTGGCAGATTAAGAGTCGGGAACTCTTCCATTACGTTAATGCCAGCAAATGCTTGGCTTATCGAGACTAGAGCGTGGAATTGCTCGAAGTTATCTAGGATATTTTGTGCGCTTGCAGGCATGGCGTCCCAAGACGCACGAACAGCTTCTTCTGATACTTCATGGATAGAGGTAACCATTTCGAACATTTGCTCTGGAACTTCTTCAAATTCAATAACTTTACGTAGCTCAGGAGAAATGGTTGTTAGATCTATTTTTTTGCTTTCACTGCTAGTTGCTTCTGACATAGTGTGTCTCTCATTACAAAAGGCGGAAATGTTAATACCAAATACATCAAATAGCTATACCCAAGTGACGATAAGGTGACCATCAGGAACGAGTTTATACGACTCGTCAGGATTGGTCAGGACTTTGGACTCAACAGAGTAAACCGTTCATTCAACATTGAGCTAATACGACTAAAGTTACCAGAGTTCTCGAGTTAGTTATTTGATTTCGAGACAATTAAACAAAAATATAACACTTAATTACAGATGTAATGCAGCAAGGCTGTAACATATGGTATATGTTTAATAAAAACAAATATAAAGGATGGAACGCGCTATGCAAGCAACAGGGACATCAATGCGTATTCTCGTAGCCAAATAAGTTGGCGGTTCAGCTTTAGTGAAGCCTCACGCAATTGCGTCCAGCCTTTTTCGCTTTGTAAAGCGCTTCGTCCGCTAACTTAATCACGTCCTGAGGTGCTTGCCCGTTTCTGCTGTCGGCCGCTCCGAAGCTTGCGGTAACAAAGACCGACTTTCTCCTCGAACTGTCGTTACCACGTTTTTTCTGCCCTTGCTTGTGATCGTCAGGACGAGACTCTTCATCTCGTAAAATCATTTCATAACCAGCGATCGATTTACGTGCTGTCTCCAAATGCTCTTTACACTCGTCGGTATATTTACCTTTAAATACGATAGTAAATTCTTCTCCTCCAAATCGATAAACCTTGGCGCCGCCTGGCGTTTTCATTAGCAGAGAAGCGACCATTTTCAAAACGTCATCCCCCGTATCGTGTCCATAGGTGTCGTTAAACTTTTTAAAGTGATCCACATCAAGCATGGCGATAGTATATTTCCTACCCATATGCTTGAGATCGAGGTCGAGCGCACGTCGGCTTGGAATCAACGTTAAGCTGTCTGTAAATGCCAGTTGGTGGCTTGTTGATGTGGCATAAATAATGATGAGCAGGCCTGTTAATGTAAACATGGTACTAGAGATGTACTGTACATCAAAAAAGATGAAGGTTGCGGAGGCCAGCATCATCGCAGAGTAAGTCATGACATGGATAATCTTGTTTTTCTTTAAAACCAGAATGCCCAAAAAGCATACAATGCCAATGCAGTATAAAACTAAAATAAAAGGGAGTTTAGAAATGCTAGGAACAATGAACAAAATGCCACTTGTCCATTGCTCAAACCCGCCAACAACATAGTACTCTAACGCGATGTAAGCACAGAGCACAAATATTGCTAACATCAAGATGTAAGTCATCATGGCTCTAGAGTCGAGCCCGTCTTTACTGAACAAAAAAACAGCGAGGAAAGAAACTGGGAGTAACGTAGCTAAAATCGTCAGTTCCAGTAGAGCAGTGCCACTGCTTAATGGCACTTGCAACCGATGTTGAATGACAGAATACGCCAATAGCATCGCCAAGCACACCATAGACTCCCGTCCTTGCTTAAATGAATAGCAGAGCAATAGCGCACAGCCCAATAAAATATAAGGTAAGTTGGCGACAATGCCCCAATTTGACTGAGTCATCTGAATGATGTTTTTTATACCCAAACTCACTATGCCCAATAATACTATCGGGAATGTGAATCTAAAGCTTGATGAGGTAATTAACGATGAGAACATCTATTACAAACTGCCTACAAATAGTTGATGATATCTAGTTAGAGCTACATTAAACATTTAACCAATACATTAATTCTATTGTCATTGATTTGCTTGCTGTTGGAACTAGCAAGAATACGACTATTTAGTTATTTTCCCAAGCATTTTGGTGGATATTGCGACAAAAAGAGAGGGTTTGACTAAATTAAGAGCAATCAATGACTTGTTATCAGCATGTCGTTGCTATACTTGCTGTTATAGGATAAAGGAGGTTCGGTAATGCAGATAAGTTCAGACGTACATAATTATATGGAAACCTTAGTTGGCCAAGTACTGAGTTCGCCGCAATTCATCAATCAATTTGATAATGAACAATTGGCCGATATTGCGTGTTTAGCGCTGATTCAGCTGAAGCCCGTTTATATTCGTCATGACATTGATTTTTTATCTTCTCTTCCAGAACGCAAAATAATTCAGTTCAAGCAAAGTGCTGACGTTGCCGTCCATAACGCGGTGGCAATGATTCAGGAAGATAGACGTAAAGATCGTGATGACGATGTACCTGTCATTTTTACGCATACCAGTTATGATGAAGACAAAGAGTTGGATTGGTACGAGAAACCTATTCTCAATATCAAACATTAAGTAATAAAGATCCAAGTCAGTTATTAATCCAAGGAGGAATTGTGGGATTTTTTTCACGTTTATTTGGCGATGGCGAAAAAACGACCGAAGTAAAAACGTTAGAACCAATAGAGTATAAAGGCTTCTTGATTTATCAGGAGAGCCTCTCTGAAGGTGGTCAGTACCGCATTGCAGGTCGCATTGAAAAAAAGTGTGATGGGGAAATCAAAACACACCGTTTCATTCGTTCCGATTTGCTTGGTTCAGAACACGAAGCGAATGAACTCATGTTAAAGAAATCTCAGATGTTCATCGATCAAATGGGTGACAAAATCTTCGATTAACAATTCACCGCAACTTGACTCCAATCATCTTAAAGAGAGCCATTAGTGTATATGCTGATGGCTCTTTCTTTTTTTAGCTTAAATACTTGTTAACTAAGTGGTTAGCAACTGACTGGTAAGACCTTGGTGTAGTCGTAGTGTTAGACGCTGTTATTTATCGTCGTCAGAGATACAATCACTCATTACCTAACGTTATATGTCATGATATTTAGTCTTTTTAATTACAAAACACTTGAAGTCATGACACTCGTTAGATACAAACAGAATCATAGTAGGACTGTTAGTCAAGGTGTTACAGTGCAAATGGGCGCTCTAAACGGCATTACCCGTTTGAAATGATTTTGCGTAATCAACAACAGATTGAAAGAAGAAAAAATTAGAGTAAAGAGCTTCGGCTTAGCTCTTATTTAGAACTAATTTATTGATATGTATACAAGGAGTATGCGTTTTGCAAATCGGTGTACCTAAAGAGATACTCGCGGGCGAATCGCGAGTGGCTGCGTCACCCAAATCGGTTGAGCAGTTAATAAAATTGGGATTCGATGTCGCGATTGAATCTCAAGCAGGGAAGCTAGCGAGTTTCGACGATGCCGCTTATGAAGCCGCTGGGGCGAAAATTGTTTCTAGCGAAGAAGTATGGACATCAGGCCTTATCTTAAAAGTAAATGCCCCAATCGTAGATAAAGAGAAAAATATCGACGAGATCGCATTGCTAAAAGATGGTGCGACGCTGATTAGCTTTATTTGGCCTGCGCAACAAACGGAGTTGATGGCGCAACTTTCAAGCAAGAACATTAACGTTCTCGCGATGGATTGTGTTCCTCGTATCTCTCGTGCACAGGCTTTAGACGCGCTCTCTTCAATGGCAAACATCGCTGGTTATCGCGCCGTCGTTGAAGCAGCCCATGAGTTTGGTCGCTTCTTTACGGGGCAAATAACGGCTGCTGGTAAAGTTCCGCCCGCAAAAGTACTTGTAGCCGGAGCTGGTGTTGCTGGTCTAGCCGCTATCGGTGCAGCTGGCAGTCTTGGCGCGATTGTACGTGCGTTTGACGTTCGTCCAGAAGTAAAAGAACAAGTTGAATCGATGGGTGCTGAGTTCCTAACCGTTGAATTCCAAGAGGAAGCGGGATCGGGAGATGGCTACGCGAAAGAAATGTCAGATGACTTCAATAAAAAAGCAGCCGAGCTTTATGCAGAGCAAGCAAAAGATGTTGATATCATCATTACCACCGCTCTTATCCCAGGCAAACCTGCACCGACGCTGATCACTAAAGAAATGGTTGATAGCATGAAAGCGGGTAGCGTGATTGTGGACTTGGCAGCAGCGAACGGTGGTAACTGCGAGTACACGGTTAAAGACCAAGTCATTACCACAGATAACGGCGTTAAGATTGTCGGTTACACTGACATGGTCGGTCGTTTGCCGACGCAATCATCTCAGCTTTACGCAACTAACCTTGTAAACCTTCTAAAACTGCTTTGTAAAGAAAAAGACGGCAACATCAATATTGACTTTGAAGATGTTGTCATTCGTGGTGTTACCGTTGTTAAAGAAGGCGAAATTACGTGGCCAGCGCCGCCTATTAAGGTTTCAGCGCAGCCGCAAGCCAAACAAGAGCAACCAGTTAAGAAAGAGCCAAAAATTGAACAACCAACGTCACCAACGAAAAAAATTGTTGGGTTAGTAGCGGCGGTTGGTGTTTTTGCTTGGATTGCATCTGTCGCTCCAGCAGCATTCCTTTCGCACTTCACTGTATTTGTCTTAGCTTGTGTGGTCGGTTATTACGTGGTTTGGAACGTAACTCATGCACTGCATACGCCATTAATGTCGGTAACTAATGCTATTTCAGGCATTATCGTTGTTGGTGCATTGCTGCAAATTGGACAAGGTGATGGGGTGGTTTCCTTCCTATCCTTTATCGCTGTGTTGATCGCGAGTATCAACATCTTTGGTGGTTTCACCGTAACCAAGCGTATGCTTGAAATGTTCCGTAAAGATAAATAGGAGTTACAATGTCTGCAGGATTAGTACAGGCAGCTTACATTGTTGCTGCATTATTTTTCATCATGAGTTTAGCGGGACTTTCTAAGCAAGAGTCAGCGCGTAATGGTAATTACTATGGTATCGCTGGTATGACGATCGCGCTAATTGCAACGATCTTCAGTCCAGAAGCTCAAGGGTTTGCTTGGGTTATTATTGCGATGGTGATTGGTGGGGCGATTGGTATTTTCTACGCGAAGAAAGTAGAAATGACAGAAATGCCAGAGCTCGTTGCAATCCTCCACAGTTTCGTTGGTTTGGCAGCGGTCCTTGTTGGTTATAATAGCTACCTAGATGCCCCCGAAGCGGTGACGCATGCTGAACACGTTATTCATCTCGTGGAAGTGTTCCTTGGTGTGTTTATCGGTGCCGTGACCTTTACTGGGTCTATTGTTGCATTTGGTAAGCTACGTGGTGTAATTTCTTCTTCACCGCTTAACCTTTCTCATAAGCACAAAATGAACCTAGCGGCAGTCGTTGTGTCTACGCTTCTTATGATTTACTTCGTAAAAGCCGATGGCAGCATGTTCGCGTTAATAGTGATGACGTTAATTGCGTTTGCATTCGGTTACCATTTGGTGGCATCAATAGGTGGTGCAGATATGCCTGTTGTCGTTTCAATGCTGAACTCATACTCAGGTTGGGCTGCGGCTGCGGCAGGTTTTATGCTTGCAAACGACCTACTGATCGTAACCGGTGCATTAGTTGGCTCTTCTGGTGCGATACTGTCGTATATTATGTGTAAAGCAATGAATCGCTCTTTCATTAGTGTGATAGCGGGTGGTTTTGGCCAAGAGATAGTGATTTCTGGTGACGAAGAGCAGGGCGAACACCGTGAAACCACGGCGGAAGAAGTTGCTGAAATGCTGAAAAACTCCAAATCAGTCATCATTACTCCGGGATATGGAATGGCTGTGGCTCAAGCGCAATATCCAGTACACGAGATCACCGATAAACTTCGCTCACAGGGTATTGATGTGCGATTTGGTATCCATCCAGTCGCAGGCCGTTTGCCTGGTCACATGAACGTGTTGCTTGCAGAAGCAAAAGTCCCATATGATATCGTTCTGGAAATGGATGAAATTAATGACGACTTCCCTGAAACCGATACCGTGCTGGTCATTGGTGCCAACGACACAGTAAACCCTGCTGCACTTGAAGATCCAAACAGCCCAATTGCAGGTATGCCAGTGTTGGAAGTTTGGAACGCGAAAAACGTCGTTGTATTCAAGCGTTCAATGAATACTGGTTATGCAGGCGTTCAGAACCCACTGTTCTTCAAAGAAAATACTTCAATGCTATTTGGCGACGCAAAAGAAAGTATTGAGTCTATTTCTAAAGCATTGTAATCACTATTGATTTAAAACTGTTCAGGGTCAGCAATTGCTGGCCCTTTTTCTTTTCTCTTCAATGTTATAGTAATGCAAATCCTGCCGTCAGCTGATGTCAATTGCATTTAGATTAATGTATAGTTTTGGCTAATGTAACAAGTAACGGTAACAGTTTGATTAAACAGTTTTTGCTCGGTTTTGCAGCTACACTGCCGTTTGTGTCGGCGCCTGCATTTTCCGATTCACTACCAGAACGAATAGATACGTTTACAGAGCTATTTAACTATGAGATGGCTCTTAAGTCTTATGATATTCGTATTTTGCAATCAAATTATCCTACTAAGTTACTTGCGCCAGATTCGCTTCTGCCGCAAACGTCCGATTACCCATTAAAAGATATTCAACAGCTTTATAGTTTGGCAAATACTTGTCGTGGTAAATTGCCGTTAAGCCCTTTGATCACTGAGCCTTTGGTATTTACAAGAGCAATCTGTAAAGGCACACAGCTTACTCCACGTTGGTTTTCACGTAGTGGCCTTATCCATCCTGGCGGTGGGAGTTACGCAGCTCGTTATGTTGATAAGTATCCAGAACTTAGACCCAAGTTAGCCCAATACATGCACATTAAAGAGCGTGACAATGAAGAGGGCGATGAACTATTAGAAAGCTTGAAAAACATGGACGATGATGCCATTAATGCCTTGATTGCTGGCGCAAGTATGTTTATTGAAGATAACGAATTTTGGCTACGTCGTGGGGATCGTTACTTTGTTTTTGACAAAGATATCTGGCAAGAAAATGTCGCGAATGCTGGCCTTTCTTACGCTTTGGCATCACAGAATAAAAGCTGTTTCGTAAAACGAGGCAACATTTGCTGGGATGTAGAAGATCACTCACAAGTTTTGCGGATCAGCATGATCATATTGGTTATCGCGAATATCCTGCTTGTGATTGGTTGGGCTGTTTATCGTTGGAATAGTAAGCGTGAAGAACTTCGTAGTCGAATGCTTGTGTTACAAATTTTGACACACGAGTTAAGAACGCCTATCGCATCACTCTCTATGACTGTAGAAGGCTTCCGTCGAGAGTTTGAGCATCTACCTGAAAGTGTATATGACGAATTCCGAAGATTGTGTGAAGATACGCGTCGTTTACGTCAATTGGCAGAGGCGAGTAAAGATTATTTACAATCAGATAACCAAATGCTTGCAACAGACTGGGTTCCATCCGTTGCAGAATGGTTAGAATTTAAGATTGAAGAAGAATTTGATAATGCCGTGCTTTTAAACATCAACGCAGATGCGGCTGCTAAAGTTAATGTGTACTGGTTAGGTACCTGTATCGATAACTTGCTTCGTAATGCACTTAAGTATGGCGTTCCACCGGTTGAATTAAACGTTTCAACCAGTAAAGAAAAACTAGAGTTCCAAGTCCGTGACGCTGGTGGCCTAACTGCTAAAGATTGGGCTAATTTGAAAAAGCCGTTCGTAAGTAAAAGCGGATTAGGACTTGGATTAACAATCGTTGAATCTATGGTAGGCCGCATGGGCGGAAAAATGTCCCTAATGGGACCACCTACAACTTTTATATTGGAGATACCTTGTGAAACAGACACTGCTTCTCGTTGAGGACGATAAAAACTTGGCTGATGGCCTGTTAGTAAGCCTGGAACAAGCAGGATATGAGTGTTTACATGTGGAACGTATTGCTGACGTTGAACCACAATGGAAAAAAGCTGACTTGGTTATTCTCGATCGCCAACTCCCAGATGGGGACTCGGTACAATGTCTCTCTGGATGGAAACAGATTAAAGATGTACCAGTTATCTTGTTAACGGCACTCGTTACTGTAAAAGATAAAGTTGCTGGCCTTGATTCCGGCGCGAACGATTACTTGACTAAGCCTTTTGCTGAAGCAGAACTTTTTGCGAGAATTCGTGCTCAGCTACGAGCTCCGGATGCAGATGAGCAAAGCAGCGCTGACAAAGTGATGACTAAAGATTTAAAGATTGACCGTGCAACCCGTGAAGTGACATACAAAGATGAGCTTATCACCCTAACTCGTACTGAGTTTGATCTGCTACTGTTTTTAGCATCTAATTTAGGACGCGTGTTTACTCGAGATGAGTTGCTTGACCATGTATGGGGTTACAATCACTTTCCTACAACACGTACCGTTGACACTCACGTACTCCAGCTACGTCAAAAATTGCCAGGGCTAGAAATCGAAACACTTCGTGGTGTTGGCTACAAAATGAAAGCATAAACAATAATGAAAACACTACTCCCTGTAGTTCTCTCATTAATGTTGGTAAAACCAGTCCATGCGATGGACTGGTTTCAAACCAACACACCGTTAATACAGGCACATCAACACTTACTCGAAGATGATCTTGCTGGGATGTTTAACTCCCTCGTTGAACTTTGGCAAACCGAATCAAGTAGAGACTTGACGCCTCACCTCAATGAACTTCTTGCTCAATCACTATCCAAAAACTGCGGAAAATCGCTAACAGATGTAACGCTGCCTGAATGGATAAGTGGTGTGAACGTTATTCGTCAAACAATACAAAGCCCGGGTCGTGATACATTTCGACTCGTGGTTAAATTAAGAGCAACGACCGATATTGAAGATATTTCATTCCACCGTTGGGTAGATGATTCAATATCAGCAGATAGCTCTTTCAGTAAAGAAGAACCGGCTAACGAGACAGAGCTTGCTAATGAGCGTAGCTTTTTAAAACGCTATAACCTGACAGGTAAACTCGAAGCGGGTTTATATCACCTATCTATTGTTGCAAAAGACAAACGAAAGTACCGAACGTGGGTGATTTTAGGAGACTCCAACTCTTCACAGTATGTTCGCTGGATGTCAAAAGAGAACTGGAAGGTAGAAAAAAGTGCTCTGCGCAACCCGCACTGCCCATTACCACAACTTGAAGTCGGTCTCTATGACTATATTGATGGCCAGTATGAACAAATATGGAAGAAGACCTACGAATCTAACTATCCAAACTCGTTAGAGCTTGCTGGTGTACCTAATGATCGATATGTGCTTGCTGTCAGCATTAACAGCCGCCGTTGGCAGGGTGATATAATTGTTGAACAAGCTCAAACTATCAGCCGTACTTATGATCTTTCTCAAGAAGAATAGTTAAAGAAATTACACTTGTGCCGATATATGTTCAGGAAGAATAAATCGTAAGTGTAATATGAAAATCCAACTCAAAGTTTTAGCCACCGCCATCACTGCAACCATTTTCGTTAATGTTGCGTCTGCCGCCACTTATGCTATCGAAGCACGCAGCGATGCGATGGGTGGTGTTGGCACGGTATCAGCAACTTATCTTACCGCTCCATTTTTCAACCCAGCACTTACCGCAATCTATCGCCGCAACGATGACGCAGGTATGATCGTACCAAGTTTCGGCGGAAACTATAATGATCAATATGATCTTATTGATGAAATGGAACGCATTAGCAAACTCAATGATGTCAATGAAATCAAAACGTCGATGAACGCTATCAACGGCAAGAGAATGGACTTTGATCTTGGAGGCGTCGTCGCTATAGGCATTCCGAATCAGTTTTTATCTGCCACTGCATACGGGAAGTTGTATACCGAGTCATTTGTCCAACCAAATATAGACACTTCGGGCAACGATCCTCTGAACGATAGCTACGTTCAAGGAGTATCAATTGGTGTCGCTGAAGCAGGAGTCTCGCTCGCCAAATACACCAATTTTATGAATCAACACCTTTCACTAGGTATTACGCCTAAACTTCAGCGTATTTACACATACTCTTACGCCACAAGCTTTCAACACTTTGACACCAAAGACTTACGAGAAAATGAAACAGCTGAAACGATATTTAACTTAGATGCAGGTGCATTATGGTTCTTTGGCCCTTATCGTTTAGGTCTTTCTGCAAAGAACTTAATAGGAAGAGATGTGAAAACCAAATCCTTTCAATATGGTGCCGATACGATTAAATCCTATGAGTACAGCATGCGTCCTATTTATACCGTAGGGGCGGGGATTGTCGCTGACTACTTCACCATGAGTGTTGACTACGACTTGAATGAAGAAAAACGATTTTCTTCTTTCGACGATAATACACAGATGATCCGTGCTGGAATTGAGTTTGATATTTTACGTCAAATGGCGTTACGTGCAGGATACATGAAGAACTTAGCTCAAAGTAATAGTGAGGACACTATCACTGCAGGGATTGGTTTATCACCTCTGAATCTCATCGAGCTGGATATTGCGGCACAGTATACGAACGAAAATGCAATGGGCGCTTCAATTAATTTCCTTGCGACCTATTGAGCTAATCGTTATAGTCAGCTCCACAAAAATGAGGAGCTTTTTATGTTTGACGATTTACCTCCGCTGTCTCACCAAGAGCAGCAACAAGCTGTAGAGCGAATTCAAGAATTGATGGCGAAGGGGACAAGTACCGCTGAGGCCATAAAAATTGTTGCTCAGAAGATTCGAGCTGATTACGCCAATAAACAGCAGCAAGATTAAACCATAAACTCAAAAAACAGGGCTCAGACCCTGTTTTTTATATTAAAACCTTCCCCCTCATCATTCCATCGCCTCACTTAGTTACGACGTAACACTATATGTAGATTAGTCATCGCATAAATACCCCAAACTAAAAAGGTAAAATTTTACCTTTTTGAATTTAACAGACTACGCTTTCAACATCAGGTTAAGCCCATCTAGGGATTTTAAGATTAAATTCCTTTATTTACATTACCTTATAAAAGATGATTGCGCTAACAATAAAGCAAAAAAAGAATGTCTCTGTAATTTTATTACATCCTGAATAGCGTGTGTTTTATGGATAGTGAAATATGCTAGAAAAATATAAAAGAGACGCGGTAACATATGATCTGAGAGTCATAATGCCGACATAGTTAAGGTTTAAGGTACAGTAAGCACTTGCAGACATTTCAGCTGCATTGCAACTCACCGAGAAGAGGTTCAGGCTAATTGCCATGATCATCTAACCCGGTTTGGGTATAGTAAATCGAATAGCTCGTTAACAATGCTCTATGAGTACCTCACCATAACCTTGTAAGCGTTAACTTACATGTCACAGTGTCACTTAATGAAAGGTAAAACTAAAGACAGGCATTAACCATTTTGTGACAACGTAATCACTAAGTGTTTTTGATGCTTTATGAGCAGTCGTTAAGGATAAAATAATGAAAGTATCCCTGTCTCATACCAATGTACTTCTTCATTCGGCCTACTTTCTCACGGCTGAAAAATTGAACTCGAATATTTCGAAGAAATCTCTTTTCTCACATAACAATCGTTTTTAGTGGGCTAGACTTAGGGTAAGCACATGAAAACTAACAGGGAGAGAAGGAATGGATTACAAGCACATATTAGTCGCTGTTGATTTATCTCAATCTAGCCAAGTCGTTATCGAAAAAGCAATTAACCAAGCAAAGAGCGCAAACAGTAAACTTTCGTTGGTATACGTTGATGTTGATCGAGTAGTAATGGAAGCAAAAGAAGAACAAAAGCTTCAACGTGAGTTAAAAGAACTTGCGGATAAATACGATTATCCTATTAGCGATAACATGGCAGTAATTGGCGATCTGCACATTAAGCTATCAGGAATAGTGAAGAGAGAGGGGATTGATTTAGTTGTGTGTGGTCATCATCATAATTTATTGAGCCGTTTTTTCTCATCTGTACCAAAGGTTGCAAATGAAGTAGAAGCAGATCTACTGATCGTGTATCTAGACGAGTAACCAGAGGCGTTGAGAATAAGTTTTGTCCAGCTTGCGCTTTGCTTCTAACCGCCAGGCGCAACAACGAACGCAAACTTAAACCGTGTGAACTGCACCGAAATGTCATAAATGATAATCTACATAGTAATAAGGAAGCCGATACTTTTGTTTAGTTGATTGATCTCGACAGGCTGAAATCTGTGTTAATACGATGCCAAACAAAAAAGCCGAACCTTAGCGATGGGGTTCGGCTTTTTTGATCGTGTTCATTGATAGAATCCCAGCGCACTCAAATCAAGAATGTCTGCCGCATCGACTCGGCGGATCCAACGGTCACAAACATCTTGGATTACTTTAAAACGATTGATATCAGAGTCATTCATAGTCACTAGCATCTCAAATGTATCCTTATAGAGCTTAGTAACTGCAAGCTAAGGAGACATTTTAACTTTGGTAAATAGTGACATTACAAATTTGCTCCCACAACTTAAGTGCGCATTATATGTGTTATGTTAAATCAATCCGGAATGAGTGATTGGTATACGTTCTTTCTTTGCTACCCTAGTTTCAATAAATTAAAAATATGCTGGTGCAGACTCCCGCTATGTCAGGTACTTATTTTTTAGTTCATATTGAACATAAGCTATTTACCATAAACTAGATAATATTCCTATTTATTGAGACATTACATGCCTCAATAAATGAAAGATTATCAATAACCTGAGAAATATTTCACGATAAAGCTAGAAAAAGTCAATAGAGTTACGTCCGCTCTTCGGATCACGAGTCGCTTGCGGCTTTTCAGCTTTCTTACCTTTCTTCGCCGATTGCGACAGCGCGTTTTGTTGCGCTTTACGCTCTTTATGCGCTGCTTTACGACCCGTTGATTTAGGGCCAGAAGGTTTCGGTTTAGATGATTTACTTTGTCGAGATGAGCTTGCTTCTTTCTTTGCTTTCTTCTCCGCTTTTTCTTCTGCGGTTTCGGGCTCAGTCGCTGGCGCATCACAAACAACTACGTAGTATTCTTGGTTGAATTCAAAGAAGTCACCATCGTACATTTTACGGCGTTTACGCGTTTCCAGCTCGCCATTAACCGCCACATAACCTTCATCTATGATGTGTTTCGCTTCACCACCACCACTGACCAAGTTTGCGATTTTAAAAAGCTTGTACAGTTCGATCGGATGCGCATCAACGTCGATACCAATCGCTTCGATCTCAATCTCTTCGCCTTCTAAATACTCTTCGTGGTCGTAATCTTGGGTCATGTCATTTACTCATCTGATTTTCTGTTCGGGAGTTTAAACGGAATATGTAAAAATAGAAACCATAGACTGCTATTAGAACCAGCTGGGTATATACTCTCGAAACTATTGTGAAAGGAGTGATTGCTTTGTCTCAACCAAGCAGAATTACCTTTGTCACGGCAAACTTATTCAATTTTGTCGCACCGCCTGATGCTTACTACGATTTCGAAAACATCTACTCGTTAGATCAATGGCAAGACAAACTTGCCTGGACGCAACGCCAAATTGAAAAACTCGAAGCTGACGTGATTGGCTTACAAGAGGTGTTCAGTATTGAACACACTAAGTCTTTCTTTTCAACCATAGGTTATCCCTACTTTGCTACTGTCGACACACCGCATGTGGAAGGTGATTACATCTACTCTCGCCCTGTTGTCGCGATCGCCTCTAAGTTCCCCATAGAAAAAATACAGCCAGTCGACTTTGACACCGCATCGCTCGAACCATTTGGTGTGAACGCAGCGCCAGAGTTCAGCCGAAAGCCCGTGTATGGACAAGTTGTTCACCCTGTTCTTGGTCATATCGCCGTTTACGTGACGCACTTAAAATCTCAACGCCCTGCCGATTCTGAAACGCCAGATGCCTCTAGCTCTGTCATTGCTCGTTGGTTATCCACCCAGCAAAGAGGTTGGGAAGCTGCGATGTTAAGAGACGCGATGCAAAAAAGGTATAGAAAGGAGCCAATGCCAACGGTGTTAATGGGTGATATGAATCAACCTATCACACCAACCAGTGTTAATAGCGCATTGGTATCCAATGCTGGTGACAGCGTCACTGAACTGCAACTCAAAGATGGATGGTCATTACAAAGTGACGTTCTGAAGGATGAACGCCCCGCTACGCATTATCATTTTTCCACTGGGAATGTGCTCGACTATATCTTGCTCTCTCAAGAGTTTGACACCTTATCAGATATATCGGTTGCCGAGGTTGTTGACTATCAGGTGTCTAACCAACATCTGATCAACCCGATTTATGACAGAGATAAAAACGCCAGCGACCACGCATTTGTGGCGCTGACGGCTGAAGTAAAGCTTTGAGTAACCTGTTTAGTGACGTTTAACAATTTTACGTGGAATCAACTCAACACCCGGTTTATAACGTTTGGCGGAAGCGTTGAGTGCTAACTCCATTGCACTGTCCGCGATCAACTCAAATTGTTGAGGTAAAGAGTTGATTTTCACTGGCAAGAAGTCCAACAGTCGATTATCACCAAACGTCGCTAGGCGAACTTTGCTCATGAGTTCTGGCTTTTCGAGCATCACATCCAACACACCTTCTAACAGTGTGTATGACGTTGTGACAATGGCATCTGGCAGCTCGTTCTCTGCTAGCCATCTCTCTAAGACTTTCTTGCCTTCTTCTCGGGAGAAGTGTTGTCCATAACCCACTGTTGCCGTTTTGCCACCTTGTTGAGAAGCGGATAGAAAACCGAGCTCACGCTCTTTTGAAACTTGAAGATCTTGCAATGCGCCGATTAAGCCAATGGACTTTATATCCTCGGACAGTACTGACTGAGTGAGTTCAAGTGCGGCGTCAAAATCTTCGCTGATGACACAACAAAAGTGCTCATCATCCATTGGGCGGTCTAGCGCGATAACTGGCGTACCAGAATTTTGCAACTTAAGATAATACTCGTTTGCAGTGGGCATACCACTTGCCACAAACAACGCATCAATGCGACGACTGACTAACGCTTCCGCCACCTTTTGCTCTGTATCAGGATCATCATCAGAGCAGCCAATTAAAATTTGGTACCCTGCTTTACGCGAGTTTTGTTCAATCAGTTTTGCAAGACGCGCATAACTGGTGTTTTCTAAGTCTGGGATGATAAGCCCAAATGAGCGTGAATTACCTGCTCGCAAAGAAGACGCCGCATGATCTGGCTTATAATTGTATTCTTCTACAACGGCCATCACTTTCTTCTGAGTCTTCTCGCTGATGCGGTATTTCTGCGCTTTTCCGTTAATCACATAGCTTGCAGTTGTCTTAGAAACGCCTGCTAATTTGGCTATTTCATCCAGTGTCATATTCTAAACCTTATTCTGTGCGCGCGATCATATTAATACATCAGCGATCTTTCGATAAGTTGAATTATAAGCTGAACCGATTCAGTATAAAAGCTGAAAGGATTCAGCAAAACTTAAAAATTGACGTAAATCACCTGAATACACAACAAACCAATTTGTAGGCTAGGCTATAGGACAGCGCCAAAGACTCATTTGTTAACGTCAGTTTTTAAAATAGTTTTTCTGAGTCTTTTAAAAAATTTACCAATAAGCTGAATCGATTTAGCTTGAAAAATAGAATGGTTTGAGGAGTGATAAGCGCTCAGCAGAAGCAGCGTTCAACTTCTCACACAGAATACATTTTTAAATTGATACCTTAAGGCTGGAGAAGCACCATGCTTAAGCTAAATAAGAACGACATTACCCTCTCGCAATCAGCGACAGATAAGTTTGCAGCAATCAAGAATATTGCGCAAAGCCTGACAGACAAAGGCCTTGTTGAACAAAGTTATGTGGAAGGCATGCTAAACCGTGAAAACCAAAACTCTACGTTTTTGGGGAACGGTATTGCCATCCCGCACGGCACGACTGACACTCGCTCAATGGTGAAAACAACGGGTGTTGCTGTGCACCACTTTCCACAAGGTGTCGACTGGGGTGGTGGTAACACGGTATTCGTCGCTATCGGCATTGCAGCTAAATCTGATGAGCACCTTGGCATTCTTAAACAGCTAACGAAAGTGCTAGGCGCTGACGGCGTAGAAGAACGCCTACGTAATGCAAAAAATGAAGACGAGATTATTGCCCTGCTCCACGGTGATGTTCAGCTTGAAGCAGACTTTGACGCTTCTTTAATTCAACTTATGTTCCCTGCGAGCGATATGCTACAAATGAGTGCTGTTGCTGGTGGTCTTTTGAAAAACACGGGCTGTGCTGATAACGAGTTCGTCGCAGATCTCGTTACCAAAACACCAACTCACTTAGGTAATGGCCTTTGGTTAATTGGCAGTGACAAACATGTAACTCGCACAGGCGTGTCATTTGTCTCGACGGCAAACGACTGCGAATATGAAGGTCAAAAAGTGCGTGCACTTGTCGCGTTTGCGGCATGTAACAATGCTCACCAGCCTATCCTAAAAACGCTTTCTCATATTGTGTTTAACAATGAGCACGGCAAGCTTTTAGATGCATCAGTAGAACAGATTCTTGCTTTGTTTAAAGGTGAAGAAGTCACAGCCGCATCTTCAGAAGAAGGCAATACCGCTGTATTTAAAATCAAAAACTCTCATGGTTTACATGCTCGTCCGGGTGCAATGTTAGTGGCGGAAGCGAAAAAATTTGAATCCACCATTCGCGTTGCCAACCTAGACGGTGATGGCAAAACAGTAAACGCGAAGAGCCTAATGAAAGTCATTGCGCTTGGCGTTAAGCACGGTCATCAACTTCAATTTACTGCGGAAGGCCCTGATGCACCGCAAGCCTTGGAGTCTATCGGGAATGCTATCGCTTCTGGCCTTGGTGAAGGTTAAGGAGCCGATATGACGAACAAAACAAGTAAAGTTGTCACTATTACGCTCAACCCGGCATTGGATTTAACAGGTTCAGTAAATGAGCTAAACGTTGGTTCCGTGAGCCTAGTGCAGCAAAGCAATCTCCATGCTGCAGGTAAAGGTGTCAACGTAGCAAAAGTGTTGAGCGATTTAGGCGCAGATGTCACGGTTACCGGCTTTCTCGGTAAAGATAACCCAGAGCTATTTCATCAGCTTTTCAATGACATCGGCGTCAAGAATGAGTTTGTAGAAGTACAAGGTGCCACTCGTATCAACGTCAAGCTCGTTGAGGCTAATGGCAACGTTAGTGACATTAACTTCCCTGGTGTTCAAGTAACGGCTGACGAAATTGCTCGCTTTGAGGAGACGCTATTCCGTCTCGCAAAGACTCACGATTACTTTGTGCTTGCAGGTAGCTTACCTGGAGGCGTAACCGCCGAACAATGTGCTGCGTGGATAAAAGCACTGCATCAACAAGGCAAAAAGGTGTTGTTCGACAGCAGTAAAGCCGCATTGAAATCAGGTATTGAGGCTCACCCATGGTTGATTAAGCCTAACGATGAAGAACTTGGTGATTTTGTTGGCGAACACCTAGAAACACCAGAACAATGCCAAGCCGCCGCGCAAACACTGAGTGACAAAGGCATCGAGAACATTGTTGTGTCGATGGGCGCTGACGGTGTGATGTGGCTAAACCAAGGCAAATGGCTTCGTGCACAACCCCCTCGAATGAATGTGGTAAGCACCGTTGGCGCAGGCGATACGCTAGTTGCTGGCTTGTGTTGGGGCCACATGCAACTGATGCCGAAAAACGATTTATTGCGCTTCGCTACAGCACTTTCTGCCTTGGCAGTTAGTCAAGTCGGCGTAGGGCTAACCAGTCAGGAAGAACTGGAGAACATCAAGCAGCAAACTGAAGTTAGCGAGCTTTACCCTATTACAAACTTAGAACAAAACTAAGGAACAGAAGGTTATCGTATGAATATTGCCATTATTACTGCCTGTCCGAGCGGTGTTGCAAATAGCATCCTTGCGGCAGGGTTACTAGAACAAGCAGCCGCAAAATTAACCTGGAATGCAAAAATCGAATGTCAATCAAGTGTAGTTGAACCTACACTGCTGACGGAAGCTGACGTTGAACAAGCAGAAGTCATTATCATTGCGGCAAATACTAGCGTGGATACTTCTCGTTTCGTAGGGAAAAAGGTTTACCAAGCGGAAATCAGCGAAGTAGCAAAAGACGCAACTGCGTTTCTCCAGCAAGCGGTTGAAAACGCCACTTTACTTGAAAAAGCAACCACACTTGCAGCCCCTATCACTCCTGAAGCAACATCAGCAGCGAAGAAAATTGTCGCAATCACCGCTTGTCCTACTGGCGTTGCGCATACCTTTATGGCAGCAGAAGCGCTAGAAGAAGAAGGCAAACGCCGTGGCCATCAAATCAAGGTGGAAACTCGTGGTTCAGTTGGTGCGAAAAACCAACTGACAGATCAAGACATCGCAGACGCTGATCTAGTGATCATTGCTGCAGATATCGAAGTGCCACTTGATCGCTTCAACGGCAAAAAGATGTACCGCACGAAAACAGGCCCAGCTCTGAAGAAAACAGCCGAAGAGATGGATAAAGCATTCGAGCAAGCCACGATTTACCAACACTCAGGTTCTGCAAATTCTGCTTCGGCAGCGGATGAGAAGAAAGGCGCTTACAAACACTTGATGACAGGGGTATCGCACATGCTGCCTGTGGTTGTCGCGGGTGGTTTGATCATCGCCCTATCGTTCGTGTTTGGTATTGAAGCATTTAAAGAAGAAGGCACGCTAGCAGCAGCGTTGATGAACATTGGTGGTGGCTCTGCATTCGCATTGATGATTCCTGTTCTTGCGGGTTACATCGCGTTCTCAATTGCTGACCGTCCGGGTCTGGCTCCTGGTCTTGTTGGCGGTATGCTGGCAAGCTCAACAGGTGCCGGTTTCCTAGGTGGCATCGCAGCTGGCTTCATTGCCGGTTACGCGGCGAAGCTCCTTGCGGACAAAGTAAAACTCCCACAATCGATGGAAGCGCTTAAACCAATTCTGATCATTCCATTTGTGGCAACACTGTTCACTGGCCTTGTGATGATCTACATCGTAGGTGGCCCAGTTTCAGGCATCATGAACGGCCTGACTGACTTCCTAAACAACATGGGATCTGACAGTGCAGTTCTGCTAGGTATTATTCTTGGTGCGATGATGTGTTTCGACCTAGGTGGCCCAGTAAACAAAGCCGCTTACGCATTTGGCGTCGGTCTATTGGCTTCGCAAACTTACGCGCCAATGGCAGCAATCATGGCAGCAGGTATGGTTCCTGCGCTAGGTATGGGTTTAGCGACCTTCATTGCGAAGAACAAATTTGAACAAAATGAACGTGAGGCAGGTAAAGCATCTTTTGTATTGGGTCTGTGTTTCATCTCTGAAGGCGCAATTCCATTTGCCGCCAAAGATCCAATGCGTGTGATTCCATCTTGTATGGTAGGTGGCGCGCTTACTGGTGCCCTATCTATGCTGTTCGGTGCAAAATTAATGGCACCACACGGCGGTCTGTTCGTGCTGTTAATTCCTAACGCAATTTCACCAGTGTTAATGTACTTAGTGGCTATCGCAGCTGGTACCGCAGTAACTGGCTTTACTTACGCATTGTTGAAAAGTAAAGCAGAAGAAAAACAACAAGTGACTGCATAGGCAAGATTACTTCGGTTAACAATGCCACCCTCGAATTTGGCATTCAGCACCTCCCTTTAATTTAGGTTAAGGGAGGTGTTTTTTATTCCGTCGCCGGAACCGCTTTGCTATCCACATTCCCACTACTCACATTCATCGTTGCTTGATAAGTTGCTAAATGCTTAAACATAAAATAATAGACACTCACTGGCGTCCATCGGCTCAGTTATATTACATGGATATGTATAGTATTAACTATGAAGTTAAACTGATTAGTATATTATCCGTGTGGAAAATAAATTCATTAGTCAAAGCGTTTGGTTTCTGGTAAAAATAAACGTGTTGACTAATATTCGGGAAAGTTCGAACTATGAA
This sequence comes from Vibrio sp. ES.051, assembly GCF_002563795.1. GTDB lineage: Bacteria > Pseudomonadota > Gammaproteobacteria > Enterobacterales > Vibrionaceae > Vibrio. The sequence continues at coordinate 625,212 of NZ_PDJL01000003.1, forward strand.
TGAGAGAAAGCAGGGGCGCAGAAGTGCCGAGGCCGCAGAACACACCAAATGTCTGATCCTTAAAGTGGCAGCAGATATGTTTTGTGAACTTGGTTACGAGCGTGTCTCACTGCGCAATATCAGTGAAAAGGCTGGTGTTTCACATAGTTTGATCCGTCACCACTTCGGCAGCAAAGAGAAGATTTGGCAAGCGGTTAGCGACGCGATGGATGAATTCATGCAGTGCTATATGGCTGAATTAATCAATGAGATGCCTGAGAACACACCTTCGAATAGAAAAATTTATCTGTTCATGGTTCGCATGCTGGCATTTGCGCTCGTTAATCCGCATCCGATACAGATGATCGCCGATGCCATTCGTCAAGGTGATGATGGTGCCCTACTGCAATACTTCTTAAAATCAAAAGATGAATTCGCCGCGATATTTACCGGAATTTTCGAGCAATATAATAGTCAGAACCCTGACGCGCAATTTGATCAATGGGAATCAAAGTGGCAGATGTTGATTTTTGCACATGGTGCAATCAGTCTCACTCCGATGATGCAAGAAACATGGCCTGACATTGCAGATAAGCGCGAAAAAATGCTGATTAAACACTGGGAGCTGTTCAATACGATCATGGCGTCTCAGTTTGGGATAGCCAAAGAAGACATGATTCATCCGGAAAAACTTGAAGATATCGTTATCGACATGTGCTGCACGATTGATAACGCGATCAGGTAAGCGGTGGAAAAGAGAATGCTCGCCTAGCTAGTCAAATAGAGTGATATAAAAATGCCGAGCTAAAAACTCGGCATTTTTAGTTTGGCTTATTAACCTCGGTGGTAACGCTGTGGCACAAATGGCATTTTCTCAACCGTCATTGGCAACATTTTACCGCGCACTTCAGCATATAACTCGGTACCAATCGCGGCTAAGTCAGCACGAACATAACCCATTGAGACGGGCTTTCCTGCATTAGGACCGGCAGTACCGCTGGTTACAACACCAATTTTGATACCATCAGCATCAAACAGCTCTACACCTTCACGCACTGGTGCTTTAGTTTGACCAACTAACCCTACACGCTTACGCGCCACATCTTTTGTCTCGATCTGCTTAAGAATAATATCAGCACCCGGGAAACCACCTTCACGTTCACCGCCGATACGACGAACCTTTTGTATGCCCCATAACAAGCTCGCTTCTACAGGCGTTGTTGCTGTGTCTAGGTCATGACCGTATAGGCAAAGACCACACTCAAGACGAAGTGAATCACGAGCACCAAGGCCAATCCATTCGACTTCTTCTTCCGCGGTCAATTTACGTGCTAGCTCTTCTGCTTTATCTGCAGGAACAGAAACCTCGTAACCATCTTCGCCAGTGTAACCACTGCGAGAAACAACGCATTCAGCACCTAAGATCTCTACTTGACGTATATCCATGAATACCATGTCAGAAACTTCCGGCGAAAAACGCGCCAATACAGCCGCCGCTTTAGGGCCTTGGATTGCAAGCAAAGCGCGATCTTCGATAATTTCTAGCTCAACACCAGATGGCAAATGCGCTTGTAGGTGTGCAATGTCTTGCTCTTTGCATGCCGCGTTCACAACCACAAAAAGATGATCGCCTAGATTAGCAACCATCAAGTCGTCCATAATGCCGCCCTCTTCATTAGTGAAGAAGGCATAACGCTGCTTGCCTGACTCAAGATCCACGATGTCTACAGGTACTAATGTCTCTAAGAATGCAGCAGCACCGTCACCAACTAAGCGAACTTGGCCCATATGAGAAACATCAAACAGACCTGCCGCATCACGAGTGTGTAAGTGTTCCTTCTTTACGCCCAAAGGATACTGAACAGGCATATCGTAACCCGCGAACGGGACCATTTTGGCACCAACTTCAACATGAAGTGCGTGTAGTGGTGTTTTCAGTAGTTCTTGAGTCATTTTCGTCTCCATTTAGATAGACCCGAGAATGCTATGGCATTCGATGTGTTTCCAATAATAAACATGGCTCATTCTATTTTGCACGAACAAGACACCGTTCGGCTTGCAAAAGTGTGACTCTTAACATTTTAATCACAACAAAGCACACCCTAAAAGTGTCTTAGTGAGCAAAGTATTGCCGTTATAACGCCCTTTTATTATAACTCCCGCCAAAAGCAATCGATTGCTTCCACTATAGGAAAGTTGTAACTTTTATCACTGCTTAGCCGTCACCCATAAAATGTGCGCATCTTCTTCGCTGACACTGGTCAACATATGTCCCATATTGGCATCGTAATAAACACTGTCGCCCTCACTTAAAATAACGGGCTCATAGAATTCCGAATAGAACATCACCTCGCCAGATAAAATAAGCAGAAACTCTTCGCCATCGTGGCGAACCCAGTCTTTGTATTCGTCAAAACTACGAGCGCGAATTTGGCTCTTAAACGGCATCATTTTCTTATTGGAAAGTTGAGTCGCCAGCAGCTCATGTTCGTAGGTTTGGGTCGGGTGCGGTTTACCTTGGTATTTTTTGGTAATGTCTCTACGTCCAGTTGCCACTTTTTTTCTTGGTGGTTCAAAGAGTTGTGGCATATCAATTTGCAGTCCAAGTGCTAGTTTCTGCATAGCTTGGAACGTAGGGGAGATCTGCTCATTCTCTATTTTGCTTAGGGTAGAACGAGCAAGGCCAGTTCGCTGACTGGCTTCTTCTAGTGTGATCCCAAGTTTCGAACGAATATCTTTAATACGCTGGCCTAATTTGAGTGGCTCAATATTTTGGTCTTGCTGCTCTTTTGCTAGCGTCATCGATGGGTATTCATCGTAAGTACTTTCTGCCATAAATCCCTCTACAGATATCCTTAATTTCTTCCTATCTGCATTGTGCATGAAGCCTATAGTGGATAAAAGTCCACCAATGAATTAAAGCGTGCTCTTGTTAACAAATTTTGAAATCTAGTTTCCTATAGGAAATTTTTGGTTGATTGTTCCTGTCACAGCCGCTATGTTACCAACTTGTTAGATGTAGAGATGCCTATTTCCGTAAGTGATTGGTAAAGGAAACACGCAATCCGACGGAGTTTTTGCCCACCTTTTAGGGCTGGATGTTCACTCTGTTCTGCTATGCAGTTCAGCTGTTTTGAGGACAAATGAACCACCACTGCAAATCAATCATTTATTTTATTGCGGGTTCATTTTCAGATTTGGAAGGTCAACTACCATGAATAAGAGTTACCCTAACCACAGCTTGGAAAACTTTTTCTCTACCAACCTCTCTGCGACAGATGATGCTGTCTTTGCTGGAATTCAGGCAGAATCCGCTCGCCAAAACGAACAAATCGAACTTATCGCTTCTGAGAACATTGTTTCTAAAGCGGTCATGCAAGCTCAAGGCACATGCCTAACAAACAAATACGCTGAAGGTTACCCGGGTCGCCGTTATTATGGTGGTTGTGAGCATGTTGATACTGTAGAAGCCATTGCAATCGAACGTGCAAAAAAACTTTTTAATTGCGAATACGCAAACGTTCAACCTCACTCAGGTGCGCAAGCTAACGGCGCAGTAAAACTGGCGCTTCTTCAGCCTGGAGATACCATTCTTGGTATGTCTTTAGACGCTGGTGGTCACCTAACACACGGAGCACGCCCTGCTCTTTCTGGTAAATGGTTTAATGCGGTCCAATACGGCGTAGATCGTGCCACACTAGAAATCAACTACGACGACGTTCGTGCACTGGCCTTACAACACAAACCAAAGATGATCATCGCAGGCGGTAGTGCAATACCACGGACTATCGATTTTGCAAAATTTCGTGAAATCGCAGACGACGTTGGCGCCATCTTAATGGTTGATATGGCGCACATCGCCGGGCTTATCGCAACGGGTGCACACCCTAGCCCACTTCCGCACGCACACGTTGTGACTACAACCACGCACAAAACATTGCGTGGCCCACGTGGTGGTATGATTCTGACGAACCACGAAGACATCATTAAAAAAATCAACTCAGCCGTATTCCCTGGCTTACAAGGCGGCCCACTGATGCACGTTATCGCATCTAAAGCTGTCGCGTTTGGTGAGGCGCTTGGCCCTGAATTTAAGACTTATATTAGTTCGGTGATCAATAACGCAAAAGTCCTAGCGGAAGTATTGCAAACTCGCGGTTGCGATATCGTAACGGGTGGCACAGACACGCATCTGATGCTGGTTGATCTTCGCCCTAAAGGGCTGAAAGGCAACAAAGCAGAAGAAGCATTAGAGCGTGCTGGGATCACATGCAATAAAAATGGCATCCCATTCGATACAGAGAAGCCTATGATTACATCGGGCATCCGTTTAGGAACGCCTGCGGGGACAAGCCGCGGCTTTGGCGCTGAAGAATTCAAACTCATCGGTAATTGGATTGGTGACGTACTGGATGGTTTGGTGAACAACCCAGAAGGTGACGCTGATGTTGAAAAACGCGTTCGCAAAGAAGTTAAAGAACTTTGCAGTCGCTTCCCTCTTTACCAGTAAACGATTTTTTAAAATCACAATAATTCCTGACAAGTTATTTGGAGATTAAGCAATGGACAAAACACTGAAGTTTACAGATAGCCACGAGTGGGTACGTGACAACGGTGACGGCACAGTAACACTTGGTATTTCTGAGCATGCGCAAGAAATGTTGGGTGACGTAGTATTCGTAGACCTACCAGACGTAGAAGACGAAGTAGAAGCAGGTGAAAGCTTCTCTTTGGTTGAGTCTGTAAAAGCAGCGTCAGATATCTACTCTCCGGTTACTGGTGAAATAGTAGAAATCAACGAAGAACTAGAAGACAGCCCAGAGCTAATCAATGAAGAACCGTACGAAGGTGGTTGGATTGTGAAAGTGAAGCTTTCAAACCCATCAGAGTTGGATGACTTAAAAGACGCGGAAGAATACCTAAACTCTATCGAAGAAGAGTAATTAGGATGTGACGAAAGCTGTTCCCTAGCCTGTTTAGAGAGCAGCTTTTTTTCTAGGTTCGGACGTATAATTAAATGTGTCACTAACGACCATTTCCGTTACCCGAGCCAAGGAGTAGGTAAAGGACAATGACTGAATTACTTCAAAGCCTCAGCACACAACATGAGTTCGTTGGACGCCACAACGGACCAAGCAAATCAGACCAACAAAAAATGTTGGATGCCATCAACGCGGTAAGCCTTGACGCCCTCATCGAAGAAACCGTGCCTGCACAAATTCGCCTAGAACAACCAATGACGTTGGCAGAAGCGAAAAGCGAAGCAGACATGTTAGTGACGATGAAGCAGTTTGCTAAACAAAACCAAATTAAACGTACATTCATTGGCCAAGGCTACTACAACACGTTTACTCCAAACGTCATTCTACGTAACGTGCTAGAAAACCCTGGCTGGTACACAGCTTACACACCTTACCAACCTGAAATCTCTCAAGGTCGCTTGGAAGCACTCTTAAACTTCCAACAAATGATCATCGACCTAACTGGTATGGAAATCGCGAACGCCTCATTGCTAGACGAAGCAACAGCGGCAGCAGAAGCAATGACTCTGTGTAAGCGTGCAGGTAAGAGCAAGAGCAACGTATTCTTTGTGGCGGATGATGTTCACCCACAAACGCTAGAAGTCGTCAAAACTCGTGCAAAATTCATCGGTTTTGAAGTTCTGGTTGGTTCGCTAGAATCCCTACCAGAGCAAGACGTGTTCGGCGCATTAGTTCAATACCCAAGCACAACAGGTGAAGTTCGTGACCTAACGGACATCATCGCCAAAGCGCAAGCAAACAAAACGCTTGTCACTGTTGCCACTGATCTGCTTGCTTCTACCCTACTTAAACCAGCAGGTGAAATGGGCGCAGACGTAGCAATCGGTTCTGCTCAACGTTTCGGCGTGCCTATGGGTTACGGCGGCCCACACGCGGCATTCATGGCAACGCGTGACAAACACAAGCGCACCATGCCAGGTCGTGTTATCGGTGTTTCTATCGATACTAACGGCAACCAAGCACTGCGTATGGCAATGCAAACACGTGAGCAGCATATCCGCCGCGAAAAAGCGACATCGAACATCTGTACCGCGCAAGCATTGCTAGCAAACATGGCATCTTTCTACGCGGTTTATCACGGCGCAGAAGGTCTACGCACGATTGCTCGTCGTACACACCATATGACTGCAATTATTGCTGCTGGCCTAACCAAAGGCGGCTTTGAACTCGCTCATAACAGCTTCTTCGATACCATCACCATCAACACTGGTTCAAAAACAGAAGAGCTATACGCAAAAGCACTCGCAGCGGATATTAACCTGCGCTTACTTCAAGGCAAGCTCGGTATCAGCTGTGACGAAACTACTACCGTTGCAGACGTAGAAGCCCTATTCACAGTCTTTGGCGTGAAAGAAAAAGCGGCAGCATTATCAACAGAAATCGCTGGCAACGAGTTTGCCGCGATTCCAGAAGCGCTACGCCGTACAACAGAATACCTAACTCACCCTGTATTCAACACGCACCACAGTGAAACGCAAATGATGCGTTACCTGAAACAGCTAGAGAACAAAGACTTCTCGCTAACGCACGGCATGATCCCACTAGGCAGCTGTACGATGAAGTTGAACGCGGCGGCAGAGATGATCCCAATCACTTGGCCAGAGTTTAGTTCCATTCACCCGTTTGCACCAGCAGAGCAAGCAGCCGGTTACGCCGCATTAGCGGAAGATCTAAAAGAGAAGCTTTGTGAAATCACAGGCTACGACGCATTTTCACTACAACCAAACTCTGGTGCATCGGGTGAGTACGCTGGTCTTATTGCGATTCAACGTTACCACGAGAGCCGTGGCGAAGGTCACCGCAACGTTTGTTTGATCCCAAGCTCTGCGCACGGTACTAACCCTGCAACAGCCTCTATGGTGTCAATGAAAGTGGTGGTAGTTAAGTGTGATGAAGAAGGCAACATCGACATCGATGACCTAGCAGCGAAAATCGAGAAACATAAAGACAACCTATCAAGCATCATGATCACTTACCCTTCTACGCACGGCGTGTATGAAGAGCAAGTGAAAGAAGTATGTGAAATGGTTCATGCGGTAGGCGGTCAGGTTTATCTCGACGGCGCAAACATGAACGCGCAGGTTGGTCTAACTTCACCAGGTTTTATTGGTTCAGACGTTTCTCACCTAAACCTACACAAAACCTTCTGTATTCCTCACGGTGGCGGCGGTCCTGGCATGGGGCCTATCGGTGTCAAATCACACCTAGCGCCTTTCCTACCAGGCCATATTGAAGACGGCGTAGAAGGTGAAGACTTCGCAGTATCTGCAGCCGACATGGGCAGCGCGTCTATCTTGCCAATTTCTTGGGCTTACATCGCCATGATGGGCGAAGCAGGTCTGACAGATGCAACGAAAGTGGCAATCCTGAACGCGAACTACGTGATGGAGACACTTCGTCAACACTACCCTGTTCTTTACCGTGGTAAAACCGGCCGAGTAGCGCACGAATGTATTATTGACATCCGTCCGCTTAAAGAAGAGATAGGGATCAGCGAAGAAGACATTGCCAAACGTCTGATGGACTACGGTTTCCACGCACCAACGATGTCATTCCCTGTTGCGGGCACGCTGATGGTTGAGCCAACAGAATCTGAAGACCTAGCAGAACTGGAGCGTTTCTGTGATGCAATGATTGCTATCCGAGAAGAAATGGAAAAAGTGAAGAATGGCGAGTGGCCATTAGAGAACAACCCGCTTGTTAATGCGCCTCACACTCAAGTTGATCTTTCAGCAGAACAGTGGGATCGCCCATACTCTCGCGAACTTGGCAGCTTCCCGTCGAAAGCAACCAAATCTTGGAAATACTGGCCAACAGTAAACCGCGTAGATAATGTTTATGGCGACCGTAACCTAATCTGTTCGTGCCCAAGCATCGACAACTACGAAGATTAATTTCGTAGTTGTGTCCAAGCATTTAAAATTTGGATGATAAAGTAATAAAAAATAGACAAACTTCGGTTTGTCTATTTTTTTGTTGCAAGTAATAGTCGCTCTATACCCGAGATTCCGCAGCCAATTTAGGAATAAACCGCTTCATACAGTACGCCAAGAAGCTTAAGCAGCCGAGTCTGATGCTCCTGAACACCCGTGATGAAGCTTTGACCGCCAAATTCGAGTGTGTCGATACCTTCGAATTTTAAGAATACCCAACGTGCCGTCGGTTTGGTTGTCGTCTTGTTCTTTACCATGCTAGGAAAGAATTCCTCGGTCTTAGTGAGACTCTCTCGGATTTTGTGCTCTAAGCTTGCGTAAACGAGTAGGCTAAGCGTCATGATCATCAGCAATGCCTCGATTCGCTGAGGTTTATTCAGGAAAATTGATGATGTTAGGAACTCAGGGCTCTTCAAGAAGCGAAATCCGCGCTCTACCTTTTGCTGAGACTTGTAATGCTCAAGTAGCGCAGCCATTGTTAGATCGGCGTAGTCAGTATCGTTGGTGGCGAGAATAAACATACCTACTTTAAGCTTGGCCATTTTCACTTTTTCTAGATCGGTATAAGGCGTAGCATCTATCAAATAGTGGTATCCCGTTGGCTCTGCGTCTTTCTTCGGCCGACCGCGACCTGAATAGATTGGCTCTTTAACGATGGTTGGTTGCGCAAAGCCAAGCAAATAACACTGGCTAGCGAAGTCGCTCATTGCTTGCTCGGCATCCACTGCGCAAGCAAACTTCTTTTTCATTAGTTGTCCCAGTGCTTTCAGCTCTTTGGTGATATTTTTGTCTAAGTTCTTATAGAGCGTTGCTTCTTCTCGCTTGGTTGCTTGTTCACTATGAACCAACAGCCACTTCTGAGATACCGAGCCATAGTCAGCATCAACCCAGCAACCCGAGTAGCCATTGCCGATACGGTTCAACTGCTCTGGCTCAAGGTTCATTAAGGCTTCTTTGGCTGACTTAATGGTCATTGGAACACGCGTAATAAACTTCTGTTGTTGCTCATCCAGTGAACGAATGCTTTCCTCGGTGTATAGAGCGGCATCAGCGATGAAGTAGCGACTGTTTTGAGCTGCCTTTAGGCAATGAATATGCCGTTTAGTGACCTCTGAAAATGCCTTAGCATCATTGGTGTTGCCACTGAGCGCTTGCATGTAAACAGGTAGGCCTGCTTGGTTTTCACAAATCAACTCAAGGACCACTTGATTTAGCTCTGGACGGTGGTCTCGGCTGTAGCCTTTTATCAGTTTGATGGCATTAAGATCTTCGTCTTGGGCGTATTCACCATCGACATGAAAACTCGTGATATCAAGGTGGACAGAGTCTGCTTTAAGCCCAAGCTTATCAACGATATGCTCTGCAATCGCTTAATAAAGTGCGGACACATCAGCTTCATATAAAGCATCTAACGTACGTCCGAGTACATCGTCAGTTAAATGGTGCGCTTCAATGTCTTTAGCGAGCAACTTGGCAACAGGCTTCGTCTCGAAGAAGTCAGAGAACATATGCAGCGTTCTACTGTGAAAGCCAAGACCATTAAGAATCATTGCTAAGACTGCATCGCCGTGTGAGACGTTGTGATCCGAGTACTTGGGAATGATGCGATCAATAATGCCTGGTAAATCGACTTCATGACAGAAAGCAGCGATTAACCCTAAGTGGTCTAGGCGTTTAATGACAGGTTGAGCAGCAGACATAATAAGTGACCATTAAATAACAGTAATAGATCAAAACTGGGGATCGCGGTCAAGATGTCTGTCGCACTAACAGTTGTAAACGATCACTGGATCACATTATTTTAATTCTGAAATTGGCTGCGGAATGACGGATATACTCCACTTTAAGGTCCAGGTTCCAAGAACTAAAAATTATCCGTAATTCTTGAGACCAACGAGTCTATAACTTGAGCCAGTGAAGCCAACTTTTCCTTAACCTCCTGAGTCGGCGATGAGCTTGATACTCTGGTTGAGTCCCTTGCTTTTTCCTGTTGGGAGAAGTGTTCTGACTTTACTATGCGAAGGTTGTTGAGATGGAGGTACGGTACGGAGGGATTTCGGCTATTTTGACTCAGTCGTTCTTCAAGCGCTGCCAATTTATTCAATAGAAAATGGATGATATCTTTCACTTCTTCAGTCGAATCGAAATTTTGCGGTGAAGGCAATGTTTTATTATTTATACCTCTAGATTTCAGCCCGAAAAAGGTCACTCAAATGAAGGTGGGCTCAAGTTAACTATGTCACAGTAGTGCTTTGTAAATGCCTCGTAGGTAAAGAGTTACTGGCGAACAACCGCCATTTCGTATTGCATTACTCCAACCAGAACCACTTTGATACGGTCACAGGCGCTACCATCACGAGCAGAATCATGCATTTGTTCGAATTCTTGTTTATTTCGTGATTGTTAAGCCTTGCAAATCAAAAAGGTTGAATACGTTTAACTCAATTCCTCATGTTTTCAGGTCAGACTTTGAGGAAAAATATAAATTCTTAATGCACATAGCCTTTTGAATTGCTTCTTTACGATTGGTAACGTTGAGCTTTTTATATATGTTATATATATGCGTTTTTACAGTACTTTCAGCGATAAATAGGTCTTCTGATATTTCCAAATTTGAATTCCCTTCAATGATACGTTTAAATATTTGTATTTCCCTTTTAGTAAGGTTTGATAGAATTTCTTGAGAGTGAATCGCATAAGGATGTAAATTAGATAGCATCTGAGACATTAGTTTTCTCGGCAGCCATAGATCATCGTCACATACTGTTTTCAAACAACGTGTAAGATGTTCTATAGGTGCATCTTGATAGATAATACCTTTTAAATTCATGAAGTTGATAAATTGCATTTCTGCAATACTTTTACCCACAATATCTTTTGGGAAATCATAAATCACCCATTTATTGGATGTAACCTTTGATAAGGTTACATTTATATCTTTGATAACGCTCAAAACAAGATAGCTAATTAGAACGACGTCGGAGGATCTAGGCTTACTTGACCTTTCGATGTCCAAGATGCATGTCCTACTAAGTGAAAAATAACTATTTTTTTCTATTTCTCGTTGAATGAATTGATTGTTAATACAATTATCACCAATCAGAAGTATATGCTTAAACTTGTTTTTTTTATTATTTTTATATTCACCGGAATGCATCTTCAACCCCTAAATTGGTAACTCTAGTATTTAATTATAAAAAGTAGACAAAGGAACGATATATTTCTAGTTATTTTTAATAATTTGACAGCTTTATGGTTGCTGCGAAAGGCGAGGTTCAATGGAAATCTGTAATGTATCATCATATCGGCCCCCTGGTTTGTTCACTGTTTCACCAACAACAAAACTTAAAGAGATCGGTTGACCAACCGTTGCTGCATGACGTTGAATTCGTGCATCAAGCTGCTTAAGGCTAACTCTATCGTTGTCGAGAGAAAGTTGATATGGAATGTCCCATTTTGGGTCATTAGACTCATGTCGTAACATTCCTTGATGAGATGATTCCACAACGACAGTGTAAGCAGTATTGCTTTGAACCCATAGGTTGGGTGATGAGTTGATGATTTTGTTTGAATATAATGTTCCTAAATCAAGATCATAGTGTTGTTGCTGTAACCCATAAAAATGAATTTTCGCAGCCGGCGGTACGTTTACGGCGACAGGTAATGAGCTAGGGCTAATTTCTATTTGATTATTACCATAAACCTCCAAAAGACCTCGATAAGTTCCTGATGTTAACCATTGTTTGCTAGGGAAGCGCATTTGTACCGTTGCCGAAGGTTGACTGTCGGTTAAGGATAAATGCCATTGATTAGCCACCGACGTACCAAATTGTCCACTCCACTCAAATGTTAGTTTATCTTGAGCTGAACCTTTTAACGATCGGCTCGTGTCATCAAGTTGTAAAACTAAGTTCAGCTTACACTGTTCGCCGATTATATTTGCGCTAATGCGATAAGTACTTATCGTTGCGAAAGTACCTGCATTAAAGACGTCGTATTGTGATTGTGCTGATACTGGTTGAATAGATAATGAGCTAGCCTCACAAGCAAGGGCAGAAGGAAAACTGCTTAAGACAAGTGAACTCCATGCAATACACATAAGTCGTTTAATCCACATACAGCTCTCCTAATCTGATCAAAGTGTCACTGCGTTCACTGAGGTTAATGATGACTGACTCTTGTTCTTTAGTATCGAGTATGAGCTGATATTGTCCAGGTTTTAATCCAGATATCGCAAATACGCCGTTACGATTTGTAAAAAATTCAATCGGTGATTGTTTTGTTTTACCAAGATACTGAGCAAAGCCTGCTACAAGTGAAATAGGACTGTTACTTTGACGATCGTATAGTTTACCAATAACTGTCAATACAGCATCGGAGCCTATCTGTAGCTGGAATCCTTTTTTATACCCTGGCTTAACCCAAAAAGCACCATCACCTAAGTTATACCCTGGTGGTAAATTTTCTACCTCGTAACTGATGATTTGACTATTATAAGCAACAAGGTCAGGGACCATGGCACTTGCGCCACCATCAAGGTAAACGCGTGCATGCTCGCCATCTCTAGTAGGGTCGATAGCAACTTCATTCTCTGCGAGACTATCGTGTTTACTGATAATGGCAAAGGCTTCACGAACCGGTCTGCCGATCGTTACGGATGAACCTGAAAATGCAAGAGCACTGCTTATTTTAATGTCAGTGCTATGGTTTCGTGTGTCGCCACTTATATCCTCCAGTCGCGAAGTATGACTCGCATTCAATTCGTAACGGTTTGCAGTATAGTTAACACCTACATCCATATCGGCATCATTTTCTCTGTTAGTAATGGCACTGGCAAAAGCTGATACACCACCAGTATTGCCAATATTATTTTGATAGCTGTAATCTAATGCTACCTCATCAAGCTCTGTTGAATAACGACCAACAACACGTGTTTGTCTGCTGAACGGCCAGCTTATTGTGAACGTGGAACTGATGTCATCGCCCCCACTTTCGTTATGTTGATAGCTAACACGCGCACTCCAAGTAGCTGGCGTATCAAATAATCCGGCCGATAGACTCGGACTAATAAGCCAATAATCATTTTCTTCGTCGATGCCAGAGCGATAGTTGAGGGTCATGGCTGCACGTAAAGAACGGCTAAGATAAATGGAACCGAACGCAGAAGCATAGTGGGTTGTTAAATTTATATCGTTGTCGGAAGCGTCAAACCCAGTTACACCGGTAAAACTATTGGTTAAATATTCGTAACTGAAACTCAGCTGTGGCTCTAATGTGTTCGTTTGAGAAAACTCTGCATCGAACGCAACTTTATATGCATCACCACGTCCGAAAATTGGGTGATCGCTGTGTGAAACATTTAATTCAGTGACGCCCCATGCGGAAGCGACCAGTGCTATTGCGCCATATTGGGATAAATCTTCACGGGTTTGGGAATTGACACCTAACGTTAACCAAGGTGAAACGCCAACATCAATATAACCATGAAAAATACGTTCATCGGTTAGGTATTCTAATTTTCCATTCTGGATTTCAGACGGTGCTCCATACATAACACTATATTCAAACTCACCGCTATTTAATAAGTCGTTTCCGGTCGCAATAGAAAATTCGATGCGTTCTTCATTACCTGAACGATCGGTAATGACTAATTCGATATCATTGCTACCCTGCGCAAGTGGTATGTCGCTAAGGTTATAACTACCAGCACCTAAGGTTAATCGCTGCACTGCAATACCATCAACATAAACATCGACATTTGAAGCTCTTTGAAGCGTGAATGATTGATTCGCACGTGGACGTACGTTTCTGGTTGGGATAAGTGTAAAATCGCGAGTAATACCAATACCAAGAATGTCGGTTCCGTCTTGAAAGGCTTGACCACTATTGTACATGTCACCGAGTACAAGTCGTGTTCCTTGTTCGGGAGAGTCTATATTAAGGCGTGAGCCTTCTCTCACGTATTTAGAGTTTTGTTTGGAACTATTTTCTAATAATGATTCATACTCAAAGTTTAAATCACCAATATTGAGTGCCGAGTCGAATTGGCTACGATATAGATCCTCTCTAGATGACTCTTCCTCGATAAATCGACTTTCATTAGCGGACAGGGAGACATTAAGATACCCGCTAAACGTACTTGGCTCAGAATAATTATAAAAATCGTCTGATGCGCGCATGGAAAGTTGCTGTATTAAGCTTAACTCTGGCGGTACAGTAATAATACATTCTAATGAAGAAATATCGAACTTAAGGCCTAATCCTGCGTGCTCGAAATGGCGTTGCGACAGCATTTCATTGTCCGTTGTGGCGCGTATATTTTTAATACCTTCTTGAGTCACGATGGAAGAAAGAAGAGAAAGTGTACTTTCTTTTGGTAACAAAACTTGGTTGTCTGCAGTAATAGTAATATCTGCTTCACCTAATATTGTGTCACTTATCCTTAGTAAAGATGTTAGCTGAATATCTCGTCCTGTCGGGTTCAACACAATTTCCTGACTCAGTACGGAGAAAGTTAGAATGACATAACCAAAAAGTAACAAGACTAGAATATGTAACCAATGCTTTATTTTATAGTAGAAGTCAGTTTTCATGCCCATGGTAGGTGCCCACTGGTAAATGATTTAGAGAGGAATATAAAATAATAGTAGAACGTGGTGGAATAAATTGCTCACCTAAAGCTTCATGTATTTTTGGGCTGAGAGATTCAAGCCCCGAAAAATGAAGTAACGATGTATAGGTAAATCGCGTCCCTGAATTTGTGAGCGTCAGGTTGCCCTGTTCACCTATGTGCAGTGTCACATCTGGCTTGAGCGAAGATGAATGAACGTGTAAAAGAGCATTATAATGAATTTGTAAGTTAATACCTGTAGATAAAGTAGATAAACCAAGAGACTTCTCGGTTTTTTCGTTGTTTTGGTTGACGTTTGCTGCACTAAATCGAATGAAGTAACTCTGAGACGCTTCGAGTGAACTTTCACTTAACCATTGTATACGGAATACTTGCCGCTCACCGGGAGCCAACATCGCAGCAGGTGGAAACACCAGTATTTCTTCATTCGGTAAGTCCGATGTTTTAAAAGTGCCATTTGATCGGAACTCCAAACGGCGAACGTTGGCTTCAAGAGGGAGCGTTTGTGTTGAGTTGTTAGTAACAACCAGTTGCGATGTTGTCCTGTGGTCAGTATTAAGTTCAATAACTGTTGGGGACAGTGTCACCCCAAACGTTTTTGCACAAAGAACGCAACAAACGAGCCCCCCAAAAATATAACGTTTCATCGCACGCATTACTTATCCTGTTCTATTTCAATCGACAGGGTATTCACATTGAAATCTTCAAGTGGCTGCATTTCAAAAAAACGGGTGGAATGCGGAAGCACTAACGTTCCAGGGATACGTTTAGCTATTTCTACTCCTTGTAAGTAAGCTGACTGTGTACCATCGGAAACTTTCCAAGTAGTGTTGGTTAACCGACCATAACTATTACCGCTATTCATCACTTCAAGGAGCCACTTATTATTTTTGTCGTTTTGTTTGATACTTTTCACCTCTAACTTAGCTGCTGTGTTTTGAGGACGCACGTTGATAAGCGTATTAAACTGAAGCAAAAGACTTACCTGCCCTTGATCGCTGCTCGCTCGTTGGACTTTTACTTGTTTTACAGCGATACGATACGCCTTAGATTCAGTGATTGATGGATCGCCTAAATACCGAACCATTATTGATTGTGACCGACCAGGCTCAATAATTGCGGTAACTGGGATTACTAATAACTCATCTTCAGCAGACGTAATCGTTTCTTTACCGTATTCATTCATTGTCATAAACAATGGATATAACTCAACGGTTAGTTGTTCGGGAGATGTGTTTTCGACCCGCATCGTCATTTGAGCTCGTTTTCCGAGAGGCGTCATTTCCGCAGACATTGGCTCTACTTTGAAAGCATGTGCGAACACACAAGTAAATGACAATAAACAAACAACGATCCATCGAAACATAATTGTGAGCTCCAAATTAAATACGGTTAATTAAGATTAAAGTAGGAGACTAAATAAGTCTCCTACTTATAAACCTCTAATTAGAGGTAATATTTACTGTCAAAGTATCTGAATAGCCACCTGCCCATGGAGAGGTCTCTGTAGTTGCGATATCAATGGTTGCAGCTACACCAGTAGCCAATGATCCGGAACCACCATAAGCATTACTGACTGAAACATCATTCAGACCAGGGCCACCAGGTGCATTAAGTGTAAATGAAGGTAATCCTGAAGGGTTAAACGTTGCGTCGTATTTAAGAGCGAAGTCTTCATTATCATCGGACTCTAGACCGCCCTCTGCACTTGTTAATGTCACAGTTGCACCATCAACGTCATTACATTTCATGCTAAGTCCACCAACAGAAATGTTTTGAATTTGAGATACGTTACCAAAGTCAATAAGTTGTGTTGAAAGACCTGTAACTTCACATACAGGAGAAACAAAACCAACTAATTGTACATCACCAGGTGCGGCGTGAACTTGAGTTCCAAAAATAGCGGTGACTGCTGCTGCACAGAGTGTTAGCTTTTTCATAAGAAATTCCTTTATCTTAGATTATTGGCTCGAATACGGCTGAGCTTATGTTTGTTAATCTGCAAGTGCCTTGCAGAAATCCTACTTTGTCACGCTATGAATTGAAGGATAGACTTCAATTTCAATAACGTCTTGGTAATAACCCGCAAAACGCAAGTTATTTTCGAGCGTTACCCTGAGATTCCCTTGTTGAGAAAAAGGAATAACACCAGAACTGTCTATCATTACTGGTGAGATGAGTTGACTACTATGCCGATGTTCGTGAAGGCGAAGCTCATCT
Organism: Vibrio sp. ES.051; assembly: GCF_002563795.1. GTDB lineage: Bacteria > Pseudomonadota > Gammaproteobacteria > Enterobacterales > Vibrionaceae > Vibrio. Next base: position 642,017 of record NZ_PDJL01000003.1, read on the forward strand.
ACTTGTAATGACAAATTATAATTTTCAATAATATCAACCCCCTGCTGTTGGTGTTTTAGGCCACCATATTTAGAGTTGATGGACATACCTAAAGGACGGTTGCAATAGATATCAAACGGCAACGATTGCGCATTGTGTTGCTCGGAAAACGTCATCACGTTGCCAGAAAAAAAATTTATTTCACAACGATCTTTTATTTGACCTGTAACTCCCATCGTTAACGTATTAGCACTGACGCTTAATGAAAGTGACAGACTAAAAATTAACTGCATAGCCGTGAAGTTATAATGAGTCCAAAGCGTTCGATTCATTAGCTTACCTCGCTTCTATTGAATGAATGGAACTCGTTGCTTATCTACTCTGACTATAAGATCTACACAAAATGGTGAAGTAGTAAAAAAAGTTGATTATTAATGAGGAGTAGTAGATTTAGTATGATTTTAGTGTGTGGCATCGTGAGCAAATTTTAGGTAATAATCAGATATTCAACTAGATAGGTACTTATTATCCATCTGGTGGATAAAAATTAGATATTTACTATGTTGCTAATACGTAACTTCTAACTTAGCGTCTGATTAAATTTCGGGGATTACTATAAATAACTAGCTCAATCTCACCTTCATTATCATCGGTTTCAGTAGTTGCTCTCAGTACAACATTATCAAACCATCTAAAGGAAGGTATTGCTTGTATCGGTGGTCCGACAGGCTTCACTCAACCTATCTTGATGACATATCCCGACTCCAATAACGCATTATTCATAAACCTAAATTCATGAAGTATGTTGCTTTAAACACCATAGGTAGGGGGAACCAACCTACCAACTGCTTTTGAATTGAATGCTTAAAAACACTCCGGCCGGTACAATTTCCGCTCAATTAGGCAGAAACACCCACTAACCCACTTATCATGCCGAACTGCCATTATATTCAGGGCTAGATACTCTGAATCAACACCTTGTTATGACTCCGAGGCAAGATGATTCCCTACTCTTGGTAACACGTTTGGTATCGATAGAAAGCTTTTGTTACCAACATCTTTACCTCTTATCTGGTCGTACCTTTATAAGTTATTGACGTATTTATTTTTATTTAAAGCTCAATTCATTATCGAAAACATCGTTAATTAGTGATACTTTACAGTTGTTGCAGTAATTTAGGGACATGTATCACATATACGGACGTGGTTTGCTTTGACGACACAACATAAGAAAAACAAGGTATATCAATAATGTCTATCAAGAACCTTTCTATAGCGAAGAAGATATCGCTATCATTTATACTCATTGCCATTGTCAACATTGCATTTGGCGTGTTTTTATCTACAGAGCTCAAAAGCATCAAAACTGAGCTATTAAACTATACTGATGATACTCTCCCAGCAATGGAAAGAGTCGATGCGATTAGAGACGACTTATCTCGATGGCGCCGTGACCAGTTTGCCACTTACACCTATGAAGATGCAGGCAAAATTAGAAACAAAATCGCCAGCAATATTCGTGAGCGTGAAAAAATCAGTAAAGAGCTAGACGCTTATGGTGAGACGGTTTGGCCGGGTGAAGAACAGCAAACCTTCCAGCGCCTGCTGCGTCAGTGGAAAAAGTACTTGGTTACTATGGACCAATACAATGAAGCGATGATAGCCAATGACAAAAGCAAGGCCCACCCTATCTTAGTTAACTCTTTACCTGCTTTCGAAGCCGTTGACTCTGAGTTAGACGAGCTGATCCAACTGCTTAAAAGTGCAATGGATAATAACAGAACCAATATCCTTTCTTCTATAAACGGATTGAGCAACTCATCGATCGCGAGCAACGTGACAATTCTATTGATCATGGTGGGAATGACTTACGTCTTGACTCGCCTGATTTGTGGCCCGCTTAAACTCGTCGTTGAACAAGCAAACGCGATTGCTACCGGTGACTTATCGAATGATATTGATCGTAAGGCAATCGGTAATGACGAGCTTGGTGAACTGGCCGACGCCACCACTAAGATGCAAGACGACCTACGTCAAGTGATCGACAATGTTATCGCAGCGGTGACCCAGCTAAGTAGTGCGGTTGAAGAGATGAGCCAAGTCTCTGACATTTCAGCATCCGGCATGAAAGACCAACAGCTGCAAATCACTCACGTCGCAACTGCGATGACAGAAATGAAAGCAGCCGTAGCCGATGTGGCGCGGAACACTGAAGATTCAGCCAACCAAGCGAACGAGGCTAACCGCCGCACACAACACGGTGTGCGCGAAACTCAAAGCATGGTGGATGCGATTGGAGGGGTGGCAACTGTCATCGGTAACGCGGGTGATACGGTGGCTGAATTAGAGCAACAATCTAACAAGATCAATGTTATCGTCGATGTTATCCGTGAGATTGCCGATCAAACTAACTTGCTTGCACTTAATGCCGCTATCGAGGCTGCGCGAGCTGGTGAATCTGGTCGTGGTTTTGCCGTTGTGGCTGACGAAGTGCGCACACTTGCTGGTCGTACTCAAGATTCAACCAGCGAAATCACTTCGATCATTGAACAGCTACAATCTCTCGCGAAAGACGCAAAATCTGCCACTGAACTTTCGAGAAGCAGCATCTCAGAATGTGCAGACCAAGGTATTCAATCAAAACAGCTGATGAGCGATATTGAACACTCTATGTCTGATATCTCAGATATGGGCAGCCAAATCGCTACTGCTTGTAATCAACAAGACTCAGTAGCGGAAGAGCTTAACCGCAGTATTGAAAACATACATTTGGCCTCTCAAGAAGTCTCACAGGGTTCTGAGCAAACCGCTCAAGCTTGTCGTGAATTAAGCCAGCTATCTCTTTCTCTTCAAGATGTGATGAGCCGCTTCAAACTAAGCTAATCCATTGATTAAAAACGCTTCATACCATCACTTGGGGCGTTTTATTTCCTCAGGCACTCACCCTGTACTCAATAAAATAATCAATACAAAAACGCGTACGGAGACTTTATGCGCTTAAATAAAACCTTACTATCATTGACCATCGCTACTGCCATCTTTGCTCCCACTATGCAAGCGACTGCTGCCCCTCTCCAAATCACTAACGCAGCGGCAAAGGCTGAGCAAGTTCAAAGCGCTAACGCATGGCTAGAGATAAACTTGGGCCAGTTTCGCGATAATATTGAGCAATTTAAATCGCATATGGATGGAACAACTAAAATCTGTGCCGTGATGAAGGCAGACGCATACGGCAATGGCATCGCTGGGCTCATGCCAACAATTATCGAACAACAAATCCCTTGTGTTGCGATTGCCAGTAATGCCGAAGCAAGAACAGTCCGAGACAGCGGTTTTAAAGGCCAACTTATGCGTGTACGCTCGGCTGACTTGGGTGAAATCGAAGCGGCAATGGACCTAAATATTGAAGAGCTTATTGGTACAGCTGAGCAAGCGAAAGCACTGTCTAAACTAGCCGAGAAAGCTGATAAAGAAATCAAAGTTCACCTAGCTTTAAACGATGGTGGTATGGGACGTAATGGCGTTGATATGACCACTCAAGAAGGCAAGCAAGAAGCTTTAGATATCACTCAACAAGCGGGCGTTAATATTGTTGGTATCATGACTCACTTCCCTAACTATAACGCAGATGAAGTGCGCGAAAAACTCAGTTCATTCAAAGACAGCTCTACATGGCTGATGAAAGAAGCTGACTTGAAACGCGAAAACATTCTGTTGCACGTTGCTAATTCGTATACCGCGATCAATGTACCAGAAGCACAGCTCGATATGGTTCGTCCAGGTGGCGTTTTATATGGTGATCTGCCAACTAACCCTGAATACCCTTCTATCATGTCTTTCAAAACGCGCGTAGCATCACTTCACCACCTGCCAGAAAATAGCACTGTCGGTTACGACAGCAGTTACAGAACAAGCAAAGAAAGCGTGATGGCAAACATTCCGGTTGGTTACTCTGACGGTTATCCGAGAAAAATGGGGAATACTGCGGAAGTGCTCATCAATGGCCAACGTGCGAAAGTCGCTGGTGTGGCCTCTATGAACACCACCATGGTAGATGTATCAGACATCAAAAATGTTACTCCTGGATCTGAAGTGGTGTTATTTGGCGCGCAGCAAGGTAAAACTATCTCCGCAGCTGAAATGGAAAAACATGCCGAGGTTATCTTCCCAGAACTATACACAGTCTGGGGGACGACGAACCCTCGCGTCTATGTAAAATAGCCCCTCTCGCGTATGCCTGACGGAACGAGAAAGCGAGTGCATGCTCGCTTTCTCGTTATTTCCGTGACCAAGTTGCTCATTAAACGTTAATCCTCAACGTTTTCTTTGTCACTATGGCTCATTTTATCTTTCTCGTTGTGTTTGAAAGCCCTCGCAATTGATGTTAAATATGCAGTTTACAAAAGAATAACAAAATTCTTCTATGGCTCTGCCCTTTTGCCTGCTGGCTAGGTACCTCTATGACAGAAAAAACTCAACACCTTCAACCTTCTTCGACTGAATTACACAAGTTTACTCGTCTCGACGTCTGGAATGGATTCACCCAACTTTTGCCTCTTTCTTTTTTTGTGGTGATATTTGGCCTCGCATTTGGCGTCGCTGCCGTACAAACCGGGCTTGATGCTTTTCCTACCATGCTAATGAGCACACTGGTTTTCGCGGGTGCTTCACAGTTTGCCACGTTAGATATGTGGGGAGCGGAAGTGCCGCTGATTCCTGTGCTTATCACGGTCTTTGCCATCAATGCGAGACACCTACTCATGGGCGCAACCCTCTACCCTTGGTTGCGACAGCTACCACCAACTCAACGATATAGCATGATGCTGGTCGCATCGGACGCGAACTGGGCAATGGCTCTTAATGCCTTCGGGAGGAAAGAACCTGGGTTTGGTTTGCTGGTTGGCGGTGGCATTGCCATGTGGTCGTTTTGGATTATCGGCACTTGGATCGGTATTTACTTTGGTAATGCCATCAAAGATCCAGTAAGCCTTGGACTGGATATGGTCATGGGGTGTTTTTTACTCTCCATGGTAGTCGTTGGTCCTAAAAACTTACGTATCTTTGCTATTTGGGTCACTGCCGCGGCCTCCTCAATGCTTGCATATTGGTATTTACCAGAAAATAGCCACGTCGTGGTTGGCGCTATTACAGGTGGGGTTTTGGGCGCGTGTTGGAAGGAGAAGAAAGCATGAACATCGAAACAAGTGTAGGTGGCACGCTGCTGATTATCATTGCAATGGCGCTTGTGACTCTGATGACACGCTGGGGTGGCGTGTATGTGATGTCATTTATTCCCATTAGTCAACGCGTTCAACGTTTTATTACCGCGATGTCAGGCTCGGTATTAGTCGCCCTATTGGCTCCACTTGCGGTAGAAGGCGATGCTGGAGCTAGAGCGGCTCTATTTACCACAGCTGTTGTGATGCTCATTGTCAAAAAGCCCTTACCAGCCATTGCCGCAGGGATCATCGCCGCCGCTGCAGTGCGAGCCATTTAGTTGCCCTTTCTTAAGTAACCCAGTCAAAATAATTAAGCCCTGATGACATGCTACTGACGTCATTAGGGCTTTTGCTTTATACCCAAGCATCTTGAAGGCACTTGGTTTATTGCTCAACGAGTCTCAATACTTGAAGTCGATGACTATACACAACAGTTACAGTTGCGTTTGTATTTGTCCATTTTACCGATACCAGGGTTGAAGGTATTGGTTGGATCTAGCTCATGGTAGAACTTCTGGAGCGAGTTTTCCGCATCGTATAAGTGGCCAACATTGTGCTCTGCTGGGTATTTTGCACCTCGGCTGTTGAGGTGTTCTAGCATCAGCTTTTTCATCAATTTGGTGTCGGTTCCTTTTTTGAATATGTAGTCCTGATGGAACACAAAGCACATAAAGTGACCATAATAAAGCGCCTGAACAAGGTTCTTATTCACTTCTTCTGGCAAGGTCTCTAACCACTCTTCATCATTACGGCGCAGTGCGATATCCAGTGCAACGATATCTTCAACGTCTTTGCGATGAATCGTTTCGTAACGAATTGCAGCTCCTGCAGCGGCAAAGCGGTGCAAATAGGCTTTTTTACCCTCGTCCGGCGTACATTCGAAGAAATCGCTGTCTTCTTCGATTGCCCAGACTTCTTTCAGGTATTTTTGAGCTTCGGCAATACCACCATCACTCATTTTCAAAACCAAGTGGTGTTCGTACTTATCTCGAAACGCTAGCATTCGCTCAGGAAGATGCTGTGGAAATAGTTTACTTGCGTAGTAGAGAATCGTATCTGGGAGATATTTACTTACGAGTGGCAAGCGTTCTAACAAGTTCTCTACTTTGGCTTTTAGCGCAAACATTTTAGGCAACTTGTCTGTACCGAGTAAGTCGATGGATAAGAATACATCTTTGCCATATTTTTCTGCCATATTAAAAATATCGCGATGCAGGTACTCTCCCATCTCTGGCAAGTTACCGAACGTAGATAAGAAATCTTTTCTTAGCTGAGTCAGCTTGGCAGGGTCATTCGTGCCAAGATAAAAAACCTGTTCTTTTTCTGGTACTGGATAACTATCAACACGAACGGCAAACACACCTAATTTACCTGCGCAGCCACTTGCCTCAAACAGTCGACGCTCATCGGCATTAAAACGTGACGGAATATCAGAGGTGACGTCTCGCACACGCTCATCGTATTCTTTGTCTGACGCCATTCGCTCATCGTGACTGATCTGAGCAGGGTCAAAATTGCCTTCTTGTAAATTCTGCAGGATTTCTTCTGGTGTCTCTCCTAACCCTTCAATACCAAGATGATTAACAAGATGAAGATTGCCTTGTTTATCGACCTGTGCATACATCGCGAGCTCGGTATACGCAGGGCCTCGTTTCACTAATGCACCGCCGGAGTTATTGGCGATACCACCGACTACGGTCGCGCCTAACGATGAAGAACCAATGATGGAATGCGGCGCTCTATTCACTGCCTTCAACTCTTTTTCCAATGAATGTAGGCTTGCACCAGGCAAGCAAACCACTTGCTTACCACCCTCTAACAGGTGAATTTTCTTGATTTTCGTAATATTGATCACAACCACATCACGATCATAATCGTTACCACTTGGCGCTGAGCCTTCGGTTAAACCCGTCTTGGCAGCCTGCATAATAATGATGCAATTTGCTTCGACGCACTGTTTAATCAGCTTCCACTGCTCTAGCAGAGTATTAGGGAATACGACCGCAAGCGCTGTACCGCTGCCTGAACGGAAACCCGATCGGTAGTATTTGGTTTTAACCTGATCAGTTAGAACGTTTTCATCCCCAACGATCGTTTTAAATGCTTTAATCAGCTGCTTTTGTTTCATATCCATATCTCTGGTTATTTTATTTCGCTCATCGATCCGCTATCGCAACGGTAATTTGCGTTTGAGTCACTATAAGCAGTCCGTTTCTTTGCGTCTATCTAAGTCAAACGTACAAATATTCACCACCAACAAACAAGCATAATAATTCTTTTATTTTCTGTTAGTTATCTTTTGTATGTGGCAATTTTAACGAAAGAAACAGACCGTTTCCTCAAAGAAACAATAGCAAAACCATTTATTAACAGTTGTGTGCAAGCTCGAGTTATCAAGATCACTGGCTGTAGGGCTGATAGTAGTTAAGTCGTTAAATTGAATGAACTATTTGAAATGTTCGTTGGAAACATAACCACAACACCAAAGTAACCATTAATGTGGTGTTGTTAGATTAAAATCGATGATTTTGACTTTGGAAACTCATATACAGATGCTCAATGAACATTTTTATTTTTTCTGGCTGTTGCCGAGTGTAAGGGTATACCGCATAAATACCGAGACACTTCGCCGTTTCATCTTTAAATAATTGAATTAGGTGACCTTTGTTCAGATCGTCATAAACCAGTACGCGTGGGACGTAAATGATCCCTTGCCCTAAGAGCGCGACATTTCTTAGTACGGAGGAATTATTGGTACAAAGGTTACCGTCTACCGTCATTTGATACACGTTACCACCCTCTTTAAACGCCCACTCACGAGCTCCCGTCTCTTGATAGGAATAGACGAGACAATTGTGTGTCTCTAAAGCTTGGGGTTGCTTAGGAATACCATGTTTAGCAAGGTATTGAGGTGAGGCGCAGACAACCCAGTTGGCGTCCACCAGTTTTCTCGCAATTAGGCTAGAATCTGGTAGAACCCCCGTTCGAATAGCGAGATCAAACCGTTCATTCACAATGTCGACAAACCGATTATCAAGATCCATATCAATATTAATATCGGGATACTTTTGATTAAATTCATTGATCACGCTAGGAAGAATCAATTCACCAGAAATAGTAGGGACAGAAATTTTAATGCTTCCGGATAGGTTTTTACCTAATCCCACGATAGATTCTTCTGCGGTTGCAACGGCGTGATACACAGACTTGGCATGGCTGAAAAACGATTGACCCGCTTCTGTTAAAGTTAACGTGCGTGTCGTACGGTAGAGAAGCTGGACCCCGAGATCTTGTTCTAGTTTGGCGATACGTTTGCTGACAACCGATTTCGTCAGAGTCATTTGTTTCGCAGCCGCGCTAAATGAACCTTGCTCAACCAGATGATAAAAGATGATGTAGTCGTCGGTATTTCTCATGCTTCTGCGTCAAATCCTTTGGAAGCGTTATTGTAGGCAAGTAACGATAAGAGTACAGAAAGTATCATCACACTTATTCAATTGTATGGACTTTTTAGTCGCAGTAAATCACGGTTTATTCTAGCTTGTGAAGTTCTGTTCCAAAATAATCTCAAGATACTGAGTTTGCGAGTGACGTGGTTTGCAAACACAACTGTTTGATTAATATAGATACAAAAAAACCAGCTTTCGCTGGTTTCATGTGGACGCTTAAAGCATCAAGATACCGCCATTAGCAATATCTGTATAATATGGAGGCGCCTCCCGGAGTCGAACCGAGGTCCACGGATTTGCAATCCGCTGCATAGCCACTCTGCCAAGGCGCCATTCTATCAACGCTTTACGAGGCCTACCTCGCTGCGTTGATTGCTACTTTACGGATTAAGAAAAGATAGTCAAACAAAAAGGTTTTACTCCCCGTTTGTTTGATTTGTTTTAAGCCAATTAGACGAAAGTTCGATCTGATTGGCTTAAAACAACACAATAAAAATCTGGCTTCGGTGCTCAGTAGCTGAATATGTTTTGAGTGAACGTTATTGGTTACTAACACGTTTTAGCAGTCGTCCCACAACGTTGGGGTGGTATGACCAAGAATGATCAAACATCGACATTAATGCGGGGTTTCCGTATTTGGACAAGCTAATAGCATGGAAACGGTTCTTCTTTGCTTTTAGCGCCTCAACTTTCGCGAGCAACTCATCTTGTTGTTTTGGCGCAATGAAGTCTGAAATCACCACCATGTCCGCATTCTTGTATTTATCGCCGTTCATTAAGTCAATGGACTTGATCAATGTCGGCTCTAAATCGGTGCCACCATGAAAGCTATAGGTTAAAAAGTCTGCCGCTTCACGCAGTCCATCTTGCTTGGTTAACTCATAAGTAATGTGCTCTGTGGAAAAGATAATCACGTAACAATCACGCTGCTCGGCTAACGCAATTTGCATCAGAGCGTAAGCCATTGCTTTGGCGCATTGTTCAGGAAACCCGCTCATAGATCCGGAAGCGTCAACACAGACAATAAATGGGCCTTTCTCAATGTCCACCGCTTTGTTATCAGGTCGGTGCGCTTTGACTTTGCGCAAAGTTCGCGATTTTCCTTGCATGCGATAATTCATCAAACGTTTGTCGACTAAGTGTTTATAAAACACAACTTCCAGTTCAGGGTACGCCAAAAACATGGTTTCGTTAGGAAGCAACTTGTTTAAATCGTCACTTTCATGAATGCCGACAATGTCGTCTGTCGCTTCGTCACTCTTCTCCTCAACCATTTTCAGCTCTTCGGTAGGAGCTCGGTTTAGATCTGGGTCGTTAACTTGCCCTGCCATGCGACCAAGTTGCTCGGCGATTTCTTGTAAGCCTTGGTGTTTTTTCAAAAACTCTGCATGATGCTTCATCACCGTGAGGTCTGTTTTACTTAGCCTCGCAGAAGCCATATCCCACAAGCGCCCGACACTTTCAGCGTCGCCCGACTCTGTGACTTTATCCATATTACGCATGGTTTCCATACGCTGGTACAAATCATTGAGCACTTTCTCTTTGTTAGCTTCCAGTTCGTTGATTTGCGCTTGTTTAATCGCATTCGCTAAACTTTTATACCATTGATCGCAGAAGTAATGCGGGAACATCGGGTTATCCACCCCTTTGTTTTTATCCATCAACCCACGAGCTTGCATGTAAAACGCTGAATGCCATTCAAGTTTTTTGAGTACCTCCTCAATGTGTTCAAAAAACTCGTCTTCATCCCAGTGAATGACCTCTTGATACAAGGCTAACTCTTGTTGAAAACGCTCTGTATCACACACTTTGGTGATGCGCTTCTTCACGCTGCCCTGCCATTTTAACAAATGGCTTTTCACCGACGATTTCACGCCGTGATTGTCTGCCATCATCATCACTTGTGAACGAGCCATCAAGTCATTGACAGCACTGTCGATGATGCCTGAGTCAGCGACCATCAATGCCAAATTGAATCCGTCTGCACCTAACATGTCGTCCCCTTAAGCGAAAAACTGATGTAAGCTTTTAAAGCGCTGAATAATTTTCTCGCTTTCACTTTGGATAGACTCCAGTTGTTGGCTGACCTGTTGCAAACTCGACTCCATTAAACGCGGTAATTCAGGATCAACAAAACTGTGTGGCAAAGCGCCATGGAAATTCGCTTTTACTTTGCGCATATGATGTTCCGCTTCACTCAATTGGTTTACTGCTTTTTCACTTTGCGCTAACCACTTCTGATACCGTTCAAGATCTAAACCCTTTTCGGTAACTAAACTAACCAGAACGCCTCGGTTCGCGATATCCCGAACGACCAAATTGCTCGCCGCATCGACATCAAAACGTAGACGGCACATGTTAGTGTTTTGGTTCACATAACCGTATACATCTCCGTAGCCATCTTTAATCACGCGCTCCAGCTCATCTTTTGGTAGATAAACCCAACGGCTATCACCTTTTTCAGATTCCGATACCGACATGTTGCTCTGCAAAATCACCAACTTGACTAAGTTGACAGCAGCACCAACTTTGTAGGTTTTTGCCTTAGACGTATCGAAACGCAGGGTTTCTTTACGCAAAATCCCTGTTGCCGCCTCTGGTGTCAGCGTCATGCGGTAAGCATCTTCAAGCTCGTGTTGAACGTCGATTAACGACTCACTGCAGTATTCAATTTCTTGCTCCACATCTTGTTGGTCAAAAGCGTGTTTGAGAGCAAACTCTTGAACTACCTCACGAACCACATCTCGTGACTCCGGATTGTTCCATAAACAATCTTGAAGAAGCAGCAAATCAAGCGGGTTAATTTCATCGCGCCCATTAAAGAATGCACTCGCCTTTAAGAGTTTTACCGCTTTCTTCCAGCGACGGTCAGACACATACATGTCAGTATTGGCCGCATCACCAAACTCCGCTTTGACTTTGCTTTCTAGCATCGTTTTTAATTGGAATAGCTTTTCGAATGCATTGTCAGTCAGCGTCAGTTTATCGAGTTGCTGTTGCCACTGGTGATATTCTTCATTGGTGATCGCTAACCCCTCTGGCACTTGCGCTTCTTGCGGGGTACCCACCGTCAGCATTGACTTGAAGTTTTGTTTGTTCTGAATCCGATTAACAAACACGCGCACCAACATACGGTCATAAAGAGCGTCTAGACCGCTCTCTTCATCGGGTAATTCGTTCGAGGCAGAAACAAGCAAACGCATTGGCACACGCTCAATATCACTGCCATTTTTGAACGTTTTTTCGTTTACCACTGTCAATAATGTATTCAAAATTGCAGGGCCCGCTTTCCAGATCTCATCTAAGAAAACAACTTGGGCTGTTGGTAGATAGCCTTTAGTTAGGCGAACATAGCGTCCGTTGTCTTTCAATTCTTGAATGCTTAATGGACCAAATACTTCTTCTGGTGTTGAAAATCTCGTCATTAAATATTCAAAATAACTACTATTATCAAAAGCTTGAATAAGACGTTTGGCAATTAAACTTTTTGCAATTCCAGGAGGGCCCAAAAGAAAGACACTTTCACCGGCAAGAGCAACAAGAAGACATAATTTGATGGTGTGTTCACGTTCATAAACGCCATCAGTCAGCGCTTTAGCCAGTTTATTGATACGCTCAGAAAGAAGCGCTTTTTGGGCATTTGATGCAAATGAAGGTTGAATCATACATTCTCCGACGGCTTTAATGATGTTTTGTTATTGCTTTTATGCATTTGCTATCATTTTGTTGCGGTTGTATTTTGTTGGTTTTCTCTTATAACAGATGCTTAGCGCTTGCTTGGCTCGGCAATCAAAGTTTTCATTTATGAGACGCCATTCACTGAGGGGGCAAACACTTTCGTAACGTGACAAAATTTTTACTTTTGTTTCTCAGCATTTGTGGTTAATGTGCAAAACACATCAATATGCGGTAAAGCTAGGATTAATCGCTGCATGAGCAAAACTATTCATAAGTGGAAGCAAATTTCTCTCGTTGAAGAACAAGTTATGCTCCCAACGGGGCAGGCAATTATACATACCACTATTCACCACCCTGGGGCTGCGGTAATTCTGCCTATTACCACAGATGGTGAAGTGGTCCTTGTTAATCAATTTCGGCCTTCTCTTAATAAGTGGCTTTTAGAGCTGCCTGCAGGCACGCGTGAAAGTAAAGAAGAACCTCTCTGCTGCGCCCAAAGAGAGTTAGAAGAAGAAACCGGATTCAGCGCAGAGAAGTTTACTTCCCTCGGCCAAGTAACTCCTCTTGCTGGTTTCTGTGATGAAATTCAGCACTTGTTTGTCGCAGAAAAGCTCAGCAAAACCAATCGCTACGAATGTGACCATGACGAAGTGATTGAGGTTGTGACGGTGTCACTCAGCGAGCTTGAAGACAAGATCATCGACGGCACAATTACGGATGCCAAAACTATTGCTTGCCTAAGCAAAGCGCGCCTTTGCGGCTACCTTTAGGACTTTTGACCAAGGAGATATTCATGGATTTTCGATCAGATACCGTCACTCAACCTACTCAAGCCATGCGACAAGCTATGTTTACCGCACCAGTTGGTGATGATGTGTATGGTGATGACCCAACGGTCAATGCATTAGAAGAGTTTGCTGCTGAACTGGCGGGATTTGAAGCAGCCTTGTTTACCACGTCAGGCACTCAAGCAAACTTGCTGGGGTTAATGGCCCACTGCGAGCGCGGTGATGAATACCTATGCGGGCAGCAAGCGCACAATTATAAGTACGAAGCTGGCGGCGCGGCAGTGCTGGGGTCAATTCAACCTCAACCCATACAAAATAATCCCGATGGCACGTTACCATTTGATAAGCTAGAATCTGCCATTAAACCAGACGACTGTCACTTTGCTCGTACTAAGTTGCTCAGCTTAGAAAATACAATTAACGGTAAGGTATTGCCTTTATCTTACCTCGCAGAAGCACGTGACTTTGTGAATAAACACAACTTGAAACTGCACCTTGATGGCGCTCGCGTTTTTAATGCGGCCGTTGCACTGGATGTGCCAGTAAAAGAGGTTGGCCAGTACTTTGATTCGATGACCATTTGTCTATCAAAGGGCCTCGCAGCTCCAGTAGGCTCATTGTTGCTTGGCTCGGCGGAATATATCGCCAAAGCGAGACGTTTGAGAAAAATGGTAGGTGGTGGCATGCGCCAAGCGGGCATTCTAGCCGCAGCAGGTAAACTCGCTATCACGGAACAAGTCGCACAATTAAAACAAGATCACATCAATGCCAAAACGTTAGCTGCAGGTTTGGCTGAGCTTCCTGGGTTCTCGGTCAACCCTGATTTTGTTCAAACGAACATTGTTTTCGCAAAGCTGGATCCACAAGTAGACATCCGGACCATCGCTGAAAAACTAAAAGCGCAAGGCATTATTATCACCGCCAGCAACCCAGTTCGTTTTGTTACACACAAAGATATCTCGGCACAAGATATCGACACTTTTCTCTCTCACCTTAACTCTCTACTTTAATTTGATTTTGATCATTGAGCTTCCCCTTAGGGGAAGCTTTATGGTAATCCCATTACCTACTGTCAAATAGAGAACTATTCATGCTCAGATTCGTGTTTTTTGCCTCTCTTCTTTTTTCTTCGGTAGTTTCTGCTGAGTCTTTCGGGGATGCAGATAAAGGCAAAATTAAATCGCCAAGTTGTGTCTATTGCCATGGAACCAACGGTATAGCAGAGAACGACGCTTATCCAAGCCTTGCGGGTCAAAATGCACCGTATCTTTACAACGCGATGAAAGCCTATCAGTCAGGTGAGCGTGAAGGCCCTCTTGCCGATATGATGGAGGCACAATTAAGAATGCTAGATGATGAAGACCTCCGCGACGTGGCTGCATTTTTCGCAGAGAAAAAACGCAATTAATTGGTTTTCCCACTTCAAAAAAACTCAAAAATAACGTAATTGCTCAATACCAATACTTCCTGTATTGGCATTTAAAGGTGAAATAGCTGATAAGAAAATCATGCTCACTGCGGGTCTTCATCTCCTTCTGAAATGAAGACCATAGAGGTAAATGAACGAATAGAATCTCCAATCTATCATTAGTGCTTTATTGAGCTTGATCGACAAGGATCAATTCATCAAGTTCAAAGCCTTTTTCTTTGGCTACTTGCTTAAAGCGTTCGACGATTGCTTGATCGACGGTTGGCGTTCTGGAAAGCAGCCATAAGTAATCGTGATTGTAGCCCGATATAAATGCATAATCGTAGTTCTCACCTAACTCAAATACGATATAGGATGAGTAAAAGGGTCCAAAGAATGAGACCTTCAGGTGGCCAATGTTTTCATCTTCGACAAAATAGGCTTTTCCTTCGGCTTGTGTCCACGCTTGATCTTCTTTCGAGTACCCTTGGTTTATCACTCTCACACCGCCATCTTCACGGCGTTGGTATTCAGCGGTCACGTGCGATAAACCGCGTTCAAATGAATGGTCAAGACGTGCAATCTCGTACCACTTACCTAAGTAAGGCTGTAAATCGAAGTTGTCTACTGGTTCCACGCCACTGGGTTTGGAAGTGCAGCCAAACAAAGTCGCAAGTGATAAAAATAAAATTGTCTTTAGCGCTCTCATACAACAACCTAAATCTGAATTAGTGACTGATTTCACTATAGAAGGCAAAGAATCGATCAAAAAGCTGGCAAAACAATCAAGTTTGCCAGCTTTTGGTTTTCTTGAAACGCGGTTATTGCTGCAACCTTTCTGTTGCTTCAACAACTTTTGAGAAGTCTAGACCCAGCTCTTCTACGGCTTCTTTAATCAGCGCTGGGTTTTGCATTACCTGTGCCATCAGAGCTTGAAGCTTATCTTGTGGAAGACCTAACTCGCTGACCGTTGCCATTGCAGCCAAAGGGTTTTGAGTTAATGCCTGAAATAGCTCGTGGATTTGCTCATCGCTAATATTGTTCTCTTTTAAGATCGCAAGAATCGGGTTCATCAAATTACCTTTATATACTATATAAAACAGACCGGCAGTTTATCATTAGGTATTCGCTTTGTACTAGCAACTTGCACATCGTCACTTCGTAGGCTCAACTCCTTCCTTTGAAGTGCGCAACCTGCGATTACTGGTTTTTCAGATACAAAAAAGCGCCTTCGATGAGGCGCTTTAGGGTTAGTTAAATTAACCGCCGGCTAATTTAACTGTCATGCCTTTTTTTTCAAGATGCGCTTTGATCTTGTCTCGAGCGTCACCTTGAATTTCTATGCTGCCGTCTTTTACCGAGCCGCCACAGCCACATACTTTTTTAAGTTCTGCTGCTAGCAGTTTTAGCGGTGCATCATCCAAGTCTAACCCCGTAATAATGCATACACCTTTGCCTTTTCGTCCTTTAGTTTGGCGCTGAACTCTTACGATACCATCGCCTTTAGGACGGTTTACTTTTTCTTCTTCCGGTTTAATTCGACCGGTTTCCGTTGAATATACCAAGGTCATTCTATTGTTTCTTTTGTTGTTGTGCTTGCATCGCTTTTTGCATTGCAACCAAATAAGCTTCGATATGGCGTTGAATTGCAGTTTTACTGCCTTTAATTAGCTTACCATTGAACATACAATACCAAGCATTGAGTTCGCCTGTATCGTTTTTAATAGTATAGCCGTTAAAAACTTCAGATTGTTGCACTCCGCCTGTATGCAGCGCTCTTTGATCAAGCGCCGCAAACTCTTTCGGGTCGATGATTGATGCGGTATCGCACCACCAATCTATACTCTTCTTTACCGCCGTCAAACTACCTTGTAAAACGTGGTGTTTGATTTTAACCTTCCAAATACTGCCGTCTGGCCCGCCTGATTGCAGATTAAAACCTCTATAATTTGAAATCGCCATACCATTGAGTCATCTGTTTAATGCGTTAATATCATCATAATTGTTACTGAGCATTATTCAAATATAGCTTGAACAAACCTTGCTCAATCAAACAATTTTTAACACAAAACAGGCCTCAATAACGTTAATTACTTTGCACTATTTATGCAACATTCGAGGAATTCATGGAACTTGTGGCCATTGTTTTGAAGCATTTTAGGGAACATAGAGATTGGCGTCATGCCTGGGAATGTGTTGACTTCGTTTAGGTATATCTTGGCATCTTCTGTCAAGAAAAAATCGATGCGAGATAAATGACGAAGGTTCATCTGTTTAAATACGGTTTCAGAAGCGTGTTGAATTGCTTCTAACTGCTCTTGTGTTAGATTTTTGGCTTCCACTTCCGTCAATGAGTGACTAGCACTGCTGTATTTTTCATCGTATGAATAAAAGGCACCATCCGGTGCAATCACTTCACCTGGTTTAGTAATGTGAAGCTGACCATTCATCTCATACGCTGCGACTTCCAACTCTCTTGGCTTCACTGCTTTTTCCACTAGAACTTGATCTGAGAACCCAAAAGCATTATTCACAGCAGCCGCTAACGCCCCTCGCTCCATGACACTGTAACAACCGACAGATGAGCCTTGACGCGCCGCCTTTACAAATACTTTTCCCCATTTTTCAAACATTTTTAACGCTTGAATGTGCGCTTCTTCGTCATTACGAGTCAGAAACAAGTATGGTGTATTGGGAATACTAAGAGCGTCATACCAAAGCTTAGATGTAATTTTATTAAAACTATTGCTGCTCGCTTCAGGACCACAGCCGAGGTAAGGAATGCCTGCAATTTCAAACAAAGATTGGATATCACCAGTCTCTCCTGGAAAACCATGTATGCAAGGTATGACGAAGTCAATGGTTTGACTCGACTCACTGGTACACAACTGTTTGCTATTCAGATCCAAATAAACCAACTCATCTTGAGCGGTCATCCAACCTTCGTTTTTTATTTCTACACGGATAACTTTCACATTTTCGATAAGATTTAGCTGTTGCTCGACAAAGTTTGCAGACAACAATGAAATCTCGTGCTCAGAAGAGCCGCCGCCGCATAGAAGAAGAATATTTTTAATCATGGATCAATCTTTCCGTGACCTACAAAAGATACTATTTATTATGATAAACCTTTGAAGTGTGACGTACAGTAATTTTAATGTGAGGAATTCTGTTTGAATAGGATTTAAGCAAAAAATAAGGGAGCGAATAGCTCCCTTATTTGATTTGTTAGTTTAACTTGTTAAGTGTTGGATAAGCCGACTTTTTGATGGCATCAATGCTCTTAACAAATGGCTTCAATTGTTGGAATTGAGCCGGCAGTGTTGAGATGGCTTGTTTTGCTTCATCACTTGTTGCGTAGTCACCGTAAAGCACAGAGAACCACTTGGTACCGTTAACAACTTTATAGTTCTCCCAAATTGGTTGTTCACTTTGTGGCAGTTTATTGGCAAATTGGTCAACTTTAGCTTGGCTACCCAACGCGACTACCTGAATGGTGTAGCCAAATCGCTGAGTGTCTGTTTGATTCTTGCTTGGCGGTATAACCTTAACTGGTTTAGCCTGCTTTTTAGGCGTTAACTTAACGACTCTTTTCTCTTCAGGCTTTGCCGTCATTTTCACAACAGTTGGTTCTACATCTCTTTCCACTACTGCATTTTCAGACGCCATAATAGGCTTAGATACACGGTCTGATTTGTAATCCTCTCGGTGGCTTTCAGAAGTGACATCTGTGATGTAAGTTTCCGATGCACAAGCAGAAAGTAAGACTGACAAGCCGATGATTGCGATTTTTTTCATGAAGTAACAAACGCTCTGGATAAATATTAAGATAAATCATGCCGATAGCAGACTCGTTTATCAAGCATCAAATACAATAATCTGTGATTTTGATGTGATGAATAACACAAACTCCATAAGCATCGTCCACATTTTCTCCAATGTCTGGTCTGAAGACGTTTTATCAATAAATTATTCGTTTATGATTGATATGAAACCGATAAGCAAACGTGACTTGCAAACGGCTAGGAGTCAGCATGAATAAACTACATAAACTCTTTAAACCCAACTCTGTGGCCGTTATTGGGGCATCTCAGAAAGAGTTGCGTGCAGGGCATGTTGTTATGCGCAATCTTCTGCAAAGCGGTTTTGGCGGTGCTATCATGCCGGTTACACCAAAATATAAAGCCGTGTCTGGTGTGATTGCTTATCCGGATGTTGCTGCCCTGCCCTATACGCCTGATATCGCTATTTTATGCACCAATGCTTCTCGTAATGAACAACTGCTAAAAGAATTAGATGAACGAGGCACGCCATTCGCGATTGTTATTTCAGACGATACTCAATATCTTAATATTTCCTCGCTCAATATTCGTGTTTTAGGCCCTAACAGTTTAGGGATTATTCTGCCTTGGAATAACTTCAACTGTACGTTTTCTCCCGTTGCGGCTAAGCCCGGAAAAATCGCATTCATTTCACAATCCGCAGCGGTATGTACCACAGTTCTGGATTGGGCCAATGATAAAAATATCGGCTTTTCTTCGTTTATTTCTATTGGTCGTGGCCAGGATATCGATTTTGCCGATTTACTCGATTACTTGAGTATGGATGGGAACACCGAAGCGATATTGCTGTATGTGGATTCTATCCAAGATGCGCGTCGATTCATGTCGGCAGCTCGAGCAGCCTCTCGTAACCGCCGTATTCTGGTTTTAAAAGCAGGTCGCTCGAAAGAAAAGAACACGTTTGACCAACAAGACGGCGACACACTGGATGTCATCTACGATTCGGCTATTCGCAGAACGGGTATGCTACGAGTAAGCAATACACATGAGCTATTTGCGGCAGTAGAAACCCTGACACATTCGGTGCCACTTCGAGGGGAGCGTCTGGCGATCATCACCAATGGCGGAGGCCCCGCTTTGATGTCTGTAGACACCTTAATCGAGCGCGGCGGTAAACTTGCAACACTGGATGAAGCTTCGGCTGAACAATTGAAAGCTGTTCTTCCTAAAAATTGGCGCCAAATAAACCCGATAGACCTTTCTGGTGATGCGACTAAAAAGCGCTATATCGATACACTTAATGCTCTGATGAATAACGATTGTGCTGATGCGATTTTGATTATGCACAGCCCTTCTGCAGTTTCAGATCCCCTCGACACCGCACAAGCGCTCATAGAGGTAATCAAAGCTCACCCGAGGCATAAACATTTCAACATTCTGACGAATTGGTCGGGTGAACAAACGTCTCGCGAAGCTAGACTAGCATTTACACTGGCTGGAATTCCGACTTATCGAACGCCAGAAAGCGCGGTTGTTGCATATATGCACCTTGTGGAGTACAGGCGCAACCAAAAGCAATTAATGGAGACTCCTACAACCGCAGAGCCATTACACTCGGGTAGTGTTAGTTCCGCCAAAGAGTGGGTAGACCATAAATTACTGGATAAAAACACAGTCACGCTCGATACGCACCAAACGAGCCCATTATTTAAACTGTTTGGCTTTAATGTGCTGCCGACGTGGATTGCTTCCGATGAAATAGAAGCCGTACATATGGCAGAGAACATTGGTTACCCAGTCGCCGTAAAACTTCGCTCTCCCGATATCCCACATAAGTCGGATGTTCACGGCGTGGCGCTTAACTTGAGAAACAGCAGCGAGGTTTCTAATGCAGCCCAATCTATTTTGGATAGAGCTAAGCTTAGTTACCCTTCAGCAAATGTACATGGTTTATTAGTGCAAGGTATGGCCAAGCTAGGTAGCGCCGAAGAACTACGGATTAGCATTGCAGTTGATAAAGTATTTGGGCCCGTGATCCTATTAGGTCAAGGGGGATCAGAATGGAATATCGCGCAGGATGCAGTCGCAGCGTTACCACCGTTAAACATGACGTTAGCGCGTTACTTGGTGGTGGTGGCGTTAAAGTCAGGCAAGATTCGCTTGCAGAAACACAAAGACGCCATTGATATTGCCGAGCTCTCTAAGTTCTTAGTTCGTATCTCCCAAATGGCGGTTGAGTTACCGGAAATACAAAAGCTGGACATCCATCCAGTTCTGGTGTCAGAACGCGACTTAACTATCATTGATGCAGACATCACATTATCAAAATACGAGGGCGACGCGCAGAAACGTCTCGCCATTCGTCCTTTCCCTGCCGAATTTGTTGAAACAGTTACACTTCGCGATGGCCAACCTATTCTACTTCGTCCTATTTTGCCTGAAGATGAGCCACTCCATGCGCAATTCATTAATAGCGTATCTAAAGAAGACCTGTATAAGCGTTTTTTCTCTGAAGTTGGCGAATTTAATCACGAAGCCTTAGCAAATTTCACACAAATAGATTATGACCGAGAAATGGCGTTTGTTGCCGTAGCTTTTGATAAGAGTGGGCCATCGATCATTGGTGTTGCTCGGGCACTGATTACTCCAGATAATAGTGATGCTGAGTTTGCTATTTTGGTTCGCTCTGATTTGAAAGGTAAGGGCTTAGGGAAAGTGCTGATGCAGAAAATCATCAGTTACTGCAAAATTAAAGGCACTAAACAAATGTCAGGGATGACAATGCCCACTAACCGAGGCATGTTAATGTTGGCGCAGAGTCTTGGCTTTGAATTAGATGTCCAATTTGCTGATGGTACCGCAGACATGGTGTTACCATTGAACTAGATAAGACTTTCTTGTCTTATATTTATTCAACTTCTTAGGTTCAGTGGACATTGTAATATCAATGTTCGTTCTGAATCTAAGAAGCAAACCGTGACGTTGTTATTTTAATTTCCAGTTCTTTTTCAGGTATTGAATACACCAAGACTTTGCTTCACCCATAGTATTTCTGCGCCATGCTAGGATAATATCCATCGGTTGCTCTTCTGTTCCTTCAATTCTCTTTAGTACCCCACTATCAATGAGTGGTTGTGCAATTTGGCCTGGTAGCGTACCAATACCTAGCCCTGCCGTTAATGCGTCGACTTTAGCGGTAAAGTTTGTGACGGTTAATCGAGGCTGTTTTTGAATGATATTGATTGAGAGTGCTGGCTGTTCACGTGCAGTATCAGCAATTGCGATGATCCGGTATTTCTCTCTTGCTGCTTCATCGAACTGACCACTGCGCTTATGTACATAGTGCTCAGCTGCCGCGACCCAAACCATAGCCATTTTTCCGATTTTTTCAGATTTAACTTCTTGCGGTAACGTATCGAGCGATGGACAAATCAATAAGTCGGCTCTCCCAGAGTTGAGAGATTCCCAGCTCCCAGCAAGAATCTCCTCCTGTAGTCGTATTCGTGTTGAGCTGACTTCAGCCAGCGCATCAACCATTGGGAAAAAATTAGAGATAGGAATGATGCCATCAAATGCGATAGTGATGTCCAACTCCCATCCATTAGCCAGTAATGTGGCATCATTAACGAGTTTTTCACTGGCCTGCAAAATGGCTCTCCCCCTTTCTAGGATGAGTTTGCCTGCTTCAGTAAAATGCGCCTTGTGACCAGAACGGTCAAAGATAATAATATCTAAATCTTGTTCGAGTTTTTGGATTTGATAACTCAGTGATGATGGGGCTCTGTCTAACTCATTCGCAGCAGCAGCAAAACTGCCTCTTCGGTCGATAGCATCCAGTATATGGAGCGCTTCTAGTGTTATTGGGCTCTGCACATGAACTCTCTTAACGTGATTTACACCGCGCTGATGATCTTATCAAGATAATATAACTTTAAACAATATAACACATTGATTCGTGAAGACTAGAAAGGCGCTTAATTGTTGAAAATAAGTTTATAAAAACACAAAAGCCAGCTTAGTGCTGGCTTTATTTTGGCTTTCATTTCTAAAATGTTAAGAAAAGTATGTAAAATGAAAGTTTACTGTTTTGCCATCTCTTTTTTCACCATCACTGCAGCAGCGACGATGAATGTGATGATTAGACCGAGCTCCATGAACTACCCCAATAGTTATGAGAAAATTTACGACTCAAATTAAGAGTCATACATATTTTAACAGCTCTATATATAGTTGCTACCTTTTAACCACTAATTTAGGTTTTTTCCCGATTTAGATCAAAAAAGACGCAGCAACGCGTCTTTTTTTGTTATTAATATGTAAATTCCGATTAAGCACTTGGATAACCTTGGGGGTTATTTAATTGCCAACGCCATGTATCTCGCGTCATTTCTTCAAGAGTGCGTGATGCTTCCCAGCCTAACTCATTCATTGCTTTCGACGGGTCAGCCCAACACTCTGCAATGTCTCCAGGACGGCGTTCTACCAATTGATACGGAATATTTTTACCACTCGCTCTTTCAAAGGCTTTCACCATTTCAAGAACACTGTAGCCATTACCTGTACCAAGGTTATAGATATGAAGGCCGGCTTTGCTACCTACCTGTTTCAGCGCCGCCACGTGGCCGTCAGATAAGTCCATCACATGGATATAATCACGTACGCCAGTACCATCTTTCGTTGGGTAATCGCTACCAAAGACAGAAAGGAATTCACGACGCCCTACCGCGACCTGAGAAATAAATGGCATTAAGTTATTTGGAATACCTTGAGGGTCTTCACCTAGATCACCTGTTGGGTGTGAACCGACAGGATTGAAATAGCGAAGCAATGTAATACTCCAATCTGGATTTGCTTTTTGAAAATCAGTTAAACACTCTTCCACCATCAACTTGCTGCGACCATAAGGATTAGTCGCGCTGGTAGGAAAGTCTTCTGTGATGGGAACGGTGGCAGGATCTCCGTACACTGTTGCTGAAGAGCTGAATACTAACGATTTCACACCAGCTTCACGCATCGCATCAACTAATACAAGTGTGCCATTTACGTTATTATCATAATATTCTAGTGGCTTAGCTACGGATTCACCTACAGCTTTTAGGCCTGCAAAATGGATAACGGCTTCAATATCGTATGATGTGAGTGCATCAACCATGGCTGATTTATCTCGAATATCCGCTTGAATGAATGCCGGCTTAACACCACATACTTTTTCAATCCGGCTCAATACGGTTGATTTACTGTTGTACAGGTTATCTAGAATAACGGGAGTCATTCCTGCTTCGATCATTTGAATGCAAGTATGGCTACCGATATAGCCCATACCTCCCGTAACAAGTACTTTCATTTTATAATTCCTTTTGACGCGAATCGGTTTAGTCTAAAGCTTTAGTGCTATGATTTAAACGGTCTCCTGTAATTCACATCCTATCAATATTGCTTGCCCTTTTCCGGCTTTCTTTGCTTGATACATTGCAGTATCTGCGCTTTTCAAAATTCGCGTTGCGTCCCGTTCATTAACACCCACTAATTTGACACCAATACTGACACCCACTCTAAGGTCGTTGTCTTTGTATTCTATTAGCGCGCATACATTATCTAATAACTGTTCTGCGATCCGAGTAACCACTTTTTGGTTGGCAGGGTTCACCAACATAACAAACTCATCCCCAGAAAGTCTTGCGATTAAATCACTGTGCCTTGTTGCTGATGTCAGACGTTCCGCTACTTTTTTCAGAACTTCGTCACCGGCATCGTGCCCGTAGGTGTCGTTCACCTCTTTAAAACCATCTAAATCAAGATAAAGCACCGCGAATTCATCACGCAAGTACCCTGATCTTTGCACCAATTTTTCTAGCTGCAAATGAAATTTCGAACGATTGGCTAATCCTGTGAGCGCATCATGATGAGCTAAGTATTCTAAACGCTCCATCTCTTTTGCGCCGGAGAGATCGGTAAGCATAATGACAAGATCATAAAATCCGTGATCTTCACATTTAACGATGCGATTTACCTTTGCAAACATTGGTACCAATTGACCTAGTTGGTTTTGCTCTATGACTTCCCCTTGCCAGACGCCGTAGTTTTCGATCGACTCAATGATATTTGGCATCATTTCCTGCAATTTGCGCCATTTTAGTGTTTGAATGAAAGATTTTCCTACAAGTTGATCAGCCTCTAGCCCTACCAGCTTGGTCACTGCGGGGTTTACCATTGTAATGACTCCACGATGATTAAGCACAACCAAGCCATCTTGACTACTCTCAAAAACACGACCAGCAACACGCTGCCTGTTCATCGCTTCTTCAATTTCAGTAATATCTTGAATAGAGAATAGTAGATAGCCATGACTGGAGAAACGACGACTCGTTAAACTTAACTGTTGCTGATTATCGATATTTTGCAGATGAATATCATCACACTCTAACCCTCGGCTGAGTATTTGGCTCAATTCATTTGGTGTCTTGGTTTTAATCAAGTCACGAATGCTTGCGTGTTCAAGTTCTTTTGGTTTTTTTTGAAATATTTGATGAGTTGCAGTGTTGCAATAAATAATACAGCCAAGATTGTCAGTAATTACCAATGCCTGCTGAACCGACTCTAGCACCCCTTCAAAAAACGCCTTTTTTTGTTCGAGTGTTTCCAGCGAGTACTGACGTTGCTTCTCTCGTTTTTTCAACAGATTCATCATTCGGTTAAAAGAATGCGCGAGATCACCCATTTCGTCTTTGGAGTAATAACGAACTTCAACATGGGTAGTTTGTCCATTCGTGAGATTGTCTATACCGCACTTTAGCTCAAGTATGGGTTTTAGGATAAGTCGCTCAATACTGATGTAAAAAATCGCACCACCAGCGACAAGCAGGAAAAAGAGTATTATACCGTCTTGCTGTAGAGACTGATGTGCATCAAAAATTGGTTGGTGCGACAGCGTGACTTTTATGGTCCCGATTACATGGCCGTCATGAACAATAGGTTCTAATACATATAGAAACTTAGCGAACAGCGCATAGCCTAATGCAGGTAATTGACTTAGTTCATTTTGGTTTGGAACTGGCGCTGAAAGATCGCGTTCTTCTAAGACAACAAAGGGTTGGTCATCTTGGTCGTATAACTTTACTCGAGCGACATTGGGTTGTGTTAAAAAACCGGCAAGAATTGTTTGGGCTTTTTGCTTGTTCTTTGTTGTAAGCGCATCTTTAATTGAGAAAGAAACGTTGTTAATCCAATTTTTGGTCTGTTCAACCAATTCATGCTTTGATGATTGGTATGCAGTATACGAAGTGTAACCTTTTGAGATAACAAAGATAGTCGTGATAAATACCAGAATCGGCAAGATAAGCTTTGCTCGTAATGACATATATATTCCTGTCGGAAGACAACAACCAAATCACAGACATGTGATTGTGCAACCTATCACCCATTAAGGGTGGGAAGATTAACACGATGTTAAAATAAAATAACTTTAGATTCTCAAAAATGGGATTAAAACTGAACGAAATATCTTAAAGTTCGGACCAATTCAAAGAGCACTTCGATCTTTCTAGGCTCAGTGATCTTGTTCGCCGCACATTTGGCACTCAACCTCACTCTCATCCTGGAAGAATGAACTAAGTCACTGAACCGGGATGCATTTTCCTGCATCGTGAAATAATAGCCTGTACAAAAAAGAAGCGTATGACATTGAATAAACAGCAACTTACACTAAATTGTGATATGGGTGAGAGCTTTGGCTATTGGTCAATGGGCGCGGATGAAGACGTGATGCCTCATATCGATATGGCCAATATTGCTTGCGGATTTCACGCATCCGACCCTAATGTGATGCATGACACCATCACCCTTGCCAACGACCACGATGTTGATATTGGTGCTCATCCCAGTTATGCCGACCTTCAAGGGTTTGGTCGGCGTAGTATCAACATGACGGGTGATGAAATTACCAATATGGTCATCTATCAAGTTGGAGCACTTCAAGCCCTTTGTCGAGCGCAATGCACTGATATTCGCTACATTAAGCCTCATGGCGCGTTGTATAACGACATGATGAAAAGTGATGCAATACTGCGAGCGGTAGTTAAAGCTGCTGCCCTTTTTAAAGTACCTCTCATGATCCTTGCCTCACAAGAAAATGAAAAGTACCTAGAAATCGCGGATGATTTCGACGTCCCTTTATTGTTTGAAGTCTTTGCCGACAGGCAGTACCAAGACGATGGGATGCTCACGCCAAGAACACAACCAAATGCAGTATTAACAGCTGAACATGCCATACTTGAACAAGTACGTTCCCTCGCTGACTCTGGCCGAGTAAAAGCGGCATCAGGTAGTTATATTTCACTGGAGGCTGATACGATTTGTGTTCATGGCGATAACAAGGAGTCAGTCATCTTAATCCAGAAGATCCGCCAGAGTTTGTATGCAGGAGGGAATTAATGCATCAAAAACGATTTAGTATATCTTGGGTTTCCGAATGTAGTCTCTTGGTCAAGTTCGACGAACGTATTTCTGAAAAAGAAGTGGGTGAATTAGCTCGTAAAATAAAAAACATTTTGGCCAAGGTCATTATGAACGTGATTCCTTCCTACCAAACTATATTAATCGATTACCTTCCCTTCAGAATAAGTGAATCACAATTGATGAATGAATTGCACCAACTCATCGAGCAATTCGATACCCCATCATCAAACCTCGTTCAACCAAACCAAATTAACATTCCTGTCTATTACTCTGAAGAAACTGCACTGGACTTATCGCGCTTTCAAAGCCAAGAGCTATCTCTAGAGTTGCTTATCGCATTACACACTCAAGCGGTTTATACCGTTTCAGCGATTGGTTTTGCTCCCGGTTTTGCATTCCTTTCGAATGTCGACAATCAGCTATACATGCCAAGGCTTGAAACACCAAGAACTCACGTCCCAGCTGGCAGTGTAGGTATTGCAGACAACAAGACGGCAGTATACCCGTCAGATAGCCCTGGTGGATGGAATATTATAGGAAGAAGCCCGACGTCTCTTTTTTCTGACATTCCACCTTTTATACCATTCGAAGTGGGTGACAATGTCACGTTTTATTCCATTTCGAAAGAGGAGTTTATCAAGTTAGGAGGCGCATTATGAGTTATGCCGGATTATTGGTAGAGAAGCCAGGACCACTCTCACTGATTCAAGACTTTGGTCGTTTTGGCTTAGGGCATATTGGAGTGACTCAAGGGGGCCCGGTCGATGATTTTGCTTATAGTTGGTCCAACTACCTTCTCGGTAATGCTGTTAACTGTGCTGCCATTGAAATTACTTTGGGTAATGCGTGTTTTGTTGCTTTACACAACTGCCACCTAGCGATTTGTGGTGGCGATTTGAAGGCAACCGTAAACGGCGACCCCATTTCTAACTGGTCTGACTTTACGTTAAAAAAAGGACAAAAACTTCATTTCGGAGTAGCACAAAACGGGTTACGTACTTATCTGGCTGTTAAAGGTGGATTTGATATCGCTCAGCACTTAGGAAGTACTTCGACTGTCGTTAGGGAGTCTCTTGGTGGTTACGACTCTAAAGGTGGTGCTCTAAAAGCTGGCGATATTCTGCCCTTTTTTCCACATAACCTTCCAAAGCATAAACCGAGACAAATGACCTTTCGCTTTAAGCCGGATTACAACTTACCAATCCGTTTGCGAGTCATTGAAAGTTATCAAAATGCGGATTTTGACGAAGATGCTCGCCACGCGTTTTACTCGAACGCTTTTACAATCTCTCCAGATTCTAACCGGATGGGTTACCGCCTTGAAGGTAAGTCAATTAAGTCGCCCTATGATGGGGTGCCGTCTGAAGGTATCGCGTTAGGGTCAATCCAAGTTCCTAGTGATGGAAGCCCAATTGTATTGCTTAATGACCATCAAACCATTGGCGGTTATCCTAAATTTGGCTGCGTTGCCCGAATCGATCTGCCAAGGTTAGCGCAAGCCAAGCCAGGGCAAAAAATCAGTTTTGTAAAAGGCGACAGGAAAAGATTACAAGACGCATGGTGCCAATGGGCTCGGTTTTTTGGTTATTGAAAAGCGATAACCGTTTCCCGCCTGAGCCCATAAGTGAAGTTTATATCAACAACCCGTAACGTTCTGCTAACGCTTGTGGATAATCACGTTCCTGGGTCAGTTGGATAGCGTATTGCTCCACTTCTTGCTCTGACCAATGAACGGCGATGGGGTGCTGTGATTCAACGTCCTGACTTGGCTTAATATCAAACCAATATTGCAGCATTTTTTGTGCAGCAAGTAGCGTTGATGAGGCTTTTACAACCTCGATACGAGCGTAGTGATTTTTCTCGAAAGTCACATCCGAAGCCCTTAGTACAGGGTCGGTACCAGGTATTTGCTGAGCACCAAACAGTGCCTTACCGCCTTTAACCGCCGATTTATAATCAGGGATAAACTGCGCCATGTGCTGGATGGCATTATTGGTTCTTTCTTCTAACACGTCCTCTCGCCAACCATTGCGGATCTTAGAAAGTAATGGAACAGGCAATGTAGGTTGAGCAGAAACGTAAGTACTTTCGACTAAACCACCTTCAAATAAAGTAATATCCTTTGTCATTCCATGAAGCTGAAAGTAACCATCGCCGTATGGCGTCAATTGTGCCATTCCTTTGTCGGTTCCACGTGGTCCATGAAAGATGACTTCGGGCCATTGTTGTTGGCAGTCTTTCCACTTGGTTACATAGGCGGCTTTAAACTCGACCAATCTATCGCGTTTTGCACCCACTACATTATCCAAAGACCCCGTTTCGAAGCCACACGCGTTAACGAGGTAATCACATGTTAATAAGCCATCAATACCATCACGCTCATAACCAAGTTGCCAACCATT
Organism: Vibrio sp. ES.051; assembly: GCF_002563795.1. Taxonomy (GTDB): domain Bacteria; phylum Pseudomonadota; class Gammaproteobacteria; order Enterobacterales; family Vibrionaceae; genus Vibrio. The sequence goes on from NZ_PDJL01000003.1 coordinate 671,176, forward strand.
ACCCGTCCAGTCGGCTTGCGTGAGTTTGGATTGAGTAAACACCGAAGCGTTTGGCAAACTCTCTAAGGTTAAATTTGCAATTGCCGCAAGGCGAAACACACTCCAACCATATTCCTGAACGGCTACAACTGGATATTTTAATTCCTCGAGGTCCGCATGCTGAGCAAAAGGAATACACCATTCATCAAAGGTTGAAGGTTCCTTTGGTTGCGTACAATTTGCTAACGCAATTAACTCTTCTTTGGAGTACAGTTTGTAATACTCACTTGGTTCGCCAAGCACTTTATTTCTCACATCTTGATCAACAAGAGTTTGATAAGCGTTTTTGATGACTTCTAAGCGAGGAATGAGCGTTGATGGATCACTGCCGTCTGAGTATGGAACCGCAATCATAGTCGGACGAATATTCAGTGAACGTGGATACAGTCGAACCGTATCAATGGATTGAGCAAGCAAGTCCAAACACTGTTGCTCAGAGATCTCACGGTATAAGTTACCTCCCGCATGCAAGTGACAGATTGGGGGACCATTCACCAGGGATGCCCCTTTTTCTATTACAGACACTTTAAATCCCAGCTCCGCAAAGTGAATTGCTGCTGTTGCACCTGCGACACCACCACCGACGACGGCGATGTGCTTATCTTTATAATTTGGAAACTCAGACTTCATTGCTTCACTAAAAATTTTATAAGGAAAATTCTTTACTAACAGTGGATTCTACTCGTGTTTGAACTTGAATAAAATCACAAAAAGTTCATGGGTTTGCGAAATAATCCAATAACTTCTCATGGTGTATTCAACAAGAAAAAAATTCCAAAAAAGTACTTGACGACATACTTGGGAATAGACTTTTTTTAGCTCGTGTGAATAAGATTTTCACTGTAAGACCCATGGCACAAAGCTTACAGAAACACCCCCCTTTTTACCCTTTTTAGTTATCCCAAAAGTTATCCACTGTTTTTGTGGATAACTAAAATAAAGTGTCATCGCATGCCTGTGATTTAATAACATTCATCGCGATTAAGTGTTTATTGGTGTTAACAATCTTTTCAATAAGCTCATTACCACAAGCGCTAGGGTAACGAATGTTGCGAGCGGTAAAGCTATCCATAATTCAGGGTGTATTTGAGCCTTGAGATTAAACCCATAAGTCATCACTGCAGCAACACAAACCTCGGCCGCAAACACTGCTACACCGCTGGCAATGAGTGCCATGATTCCGTACTCGGCCCATAGCGTCGTGTTGATTCGCTTTTTGCTCGATCCTAATGTGCGATACAACCGAATTTCTTGCTGACGTTGAGACAAACTCAAGCGTAATAGCGTGAAGATAAGCAGCAGTCCTGCCACAACCCCAAGCAATGCAAGAATCGTAATCGCCGATACTATTTGTTGAATCAACGCTTGGACCTTCTCACCCATCGTACGGATATCTAAAACGGATACTGTAGGGTGCGCTCGAGACATGGACGTTAACAACTCTTCATTCCCTTCATTTATTCTATAGCTGATGAGATACGAACCAGGTAAACTTGCCATGACGTCTGATGAGAAGATGAAATAAAAATTTGGCTTCATATCACGCCATTCAACATGACGGATCGTATCTACGGTTGCATCAAAGTTTTGACTGTTGATAACAAACCTGAGTTTATCGCCAAGCTCAATACCTAAGTCATTAGCTACATCCGCTTCAACGGACACACTGCCTTTATTCGTCCACTCGCCAGATAGCACTTCATTGTAACCGGGAAGACTATCACCCCAAGTGAGGTTGAGCTCACGACGTATTGCATCGGATCCTTCCCCTTCGTAATCAATGTCTTTAACGCTTTGCCCATTAATTTCACTCAAACGACCTCGAATAATTGGAAACGCCTTTGACCTCGTGACATCATTTTTGTCCAGCGTACTTAGGTACTTATCTAGTTCGTAATCGCCGATGTTTAATGCAAACACATTGGGAGCGTCAGCTGGTAGCGTTCTCTCCCAATCAGCAAGAATATCGCTACGTACCAGCCAAATGATGGACAATAGCATCAATGACAAGGACAACGCCCCAAACTGCAAACCACTCGTGACTGGCGTTCGATTGATACGGCTTAGTGCCAACTTCATCGCTGGGCGTGTTGAAAAATGAGCAAACAATTTCGTCAGTGCCACACTCACGGCGGCAAGTACAACAAATAAGGCAGCGATACCAGCGAGCACTATCCAAACCAAGGTGTTATTTGCATAAAGCAGTAACAACGGAATAATGGGAACCAGAATCAGCAACATACGCTTCCAAGAGCGCTGTGCTTTCCCCTGCTGCATAACTTCTAACGCTGGCGTTTTAATCAATCCAAGTAATGGAATACCTAACGCTGGCACCGTTATCAGTATCGCTGAGATAAATGACACTAAAAATGGTGTGAAGCCATAACTAGGCAGTGGGTCTGGTAATAGATCTTTGAGCGGAATACGCAGTAAATATTCTAAGCCGCTGCCAAGCAGCAAGCCAATGACACTGGCACTAATGAGTAATATAAAAGCTTGGATGAACAACCATTTTTCAATCCAGCGACGACTCGCCCCAAGGCTTTTTAACATGGCGATGGTTTGCGTACGGCTATTTACATAGCTCTGGCATGTCAGAACCAAAGTGGTTGCCGCCATAATAATCACAATTGCCACCGTTAACGATAAATACTGCGTCGTTCTCTCGAACACTTCATTACTGCGGTTGGCAGTATCTTGCGTGCGCCAACGGTCGCTCGGAGAAAGTTCTGTGTTATCTTGCAGCTGCTTTAATGTTCTATCATCTACCTTTAAAAACAGACGATACTGGACGCGGCTCCCTACTTGAATCGCCCCCGTTTTTTCAACGTCTTTTTGATGTATGTACGCTGATGGCATTTGTTGGAATGGATTAAAACTTAGGCCTGGCTCCATTAGAACGGCGCCAGAAACCGTAAAGTTAGCATCACCTATCGTCACTTTGTCACCAGGCTTAACCTCTAACTGAGCCATAATCCGCTCATCCAACCAGAGCTGATTTTCTTTCACACGCCCGGACGTGTTGTTATCTAACACAAGCTCGCCCATTAACGGGTATTGGTCATCCACGGCTCGAACGGAGATAAGCTGCATACCGCTTTCGCTGAAAGCCATAGTCGCGAACCGAGTCATCGTCGTTTTTTCTAGTTTTTCGGTCGACGCTAATAAAGTTTCAGGGATGGGGTTTGCGGAAACAAAGACAGCATCGGCGGTCAACGCATCTTTCCCCTGCTTAACGATCACTTGCTCCATACGCTCAGCTAATGCAGAAAGCGCAAAAATACTCGCGATAACCAGAATCAGCGCGACACTAATAGGCCAGAGATAGCCCTGTTTTATTTCTCCTAAGCTCCAACGTACTAAGCTCTTGTTTGGAGAATGTTTCACAGCTCTTCCTTGCTCTGTAGATGCTTGCTCACTTGACGACACTGCAGACATTACACCTCCTCCTTAAGCTCACCGGCCTCCATACGATAAATACGGTCGCACCGACTGGCTAAATGGCCATCGTGAGTCACTAATATCAAGGTAGTACCATGTTGCTCGTTGAGATCAAATAGTAGCTCTATCACTTTATCTGCAGTTTGATGATCGAGGTTTCCCGTTGGCTCATCAGCAAATAACAATTCAGGTTGAGTCATAAATGCACGGGCTAATGAAACACGCTGTTGTTCCCCCCCAGAGAGTTGACTGGGTAAATGCTCAAGGCGCTTTTCTAAACCTACCGCCTTTAATAATTCAGCGGCTCTTGCTTCATCTTCGGCTTCACCACGTAAAAGGCAAGGTAGCGTGACGTTGCGTAAAGCGCTCAGACTGGGGATAAGGAGAAAGCTTTGGAACACAAACCCCAGCGAGTCAGCTCGGATTTTCGCGCGCGCTTCATCGTCGAGCTTGGACATCTCATGCCCAAGGAGTGTGATTTCACCCGTTGTTGGTGTATCGAGACCAGCAAGTAGCGTCATTAATGTCGATTTTCCCGCACCAGAGGTACCAACAATGGCAATTTTTTCACCCTTTCTGATATCAACATTTACATCCTTAAGGATTGTTAATTGTTCTTGATTAGTAGAAACTTGTTTACAAACCAAATTCGCTTGAACAATAGGTGCTTTAAGTACAGGTGTTTGCATGATTCGTATACTTTCCTTAGTTCTCTTTTTTTGTCTTCCCGCTACAGCGCATGCGAGCGAAAAGCTACTTGTGTTAGGAGATAGTCTGAGCGCAGGCTACCAAATGCCAATTGAGAGTAGTTGGCCTAGCTTACTCCCTGATGTGCTGTTAGAACATGGTCAAGATGTAACAGTTATTAATGCCAGTATTTCTGGTGACACGACGGGGAACAGTTTAGCTCGTCTGCCCCAGCTTCTAAACCAACACACACCCGACATGGTTTTAATTCAACTGGGTGCAAATGATGGCTTACGAGGTTTCCCCCCTCAACTTATTACGTCGAATCTTTCAAAAATGATTACTATGATCAAAGATTCTGGTGCTGATGTTGTCATGATGCAAATCCGAGTTCCACCTAACTATGGCAAGCGCTACAGCGATATGTTTTACGACATCTACCCTAAGCTTGCTGCACATCAACAGGTTAAATTGATGCCATTCTTCTTGGAGAAAGTCGTCACGAAATCAGAATGGATGATGGACGATGGTCTTCACCCAACGCCTGAAGCTCAACCTTGGATCGCGGATTTTGTGGCTCAAGAATTGATTAAACATCTCTAATTTTAATGGTCTAGCTCAATAAGTTTTACTTTACTTTACGTTAATCTATTCTCAATTCCACTCATCGAGGATAGATAACAACATGCGAATCGAACCGTTAATTCAAGGTGTTGTTGCTCGCTCTGCGCATCCAAACGGGTGTCACGCATCCATCAAAGAGCAAATTGAATACGTAAAACACGCCACTCAGATCAAAAATGGCCCTAAACGGGTTCTGATTATTGGCGCTTCCTCTGGTTTCGGGTTGGCGGCTCGTATCGCCCTTACCTTCGGCGGTGCTGAAGCCGATACCATCGGTGTCTCTTTTGAGCGCGGCCCATCAGAGAAAGGCGTGGGTAGCGCAGGTTGGTATAACAACATCTTTTTTAAACAAGAAGCAAACCATGCAGGCCGTACAGCCATCAATATTGTTGGCGATGCATTTTCTGATACCGTACGGAATCAAGTCATTGAAGCCATTGAGACGTATTTTGAAGGCGAAGTGGATTTAGTCATCTACAGTTTGGCGACGGGGGTGCGACCTAAACCGGATTCAGACGCCTTCTGGCGTAGCGTCATTAAGCCGATTGATGAGCCGATCACTGGCGCTTCTATCATGTTGGAAAATGATCAATGGGTAGAGACCACGTTAAATCCTGCTACGGAAGAAGAAGCCGAAGCAACGATTAAAGTCATGGGTGGTGAAGACTGGGAAAGCTGGATTGACACACTGATCAACACAGAATCGCTCGCTCAGGGCTGTAAAACCATTGCCTTTTCTTACATGGGTCCCGATGTCACGCATCCTATCTATCTCGATGGGACGTTGGGAAGAGCTAAGATCGATCTGCATCAGACCAGTCACGCCTTAAACCTAAAACTAGCCAACTTTGATGGCGGTGCATACGCGACCGTGTGTAAAGCACTGGTCACGAAAGCAAGCGTTTTCATTCCTGCACTTACGCCTTACCTACTCGCACTGTATCAAGTAATGAAAGAAAAAGGCACGCATGAACGCTGTATCGAACAGATGCAACGCCTGTTTACAACCAAGCTATATAACCAAAATAAAGTACCTGTCGATGGCGAGCGCTTAATTCGAATTGATGACTTAGAGCTTGATCCCGATGTACAACAAAAAGTGCATTCAATTCTTGAACAAATGAATGCCGATAATTTCAAAGAACTCGGCGACTACCAAGGGTTTAAAGATGAGTTTATGAAACTCAATGGCTTTAACTTTGAAGGTGTTGACTACTCGCAAGCTATCTCCATTGAGTCTTTAATAGCACTCAAGCCATAGCGCGTTGAACTTGTTTCACTTTTGAGACGCTTGATAATAATTTTTCTAGTCCTGAAAGCTTTTCAGGACTTTTTTTGTTTCCCTCACCAGCCCTCTATACTTAAGTTAACTAAGTGATGATATACTCAGCAGCTTGAGGTTATTTGGGTATATACCCCAATAAACTCACTCTTTAATTCACAGGAAGTGAACGACTGCAAAGGACCGCCTATATGGGGAAACTCCATACATTAGATTATGAAATTCCTGAGTCTATGCAGAAATGCTGGCAAGAGATCGTCAATTTACTCGCTCAAATAACAGACGTGCCCACCACTCTTATCATGCGAGTTCATCAAGACCGCATCGAAGTAAACACCTCAAGTGAAACTCAAGATAACCCCTATCAGTCCGGAGATACAGAAGCACTTGGCAATGGTTTATATTGTGAGTATGTAATTCAACATAAAAAAGAGCTGGTCGTTCCGAATGCATTAACCGATGAAATATGGTGCGACAATCCAGACATTAAACTCGGTATGATCTCTTATTGTGGCTTGCCTTTATTTTGGCCAAATGGCGAATTATTTGGAACCATTTGTATGCTCGACACCAAACAGAACGAATACAATGACACCTATCTTCAGCTACTGGGGACTTTCAAAAACTCGATAGAAGCCCAACTCTCTATCGTTCATCAACAATACAAGGTTCAACGTCTAAATCATGAGCTGAAAACCCGTGTAGAAAACCGTACGACTGATCTTGCCCAGTTAAGTTACTCTCTAACCAAGGAAATTGATCGACGAAAAGCAGCAGAAAAGCAGGTGACTTACCAAAAAACGCACGATCAAGGGACAGGTTTTTTAAACCGAGTGGCACTAGAGGCCGTTATTGACGATAGGCTCCAGTCACTTGACTATGACCAACAAGCATTAATGGTTATTAATGTTGGCTTTAGCAACGCCCGTAGTGTTCAAACTCGGTACGGTTTTGAAGCCTTTGATGAAATATTGAAAGAGTTTCGTTTTAGATTGGGTAAAAAAGAGTCGAACTATTTTGTCACTGGTCGGCCAAGTTCAAATGACCTCGTGCTCTTACTCTGCGGAAGTGACGTTGACGCTAAACTCCACAAGTTACTCGACGACATAACAAATATCAGTGTTGGTAATTTCTACATCAACGATACAGAAGTCCACCTCCACTCTTACATTGGCGTTGTGCAAGCTCACCAAACCAGTGACGCGAAGCAACTTCTACAAAACGCGTGTTATGCCATGCTGCTCTGTAAAGAGTCTGGTGAAACGTATAGTTACTTTTGTGAAAATCACTCAGATAAACTCAACCACCACAATCAGTTAGAAAGTTATCTGTTACAAGCCGTACGAAATGACGATCTCATGTTGTATTTTCAGCCTAAAGTTCACCCTCATACGCACACATGGATTGGCGCAGAAGCCTTACTGCGCTGGCGACACCCAATACTCGGTGACGTCTCCAATGAAGCGCTAATACATATGGCAGAACAAAACGGACTGATTTTTGAAGTCGGATCTTTTGTGCTTCGTACTGCCATCGATAAAGCCAAACAATGGTCTGAGTTAATTGATAACTTCAAAATAGCGGTAAATATTTCTCCTATCCAATTGCAAAATGTAAATTTTGCCGAACAAGTTCAACATTTACTTGAGACCTTCCATCTCCCTGCGCATTCTCTTGAACTCGAAGTGACCGAAAGTGCCTTGATTGCGGATGAAGTGGTTGCACGGACTACGTTAAATAAACTCCACAAACTCGGGGTGACGTTATCACTTGATGATTTTGGTACTGGTTACGCCTCTTTCAGTTATTTAAAGAAATACCCTTTTGATGCGATCAAAATAGATAAGAGTTTCGTCCAGCAAATGGAAAACTCAGAGGATGATAGAGCTATCATCTGCTCTATCATACACATTGCAAAAAAATTGGATCTCCAAGTGGTTATTGAAGGCATTGAGTCGCTTCAGCAGGAACAATTTCTCATTGCTGAAGGCTGCGATATCGGCCAAGGCTTTCTCTATGGTAAACCGATGCCTAGCAATGAATTTGAGCAAAGTTTGTTGAATCAAGGCCTTTCTGACCAGCAGCACGTTATTCTTCCTAACCATTCTCTTTACTAAGATGACGGTGGTTTCTATAATCGCCGCCCGCTCCTAATAAAAGGCCAATATCTTCATGGATCAGTTGACTGCTACGCTTAAGAAAATTGAAAAGCAGAACTTTCGCGCTTATCAGCAAATCAAAGGTCAATACGACTTCACTGATTTCACTTTGTTTATCGATCACGTACAAGGTGACCCTTACGCTTCAGCGTCACGTATTCGCGCTACGCGCGCATGGTCTTTAACAGGGCTAGAATGGTTAAAAGACGAATCCCTAGCGTTTCAAAAAGCGGCTCGTGATTTTATTGCACGTAGCTTCGATCAGCTCGCCAAACAAGAAAACTCCGTATCGATCGCGCTGAGTGGCCAAACAGTACTAGACAATACCGCTGTCTTGTTTACCGAGGAGGGCATAGAACTGCGTTTTCGAGTTAACCTTCCAGCCGAAGGTCGTTCCGTACTAGGTAAAAAAGCCAATAACATTCTGACTTTCCATTTGCCTAAATTTATCCGTCGAGCCACTTTAGAACGTGAACTCGACAAGGATGCCCTGCTCAAACACTGCCAAATAACGGAAGATCAAGAAGCATTAAGAGAGCAGTTAGAAGCGAATAGTCTGGTCGCATTTGTCGCAAACGGGAGTGTTCTTCCACGTATTGCTGGCAACTGTGATTTGCCAATGAAAGAAGCAGTTGAGTTTAAGGCTCCAGAATCACTCCAAGTTACATTGCATGCACCAAACAAAGGCTATGTTACAGGACTAGGTATTCCCAAAGGCATTACGCTGATTGTTGGTGGTGGTTTCCATGGAAAATCGACACTATTAAATGCGATCGAACGCTCTATCTACGACCACATTCCTGACGATGGCCGCGAGTACATTGTAACTGATAATAAATCGATGAAGATCCGCGCTGAAGATGGCCGCTGCGTGCATCACTTAAACTTATCCAACTACATAAACCATCTCCCGATGGGTAAAGACACCTCGGACTTTTCTACTCAAGATGCTTCAGGTTCCACCTCCCAAGCAGCTTGGCTCCAAGAATCTATTGAAGCGGGCGCCGGTTCACTTCTTATCGATGAAGACACCTCGGCAACAAACTTTATGATTCGTGATGAGCGCATGCAGGCACTGGTAGCAAAAGGTGATGAACCTATTACACCGCTTGTCGATCGCATCGGTCAACTGCGCGATGACCTAGGTATCTCAACGATTATTGTTATGGGAGGCTCCGGGGACTACCTTGATGTTGCCGATACTGTGATTCAAATGCATGACTACCAAGCTGTCGATGTGACTGAAAAAGCGAAACAAGTGATTGCTCAGCACCCGACTCAACGTCACAACGAATCAGAAGAAAGTCTGCAAACCTTTCCTCCTCGCTCTTTAAATCGCGTTGCATTGATGAACATTCTGACTGACGGAAAATTCCGTGTGAATTCAAAAGGAAAAGAGTCACTTCGCTTTGGTAAAGAGTTCACAGACTTAAGTTCACTTGAGCAATTAGAGTCGGCAGATGAAGTAAACACCATCGGTTGGTTATGGTTCCAGTTAGCTCAATTACCCGGATGGTGTGAGAACCCTGCCAAAGAAATTGAAGAAATGCTTACTGGGGACTGGCACGCAACATTACCAAAACAAGGTGACTTAGCGAAACCACGTACGCTAGATGTTATGGCGGCGCTTAACCGAATGCGCAAGTCTCAGTTTAAACCATCACGTTAATATCTCTTTCTTCCAATAACCTCTAGAAAAAGAGACAGTTCAAAATACATTAAGAGAGATAGTGGTAACGCTATCTCTTTTATTTTATCCATTTCGAAGTACATTCCATGCTTCACACAATATTCTAAATTGTTCCGCGTCACCATTTTCACGGTCTGGATGCCAGCGCAGTGCGAGTTTTCGCCACTGCTTTCGGATGACCGTTGGCGTTGCATCCGTATTGAGTTCAAACAGTGCTAATGCCTTCGTCTTATCGATACGACTTACTGTCGAGCCACCCATGAATTTTTGGTACGTGGTCCAAAACTCATTGAGTAATCGACGGACTTCTTCTTCATTCGCCTCGTAATTATTCCAGTCTAAGTAATATTCACGCAATGGATCATGGATATCGACCACACGCCGAGCGGCTTCAAGAGCGGACATCAATTTGATATTCATCGCTTCTACTTGCAACCAGCAATCTGGATAGAGGCTTTCTTGTAACTGAAATAGCGCATTCATCACAAGAAAATTCCTTTTAAACAGATTTTTGTCTGGCGAAGTGTCCAGTTGTGGTATGTAGCCTTGTTCGCTCAACTTACTTGCTATGGTGTGCACTTTCCAAGTTGAAGGCTGCTTTCTGAGAATGGCTAGCATCGGCCATAATAATGGATTTTCCATCTCATGCTGACCGCCTTGGCGGATAGTGTGTTGCTCTTCCATGCATCCTCTCTAATTTGAGCCTAGAGCGATAATGTTAACCGAAATACTGTATAACCTTTTGTAACATAAACGCAAAAAGGCCGATAGTCACAAACCATCGGCCTTGGGAATAAGATCGCGTTAAGGTTAGATAACACCTAACTCACGTAAACGCTCCATCAGGTAACTATGTGCGGTGTAACGCTCAGACAGTACAACTTCCGGTTTTGGATGTAAAAATAGCGGCAATGAAATACGTGCTTTTTCTTGGCGTCCACCGGTTGGATTAATGACACGGTGTGTGGTTGATGGGAAATAACCACCAGAGGCTTCTTGCAACATATCACCGATGTTGATGATCAAGTTACCGAAATCACACGGGACATCTATCCACTCGCCCTCCTTGCTCTTCACCTGAAGCCCTGGCTCATTCGCAGCAGGAAGAACAGTCAATAAGTTAATGTCTTCATGTGCGGCAGCGCGAATTGCGCCCGGCTCTTCTTCTCCGGTCATTGGTGGGTAGTGCAGAACACGCAGTAATGTTTTATCACTGTTGTTGACCATTTCTGACAACGCAATAGAGAACTTCTCTTGTACCTCTTTTGGTGCGTAGGCTTCTACCCAGCCTAACAGTTCTTGGGCAAACGTATTGGCTCGCTCATAGTATTCCAAGATATCAGCTTTAAGTTGCTGTGGAATTTGACCCCACGGATAAACGTGAAAGTATTCCTTAATGTCTTTCACTTTGTGCCCTTTGGCGACTTCAGAGACAGAAGGTGGGAAATAGCCATCTTGTGTATCAACATTAAAGTGAAACTCATTCTTTTGCTCTGAACAGAAAAACTCATGCCAGTTTTTGTAAATTGACTCTACTAACTCTTGCGGTATTGGGTGGTTCTTCAACACACCAAATCCGGTTTCACGCAGAGAGGCAACGAACTGTTGAGCAGCATCGTTAGCAAGATAATCGACAGTTTCCAGTTTCATGGCTTTACTTCTTTTTTATTAGACTGAATTGTGAATTCTATGGATGGGCATGTTGTAAATCAAACTTTAATGGAATGTGCGCACGCAAACGTTTTAATGTTGAGCAGCTTACCAATAATTCAACATTTTCGGTGTTTGTCATTCCTACAAAGACAAATAATTGCACGCCGTTCAATTAAGTGTAATCATGATTGAGCTTTATTGAATTTTTTAGGTTAACAGAGCTTATTGTGTATGGAGTTCTCGTTGTACAATTGAATTGAAGGATCAAGTAACCCTATGAAAAGCACATCTACACTCTTAGGATTGACGGTTTTTTACGCTATCATTTTTTTATTCTCAGCACTTGAACCAAATTCACGCGCAGTATGGTTTGCTGAAATTATTCCTGCGATCGGCATTCTAATTGCAATTTGGGCGATTTCCATTCGCTACCAATTTAGTAATACCGCTTATGTTTTAATGTTTATCTGGCTCTGTTTACATACTATCGGGGCGAAGTATACGTTTTCCGAAGTGCCATTTGATTGGTTTAATCAATTGATAGGCTCAGAGAGGAATAACTTTGATCGCGTTGCACACTTTGCCATTGGTTTATATGCCTACCCAATAGCAGAATACTTGATTCAAAAGAAGAAATTTAATACCGCATTTTCTGGTTGGTTTGCTTTGTTTGCCATCATGTCTTTAGCGGCGAGTTATGAAATTATTGAGTGGTGGTACGCTGAACTGGCCGGTGGTGATGAGGGTATTGCCTTTCTGGGTTCACAAGGCGATATATGGGATGCCCAGAAAGACATGTTATGCGATACCGTGGGTGCGGCATTATCGTTATTTTTAATGTCGACTCAACGTCGATTCTCTAATCCACTCTAGGTATGGGTTAAGTCCATCCACAATTGGAACCTGTACTATTTGAGCCACTTCATATTCGTGCAGGTTCTCTATTTTCTCTTCGACCAATTCGTATAACTCTCGACGGGTTTTAATCACCAACAACCATTCGTGATCAGTACAAATTTCCCCTTTCCAGACATAGTGACTCTCAATTGGCATTGTTTGAATGCACGCCGCTAACTGTGCGTCCAACAAGCCTTTAATGATTTGATCTCGATTTTGCACATTACTTGTGGTGCTTAACACCATGCAATAGTCATGTTGTACACTCATTTATCATCCTTCATTATTTCATCGTCACTTTGCCGCCAATCATTTTATAAGCTGGCGTGCCTCTCACTAAGGTTTCTCTTGCAAACTCTTGCTCGCAACTAGGACAAATGCATGGCGTCTGCGTGAAATCGTTCACGATACGTTCCTTAAAGCATTTTACTAAAGCCCCTTTTCCACCTTTACGATACTTAAATAATTGAGCCTTACACTTTACACAGAAGACGTCGACGGTTTTAGTCGGTTGTTTTTTATTCGGTTTCGCCATGATTTTTTTCTAAATTTGGTTTTACCCATACATTATTGAAGTCAAACCAACCTAACGCATTACATTTTGCATTTTGTAGCGCACCACTGTGGTCTTTATTCACACCGAGCCAGCAGTGAAACATTGGAATAACTTGGCAGCTTTTCACAAGTTGCCTTCCTAGTTCACGCGCAGGAAAATCTGGATACTCCCCCGCTCGCCACTGATCAACCAAAGTCGCCCACTCAGAAAAATCGTAGTTAGAACTAAATTTCTCAATATCACTATAGTCCAGAAGCCAACCCGCAAGGGCGTCATTTCTATTCGTCGCAATCCCCATGGCTTTAACCCAGATGTCAACCTCTTCAGGTACCGGCGGTTGAGCATCATAACGAATAAATTTCACCTCAATACCATGCGGTTTCAAAAGATTTTTAATGCTCTTGGCGATCACTGGAAACATTGGATGCTTCTTCTGATAGGCGACAGAAATTATTTTTTCTGTTTGAGGCACGCAACCCGCTTCTGCAGGTCTTAAGTCAATCCAACCCGGTTTGAGTCCAAACGCCTGTAACACACCGAGCTCAATCACTTTATCTTGAGGAACGCGAGCATAAATCTGGTGGCTATTCAGTGTTTGTGAGAGAAACTCCGCCCAACGCGGATCTTTAGCGATGCCTGTATTTTTATTCAGCAATAGGAAGGTGCAGCCCGGATCAAGTTCAACTTCATCGGATGAACCGGGTTTATCCATCTGTGGTTTAGATAAACTAGGATAAACCATTGAAGAATATGCTTCGTCAATGACCCAGACTTCCACTTGGTCTAGTAACGGACGAAAGCCAAAGTAGCCATCAAAAGCAGTAAGAATAAGCCGCTTGTCATCATTCACCTTAACTTGAAAAGGTCCGGTTCCTACGGGTTGCCGATCATAGTTTTCAGAACGTAAAGCGCTCGGTAATAATATTTTTGCCTGTGACTCACTTAACGCCAATGGTAAATAGCGATCTGGGCGTACGAGTTCAATATCAATGGTCCAAGCTTGTGGTGAGGACACCTTCTTGATGTGTGAAAATAGGTTGAGATTACGGAGTGCCAAGACACTCTCTAACACGCAGTCCGTTGTAAGAGGCTCGCCATTATGGAAACGAACACCACGACGCAGATAAAAACGCCAATGTGTATCGGATACCGACTCCCAAGTATGGGCTAAATCCGCTTGGAGCTGTTCATGCTCATCGAGGCAAGTTAATCCACTAAAGACTTGTCTTGCGATGTGCTGTTCTGAGCGTCTCATTTGCTTTTGTGGATTGAGCATCGTCAATGGTCGGTAATAAGGCAAACGAACGACTTGCTCACCTTGCCTATGCTGCAGTCCTAGATAGCCTTGTATAACCTGCGTGAGGCGCGCAGCATCATTATCGAGAGCTTCTAGTGCTTGACCTATTTTTCCTTCATCCAAATAACGTCTTGCAAGATTTTCGCTTACATCGCTACGGTTGCGTTTAAAGATCAGCTTGGAGAGTTTTCCACGACCCGCGGCTGGGTGCCATTCAATCCAGCCCTCTTCTTCTAACTTGTTGAGGACAATACGAGCATTACGCCGCGTACAGAACAGCGCCTCGGTAATATCTTCGAGCTGGACTTCAGTATCGTGACCGGCAAATTTTTCAAATAGTGTTTCAAACTGAACACGTAAACGAGGGCTGCTCATAAAGAGGAAATACTTGTCTTATTTTCGATAAGTTAAGTTTCCTCATTTTTATGAGAAAGTGCAAATGTAGAGTGGTAAATTATTGAATATCGATGCCTATTTCTTGTGCAAGCTGGGAAAGCTGCTCTTGATTGTCTAATTTAATTGACCACTTACACTCTGCGCCATGAGACAAAACCACGTTCGCACCTCTTCCCAGTAACTGGATAGCGTCCGTTTGTGATTGCAACGTCACCATTGCGCTGCCAGCAAGCTTAATTACGATTTCACGCTGGGTCGCAATGATTTTACCGAGTGAAAATTGAATAACCATATGACTCTACACCGACTTGGTTTTATGTTGTTTTACGGCAATGGTCAAACGGCTAGTACACACTAATCGGCCACGCTCATCGGTAATATTGATTTGCCACACTTGTGTCGAAATGCCGAGGTGTATCGGTTTTGCTGTGCCAATCACATGCCCACTTCGCATGGCACGTACATGGTTGGCGTTGATATCTAAACCGACACAGTAACTGCCTTCATCCACAGAAAAGTTCGCCGCTAATGACCCTAATGTTTCTGCTAATACGACCGAAGCGCCGCCATGAAGCATCCCTAATGGTTGGTGAGTAAAATGGCAAACCGGCATGCTTGCCGAGAGGGAGTCGTCCGTGAAATTGGTATACACAATTTGCAAATGCTCCATCATGGTGTTTTTTGATGTGCTATTCAGAATCTCTAAGCTAACGGGCTTTTTCCATATACTCATATTTTGCTCTTATTTCACGAACTTAATTGTGGGATTGTAACGATTTATCAAGGCGCTAGCATAGACTTTACTTAGGCATAACTTCAAGATGTAACCTGCAATATGTCTTATCACGCTAGTGAATAACTTGATCCATGCATCATGTTACTATTTGGGTATATACTATTGCTTCAAAACAAAAATAATTTAGATGGAGCCTATTATGAAGGTATGGATGAAAGCCTCTGCTCTTTTAACTATCGCGGGCTTAACGGCGTGTAGCGCATCACCGACCGGCCGTAACCAGATCCTGATGTTTTCAGATCAAGAAATGTCATCGCTTGGCGCCAAATCTTTCGAACAAATGAAGAAAGATATCCCAATCAGCAAAGATCGCAAAACGAATGCCTACGTCCAATGCGTTGCCAAACACATCACTGACACCATTCCTGCTCAAGCTGGATTTAAAGATTGGGAGGTGGTTGTTTTTGATAGTGAACAAGTCAATGCGTTTGCTCTACCTGGTGGGAAGATCGGCGTTTACACGGGGCTTTTAGGTGTCGCGAAAAATCAAGATCAGTTGGCAACAGTCATTGGTCACGAAGTGGCTCACGTCCTTGCTGACCACAGTAATGAACGCCTTTCACAAAGCCAGCTAGCAAATGCAGGGCTGTCTCTGGCAAACGTTGCCATTGGAGCTTCCGAGTATAAACAGTATCAGCAAATGACGATGGCCGCGCTTGGTGTCGGTGTCCAATACGGTGTTATTTTGCCATACGGTCGTACACAGGAATCCGAGGCTGATATTGTCGGGCTTGAGTTTATGGCAAAAGCAGGCTTCGACCCACGTCAAAGTGTCGATTTATGGAAAAATATGAGTACGGCATCAGGTGGTTCTCAACCACCTGAATTCTTCTCAACTCACCCATCGCACAGTACGCGTATTAAAGATTTACAAGCAACCATAAATAAGTTGCCTGCGTATAATGCGAAAGCGCCAGAATGTGGCTAAACTTCTGCTACCAGTGTCTATTATTCGCAAAAAAGCTCCCTAGGGAGCTTTTTAAATGGGTATAAGGAATAGTTTAAGTACCCAGTATCTGTAGTGGCAAGCTCAACAGGCTATCTCCAAGGGTAGCAAAATACCAAATGATAGCGACAAAACCACCGACAGAAACCAAGTACCAAACAAACGAGAAAAGCTGTCCGTAACGCGTTAAGGGCAATAAATGACTATGATGGCGAGCTTTCCATTCCATCACCACTTCCAACATGCCCATAAGCAGTAAAAAACCAAGCAAGGTTAATCCGAATGAATAACTCAATGCGATCCCTAACAGTGCAGTAACAATACTGCCAGCCAACCCTACCCATGTATTCATCGAGAAGGTAATGCTTTTAAGTATATGACCACCATCTAAAGGCAGTATAGGTAATAGATTGAACAAGTTTAGCAAGGCGTTAAACACCGCCAGCCCCGCAAACATGACCTCACCCGTCATCCAATAAAGTAATGTAAATACCAGACTGAGGACCAAGCCAAAAAAAGGTCCCATAATCGAGATAACCACATCTTGCCAGCGTGTGTTGATCTTTTCATCACTCAGCGCTAAACCGCCAAAAAATGGAATCAAATAGATGCCCTTGGTCTTCATTCCAAAGTACTTCATCGCTCTAATATGGCCATATTCGTGAAACACTAAACAGGCCACCAACGCCAGCGCAAACTCGATAGAAAACAACCATGAATAAGCGGCTAAGCTTGCTGAAGCTAATGCCACTTTAATGACTTTCGCACTCTTGAGCGCTTTCATTCCTAGAGACACAAGCCCAATAAGACTCAAACGTTTTTCGGTTGAAGGAGCCACAGTCGGCACTTGGCGTTCAATGTCTTTTTCGTTCCGTGAGCCTTCGCTAATCAGCTCACTGTTAACCGTCAATCGATAAGCCAACTCAAATGGTTGCCACATAAGGGAACAGTCCAACTGGCATAATAGAATGTCTTCTCCTACAGAGAGTTTGAACTGATGTGAGCGGGTTTCGGCGTCATCATCCTTGGCATCAATCTGGGAGACTAATGTGTTGTCCCAATACAACTGTTGCCACCCAGCTAGAGAGCCTTCTAACCTCAACGGACGTCCTAAAAATTCAATATGTAGTAATTCCAACGCGATTCCTATTGCGATATCCACAAAGCGCGAATTATGCCTGTTAAGTAGATAAACGGCAAAATGCACTATCTCTTGGTTTAATCTTCATTTCGTCATAAGGAGGATAAAACCATTCTGGTCAAACCATTCATTAAAAAAATACAACTTTAATACATAGCGTTACCGCCCACCGTTTGACCTATGCATCAAATCTAACACACAAAATACGCTCAAACTTTGACAAGTTATCATACATACAATTAACATTACATTTACATAGCAGTTGTATTCCAATGTAATGACAACTGCTGAAAGTGACATACAACAATTACAAGGACTTCGGTCTAACATTACCACACCCTAGGAGGGTCAAGGATGAACAAGAAGCACTGCTCTCTGCTTACAATTTCAATATTGTTTGCGTGTCATGCCCATTCAGCGGGCTTCCAAGTAGCTGAGCACTCGGCATCTGGTCTTGGTCGAGCATTTTCCGGTGAGGGAGCTGTCGCAGACAATGCCAGTGTCCTTGCGCGTAACCCAGCGGCGATGACGCTTTTTAAAGAAGCTCAGTTCTCTGGTGCGTTGTCTATCATCGATCCTGAAGTTGATGTTTACGATACCTACCACAATGAACAATCTAAAGACATCGCCCCTTTACAAGTTGTGCCGGCTGGTTACTACATCAGCCCTATCAATGATAAATGGGCTTGGGGTATTGGTATGTTTACAACCTATGGTGTCGCGACCGATTACCCAGATGACATCTCCGCTGGTGATATGGCGGGTGATACCTCTCTGCTTTCCGTCAACATTAACCCAAATGTTGCTTACCGTATTAATGAATCCTTTAGTGTTGGCGGCGGTATCAACCTAGTCTATGCCGAAGCAGAACTGACTCGCCATAAAGGGGCACTCGCCGGGGTGTTTGGCGGTAATAAATCTGACAACCTTGTTGGTATGGAAGGCGAAACCTTCGCTTGGGGTTGGAACATTGGTGCGCAGTTCGAATTAAATGAAAACAACCGTTTTGGCTTCGGCTACCGTTCTAAAGTGGATCTTGATTTTGATGATGGAGAGTTCAGCAGCTATGACTCTGGCATTGCTACATCAGCAAAAGTGGATGGCCGTCTACAGATATCTCTTCCATCGATCATTGAACTTTCTGCTTTCCATCAGCTAAATGACCAATGGGCCGTGCATTACGGTTGGCAACAAACTGATTGGAGTACATTTAAAGAACTCAAAGCGACCAGTAACGAATGTAATGATGGGGTGTGTTTCTTCAAACCAGAAAAGTACGAAGACAACAACCGCTACTCTGTTGGTGCAACGTACACTCTCAACACAGAATGGACATTCCGTGCAGGCTTGGCATACGACGAACAAGCCGGTAAAGCCACATTGAGCATTCCCGACAGTGATCGTATGTGGTACAGCGCTGGTTTAACTTACGCGATGAACGAGAATCTAACTTTCGATGCAGGTTTCGCGCTAGTGAAGAGTGAGTCGGGCTCTTTCACCGAGACTAACGCAGCAGATCAAGAGATTAAGTTCAATTCAGAAGGCACAGCCTACATTAGTGCAGTGCAGATGAACTACACCTTCAAATAATGGGATTACGGAGTAAACCAATGAAACATACGTTTAAATTATCACTGCTTTGTTCTGCGATCCTACTTTCTGGTTGTGGTGACAATACATCAAGCTCGGGGACTTCTGACAAAGTGCAGTTTGAAGATGAAGTCCAAGCACTACTCGATCGTGGAACATCCATAAGCTTCACTCTTCAAGGCACTAACGCAGATGTGCCTACGCCATCCTACCTACTCATGGACACCACCGACGGTACACTTGGTCTGCCTACAGGCGGCGATGATGCATTAACTAACCCTCGTGCGGCGATGAATACGATGGATGGTTGGTCAACATCGATGCCAATCGTTTTGAACTTTAAAGGCGATGGATTCGCAGATGGCCTTGTTACGTCAGGTGTAAGTGTTATTAAACTCAGCCAACGTATAACCGATTGGGATGGTCAATCTAATCCCATTGCAGAAGTGCTTAAAATAAAAGATGGCGTGACTCCTGACGAAGACGTCGACTTCAAAGTCATCTCTCGCGGTAATAGCCTCTATATTCAGTTCTCAGATGCACTAGATGAATCCAGTGAATATATCTTTGCTGTTACGCAAGAGGTCAAAGATGTCAATGGCGATGAGATTGGTACGTCGTCAAGCTATGCGACTGGTAAAACGAAAGAAATCATTTATGAAACAGGCGACCTTGCTTCTGTGCAAGCCGTGACCAAAGCGGTTGAAGGTATTTTTAGTTTAGCGAGTGTTAACCCTGCAGACATTGTTTACTCTTCATGGTTTAGCACTCAATCTGTCGGTGACACACTCTCGGCAGTCAAAGGGGTCACCGCAACCGGTTTTTCAACCGGTGCAAATACACTCAATACCGTTTACAAAAACGAAATTAACCAAGGTGCTGTGGATTTATCCGCCGCTTACACCATGACACTTGGGACAACTCAAGACTTTGTGGCGGCGCTAGACTCTGACGACGATTTTAGTAAGTACATTAGTGACCTAGACGCGGCGAAAACGGCAATTAAAGGCCTTTATACGCAGTCAGGTGCCGATGTAAATGTCACTCAAGGTGTCGTCAGACTGCCTCATTATCTAGAAAAAGGGGCAAACTGGAACATGCAGCCAATGGCGTCTGCCATGCCAAGCTTAGCGAAACTCAGTGCAGCGCTGGCAGAGCCTACAGAGCAAGCGAATATGGTTCAGCAGTTATCAACGGGTGTTTTTGCCGACGACCCTGTTGATGTAACCAAACTTGCCAACGACCCAACTGAGCAGTTGAAACTGGTCGGCTCTACACTCACATTGAATGATGGAACTCAACTCGACAGTGAACGTGTTGTGACCCGCTACTCCCCAGTTCCTGTAGTTAAATCGGTTGAAGACGTCGAAGTGTTAGTCTTTACTCCTAAATCCGGTGTCGCGACAGGCGTGGTAATTTATCAACACGGCATTACTTCAGCAAAAGAGAATGCGTACGCGTTCGCGTTCAATATGGTAAAAGCTGGTGTGGCTGTTATCGCTATTGACTTACCTATTCACGGTACCCGTAGCTTAGATGAACAACGTTCAGCAAATGCAGACGTGTTGGCTTACTTAAACCTTTCTAATTTGACGGTCGCTCGTGATAACTTGCGTCAGAGTGTACTGGATGTACTAGGTTTACGCGCTAGCTTAGTGGTATCAGCGCAAGGTGGTCTGTTGGCTGACAGTCCTCTTCAAGGCTTCAACCCTGCTACTTCTAAAGTCAAAATGCTCGGTCACTCACTGGGCGGTATTGTTGCCACCTCAGCCGTTGCGGCTGCAAACAACACGCTTGGCAGCCCTACCGCAGATGCGCTTTACACGTTTAGCTCTGCATCCGTACATAACTCAGGTGGCCAAATTGGCAACTTACTCTTGGGATCGGACAATTATGGTCCTCAGATCAAGCATAATTTAGCTTACGCCGCGTCTTCAGACTACGCGAGTTACGCTGATTCCACGTGTACTAAATTGGCGTTAGAAGATAAAGCTTGTTACGAAGCATTTGAATCTGCGGCAACAGAAGCGCAATTGGCGGCATTAGAAACAGGGTTCTCACAATTTATCTATGCAGCACAAACCACGCTAGATACGGTTGACCCGTTTACAAATTCGGCTGATTTAATTGCTTCTGGTTCGCTAACAACCCCATTCCTGATGACGGAAGTGGATGGTGATGCAACGGTGCCAAATAACGTCACCACTGCGCCATTTGCGGGAACTGAACCACTGGCTGAGAAGCTGGGGCTGAAGAAAGTTCACAGCTCAGATACCGCTGTGAACGCGACTGCAAGCTTTGTACAGTTTAACGCAACGGCATCGCACAGTACCTTTGCTTCTCCTGCTGGATCATTGAACGATCTTGCCCATCATATTGAGATGCAAATGGAAAACTCTGACTTCTTAATGGATGATGCATTAACAGGTGTCACAGACACCTCTGTTCTGAAGTGATCGCCTAATCAATCCCCCGATGCCCAGTTTCGACTGGGCTTTTTTGTTCTATAGAATTCAACTCCCTTCATATTTCTTCTACTATGAAAAGTCGTTGCGTTCTCACTTTGTTATCGCGAGTATCTACTGCTTCTTTTGGATGTATCGGCAACTAAATCATCATTCTAGATAACGTCTATTCCTATTTACCTTTTAGGTCTTATTTGTTTAGCGAATATTTTACACCTTCCGTCTAATCAGGTTGGAGTGTTGTAAAATCTCAGCTTTAATTCGATAACACCCTTTTATTTCTCAGGATAAAGTGGATAATATCGCCACAAAATAACACTTCTAAGGTGAGTCCTTATGTCTATTGAAGCTACTCTGCTTGCGCGCTGCGAGTCAAAATGTGAACTGTGTTCTTCTGAATCTCAATTAACGGCTTACGCTGTACCACCACACAGTAACATAACCGTCGATACCGCGATCATGGTATGTGACAAATGCCACGGTGAGATTGAAGAACCTAAAGACATTAATCACTGGCGCTGTCTAAATGACAGCATGTGGAGTCAGGTTCCTGCAGTACAAGTGACGGCATGGCGCCAACTAACTCGCCTAAACACTGAAAGCTGGGCTCAAGATGCTCTTGACATGATGTACATGGAAGAAGAGCAAATGAACTGGGCAATGAAAGGTATGTCTGACGATGACAAAACCTTAGATTGCAACGGCACTGAGCTCAAAAAAGGTGACGATGTCACTGTAATCAAAGATCTGCCAATCAAAGGCACAAGCCAAGTGATTAAACAAGGTACTGTTATTCGTGGTATCAGCCTTGGTAACGACCCAAAACTGGTTTCAGGCAAGGTAAATGGTGGTCAATCTATGTACGTGATCGCTGAATACTGTCGTAAAAAATAATATCGAATTACTTTCGAAGTTAAAACGGGGCTCCACTTGGAGCCCCGTTTTTTTGTTGCTTAAGCACGCTCATTGCTCTCATCACTCACATAACACACTTAATCTTCTCTTTTTCTCACGATTGTTTTCTATTAAGGTTTCATTAACTCGAACAAAAATGGATTGTTGTATGAAGAAGTTGACCATTCTTGATGGTGGCATGGGACGAGAGCTGAAACGTATGGGAGCCCCTTTTTCCCAACCACATTGGAGCGCCCAAGCTTTAATTGAATCTCCTGAGTTCGTGTATCAAGCGCATCGTAACTTTATCCAAGCCGGGGCAGAAATCATCATTGCCAATAGCTACGCATGCGTCCCATTTCATCTTGGGCAAGCGCTCTACGAGCAGCAAGGTGCTAAATTAGCATGCAAGGCAGCTAAAATTGCACGTGAGTGTGCAGATGAGCATGGAGATAAAGTCCAGGTCGCTGGCTGCATTCCTCCTGCATTCGGAAGTTATCGCCCTGACTTATTTGAATCAAAAAAAGGAGAAGCCATTTTTCGTGCTCTGTTCGAAGCTCAAGATGCGCATATCGACCTTTGGATAGCAGAAACTGTGACTAGTTTAGAAGAGCTCATGTGTTTACAAAAGGTCTTTGCGACAAGTACCAAGCCCGTTTGTTACGCGTTCTCTCTGCTTGACGAATTAAATCATAGCGCCCAGCTTCGCTCTAGAGAAAGTGTCATCTTGGCCATTAAACAGTTAATCACTGGATCAAATAAAAGTAATACTGCCGGTATCTACTTCAACTGCTCTATTCCAGAAGTGATGGGGCAAGCCGTGATGGAGACTAAGTCAATCTTAACCAGTCATCACAGTGACATCGAGATCGGAGTTTACGCGAATAGCTTCACGGCGATAAAAGCGAATCACGAAGCCAACAACACCATTCAAGAGACCCGTGAACTCTCTCCCGAAGAATATTTAAGTTTTGCTAAACAATGGTATGCCAACGGGGCGAACGTCATTGGAGGTTGCTGCGGAATTGGCCCAGAGCACCTCCAATTACTCACCCACTGGAAACACTCTTAGTAAATAGTCATTGATTAGCAAAATACCTAGATAAAAAAATACCGGCTCTAAGCCGGTATTTGAATTCAAACTGTTAAGATTAGCGGTATATCCCGACATCTTTTTGCATGTGTGCAGACAAGTCTTCTGTGCTGTAACGGTGTGGTGCCGTATTATCAACAAAAAGAATGTCTAGTAAGTGAGCAATCAATCCTTTGAAGTTAACCGCGTAGGTTTTCTGTTCCATAGAGGTTGGTAAAGCTACATTTGTCATTTGCATTGCTTGTGCCATGATTGCCTCTCTTTAAAGCAGTAATATATTTTATTGGTCATATATTAGTCACTCTATCGTAGTTTAAAAAGTGACAAAATTTACTCATTCAAATTACTTTTTCTAATAAAACAATTTCATTACAACCCATAAAAATACAAATGAATATATTACGTATAATTATTCAAAAATATCAAAAAATATTGAATACCCTCACTTTAAATGTACAGCCTAACCTCAAATTGCAACATTTTATTAACCATGACATTCATAGTCACGACATGATCCTTCTCAAAATTTAAAGTTTTTGATTAGTAATAGTAACGCTAGTTTGACTAAGTTGATTGTCTAATCTGTTTTTATACATCGAAGCAATGGTTGCTGACGTCATAACAACAATCAAAAATGTCAGTGACCAAATTGTCGGGATTTCATACTCTGTTCCGACCAATAACATCTTTACACCGATGAACATCATGATCACCGATAATGCTGGCTTTAAGTACACGAACTTATCCAGCATCGCTTGAAGTACAAAGTACAGAGAGCGTAAGCCTAATAAAGCGAATACATTCGCTGCAAGCACTAGAAATGGCTCACGTGTTACCGCAAAAATTGCAGGAATAGAGTCCAATGCGAACATCACATCCATTACGGCTATCACACCAACAACTATCAGCATAGGAGTTGCTACCCACTTACCGGCTTGCTTCAGGATCAAGTGGTTGTCTTGGTACTCTTCAGTTACTGGTAAAAACTTACGGATGAATTGTTCTGGGTATGGGTTTACTTCCTCTTCACCTTTGTCCCGTGCCAGCTTGATCCCCGTCCAAATGAGGAATGCCGCGAACAAGTAAAGTACCCAATGATATTGAGCCAGTAATTGGGCCCCCACAGCAATCATCATGGCACGAAGTACCAATGCGCCAATCACACCCCATAACAACGCGCGTGGGCGTAAATGTTCCGGTACTTTGTATTGCGCAAAGATAATAGCAAACACAAACAAGTTATCCACGCTAAGCGACTTCTCTAGCAAGTAACCTGTCAAGAATGAAATCGTAGCTTTGTCGTTTGTGTAAGTGCTATGTGGGGCGTAAAAATCCCAGAAAAAATAGATTGATCCTGCAAAGACAAACGCAAGTAAGAACCAAAAAACACTCCAAACCATGGCTTTTTTCATGGTAATGATGCCACCGCGAGTTTGGTAAATGTCGAGCGCCACCAACGCGAGTGTAAACAGACCAAAGGCACCATACATAGTGAGTGATTCTTGAAATTGGGTAGTATTTTCGATAAGAGACATGCTTCCTCCCTAAGCGGAAGGACATGACTTGGGTGACCTTCCGCATATAATATCAACAGCGGTCACATAACAATGTATCCGCCAGTCATAAATGCGTTGGTCTCGTTGAAGTGAAGCGTGACTAAACCACACGACACCTTTACTTACCGGATAAGCTGCTGCTTAACGAGATGACGATAAGTAAACTTGCGCTAACTACTCCCCAAACGCCGCCATACTAACGCCGACCGAAACGGTGTCAAACAAAAAAGATTTATCATTCCGAATTGGAATTTTTATTAACAATCAAAAGAGAAAGTCGACTGGGAATAAAAACATTGGATGGAACTTAATGGATATTTGATGCGCCTCGGAAATCAAAAAAGGAGCGAAGTCGCTCCTTTTGAAACATCCTTATTGCTAGCAATTACAATCCACTGGAAGGTACAAAGTACACTAACGTTGACCATACAGCGACCCATGCAACAACCACAGCAGCATCCGCCCAACCTTTCTTCCACATCCTTCCATCCTCTCATCACATCTAGCGTAGAGATGAAAGCAAAATCGATACCAACTGATTTTATTTATGTTGCTGCTTGTAAAGTTTGTGACTTTGGTTCAAACAGTTTGGCTCATCCGTTAGTAATTCGATGAAACAATCCGCCATTGATAAGTTGGTTATACGTCCTTCACCTTTCATTTCCAGTAACGCATCGTAACCTTCTTTGCCTTTCATCGTATAGGCGGAAGAAGTGCCGCGGTACCAAGTATTATCTTCAACATCAACCCACTGGCTACCATCAAAAATCTCTAAAGATTTTATTCTTTCACCTTTTGCTGAATCGGCATGGTACTCAAAGCTCAAGTTATACGTATAGGGGTAGCTGCCCGATCCCGTCCCCTCAACACCATTATTTAATGCGTTATTGATTGCCCCCTCAAGAGCACGACGAATCGCACTGCCTTGTACATCATAAAAACCAATAGGAACGGCAAAAGGCAATAACCGTCCGGCAACATCTGCCACCGTAATATATCCAGGGTTTAATGATGTTCTTACACCGCCAGCATTGTGAATGGCAAATTGAACCTTATGACCACGCTTATTCAAACTGTGTAAGAATGATCGCGCAACTGAGGGCGCTAATTCACTCTCACCAAACTCATCAGGGATGCGAACATGGCGTTTTTTTGCATCCACATTCGCAATCACTTGCGACTGCAGCTGCCTTACACGAGGGATATACTTTTCGTTTAGGATTGCTTGCGTCTCTAGGTGTTTTTTACAAACAACAACATTAGGTTGACCATGAATAAAATCACATGCCGTTTCAAATACACCTTGGTCTAATTGCTGGTTTAACTTCGAATCCCAAAAAATACGGCGCCCTAGTAATAACTCATTTTGACCATTCAGCATGGTCGCTTTGCCGTCTTGATCAAACTCGATCACACAATGTCCCATGGTTAATGCGTGATACCCCGCCTGCACAACGTAAGTGTCCTTCACTTTAACCCCGTAAGGGTCATCCTGACCTAGCCCGATAGAAGAGAAATCCCCTTGGAGTCTGTGGCTATGTCCTCCGACAATAATACCGATCCCTTGGACCTTTTCAGCTAGTTCCAAATCGCCCTCATAGCCCAAATGACTAAGAAGAATGATATTGTTAATACCAGCGGAATGGATTTGCTCTATCGTTGCCCTAGCCGTATCGATTGCAGTCATGAAAGGGGTGTCTGCATCAGGGTTAGCAATATCGCTCATTTTATCTATAGATAGGCCGAAAATCGCAACCTGTTCACCTTGAAATTCTTTCACGATGTATTGTGCGCTCTGTGTCTCTTTTTGAAAGCTATAAACATTATTACAGTCGCTGATACGGTGCTGTTTGGACAGAGACTCGCTTGATAAGTCCCAGTTACCAGCAAGTAATGGGAATTGAGTACGTTGACAAAATAGCGCGACAGGCTCATTGCCCATATCCAGTTCATGATTTCCCAAAGCCATAGCATCGATGTTCAACGCATTCAACAAATCCGCGTTCGCTTTTCCCTTAAATAAAGAGAAATAAAGCGTGCCTTGAAAGCAGTCGCCCGCATGAAGGAAGAGCATTCCTTGACGTTGGCGTTTTGCATCTTCCCGCAACTGATCCACACGTGTTGCAATACGCGAGAAGCCACCAGCACTCACATAAGGTTCCAGTATGAGATCGTTATTAATTTTTAATTTTAGCTGTAATGACGTTGGCTCAAAATAGGAATGAGTGTCATTGATGTGTGCCAGTTTTATTCTTACTGGCTTATGATTTTTATTCATTTTCATCGTCTCTCTTTTCATTCCTTATAATAATAAGAAGGGAATCATGACAGAATCATGAATTTTATGAAACATTGAATTTTTTATTTCATATTTACGTGATCCCGATGTTTCTAGGTTGTCGATGAAAGCGCTTCAAGCTTATTACGGTCTCTATTCATAAGGAGGTTGGTGGTGATTTTGTGAACTGAGGTGAATTCGATAAACCTGAATTCATATATGCTTAGAGATAGCAAAATAACGCTCTATAATTCAAACAATTGCAAGGAGGATTGAGATGAGACTAGAACGCATCGAAATCTCCGGATTTAGAGGCATCAAACGCCTTTCGCTCTCTTTTGATGAGCTCACCACACTCATTGGTGAGAACACTTGGGGCAAATCTTCATTATTGGACGCCCTTTCAATCGCACTGCCTGCTGATGGTTCGCTGTATCAATTTGAACTGAAGGACTTTCATGTCGATTACTCCATCTCTCACCCGCAGTCTCAACACCTACAAATTATTGTTTGCTTTAAAGCACAAGATAAACACGAAGTAAAAGCGGGCCGTTATCGCCGCATTAAGCCAACATGGTGCACGAATAACAATGGTGAGCACGTCATTTATTACCGCATTAGCGCGTCACGTAATGGGCATGATATTGAAACCAAATATGCGTTTCTGGACCAGAATGGTATTCCTAAGCTTCTCCATCATTCAGAAAAACTGGCGATAGAGTTAATGACGCTTCACCCTGTCATCCGTTTACGAGACTCTCGACGCTTCCCTCACTTAAATCACGTTAATGGCAATAGCATCAATGCCCGGATTGAGAAACGAATTAACAATACATGCCGACGCTTATTAGCGATGCCAGGTCATGTAAACAAAGGAGAAATCCGCAGCAGTCTTGACTCGATGCAAACCTTAGTCGAGCACTATTTTGCTTTTCGAAGCGTCAGTAAAGGTAGCCCGAGAAAACCAAGAGACGGACTTTTTTACACGAGCCCATCCTCTGACAAAGGGTTGAGTCAGTTTCTTAAAGAGACGAATGACAAACAAAGTCGCTTATTATTGATGGGGCTACTGAACGCTTACCTTCAAGCAAAAGGACCTACCGACTTAAGACGCTGCGCAAGGCCGATACTGATCATTGAAGACCCTGAAGGTCGTCTGCATCCAACTCACCTTGCGAGAGCATGGTCCTTATTACAACTTTTACCAATGCAGAAGATTTTAACAACGAATAGTGGGAGCATGTTAGGTTCTGTTCCTTTGTATTCTATTCGACGTTTAATTCGTTTATCAGACCGTACGATCGCTAAAAGCCTAAATACTTCAAAATTTGGGATTGATGAGTTAAGGAGAATCGGCTTTCACATTCGTTTCCACCGTTCAGGTGCTTTATTTGCACGCTGTTGGCTATTAGTAGAGGGTGAAACAGAGGTTTGGCTGTTCAATGAACTCGCGCGCCAGTGCGGTTATGATTTAGCGGCTGAAGGCGTTCAGATAGTGGAGTTTGCGCAGTCAGGGCTAAAGTCACTGGTCAAAGTAGCAAAAGAGTTTGGAATCGACTGGCATGTCGTGACGGATGGCGACCCAGCGGGGAAAAAATACGCTCACGCGGTTAGATCACAACTCGGGCATGATCAAGAAAGACATAGACTGACCGAGTTGCCCGATCGCGACATCGAGCACTTTCTGTATAACCATGGTTTTGAACTTTTCTTTAAAGACATTATCAAAGTTCCTCATGATCACCCTATCCCAGCCAAAAAAGTCGTTAACCGCGTGCTAAAAAAACATGCAAAACCTGATCTGGCGTTAGCCATTGTTTCTTATTGTGAATCACAAGGGGTCGAATGCATTCCAGTATTACTCCGCTGGACACTAAAGCGGATCGTGACGATGGCAAACGGCAATACCTAAGGCAGTAAGCGCCAACGTTTAGTTCTGGAAACAAAAAAAGCACACCAACTTGGTGTGCTCGTATCAAACATCACTAATTTTGATTAACGGTATGAGCGGAGTAAACTCAATACACAGCGGATACAAATAAGATTGGGGGCCACTACTGAGCTTGCTCGGCAAGCGAAGATGTCGTGGTTGATTTCGTATGTAACCAAAGTCCGGTTGCTTTCATCAGGTAACCAAATATTCCCCCCACCAACAAGGATGGGATGACAAGTTGCCAGTTTCCATCAGCGGCAAAGGTCGCGCATGCTCCGATGAAAGTACCAGGAATGTACGCTAACCAAGCTTGCTTGGCTTGAATACACATGAAAAATGCCACAATAGCGGTAATGACATAACCTAGAATTTCAAGCCCCACATAAGTCGAAGCATAAATTATTACCATTGCCCAAAACACACCGGTCATATTGGTAACTAGGCTAGTCCCTAACCCTCTCAATCCGCCAGTCGGGATCGCAAAATAACTCGTGCAGCCAAGGAAACCAGCCCAAGACAGCAGACCTAAAGAAATGGCAATCCAACCCCATACGCCAGATAAAATTCCAGTAGTGATAGAGATAGCTAAAAGTGTCGTCATGTTAGTCGTACCTACTTGGCTATTACCGCACTCTTTTGGTTCGATAACTGCCTTCATACATTGAAATCAAGGACACATATTAGAGATATCAGCCCAACTTATCGGTGACATTGATCACAATAAGATGTCGTACATTTCACCCCTTGCATTAAAAGTTTGACGCAACCGATAAATCAACAGGTTTAGGGAGTAATGAACGTAGCAAGTAAAGAGTGTTAGTGGCAATAAACGAGACTTTGCTATACAAAACTGATTAACCTAACGGTTAGAAGACCGATGGTTTACCCTTCATCATTCGCAAGCCCTCACGCTTAATGCAGTCAACCAATGGATTCTCTGCCATATCTGCACGCCATATAAATGACAGCGTTCTCTCCATTTTCAATTCAGGTACATTTAATGCGACAAGATGACCAACTTCGATGTAACGCTCTACGTCTAAATACGGTAAGCAAGTAAGATATTGACCGTTTGCAACGAGACTGCGTAATACAGGAACGTGCTCGTACTCGCGCCACACATCCAAATCTTCGATAAGATGGTGAATAGAGCTATCAAATGTTTTGCGAGTACCAGACCCATGCTCTCTAAGCACCCATTTTGCCTGTTCTAATTGCGCGAGACTCACCGATTGATTTCGAGCAAAAGGATGGTGGGAAGATGCAACAACCGTAAGGTGATCTCGACACCATACTTCTTGGTGCAGACGATTATCATCACAACGGCCTTCAATGATACCTAAATCATATTTATAACCTAAAACACCATCAATAACGCCTTTCGTACTCTGTACTCCAAGGGAGATTCTCATCTCCGGAAAGTCATTATCAATGATACTGATAAGGTCTGGCACCAAATGTTCAGCTGGGGTTTGACTTGCCCCCATGCGAATCTCTCCACTCAACAAATGTTGCTCATAAAATCCCATTTCGATCTGCAATGCGTCTTGTAATAAGCGCTTCGCTTTCGGCCTTAGCCACATTCCCCAATGAGTCAACGCCATTTGCTTGCCTTGCCTTTCAAACAAAGGCCTGCCGAGCATTTTTTCTAATTGCGCGAGCGACATACTTGTCGCCGATTGTGTCAGTGCCAATTTATCTGCGGCCTGGCTTACACTGCCGGTATCTGCAACTGCGTCAAAAACCGCCAGTTGCTTTAGTGAGTAGCGCAAAGTGTCCTCCTTCATCGGCGAGTATTTTCATACTCTCACAATCTTAAAAAACATGCCTTTATAAGCAATAGAGTTCATTTTACCGAGTCTCATAAAGTTATCAATTTATTTGATGAAACTTCTAAATATTATCAATTTTACCTAGCTATTACTTCCCTCTTATTCTGGATGTGCGGTTCGGGAACACCGCATGCCCAAACCATGTCATCGAGATTGACACTATTTGGGGCATAGATAAAAACGACAATTTCATTTTTGAATTAATAACCAAGGAGTTTTTATGGGACGACAAATTAAGGAGTCGATATGGCGGTGACCAGCACTCAACATCACCAGTACTTTTCTCCTAAAGAAATGATGTCAGAAGCTGAAAAGTTTGCGCTAAGTAAAGCCAACAAAACCAGCGGTATGACATTAAGCCTTGCCGTAATGGCTGGAGCATTTATCGGGCTAGCATTCTTGTTTTACATCACAGTGACGACCGGCAGTGCTGGCGCAGGTTGGGGGTTAAGCCGCCTTGCTGGTGGGGTGGTGTTCAGTATGGGATTAATTCTTATCGTCATATGTGGCGGTGAATTATTTACCAGCTCGGTACTTTCCAGTATCTCGTGGGCAAACAAGCAAATCTCTTTCGGCAAAATGCTATCAATTTGGGGAAAAGTTTACATTGGTAACTTTATCGGAGCCATGCTCTTACTGGCACTTGTTACCGCCGCGGGTCTTTATCAAATGGATAGCGGTCAGTGGGGACTGAATGCGCTGAACATCGCGCAGCATAAACTTCACCACACATTCCTTCAGGCATTTGCGCTCGGCATACTCTGTAACCTATTAGTTTGTCTTGCCATTTGGTTAACGTTTAGCTCTGCAAATGCCATGACCAAAGCAGCCATGACAATTATGCCTGTCGCCATGTTTGTCAGCAGCGGTTTTGAACACTGTGTGGCAAATATGTTTATGGTTCCGCTTGGCATTGTTATCGCAAACTTCGCCCCAGAATCATTTTGGACAGCGGTCGGTGTAC
The DNA here is from genome assembly GCF_002563795.1 of Vibrio sp. ES.051. GTDB lineage: Bacteria > Pseudomonadota > Gammaproteobacteria > Enterobacterales > Vibrionaceae > Vibrio. The sequence goes on from NZ_PDJL01000003.1 coordinate 703,385, forward strand.
CCGCTTCGCAGTACGCAGACTTGAATATAGGACACTTTGTCACTGCCAACTTAATCCCTGTCACCCTTGGCAATATCGTCGGGGGAGCCGTGTTAGTTGGCCTCGCAAACTGGTGTATTTTTCGTCGACCAGAACTAAAAGCAGCGAATATTTCTTCTATCACAACAACGACAACACTCTCGTCAGTTAAGGATTTCACCATGAAAAACGCATCTTGTGTTAAAGACATCATGAACCCAGCCCCGGTTACTATCAGCGCTGAAACTCCGGTTGCCGCCGCACTTGATACGTTAATCGATCACAACGCAACCAGCGCGCCTGTTGTTGATGTTCACAACCGCTTAGTGGGTTTCTTTTCTGCTCACGATATGATGGTGGAACTATGGTGTGAGGACTACATTCCCGTTAAGGAGCAAAAAGTCGTTGATATTATGAGCCGCGATGTCGTCGCAATCGATGCGGGCGATCGCTTAGTCGACGTAGTGGAGTTCTTATGTATCGATAAAGAACAGCTCTACCCAACCAGCAGCATGGGCATTGCAACTCGTATGACGTCTTTATCTGTTGAAGAGCGTGCGAAAAGCATCAGAGTAAGTAAACCACAAGTACTTCCTGTACTTGAAAATGGTCAGCTGATCGGTGTGGTCACACGTACAGAAGTTTTAAAAGCACTTCGCCCAATTTTCGGTGAGCGCTTAAACCTCGTTGAGAAAAACGCGTTGGAAACAGCGTAACGATTTTTGTAGTTCTATTATTAATATAAACAACGTCTGTTGGCTGTTATAAAAAAGCGCTCTTAATCGTAAGAGCGCTTTTCATATTTTTTAAAGGGGTGAATTATTGCTTAACACCTTCGATATGAAGCTCCATATCAACATAGCTTGATGCCCCCATAACTGGGATATCGAAATCAGCCAGCTCAAGACGAGTTTGACCGACAAAGCCTGCTCGCTCTCCCCCCCACGGGTCACTGCCAGCACCAACAAATTCCGCTTCAATAGTGATTGGTTTTGTTACGCCATGAAGTGTTAGATCCCCTGTCACGTCCAGCTTACCATTGCCTTTATCGACAACCTTTGTACTCTTGAACGTGGCTTGGCTGTATTTGCTCGCATCGATAAAATCACCACTACGAATATGTTTATCACGCTCTGCGTGGTTCGAATCCAAACTGGTGGTATCCACGACAACATTAACTTTTGAATCTGTGATGTTATTTTCATCGAACGAAAAGTCACCAGAAAAAGTATTAAAACGACCTTTGATGAAGCTATAACCAAGGTGACTTACTTTAAAGTTAACGGAAGCATGTGCGCCTTTCGTATCGATGACATAATCTGCAGCTTGAGCACCAACCGGCAGTGCCATAGCGATTGCTAATCCTGTAGCGAAGAGTGACTTTTTCATTATGAAGCTCCTAACATTTTTTTTAATGTGTTGTCTTTATCGATAAAGTGATGTTTGAGTGCTGCAGCAGCATGTAAGCCTGCAATGAGGATCACCGCCCAAGCTGCGTAAAAGTGAATTTCACCTGCAAGGTCTGATTGTCCAGGAAACAACTCACCCGCTCCCGGTACGATAAACCAGTTAAACACTTCGATACCGCGACCATCAGACGTTGAAATGAGGTAGCCTGAACCAAAGATAGTGAATAACAGCAGATACATCACACCATGTGCTGCTTTTGCGGCAACAATCTCGTAAGGTTTGCCTTCGACCCTTGGTGCTGCAGTAACATGTTTCCACACGATGCGTACCAAAGTTAAGATGGCGAGTAAAATACCGACAGAGCGGTGGTAGTGTGGTGCAGTTTGGTACCATTCACTGTAATAACTCAGATCGACCATCCACAAACCCACTGCAAATAGACCAATAATGCACAGTGCAGATACCCAATGCATCATGCGTGCAGGAAAGTTGTACTTCTTTACCAGTGAATCCATCTCACGTTCCTAGATATATGCCTAAGTTAATGTTGAGCAAGAAACACTACATTAACCTATTTGCCTCAAATGAAACAGATTATTTACCATCCTTTACACCCAGCCAATACCACCGTCTCTACCAACTTATTCGATTTTTTCGATGGAGACTTACATTATTTTTAAAACTGGCACTTACAGTTGTACTGGTTGTTCTATTTCGTACAGTTCATCGGAGGCTTCAAGCAGGCGGCGTTCAATCACAAATTTTGCATCCTCAATGCCTTTGTTGTAATAAATCGCACCAAGTTTTTCTGTAATAAAATCAACAAGAAATTCACTATCAAACTGACCAATTTCAACACTAAGTTCATCCTGCATGTAATCTTGTATTGCTACTGCGAGTGTTTCTTTTTGTGCACGTTCTAATTTTATCATCCCTATCCCTTTTAAGCGTATTGTTCATATGACCACCGGGTAACTCCTCTCATTCTCATCAGCTTAAAATCAATAGAGTGAAATTGAGAGCGCCACCAATGAGAGTAAGAACGACGATGCCTAACAATTTTGATTTTTAGATCAAGAAGTTGCTGAACTAAATTAGTCCATCCCCATAAACTATGCTAACCTTTCTCGGTTCGTTTTGTTAATGATTAAGGGATATTCTTTGCTACTCGATCTAGTAATTCAAAGTGTCAATGATTTTCAAGACGATTGCCTTAAACTGTGCGAAAAGCATTATCCTGCGGTCCATAACCAAGGCATGAGTGAGCACCACTTAGGGCTCGCATTTTCTAGGCGTATGGAGCACACTTTTCGTCACTTTGGATACCATAGTGTTACCAAACCCATCGAGGTATTAGAGGCACCAGCGCTTCCACATCACTACCGCATCTCTTCGGAACTCGGCACCGTGTGGGTTTTAACTCATCATATGGTCAGTGCCGGTACGTCCTGCCGCGAAAATTTACTCTCTTCGATTACCGAATGGCAAAGCGAGTACGGTTACGCATTACAACCCAACGACCTACTCTTTTTGGTTTCTGATCATTGGATTAGTCGTAGTAAAACAAGCAGGGAATTACTCCATTGGTGGATGGGAGAATTACCAGATCCGATAAATGAATATACCGAACAAGGCATCACGCTATACACCAGCGAGTCGCTGCTGACTCAATCTCTTGACACCCGCTTTGGTATTAGCCCTTGCTATATTAAGTTTGGTCACCCTCTCCGACGTTCTAACAAGCAGCAATTGGTCAGGAAATACTTACAGCTGTACGCCGTATTGCAGTGGTAACATCAAATTAATGATAAAAAGCTCTGTTTCAATAGGTGTCAAGGTTATCGGTTCGCTATACCTCCAAACTTAGAGGTATATGCAGAAGTAAAACAACCCTCTCGGTTCGAGGAGTTTGGGTCAGCGAGAGCGTCTTGATTTACCACGGTTTTTGTGGATAGCGAGTTTGGCTTTTAGCTTACGCTTTTCTGAGGAACGACTCTTTCGACAAGCGCCGCCGTTGCTCTCTACTTCTCTTGCTTCGACCAAGCTTGGTTCAAAACCTGCTAGCCATTCTTGTGGCAAACGTTGATCAAGTAAGTTCTCGATTGCATGTAGCAAATATTCTTCATCTCGGCTCATCAAAGACACCGCTAAACCAGACTTTCCAGCGCGTCCTGTCCGTCCAATACGATGAACATAATCTTCAGCTTTAAACGGCATATCAAAATTAATCACTTGCTCGAGCTCTTGGATATCGAGACCACGCGCTGCAACATCGGTCGCGATCAACGCACGAACCTTACCTTGTTTAAACTCGTTCAAAGCTCGCTGACGAGCGCCTTGCGACTTATCTCCATTGATGGAGACAGCTTTAATACCATCCAATTTTAGCTCTTTGGCAAGTTCGTCGCTGCCTTGCTTTGTTTTCGTAAAAACGAGGACTTGCTGCCAATTACGCGAGCCGATTAAATATGCCAGTAATTCACGTTTACGCTTTTTATCTACGGGATAAACAATCTGCTTGACGGTTTCAGCCGTTGTATTAGCAGGAGAAACTTCGACCTCGACGGGCGTGTCCATCAATTTATAAGCGATGGTTTTAATGCGTTTTTCAAATGTTGCAGAAAACAGCATAACCTGTTTCTCTGTCGGCAAGCGTCGCAAGATGCGTTGTAAGTCCGGCCAAAATCCCATATCTAACATACGATCTGCTTCATCTAGAACTAACGTGGCTGTCTTTGAGATGTTTACATTGCCATTAAACAAGTGATCCAACAGTCGACCAGGCGTCGCAATCAGAATATCTGCACCTTCTTCGAGCTTTTTCTTTTGGACACTCATACTCGTACCGCCATACACACAGACAAGGCGCAGCTCAGTTTGAGCTGAGTATTGCACCAAGTGGTCAAATACCTGCTGTGCCAACTCGCGGGTCGGAACCAAAATCAATGCTTGAGGAGTTCCGTTACGTTTCTTTTGCTGAACGGCTTGGATAATCGGCAAACCAAATGCCGCCGTCTTCCCCGTTCCCGTTTGCGCTGCAGCGAGAAGGTTCTTTCCTTCTAGAACATGTGGGATAGACTTTTCTTGTACAGGTGTCGGCGTCACGATATTCAGACTACTCAGCGTCTCTATTAGCTTTTGTTCGATGCCTAGATCAGCAAAATTCACGGACATGTTAAACCTCATAATTTTTGGATCGCAGAGTTTAACAGAGCCCTCAGGGCCATACTACCTTTCTATCTCAGCGACTCTTTACCGTTTAACTGTTGTTGATACTCATACGACTGGCGCAAAACGTCTTGATAAAGTGAAGAAAACTTATCCTCCAAGAACAAGTATTCTTGCTCAATGACTGAAAATGTCGTTGTGAGGTCGGCCATTCTAGGACTTCTTTGCGACATTCGATGTAGCGCAAATTCGATATTGTTAAGATCTTGATATGACTGCAGCCAATGACCGCTCCACATGCGGTTGTGTAGTAATAAGAATCGTGACGGTAAGCTGTCGTGAACATCTCGATCCACTCGTAGGTAAGCGGAATGCACAAAACTGTCGAGGGAAAGAGTATGAAAATCTTGCCAATGTTTCGCTAAGCAATGATCCCAAAACATATCTAGAGCAATAGGGGCAAAACGGCGCGCAACCCCCGTGAAATGAGGTTTGCACTCATCGACAATAGAGTGGTGGTCAGTAATACGATCCACAAAACGATGCAGTTTGATGCCATTCGAGATATCAGCGCTATACTGTTTGCTTGGATCTCCTTTGACGAAGTCTCCAAGCAAGTTTCCCAATAAATGACTTTTACAATGTTCTGCGATATGCAGGTGGGCTAGAAAGTTCATTCGACGTTTAGGCTTGGTGTGACATGCCTTATTATAACGTTAATTAAGCCGCGATGAGAGTACTCTCCTATTCGGCTTCGTTGTCTGAGCCAACGTACTCCGACAAGGTAATGCCAATTTCAAGCGCATCTAGCAGCTCAAGGCTCTCGTCGTTTTGGTATTGGTCGCTCATTGTGACCTCCTGTATTTAAGCTATCTTGCTTTAACTTACTGATGCTCTGTCTTTCTATCTCCGCACCAGCACTCCTTTTTATAATCTTTATATGACATATTCATGACGGCGAGAAGCCTAGATTTAAAAACCTATGAGCAAAATCAAAAGTAAACGATTGCACGAAAATTTCACTCCTACCGCATCTTTTTTATAGGGGTAGATTTTTCAAAAAACTGGTCACTCAAAAGGCATGGCGCTTTGCCATAACCTACCCTACCTCACATTTTTTAAAATAAACACATTCTTCGTTACATATTTTGCTGATTAACATCGCATATTTTGTTTCGATAGAACCATAGATTGGTTCAATATTTTTTATCTCAAATGGAGCTTTAAATGAGAGAAGTTGAGTTTAGAACGATAGACAGGTTGTTTATCAAGATGTCTATCAACGACAAAATGTGGGTTATTTTCCTCCTGTTTATGGTGGCGCTCACTTCTGTGGCAGGAAGCCGTTATATGAATGAAATGCAACAATTTGAACAACAGGCGATTGCAACAACCCAAGCACGGCTGTCTGGGCTTATCGATGCGCAGACAAAGGATGTGTTAAAAATTGATGGCATATCTAAAGTGAGCGCATTAAAAACAAGCGAATTTATGCAAGGCGCTGCAACCGCTTACGCCACTTTACAATCCGGTGAGATTGTAAAGCTCACTCATAACATGTCAGCACAATACCAATCGGCCAAATCAGCCGCCCTCACCTCTTTGTTGCTGAGCTTTTTATGGGCAGTGCCATTTGCAATTTTCTCATACTGGGTGGCTACATTTATCGGTGGCGCGCTGTGGGTTTTATACACAACCACTGAGAAGATTGGTGCTGGCGATTTAACGTCTCGTCTGGGGTTTCATCCGGGTAGAGACGAGTTTGGAACCATTGGCTGTGCGTTAGATAACTCTATGGATACCCTGACGGAATTGGTCAACAGCGTGAAAGATAACGCAAATACATTAAGTGAAACCTCAGCAGCATTTGAAAAAGATATGCAGCTAAGTGAGACGCAAATATCGCATCAATACCAAACTCTGGATTCAGTCGCGACAGCGATGGAAGAAATGACAGCATCAGCGAAAGAAGTTTCAAGTATTTCAGAACAAGCCACGACTCAGTCTGATCAAGATGCTAAAAAAATCGAATTGAGCCGTAATCGCGTTCAAAACGTGATTGGCGAAATCGAAACCTTATCGGGTTATATTGAGCAAGCGTCTACATCTGTAACGAACTTAAATGTGAACACGACTCAAATTAATGACGTTATTACCACAATTAACGCGATATCAGAACAAACCAATCTGCTCGCACTGAATGCAGCTATTGAGGCGGCTCGAGCAGGTGAACAAGGACGTGGCTTTGCTGTCGTGGCGGACGAAGTTCGTACCCTTGCAAGTCGAACCCAACAAGCAACGGTAGAAATTCAATCAATGATTGAGAAGCTGCAAACAGAAAGTCAAAGCATCGCTTCAATAACCGATCGCACCGTACAACAAGCTCAAGCAAGCAGTCAGCTTATTAATGAGGTTGGCCATGACGTCACGGCGATTGCAGAATCTGCGCGCTCATTGATGGACATGAGTATTCAAATTTCTACTTCAGCAGAAGAACAAAGTGCAGTGGCGAATGATATTGCGTCTGAGCTCTCAGAGATCCGAACCCAATCAAGCAAAATCCGTGAAGTGGCAGAGCAATCCACCTCTGGCGTTACAAACCTAACTAAAGCATCACTCTCGCTTGGAGAAGTGTTAAAACGCTACCGAACCGCTTAACTCAGTAAATATCGATACACAAAGGGCTCCTAAAGAGCCCTTTTTTGTTATTTTTAAACGTCGACATTCTTGGCTTCGAACAACTGGATATTTGAAGTGAATCTCAAGTTCTCGTTGTACCTGATGAAATAATATTCATAAACAAGACGTTCCGCTATGCTTAATCTGCTAGTTCCAATTTGCTGCTGGAAAATAATATGAATAATAACAAAGATACAAAAGACATTGAAAACTTGAGTTGTCCACTCTGTCAGGGAGACGAATATTTAATCTCATCAGATGGCGAAAAATTTACTTGTGCTGCTTGCGGGTTCCACACGAAAAATTTCTCATCCATTCAATGCTTACACCAAACTCCATATTTACAGTCTAAATGTAAACATATTCATAGTCTAAGTAGGGTTTGCCATTAAAAGTTAAACAGAGCAGCTAAATAGCTGCTCTTTTAATTCATCTAGATGTTGAATACGGATAACACGCTCATCATCAACACGGTTAATCGCTTCGCCATTAAATAACTGTATCGTCTTAATACCTGCATTTATTCCTGCTTCTACGCCTTTCGGCGTGTCATCGATATACAGACAGTCACTTGGTAAAAAGCCCATACTCATTGCACTGTACATCAGCAAATCTGGCTCTGGTTTCCAACTGTTTGCATCAAAAGCCGAAAACACTTTTCCTTGAAACGCATCCAATAAACCTGTTAGCTCAAGTGCATATTCGATTTTATCTTTTGGTCCATTTGACGCAACGCAGTACTCGATATTGTGAGAGTCAAGCAACTGAATTAAGCGCTTTACACCATCCATCGGTTGTAAGTGGCGAACAAAAAGAGATTGTACTTCTTCTCGATATTGCGGCTCTAATTCATCAATAGGGACTTCGATTTTTTTTAATTCTTTGGTATCTAAGAGAATATCCGCTAGCTTCCCACCTTTAAAATGAGAAACACATTCTTCTATGGTTAACTCAGCGCCATGTTGGTTAAATACATTCACTAATGCCTGACAACACAAACGCTCACTATCGACCAACGTTCCATCACAATCAAAGATCACGCACTTAATATTGGTAATTGCCATAGCCGTCCCCCAAGCACATTATAAATGTCGCTGACCAAACTGAGTTTATTCAAAAATATTTAGTTTAATCATATTTGAGTTTGGGATTGTTTAAACGACGAGCTTGGCATTTCGCAGAAATGAAGGTGAGGAATTACAGTTTTTCTAAGCAAGATCACCGATTGTTATCTTGCTTGACTCTTTATGCATCTGAACACTCAATCTAGTTTTCAATTATGATTGCATCACACAATTTATGTTCTCTCGCTAATTTTTTCGCAAGATCGATGACAAATTGGCTCTTTTCAGAATTAGAAACCGCCACATCAGATATCAGCGTGCTACTTTCAAAATGACTGATAATAGCGACACCAGCCGGACTACCGTCCTTAAAACCGACATACAATTCAAAGTCAGGTGTTAAAATAATTTGAGTCAGATACTCTACCACCATGTCTTGATCGTATTTTTCTTCCCAGCGTTGCGCTTGCAAAATAGAAAACATGATGGTTAACCGATGAAAGTCGACCAGAAAGATCTCGTCAGGTTCAATCTCTGAGTTACCGTCAAGTAAGCTGGTTTTTTTGATCACTCGATAAGTGTGTTCATCTAATGCTTTGAAGTAGACGTCTCGTCCTATCAAGCTTTCTGGTGTAGGGAATTCTACTTCAACCAAATTATATAGCCACGCATTTTTACGCTCTATACTGGCTCGCTGTTGTTCGTTCATTTGAGTACCTTAATCACAAGCTACAAAGTAGTAGCAAAACAAAAATTTATGCCGAGTAGCCTACTCATTTAAGAGAATGCATCGGCTCCAGTCTCCTTAAGAAACCTAACACTTCAACATCGTTTGGCCAGCAGGCAAGATCACGAATAGAAACACGGTGTTTTGAGTCAAAGGTCTTAAAACACACGCGGCAAGACCTATTTTTGTTTGGAGCCGTACATTAGCATGAATGCCTATTACAAACCTAGAACATGTAAACCTTAGAGGCTAAATTTTGTTTTAGTGGCAAACGTCTGATAGATTTCATCAATATCTTTCCTAGTTAAGGACAAAATAATGAAAAAAATGCTGTTAAGTGCATTACTTGTAACTGCGTTGGCGGGTTGCTCAGATAATGACGTGGCTGACGTAGGGCTTGGCTGGTTTACACTGAAAGACATAAAAGTAGGTGAATTAAAGGACGATACTGTTACTGGTGTCACTTGTCATATTGCGTCTATAGAAGATGATTTCAGCTTAGCCGACCCAAGTGACAGCTCTATCTCTTGTCGTCAGACGGGTGAAATCACATCTGAAATGATTGCACAAATAGATAAAAGTAAGTCCGGCGAAATCGTATTTAAGAAATCGAAAAGTATTTTCTTCAAAACAATGAAGGTAAGACGCATCTACGATCCAGAGAATCAAACCCTACTCTACCTTTCTTACACCACAAAAGAGACCGAAGGTAGCTTCAAGCACAGTTTATCAACCGTACCTCTTTGGGGCACCAAGGCTTATGTACAACCGACTGAGATAAAATAGCGATTCCGCTATTGGGTTACAATTACCACCGCCCGCTGCATTTTTAGCGGGCGAACTTCGTGTAATAAACACCACGAGTTGCATTTTTTTGTGATATAATCACGCCTCTTTTTTTCCTCAATCAAGAACAAGCATGAAGTTTCCTGGTCAGCGTACATCTAAACACTACTTCCCAACTCACGCTCGTGATCCATTAGTTAACCAAATCCGACAAGCGCCCAAACTATACCGCCCAACGATTGTTGGCGTTGGTCAAACCATCGTAGATATCGAAGCTCGTGTAGATGATGCGTTTTTAGAAAAATACAATCTAAGCAAAGGGCACTCTCTCGTTCTTGAAGAAAGCAAAGCTGATGCACTCTATGAAGAGCTTGTTGAACAAGGCTTGATCACTCACCAGTATCCTGGTGACACCATTGGCAACACACTGCATAACTACTCTGTGTTAGCTGATAGCAAATCGGTATTGTTGGGGGTAATGTCAAAGAACATCCAAGTTGGTTCATTTGCGTATCGCTACCTTTGTCGTACCTCTTCACGCATGAACTTGAACCACCTTCAAATCGTTGATGGTCCAATTGGTCGCTGTTACACCTTAATTACTCAAGACGGTGAGCGCACATTTGCGATCAACGAAGGTCATATGAATCAATTACTTCCAGAAAGTATTCCTGAAGAAGTTTTTGAGAAAGCCTCTGCTCTCGTGGTCTCATCTTACCTTATGCGTGGTAATGAAGAAGATCCGATGCCTAAAGCGGTTCAGAAGGCAATTGACTTTGCGAAGAAGCATGATGTTCCTGTCGTACTCACCTTAGGAACAAAATATGTCATCGAAGGCAATGTCGAATGGTGGCAAGAGTACATTCGCGAAAATATTTCTGTGGTTGCGATGAATGAGGAAGAAGGCGCAGCATTAACGGGAGAAACGAACCCGCTAACAGCAGCAGACAAAGCCTTAGAATGGGTTGACCTCGTACTGTGTACCGCTGGTCCAAACGGGCTATACATGGCTGGGTACACCGACGAAAAAGTAAAACGTGAAACCACACACGGCATTCTAGAAGGCTCGATTAAAGCATTCAACCAATACGAATTTAGTCGTGCCATGCGCAAAGCTGATTGTAAAAAGCCAATGAAGGTTTATTCGTATATTGGCCCTTACCTTGGTGGCCCTTTGGAAATTAAAAATACCAACGGCGCTGGTGATGCTGCACTCTCTGCCCTTTTACATGACATGGCAGCAAACTCTTTCCATCAAAAAGAAGTACCAAATTCAGAAAAGCACCAAGTACGCTGCCTGACCTACTCGTCACTTTCGCAGATCTGTAAATATGCGAACCGAGTGAGTTACGAAGTGCTAACACAACACTCTCCTCGCCTTTCTCGTGCTCTCCCAGAACGCGAAGATAGCTTGGAAGAAGCCTATTGGGATCGTTAAGATCAATAGCTTAAGAGCAAGAAATATACTGAGGTCACCATTTGGTGGCCTTTTTATTTTGATATGGCGCAGTATTTAGTAGATTCTGTTAATCTCTAGCACACTATGACGCACGAACGCCTTTACACTTCAAACGTAAACAAGGTTACTTGTGCGCAAACCTTTACTCAAAGGCAGTATAGCTCGCTACTCGCAGCTCAATATTGAAACGCCATTTGTAAGTCATTTCGGGGAATATCCATGCGGTCTGATATTGAAATTTGTCGACACACACCATTGTCATCTATTGATGTTATCGCGAATAGAGCGGGTTTGTTACCTCAAGAGTACGATACTCATGGAAGGCATAAAGCGAAGGTTCATCCCAAATGCCTCGATCGTCTTCGTACAAATAAAGACGGCAAACTTGTTCTCGTTACCGCGATTACTCCGACCCCTCTAGGGGAAGGAAAAACCGTGACAACCGTCGGGTTAGCGCAAGGGTTAGCAAAACTAAATCAGTCAGTGTTTGCTTGTATTAGACAGCCTTCAATGGGACCTGTGTTTGGCATTAAAGGCGGTGCAGCTGGGGGCGGCTACTCTCAAGTTGCCCCAATGGAAGAGCTCAACTTACATCTCACTGGTGATATTCATGCCGTCACGGCAGCTCACAACCTAGCCTCGGCAGCGTTAGACGCACGTTTGTTTCATGAGCAACGCGAAGGATACGATGCCTTTGAGGCACGAACCGGATTGAAAGCACTTAAAATCGCCGTAGAAAGCATTACTTGGAAACGGGTGATGGACCATAATGACCGAGCACTACGCAAGGTCAAGATTGGTTTGAATGAACCAGGAAAAATCATTAATGGCTATGAACGCAATGAAGGTTTCGACATTTCGGCCGCTTCTGAGTTGATGGCAATTATTGCTTTGGCTAAAAACTTAAAAGATCTTCGTCAGCGAATCGGGAAAATAGTCGTTGCTTACGATTTAGCAGGCAATCCTATCACGACTGAGCATCTGCAAGTTGCAGGCGCAATGGCGGTAACGCTCAAAGAGGCTATTGCCCCTACTCTGATGCAAACCTTAGAAGGTGTGCCGACTCTTATTCATGCGGGCCCTTTTGCGAACATCGCCCATGGTAATTCATCCATCATCGCTGACAAAATTGCATTAAAACTATCAAGTTACACGGTCACTGAAGCCGGGTTCGGATCCGATATGGGGTTTGAGAAAGCGTGTAATATTAAAGCTGAAGCTGCAAACAAGGCGCCAGATTGCGTGGTCATTGTTGCAACTTTGCGAGGCTTAAAAGCCAATTCAGGTCACTACGATTTACGCCCTGGTGCGACGTTCCCAGAGTCCATTTTCGATCCAGCCCCCAAAGCACTAGAAGCAGGGTTCGAAAATTTAAAATGGCATATTAATAACGTCCACAAGTATGGGGTTCCAGCGGTTGTGGCTATTAATCAATTTCCCCAAGATAGTGCAACGGAATTGAAAGCGCTCCAAACGCTGATTCACGAATTCAACCCTGACGTTAAAGTGGCGATTAGTACGGCTTTTACCAATGGTGGAGAAGGTAGCGCAACATTGGCACAACAGGTTATTGATGCCTGTGAAAACCGCTCCGACTTCCGGCCTCTTTACCAAAAGCAACATGCTCTGAAAGAAAAACTGATGGCCGTTTGTGAAGCTGGTTATGGCGCAGCAAATATTGAAATGAGCGAACTGGCTAAAGAGCAACTTGCGCACTTTGAAAGGCTTGGCTTTAACGACTTGGCGGTTTGTATCGCGAAAACACCACTATCAATCACCACTGACTCATCCATCAAAGGGGCCCCAACAGGATTCACGATCCCTATCCGAGAATTACGCTTATGCGCCGGAGCTGGGTTTATTTACGCCTTATCAGGCAACGTAATGACAATGCCGGGGCTTCCTGACAAACCCGCTTTTATGAACCTCGATCTTGATGATGACGGTAATATTATTGGTCTCTCCTAATCAAACCCGTTAGTAGCTTGTATCACCACTTATATATTTTAGGGAGCGAGTTCGCTCCTTTTATCTTATTGTTTTAGATTAACTTTACATTGTAAATTCACTTTACTCCCTCACTTAAACCACTTTGCTTTGCGCCAATATAAAGCAATGTTTCTCTACCACCTCCCCAATATGGTGCATGTATTAACTAATCATAGTTTAATCTCCTTGATTTATAAGGATATATTCTATGGAACGATTTTTGTACTACAGTTGGCAGTAATAAACACACCAGCACATGTCGTTCAAAACCTCTGCGTTGTATACCTCCTCCTCCGGATAAGCACTGTTTTGAGGCATGCAAGATAAGGAAAAGGGAAGACTATGGAAGATGCACTCGCCGTAATTTTAGCCGGAGGGATGGGCTCAAGGCTCAGTCCACTGACCGACGATAGAACCAAGCCTGCTGTACCATTTGGTGGAAAGTATAGAATCATCGATTTTACTTTGACTAACTGCCTGCATTCTGGCTTGCGGAAAATATTGGTTTTAACTCAATACAAATCCCACTCATTACAAAAACACTTACGAGACGGCTGGTCAATATTCAATCCCGAACTTGGTGAATATATTACTGCCGTTCCCCCACAAATGCGCAAAGGTGGTGCCTGGTATGAAGGCACCGCAGACGCGATTTACCACAACATGTGGTTGTTATCTCGCAATGATGCCAAATACGTCGTTGTATTGTCCGGTGATCATATCTACCGGATGGATTACGCAGCAATGCTTGAGGAACACAAAGAGAAAGGAGCGAAACTCACTGTTGCCTGTATGGATGTCCCAGTAGAGGATGCATCGGCATTCGGTGTCATGGATACAGCCGAAAATGGCCTAGTCACCTCTTTTATCGAAAAGCCAGAGCACCCACCCACTCTTCCTGAAAATAAAGCAAGAAGTCTCGTATCCATGGGCATTTACATTTTTGATATGGATGTACTTCAAGACGCTCTCGAAGAAGACGCAAAGCTCGACTCATCGAGCCATGATTTCGGCAAAGACATCATCCCTAAATTAATTGATACAGAATCTGTGTACGCTTATCAGTTCTGCGGCAGTAAAGGCCGGGTAGATAAAGATTGTTACTGGCGTGACGTAGGGACGATTGACTCTTTCTATGAAGCAAATATGGATTTGCTAGAACCTATTCCTTCAATGAACCTCTACCAACCTAACTGGGCCATTCGTACTTATGAGCCTCAGTTCCCACCAGCTCGTACCGTATCTTCTGCGACTGGCAATGAAGGGATTTTTATCAACTCTCTTATCGCAAACGGGGTGATTAATTCTGGCGGTTCTGTACAGCACTCCGTCATCGCTTCAAATGTGCGCATTCATGACAGTGCAACCGTGGTTGATAGTATTATTTTTGATGACGTAGAAGTAGGAGAAGGCAGCCAGTTAATCAACTGTATCGTCGATAAGCACGTCCGTATTCCTCCCAACACTCAAGTTGGAATAAATAAACTTGAAGACGAAAAACGCTTTCATATTTCAGATAAAGGCATCGTCGTTATTCCAGAAAGCTATCAATTTTAAGTAAACTCTGCCAACTAACACAAAAAAGCGCACGATGAACATCGTGCGCTTTGGTTTCGTCGTGATAACTATTTTACTAGTATGTTCACTCTTAGATATTACAAACTGTCGCCCAGCTACCATCACTGCCTGGCTCAGAAGACGTCCACCAGTTCGCTTGGTAAACCACACCATTATGGATCACTTTGTCACCTTGGTTTGCGTGGCTTGCATTACCCGCCCAGTCTGTTTGTGGCAAGTCTGGGTATGTGGCTAAACCAGTCGTATCACAAGAACTAGGCTCCGTTGTACCGCTATCACCAGTGTTTAGGTCACCAATTGGTAGATCTGGTTGTTCAAATTTAAACGCAAACTCTTTACCACCAGAGATGACTGAGTAGTTAGCTGGACCAGATATTGGTAGGTAGTAAACCATATCAAGTTCGTAAACTCCGCCCGCTGGTAGGTCTTTCCACGCTGGTAAAGAGAAAGAGACACGATGCATCACTCCGTCTAAACCCCCAATGTTGTCTGCACGAGTATGACCTGATGCAATAACTGTCAGACCACCACCCGACTGATCTTTCGCGTTATCCGGCGCTGATACTGGAATATCGAACTGGAACTCCGTACCGCCAGGGATGGATTGACCCGTGTTGTTCGTGAACGTGATCTTAGGGTTAATTGGGTAGTTTTGGTCACCCACTTTAAAGCCGCCAACACTGACCGTAATATCAACGGCTTCCGTTGGTGTTGCACCCATCGCTACTTTGTTACCGTAAGGTGTTGCAGACTTAAACTTGTCGTAGATAGCTTTGGTCATGGTGTTACCCATGTGGTACTCACCATTGCCTGCTGCACAAGCTTGCTCAGTAGCATCAACCGCCGTACGGTTACCATTTGCATCGAGTACGTAACAGTTGTAGTCACCTGCTAACTCCCAGAACATGATACCGCCAATTTCTTTGTCGATAACGTAATCCGCTTTCACCTCAATAGACGCTTTATCTTCCGTGGATAAGAATACGCTCTTCTCTGCATTCCACAGCCAAGGGGCGACTGCAACATCATCATAATGGCGCGTGTACGTACCGACAAACTTATCCGAGGGATCATTTACAGGATCAAGACCGTAGGCTGCAGCGTAAGAGCCCCAAATGCCATTTTCTAAGTTCTTCGCGTGCCACATTGGGTTTGAGCCTGCGCCCATTTCAGTGCCTTTAGGGTCAGTATCATGCCACATATTGTCGATACCGATAGCACCGTAACCACAATTATTCTTTTCACCTTCACCAGTTCCTGGCTGGCAATCAGCTTGGTTTGGTAATGCTGCTCGCCCCCAAAGACCATTATCACCACCAGTTACACCTTGCCAGCCACGGGTGTAATAAGGGACACCAATGTTGATACGACCTGCAGGCATAGAACCACGGAAGTAATGATAAGCCCAGTCCGTATTCAAGTAACCAATACCACCGTATGCAGCCGTACCATAAACATTCCACTGTGTTAGCTCAGAGTCTTTGCCTGTGTCAAACAGCGCAGCGTTATGACCAACGTGGTCATTCCATGCTCCGTGTAAATCGTAAGACATGATGTTTACGTAATCGAGGTATTTGGTCACATCGAAGGTTTCCATACCACGTAACAAGTAGCCTGAAGATGGTGCGGCGATGGTCAACATGTAATGGGTACCATCTTGTGCAGATGCTACATCCACTTTTTCGCGCAGTACTTTCATTAGCTCTTGATAAGACGCCCATAGGTACTCGCGACGAGGCTCCATAAACTCTTTATCGTATGGGTTACCTGCACCAGCCATTGACGTTGGGTATTCGTAGTCGATATCTAAGCCATCGAATTTATACGTACGCATCATTTCTACTGCAGACACCGCGAATTTCTCGATACCTGCATGGTTGATAGAACCGTCAGCGTTGGTCGTCATGGTATAGAAACCACCGTCAGCAACGCGATCACCGTTCGTACCGAAATGACCACCCGTTTCTGCCCAACCACCGATTGAGATTAACGTTTTAACATCGTGTTTTTGTTTATACGTTGCAAGCGCACCGAAGTGCCCTTTAAAGCCTAATGTCGGGTCAACTTCTACGCCAGGCCAAGTTTTGCCTGTCGCCGGGTTGTTTGGATCATTAACGTCGCCAACATTCACTTTACCGTCAGAGCCAATGCTGACAAAAGCGTAGTTAATATGAGTCAACTGCTCCCAAGGAATATCTTTTACAAGGTAGGTCGATTGTGGGTCTTCGCCCGCACGCCAACTTGTAAAGTAACCAATCACTCGTCGTGGATGATCCGCCCCCATCTTCTCACGACCTTCTTCGTCGTAAACTGAACAATAAGGAACATCTACACCTGTTGTTTGATATAAACCGTCAGGACGGCAGTTCGATGTCATCGCGCCATCATTGACGGTTAAAGTAACCAGCGCAGAGTCTGCCGTTGCACCCGCATCATCCGTTGCTTTTGCGTATACAGCTAAAGAACCTACTTGAGCAGGCGTAATATCAAGCGTGTAAGGTGCTGTTGTAGCCGTACCTGCAAGCACACCCGCAACATAGAAGTCGACTTTCGCAACGCTACCGTCAGCGTCCGATGCATTTGCAGTCAACACGACAGCGCCACCGAGATCGATTGAAGTAGCAGAGAGCGCAACATCTACTGTCGGCGCTTCATTGCCAGGCTGAGCAGGCACTACGGTTAAAGTCACAGAGCTTGCCGTGCTGACTGCACCTACGTCATCATGCGCTTTTGTAGAGAATTCGTGCTGACCTTCTGTTGCAGTCCATGAAGCCGCATAAGGCGCCGAAGTTGCCTGACCAACTAATTCGCCATCCACAAAGAATTCAACTTTACTGACAGTTCCATCTGTATCCGTCGCATCTGCGGTTAGGTTTACCACTTCACCCGCAGTAACTGAAGCCGACGAAGAAGGTGATGTAAGAGTAATCGTCGGGATCTCGTTTTGTGGTGGGTCAACAGGGCCAGTACTGTCACAAGCACCAAGCGTTTCCCACTCCCCCCATTCACCGGATTGTGCTGGGTTACTATTTTGCGTCCAGTAACGCGCTTTATAGGCACTACCTTCGTACTGAATTTGATCACCACCGTTATAAACTTTTGATGATTCCCAAACTTCTAGAGGGGCACAATCAACTGCTGCGTAGCTGCTGAAGGCCATAAGACAAGATGCCGTGAGTGTGCTTAATGTAAACACATTTTTCACTGCGTTCCCGTTTTTAAGGTGCATAATTGCTCTTCCTTAAGTTATTGTTAAAACAATATTAAACACGCTAGGTTAAGCGCGTTTATACTTTTATTTCGACGTAAAATAACTTAAGCTCAAGTTGGAATTTTCACACTACCTATTTAGGTTTTTTCGAAACCACCTCTCAACAATCCACCAAATGATTGCAACGACATACCGCTTATTTGGCACCGGCAACTCACTTTATAAATCGAAAAAATACGTCACTCGCAAATTAGTAAAAAGGTCAAAAAAAGCACTATTTTGATATAAAAGTCACTAGGCTTTTGTTGACCTTGGGGTTTCATTAAAATGTCGTTTGTACTCGCGACTAAATTGTGACGGACTGGTATAGCCAACCAGTCGAGCGGCATCATTTACTCGTCTTCCCTCTAACTGAATGAGTTCACGAGCTTTATTAAGCCTAACTTTTTTGATGTATTGCAAAGGCGACTCGAGCGTCACACTACGAAATGCTTGATGAAACGCCGATACACTCATGTTTGCTTCTTCGGCTAAAGTTTGCACATTGAGCTGCTCATAATATGCCTGATGTACACGGTTTAACGCTTTAGCGACTCTGGCATAAGAGCCCTCTTGGTGGGCCAATTCAAATAAAACGTACCCTTCCTTACTCACTAAGGTTCGGTAGACTATTTCTTCAAGCAACAACTCACCTAACATTGCAGCATCGAGATCGTTACATAACACACTCATTAACCTCTTACAGACATCGAGCATGTTGTCATTCATTCGCACAGATTTAAGCCCACAACGCGTTGAGTCTGAACAAATATTACTGAATTTTGCTTCTTCCAGTTTTTTTACGAGTTTATGAAGTAAAGTGGGTGAAATATCGATCGAGATACCAAGCAAGGGTTCATTATTCGTCGCGAACGCTTCGCACTCTAACGGCATTGGTACGCCGACAACCAGATAATCATCAGGGCCATATTGGACGGGTGTATCTCCGATATGAATATTCTTATGTCCTTGCCCTAAAACAATAATGCCGGACTGATAAACGAATGGCTGACGGTTATTTCCTTTACTACTACGGTAAAACCATACTCCTTCTATCGCCGTTTTCTTCATCCCTTCTAAATCATGCAATCCATGTTTGTCTACGTACTGCTGCATAATGTTAGCGAGTGAGTTCATTTGAATACTCCATTCATGCCTCATTAATTTTTAGGTCTTTATGTTCTTTTGCGCACTATACTTGCTCTTTACTTTAACTTTCTAGTTTTAAAAGCAGAGTTTTGTAGGAATAGGCAAACAATTTGCACAAATCGACCTGTTACAGATTAAAAAGTAAGACTAATATGTACGTATTCAATCTCCTTCACTGGAAGCAAGAGGTCTAATAATGAACTTTTCTTATGTAAACCCAACTAAAATTTTCTTTGGTCAGAAACAAATCGCTGCAATCAAAGACGCTATCCCTGCCGATCAAAAAGTCTTGGTCGTTTACGGTGGTGGCTCAATCAAAAAAAATGGCGTGTATGACCAAGTAGCAGAAGCACTTGAAGGCCGTGAATGGTTAGAGTTTTCTGGCGTTGAGCCAAATCCAACCAAAGAAACACTCGATAAAGCAGTCGCAATGGTAAAAGAGCATGGCATTGACTTTATTCTTGCTGTTGGCGGTGGCTCAGTTATTGATGGCTCTAAATACGTTGCAGCAGCATCTAAATACGATGGTGACGGTTGGGATATCATGATTGGTAAACATCAAGTTATTGAAGCCACGCCTCTGGCTGCAATTTTGACACTGCCAGCAACAGGATCAGAGTCGAACATGGGTGCCGTTATCACCAAAAAAGAAACGCAAGATAAACTTCCGTTCATGTCGCCTGCAGTGCAACCAAAGTTTGCAGTTCTTGACCCTGACGTGATGAAAACATTGCCTGAGCGCCAGCTGATCAACGGCATCGTTGATGCGTGGGTGCATGTGTGTGAACAATACTTGACGCTTCCTACTGGTGCAATGGTTCAAGACGGCTACGCAGAAACCCTGTTAAAGACGCTGAAAACCCTCGGTGAACAGTTTGATCAACGAGATGACGATCTTTGGCGTGCGAACCTAATGTGGTCTGCCAACCAAGCACTAAATGGTCTGATTGGTAGTGGTGTTCCTCAGGATTGGGCGACACACATGATTGGTCACGAGCTCACAGCACTTTGGAGCGTTGACCACGCCCGCTCTCTAGCCATCATTCAACCATCTTTACTGCGCAATCAAATGCAATTTAAGCGCCCGAAATTGGAACAAATGGGCCGTAATGTATTTGGTCTTGAAGCGAGTGATGATCTTGCAGAACGCACAATTGAAGCGATTGAAACGTTTTATCACCAACTTGGTGTGGCAACCAAACTTGAAGACTTTGGTGACAACCGCGACAAGGCGATTGATGCTGTTATCGATCAACTTAATAAACATGGAATGACAGTACTTGGCGAAAACCAAACAATCAGTCTAGAACGTAGCCGCGAAATCCTTGAATTAGCCGTCGCATAACGTAATAACCACTACATAGCCTCTTCTTAGGTTTACGGTATTGTGCCCTATCGGTCACAATACCGTTTTTTTTGATTAGTAATGCTCTTGATCAGACGGCCTGAATTCTGAGTTTTGGTATTTGAATATTAGGCTTTTCTTAATGAAATCATATTCACAACTTGCTATTGTAGAAGTACATTTTCCTTTTTAGCGTGCACTTTTTGAAAGAGAATAGCCCTATCGTTGAATTCAGCAACGTGAACAAGTGGTACGGTGATTACCACGCTCTAAAAGATATTAACTTTTCTGTACACTCTGGCGAAATTGTTGTCGTTTGTGGCCCTTCTGGCTCAGGTAAATCAACGCTCATTCGTTGCATTAACCACCTAGAGTCGATTCAAGAAGGTCAACTCACTGTGTTCGAACAACCAGCTCAAGCAAAGTCTCTTAAGCCCGGTAAAATCGGCATGGTATTCCAACACTTTCATCTTTTCCCTCATTTGACGGTATTGGAAAACCTGACATTGGCTCCGATTCGTACGCTCAAGTTATCCAAGCAAGAAGCAGAAAAGCGCGCCAAACATTATCTCAAACGCGTCAACATTGAAGAACAAGCCCACAAATACCCAATTCAGCTCTCTGGCGGACAACAGCAGCGTGTTGCGATTGCCCGTTCCCTATGTATGGAGCCGGCTCTGCTACTCTTTGATGAGCCAACCTCTGCTCTGGACCCCGAGATGATCAATGAGGTTCTGGATGTGATGGTGGAACTGGCACAAAGTGGGATGACCATGATTTGTGTGACTCACGAGATGGGGTTTGCAAAGAAAGTCGCTAACCGCGTGGTGTTTATGGATGAAGGGAAAATTGTGGAAATGAACGCCCCCATCGCCTTGTTTGAAACGCCGCAACATCCTCGAACCCAAGCCTTTTTGAACCAAATTTTAAGCTACTGATGATAGTTCGAGTACTCAAACCTATATTCCAAGCATTATTGCAAATGACGATTCTATTTCTCGCGATTGTGTGGGTATTGGACTCAGGAGCACAAGCCATGGGTTATCAATGGCAATGGGAACGTGTACCCGATTACATCGCTTTTTATGAAGATGGTGAATGGTGGTCAGCTGAACTCATCGATGGGTTGTTGATCACACTTAAAATCTCTGTCATTAGTCTATTCTTTACCTTAGTGCTGGGCTTGCTTACTGCGTTACTCAGGCTCAGCGATTCAAAAGTAGGCAACATCATCGGTACCACGTACGTCGAGGTGATTCGCAATACGCCATTGTTGGTGCAAATCTATTTGCTCTACTTTGTGTTTGGCCCGGTGATCGGCTTGGACCGATTCAGCACCGCTGTTTTGGCGTTATCACTGTTCCAAGGCGCATACACCGCGGAGATATTCCGCGCGGGTTTGAACAGTATCCCCAAAGGGCAATTTGAAGCAGCGCAAACACTTGGGCTATCGCCATTTTATACTTACAAAGACGTGGTGTTACCTCAAGTTTTACAACGTACATTGCCGCCATTAACCAATGAAGTGGTTTCGCTGATTAAAAACTCTTCTATTGTCAGTGTGATGGCGATTTTTGACTTAACGACACAAGCGCGGAATATCGTATCAGAGACCGCCATGCCATTTGAAATTTGGTTTACCGTGGCAGCAATTTATCTTGCTCTCACACTATCACTTTCTGGCTTATCTGCATGGCTAGAACACAAACTCGGAGCCAGTTGGCGCAAATTATAAGGAAATAATATGAAGTTATTCAAAGCGACCACCACTGCATTGTTGGGGCTAGCCATCGCTATGCCCTCGCTCGCGAAAGACACTTCTGCCACCCCCAATTTAGATCAAATCAAAGACAGAGGGACATTACGCGTTGGCATGTCAACATTTGTTCCTTGGGCTATGCGCAACAAACAAGGCGAGCTGATCGGCTTTGAAATAGACGTGGCGAAACGCTTAGCACAAGATTCAGGATTAGAAGTGGAATTTGTACCTACGGCGTGGGACGGCATTATCCCAGCACTGTTGGCGAAAAAGTTTGATGTAATCATCGGGGGAATGTCGATCACACCTGAACGTTCCAAGAGCGTGCAGTTTACCCAGCCGTATTCTCACTCCGGCGTTCAAATTGCGGCTAACAAACAGCTTGCCGCTGGCTTTAGCACATTCTCGGACTTTAACTCTCGACGTATAAAAATCGCTGCACGTCGCGGCGCATTCACGGTTCAGGTAGCGCGAGAAACGTTCCCAAAAGCTAAGATCCTGCAATTTGACGACGATGCACAAGCCTTTCAAGAAGTACTCAACGGCAACGCTCACGCGGTCATCGCTTCCAGTCCAAAACCCGAACATGAAACCGTAAAACACGATAACAAACTGTTCCTTCCATTCTCTGAGCGTTTATCAAAAGGTAATGAAGCCTTTGCAGTACGCCTAGGTGAAGACGATAAAAAAGCCTTCTTCAATAAGTGGATTGAAGCACGCACACAAGACGGTTGGTTAACACAGCGTTACGAATACTGGTTTTCAACGCTAGATTGGCAAGATCAAATCGCACAAGGTCAATAATGTTAAAGGCTCGCTGTAGGTGCGAGCCTTTGCTTAGTTCAACATGGAGTTAAACTTTGAACGAACACACGACAACTTGTATTGCCCCTAACAAAACCAAGACAGGGGCTCTTCTATCTCGGCTGAACCTGCTTGACTGGGCTCTGTTGGTTATCTGTGGGGTTGTCGGCATTTGGTTATATCATCGCTCTACTGCTGGCGTACATTATATCTGGCACTGGACTTCTGCTTTGGACTTGCTATTTACACCTCGCGCCGATGGCAGTTTACCTTATTTTTTTCAAGGTTTACTTTCTACGCTCAGATTAAGCTTGTGGGGGATCTCTTTTGCACTTATTTGGGGGACTTTACTCGGTTTAGCCCGTTTTTCGACAAAAGTCTGGTTACGGACACCAGCTAATGCTTTTATCCAGTTAATAAGAAACATTCCGCCGTTAGTGTTTGTTTTTATATTCTATTTTTTCATTTCAAACCAATTGATCCCATTATTGGGATTAGAAGACCTCCTACGTAACTATCGTAGTGAACCAAATGCATTGCAGCATTTCCTCTTTGGCCCAGCCAATTTATGGGAAAACCTCGCCTCCGGCGTTTTATGTGTTGGCTTGCTTTCTTCCGCCTACATCGCCGAGGTGGTGCGTGCGGGTTTGCAAGGCATCGAACAAGGCCAATGGGAAGCCGCAGATTCTCTCGGTTTGTCACGCTGGGTAAAATATCGATTTGTCATCGCACCACAAGTGCTGAAAGCCATTACCCCAGCACTGGCTGGTCAAACGATTTCTTTGGTCAAAGACACCTCGATTGTCTCCTTAATTTCTATTCAAGAGATGACTTTTGTCGGAACAGAAATGGCAAATTCATCAGGTTACATCTTTGAAGTTTGGTTAATTGTAGGGTTTGCCTACTTTTTGCTTTGTTTTGCCCTGTCACTTTTTTTTCGCTATGTTGAAGCAAAATCGGAATCCATTCCAAATTGACAAAACTCTGAGCTATTTATCAGAATTTGACCCCATACATATAAAAACTTTGCACAGTATAGACATTCGCAGTCATCTCAACCTCCTATAATACGCGCCGATATAAATAGAGGTTATTGTTATGCATCTAAAAACAGTGTCAGTTTGTGCGCTTTTGGTTTTGCTTGCTGGTTGTCAGCAGGAAACCCCAAACGACTCGACACAATCAAAAACCTCGGTAGCGGTATGCACGACACAAGACAACATACCTGGTGGGTGGAACGAATTTCATGTGACCCCAGACGCAGAGAAGGCGATGGATTTTGTTCTGAAAAAGATGAATTCTCTTGCATCATTTCAACAAATACTCAATGTTTATGCGCAGATCGTCAGCGGCGTAAACTACGCCATTGAGTTTGAACTCGATGATGGGTCGGTTTGGAATACTGTGGTTTATCGTAACCTCGACGGAGATTATGCAATAACGCAATCACCAAAAAAGGGCCTCTTTTGCGAACAGTGATGACCAAACGAAAAAGCCCCGGTTAAAGGGCTTTGGTATTTTAAAAACTGAATCGCACACACTAACTAACGAAAGTTCCTTGGGACTTCACCGACACAGTAGAACCAAGCCTTGAAGGTTCCACATCAATTCGCTGTGCCATTTGCTCTTTTAGTTCAGATACGTGAGATATGACCCCGATCATACGTCCTGTCTGCTGTAGATCGACCAAGGTTTGAATAGCCAGCTCCAAAGATTCTGGATCTAAGCTACCGAAACCTTCATCGATGAATAAGGTGTCCAAACGAATGCCGCCACTGTACGACTGCACAACATCAGACAAGCCGAGCGCCAACGCCAGTGCAGCCATAAAAGACTCGCCACCAGAGAGTGTCGCAACATCTCGAGTTTTCCCTGTATAACCATCTTCTACCATCAAATCGAGACCACGACCTGCAGCGCCTTTGAATCCGTCCGTTTTACGGACCAGAATATACCGTCCTTTACTCATAAGACTTAAGCGCTGAGAAGCTTGAATCAAGACATCATCTAGCAGAACACCTAAGACAAAGCGATGCAGACTGACACGACTGCCCGTTTTGCCGCTGGCCACGTCGTATAATGTACCAAAGACTTTGTATTCATCTTCCAGTTTGCTGTTTTTCTCGTGCAAACTAGCAATATCTTTGCGAACTTTATCAATGCGCTCAAATGTTGAACGTGTCGTATCGAGTTGATTTCTTACTTCGACATAATGTTTCTGATGAATATTTAAATTGTCGTTAAGCGAGTTTAGATCGGGTTTTTCAAGGTTTTTCAAGGTTTGGTTCAAGTCATATAATGTTTGCTCTAACTTGGTTTGAGTCTGTTTGAACTGTTCAACTTCTTGTTGCCAAGCTTGAGTGTCTTGTTCCGCCACTCGGCTGTTGAGGTAGCTGTTTTCATCCGAAAAATGACTTGTTTCTAACGCTTTTTGCCAATTCAATTCCGCTTGTTTCAGTTTTTGTTCTGATTCAACCAACCACTGCTTATTAGTAGTTAATTGACTCTCAACATTCGACTTCGCCAATAGTGCATGTTGTAACTCTTTTTGCGCATTCTCCAAACCACTATTTAGGCTCTTAATTTGGTCTTGTGTAACCGTCACTTCTCGTTCAAGTACTTCAACCGAGCTGTATTTCGGCTCAATGGCAGTCTGCAATTGCGTCAGTTGTTCTTGATTGGCCTTGGTTGTCGACTCATTCGCCGCCATTTGGTTTTGCAGATCATGGATTTTATTTTCGCCGACTGAGCAACGCTGATTCAATTGCTCGACGTTTTTTTCTAACAATCCAATATCAATCGCCTTCAAGCGTTGCAACTGTTCGTTTAATGACTGCAAGTCGGCTTGAATCTGTTTCTCATCCGTTGTCGCATGCTCGCCAAGCTCTGCTTGCAACTGGTTGATCTGAGATTGATATTGCCCTATCACAACATAATGTTGCTCCAGCTGGTTGTTTAGCTGGTTACAGGATACTTGGGCTTCTCTTTCCTTTGCGCGTTCTGCTTGAACTTGCTCTTTGGTGACTTCTTCTTCAATAAACTGAGCAGGATAAGGGTGCGCTTGGCTACCACATACCGGACAAGCTTCACCCGTTTTCAACCGCTGCGCCAATACTGCCGCTTGTGCATTGTGCCACTTGAGTTCGACCGAATCTGCGGCCTGTTGACACTGTTGGTATAACTTGTGCGCCTGCTCAAGCGCTTGCTGTTTACTCGAGGTCAACGCTGTCAGTTTTGTATGCTCTTGCTTTAATCCAAGTAGCTTTTGAACATCTTGTAACAAACGTTGTTTTTGTTTTATTTCAGCATCAACACTACCGATCAGAGCAACATCGATACGCGCTTTATCCAGAGACTTTTGCCCTTGTTGCGCTTCTAACGTCAGCTTATCTTTCAACGTGACATATTGCTGTAAAGTCGCTTCTAATTGCTGTTTTTGTTGAATCCCAGCCGCCACTTTTCGTTCTAAGTTCGCTTTTTCAACTAACTTATCTTTCATGCCTTCTAACTGATACTGATACTGCGTTAGTTGGGGGATTTTCCCAGCACTCTCTTTCGCTGTGTGCAGTAACGCTTCTTTTTCTTTTACAACCAAGCCAGCCTTACTAAGGCTTTCTGTTAGCACCGTAATTTTTTGATTGAGCTCTTGCGCCTGCTCTTTTGCATTCTGTAGTGAGACATATTGAAGTTCAATTTTGCTCGCACTTTTAGCGTTCTTCAATTGCTCCTGGCGCACTCTTATCGCATCTGAATGTTCTAAATGTCGTTTAAGCGCAGTCTCTGCGTTATCTCGCTTAATAAACTCTTCATTGAGTGCTTCAGCTTTTTGTAACTTAGATTTGGCGTTATTGAGATTATCTAGTGACGCTTTTTCGGATTGTTGGTCAGACTCAAACTGTTTTGCAACCTCATCACGTTGTTGTGAAAGCTCTTCTTCCGAACTGGCTCCTGCCACTTGTAACGCCCCACGAATTTGATTATCAAATTCGTTCTTCGCTTTACTGATCGCGCTCGCCCTATCTTTTAGGGCGTACTCAATTTTTTTGTAGATATCGGTTTGAAAGAGTTGGCCAAAAATCTCTTCACGCTCTTTAGAACTGGCTAACAATAGTTCACGAAATTTGCCTTGGGGCAAGACCATGACTTGGCGAAATTGAGTTTCGTTTAAACCAATAATGTTCGTGACTTCTGTTTTAACTTGAGTGGTTTTGCTGGTAATGAGTTTTTCTGCTTCCCCCAATTCATAAAGTGATGCGGTATGTTTTCTTGTCGTCATCCCTTCACCGCGAGCTTTTGGTGCCTCTTGCTCTGGAGCACGAATCACACGGTATTGCTTCTGATGTAAGGAAAATTCTAGCGTGACTTCCGTTGGTAAGTCGGGTGCCGACAAATCACATCTCATTTGGATGCCTTGGCGCTCATTTCCCGTCGTTTCACCATACAGGGCGAAACAAATAGCATCTAAAATTGATGTCTTTCCCGAACCAGTCGGGCCATTGATCAAAAACAGTGGATTACGACCAAGCTTTTCGAACTCAATAGTCTCTGTTCTCGCAAACGGACCAAAGGCTTGCATTGTTAGTTTGATTGGTTTCATCTCTGGCCTCTATTGCTGTGATAATTGCTTGATAATATCGGTGATCGCGTGCTCTTGTTCTTGCGAAAGCTGGCTATCTTGCGCTTCTATAAAAAAATCACGAAACATATCAATTTCACTTCGAGCTAGCTTTGCTTTTGCCATCTCTTGCTCAACACCAATTAGCATTCCTGGTTTTTCTAAGTGCAGTACATTGGGATAAACCGCTCGAAGCTTTTCCATTGGATTTAAAATGGCGTGCTTATCCATCAAACGTACTAACAAATAATCTTCTTTTTTGGGATCGGTCTTACCCAATTCGATGACTTTATCCAGCTCCCCTTCGACAATGCGCATTTCATGAGGGGCGCTGAGATTAACGTGCTCGGCTGAGATAAATCCACTTTGATCAATCTCCACCACCGTAAACCCTTTCTTTTGGTTCTGTTCGCCAAAGCTGTACTTCATCAGTGAGCCTGAATAGCGAATATACTCTTCGCCTTTCTTTTGCGGCTGATGCAAATGACCAAGAGCTACGTAATCGAAATCTAAAAAATGTTCATGACTCACACGATCAGATCCCCCGATTGAAAGCGGTCGCTCAGAATCAGATTCAATCGCGCCATCAACTAAGCAATGGCTGATAAGCACTTGTTTTTGCTCAGGCTGAAAAGACTCTTTGATTTTATCAATGAGTAAGCGATGCGCTTCATCGTGCGTCGATACCGAGGTTTTATAGGCAAATCTAACTTGTTCAGGGTCGTGATACGGCATACCATAAAATGCCACCTCGCCAGCTGACTCTGTTTTGATAATGATAGGAGTCAACATATCTTCAAAATTACTGACGATATGCAAGCCAGCATTTTTCATTTGTTCTGAGCCAAAGCCTAATCGCTCTGCACCATCATGGTTACCTGATATAAGAATCATTGGTGTTTTTAACTCAGTGCAAATGCGTTTTACGACTTGGTTTAGTAACTCAATCGCAATGGTTGGTGGCACAGAACGGTCGTAAATATCACCAGCAACAACAACAGCATCAACAGGATTAAGCTTAATATAGTTGATGAGCTGCTCTAGCACAGCCTGTTGATCTTCCAGTAATGATACGTTGTGGAATTGTCGGCCAAGGTGCCAATCAGAGGTGTGGATAAACTTCATTCGACTTCACTTTCTACCATATCAATAATTATGCATGTACCAGCATAAGCTCAGGTGACTTTATTAACCTGTTAGGATATCGTGAGTAGGTGAGCTTTTCATGTTGTTTGTGTTTTATGATCGATTATTTCATCGGAAATCACTAAGGGTGACACTGATACTGGCATAGACAGTAGCCACGCGCTCGTTATCGGCGTCATGCTCCTTAGGCGGCAATGAGATGTTTTAATGCAGTATGTTACTCACTGACGTCTCATTTCTAAAACGATTATAATCTTCGGCTAACAGTTGGTGTTGATAACGAGTATAAGACAACGCCTCATTGGAGATTAATATCTGACGTTCTTTTTCTATTAATTGGCTTTGAAGTTTTTCAATCTGTTTATTCTGTTGCTTGTCATTAAGGTACAGCGTAACCACTCCAAAGATCGAGACCATTAACAGTGCTATTAGAACGTTATTGATAGTTTTGACTTGCATTTTCATCACCTCTCCTGTCTTGTGCTCGACTCCGCCAGAATGAAAAAACGCCTACAAACGAAGAGCTCTCGCCCTAAAACGCATCGAAGCCAATTGAGGTTATTGTTTAACCAATTATAGGTGATGAGTGAGAAAATAAGAACAAATGTGAAGTGTTTGAATATCTTTCACGGAGTTCACAGCAGACAAACCTGTTCTCTGCTTAATGATTTAAGGTTGAAATGCTGGTCGAGCTGCGAGTTGTTTATACCATCGAGCGATATTAGGTGTCGTTGAAAACACATCCACTTCTAAACCATTCATCGCAAAACCAATCAAGATAAAACCTGTTATATCAACAATAGTAAAATGGTCAATTGCAATGAATTCACTCTCAGCAAGTCGCTCATCAAGACGCGGCAAAAACTCAAGAACACGTTTTTTAGACTCTTCCCCCCACGCTTTAATGCAACGTTCACGATCTTCATAAATAGCCGTGATGTTTCTGAATGCCTGAAAAGCAGCGTAGAGCCCTTGAAACTCAACCACACGATGCCACATTTCAATTTGGGCACGCTCTAATGGACTTCCTCCAAAAAGATTTAAATCGTTAGTGAATACCTCATCTAAATAACGACAAATCGCCACGCTTTCACAAATTGTCGTACCATCTTCAAGCTCGAGTACAGGGACTTTACCATTTACGCTTTTTTGCTTGAACGTATCCGACAAATTATCACCATCACGTACATTTAATGCGACCCGTTCAATTCCACCACCGATTTCCTTCAAAAAAATGCTAACCCTTTTGCAGCTTGGCGTCATTGCCGTTTCGTAGAGCTTCATAAGTATCCTTTCTCTTTTTCTAACTGATTGGTTAGCATATACTGTAGTCAGTGTATAAACGCTCAGTCAAGAACTTCCTTTATTAAAAGCCGTTCAATAAATTTAGAGGCGATTTGCATCAAGCAGCCTCAGGTAGGTAGACATATGGCCAGAAAAGCCAACTTCGATCGAGAAGAGAAACTCGTAGTCGCAATGAATGTATTTTGGCGTAAGGGTTTTGCAAATACATCGATTTCCGATCTCACCAATGAGTTAAACATCAACCGCTTTAGTCTTTATAATACCTATGGTGACAAGCAGCGATTGTATTATGAAGCGCTAGATACCTATTTGAAAAAGGTCTCACTCCCCTCACTCATCGACTTAGAGAAAGATAACGCGTCATTACCAGAGTTAGAGTCGTTTTTAACATCCTTTGCTGGGTTACAGCGTCAACGCAACTGCGGTTGTTTCATCCAAAACGCTCTCGTAGAGCATGCGGGGGAAGATGATGACGTGTTGCGTAAGGGGCATTTTTTGTTTGATCACTTGATCGGTGTTATCACGGACGCACTAAAAAACGCACAACAAGAGACTCTGGTTGCGAAAGGCTTAAAACCTGAAGATCTCGCTCGCTTTGTTCTCAACAACATGCAAGGCATGCGAGTGCTGGGCAAAGCGAAACGTTATGCCGATTTGGATACCGCGTTATCTTGTTTACTGAACTTAATTAGGAAGTAATATGTCGATTCAAATAATTGCGACTCGCCTAACCCAAGGCATGGATTTGAAACAAACGCTTGCGCAATTGGTGCAGAAACATGACATCAAAGCAGGTTCAATCGCTTCTTGTGTGGGTTGTGTTTCTGATCTCAAACTTCGTTTGGCAGGCGCACAAAGCACCTTATTTAAGCAAGAACCTTTTGAGATTGTGTCGGTAATGGGGACACTAACGCCAGAACATCAGCACATTCATATCTCGGTTTCTGACCGCAACGGACAGGTTTTTGGGGGGCATTTAATGGAAGGAACCATCATCGATACGACTGCTGAGTTGATCATTCATTCTTACTCAGAGCTGCTCTTTACGCGAGCGATGGACACATCTACAGGCTACACCGAATTGCAGATCCATTCGATAAACAACGATTAAAAAGAAGGCCAGCGTATTCGCTGGCCTTGTCTCGTCATCGGTTGGTTAATCGAATTTATTTTAACTTAAATTGCTCAACGACCGATTTTAGTTGACTGTTTGCGGCGGCAAGATTGATGGCTTCGTCGCTGGTATCCCTACCATTTTGAGATATTTTCATAACCAAATCACGTATATTTGACATGTTACAGCTCACTTCATGAGTGGTCGCATTCTGCTGCTCTGTCGCAGTGGCAATTTGAACACTAATATCACTAACATGCACGACTGAGTCACCAACAGAATTAAGCGATTCAACTATCCTTCTAGACTGTTGCTCGGTTTGATTGCAGCTTTCTTTGGTTATTTGCATGTCTTCAATTGCATCATTTGAGCTTTGTCGTAACTGTTGAACAGTTTGTTCAATCTCAACAGTACTGGCTTGTGTTCGCGCCGCTAACGCTCGGACCTCATCAGCAACGACAGCAAATCCACGTCCTTGTTCGCCAGCTCGAGCAGCCTCTATCGCCGCATTTAAAGCTAATAAATTCGTTTGATCAGCGATCTCTCCAATGATGTCGAGGATACGATTTATCTCTTGTGTTTCTTTATTGATGTTAATAATTCTTTCAGAAACCTGATCAACATCGTCAATCATTTTTCTTGCAGTTGTCGCTGCTTCATTAACCGTGACACTGATTTCGGTCACTTGAGAATGCGTTGACTGAGTCAATTGTGAAGCTTGAGCAGTATTATTGGCTACGTCACTCGCAGTTGAACTCATTTCCTCAACCGCGGTAACGATCTGCTCCGTTTCTATTGAGTGACCATCCAATAACTTAGTGCTTGTTTCTGTTTGCAGTTTTAACTCGTTGACACTTTGGGAAATGGATTGCGAGGACTGAGAAATATCTAGCATCATTTCTTGTAATCTTGAGACAAACGTATTTATACCTTGTGAAATTTGCCCCAAATCATCATCATTATCTACCGGTAACCGTTTAGTTAGATCACCATTTCCTTGAGATAAATCGATAACTAGCGACTTTAAATTAAGGATTGGTTGATACAATACTTTAAGTAACCCCAACACAATCGTGACGGAGAGTAATACCATGATAATAGAGGAAATAATCGATTCGGTGAGCGCTTTATTAGCGGCTGAGTAAGCGACTGATTTATCAATATTAACGAAAAGATACCAACGCTGGTCATTAGATAAGTTTATAGCCCTCGTGTAGGCAACCATCTCTTTACCTTGAAAGGTATACTCCATCATATTGGTCTCTTCCGTGCTCATCATTCTTTGCACATCAGATAAACCGGCATCGTTGAGCGTGGTTCCAAAACTTAAAGCCGAAAAATTAGACGCTAACGTATTACCTGCCTCATCTACAATGGCAGCGTGTGAACCAGGAATTTTAACATTAGCAATGACTTCCGATAATATGTCTAGCTCTATATCGCCAAGAATAGCACCGCCGCTGATGCTCTTTACTAATGAAATAACGTACTTACCGGTGGTTGAATCTGTGTAAACATCGGTAAATTCAACATGGTCAGCCGTTTTAGCTTGTGAATACCAAGGTCTTGAACGAGGATCGTAGTGGTTTGGATCAGCAACACCATTATTCCAACCTTTACCAGACAAAGTAGAGTATGCAATGCCATTGTCGAAGCCATAGAGAACGGTTGCTAGGTTACTCGTCTGCTGAGCTAACCTAGCAGTCTCGAGTAAACGTTTTGCATTATGTTCAACTTGATAATCCTTGGTGAGAACATCGATAGCTTGAGCTTTCTGTTTAAACCACCCTTCTATTCTATTCGCTTGATCGTTTACCGTGGCACTCGATCTTTGGCCAATATTATCAATGATTTGTTGTTTGATTTTTACATAAGACAACCAGTTTGATACTAGCAAACTAAGGATTACTAGTATAATAACCGATAGAGTAAGCTTTGCTTTGAAGCCAATTTTTTTCACTGTAAACCCTAATAGCCATTAAAATTGTAAGCTCAACTAGTTTGTCAAGCATCGTAACTGGCAACTTTATCACTAAAAAGAATCACACGGTAACCTAATGTTAAAAAAACAAATTAAAAACTAACAAACAACTTTAAAGATCAGAGACCTAATTTTTTATTGTGATAATTAAACAGTTTTCGTATTTTCCAACCGAGTTTTGTGAGTGACAAGGACCATTTCATATGCCGCACTGATTGAGGCCCAATCAAACTCATATCGTGTAGCATTACTTCACTAATTCCATAACCAACCTAGACTCTTCATCACCAAAATAATTCGCCTCCTCCTCCAGAACTTTGAAACCGAGAGAGAGGTAGAGCGATAAGGCGGGTTGGTTATTTGGTTCGACAGTCAATTTAACTCTTGAGCTTGGTTTTAGCTGAGCCACGGCGCTTTCAATCAGAGCTCGAGCAATACCTTTACCGCGATGTTGAGTATCAACAGCCAGTGACATAATCCAATACTGCTGCTCTGTCGAACTCGGTGTTAACAGAACATAACCTGTGACTTGTTCCCCCTCCTTCGCAACCAATAAGCTCTCTCCCCAGCAGTCGAAGGCTTGCCGAAAGAAAAATTGAGGGTAAGCATGTTCTCCAAACAAGGTATTTTCTAGTGTGAACACCGTTAATAGGTCGTCTTTACGTGCAGATAAAATGTCCATTAAATTGTTTCTCCTTTCGCATCGGTGGCAGAAGTATACCTAAATAGCATCAAGATTCAGAGAAACACGCTGTTATCCTTGATGCTTTGAGGTGTTGGTTTACACCCGCCCATCGCGTATTTTTTCTTAACGCACACCAATGCATAATCTTCACCCGCAATATCAAAAACCAACTATCAAATAAAATTCAGAATATAAGACTGCAAAATAGACATAAAATTGAAACTAAACACCAGATTTTGAAAAAACTCATAGTTTGATAAGTTACAACACCTGTCAATTCATAGCATGATTCACCCCATTGTAGATGTGATCACAAACACTAAAACCTATACCATCCGCCATATTATTATTTTTATAAAGACGAGTATGAAGTGAAAGAATCTCGAAATACGTTAAATTCCAGTGAATTAGACAAAACTACCTCTTGGTCAAAACACGACACACATTGGGTTCTTAGCTTATTTGGTACCGCCGTAGGTGCTGGTATTTTGTTTCTGCCAATCAATCTTGGTATTGGCGGTTTTTGGCCATTGGTCGCGATGGCTACGTTAGCCTTCCCAATGACTTATCTCGCGCATCGTGGTCTCGCTCGATTCGTACTCTCATCTAAGATAAAAAATGCAGACTTTACCGATGTAGTAGAAGAACACTTTGGTGCCAAGACAGGTCGTTCGATTTCACTGCTGTATTTTCTTTCTATCTTTCCGATCCTTTTGATTTACGGTGTTGGTATTACCAATACTGTTGACAGTTTTATGGTTCACCAAGCCAATATGGCGTCCTTGCCTCGTCCATTACTCTCTGGCGTCCTGGTTTTTGCATTGATTGCTATTATGATGGCTGGCGAAACAGTCATGTTGCGTGCTTTTGCCATCATGGTTTATCCATTAGTCGCGATTCTGGCCTTTCTCTCTTTTTATTTAATACCCAACTGGACCTTGCCTGTCATTGATGCGCCAGACGCTGCTACTTTTGCTAGCACCATATGGCTAGCAGTTCCTGTGGTTATTTTCTCATTTAGTCATGCCGCTGCGATTTCAAGCTTTTCCAATGTACAACGTCGCCATTATGGTGAAAACGCGGAAGCTAAAACCGAAACGATTCTCCGACGCACGAGTATCATGTTGATTGCGTTTGTGCTTCTTTTTGTTTTCTCATGTATTTTGGCTTTATCCCCTGAGCAACTGGCTCAAGCCAAAGAGCAAAACGTGTCAGTGCTGTCTTATTTAGCGAACGCGACAGATAATCCATTTATTGCCACACTCGGTCCTTTGGTGGCTTTTGTTGCTATTACCTCCTCTTTTTTGGGGCACTTTCTAGGCGCACGAGAGAGTTTAAATGGTTTGATTACAAAACATTCTAATTTGCCAAAACAACGCGTTGAATGCATCAGTGTTGTTATCCTGTTTTTCTCCATTTGGGCAACGGCGATTATGAACCCTAGTATCCTTGGCATGATGGAAGCATTATCCGGCCCTGTTATCGCTATGATCTTATTTATTATGCCAATGTTAGCGGTATATAAGATCGACGCGTTGAAGCAATATCGTAACAATCGTTCGACTTACTTTGTGTTAATGACGGGAATTATTGCGGTAAGCGCGTTGGTTTTTAGTCTGTTTAGCTAAGAAGAAAAGATTAAGCTGCATATTCAGGGGAATACCTTACAGAGATTAAGGTGGCCCCTGATTTTCTGTTGCTTTATATAAGACTGTTCATTCCTGTTTTCGATTAGAGCAGGAAAAACACCTACGCTCGTCAATACTCAATCGATGCAAATACGCCCCATAATGCCAAAGCGTGAAGGTGATTTATTTCTTAAACAAAATGACCTCTGTGCGTAAATTCATACCTTCTGTTTCTTTTCGGTTATTCAGATAACGCTCAATACCTAACGGGTTGCTCTTCACTTTTATCCCACTTTGACGAGTCAAAGTCATGGCTAACGACCACGCGTTACCCAAAAATTGATACTCACCTCGATGTTCAACCACAAATGTGTCGCACTTTGGTATGGTTCCAACGACAAAACCCTGTGGCGCAGTAACCGGATTATCAAGCGGAAAACAGGTGATGAATTCAAGCACTCCCTGCTGCATATCCATCGACTGGTAATAGCAAAATAACTCTCCGTTTACAGAGATACCTTCTTTCTTTGTTAACTGCTTCAACTGTTGAAGATGACCTTCTATCATCGACCCGAGTTCGGTAATGGTGCCCACCCCCTTTACCCCAATGTAATGCATCTTAGACTGAGTTCGATTACCGATTTCAACTAAATCAGAGAATACTTGCCCCGTTTCGAGCCGACTTTTGAGCATTCGCAGTCCGCGTTGATAATCCATCTCAAGCATCGACTTAAACATGTTTTTGAGGAAGAACAGATACCACGGAACACGTGATTGCATTTGCCATTCAACTGAGCAACCAATTTGTGACGGCATCACAATGAGAGTCACCTTGCCGTGACGTTTAATCGGATGAAAAAAGTGAAGCTCCATATCTAAACGATGCTCTTGGGTACTTTCTAGCACGATAGCACCAGTACCGATACGCTGACCATCCCATTGAAATCCTGCCCCGACATGACCTTGGTTATCACTAAACGTCAGTTCACAGCTCGGTTCAAGAATGAGCCACGGTGACCACTCAGGCCAATTGTTAAAATCCTTGAGATAGTCAATGATCTCGCTTTGAGTCTTATTAATTTCAATGCTTTTGCTGACCTGATAAGAAAGCATGGCGGCTCCTCAAGTTTCCGCTGGACTAACTTTAGTCTAATTCAATTCCCAGTTTTTTCTTGTTTCACTGTGAGTTAGCGAGGAAAAAGCAAAAGAGCGTCAATCGACGCTCTTTTTTATCTGAACCAACCTATTTATCTGAACCTATACATCTCAGTTAGGCGACTTCCGCTTGACCAATCCAATGATAATGATGATTGGCTTTTTTGCCGACTAAGCCAAGCTCCGCTAACTCTTCAAACACCTTATCCACCTCTTCGGCGGACAGTCTAAATTGTTTGGCAACGGCTTTCTTAGTACACGTAATTTGATGCGTTGTGAGGGCATCGCTGACTTGTTCTAATAACGTCGTTGGCGCTTGAGGTGGTTCCGGTGGGGTTGGCATTTTTTGCTCTTCCTCTGCTTTGATATGTGGAAGATAAC
The DNA here is from genome assembly GCF_002563795.1 of Vibrio sp. ES.051. Taxonomy (GTDB): domain Bacteria; phylum Pseudomonadota; class Gammaproteobacteria; order Enterobacterales; family Vibrionaceae; genus Vibrio. Next base: position 740,580 of record NZ_PDJL01000003.1, read on the forward strand.
CTGCTGGTTCGGGTTCAATATCACGGAGCGTTTCTAAAGTCCCCCCTTCATGGCGACGATAAAAATAGCGAAAGCGCTGTTCTTCTCCAATCAAGCCAACAAAAAAGGCAGCAAAGAAATCCAATAGAATCGATAAAAACACAACCAAACCAAGCTGGGCTTGTTGAGACGTCGTGCCGAACGCTTTGGCTAGGCTGTCGATCAAACCGATCACAGAACCTTGGGTTACGGGTGGTAAGTTATCTCGCTCCATCGCTAATCGCTGCTGTTCTTTACGCAGCTTTTTGTTCTGCCCTTGAATACGACTCACGCCTGTTGCAATACGTTCCATCTCGATATACTTCTGAGCCGCCATATTGTTGAGATCAATCTGTTTATCAATCGCCGCAATCTGGCGATTAAACGCTTCCACCTTTGCTTGCTCGACAGAAATATGACTTTGTGCACTGTTCGTTGCGCTATTGATGCCGCCAATACTGCCACCGATAGAGATGGCGGCCAACACCGAGTAAAATGTCAACGCCGTTATCGCGCCTGCGTAGTTACGGTGTGCTCGACGTTCACCATATTCATACCAAGCATAGAACTTACCCGCTTCAAAAATAATCGCTAAGCCACCAAATAAGGCCTGCATCATGGGGTTTTCATCGATCGACAAAAATAGCAGTAAAGAAAAAATAGTCGATGCTAAAATCGCAGCACCAGTGAATGTATAAACACTCACCATCGCAAATCGACCTTTAGGGTATCGATATCCAATCTGTTGTTCGTATTTCATTTGAGAAATTTCTTAAGATTAATCGTCCCTCCCATTAAGCAGGACGGACGTTCAGGCATGTACAAAGGCGCGGAGAATACCGTATCCTTTATTAAATTACTGTCATAATTACGTTAATCGAAAACAAGTGAATGCTCTGCGTACATTTTGAGCCCATATCGGCCAAGGCTAGCGCATAAAAACACCAATTTATTACCAGAATGCTATGGTTAAATCGCATGAGCGGAAAACTTTGCCTTACCCAAGTGATGCACACTTGTATCACTTTTTAGCAAACTCGCAATTACATTATTTAGGTAATTTGTTAATATCTTGCACCGAATAAAACAAACATCCAATCGTATGGAAACCGTCCGACTACCGCATAAAAAGCAACATATCACCGCTTTAGCGATCATATTCGCGGTGTTGTTTCAACTGTACCTTGCTTCCACTGCGGTACTTAATCCGACGCAACTCCACAGTAAAAACTGGCTTCATACAGTACAGAGTGAAAAAGTACTGCTTTGTACCGCTGACGGATTTAAATGGGTGGATATCAACACGCTGATTAAAGCCAACGCCCAATCTTCTTCTGGGTTCATTCAAAGTCTCCATTTACATGAAGGCTTTCAGTTTGAATGCCCATTACTCCAAGCCATACAGTTCTTTCTGCTGGTTGTTATTGGGCTCTACCTAGCGACCGTTCTCTGGTTACGACGTGTCAAGCATACCTTCAATCCTTACCGTTTCGCGAAATGCGACAAGCTCGTGTATAAACACATCGCCCCAAAACACTCCCCACCCAATGTTTTTCCTGCTTAATCATTACGAATTTTGGTTCAAAAACGACAACCATCTGATCAGCTTACGATCAGAATTGCTATATATTCAAAAGGAAAAACAGATGCTTAAACAAATGAAAACCGTCGCGATTGCTCTTGTTGCGCTTGTCGCCAGCCCAGTTAGTCTTGCTGACGATTATGAAGTGGGAGAGATCCATATTGCTCACCCATGGAGTCGAGAAGCGCCACCTAATGCCCCTGTGATTGGTGGTTTTTTCCAATTGACTAACCATGGTGATATCGAAGACGCTTTAATCGCAGCGGAAAGTCCGATTGCGGGACACGTTGAGATTCATACTCATAAAAAAGAAGACGGTGTGATGAAAATGATTAAGATCGATGAGGTTCGCGTCCCTGCCAGTGGCTCTGTATTATTTAAGCCGGGCAGCTTCCACTTGATGATTTTTAATCCAACTCAAATTCTAAAAGAAGGAAACCGTTTCCCTATGACGTTGACGTTTAAAAACGCCGGGAAAGTGCAAGTAGAAATGGTGGTAGAAAAGCAAGATCGTATGAAAAAGAACATGCATCATTAATTTTCTTTTCCGCTTTCTGGGATGTCTTAACTCAAAAGTCACAGGAGCCGAGTATATACTCGGCTCCTTTTTTATTTTCTACCCATATATTAAGTCACTATTTCGATGGTTATAACGAGCTCAAACCTAGTGAGGTGCACACTAAAAGAAGGTTTAACACGCTAATTGAAATAATGACCGCTATGAGCTATGGATAAAGTCACGACTCCAAGCGGTCGGGCATTTACGGGTTGTGATTATTTCTCAAGCTTTTCTTCAAATACGCCAAGCTCTCTACCTAACCAAATTGCACGTTCCGTATGATCAAGCAATTCTTCTTCACTCACAGGATGAATCAATACAGAAAAGTCGCCTCGGATAGTATCGAGCCAAGCAAGGAACTCTTCACTCAATGATTCCAAGTGAAGTTCAAACATCGGCATTTTATGTGGACCAACCAACCTTCCGACTAAAGGATACACACGCAACACATCTTGCCGTTCTTGGCGAATGATCTCATTCAAAGCCTGCGCTTTATCTTGTTGTCTTAAAGGAAAATAAACATGGGCGTGGTACATAACTTCTCCATAATACTTCTGCTTGAGTACCGTTTACACGATGCGAACTCAAGAATCGCCAAGGTTATACATTTATGATTCGTCACCCTACCTTGATTCCACTCTGTTGAAAAGAAGTTATCCCTTCCTCCAACCAGAGCTCGGGGTCTCCCCGCTATCACGAGTCCTCGCTCAAGCAACAACAACCAATTTACATACATAAATTAATAATGGTTCAGTTTGTCACATTTTACAGGCTAATTTTGGTGCAAACACACTTCAAGCCTCGTGATTACATTCGAGATTTAAAATAGACAAGCGCAAAGATTTACCTATTACTACGCCACATAATCAAGTTGTAAGTAAAAATTTACTGTTGAGAGAAAGTCAAAATAGAGCGCAAATTAACAATTTGATTACACTTATTGTATCTAGCCTTACTGCGATTAAATTAAAGGTCTAGGCATTGAATGTGGTCTTCATATTGCCTTGTGTTTGAACAAACACCCTGTATTAACGGGAGGCAATCCAAAAGACCCGCTGCGTCAAAAGGAGCTTGAGATGAACGTTCAAGCATTACCCATGTATCGGTTTATCGACCATCATGGGAACCTAGTCGGCCAACTACCCAACTGGGCTGATATTGAAACTTTAGTCGGGTTTTACCGTGACATGGTATTAACTCGCACCTACGACAACAAAGCTGTTGCGCTACAACGTACTGGTAAACTCGGTACCTACCCCTCGCATCTTGGTGCAGAAGCCATCGGAGTAGCTGTCGGTCGTGCGCTAAAACCTGACGATGTCCTTGTCCCTTACTACCGTGATATGCCTGCGATGTGGTGCCGTGGTATTGGTATGGAAAAAAACCTTCAATACTGGGGGGGAGACGAGTCTGGTAGCGACTTTGCACCAGCGGGCAGTCTCACTCCAAGTCGAGATCTGCCATTTTGTGTGCCTATCGCAACACAATGCACACACGCCGTTGGTGTTGCCTCTGCATTGAAAATTCAGGGCAATCATGAAGCGGCATTAGTTATGTGTGGTGATGGTGGTACGTCAAAAGGTGACTTTCTTGAGTCCATAAACTGTGCGGGCGCTTGGAACATTCCTCTGGTTTTCGTTGTAAACAACAATCAATGGGCAATTTCGGTGCCTCGCAGCCTGCAATGTGCTGCCGAATTTTTGTCAGAAAAAGCCCAAGGCGCAGGTATACCTGGTATCACAGTGGATGGTAATGATGTGGTTGCCGTTTACGATGCCACCATGACGGCACTAGAGCGGGCACGAAAAGGAAAAGGCGCAACCCTGATTGAAGCGGTCAGTTATCGGTTAAGCGATCACACAACCGCTGATGATGCCACTCGTTATCGTAAAGAAGAAGAGGTTCAAACCGCATGGCGATTTGAACCCGTGGCACGCCTTAAAGCTTACTTAATCAATCAGGGTGCTTGGAGTGACACACAAGAACAGCAATGGCTCGACTATTGCAAAGAACAAGTCGACCTCGCCGTTGAACGCTATCTCAGCTTACCTCAACAAGCGCCAGAAACTGGGTTTGATTATCTTTATGAATCTCTCCCTACAGAGCTTCATCCGCAAAGAGATGAGCTCATCAACAAAGCAGTGCGAATGCAGGAAGGCAAACATGGCTGAGCTAACGTTAGTTGAAGCGGTAAACCTCGCTCTGCACTATGAAATGCAGTACGACCCGAATGTAATTGTGCTTGGCGAAGACGTGGGCGATAACGGCGGGGTATTCCGCGCCACTGTGGGGCTAAAACAAGAATTTGGGCTTAAACGCGTGATTGATACTCCACTCGCAGAAGCGTTAATCGGCGGGGTCGCGGTCGGTATGGCGACGCAAGGACTTCGCCCAGTCGCAGAGTTCCAATTCCAAGGTTTTATCTTCCCTGCCATGGAACATTTGATGTGTCATGCCGCTCGAATGCGTAACCGAACTCGCGGGCGCCTCACTTGCCCAGCCGTGTTTCGTGCGCCATTTGGTGGCGGCATTCATGCTCCAGAGCATCACTCGGAGAGTATCGAAGCACTTTTTGCTCATATCGCTGGCTTTAAAGTCGTGATCCCTTCCTCTCCTCAACGTGCGTATGGTCTGCTTCTCGCTTCTATTCGCAGCAACGATCCAGTGATGTTCTTTGAGCCAAAACGTATTTATCGCACCGTAAAATCTGAAGTGACCGATAACGGTGAAGCGCTCCCACTCGATACCTGCTTTACGCTACGTAAAGGGCGCGATATTACGCTCGTGACTTGGGGCGCATGTGTTTTGGAGTCACTGCAAGCGGCACAAACGTTGTCGAGTCAAGGAATTGAAGTGGAACTCATTGATTTAGCAAGCATCAAACCTATTGATATGGCCACTGTCTTCCGCTCACTAGAAAAAACCGGGCGCCTCCTTGTCGTACATGAAGCGAGCCGGACCTGCGGGGTGGGTTCAGAGCTTTTAGCACGAACAGCTGAGCACGCTATGTGCTTATTAAAAGCCCCTCCTAAACGCGTCACTGGGATGGACACCATTATGCCTTATTACCGTAACGAAGATTATTTCATGGTTCAGGAAGAAGACATTGTGACAGCAGCACGTGAGCTCGTGGAGGGTTGGAAATGAAAACATTTCACTTACCTGATCTCGGCGAAGGCCTCGCTGAGTCAGAAATTGTCACATGGCACGTCAATGTCGGCGATATGGTTCAGTTAGATCAAGTGATCTTAACCGTAGAGACGGCAAAGGCGACGGTCGATGTTCCCGCGCCTTACTCGGGTCGAGTGGTGAGTCGTCATGGGGAAGAAGGCGATATCGTTAACATTGGTGCATTACTACTCGAAATCGATGAGACGGGCGCGGAGCACGAAGCAACCACAGAGAAAGAACAAAGCGTAGATGCCGCGACGGTGGTCGGTCATGTTTCTCATCAGGCCCATCACGTTAACCTCGATGATTTTTGGGTGGGCGGGAATCACAGCACGACAAAAGACAACTTGATTACCGCACTTCCCTCTGCTCGTTTATTAGCGAAAAAGCTGGGTGTAGACCTCAATCTCGTATCCGGTCGTGGCCCAAACGGCCTCATTGTTGATGCTGATATTTACGACGAAGCCAGAAAACAACGCCCAGGCACTGAAGTGCTGAAAGGTGCCCGACGCACCATGGTTTCGACCATGACCGAATCACACAAGAGTGTTGCAGCGGTAACCATTACCGAAGAAGCATTGCTGGAAGATTGGCTGCCAAGCGAAGACATCAGCATTCGTCTTGTTCAAGCGATTGTTCACGCTTGTCAGAAGGAGCCAGCTCTAAACGCTTGGTTTGATGCCGAGACTATGACGCGTTGCATACATAACACCGTCAACTTGGGAATTGCCGTCGATAGTCGTCACGGCTTATACGTCCCCGTGCTACGCCATGCAGACGAGTATGAACCACTAGATGTTCGTCGCTGGCTTGATCAAACTGCCAAAGAGATCAGAGAGAGAAAAATTGGCCGTGAGCAATTGCAGCATGCGACTATCACACTTTCTAACTTCGGGGCCATTGGTGGCCTTTTCGCGACACCAGTGGTATCACCGCCGCAAGTGGCCATTGTCGGTGCGGGTCGCCTCGTTGACCGAGTGGTGATAAGAAACGGCCAAGTGATAGCAGTAAAAGCAATGCCGTTATCCATAACATTCGATCATCGCGCTTGCACTGGTGGTGAGGCCGCAAAGTTCACCAAAATACTGGCTGAGCATTTGCAACTCCCCAGTGAGAAGTGACGATGAAAAAGGCTTCCATGACGGCAGCCTTTCATTCCTACCATAGTGCTGAATGACCAACATGGGTAACTAAGAACACGCATCGTTCACTTTTTATCCTAACAAGCCTTAGCAGACTTGAAGTGTAGTTGCAGTGCTTTAAAGCTTATCCAGCAATTCAGGCATAACCTCAAATAAATCACCCACCAAACCATAATCCGCGATGTCGAAAATTGGCGCATCGGGGTCGCGATTAATTGCGACAATCACCTTAGAGTCCTTCATCCCTGCCAAATGCTGAATGGCACCAGAAATACCCACCGCAATATACAACTCAGGAGCCACAATTTTACCGGTTTGCCCGACTTGGTGATCATTGGACACGTAACCCGCATCAACCGCTGCGCGAGAAGCCCCCACCGCTCCACCCAACTTATCCGCCAGTTGTTCAACCAAGGCGAAGCTCTCTTTACTTCCAAAGCCACGGCCACCAGAAACCACCACGCGCGCTGCAGGCAATTCTGGACGCTCACTTTCAGGCTTCAGCTGTGAAACAAACTCACAACGCTCGGCAGCAATCATTGTATCCACTTGAGTCACTTTAGGCACGACCACTGTGTCGGACAATCCTACCGCCTCAAACACTGTGCTTCGTACTGTCATGACTTTAATTGCATCACTGGACACAACTCTGGCCAATGCGTTCCCAGCATAAATCGGGCGGATCACCGTATCAAGTGACTCGATTGCCATCACATCAGACAGTTGCCCGACATCAAGTAGGGCGGCGACGCGAGGCATTACGTTCTTACCAAACGTGCTGGCTGGCGCGAGAAGATGTGAGAAATCTTGCCCGACTTGCGAGATCAATACAGCTAAGTTTTCTGCTAACCCATGCTCGTATTCTTTCGCATCCACCCAGATGATTTCTGCGATTTCTTTAATACGTTTTAGATCATCGACAACCAAGGAACACTGATGCCCTACAACTAAAACTGAAATTGGCAGTGGCACCCCATTATCCTTTATGCATGCGGCGGCTTGGATCGTGCGTAAAGTATCGACTGCCAGCGCCTTGTTATCGTGCTCAGCGATGACAAGTGTTGCTAATGGTCTACTGTCCATGACGGGCCTCTTATCACACGTCGGAGATTTTACTTGAGCTTAGTTTAATTCACGTTAACGTCAACTGAGCTATAGTCCTGTATATACACTAAGAATGGTCACATCGATGACGACAGTAGAAAGGATGCCTATACATGGAACGAGAATGCATGGAATTTGACGTCGTGATCGTAGGTGCAGGACCAGCAGGATTAAGTGCAGCCTGTCGATTAGCACAGTTAAACCCTGCACGTGAGAGCGAAGCATTATCCATTTGTGTCATAGAAAAAGGGGCTGAAGTTGGCGCGCATATTTTGTCTGGCGCCGTGTTTGAGACTCACGCGTTAGATGAGCTTTTCCCTGATTGGAAAAAGATGGACGCGCCACTGTCAGCCTCTGTGCAACAGGATGATTTCCTTTATCTGACTACCGCTATCAATCATGTCCGAGTGCCTCACTTTATTACGCCAAAACCCATGAAAAATGACCAAAATAATTATGTTATTAGCCTCGCTAACCTCTGCCGCTGGCTTGCGACCCAAGCAGAGAGCCTTGGCGTGGACATTTTCCCGGGCTTTGCTGCTGCGAGTATCAATTACGACCACTCTGGTAGCGTCACTGGCATCACTACCAGTGACATGGGGCTGGATAAACAGGGGCAAGCGAAGCCAACTTTTGAGCCCGGAATAGAACTCAAAGCCAAATACACCATCTTTGCTGAAGGCTGTCGAGGGCACTTGGGTAAAGAGTTAATCCAAAGGTTTGACTTAGATGCAGGAAAATCACCGCAGCATTACGCTCTGGGATTAAAAGAGATATGGGATCTGCCAACTGATAGTGACAACCTCTCTGGCAGTGTACTCCATTCGATTGGCTGGCCATTACGCGAGACTCAGACCACCGGTGGCGGTTTTTTATATCATATGGAAAACAACCAAATCGCTGTCGGTTTAATCGTCGACTTGGATTACAGTAATGCCTACCTAAGCCCTTTCGACGAATTCCAACGCTTTAAGCATCACCCTGCAATCAAAAAACATTTGCAAGGTGCTCATCGTGTCGCGTATGGCGCAAGAGCGCTCGCTAAAGGTGGGCTATCTTCCTTGCCTAAACAACAATTTGCTGGTGGGCTGCTTATTGGTTGTGATGCAGGCACGCTCAACGTAGCGAAAATCAAAGGCAGCCATACGGCAATGAAATCGGGGTTACTCGCGGCAGAAGCCGTCAATACCGCACTGCAACGCGCCTCTTCTGAGCCAGATTACCAAACATTGTTTGAATCATCATGGCTGTATGAAGAATTATCCGAAACACGTAACTTTGGTGCCAATATTCATACGTTCGGCTCCCTTCTTGGTGGTGCGCTCTCAACCTTTGAGCACAATTTATGGCAACCACTAGTTAAAAAGCCGTTACCATGGGCGGTGACAAATCACTCCCACGATCACGAGCAACTGCTCCTTAAAGATGAATGTCAGCCTATCGAATATCCGAAACCGGATGGTGAAATCAGTTTTGATAAGGCTTCATCGGTATTCTTATCGGGAACGCAACATGAAGAGAACCAGCCCTGTCACCTTGTCCTGACTTACCCTCACATTCCGATTGATGTTCACTTAGACAAGTACGATGAACCAAGCCAACGCTACTGCCCCGCAGGTGTTTACGAGGTGTTAGAAGTGGAAGGTAAATTCAGGTTTCAGATAAATGCGGCAAACTGCGTGCACTGTAAAACTTGCGATATTAAAGATCCTTCGCAAAATATCACATGGAAAACGCCTGAAGGCGGTGGCGGACCGAGTTATCAGAATATGTAATGACTCGGTGCCTGAACGTCCGAAGTAACGCTTGTTGATTGGCAATCTCACTCCTGCCAATCGGCAAAATGAGACAACAAAAAATCGATCACAAACCTTGCTCTTTGTGGCAGAAAGTGGCGATTTTGATAGACAATCCAACTACTTGCACCGCTTCCCCAATACGGTTCTAATACTGGGATCAAACGCCCTGAGACTAATGCATCATTAAAGCTGCTTTTAGGTAAATACGCGATCCCTAACCCCTCCTCACACGCCTGCAAGACCGTATTGGTATTATTACTTCGCCATCGACCCTGAACTTTTACGCCATTCAATGGTTTACCATCGCATTCGAACTGCCAGAGATCTTTGTTAGTGATAATGCAACTGTGGCGTTTTAATTGTTCTGGATGCGTTGGAAGACCATGTTCATTAATGTATTCCTGACTCGCCGCTGCCGCCATGGAACGGTCCACCAGTTTTCTCGCCACTAAGCCAGAATCGTTAAGTCGCCCATAACGAATGGCAAAGTCAAAGCCGTCTTCGATGAAGTTAACCATGTTAGTGTTGAAGTTCATCTCCACCGTTAAGTTGGGATGATTCTTAGCAAACGCCATTAGCGCCGGCGCGACATGATTCTCCGACAATGCACCAGCGGCACTCACACGCAATGTGCCACTTAACTGAGTTTGTTGTGTGGTCAATTGTTCATTCGCTTGTTGAAGCCCAATCACTAACTCTTTGCACTGTCGATAATAACTTTGCCCCTCTTCCGTCAAGCTTACCATTCGTGTGGAGCGCGCGAGCAGCGCGACACCCAAACGCTCTTCTAATCTGGTGACTTGTCGACTTACGTGACTGGTACTACAATCCAATTGTTTTGCTGCGGCAGAAAACCCTAAGCACTCCGCGACCGTAACAAACTCGTTAATACCTTCAAAACTGTCCATGCTCACCTTTGCCATATAGCAATAATGTTTTGTCAATTAACCCTATTATCACTCATTTGTTTAGCAATTAGTATGAAGGGGTGAAACAAATACCAACGAACCAATAAGGAAAGCACATGAAGAAAGTACTCATTGTTGTTACTAACCATGCGACTCTTGGTGACACTGATCAAGCAAACGGAACTTACGCTCCGGAGCTGACTCACGCTCTAAACGAGCTTCTCAATGCTGGTTTGGATTACGACATCGCTTCTCTTAAAGGCGGTAAAGCCCCACTTTACGGAACCGACATTGATGGTGACGAAGTCAACGCAAAAATATTAGCGGATGACGATTTCCAAAACCGCATCAACAATACGATTCCTGTATCACAGGTTAACGGTGATAACTACGACGCGATTTTCTACCCAGGTGGTTTCGGCTTGCTCTCAGACTTAGCAAGCAGTGAAGAGTTTGCCAAAATCTCGGCTAAACATTACGAAAATGGCGGTATCATTGCAGCGGTGTGCCATGGTCCGGCCGCATTACTACCGATTACGTTAAGCAATGGCGAAAAGTTGCTGGCGTCTAAGTCAGTCACTGGTTTTACACGTGAAGAAGAGATTGACTTTGGTACCATCGAATACATCCCATTCCTATTAGAAGAGTCTCTGGCTCGCAATGCCGCCCGTTATACGAAAGTACAACCTTGGCAAGAGTTTGTGATTGTTGATGACCGCCTCATTACTGGGCAAAACCCAACAAGCGCTCACGGTGTGGGCAAAGCGCTCGTAGATTTACTCGCTTAAGCACGGAACAACAAGGAAAACGGGGTATATCCTGTTTTCCTTAGTCCACCCCTTTCCCAGCGTTAGTCTCCTCCCACTACTTAATACAAATGGCCGCCATCAGTAAGTTAAGTTTGTGCTGATATAAGACATTAAGTAATCACAAAAGTGAACGTTCCAACTAGTCGTTCATCCACTTTTATTGGCTTAAATTGCAAATGATCACGCGCTTTTCCGCCCCACCATTCATTACCCGTTTGCCCTTTCAAATACAGCTGAGTAGTTAACAATTCTTGCTTACCACGCCAAAGCTTAACGTGAATATGTGGTGGCCTTGAACTGTATGGCACTGGATACAAGGTTTGAAAAAAGTAGCGTCCATCGGCTCTGGTTAATGCTGCTCCGAAACCGGCAAAATTAGGGTCGAAATTGTTATTGCTTGTCTGGTTCGGGTGATCGTAAATACCTTGTCCGTCACATTGCCAAATTTCTATTTTTACGCCAGACATTGGACGCCCTGCCGTATTAAGCACCTGCCCTTGAAGGATAATAGACTCGCCAATCAAACCATCCGGCTGTAAAACCAAATTTTGGCGGATAGGAATAGCGGATACGGGATAAAACGGACCTTCGGTTTGAGCTGGTGTTGGTTTCATTGAGCTAGACGCTTTTAACGAGGGCGCGAAGATCAAAGACCATAAGGCTAAGAAATGTCGGCGTTCCATAATGTCACCTGCCGTTATAATCCTTCCTTAAGTTTGGTGAATCTGAACCAATTTGCCAGCTAACGCACTGGCTAAAACAACAATGCCCTTGTTCGAGAGTCCGAAAACAGAGGCATTATAAATAGATAAGTTGCTGAAATTTGAGTTACACGGCTTCAAACGCCAATGCTTTTTTCTCAACTTGACGGAAAATCAACGTCAGGATGCCATTGACGCCCAAGTAAAATGCCCCTGCAATGCCAAACACGGTTAGCGTATCGTAAGTTTGTGCGTTAATGCGCTGAGCATACCCCATTAAGTCCATGATAGTGATGGTGCTTGCCAACGATGTACCTTTAAACACCAAAATCACTTCATTTGAGTAAGCGGGGACCGCACGGCGAATCGCATATGGCAGCAGCACTTTCAGCGTCGCGGTTTTATTCATCCCCAAAGCACGACACGCTTGCCACTGGCCTGAAGGAATCGCGTTAAACGCCCCTTTGAACAACTGAGTACTGTACGCCGCCGTATTCAGTGCCAAGGCCAACATGGCACAAAACCAAGGTTGGCTAAACCAATTCCAAAGAAAGCTTTCTCTTACTGCATCGAACTGACCCGGACCATAGTACACCAAGAAAATTTGAACCAACAAAGGCGTACCTGTGAACAGAGTAATAATACCGCGACTCATCCAATGCAAACCCGGAGTACGTAAGATCAGGGTAAACGTCATCAGCAGAGCAAGGATACAACCGACCACTAAAGATGCGACGGTCAATTGTAAGCTTGTACCTAAGCCATCGAGCATCTGCCAAACGTGTTGTTCGTTCATGCGGTTGTCTCCTGTCCCATGCTCATCCCTTGGATGGAGAATTTTTTATCAATGCGCTTCACGGCGCGTTGCGTCACTAACGTAATTACCAAATAAATTGCTGCTGCTGTTGCGTACCAGGTAAAGGCTTCATGCGTTGCAGCAGACGTTAGTTGTGCCTGTTTTAGTAAGTCCGTTACACCGATCAGAGAAACCAGCGCCGTATCTTTTAGCAATACAAGCCATTGGTTAGTCAAACCTGGTAGTGCGTGTCTGACCGCTTGTGGCAAAACAATACGAACAAATGCGTGAGATTGGCTGATACCAAGCGCGCTTGCCGCCTCTCTCTGCCCTCTTCCCACCGCTTTTAATGCTCCGCGTAACGTTTGAGAAGCGTAAGAAGCAAAGATCAGAGACAATGCCACCACGCCAGATAAAAACGGGCTAACCTCAATAAAGTCTCCGGTGATCAAAAACAGAACCTGAGTCGAACCAAAATAAATGAACAACACGACAAGGATCTCTGGCAAGCCTCGTACAATCGTAACAAACGCCGTCATTGGCCATTTCACGACTGCACGACGAGACATTTCACCACTGGCGAATACCACCGCCAGGATCAAACCGACCAAAAGGCTTGTGAATGCCAGCTGAACCGTCATCCAGCTAGCTTGAACAAGCGACAGAGAGTAACCCGTTAATACCATATTACTTACCGAAGTACTTGTTGTAGATTACGTCATATTGACCATTCGCTTTTACTGCTTTTAGTGCCGTGTTCAGCTTGCTCACTAGCTCGTCGTTATCTTTGTTGACTGCGATACCGAAACCGTTACCAAAGTATTTAGGATTAGTCACGTGTTCACCAACGTACGCTAGGTTGTCTTCTTTCTTAAACCACTCTGCAACGACTGCGGTATCACCGAAGACTGAATCAATACGACCATTCTTCATATCGATGAATGCATCTTGATAGCTTGAGTAAGGTACTGCTGTGACACCCGGCATTTGATCGATTAGGTAGCTTTGGTGGGTAGAGCCGTTTTGCACGCCCACACGTTTATCTTTTAATGCTTGTTGGTCTGCTACTTTGTCTTTGATAGAAACAAATGCCGCAGAGTTATCATAGTAAGCGTCGGAGAAATTGACTTGTTCAAGACGCGCTTCAGTAATGTCCATTGCAGAAATCGCCGCGTCGTAACGTTTGAATTTTAATGCAGGAATTAAGCTGTCAAAAGATTGGTTGTGAAAGCTACATTTCGCTTCTATTTCTTTACATAGAGCGTTCGCTAAGTCCACATCAAAACCTTGAATTTGGTTGTTTTCATCCATGTATTCGAATGGTGCGTACGTCGCTTCCATTGCGAATTTAATCTCTTCTTGTGCCGCTACGTTTACTGATACAAGGCCGATTAGTGAAGCCAGTAGAATCTTTTTCATTGCAATACTCCGTGTGTATGTCTTAGGCTGACACTCGCAATGACAGCCGAGCTTATCTGTGATTGGTAAAGCCAATTGTTTTAGTGTTTTAAATAGTCCGCAAACTGAGTCGTTTGTGGATTAGAAAATGAATCGTGTGTGCCATGTTCAACAATGAAGCCTTTTTCAAGGTATAAAACATGGCTGGCGATCTTTTTAGCAAATTCAACTTCATGAGTGACAACAACTTGAGTAATCCCCGTACCACTTAAATCTTTAATAATCTTAACTACTTGGTTGGTTATCTCTGGGTCAAGCGCCGCTGTAGGCTCATCAAAAAGCAAAATTTCTGGTTTCATCATCAGGGCACGAGCAATCGCAACACGTTGTTGCTGACCACCAGATAATTGCATTGGCCATGCGTCTGCTTTATCAGCCAAATGCAACGTCGTAAGAATTTGCATTGCCTGCTTTCTAGCTTCGTCTTTATCCATGCCAGCCACTTTAATTGGAGCCTCAAGCAGATTCCCCATCACTGTCATATGTGGCCACAAATTGTACTGTTGAAACACCATACCCACTTTACGACGAAGCGCTAAACCTTGCTTTTCTTTAATTTCAGTTGAGAAATCGAAAACGTCGTTCGCGATGTTTAACTTTCCGTTATCTGCTCCTTCTAGAAGGTTAAGAACACGCAGAAGAGAACTCTTCCCTGCACCACTTGGGCCCAGTAACACCAACGCTTCACCGCTTTCACAATTAAAACTGACATCGTGAAGAACCTGTGTATCGCCATAGGATTTATTGACTCCGCTTACCTGAATACTCATGCTGTCATACCGCATTAATTGTCAACTTGGCATTTATATTACCAATACGGATTTTTTATGCAATAAAAATGTATAAAAATTTGATTTGTTACTTTTTTGTATAAGCATTGAGCAGCATAACAGAGCATATAACTGGTTTGATAAGTAGTATTCCTGTTCGGGTCATCATGTAGTCAGATGCCTGTGACAAACTTAAAATTCTGCCTCGCTCATGATCAAATAAGGCTGCCAAACGGCAGCCTTATACATTAATTGTCACCACTATATTTATTTACGCAAAGTTAAACACGTATTTGTCCATCATGTTCACCATACGGCCTATTTCTGGCTTCGTGATGGTATCATTCGCCCCAAGCGAGAGTGCTTTTGAGCGGTTATCTTCACTCATTAGTGATGAGAACATGATAATTGGCATTTCTCGGAACGCTTCAGTATCACGTAACCGTTTTACTAAGTGCATCCCGTCCATTCGAGGCATTTCTACATCCGTAACGACCGCATCCAATAACTCTCGGACTGGCAAGTTTTCTTCTTTTGCTACTTCAATCAGGTTCATCAATTTCTCGTGAGCTTCACCGCCATCTTTACACGTGATCACGTTGTAGCCTGAAGACGCCAATGTGTCTTGGATTAAAGAACGGATAAAAGCAGAATCATCAACAACCATGACTGTTTTGGCATTACGTTTGCCAACTATTCTCTGATTTAAATCTACCGACTTGTCCCCTTTCACATCGTACTTTTCCATACTCAGTTCAGGGTTAATATCGGCAATGATCTTCTCAAAATCGAGGATCATGATCAGATTCCCTTCTTTGCGGACCACGGCCACCACGCAATCTTGCTCACCCGCTTCGAGGAACTGGCTTGGCGATTCCACATCATTCCAAGAAATACGGTGAATGCGCGAAATGCTATCAATAAGAAAGCCATTGGTCATTTTGTTGAAGTCAGTCACGATGACAAATTTGTGCTCGAGATCTTGTCGTGTAGGAACACCCAACCAACCGGCTAAGTCGACTAACGGTGTCAACACCTCTCTAGATGAAAATACACCTACCATATGAGGCTGTGCATTTGGATAATCGGTTGTTTCTGGTACGCGGATAACTTCTCGTACTTTTGCTACGTTAATACCGTAATAACACGTTTTCGTGCTGCCATCAGGCAATTGTTTTTCTAAATGGAACTCAATAATTTCAAGCTCATTGGTACCACTTTCTGTCAAAATAGTGCTGGTTACGTTACTCATAAACCCAATTATCCAACCAAAATACGCATCAGGAAAAAGTTTGATGCAAACGCCATGAGAAGCCATTCTCTGGCTAAAAATCCAAGAATCCTTTTTAGTCGTTACAACTAAATTTGTAAACCATCAAAAGGACGGTCACCGCACATTTCTATATCAAACAGTGAAAAAATGTCTCATTTTTGAACACGATAGAATGAGCCTTCTTGGGTGCGAATTTACTTTCCCACTTTTAACGACCATTTTTCTGAATAGTTTAGAGGTAATAGCGATCTCCCTGCTTTTTTTGTTGAACATAGTATTAATGCTCAACAAATAACTCAGTCTACACTTTAAGAAGTAATAGGCATGGTTCGAACTACAAGGATGGATTGAATTACTACAGACATTGAGCATGCGACTAAGGCAAGCCGCTTTTTATTCTCATCTTGAATGCTTACCACAAATTCCATGATAAACTAGACAATTAATACAAAAGAGACGCTCAACTTTTCGAGACAGGGCAAACAAAGTAGACACCGTTTTAGTGCTCCTCGCCATAACAACATGTGTTACCCGATGCTCGTATTACTACTCGAATCCCGTTGCAGCAGTGAAAAACTAAGGCATTAAATTCAAATGGTTAATAACTCTATCCAGTGGTTTCCGGGCCACATGCACAAAGCACGTAAAGAGATCGAAGAAGCGATTCCACAAGTGGATGTGATCATCGAAGTACTGGATGCTCGTATTCCTTTCAGTAGTGAAAACCCTTTGATTTCTCAAATTCGTGGCGATAAGCCTGTCGTTAAAGTGTTGAATAAGCGAGACTTAGCCGACCCAGAACTAACCCAACTCTGGATTGAACACTTAGAGCAAGAGCAAAACGTGAAAGCGATGGCGATCACCACTTCCGAGCCTCAAGAAGTTCATCGCATTATGGAACTTTGCCGAAAGCTCGCCCCACACCGTGAAGAAGTTGGTAAAAACATTCGCACCATGATCATGGGTATACCAAATGTGGGTAAATCCACGATCATCAATACGCTAGCTGGCCGAACCATTGCCGTAACCGGCAACCAGCCTGCTGTAACGCGTCGCCAGCAACGCATCAACCTACAAAACGGTATCGTACTGTCTGATACTCCAGGGATTTTGTGGCCAAAAGTGGAAAATCCACATAGTGGTTTCCGTCTCGCGGCGACCGGCGCAGTAAAAGATACAGCGATGGAGTATGACGAGGTTGCGTTCTACACCATTGAGTATCTCGCCGCTCACTATGCTGACAAACTCAAAGAACGTTACCAAATCGAAGAGCTGCCAGAGTCCGATATAGAGATCATGGAAGAAATTGGTCGCCGCCGCGGCGCATTGCGCGCAGGTGGACGTGTTGACCTACACAAAGTATCGGAGATTTTGTTACACGAGCTTCGACAAGGCACTCTGGGGCAAATCACACTAGAACGCCCAGAAATGATTACTCAAGAGTTGATTGAAGTTGAAATTGAAGCCGCTCGTAAAGAAGAAGAAAAAGCAAAACGCAAAGAAGACCGCCGCAAGCGATACCTTCGTAACAAGCGATAAACTAACGCTGTTACATTAAAATCGAACCACGGCAATGTATACTGGCTTCATCTTTGTGGTAATTTTGAATACTAAGGCGCGATTTTCGCGTCTTTTTTTCGCTCTCTCAAACTCAAATCTCTCCCCTTTTCAAACCGAATACTACTCATGACTCCATTGTGCATAAAACAAAGAAAGCATCTGAAACTCAACGTTTTTATTTAAATAACAACGCATGTAGAGCCCGGCCCCTTAAGGAATTACAGCCCACATCCAACCCTCAAATTCTGAGTTTGCAAGGCCTCGCAAACTTGTGCAACTAGGTTAGTGCAACTCTCCTCAAAATCCGCAATATGAATATTCGTCAGCGCTGGCGTTTTTTCCATATGACGAAGAGATTTATTATGAGTGAAGCAACACAAACAAAACCACTTCCTTCCTTTATCGAAGAACGCCTAGATTTTCATATTCAAGATCTAATCGAACCAAATGAGAACCAAAAGCACCTTGTTCTTGGCAAACGTCCGCCCTGTAATGCCGTTGTAATGCAGAGCAACGACTACCTTGCACTATCACACAATAAAGAGATTCAAAATGCACATCGCAATGCCATTATTCAGCACGATGATAACGTAGTGATGTCTGCAATTTTCTTGCAAGATGATGAGTCAAAGCCGGAGTTTGAAACTCAACTTGCACGTTTCGTTGGCATGCCAAGCTGCTTACTTTCACAATCCGGCTGGGCAGCTAATGTCGGCTTGCTACAGACCATTTGTGCACCAAACATCCCGGTATACATTGACTTCTTCGCGCATATGTCTTTGTGGGAAGGTGCACGTATTGCGGGGGCGCAAATTCATCCTTTCATGCACAACAATACAAACCATTTACGAAAACAGATTAAGCGCCATGGCGCAGGTGTGATTGTCGTGGATTCGGTTTACAGCACCATCGGAACACTGGCTCCTTTACGTGATATTTGCGAAATAGCACAAGAACTTGACTGCGGTTTAGTCGTGGATGAATCGCACTCTTTAGGTACGCACGGCCCACAAGGTGCAGGGCTGCTGAAATCACTCAACTTAACCCACATGGTGGACTTTGTTACCGTCAGTCTCGCGAAGACTTTTGCTTATCGTGCAGGCGCGATTTTAGGTCCAGAAAAATTAGCCAAGACACTTCCATTTATCGCGTATCCAGCGATTTTCAGCTCAACGGTACTACCTCAAGAAATCGTTCGTTTAGAAAAAACTCTAGACGTTATTAAAAAAGCCGATGATAAACGAAAGGTTCTGTTTAAACGTGCTAAAGCGCTGACCATTGGGTTAAAACGAATTGGATTCACCATCCGTAGTGAGTCTCAAATTGTCGCGCTGGAATGCGGGAATGAAAGAAATACTGAGCGAGTTCGTGACTTTCTAGAAGAAAAAGACGTGTTTGGCGCCGTTTTCTGTCGCCCAGCCACAGGCAAAAACAAAAATATCATTCGCTTTTCGATAAATGCCGATATGACCGAAGCGGATGTCGAACACGTACTGACCGTATGCCAACAAGCGTTTGTTCATCCTGACCTTGAGTTTGTTTGATTCATAGTCGGAGTTAACACGTAAACAAAAAAGAGCTCAGGTATTTGCTGAGCTCTTATACCACGCTAAATAACGGCAGGATAAATATGATGTAGCAACACTTAAATCCAGTTTGCAATCTTATCAAATAAACGATTTTTATCCGCAGGTTTAACAATAAAATCAGACATGCCAGAAGTCCCTATTTTATCTAATGTTACCTGTGAACTATCCCCGGTATGAGCGATAATTGGTATCGACGCGTAATGCTTGCCTGAACTTCGGATCCGTTTTGATGCTTCAACACCATCCATAATTGGCATTTCTATATCCATCAGAATTAAGTCAATATTCTCTTGTTCTAATGTATCAAGCGCCTGCTGTCCATCTTCTCTCTGAACAACCTCAAAACCCTGCTTTTCGAGTAACAACGCGGTAAACTTACGAAGAGATTCATTATCATCCACAACCATAATGGTACGTTTGTTTGATGCGTCTAATGGCACTAACAACGTTGGCGTCGAGACATAATTTGAATTATACAGCAGGCGATCAATGGCAAGCTTAGTATTGAGCAGCCAAGCTTGAGTCTCCATCCAAATTGGTTCATAAGCCGCTTTACGAGCCCTTTGAACCGGGTGCTGTTGAAAGAGGTAGACAATACGAGCTTCAGTAAAAGATAAGAGAGACTCGATACGGTCCAAATGGTTTGCTCTCGCGTCTAAACTCTCTAAATCTATAAAAATCAGATCAAATTCGAACTCATACTCTTTCTTTTTGAGCATCTGGTTCAGATCTAAAATTGTCAGTTCAAATCCCATAAACCGGCTGGTATCTGTCATTTTTGACACGATAACATTTTGATTTGTAACAGTAAGAATGGTCTTGAATTTAGTCAGTTCATTTTTTATTTCCGTCACCACTTCTGAATGAATTGAAGGAAACGTCAAAGTAAATTGAGACCATTCGCCCTGCTGAGATTGGCATTCAATATTACCACCAAAAGAGCGCATTACTTTTTTACAAAATGGCAAACCGAGCCCATAGCTGCCTGATTTTCCGGTGGTGTAAAAGTCATGGAAAATACTACGCAATACAGCTGGCTCAATGCCCGCACCATTATCTGTCACAACAATTTGATTCGAACGTTTGTTACCGTTCATGGATACATGAATGTGAAACTCTTCAGAAGTACGATGATGAAAAGCGTTCTTGAAAAGGTTGTACATGACGTATTTCAACAGTGTATCGCTACCGAAGAAATCAAACTCATTTCTCGCATCAAGAGAGATGGAGGAACGATCTGTCGCGCGTTTGTAGCTAAAACTCTCTATCGCCTTTTCAACCACGGCTTGCGCCGAGTGTTTTTTAAAAGTCGAGCGAGATACACGGTTTTCATCAATGGAAGTTAGCAGTAAATCTATAGTCTCATTTCCGGACTGGATGATTTTCATGGCATCTTCGCTGACTTCACGCAACAACGTAACGTCTTCCCAACTCATTTGGTACGGTTCTTTCTCTAACGCTTTCTTATTCGGCAAAATAGACTGGATGACATCAATCGAGGTGCAAAGACCACTCAGGGGGTTACGCATCTCATGGGCAATGCCGGCACCAAATGATTTAGCGAGTGAAACTTTCGCTTCATGCTCCACTTGGTTTCTAAAATAGAATAAATTGCCAAACACATAGATGAAAAAAAAGATGGGGACATGCGTCCAATCCATGGTTAAGTCAAGGTAAAACCCTTTCGAAACCCAAGCGAAAAACGTCGCCAGCCCAACCCCTACAAAAGTCTGAGCAAACATAACTCTAGTGACATGAACCAAAAGAATATGAAGAAAAATAGCAGACATGAATGACATCACCCAAACATTGGACCAATCATTCATCAGAAGCATATAGAAGAAAAAAAACGGTAAACAAGCCGTAATAGCAACTTGGTAATAAAGGTGGATATACTGTCGCCATCTTGCCGACAGACGGTTTCTCACAATGATCCCAAAGAACAATAACGAGCAAAACAATCTTAACGGCAAATTTTCATAAGCCTGTGGGAAGATAAACTCCCAAACAACATAGTAAAATGGAAAGCCAAGAAATCCCATCCAACCGACGAGCGTCAGGTTTGGTTCGGCATACTGGTAAACCTTACGTATCGCATCCATATTATTTATCTTGCCTACTCCACCTTAATGCTACAACCGTGTGATTTGCATTCATTCTTAGCATTTTATTATCTAGTAATGATGTCTTACTTATCCTCATGATCAGCGCGAAACTCATCAAATAATTCACGGTGCTTACCTTTTATTTCAAATATTTATGATTGATTAAATCGTTTAGGACTTACAATAATCTAGCATAGTTGCATATGCTTAGTGTCATTTTGCGAGTATCGCGTCGCATAAGAAAGCAGCGATGGGAGGTTACTCTCATTTGGCTTCGGAAGTGCTTACCTTCTAGCAGATTTAAAAATCTTTAGCTATAAGTTCAACTTGGCAAATATATTCATTTGGCACAAAAAAGAGCAACGTTTACGCTGCTCTTGTCGTATTCACTCAATTCGATTGTCTACGAGTAAATAACGTTTTCTTCTATACCACTCACGAGCGATTGCGCATTTTTCCAGCGAAACACTTTTTCCAAGACTTCTGTTCCGCCAGGCGCGAGCCAAGTACGCTCTTGACACTCTTGGCCACCGATGCGTCGATAGAATTCGACAGCAGACATATTTTTCGACACGACTTCTAAGTATAGGCCGGTGTCCTGAAAGTACTGTTGTTGCCACTCTGCCACAGCAAGTAACAGTTGCTTTCCGATACCACGGCTACGATAGCTATCATCGACATGCAGCGCATCAATAAACGTCCCACGCTCAAAATCATGATTGCCAAACACACAAACCACCCCAATTAAAAGGTCGCCTTCTTCTGCAAGAACAATATGTTGATTGAACGGTGGATTGGTTAGGCGGGTTTGCCAAATCAGTAACTTATCACCAATCGCCTCGGTATCTAGATAGTTATCACTTAGGATACCTCGATAATGACGTTTCCAACTATCCGCATGTAGATGCGCAATACGCTCATAATCCTTATATTCCGCTAATCGTAAATCCATTACGTATTCCTATTTTCTTACATTTTTGCTGGTTTATAGATTCTCGGCATATTTCACTCTTATAAACCTTATTTATTGGCAGACTTTATACGCTTTACGCCAGAGATCATTTTTTAATACTACTCATTATTCAATTAAAAGCAAAATCTCCCATTAAGATTACCGATTCACTTCAATAAGAATTATCACATTTGTCTAACTTTAATTTGACTTACAACTGTACGCTGATATTCTAGCGTACAGTTGTAAGTCCAAAGTTAGGAACACATTGTGACTCCAAATAAACCACCTCTTATCTGGCTGAATGTATTGGTTTTTTCTGCCAGCTTCATTCTTGCACTCATCGTAACCCCTTGGTATGCCTATCATTACAGCTTGGGTTGGGAACACTTAGTCTGGGGCGTTATCGCCTTTAGTTTCACCAATCTATCGATTACTGCGGGGTATCATCGTCTCTGGAGTCACAAAACTTACGAAGCTCATCCAATGCTTCGTTATCTATTCGCGATTGGTGGGGCATTTTCACTGCAAAATAGTGCCTTACACTGGTCTTCGGATCATCGAGTACACCATAAGCATGTCGATAACAATCAGAAAGATCCCTATTCGGCTAAACGAGGCTTTTGGTATTCACATATAGGCTGGATGTTGCGTGACCACAACAACTCAAAAGAAAACGAATACACTAACTGCCGTGATCTTAAACGTGACAAAGTCGTAATGTGGCAACATAAATACTATGTGCCGCTCGCACTCGTAACGAACATCGGCTTTCCCGTCGCTCTTGGCTTTATATATGGTGATATCTGGGGAATGCTGTTAGTGGTTGGGGCCGCTCGCTTGTTTTTGAGTCACCATACAACTTTCTTCATAAACTCTCTAGCACATGTTTGGGGTAAACAGACTTTCACAGATAAGAACACGGCGCGAGACAACGGAATTTTAGCGTTTTTTACTTTTGGTGAGGGCTACCATAATTTCCACCACATTTTTGAGAATGATTATCGCAACGGCGTGTATTGGTGGCATTATGATCCTACAAAATGGTTAATCAAACTGTGCTCTTGGTTAGGGCTAGCCTGTAATCTCCGAACAACTCCTACGTTTAGAATCGAAAAAGCGCGTGCAGCGCAGCTGTTGAAAAAAGCAAAAGAGAAACTGGAGCGAAAACCAAATACTCAAACGATCCTCGATCAGCTTCAGCAAGAGTTTGATGCCTTGGTACATCACATGCAGGAGTATTATGAAGTGCGCAAAGAAGTATTAGGAGAAAAAACCGCAAGTGTGGTTAAAAGGTACGAATGTTCGATAACAAAATTGAAGTATCAACAGATAAAAACAGAGTTTGAACGACAACAACGCAGTTGGAACCTCATGATCCGCCGATACGCCTAGAACCAGATATTACCCAAAGAGCCCGCTCCGCTTCGGCGGAGCTTTTTGTTTGACAAAGCGGTTCCTCCTCTTTCTTAACCGAATGAACACTTTTCCTTATTTTGAATAAATCTGCTTATTATTTGCTCAAAATCGACTCGTATTTTCCTTCCATTAAACTGAATAAAACCAGCAAATAACACTTACAAAACCAAATTCCAACAATACAATCTAACGAATTTTATTATTAAATCATTATTTGTCTTAGATCATGCTTGCCCTATATTTACCTCGTGCCACAGATGATAATTCTGTAAATTCCATGTCATAAACTGAAATCGTTTCTTTCTTTTTTTCATAACATCTGGAGCCCCTATGTTAGAACTCTTAATTGGCTTAGTAGTCACCATTGCGGTTGGTTATTTCATTGTCAAAGGCTATAAAGCGACTGGCGTGCTTTTGACTGCTGGTATTGGTTTGCTGCTTATGACGGGAGTGTTGGGACACGATATTCTGCCATCGAAAGTGGCCTCTACTGGTAATATGGTGACGGACTCGTTGGAATATGTGAAATATATGCTTCAATACCGAGGCGGCGGCTTGGGTATGCAGATCATGTTATTGTGTGGCTTCGCTTCTTACATGACTCATATTGGCGCCAACAATGTCGTGGTCAAACAGTTCTCTAAACCGCTGTCTGTTATCAAGTCTCCTTATGTCCTTTTGGTAGCGGCTTACATTGTGGCCTGTTTGATGTCTCTCGCAGTAAGTTCTGCGACGGGTCTTGGCGTTCTATTGATGGCGACGCTATTTCCAATGATGGTCGCGATGGGCATTTCTCGCCCAGCAGCAGTGGCAGTATGTGCATCTCCAGCAGCGATAATTCTCTCTCCAACATCCGGTGACGTGGTCATTGCGGCAGAAAAGTCTGGGCTTGCTCTTGACGTTTTTGCAGTACAAACCGTTTTACCCGTTTCTATTTCTGCGATCATAGTGATGGCGGCCGCAGCTTTCTTCTGGAACAAATACCTCGATAAAAAAGAAAATACACCAATGGAAAAAATCGACGTGTCAGAAATAAAAGCAGATGCCCCTGCGTTTTATGCCGCACTGCCATTTTTACCGATCATCGGTGTGTTCTTATTCAATGGCCGCACTATTCCTGGCCTAAGCCTAGATATCTATACGATCGTTGTAGGCTCAATATTTATTGGGGCGCTTATCCACTATGTGGTGAATAAATTTGATGGTAGAAAATCACTGGAAGACTTAGATTCATGCTATGCGGGTATGGCAGAAGCCTTTAAAGGCGTGGTCATGCTGTTGGTTGCAGCAGGCGTTTTCGCACAAGGTTTGATGTCAATCGGCGCTATTGATAACCTGCTTCACTTGGCAGACAATGCAGGCGCTGGCGGTATTGCATTGATGCTAATTCTTACAGCGTTAACCGTAGCAGCGGCTATCGCTACGGGCTCTGGTAATGCGCCATTCTACGCATTTGTTGAACTTGCGCCTTCTTTGGCCGCTAAAATGGGCCTTAACCCAGCGTTCTTAATCATTCCAATGCTTCAAGCATCCAACCTAGGCCGTACCATATCTCCTGTATCTGGTGTAATCGTGGCGACTTCTGGTATGGCAAAAATCAGCCCGTTTGAAGTCGTTAAGCGTACATCCGTTCCTGTGCTAGCCGGTCTTATCACTGTGATCATTGGTACTGTGATTCTTGTTCCGATGAGCGCATAGTCACCTCATTGTTAACTTCAAGCATCTGACTTCCTTGAAAGTTTCATGAGTATCTAAACGCCTGAACTTAGTGGCTATAAAGAAAAAACGCCAGCATGAATGCTGGCGTTTTTTCTTTTGGGTTTTATTTGGCTTATGCCGACTTGAATTGCTCTGGAATCGATGTAATACGATCACGGTAGCTAAACCACAAATAAGTTACCACTAAGGAAAAAAACAAGTAAGAAAGCGCAAAAATGATTGGCGAAGTGATCAACTCAGCTGACATGCCCCACATCACACCAACGGTGGTAATCGATAATTTAGATAACATGCCGCACATTAACAAGAACAAAGCAAGTTGAGGAAAACGCGAGCTACGAAACGTAAAGAAGTAACAGCTACCTACTGCTAACGAAGCAATAAATAGACCTAACATAAAGGAATGGATGTGCTCTGCAGATGCAACACCAGCAGAAACAGAAGCCATGAGTAATAGGAACAATTTCATCAGTCACCTCATAACAAATTTTGAAAGTATCCATTCATAAATGAAAACTCATTTTTCACTTCATTTTGCTCATCTGATTGACAATTACAAGCACATTCACCACTCACTTTGCGTACAAACCATTCACTTTAGACTAGCCATTACAAAAAGGTAACAAATCTAATTTTCTTGTCCCTTCACATCCGGCACTTACATGCCAGTTCAACTACCCAACTCATTTTGCTACAAAAAATTAACACCTCAATATTTTAAAACTTTTTATATAAAATGTGAGCATGCATCTAACTGCACTGACTTCGCTGTTTGTATTTCGTTTTTTAGGATCAGAAATAAAGAACATTACTTTGAGTTAGCATCTTATCTACATTTTAAACCATACCGTTACAACCACTTTAAATATTTCAAATTATTTTTATCCGTCGCGGTAAAAAGAGATTCCAATCACATATTTATTGGTTATAATCCGCGCCAATTACGTTATGCGTTGAAAAGTGCAAACTAATTTTGAGAAAACGCATCTTTAAACCAAACCTCTTTGCCTTTGAGCCAAGAGGCAACATTGAGAATAAAAATGAGCAAGATTGATAAAGCAATGCGCATCCTGCTTGCAGGGTTCTGCATCAACCTTTGTCTTGGCATCCTGTATGCTTGGAGTGTATTCAATAAGGCATTGGTAACTGAATCAGGCTGGAGTGCTGCAGAAGCATCTGCACCTTACGCAACTGCAACCATCACTTTCTCTGTCTGTCTTCTTGTTGCAGGTATTCTTCAAGACCGTATGGGTCCACGTTTGATTCTTATCCTAGGCACGGTTTTAACAGGCTTAGGCATGATCGCGTCAGGCTTTGTTAACACACCAATGATGCTAAACATCACGTTTGGTGTAATGACGGGAGCAGGTATCGGTTTTGGTTACGCATGTCTATCACCTTCTGCAATGAAGTGGTTCCATACATCTAAGAAAGGCATGGTTAACGGCATCATCGCGGCTGGTTTTGGCCTAGCCGCTATCTATCTAGCCCCCGTGACGTCTT
This sequence comes from Vibrio sp. ES.051, assembly GCF_002563795.1. Classification (GTDB taxonomy): domain Bacteria; phylum Pseudomonadota; class Gammaproteobacteria; order Enterobacterales; family Vibrionaceae; genus Vibrio. The sequence goes on from NZ_PDJL01000003.1 coordinate 767,517, forward strand.
CGCTAATCGATAGCATGGGCATCCAGTCCAGTTTTATGGTTCTTGGTGTAGGTATCCTTGCGATTGCCGTACCTTTAGCAGCAACCATCAATAACCCACCAGCCGATTACACGCCAGCAGAACCTAAAGTAAAAGAAGGTCAAGCACCTAAAGCGTTGAAAAAATCTGACGATCTCACTTGGAAAGCAATGCTAAAAACGCCTCAGTTCTACTCGTTGTGGATCATGTACGCGTTTGCTGCCTCTGTAGGCCTAATGATCATCGGTAACATCACAACAATCGCTAGCGTTCAAGCTAATTTGCCAAACGCGGTTTACTTAGCGTCTATCCTTGCTGTATTCAACTCAGGCGGCCGTGTGGCGGCAGGTATGCTTGCAGACAAGATCGGCGGTGTTCGTACACTGCTTCTCGCTTTTGTTCTACAAGGCGTAAACATGGTGCTGTTCGCAACATTCGATTCGGAGTTCACGTTGATCATCGGTACAGCAATCGCAGCCGTTGGTTATGGCACACTTCTCGCGGTATTCCCGACTCTGACGGCTGAGTTCTACGGTCTGAAAAACTATGGAACTAACTATGGCGTGCTTTATACGGCATGGGGTATCGGTGGCGCAATCGGCGCCGCAGTGGTTGGTTTTTCAATGACGAGCGGCGAGGGTTATACCCTAGCTTACACTGTTTCAGCAGTTATGATGGCAGTATGTATCGTACTGGCTTTCGTCACTAAACCACTGACCGAAACGAAACTCGCACAGCTGAAAAACGCATAATTGCGAATTGATTTGACAACAAAAAGGCTTAATCTACGGGTTAAGCCTTTTTTGTTACGTCGTTTATGGAAAGCTCTATCGAACTCGCCCCAGATGACTATTTAAAGAACTTCTTCAAATTGCCCTGCCACGCAAATGCCGTGGTATCGCGTTCTGCTTACAGCAGAAAAGCATATTCTCTGGCTATAGTGGAAAACTCTCCCCATTTTAGTGCGCGACGCATGGACAGTTTTCAGGCAGCACTAACCTCAAGCTCTTTGACTGTATTTCAAATCGTATTTTTCTTGAGTGATATGGTTCACCATCCAAGTTAAGAGGTAATGGACTCGGGAAATCAATCTCTAACCGGCTTGCACGGGTATGTTTTACAAATTCGCCCTTTTCGCTAGGGTTGTTGACCTCTTCAATAACTTTAGGTAATTCATGTGGCAAAAAAGGACGCACTAAGGTCACGTCCATCATACCATCATCAATCATCGCTTGAGAGGCGAGCTCCTGCCCTCCCCCAGCTAAACGCCCGTTACAAAAAGCCCCAAGCACCATTTCACCCTGATAGGTTTCACCTTCAATCGTAATGGTTCCGTCATAGGGTTTAAATCCGAGAGCTTTTACCACGCCAGTAAGTGTATAAGCCCCGCCACCTAAAAAGTTTTTAAGTTCGACTGGCGTTTCTGCTGTAACTTCAGCGCCAAAACCTGCAGTCGCCACATTAATGAAATAACGATCATTCGCTTTGACACAATCCACTAAGACCGGTTGTCCATTTACGGCTAGCGCTAAAGATTCCTCGATAGCAACAGGCACTCGATTCGCTGTTGCAAAGTCATTTGCCGTCCCAAGCGGAATAATGGCTAACTCTGGACGCTGATCTTCATCAACCCGCATCAGTGCCGAGACCGCCTCATTGACCGTTCCATCCCCACCTGCAATCACGATACGCGTAATGCCTTCATTGACGGCTTCTTTTACCAAACGCGGCATGTCTTGAGGCTCCCAGGTCACTCGAACTTGCATGTCGACGCCTTGTTCTCTCATTTTCATGATTGCGTTTCTTAACTCCGGATTACCCGCTTTTTTACCGTTAAGAATGGCACGTATTGTCTTCACCATTGAGCTCCCTATTTGTTGATGGCTTGTCTTGCTTAATTTTAGCTCGCGACTGCTAGGCGCTGTCGTTTGTAAAACTAAAATGACATATCGCTCAGAGCTCTCTTGTTCAACCGCGACTTAATAATATTCACCATATGAACAATCGTGCAAATCGGAAATGCTGTAGTTTTTCAGTGAATTGATCTTAAAGTTAAACACCACTTCTTTGCATACCACCCCTTCACGGTTGGTATAGGTGATAAAACCTTCACTATAAGCGCGCTTTCCATCAGACGACTTAACGTCAGCAACAAGCTCCAAGTAGCCCTGATGAGCCTCTACGCGATTCATCATCTCAAACACATCAACCCACTCTTCGCGATTTGCCATTTGTATCAACATGGATTTGGCTTGTGTTTCCAACTGCTTCGGGTAAACGTGATAACGGTTGTAAGCAAAATATGCGCACACCACTACTAACACCAGTACAAATGAGGTTGTTCTTGTCATGCAAGCGGCCTCTTGTTGTTATACAAAACTCTGCTTCGTTAATTTATTATAGGAAGCGGGCAAAGTTTAGGTTATGGGACTTACCCAAATAACAGAGGATCGTCAGAGAGCGTCAATTCTATGAAAAGCTCATCACAAATTTTAACCATGTAACAACATCGACCATACGCATGAGTTTAATCAGTACGGACCGCTACCTGTGTTGACCATTCGATGATCAGATCTGCCCCGCAAAGCGACGATTCACTATTCAGTCCGTTTTTTCTGAGAAGGGGTCAACCATGAGATAAAAATGTGGCGATGGCAAAACGATGGCACTCATAACCCATTGGCAAACAATATAAAAGCCGAGTGAGTGCAAGATAGGGCAAACACAATAAGGGCGGAAATCGAAGTCAGATTTCCGCCCTTCAAATACAATCAAATTATCTAGCCAGCCGCCGTCGTCTCATTGATTTCAACTTTCACCGCTGCGACTTTGAACTCAGGAATTTTCGCATGAGGGTCCGTCGCTGTGGTCGTCAAGCGGTTTACTGGAGACTCTACAAAATGGAATGGGATGAACACCACCCCTTTTTGCATTCGTTTGGTCACAAACGCATCGATGTCGATGCTGCCACGTCGGGTCGACACTTTCAGACGTTGACCATTACGGATACCAATCGCTTCCGCATCTTCAACACTGATCATCGCTCTTGGTCCTGCAAGGTTATCCAGCCCTTTTGTTTTACGCGTCATCGTGCCAGTGTGGAATTGCTCTAACACACGCCCGGTTGTGAGTACTAGCGGATATTCTTCATCTGGTAGCTCAGCCGCATAACGGAACGGAATGCCCACCATTTGCCCTTTGCCACGGGTAAATTGGGTTTGGTGCATGATACGCGTACCATTCGGATTATTCTTATTACTTGGCCACTGAACACCGTTTGGCGTAATCGCCCCCCAACGTAAACCAGCGTACTGAGGTGTTAAACGGGCAATCTCACTAGTGATGTCCGACACACCTTGGTAGCGCCAATCACTGCCCATTGCATTGGCGATTTCTTGGATGATCCACCAATCTTCCTTCGCCTCGCCCGGCGCAATAACCGCAGCATTGACACGTTGTACACGACGTTCAGTATTGGTGAAATGCCCTGATTTTTCTGCGAACGAACAAGAAGGTAGAACTACATCCGCATACTGAGCGGTCTCGGTAAGAAAGATATCTTGAACCACAAGGAAGTCCAATGCTTCTAACCCTTCGATGACATGCGCTTGGTTCGGATCGCTCAACACTGGGTTTTCCCCCATGATGTACATACTGCGAACTTCGCGCTTGCACGCCGCATCTATGATCTCTGTCAGGGTAAGCCCTTGCTCAGAAGACAAATTCGGTGCATTCCACTCAATAGTAAACTTCTGACGAACCATCGGGTTATACACTTTTTGATAGCCCGGATAACAGTTTGGCAACGCGCCCATATCACACGCACCTTGTACGTTTGATTGGCCGCGTAATGGATTAATCCCGCCCCCTTCAATACCGATGTTGCCACACAGCAACTGCAGGTTCGCTATCGAACGCACGTTGTCGTGACCAGTGATATGCTGGGTAATCCCCATCGAGTAATACACCGCGGTCCGTTTCGCCGTGCCAATCATGCGCGCCATGGCGAAAATATCGTCCGCCTTAACCCCTGTGACGAGCTCGACTTTATCCAAGCTATATGCTGGCGACATGACCTCTTGAAGTAAGGTGTCAAAGCCGTCTACACGCTCTTCTATGTACTCTTGGTCATACCAACCGTTTTTGATGATCTGCTGCATTACACCGTTGAGCAACATGACATCAGTACCAGGGCGATGCGCTAAGTACAGTTCCGCATGCTCAGCCATATCGACACGTTTCGGATCAGCGACAATCAAGCGCGCACCGTGGTGACGAATCGCTTGTTTGATATGAGAGGCGATGATCGGGTGCGCAGAAGTGGTGTCCGAGCCAATAATAAAGATCACATCCGAATGCTTGATACTCGGAATGTCGTTGGTCATGGCGCCACTACCCAGTGATGCCTCCAGCCCAGTGACACTTGAAGCGTGACACAAACGTGCACAGTGGTCGACGTTGTTAGTGCCTAGCTCGCGACGTATAAATTTCTGGAACACGTAGTTATCTTCGTTGGTCGTTTTCGCTGAGGAGAACCCCGCCAACGCATTACTACCAAAATCTTGTTTGGTAGCAGTAAACTTCGAAGCGATCAATTGAATCGCTTCTTTCCAACTGGCAGGTTGTAGCCATCCGTCTTTGCGAATGAGTGGCGTGGTCAAACGCTCTTGACTGCCGACAAAGTCAAAGCCAAAGCGGCCTTTCACACACAGCATGCCTTGGTTCACGGGCGAATCCGCACCTTTCACGTAACGGATTTCGTTCTCTTGTTCGTCGACAAACATGGTCAACTTACAGCCCACGCCACAGTACGTACAAATGGTGTCCACGGCTTTCAAATGCTCGATTCGACCTTGAGAACGGTCGCGGCTATCCACCATCGCACCAGTCGGACACGCTTGAACGCACGCCCCACACTGCACGCATTTTGAGTCACCCATCAAGGTTAAACCACGGTAGCTAGCGCCTTTCTCATCGGAGCGAAATCGAGGGCGATCATCGGGCCTTAACGCGGGACGGCCTTGTTTATCCGAGACAAAGCTCAACACCCCATGTACGGCTTGCTCGCGGCACGCTTGAATACACTGACCACAGCTGATGCAGCGGTTGGCGTCAAACTCAATAAACTCGGAGCTGCGGTCTACTTCGTATTTATGGCGAAGATCTTTCGCTCGCAGATCAACCCAATCTTGATGGCCAATCACACTGGTTGAGGAGACTTCTAATGAAGAATCAAAATGTTGCTCTGCATGGTACTCCGTTGAGTAATCGCGCAAGGCGCAGTCCGTATTCGCTTGGCAACCACACTCAAGGCAGCGCGCCGCCTCTTGCATCGCTTCTTCATTATCGAAGCCAAGTTCTACTTCGGCAAAGCTCTGCTCACGCTGCTCTGGTGTTAATTCCGGCATGATTGAACGAGCCACTTTCTGAATATTTTCAAAATGAAGTGGATCAACCTGAGCTAACTTCTTTTCTTTACGTGAATTGAACGCTGGTGTAGGCATATCCGCCATGTCGCCATTAAGGAACAAGTCGATCGCTTTTGCCGCCACTCGTCCATCACCCACCGCTTCTACCGCAGTCGCAGGGCCACGGCGAAAATCGCCAATACTGAAGATATTTCCCGTACCAGTATGCATGGTTTGAATATCGGATTCAGAGGTGTTCCAACGTGTCAAAGGAATCGACAACTCATCACTTGCTAAAAAGCTCAAATCCGGCTTTTGTGACACCGCAGCTATCACGGTATCGAACGCTTGAGTAAAGAACTCACCCGTCGGTTGTGGGCGGCGGCGACCTGAAGCATCCGGTTCACCGAGAACCATACGTTCTAAACGAATCGCACTCACACGGCCGCTTTCATCGGCAATGTTTTCTGCCGGATTGGTTAAGAAATGGAATTTCACCCCTTCATGTTCAGCTTCGACGATTTCGTAATCTTCTGCTGGCATTTCATCTCGGGTTCGACGGTAAATCAGTGTGGTATCGGCTCCTGCACGGCGTGCGGTACGAGCACAGTCTATCGCGGTGTTGCCTCCCCCGATCACCGCCACTTTTTCACCTGTCACGTAGCTTTGTTCCGTGACGTAATCCTTTAAATAATCAACGCCAAGGTAGCAACGGGCTAAATCACTGCCCGGATAATTCATCTCCACCGCTTGCGAAGCACCGACAGCCAAACACACCGCATCGAAATCTTCACTAAGTTGAGAAAGCGTGAAATCAACCCCAAGCTTTTTGTTGGTTTCGATCTGCATGCCGTTGCGACACATCAATTCAATTTCTTTATCTAAAATGGCTTTTGGTAGGCGATACTCCGGAATGCCATAGCGCAACCAACCACCCGCTTTTGGCATCGACTCAAATACGCTAACCTCGTACCCTTCGTTCGATAAATAATAACCTGCCGTTAAGCCGCCAGGGCCACTACCAACGACGGCGACCTTACGATGCTTGGCCAGCTTTTGCTCTGGGGCATACGCTTCATGCGCGGCTAAATCAGCGTCCGCAGCATGGCGTTTGAGTTGACGAATCGCAATCGGCTCATCCACCAAAGCACGGCGACACTCACTTTCACAAAATGCCGGACACACGCGCCCAATAGACAACGGCATTGGCAGCGTGCGCTTGATCACTTCAATGGCTTGTTGATGATCGTTTTGCGAGATATGGTAAAGATAGGATTGGATGTCCACCCCTGCAGGGCAAGCGATTTTGCACGGCGCTTCACAATCGGCGTAATGGTCTGTCATGATGCGGTTCAGCGCTTTTCGGCGGTGTTCGCTCAGTTGTTCTGATTGCGTCACCACGTTTAAACCGCGGTAAACTTTAAGTTCACAGGCCCGCTTTGTTACGCCGCTTTCGACTTCGACAGCGCACAAATCACACGGAATTTTCTCGTTACTTTTATTCATTCCGCACAGTGATGGGATTTCGACCCCACACACTTTGGCTGCTTCCAAAAGGGTCAGCCCCTCTTCTACAATTCTATATTTCCCATCGATGACAATTTCAATCATACAAACCCCGGAGCAGGCACTCTATTCCTTATATTCTATAAGGATACCTCCTAGCATGGAAAATTCGTGTGACAAAAAACTCAATAACGAATTTTTTATTGGCTAATATGTTTAAATACTTTGAGGCTACTTGGGTATATTACCCCTTGACTCTCCCCTAAGGGTAACCTTTATTATTAAAGGGTTACTTGACCTCTACACTCATTATTTAATGGAAACCGTATGCGCCTGAAACCATTGCATACAATTTGGCTAACGTTATGTACAACGCTGATACTGCTGGTATCTAGCGTAGTGAATAGCGCGCCTTTAATGAGCCTAAAAATGATGTCGGGCAACAACATAATGTCCAAACAGATAACCAGTATGACAAGCGGAAGCGAACACTGCGGCTCCCCTAGCATAAAGGTGGAGGTGCCTGTATCTTCAGAGTCACACTCCGCTGAAATGAGTATGGCTTGTTCCGATGGTTCTGGCATAGCCCACAATTGCTGCACGGCTTCTTGTTCATTCGTTTTTGTTCCATTACCCGCTCCTGTAAACCAACTCTCTCCGATGGCTCATCGTGCCTCTGTCTTGCCAGAAATCATGACGCCAATAGTACAAATTAGCCTCGATTTGTATCGACCTCCTATCGTTTAGTTTATTCAAAGCATTCGACCCTGCACGATTTGCAGGCAGTTTCTTTGCGCCTAATTGATGATGTACTTACCTTAGCTATGTGTTGGTGGATGTGACTCGTCGCAGATACCTTAGCCATCTCAAAGTGCTTCATCCGTTTGGCAAATACCAACTTCTTCCTTCTCGCGCGTAAATACGAGCCTGACGAGTAGCGAGCTTGGTATCAATTTGGATGTAAACTATGGAATTCACCCCAAATCGTTTAGTGGCACCAATTTGCTCACTGACTATGGTTGCCCTACCTGCCTTTAATGTCATGGCACACTCGCCATCGGACACCAAGGCTCAACAAGAAGAAGCCTACGCTCAATCAACCCAAGAGCTAGCACAACTTATTAACGTTGCTTTAAGTAACGATGGAAATCGTAAGCAATTCTTTGCCCAATCCGAAGCCATGCGCGAAACGGGTGTCGCGAGCGCGACGTTAATGGATCCGAAACTGAAAGTGGGTTTTGGTGGTCTGCCTGTCGACAGCTTTAAATTCGACGAAGATCCTATGACGAATCTCTCTGTCGGTTTGATGCAACAATTCGAACGAGGCTCCACACTCGACCTGCAGCAAAAGAAAGCCAACCAACAAGCGGACGGGTTGTCGTTACAAATCGACGCACGAGAACTCGAAGTAGCCAACAGCATGACTCAACTCTGGCTTGAGCTCGGTTATCAACAAAAGGCCGAGCAGATTATGCTCGAAAACCGCCGTCTCATGGCAGAAATGGAAAACTTCATTCAAACCAATTACTCAATCGGAAAAAGTGAAGCGCAAGATCTGCTTAATGCACAACTTCAAGTCAGTAAATTGGATGAAAAATTGCAAGCTAACACTCAAATGCAGCGTCGTTTGGTTTCGCAGTTATCTGAATGGTTAGGTTCTGACTGGCTTAATACCCATACACCAAGTGGACGTTTGTCACTTCAAGCAAGTAACCAACTAACTTGGGGAGTGTTAAAGCAAAAACTATCCGCGAATACCGAGACGACCAAACATTACCAACAGCTGAGTCAACACCCAATGGTAAAAATGGTGGATGCCAGCATTTCTACCAAAGAAACCCAAGTGGAAATTACCGAACAAGCTTATACACCACAGTTCGGTGTGGAAGTGATGTATGCCTATCGTCAAGCCGACAATATGAAAGGTGAACCCGCATCCGATTTAGTCAGTGCGTATTTGACGATGGATATCCCGCTCTTCACCGGTAATCGCCAAGACCGAAACCTCGCCGCAGCTCAGTATCAAGTCGGTGCCGCTCGCTCACAGAAAGACACTTTACTGACGCAAATGAATGCGAAAGTAAACACACTGTTGGTTGATCGTGCCAATTTGAGTCAGCGCTTAGAGCGTTATCAATCCACCTTACTTCCCCAAGTTAAAGCTCGTATCCATGCGGTAGAACGGGGCTATCAGAATAACACCGCTCAATTTAACGATGTGATCTTGGCAAGTACCGATGAACTCGCGCTAAAGCTCGAACAACAACGCTTAATCACTGATTTAAGCATTGTAAACAGCAATTTATCGGCATTACTTGGCGGCTTTGAATATCATGTATCCAAGCCAGACATAACGCCAGAAGCCAAGACGAACTAGACCAACAAAGCATCAAGAATCCAAACATTGGGCGCACCGCTTTATGCTCGCTGGCAACGTAAAAACCAGCCTCGCAAGTCGCCCACTGGGGAAATAAGGAATTAGAAATGAATTCAAACTCGATAAAAGTCGCAACCATTGCTCTGCTCGTCGGAGGAGCATTAGGGTTTAGCGTCAATAAATTTATCACCGATAGTAATCACGAGATGAGTAGCGCTGACAATAACGCCTCAAGCAGTGTCAATGAGCCACTTTATTGGGTCGCACCAATGGATCCAAACTACAAACGTGATAAGCCAGGTCAGTCACCGATGGGAATGGATTTAATCCCAGTGTATACCGAAGATGTCGCCGGTGAAAAAGAAAAACCTGGCACAGTAACGATAGACCCGTCGGTCGAAAACAACTTAGGTGTAAAAACGACGACCGTGTCAGTGGAGCAGTTATCACCACGGATTGAAACCGTCGGTTATATCGCTTTTGATGAGAGTCATTTATGGCAAACCAACGTTCGCGTCGCAGGCTGGGTCGAGAAACTCTACATTAATGCTGTGGGTGAAAAAGTCGAAAAAGGCGATGTGTTGTTTACACTCTACTCCCCTGATCTTGTCAAAGCACAAGAGGAGCTGCTGAATGCTTACCGAACGGGGCGCAGTGGCTTGGTAAAAGGGGCGACAGAACGCTTGGTCACACTGGGTGTCGATCGTTCACAAATCCAAACCATCACTCAACGTGGTAAAGCATCCCAAACGATTGAAATTAAAGCGCCTGCTGGTGGCATCATCGCAAGTTTGAATGTCCGCGAAGGCGGTTATTTATCTCCAGCTCAAGCCGTTATCAGTGCAGGCCCACTCGATAACGTTTGGGTAGATGCAGAAGTGTTTGAACGTCAAGCGCAATGGATGAAAGCAGGAAGCAGCGCGACCATGACGCTTGATGCGATTCCAGGTAGTGAGTGGCAAGGCGTTGTTGACTATGTATACCCGATCCTCGACCCCAAAACGCGGACTTTACGTGTACGCCTTAAGTTCCCTAACCCAAACGGCGAACTAAAACCCAACATGTTCGCCAACATCGCATTGCAACCGGTGACTGATAAGGCAGTCATGACGATCCCTAAATCTTCCGTTATTCGTTCAGGCGGCATGACTCGGGTCGTCCTTGCGGAAGGTGAAGGCAAGTATCGCTCGAGCCGAATTAAAGTAGGACGCGAAGCAGACGACAGAATTGAGGTGTTACAAGGGTTAACCAAAGATGACCGAATTGTCACTTCAGCACACTTCATGCTCGATTCTGAATCAAGCCAAACAGCAGATCTTGCCCGTATTTCTTCATCCAAGTCAGCAGCTGCAGCCACTGTATGGGCTAAGGGAGAAGTGACTGATGTCATGAAAGATCATCGCATGCTAACGATTAATCACCAACCCGTTCCTGAGTGGGAATGGCCTGGCATGGTGATGAACTTTACATTTTCAGATGACATTGAAATTGGCGAGCTTAAAAAAGGCCAAGCCATTGAGTTCGAAATCAAAAAAACAGAGTCTGGTCAATACCAGATCGTGGACTACAAAGCAGATGACCGCGTCATTGCCACCAACGTGTGGGTGACAGGCGATATCAGTATGCTCATGGCCGATTTCGGTATGGTCACCCTTCGCCACCAGCCCGTTTCTGAATGGCGTTGGGATGCAGGAGAAATGAATTTTTCTGTGGGTGATAACGTGGATCTATCCGGATTCAAAGAGGGCCAAAAAGTTCGGTTTTTAGTTGAAAAACAAGGTGCCGACTACTTATTGAAGCAACTTGAAGCGGTCGAGGGCTAACTATGATTGGAGCAATTATCCGTTGGTCGATCAATAATCGCTTTATGGTTTTGATCGCAACTTTAGTTCTTGTTTTGGCAGGACTTTATAGTGTAAAGAACACGCCCGTCGACGCCATTCCAGATCTTTCTGATGTTCAGGTGATCATTAAGACCAGCTATCCGGGTCAAGCACCGCAAGTGGTTGAAGATCAGGTTACTTATCCATTAACAACGGCGATGCTGGCGGTTCCTGGAGCGGAAACCGTTCGCGGTTACTCTTTCTTTGGCGACTCGTACGTTTACATTATTTTTAATGATGATACCGACATGTACTGGGCACGTTCACGTGTTTTGGAATACTTAAGTCAGGTTGCACCTAAATTACCGCCAAGCGCAAAACCGACCTTAGGGCCAGATGCGACTGGTGTGGGTTGGGTGTACAGCTATGTATTGCAAGATAAGACCGGAAACCATGATCTCGCGGAGCTACGCAGTATCCAAGATTGGTTCTTAAAGTATGAATTGCAAACCGTCGATGGCGTCTCCGAGGTGGCAACGGTCGGCGGCATGGTCAAACAGTATCAAGTTCAGATCGACCCAGCTAAATTGCGCGCTTATAACCTGACGCTGCAGCAAGTGAATCTAGCTATCCAAAACGGCAACCAAGAAATTGGTGCATCCGTTGTCGAAATTGCGGAAGCAGAACACATGGTTCGCACTACGGGCTACCTCACGAGTATAGAAGACATTAAGTCACTGCCACTTAAAGTAACAGAGAAAGGGACACCACTTCTTTTGGGTGATATTGCCGATATCAACCTAGGACCACAAATGCGTCGTGGTATCTCGGAATTGAATGGTGAAGGTGAAGCCGTTGGCGGCGTGATCGTGATGCGCTTTGGCGAAAACGCCAGTGAGGTTATAAGCAAAGTAAAAAGTAAGCTGGAGGATTTACAACGTAGTCTCCCTGATGGTGTCGACATCGTTCCAACTTACGACCGTTCAACACTGATCGACGCTGCCGTTGAAAATTTATGGAAGAAACTAGCAGAAGAATTCATCGTTGTCGCCGTTGTTTGCGCGCTGTTCTTATTCCACATTCGCTCGTCTTTGGTGATTGCACTGAGCTTACCTGTTGGTATTTTAGCGGCTTTTATCGTGATGCACTCGCAAGGGATTAATGCCAACATTATGTCACTCGGAGGGATAGCGATTGCCATCGGGGCGATGGTGGACGGTGCCATTGTGATGATAGAAAACGTCCACAAACACATCGAGCGAACCCCCTTAACCGATAAAAACCGCTGGCAGGTGATAGGTAAAGCGGCCGAAGAAGTTGGGGCTCCCCTATTCTTCTCATTGCTTATTATTACGCTGAGTTTTGTTCCCGTGTTCGCCTTGGAAGGTCAAGAAGGCAAGATGTTTTCGCCATTGGCGTTTACCAAAACTTATGCGATGGCGGCAGCGGCTGGTTTGGCGATTACGCTTGTGCCTGTGCTCATGGGTTACTTTATTCGCGGTAAGGTTCTTCCGGAGCATAAAAATCCGGTAAACCGTGGCTTAGTCGCGCTATATCGTCCGCTACTTAATATCAGCCTCAAGTATCCTAAGAGCATGATTATCATCGCTTTAGGTTTAATGGCTTCGGCTTATTACCCTACCAGCAAACTTGGCAGCGAGTTCATTCCACCATTGGATGAAGGCGATTTGATGTACATGCCAACGACCTATCCGGGTATTTCGATTGGTAAAGCGCGAGAGCTGGTTCAGCAAACCAACAAGCTGATCAAAACCGTACCGGAAGTGAAAACGGTATGGGGCAAAATTGGCCGTGCAGAAACCGCAACCGATCCTGCCCCACTGACCATGATCGAAACGGTCATTCAGTTCAAACCGCGCAATGAATGGCGTGAAGGTGTGACAACAGAGTCTTTACGTAAAGAGTTCGATGAACTTGTCCAGTTCCCAGGTCTGACTAACGCTTGGGTGATGCCGATTAAGACACGTATCGACATGCTGGCTACCGGTATTAAAACGCCTATCGGGATCAAGATCGCCGGCCCCGACCTAAAAGAGATCGAAAAAATTGGTGCGCAGCTTGAACCCATTCTTGGTGGCGTTCGTGGTACCTCATCGGTTTACGCAGAGCGCGTTGCAGGTGGTCGCTATGTCACCATCGATATTAAACGCCGTGTTGCGGCTCGTTACGGGTTGAGCATTAAAGATGTGCAACAAGTCATTTCGACTGCGGTCGGTGGTATGAACGTAGGCGAAACCATTGAAGGATTAGAACGCTATCCGATTAATGTTCGTTATCCACAGGACTACCGTGATTCAGTGGTAAAACTGCAAAACTTGCCGCTCGTCACGCCAAATGGCGCTCGTATCGCCCTCGCAGATGTGGCAGACATCCGTTATGAAGATGGCCCACCGATGATCAAAACCGAAAACGCTCGTCCGAATGGTTGGGTATTCGTTGACATCGAAGGACGAGACCTTGGTTCATACGTAGTGGAAGCACAACAGGTAGTAGCGGACCAATTAGAATTACCTGCAGGTTATTCACTGGCGTGGTCAGGTCAGTACGAATATATGGAGCGTGCAAAAGACCGCTTAAGCGTAGTAGTGCCGATCACCATCGCCATCATCATGATGTTGCTTTATTTCAGCTTCCGTCGAGTTGGCGAAGTGCTGATCATTATGTTGACGTTACCTTTGTCGATGGTCGGTGGTTTGTGGCTGATGCACTATCTCGGCTACAACTTCTCGATCGCAGTCGGCGTCGGGTTTATCGCCCTCGCTGGTGTGGCCGTGGAAATTGGAGTCATCATGTTGGTGTACCTCAACCAAGCATGGCATTACAAAAAGCTCAACGCGGAAGAGAAACAGCAATCACTTCACGCTCGGGATCTCACTGACGCAATACGTGAAGGTGCCGGATTACGCGTACGCCCAGTCATGATGACTGTATTAACCGTGATCATCGGCCTTATCCCTATCATGTATGGTGAAGGCACTGGCTCTCAAGTAATGCAACGCATTGCCGCTCCGATGATTGGGGGGATGGCCTCTGCCCTACTACTCACACTGCTGGTGTTACCAGCTATTTTCAAACTTTGGAAACAACGCGAAGTTAAACCCAACAACCCATTAGAGAAATAATCATTAAGCGCCACTGGATACCGTGCAGTGGCGCATAACCTTGTTGACGTAAAAGGAAAACACTATGAAAAAGACATTTATCGCTCTTGCTCTAACTATCGCATCCGGCAGCGTTTTCGCTCACACGGACAACTTAGCGACGAACCACAACAACATGGAACATGGTCAAATGGATCATGGCTCTATGTCGATGGATCACGACTCGATGCCGATGGATAACATGTCGATGGACCACGGCGAAATGGATCATTCGAAAATGGACCACTCTGGAATGCAGGGGATGACCGGAATGTCGGCTGTCGGCATGCCAGCAAATGGCGCAAAACCGGATAAAGTGGTTCACGTCCTCTTAACCGATGATATGAAAATCACGTTCAAAAAAGACGTCAATATTGAACCGGACGACGTGGTTCAATTCGTGGTAATGAATACAGGCAAAATTAATCACGAGTTTACGATTGGTTCCGCAACAGAACAGCTCAAACATCGTGAAATGATGAAGAATATATCTGGCAATCATATGCATGATTCAGGTAACGCCGTTACGGTTGAACCGGGTAAAGCCAAACAGCTCCTTTGGCACTTCCATGGTGACAACAAAGTGGAGTTCGCTTGTAATATTCCAGGTCACGCCGAAGCCGGAATGGTGAATAAGATAGAGTTATAATCATCTTTCATATCGCGAGTCTAGAACCTAGGCATTAATGAAATAGGAGCCGTGATCGGCTCCTATATTTATATTATCTAACAGTGTCTTGCTATCTCATTACAAACAATTCTTCATGATAATGATGGTCAATATCGATTCGATAAGCCTTTAATTCTTGCTTCAATGTTTGAGAAAATACCTCTGGTCCACAGAAATAAAACTCGTATTGTGACAAGTCACCACACTGCTTAGCAATACGTTCGACATTAAGTCGCGGAGACGTCGCCGTATCAATCACGCTTAACTCAACCCCGGCTTTGTGCGCCGCACTCCACAACTCATCCACTAAATGGCTGTCGAGGCCACGTGTACAATAAAACAAATGCACGGGTTGATGCGTCTTTCTCTCTCTTAGAAAATCCATAACTGCAAAAAATGACGCCACACCCACTCCACCCGCGATCCAGATTTGCGGCTGGTTTAAATTGAATGTTAAGCCGCCATAAGGGCCTTCTACTATTACTTCATCGCCCGCTTTCACCCGGTTGTATAGGTTTGTTGTGAAATCGCCCAGCTCCTTGATCAAAAATCGTAACTCAGGCTCACCTTCACCAGAAACAATCGTGAACGGATGCGGATCTTCATCGCCAAAACGCACATACGCGAATTGCCCTGATTTGTGCCCTTGCCAAGTATCACTAATGGTCAATACCAGCTCCATGACATGCGCTTGAGGAAAATATCGTGTAGACCTCACTTGCGCTAAGTGTCGATTTGCATGACCAACTCGCCCCAACAAACTGTAAACGGCAGCGACGGAACCGACGACAGCAAAACCGATAGCGACAAAGTAAATCGGAGTTCCCCAGTAAGCATGCTTGATAAGCAGTACAGAGTGTATTGCAATCATCAGATAAGCCACCGCCATCAAGCGATGCGACAACTTAAAGGGTTTGTATTTCACTGCCGTCCAAAGGGAAAGACAAACCAATATCAGCAATAAGTAAAATCCCCACTCCCCAATACTCAAGCCAAAATCACGTAAGTTTATTAGCCATAACTCCCAACCTGAGAAATTGTTAGCGACCGGACCTGCCCCTGTATGTTTGACGGGTTTGTCTAATGCACCATAAGCAACTAGCCATTTGGGAACGTTATAAAATAGCCAGTGAGTCACACCTAAACTGACGCCGGAAATTCCAAGCCATTTATGGACTCGATACGCTTTATCCATACCATGGACCCACTGCTCAACTACGGGCAAACGTAAAGCCAAAACCATTCCCATCGATATCAAGGTTAACGAAACCACACCAGAATATTGAATAAGGGCTGAACGCCAATGGAAAAATTGAGACGACGACAAAAGCTGTGGTTCGCTGATCCACCATAACGCAGACATCACAACAATGATTATCCATATGCAATTTCGTAATGTTTTCATGGGTAACACTCTTACCTTGACGATACTCTTATTCTAGTTTCCCTAGCGTAAAGCAGCGTCAATCCTCGTAAAATTGTGTAAGGTCAGTCTAGGTGATGTCGATGCATATTACCCACTGAGGGATATCTTGGTGAATGCAATACCGTTTATGCCCACGCAGCACTTAGAAACTTGATGAATCTCAGCATATGACGCTCATTACAAGGATTGAGTAATCCAAAATTTTCGCTTAAACGACACAATTAAGTACTCGTTAAAAGAGCCGATTGAATACTGTCTAACGCGAAAGGAAGGGAAAACCGTGTTGATAGGCATCACAGTGAAAATATTACACCTGAGTCATAAAGTATTAATAAAAAAGGTAGTAACCAAATGTGCTACCTTTTACGATACCTTGCGGTGAGTAAAACACTGCCTTATTCAAAATAAATAGGTATTATCTTAAGCTCACTAAGCAATGCAAATCAGCAAGTTAAATTATACTTTCTTAAGATCTTGAGCTGGATAAGTTAACGTTTTTTCACCTGCCTTTACGTGAGTGTAAAAACCACCACTGCTTAAACCTGTAACAATCATTTCACCCAGATCGATACCTTTAGTCGCTACTACTACGTCACCGATTAAAAACATATTGAATACCTTATTATTTTAATTAAGACACTAACTCATTGTTGTGAAGTATTTAATATGAAATTAGATAAAGCCGTCATTCCGCAGCCAATTTCAGAATTAAAATAATGTGATCCAGTGATCGTTTACAACTGTTAGTGCGACAGACATCTTGACCGCGATCCCCAGTTTTGATCTATTACTGTTATTTAACGGTCACTTATTATGTCTGCTGCTCAACCTGTCATTAAACGCCTAGACCACTTAGGGTTAATCGCTGCTTTCTGTCATGAAGTCGGTTTACCAGGCATTATTGATCGCATCATTCCCAAATACTCGGATCACAACGTCTCACACGGCGATGCAGTCTTAGCAATGATTCTTAATGGTCTTGGCTTTCACAGTAGAACGCTGCATATGTTCTCTGACTTCTTCGAGACGAAGCCTGTTGCCAAGTTGCTCGCTAAAGACATTGAAGCGCACCATTTAACTGACGATGTACTCGGACGTACGTTAGATGCTTTATATGAAGCAGATGTGTCCGCACTTTATCAAGCGATTGCAGAGCATGTCGTTGATAAGCTTGGGCTTAAAGCAGACTCTGTCCACCTTGATATCACGAGTTTTCATGTCGACGGTGAATACATCCAAGACGAAGATCTTAATGCCATCAAACTGGTAAAAGGCTACAGCCGAGACCACCGTCCAGAGCTAAATCAAGTGGTCCTTGAGTTGATTTGTGAAAACCAAGCCGGCCTACCTGTTTACATGCAAGCGCTCAGTGGCAACACCAATGATGCTAAGGCATTTTCAGAGGTCACTAAACGGCATATTCATTGCCTAAAGGCAGCTCAAAACAGTCGCTACTTCATCGCCGATGCCGCTCTATACACCGAGGAAAGCATTCGTTCACTGGATGAGCAACAACAGAAGTTTATTACGCGTGTTCCAATGACCATTAAGTCAGCCAAAGAAGCCTTAATGAACCTTGAGCCAGAGCAGTTGAGCCGTATCGGCAATGGTTACTCGGGTTGCTGGGTTGATGCTGACTATGGCTCGGTATCTCAGAAGTGGCTATTGGTTCATAGTGAACAAGCAACCAAGCGAGAAGAAGCAACGTTCTATAAGAACTTAGACAAAAATATCACCAAAGAGCTGAAAGCACTGGGACAACTAATGAAAAAGAAGTTTGCTTGCGCAGTGGATGCCGAGCAAGCAATGAGCGACTTCGCTAGCCAGTGTTATTTGCTTGGCTTTGCACAACCAACCATTGTTAAAGAGCCAATCTATTCAGGTCGCGGTCGGCCGAAGAAAGACGCAGAGCCAACGGGATACCACTATTTGATAGATGCTACGCCTTATACCGATCTAGAAAAAGTGAAGATGGCCAAGCTTAAAGTAGGTATGTTTATTCTCGCCACCAACGATACTGACTACGCCGATCTAACAATGGCTGCGTTACTTGAGCATTACAAGTCTCAGCAAAAGGTAGAGCGCGGATTTCGCTTCTTGAAGAGCCCTGAGTTCCTAACATCATCAATTTTCCTGAAGAAACCTCAGCGAATCGAGGCATTGCTGATGATCATGACGCTTAGCCTACTCGTTTACGCAAGCTTAGAGCACAAAATCCGAGAGAGTCTCACTAAGACCGAGGAATTCTTTCCTAGCATGGTAAAGAACAAGACGACAACCAAACCGACGGCACGTTGGGTATTCTTAAAATTCGAAGGTATCGACACACTCGAATTTGGCGGTCAAAGCTTCATCACGGGTGTTCAGGAGCATCAGACTCGGCTGCTTAAGCTTCTTGGCGTACTGTATGAAGCGGTTTATTCCTAAATTGGCTGCGGAATCTCGGATAAAGTACCTAATCAGATTTTTTATCGTAATGATTAATTTTTATTGGCGACCTTGTGTGCTACATCGGTATTGATAAAGGCACGATGTGCCCCAAAAATAGATGCGCTACTCTTTTAGAATATGTTTAAATTTTCTAGCATCTGTTGCGGAGTTGCTCTCCGCCCTCATTGGAGATATATGATGAAGAAAGGCCTAAAAATGCGAGCATTAGAACGCTCTGATCTGCGTTTTATTCACGAATTAAATAACAACCGCAATATCATGGCCTATTGGTTTGAAGAGCCTTACGAGTCGTATGATGAACTCGAAGAACTTTATCGTAAACACATTCACGATGACGCTGAAAGACGCTTTGTTGTTGAAGACGAACAAGGCATTGTGGTCGGCTTAGTTGAGCTTATCGAAATTAACTATATTCATCGAAGTGCTGAGTTTCAAATAATTATCGCGCCAGAGTATCAAGGCCGAGGTTATGCGACCGAAATGATTAACCGTGCGCTAGATTACTCTTTTTCTATTCTCAATCTACGTAAAATTTATTTACTTGTTGCGGTCGATAATGAAATCGCAATTCATTTATACAAAAAATGTGGTTTTATTGAAGAGGGTCATTTAGTTGAAGAATATTATATCGATGGTGCTTATCGTGATGTGAAACGTATGTATATTTTAAAGCATCAATACCAGAAAAGTATGGATGAGGAAAAATCGATTCATTAACTTTTCTCACTATCGAAGAAAAATAAAACGCAGCTTTATCGCTGCGTTTTATTTACCCGATTGATATGGATAAGAAAACCTACTTTTAGTTCTCTTCTATTTTCATCCAAACGCTCAGGTGAATCAGTTAGCCAGTTTGGTCAGCGCAGCACCTATTTAGCCCCACGACGCGCCTTTAAACGTTTCACCATCGCAAGACGGCGCTCTGCTGAGCCTTGGTCTGTTGCTGACTGGTTTGGATTATTACGGCGACCTTGGCGATTCTTAAACGCTGGTTTTGAATTCAGTTTTTCGATGTAAGACTCACGTTGTTTTGGCTCATAACCCGCCAGTTCTATACGACGAATACGTTGCTGGATTAAGTTTTCAACCTGAACTACTGTCAGCTCTTCGTCACGGTTTACGAACGAAACCGCATGGCCTTGCTTACCTGCGCGGCCGGTACGGCCAATGCGATGGACATAGTCTTCCGCTAAGAAAGGCATGTCGTAGTTAACTACATGAGGCAGATCTGCAATATCTAACCCACGAGCCGCAACATCCGTTGCTACCATCACACGCACTTTACCCGTTTTAAACTCTTCAAGCGCACGACGGCGAGCACTTTGGGCGCGGTCACCATGGCAAATTACGGCTTTGATACCATCGAGCTTAAGCTCTTTGACAACTTCATTTGCGGTTTCTTTGTAGTTCACAAAAACCAATACTTGTTGCCAGTTTTTACGACCTATCAATTCAGAAAGAAGCTCTGTCTTACGTTCTTGATCGACTGGGTAGAGCACGTGAGCAACCGTTTGTGCTGTTGTATTTGCACGCTCTACTTCAATACGCTTTGGTTTACGCAGAATATCATTCGCTAGCAGATTGAGTTGGCTAGACGTCGTTGCTGAGAACATCATGATTTGAGGATTTGTGTCCACATCTAACATGATCTTACGAACGGCATTAATAAAACCCATATCTAAAATACGGTCAGCTTCATCAAATACGAGAAATTCGAGATGGGCTACAGACACGTTACCTTGCTCAAGATGCTCTTCCAAACGGCCTGGGGTCGCGACAAGGATATCAACGCCATTCTCTAACGCCGTGACCTGAGAGGACATTTTACGGCCACCAAAAACCGCCGCCACCGAGAGGCTGGTGTACTTCGTGTATGCTTTGATGTTGTCCGCTATTTGCTCTGCAAGTTCTCGAGTAGGAGCCAGGATAAGCGCTCGCGCTGTCTTACGAGAGGCACTGCGGCCACTGTCTAGCAATTGCTGAATCATAGGCAACGAAAATGCCGCCGTTTTACCGGTACCTGTTTGTGCTGTAGCGAAAATATCATGGCCTTTACGAGCCATTGGAATCGCCTTCTGCTGAATTGGTGTTAACTTTTCATAACCGCATTCTGCCAGTGCTTTAACCACTTCTGGCGCAAAACCTTGAGATGAAAATGACATTGAGCGTATTCCTTAAACAAATCGCTTAAATAGCTTAAAAATTTTAGCCGTGCACTATACCCGAATTTTAGTGATATATCTCACTTTTCTCACTGATAGCGTTAACTTTACATGACGTCCTGAAATGGACAGTGAATGATTCTGTTTAATCTGTTCACCGCTGAAGTTGCACCTAGAGAAACCTTACAACTCAATACCTGATAATTTTAGTAGTATTCGTTCCAGTTCGTCCCACGGCAACAACTGTGAGTCAATCACTTCTATGCGTGACTCAAAACCTTCAAGACTCATTTCATTCACACTTACAACGCTATTTGCCACATTAAATGCATAACAACCTTGATTGGTGTTCACGACTGCTTTTACGCGCTCTGCTGTAAGATCAGAAATCATCGAGAAGAATTGGTCAAAGTCGAACTTATATTCTTGGCCAAACAACCAGCCACAGCTGAAATAATCCTGCCCTTCATTCTCTTTACGTACAAATGCGGCACCCGGAGGTAACTGAAACTGTGGTTCTTGATCTGCATGTTCGTGATGATGTAATTCGATACAAGAAGACGCGCTACCATGTACACGTTCAATATCTAATACTTCTAAAGGTAACTCGCCATTATGAATGAGCTTACTGAATACCTTTGCAGGGGATTGGTCCGTCACCCAGTCGTTAAATACATCGATATCGTGACTAGAACAAAGGTCCACTTTGTTACCAATCACTACATCTGCACTGTCTAATTGATCGATAAAATTCTGATTGAAGAGGTATTTCTCATCGCTCAAATTACGCGGGTCCACTAAAGCAATGGTCGCTTTGAGGTCGACATATGGCTGATATTGTTCCGAAGTAAGTGTCGCGATCACTTGTTTCGGATGGCCAAGCCCTGTAGGTTCAATCAATAAACGATCTGGTTTTTGACGCAATAACGCCGTGATACCTACAGACATAGGGACCCCTGCCGTACAACACATGCAGCCGCCCGGTACTTCCTTAATCAACGCACCTTGATCTGTCATTAACGCGCCATCAATGCCAATCTCACCGAATTCATTAACCAATACTGCCCAGTTTTCCTTCGCTGGTTTGTTCTTTAACAAACTTAGAATTGTCGTCGTTTTACCGACGCCTAAAAAACCAGTCAGTATGTTAGTAGGTACTCGATTTGACATGTTTTTCTCCGACACGTTTGTGCATTAATGCTGTCGCAAAGTATACGGAGAATGTGATTCGCTTCAACGCTTTTATTGTGGCATTTAGTGCCTTAACTGGATTGATTTGCTCTCCACTTTTTGGGAACAATCAGAATGGCTTATCGCTTCTGTTCGCTTAACGTCAGAAAGGCTGGCTGGCGTCAATAACAATAACTCTATCGTCCAACGTCGAAGCTTGGTTTCCCACCACAACTTAGGTAGAGTACCCGCCCACACAGTATCTACAATTCGAAGAGATTGAATACAATGAACATTGATAACCAAGTAATCGAAACCATTGAAGAGCTAGAGGCGTTTCTGCACTTAGTAGAAAGCGGAGCACTTGGTCTTGAAGGCGTGACTGGTGTTGCACTGGCGACGACAAACACTGACGGTCGTCCGTTTGTTGCCGTTTTAGGAGAAAAACACCACCTACTGCTAGGTCGTTGGGTTTCACAACACGTATACGACAATGGTAAAGATATCATTCGTAACGGTCCTACGCGTAAGCACTAAGGTCGCCAACCTTTCTTTCATAGTTGGCTGCTTTATACTCCAAGAGTATGGTTTGAAACTTATACTCTTGGGTCTCAAAGAAAAATTAAAAAGAAAAGGGTAGCCTTTATTAATTTTATAGGTATACTGCTCATCAGCTCTTAAGGAAAGAGCTATTATAAATGCAATTTAAGATCAAAGTTTCTCTCAGTTCCACATCGATTTCCTCGTTTACGTTCCTGCGACAAAATAGTTATCTCTAAATCATATAGTAGCACTTGATATTAGCTAAACAATCAATATTTAAAAATCAATATAGAGGTATCTATGTCTAATAAATTAACTGGTTCAGTAAAATGGTTCAACGAAACTAAAGGTTTTGGTTTTATTTCTCAAGACAATGGCGGTGATGACGTATTTGTTCATTTCAAATCTATTGTTTCTGAAGGTTTTAAAACGCTTACTGACGGCCAAAAAGTAACGTTCGTTGTTGAACAAGGTAATAAAGGTTTACAAGCAGCTCAAGTAACTGCAATGTAAATTTTTAAGTGGCATCAACCCAGTCGGTGCCACAATGTCCTCTCCCTCTATAGTTCGTTACTCACGTAACAATCCTATCACTCAAGTTTATATACCCAAATCACTTAAACATTAAAGTGCCAGTCTTAACCTTTAATGACGTTAATTAATAACACTCATCAAAGTCATTTCGGTATATAGTCTTTAGGCTACTAAATCGCCTATCTTACAATTCCAGTTCGGAATTAATTTATTCTGATCCATTTTTGGATCAACTTCGCCTCGTGCTTTGCTCATATAAACAGATTTATATATTGAAAGCGATTGGCGAATATAAGAGAACTACATGAAATTAGATATATCTGCCCAATCAATACAAAGTACTAACTACGAACATATTATTCCTAGCCGAGATTTTATTCTAAGTCTATTCGACAAATTCAAAAACTACTTGAGTCATGAGCAGATCTCCCGCTCCGCAGGTTTGGATGAAAAACCCCAAAAAGACGCACTAAAAAAACGTTTAAGAGCAATGGAACGCGACGGTCAACTCATTTTTACTCACCGTAGAGGCTATAAAAAAGTGGATCAAACTGCTTTGGTTTCCGGCAAGGTCAGCCTCCACACCGACGGTTTCGGCTTTGTAACCTATGACCGCAATGAAAAAGACCTTTTCTTACCTAAACATCAGCTGGCTCATGTGTTTGATGGCGATATCGTACAGGTTTTAAAAGGAAGCGCTCAGCAACAAGGTCGCTCAAATCATCGCTTAATTAAGATAATAGAACGTAAAACAACCCACATTGTCGGCTTGCTGAAGAAGAAAGGCGCAAACTTCTATTTGTCGCCAGAGAGTTCGAAACTCTCTCAAGCAATTCAGGTCAACCCGAATGAACTTACTGCCAAAAGCGTGGGTAAACTCGTCCACTCCAAAGTTACGGCTTATCCGGATCACAGACAATCAACCACTGTTGAGATAACTGAAGTGTTAGGCCGAGCTGGTGAGGCTGGTATTGAGATAAAACTGGCGTTACGCCGTCACGACATCAATGACAAGTGGGATGATGACGTACTTCATGCAGCCTCAGCTTTTGGCTCTCACGTTGCAGAAAAAGACAAAACATCACGAGTGGATTATCGAGACTTACCTTTCGTTACCATCGATGGTGACGATGCAAAAGACTTTGATGATGCGGTGTACGGCTACCAAATGGATAATGGTCAGTGGAAACTGTTCGTGGCGATTGCAGACGTCTCTCATTACGTTCAGCCAAACGACGACTTAGATCTTGAAGCGCAGTCTCGTGCAACATCGGTTTATTTCCCTGGGTACGTGGTACCAATGCTACCTGAGTCATTGTCTAACGGTTTATGCTCGCTCAATCCTCATGAAGATAGATTAGTCATGGTCTGCGAGATGACCTTTGACGATGAAGGCAACATGTTGGATTCGGAATTTTCTGAAGGGATCATCCACTCACACGCTCGATTAACTTACGATGAAGCTCACCGTATTGTTTTGCAATCAACTGGAACAACACACTATTCTGGTCAAAATCCAAAACAAAATATTGATCAGCATTTAGTGAATCTTTATCACTTATATTTGAATTTATCCAGTCAGCGTAAAGTTCGAGGTGCCATTGACTTTGACACGCAAGAACTCGCTTTTACGTTGAACAATAAAAAGAAAATCGATTCAATTGTTCCTGTTATTCGGAATGACGCTCACCGTATGGTCGAAGAATTTATGTTGTGTGCCAACGTTGCCACCGCGCAATTCTTGCAACAACATAAAATACCAAGCTTATACCGCGTGCACTCAGGTCCTCAAATGAAGAAGTTGTCTTCATTGAGAGTCATGCTTGCAGATAGAGGGCTCACTTTAACTGGCGGTGATGAACCAACCCCTCATGATTACAACTCACTATTAGCGCAAGTAAAAGGTTTGGATGAATGTGATGTCATACGTACCTTGCTATTGCGCTCTCAAAGCCAAGCTGAATACTCACCGAAAAATATGGGTCACTTTGGTTTAGCGTATGACGCCTATTCACACTTTACGTCTCCCATTCGTCGCTATCCGGATTTACTCGTTCACCGTGCTATTCGCGCCAAACTTCGCGAACAAAAAACAGGTAGGTTACGCAGTTTGCTGTTGAAGTTTAAACCAATCCGTCAACTAACGGGAGCGGCAAATAATTATCCTTATGACGCGAAAGACGTTGAGCAGTTAAGTTTATACTGCTCACAACAATCCCGTCAGGCTGATGAAGTGAGCCGTGAGGTAGAGAGTGCCCTAAAGTGCCACTACATGAAGCCATTTATTGGACAAAACTTCACGGGGACAGTTTCTGGTGTGACACACTTCGGCGTATTTGTTGAGCTAGACCAAAACCGAATTGAAGGTCTCGTACCATTATCAAGCTTTCAAAATGGAGGAGAGTTTGAATTTGATGGCGTTAAGCAGAAAATTTTCAGTCAAACTGCGACTTTCACGCTTGGCACCAAAGTAAACATTAACGTTAAAGACGTCGACTCTAAACAAAGAAGAATCATGTTTACCTTATCAGATCAAATAGAAGCAAACTAATAACCTTACACGGCATGCTTGGTAAGCCATTGTAAAAAAACTTTATAACAACGTGCTCTTTCTTGCACGCTGTTTGCCCCGAAAGATCCAGCATCTTTCGGGGCTTTTTGTCACTTTTCCTCGCACAACTCCCCCTCTTACGCCTAACTATATAAGTACTCATTAGCTCAAACAGAATGCACTTCCTTACTAGTTCGCGAGCTCAGCATCACAATTTAAGCAACTGGTCACACAATAAGTTTAAAATTTTGGGTATAAAAGTATCAGTACTTTCGTTAACTAGGATGTAAATAATGAAGAACTCTTTCGACCTCACCATGCCCAACGAAGATGGATACTTTGGTGAATATGGTGGCAGCTTTGTACCTCCAGAGCTTGAACAAATCATGCACGATATCAATGCGGCCTATGAGGCGTGCAGCAAAGACCCTGAATTTAAAGCTGAGTTGACTCGCCTCTATAAACACTTTGTTGGGCGGCCTAGCCCAATCTTTCATGCGGAAAACTTGTCTAAAAAATACGGCACAGATATCTATCTGAAACGCGAAGACCTCAACCACACAGGCGCACACAAAATTAACCACTGTTTAGGAGAAGCAATTCTCGCTAAAAAGATGGGAAAGAAGAAGTTAATTGCCGAAACTGGCGCAGGTCAACATGGCGTTGCTCTCGCTACCGCTGCCGCACTGGTTGGTTTAGAGTGCGATATTTACATGGGTGAAGTCGACATCGCGAAAGAACATCCCAATGTTGTTCGTATGAGAATTCTTGGCGCCAATGTTATTCCGGCTACGCATGGACGCAAAACGTTGAAAGAAGCGGTCGATGCTGCATTTGAGGCTTACTTAAAAGATCCAGACACGCAGCTTTACGCCATTGGCTCAGTAGTTGGCCCTCATCCATTCCCAAAAATGGTTCGAGACTTCCAATCTATCATCGGTAACGAAGCACGAGTGCAATTTAAAGACATGACCGGAACGTTACCCCACAACCTCGTGGCTTGTGTCGGGGGTGGCTCGAATGCTATGGGATTGTTCAGCGCATTCCTAGAAGATGACAACGTCGATATTCACGGTGTCGAACCTGCTGGCCGTTCTTTACAACAAGTCGGTGAACACGCTGCGACTCTAACACTGGGCGAGCCTGGCATCATGCACGGGTTTAAATCCTACATGCTGAAAGATGAGCAAGGCGAGCCGCAACAAGTTTATTCAGTGGCAAGTGGGCTGGATTACCCTTCAGTTGGCCCTCAACACAGTTATCTGAAAGACATCGGTCGTGTTAATTATGGCTCAATCTCCGATGATGAAGCCATTGATGCATTCTTTGAGTTGTCACGTGAAGAAGGGATCATTCCAGCGATTGAATCCGCTCATGCTGTCGCATACGCCATCAAACTCGCGAAACAAGGAGTGACTGGTTCGATTCTGCTTAATTTATCTGGCCGTGGCGATAAAGACATCGACTTTGTGGTTGAAAACTACGGCGCAAAATACGGCATTGAATCACTCATCTAAACCTTATCATCCTTTTTACTTATTAGAACAAAGCCACCTATTGTAAGGTGGCTTTGTTATTTGTCTTTAAGCGTACTCACATCCGTTTCAGTGGTTTCACCACACTATCTAAACCTTCAATTTTGAGAGCCAAACACAACTTGAGCTCCCCTAACTCACCACTTGGCCTGCCTTTCTTATCGATCAATAAAAAAACAAATTCCTAGGGGAGTTTCATTTATTGCTGTCACTCACTTTTGGACAAAACGTTGTTTGATCTCTTACATAAATTAGCATTACTTCAGGCAAGGTGGTCTAACCAGATAGATCTCGTGTCTAGCGGAATGGTGACTTTTCACCGACTCAACGCTGGAAAACAGTAATGTTAATAGGCGAGGAACACTTTACGCTCCCCAACTCAGTATGGGCCAATTGCGATCAACCCCAATGGTTCTTAATCTAAGAGATGGATTAACAAGGTAGGTATAGTCAGCATACTCACACAATGGTAAATCGTTAATGGAATCCGTAAAAAAGTGAATCTCCGAAAAGGACTGTGCCGTTTCATTCAGCCACTGCTCTAGTCGAGTAACCTTACCTTCACGATAAGTCGCTATTCCGTTTATTTCAGAACTGTAGCAAGCTTGCTGTTCGATCAGGTCGATTCCCAATGCAGTTTTAATACCTAAATGACGAGCGACAACTTCAACTAAAAAAGTGACGCTAGCTGAAACAATAATTATATCAACTTCATCCTGTATTAACCTCTCAATCAGGGACTTAGACTGAGTAAACTGCTTAGGTAGAATATAACGCTTCACACACTCTTCAACCAGCTCACTTATCTGTTTTTTTGGGATGGTAGCAAGAGGTTCCAGAGAAAAATCTAAGTAGCACTGAATGTCCATTTCCCCTTCTACGTAGAGGTTCATCAGACGCCTATCTTCTTCAATAAAATTACGATCAGTTACGATGCCTTTTTCGACTAAAAATTCGTTCCAAATCATAGAACAATCCGCTTTAATCAGTGTTTCATCCAAATCAAATACGTACAAAGGTTTAGACATTATTTTTCCAATTAATCATATCAGAGCGTTAATCAAACCAGAGACATCATTTATGAAATGTCGCTAATGAACAGTAGTCCCCAAAACTCACTCGATAAGGATGGCACATGCAGGAAAGCAGGCTGCCATGGTAAAAGCGAGCCCAGCAGAGTCTGAATTGCTTTTACCAAGGATGTTACAACCTGCATGGAGAACAGCAGAAAACACGACGAGACTAATCGCCAACAAATTCATTTCAATGTTCCTGCCTGAATAAAATAAAGGGCTCCGAAATGGGGCCTTAGATAATGAAAAAATCCACTTAACGATTGAGTTCCGCAAGAGATTCAATGCTGATGGCATCATGTCGCCAATACTCGATATCGCAATCAATCAACTCACCGTGTTGGTTGTAGTTGATACGTTCAACCACCATTGCAGGCGTACCAGACGTCGCGCGTAATGCCTGTGCCACCTCACCCAACAAAGTACTCGTCGAAATTCGGTAGCGAATTTTTTGATACGTCACCCCGTAGTGCTCACGATAAATGTCGGTTAACGAGTTTGATAAATCATAAGACAACAAGTTGGGAAAAATCTCTGGGCGAATATAGTTCGTGACATAAACCACTGGACGCTCTTCTAAGTAACGAACGCGGTCGACACGAAATACATCGGAAAACGGCTGAAGATCCAACAAACGAGCGGCCAATTTATTAGCCAACGTCCCTTTTGCTGCCACTAACTCCGTTTTTGGCACACGATTTTGCGCTTTCGCCATGTTCGGGAAATTCAATGTTTGGGTTGGGTCGTAACGCAATGGCTCGGGAGAGATAAACCAACCTCGACGATCTTCGCGATAGATTCGACCTTCCGCTTCCAGCAATGATAAGGCTTCACGCAGAGTGACACGCGTAGTATCGAATGACTCCGCCAATTTACGCTCTGCTGGCAGTTTTTGACGCGGCGATAGCATGCCCGCTTCAATCTGTTCAACAATCGAATCTTTAATTTTTA
Organism: Vibrio sp. ES.051; assembly: GCF_002563795.1. Classification (GTDB taxonomy): domain Bacteria; phylum Pseudomonadota; class Gammaproteobacteria; order Enterobacterales; family Vibrionaceae; genus Vibrio. Next base: position 796,876 of record NZ_PDJL01000003.1, read on the forward strand.
CGTATTGCACGAAGTGTCCTTATCTTTTGCGCCAAGCTTGTGTGCGATTCTCTAACAATTTACCCAAAGTCATTTGAACAATCTTCGCAATCGCGGCAGCAATCATGATCATCACAGCCATTGCCGCTGCAGCGCCAGTTTGACCTGCATCGTCCATATTCAGAATCGAGACCGAAGCCGGAATCGTATCGGTTGAGTAAAGGAATACTACCGCAGAAGTGGTGGTCAATGCATTAACAAACAAGTAAGTCGCAATGTCCAAAATCGCGGGTAAACACACGGGTAATGTTACTTTAAAGAACAACTTGTATTGAGGAAGCTTCACCGATGCCGCCATAGCTTCAATCTCTGATGGCAACTGTTTTAGCGCTGTCAGCGCTGTCATATGACCCACTGTGTAGTAATGCACAACGGTATTAATCACCAAGAATGCCATGGTCCCATAAAGCACGTTCAAAGGATTATTCGCATCGTTGAAGTAAAAGATGTAGCCCAAACCAAGCACCATACCCGGAACCGTCATTGGCACTACGCTGAGCATTTGCATCGCTTGACGAATTGGACCAAACGCGCGCCCTTTCTCAATGCAGTAAGCACCGACAAAGATGATGGCTGTACCCATAACAGCTGTCCAACCTGCCAGCGTTAGCGAGTTGAAGAAAGGGCTCCAACCGTAAGTGCTCACCTCGGCAAAGTTGTAATTGTTCAGCGTTAGTGCCTTGTTCCATGGCCAGAATGTTACGAGTGAACCATATACAGCCATGCCCAACACCGCCAGCACTGCGATAGAAATAATGGTGCAGTATATCAAGCAAGTACTGTCACGCGCTTTATTGGGTTCTGGTTGATAAGTCACTGAACGTGTATCGAATAAGCTCTTTTGTTTTTTCTGTACCCAACGGTCTGCGCCAAATGCAATTACTGCAGGAAATAAAAGCATAATGCTGGTCACTGCCCCCATAGCAAAGTTTTGCTGTCCCACCACTTGCTTGAAGATGTCGGTCGCCAAAACGTTGTAGCTGCCACCGATCACTTTCGGCACACCAAAGTCCGTGATAACCAGCGTGAAGACCACGATAAGCGTACTGATCAAACCGAATTTCGCCGCAGGTAATGTCACCATAAAAAAGGTTTTCATTGGTGAGGTTTTAAGTGCATGGGCTGCTTCATACAATCGAGCATCCGAGGTGCGCAGAGAAGTAGTCAAAATCATCAATGCATGTGGGAATGTCCAGAAAATCAACCCAATCGCGATACCAATCACGCCGTAAACCGAGTTTCCTAGCAACATCTCTTTGGCAATGCCTTGATTACCGAAAAGGAAGATCAAACTGATTGCAGGCAACAGCGAGGGCGCAAGGATCGGCGCAGTACCTAGGATTTGAAACAAGCTTTTAAACGACATGCATGAGCGAGTTAACGCGTAGGCATAGCCAAACGCAAGCACACCCACTACCGAGGTAACAATCACGCCCAAAGTGAAGGTGTTGCTGACTGAAGCCCACAAGCTTGAAGAAGAAAAGTAAGTCGCAAAGTTGGCTAAACCAACAAACTCACCATCGCTGTTTTGTACACTCTTAGTCAACATTGCCCAAAGCGGCATTAAGATGAACAGCACCATCATGGTCGACAAGCCAGCGAGTAAACCAAACAACACAAGTTTGTCACGGCTGACACGTCCGAGTAAGGGTTTTGCTTTGTCTTGACTGGTGAAGCTATTCATCGTCATTGTCTTCGCATCCATGTTACACCTACGCTGCTAGCGATTTATCAACCGAGGGCACGGCGTAACCATGCAGCTCTTCTTCAGCAAACTGGATGTAACGTACATCGCCCGCCTTGATATTGAGTTTTTGAACCGTTTCCACAGGCACATCCACCACGATGGTTTTCGTTGAACTGTCGTTTTGCAATACACAGTCAATGCGGAAAAACGCCCCCAGAAACTCAGTTGCCGTAACACGTGCTGGTAAAGAGTTGCTGTAGTGTTCAACAAACTTGATGCTTTCAGGACGCACAGCAAGATCGAAGCGGTCGCCCCGTAGGATCTTACGATTGGTCAAGCTTGGCGCTGGCATCAAGGTTTCAGCAATACGTACTTGGGAATCCGTTGCGACTGACGTTTCTATAAAGTTCATGCTGCCGACAAACTCAGCAACAAAGCGTGTGGCTGGTTGTTGATAGATTTCTTGAGGAGTGCCGACTTGCTCAATCACGCCATGATTCATCACCACGATGCGATCGGCCATCGACAGCGCTTCATCCTGATCGTGCGTGACCATAATGGTCGTGATACCGAGCTTGCGTTGCAGCTTACAAATTTCATTACGCAAGTGTACGCGCACTTTTGCATCCAGCGCTGACAGCGGCTCATCAAGTAATAGTAGACCCGGAGACAACGCCAATGCACGAGCTAAAGCCACACGCTGCTGCTGACCACCAGAAAGTTGGTTAGGGAATTTCTCACCAGATGTAGGAAGACCAATGGTTTCTAACCAGTAATCCACTTTCTCTAGCGCTTCTTTGGTCGACATGCCTTGGTTCTTCAAACCCACCGCAATGTTCTCTTGCACGGTTAGGTTTGGAAACAGCGCGTAAGATTGGAATACGATGCCGAAATCGCGCTTCTCTGGTGGTAGGAATGTGGTCTCTTGACCGTTTTGAAAAATCGCACCAGACGTTGGTAGGTCTAAACCTGCAATGGCACGTAGTAGAGTGGTTTTACCGCAACCAGAAGGGCCAAGAAAACAAACAAACTCGCCCTTTTCAATCGCTAGCGAGATTTTCTTTAATGCAGTGAACTGTCCGAATTGCTTCACTACATTTTCAATATTTAGGTAATGTTGGTTAGTTGACATAGTACATGCTCCAAGTGGTATACACCAAATTTAGCTTTGGATTGTTACGTTCGAATGACAAATTTATAGAAAAAACACGAAAGTGACGGAATAACAAAAGAACAAGCGGCGCCTCTAGGAGTGCAGCTTCAAAAACGGAAAATGTTAACTGATTTTATCTGCTTTTCCTGCTGGGCCTGCTAACTTGGCTAACTGTTTATCTATCCAAAGTGGCGCTTTCTCGTTATCTTCTGCATTCTCTTTTCTTCGGACAGCATCCCGCACCAACATCGCACCGATCCAACGAAACGGCTCTGGCGGAAAATGACCTAATGGGCCATTTGTCATACCGCATCGTGTCCATGAACTATCAAGACCTAAAACTAATGACGATAGTATTTTTCCGCCAATACGTGTTTGAGCAACACCGTTACCTGAATAACCTAAGCCATAAAATATGTTTGATTGATTATTGAGCCTACCGAAAAATGGCAGACCGGAAACCGATCTATCTGAGCCGCCAGACCAATGATAGGCAAAAGACGATTGCTGCAACTTAGGAAATAGCTTTTGAAATGCTCGATTCAACAGAGGTAAATAATTGCTAGGCTGATTACACATTGGATCAACCTTGTTTGCGAACGAGAATTTATTTCCACCTTTTCCAAGCATTAAGCGTCCATCACGAGTGTCTCGATAGTAGTGCACGAATATCCTTGAATCGACAACTGCAACCCCCTTTTCTGGGCCATCTTTTTCAAGGCGTTTTGCGATTGGGTCGGTGATCACCATATCGGAAGACACAACCACGATGCTTCGTTTAAACTCTCTGAAATGTTCAACCATCCAAGCATTTAGTGCAATTACCACCTTATCGGCCACCAGCGCACCGTCGGGAGTCGTTAATTTGGCTGGTTGGCCATATTCAAGTTTGGTCATGGGGCTATTCTCAAAAACTTGGATCCCCATTTTTAATGCAACCTTACGCAGCCCTCGAGCTAAAAGAGCGGGTTGAACACTGCCTGCTGCTGGTGAGTAATAGCCCTCGATATGTCGATCAGAGCCAGCTTTCTTAGTAACCGCCTCCCCACACTTTTGCCAACTGTTGACCCCTAACCTCTTTAATTCATCAACAACAGGTTGCATCCCTCCTCTTTGTGCCTGATTGGTTGCTGTATAGTACGTGCCACTTCTGTTCAGATGTGCATCAATACCATGATGCTCACAAAATTCTTCAATTTCATAAATTACCTTTTCTGACTCCTCAACTAACCACTTGGCTTGCTGTTCACCATACAATTTTTTTAGAGTCGGGTACTTGGTCGACCACGTTAACATACAACCACCATTTGCCCCCGAAGCACCACTCCCACAGAGTGATTTTTCAATAATTGCGATATCTTTATCGGGTTGTTGTTGCTTTAATAGTATCGCGGTCCATAACCCTGTATACCCGCCACCAACAATAGCGATATCACAAGACCGCTCCTCTCTGAGCTGGGTGTAAGTGACTTGCTCGAAAGAGCCAAATTCTTGTTCAATGGCTTGTTTGAACCAATAAGAGTGGTGTTGTTTCATTGTATATTTCCTGGAGAGGTACTGAGTAATTGGTGACCCAATGACAAACAAAGGAAGACAATGTCTTCCTTTATCGGTAAAGGAGTTAAAGAGATCAATAACTACGATTTTGGCTCTGATTTCGCGTCGAACTTCTCAGACCATGCCGCTAGGATCTCTGCACGCTTGCTACCCATTTGCGCAAAATCCATCTTCGCCATATTCTCTTGAACGTTCGGGAAGTTAGAAACTTCAGCTTTCACTTCTTTATGTGCCACCACTGGGTACATTTCTATGTAAAGCTCATTTGCAGCTTTAGATATTGACCAGTCGACAACGCGTTTCGCTGCATCTGACTCTTTAATTAGACCAACCGCTTCTGATTCCCAGCCGATGCCTTTTGGTGTGATAACCGCTAGCGGTGCCCCTTGCGTTTTCAGCTTCGCGCCGCGGCTTGCCATCGAAATACCGATAGCCACTTCACCCATACCTGCTTGAACGCATGGCTTAGAGCCAGAGTGCGTATAGTGTGCAATGTTCTTGTCTAGGTCACGCATGTAGTTCCATGCCTGCTCTTCCCCCATGTTTTGTAGCCAAGCTGAAACCTGCATGTAGCCAGTACCAGAAGAAGCTGGGTTGGGCATTGCAATGTGCCCTTTGTAAACTGGCTTCGTTAGGTCTTCCCAAGACGTTGGTTTAGGCAGGTTAAGTTGTTTCGCTACCGCTTCGTTGAAACAGACGGCGTTAAAGAACGCATCATTACCAAACCAAGCTTGGTTTGATTGAGGGTCATTTAGGTTCGCGTGCAGCTCTTCCAAACCTTTTGGTGTGTAAGGCTTAAGAAGACCTTCATTTTTAAGCAGTGCCATTGACGAGCCCGCAAGGCCCCAAACCACTTCCGCTTGAGGGTTGTTCTTTTCTGCCAGCAATTTCGCCGTCATGATACCGGTTGAATCGCGAACCCACTTAATCTTGGTGTCTGGGTTGTCTTTCTCAAACGCAGACTTGTATTTAGCAAGAATGTCAGTTTCGAAAGCGGTGTAAACCGTGACTTCCTGTGCGGCCATTGCATTCGTTGCTAGCAGAGAGACAAGTACAGCCAGCGATCCTTTCATCAAACGGTTTTTCATCATTTTCTCCAGTTAATTTGGCTAGTGTCACCTTGGTATGTACCAGTTGACAATAACCACCCTACTGAGCCTTTGTGACGAAATCATGACCGTTAAATGGCAGTTTTACGAAAATTGGCGATCATTACTCGTTCAATTGATCCACCATTTTCTGGATATTAAAGTTTTATGAAATTGAATATTTGCCTATTTACTGCCCTTTCCTTCCTCGCTAGAGTGAACTTGAAATTTGGTATACACCAACTGACCTATTCTGATGGAAATCGAGATGAAAAACGAATATCTACTACTGACTCCAGGTCCTCTATCTACTTCTGAAACGGTACGTGAAGCCATGCTAAAAGACTGGTGTACTTGGGATGATGACTACAACAAAGACATTGTAGAAGTGATCCGCACTAAGCTCGTAAACTTAGCGACTGAACAAGGCGGTTACACTAGCGTGTTAATGCAAGGTAGCGGCACAGCATCAGTAGAAGCGACGATTGGCAGCGCCATTGGCAAAGATGGAAAGTTGTTGGTTGTCGACAACGGTGCCTACGGTGCACGTATCGCTCAGATCGCTGATTATCTAAATATTCCATGCCATGTAGTTTCCCCAGGCGAAACATCACAACCACACTTGAACGAAGTGGAAACTGCATTGGCATCGGATCCTGCTATCACACACGTGGCAATTGTTCACTGTGAGACAACCACTGGCATGCTTAACCCAATTGAGGCGTTTGCTTCTGCGGCAAAAGCACACGGTAAAGTGGTGATTCTCGATGCCATGTCGAGCTTCGGTGGCATCCCTATCGATATCGCGGAACTAGGCATCGATTTTATGATCAGCTCTGCAAACAAATGTATTCAAGGCGTACCGGGTTTTGGCTTTGTGATTGCGAAACAAACTGAACTCGAAAAGTGCCAAGGTCAGGCACGTTCTTTGAGCCTTGACCTTTACGACCAGTGGCACTGCATGGAAGTGAACCACGGCAAATGGCGTTTCACGTCTCCGACGCACACGGTTCGCGCTTTCTACCAAGCATTGCTAGAGCTAGAACAAGAAGGCGGCATCGAAGCTCGTCACAACCGTTACCAAACTAATCAGAAAACACTGGTTGCAGGTATGCGTGCCTTGGGTTTCGAGCCACTACTGAGTGATGACCTTCACTCGCCAATCATCACTTCTTTCTACTCTCCGACGCACAGTGATTACCAATTCAAAACGTTCTACACGCGTTTGAAAGAGCAAGGTTTCGTGATTTATCCGGGTAAAGTATCGAACGCAGACTGTTTCCGCATCGGCAACATTGGTGAAGTTTACCCAGCAGATATCGAGCGTTTAATCGGTGCGATTGAAAAAGCAATGTACTGGCAACACGAACCAGAGCAAGAGTTGACGAACTGAGATAAGTCACGATGAGCCAGAATATCAACCCGACCCATTTCCGCAGCGAAGGCGATGTCAACACGACGCCAGCTCGCCAAGCTTGGAATGCATCGATGGACGACGAACGCACGCAAGCATTGTTGAAGCGTGATTCGGAGGTCTTTCTTCATCAAGCCATGTCGACGCCTTGCTTAGATACCTTGGAAGCGGCAGAAGGCATCTATCTCCAAGATGCCACGGGCAAAAAGTACATGGATTTCCATGGCAATAACGTCCACCAGTTGGGCTACGGTCACCCACATGTGATTAAACGAGTGCAAGAGCAAATTGCCAAACTGCCGTTTTCACCACGTCGTTTTACCAACGAGACCGCGATTGAATGTGCCGAAAAACTCACCCAAATCTGTGGCGGCGAGTTGAACCGCGTGTTGTTTGCTCCGGGTGGCACATCTGCGGTTGGCATGGCACTTAAACTAGCGCGCCACATCACGGGCAACTACAAGGTGGTGTCTCTGTGGGATTCCTTCCACGGCGCATCGTTAGATGCCATTTCAGTGGGTGGCGAAGCGTGTTTCCGCCAAGGCATGGGACCATTAATGGCAGGTGTTGAGCGCATTCCACCAGCAATGTCTTATCGTGGCGCTTTCCCAGTTGCCGACGGTAGTGATGTGCATTACGCCGACTACCTTGAATACGTGATTGAGAAAGAAGGCGGCGTGGGCGCGTTTATCGCAGAAGCGGTTCGCAACACGGATGTTCAAGTGCCAAGTAAAGCCTACTGGAAACGCATCCGTGAAATCTGTGATAAACACAATATCATGTTGATCATCGACGACATCCCTAACGGCATGGGTCGCAGCGGTGAATGGTTTACCTACCAAGCCTACGACATCGAGCCAGATATGCTGTGCATCGGTAAAGGCTTGGGCGGAGGGTTAGTTCCTATCGCAGCCATGGTGACCAAAGACAAATACAACACTGCCGAGCAAATCTCCATGGGTCATTACACTCATGAGAAAAGCCCTATCGGTTGTGCTGCAGCACTGGCAACCATGGAAGCCATTGAGCAAGACGGCTTGTTAGATAAGGCTAAAGCCGACAACCAGTTCATGCGTGAAAAGCTGCTAGAGATGAAAGCCAAATACCCAGTGATTGGTGATGTACGTGGCATCGGCATGTTGTGGGGCATTGAGCTGGTCAGTGACCACGAGACCAAAGCGCGTGCGTATGACGAAGCAGAAGCCGTGTTGTACCAATGCCTCAACAATGGCGTGAGCTTCAAGGTATCGCAAGGCAATGTGATTCAACTCAGCCCACCGCTGATCATCACTCGCGAACAACTGATAGAAGCGCTGGCAATCTTCGAAGAAGCCATCGCCAAAGTGTGCAAAGACTTTAACTACTTCTAACCTCAAATCCAGAGCGCAGTTCCAACGTTTAGACAGCGCTCTGGCAAGCAAGAAAAAGGATTGAACATGAGCAACTCACCAATTCAAGCAGTGATCTTTGACTGGGCTGGCACTATCGTCGATTTCGGCTCTTTTGCACCCACCAGCATCTTTGTGGAAGCGTTTAAGCAAGGCTTTGATTTCGACATCGACCTTGAAGAAGCGCGCGAGCCAATGGGGCTTGGTAAATGGGATCACATCCAAGCTGTTGGTCGCATCCCTGCGGTTGATAAGCGTTGGAATGAGAAGTTTGGTCGCTCAATGACTAGCGAAGACATCGACGCTATCTATGCGGCGTTTATGCCTCTGCAAAAAGCCAAAGTTGCAGACCACGCCGAGCCCATTCTAAATGCCATTGAAGTCGTGAACGGTCTGAAAGACAGAGGCATCAAGATCGGTTCTTGTTCTGGTTACCCTCGCGAAGTGATGGATGTACTGATTCCAGTTGCGGAGGATTACGGCTACAAACCAGATTATGTAGTAGCAACGGATGACCTGCCTCAAGGTGGTCGCCCTGCACCATTTATGGTACTGAAGAACTTGATTGAGCTAAACGTGACCAGCGTTAACGCGTGTATCAAAGTGGATGACGCAGCACCGGGCATCGATGAAGGTCATAACGCCAGTATGTGGACTGTTGGTTTGCTGCTTTCTGGTAACGAAGCGGGTCTTACGTTTGAAGAATACCAAGCCGCGGATGAAGCAACGCTTAATGCCGCTCGTGAAAAAGCACGTGTAAAATTGATCAAGAGCTCACCGCATTACCTAATCGATACTATCGCTGACTTCCCAGAAGTAGTTGCAGATATCGAACGTCGCCTTGCGGCAGGTGAGCGTCCATAGGATTCATGTACAAAACCTCTAACTCAACTGAATTCTCAATTGAGTTAGAGGCAATTGTAGTGGCATAGTGAATTTGGTCACTTAGTTAGATAAGGAAAAGTAAATAAAAGATCGCTTTGGTGAAGTTTGTGTCGAATCGGTTGAAACAAAAAAGGGGGGCAAAGATGAGTTTCAAGTTGGCCTAGTGAATGTCCAGAAATGACACAGAATTACCGCCTTAGTAACTAAATCTCTCCTACGTTATGCCCCTGATAGTGATAGAATCCCCGCACCAGAATTACCGAGAAACTCTATGTTTATACATCATGTTAACGGCATCGACTGGCTGGTGATTACAGCTTTTGAAGAACTGAAACCTCTATTTATTGAAGAAGCTGGGTCTATTCCCACTTACTTCTCTAGCGATAGCGAATTGAGCCTGATTGATCAAGCCAAGCGCGCTTATGGATATTTGCCTACACTCCGCGGCGTCATCACCGATACTGGCACTTTTCAACGCCAGGATAACGAAGAAGATTTCCCCCCAATGCTTGCCTGTCTAGTGGAAGGGCGCGGCCGAGTATTTATCTATAATGCCGGTTATGTAGCTTTTGTGGATGACGAGCAAACCTTTATTACCCGAATGGACTGAAAATTATTCAGTAAGTTGAAATCGGCAAATTGGCATCCCTAGCCGTTCATTCGCAAGCGTTTCGCTTGTTAACAGGGCGTGAATTGAATGGAGCCGGCTCCTAACTTCAATAAGAAAAGCAATGTACATGCTTTGCGCATTAGCTGGTTCTATTACCACAACTATGTGTTCTAAAACGCTAGCGGGCAAAAAAACGATGATGGATTCTACCATTGCCTATAACTAAGAAAGACTCGTATTAATCTCAAGGTGAGAACTCCATAAGAGGAATATGAAAAGCCAATTGCGGTTGAAATTGGCTCAGTATGAAACAGTCAAAATTTTTAGAGCAACGTATCGACCAAAACAGTTAATTCGGAAAGTGTTGATTCAAGAAGTCTAAAATATGCGGGACGTATTTGTCTGTATCAAAGACTGATGCACTGTGCCCCACACCTTCCTCTATGAACAATTGGTTAGGTACCCCGTACTCATCCAGCTTTGCTTTTAAAATCTCGCTCTGAGATAGAGGAACTCGTTTATCCAAGGTGCCATGAAGCTGGATATATGGGGGGGCACTTTCGTTAACATAGGTTGTCGTAGATGCTTGCTTGGCAATGCTTGGAATATGACTTGGAATATCACCTAAAAAGCGAGACACCGACGATTTCTTATTGGTTTTCTTGCCGCCTTTATTACCTAACTCAAGTAAATCAGTTGGGCCGAAAAAACTCACCACGGCAGAAACCATATATTTCGGAGGATCATAGAAATCCACTTGATTGTATGCCGAGTTAGTTGCACCAATAAAGCCCGCTAAATGGCCACCTGCAGAGCGTCCCATCATCACCAAATTATCAGCTTTGATACCTAGCTTTTCAGCATTATCGTGCAAATAGTTCAGTGCATCATTGATGTCTTGTACTGGTTGAGGAAAGATCGCTTCTCCACTTAAACGATAATCGACCGACGCTAGCGCATAACCTTCATTCAATACAGATTGAAGCAATAATGGGTTCTTTTCTGGGATGGCATCTTTGCTTCCACGTTTCCATGCACCACCATGTACCCAAACCAATAACGGGTACCGAGCATTTGATTCAACCGAGGGAGTATAAAGATCGAGTTTAATCTCTCTTTCACCTACAGTTTTGAACAAGATATCTTTCTCTACATTGAACTCCCCTGCCAAACAGGTAAGAGGCATAAGTAATAGAGAGGTCATCGCAGACTTTATTTTCGTATTCATAGTTTTGTTCTTCGCCTAAAAAGTGAGTCGATTAGAAAGTCGCTTCAGCAGCTAACCAGTAACGTCGGCCATCTTCAATGTAGCCAAACTCTTCCTCAGTAGTTTGCTCATCGAACAAGTTGTAAACCGCTGCCATTAACTTCACATTCTTAGTGACACGCCAATTCGCACCGAGATCCACGTAAGTAACAGAAGGTGCTAAAGTTCTTGTACTATCGCTAGTAATGTTGTTTTTTTCTTCGCCTTGATAGTTCACACGCGCCCATGAAGCAATATCGTCACGCACAGCCCAATCACCATTAAGTGAGAAGAGATGTTCAGGTGCTTGTACAAGTGGCAAGCCATCATCATCGTCATTAGTGTTCTTTTCACTACGAGTATACGAGTAGGTCGCACTTAGTGTAATTGACTCTGTAATACCTTTAGAAACGGAACTTTCTGCACCATAGCTGATCGCATCATCAATGTTCGCGTAAGTACGGTCGCAACTTCTGCTATCAGTACAAGTCGGATCGACAAACTCACTTTCGATTTTGTCTTTGAAGTTGCTGTAAAACACAGTAATGTTTGCAGAAAGGTCTCGCTCATCAACGTAATACAGCCCCATCTCTGTATTGACTGAGGTTTCTGCTGTTAAGTCTGGATTACCGTAAATGGAACAACGCCCTCTACAGCTCTCTTGAACCCACTCTTCGTCCATTTGTGTCAGGCTAGGCGCTCGATAACCCGTAGACACACCACCTTTTAGCGTCCAACTAGGGTCAATAGACCAGACCCCATAAGCTCTTGGACTGAATTGTCCGTTAAAGATCTCATTGTCGTCATAGCGTAGGCCAATAGTCAGCGCAAAGTCATCAGTGAGATACCACTCATCTTCAGCAAATACTGCCCATTGCTTGTTTTCGGAGGTTAATGACAGTTTATTGTCAGTCAGAGCCTTTTGCTCGAAAGATACGCCCAGTGTTAAGTAGTGTGCATCAAGAGGAAGACCCCATTGCGTATTGATTTGACTATTCTCGACTTCTTTATCCGCACCGATATTTTTTACTATTTCATTACTGATAAATGAAGAAGTCGTACCCCAAGCGTAGTTACCATCGTGACCAAAACCAATAGACTGGCGTTCATATTTTCGCTCTGCAACTTGAGACTCTCGCACCACTGACTTACCTAGACTCGTCATTCGCTCTTGATTATGAGTGCTGAACTCTAAAGTGAAGGTGTCATCCGAGGTTGGCGTGAGATATAGAGATGCTCGGTAGTTATCGAGTGTCTTACCAGCATAACCACCTTCGATCTTGTCTTCTTTTCTTTCCTGATAAAGGCCAGTCAAAGAGGCACTCAACAGGCCATCAACTATTGGCCCAGCGAGGTAAAGTTGTCCTTGATAACTATTCCCAGATTTGGAGTTTTCTTGAAGCGTTGTTTCTGCACGCAAGCTACCATGCCAATTTTGATAGTCTTTCCGCGTAATAATGTTAATCACACCACCTAAAGCATCAGACCCATAAAGGGTTGACATAGGGCCACGTACAACTTCAATACGTTCAATTGCACTCAACGGGGGAAGCCAATCTTGCTCAGTAAACGTGCTGCCATTAGTTTGAGTTTCTCGACCAGACTGTTTTCTCCCATCGACGAGAATTGCCGTATATTGAGCAGGCATACCTCTAATTGAGATATCTTGTGTTAATTTGCACTTAAATCTGATCCACCATTTGCACTGAAAAGTGATCCACCTAAGTAAGTCTATTCTAGACTACATTTTTACGTTAGTTTCTATTTGGTTTTCTCCTTCGACTTCTTTTTTGATTCCTTAAAACATAGCTGTCGTTACCCGTTTCAATGATGTGACAATGATGAGTCAGCCTATCCAGCAATGCCGTTGTCATCTTTGCATCACCAAACACTTTCGACCATTCCGTGAAGTTGAGATTGGTGGTAATGACGATACTCGTACGCTCGTAGAGTTTACTGAGTAAATGGAACAGCAATGTCCCACCCGCTTGGCTAAAAGGGACATACCCAAGTTCATCTAGTATGACTAAGTCGCAGCTCACTAATCGATTAGCGAGGCGGCCCACATGACCCGCTTGCTTCTCCTGCTCTAGCGTATTGACGAGTTCTATGGTCGATAGGAACCTGACCCGCATTTGATGGTGTTGTATGGCTTGTACGCCCAACGCCGTCGCTAAGTGCGTTTTCCCTGTGCCTGGACCACCAACAAGCACGATGTTTTGGCTGTCTTTGATAAACTCACAGCGATGCAGACCTCGTATTAGATACTCATCGACTGTACTCTCGCTAAAGTCAAAACCGTATAGGTCTCGATAGACTGGGAACTTTGCCGCTTTCATTTGGTAAGCGATACTGCGTACTTCACGGTCTGCTATCTCTGCTTTTAACAAGGTTTCAAGGATGGGTTGAGCTTGTTGATAAGCAGGAGAGTTTTGAGAGGCAAGTTCAACAATACTGCTAACCATGCCGTGAAGCTTGAGTGCCTTTAATGTGCTTAATAACGCTTCATTGTGCATGACGTTTTCCTCTTAATTCGTCATATCGCGACGTATCACTGGTTGGCTCGGTAACCAGTCGCAACCCTTGAGAGACGGGGACGGGTACAACTGGAGAAGGATTGAGTAAGCGGCTTAAACAGTTTATGACGTGTTGTTTTGATGGTGTGCCTGCTTCCAGTGCCATATTAATGGCTTGCTCTACCAGCTTTTCATCGTGATGAATAACCAATGACAAGATTTCGACCATTTCCTTATCGCCGCCAAGACGCTGTAATAATATTGATTGCAGGTGCTTAAAGCTCTCAGGGAGCAAGTGAAACGGTGCGCCATTACGCAGAGAGCCTGGTTTACGTTGCGCAACCAACAGGTAATGTCGCCAGTTATAAACAATGTGTGGCGGCTCATGTTTAGGATTAAAGACTCTTTGGTGCTCTGCTATGGGCTGACCTTCTGCCACCAAAACAATACTATCGGGGTAGGCGTGCAGACTCACTCGTCGGTTTGCGTAACTTGCAGGCACGGAGTATTTATTTCTGTCGAAGTTCACCAAACAGGTAGAGGAGACTCGCTTGCTTTGCTCGATAAAACCATCAAACGGCGCTGTGACTTTCATTAATTGGGAGCGCTCACTTAGCCACGTTTGCTCTATGGTCATATCACGATATTGAGGGTGTCTACGTGACTGCCAGTCCCGTAAACATTGGGCTTCAAGCCATTGATTAAGCTCTTCTAAGGTTTTCACCTTAGGAGCGCGCTGCCAGATGATAGAACGCACATCCCGCACGTTCTTCTCGATCTGCCCCTTTTCCCAACCTGCGGCTGGGTTGCAGAAGTCGGCTTCAAACAAGTAGTGACTAACCATTGTTAAAAAGCGACGATTCACTACTCGATCTTTGCCATTTTTGACCGCATCAACCGCAGTTTTCATATTATCGTAGATCCCCCGTTCTGGAACGCCTTGGAACACGCGAAAGGCATGGTTATGGGCATCAAATAACATTTCATGACTTTGAGAATAATAGGCTCGAAGGAGGAATGCGCGGCTATGACTGAGTTTGAAGTGAGCGACCTGTAGCTTGGTTTTATGGCCATTGATATAGGCCCAATTTTCGCCCCAATCAAACTGAAAGGCTTCACCAGGGGCAAACTCTAGCGGCATATACGTTCGTTTAGACGCATCGAGTTTTTGTTCTTCGCGCCATTTACGTGCAAATGAAGCGACTCTGTCATACGAGCCGCTATAGCCTAGCGGAACGAGGTCTTGAAAAAGGTTTTTGACCGTTTTGCGCTGCTTTCTCGGTCGCTTCATTTCTCGTTTTAGCCAAGAAGTCAGTAATTCTTTAAACTCGTCTAGTTTACTCAATGAATGCCGCTTTGGATAAACAGGTTCGATAGTTTGATCTTTCAAATAACGTTTAACGGTATTTCGGGATAGTCCAGTACGTCTGGCTATTTCTCTTTGCGACATTCCTTCGCGGAAATGCCAACGACGAATAACACTTAATAATGACACGTCAATCACTCCATATTCTCCTGCTAAGACTCAGCAGGATTTAGGTTAGATGATGTGGATCAGTTTTCGGTGCAAATCAGGGGGTGAAGTGGATCAGTTCTGGATGCAATTTAACAAATACGGCTTCACCGAGCTGATATCCGACAAAGCCCCACGCGTTGGTTGAGTTGAACTGCATTTTGCGGAACATCTCAGGATCATGTGGCGTAGCGGGATTATAGATACTATCCAAGCCGAGCTTAGTGAAAAACTCATTGATTGTTGTAGGTTCAGGGATCATGCTACCTGTATTACAATCTCTGACGATACGACCAGGAGCCGTTACCTGAGCATAGTTGTAAACGGGGCTGTCTAAGTTAGAGTGTTAAGTTGAGTCAAAAATGACTTCCCATTTTCTGGCATAGGCGCACTAAAATAATCACAGACGGTCGCACCCACGTCGGAAAGCGTTTTTCTTGTGCCAATATCTTTTGTTTGCGTTAGTTTTTTGTTGTGAATCAATAACGGAACTTGTTCACGGGTATGTTTGCTGTGCCCAATGTAAGGATCGTTGCCGTGATCGGCCATGACGATCAGATAGTCGTCATTGGACATAGCATCGATAATTTGAGCGATTCGTTTGTCGGCTTTGGAGAGAATATTCCAATACTGTTGGCTATTTTGCTGATGACCAGCGAGATCGGTTTCTTGTACATTGAGACAGAAGAAACCCGTCGTATGACGAGAGATGTCAGCAAATAACTTGTCGAATAATAGATTGGTATCAACCATCGACTGGTAATTTACGCCACTTGAGTTGCTGACAATATCCGCGACTTTTCCGTACAAGTAAGTAGGAATATTTATGCTTTTTAGTTGCTGTGGTACTTGAGTCTCATGGTCGACACCATAGCCGATATGTTGAACCTGAAATCCTCGCTCATAGACACCCGATTTAGGACTATTTACCCCTATATAAGTGGGTACGCCGTTGATGGATTTGGTTTCAATGGCTTCCAACATTGCCGAACTTGTGTCGAGATAACCGCCGAATGCGATGTTGCGTCCGACTTCATTGGCGCTTCGAACAACCTTGGCAATTGAGAGTAACTTTTCAAAAGTGACCGCGCTAAGATTGGCGGTGAGGTTGTAAACTTGGCCTAAGTCCGCCTCTAGGTTGTCACCCACAACGACAGCATCTTCCACTAATAAAGCACTCAGTCCATTTTGGGTGACTTCTTGTACTCGAAAGTAGTTATTGAACAGAGCCTGCTTAATCTTTGGCAATGCATGTTGAAAGGGTATAACCAAGGGCGATTTCGGTAATGTACCCATGATCTCTTGATGTCCCATAAAGGTATCGGCCCCTTCATGCATCAAGTTGGCTCTGCCATAAACGGGTTTGTATTTCGATTCGCCGGATGCGGAAGCGTCAACAAGGTGTGTTAAACCTAAGCCCTCAATGGTGGGTAGTGAACAGTTGGTAAATTCCTTGATGAGTTTGCCAGCGGTATGGGCACCAACATCGTTGGGGCGAGTCATAGAGACATCAGCCATCTCACCGATCCCAAAACCATCGAGTACCACAACAATGAATCTACCCATGGATTGTTTCTCCAGTGCTAGTATAGATGCCTTGCAATTGGGCTTTGCCTTGGCTTAACCCCTCTATCAGCGCTACACGACTTCGAGTGGTAAACACTTGTGTTCGAAACGCCATGATCGCTGGTGTTCCAATGGGATGATGACCTTTAAGTTTGAGGTGATAATCGATGCTGTCGGTATCATCGTTGGTGACGGCGATTTTCGCCCCCTTGACGAGTGCGTGCATTAAGTTACCTCTACGGTAGTAGCCCCCACCGAACAGGTAAGAGTGGCTTTCGAACTGATGAGAGACTTCGGAAAGATACAGCATAGCGACCTTTTCAGGTTGAGAGCCTGTCTGGTTGATGGGTATGGTTCCAGTAAGTGCGTGCCCAGGTTCGCAATGTGTGCAGCCAAGTTCTCCTGAGATAGGTAGTGTCGCACTGCAGGTCAAGCTAGGCGCGTTGATATAGTGATTATCAAAACCGACTTGAGTTAAGTAATCACTTGCCTTGAGTAGCGTCGATAGGTTATTGGTTTTGGCAACCGCCTCTCCGTGCGCGAGAAAACATGGAAAATGCGTCACGCCACCGATTTCGATGTTTGGTAGCATCGAAATTTTTTGCACAACCTCTTGAATATCACCTATCTGGAACCCAGCTTCTTGGTTGGTATATAAATGATCTTTTTGATCGCAGAACTTAAGCAGTATTTTCTGGCAGTGTTCGTGCTTTTGTGCCCAATACGATAGACGCTGCGCTTTCTCGAAACTGTAAATAGTGACAACTTCTGGCCTAATATCTGAGACAATCGACTCTAACATTGCTTCAGGTGGCTGAACTAAATGACCAACATGCGCAACTTTTATGCCTGCAGAATGAAGTGACAGAGCTTCATAATAGTCGACAGCAACAATACCCTCATAGCCTATTTCGATGAGTTTATTTGCAAGGTAAGGATTTCGACCAACTTGCTTAGTCATACCGTAAAGCTTGATGCCTATTCTATCTGCCTGCTTTTTTAGTTGTGTCGCATTATCTATAAACGTGTCGACATCAATTACATAAGTATCGGGATATAGAGTACGCTCATGATGCATCTGTAGTGTTGCATCAATTAACGCAGAATTTTGTTTTATTAAAGCGTCAAGGAACATATTTACTCCTATTACAATGCCTTTTTAAATATGAACTCAGTTAACAACTTTATTTTTGGGGTATATTACAGGCGTAATGAACCTCTGGAATATATTCCCAGTTATGAATTAAATGGTTTCTTGAGTTTGGTTGGTTTAGTTAATTAAGTTTATGCTGGTACAAACATACCCATAAAGAAGAGTATATTGAGTAATACACCGGTAAATATGGCTGCTACGGCTGGTGCCGCAATTTTAAGCACTGGACGGCCCATAACTTCGTTTAAGAAATAGAACAGAACAAATATGCTTAAGCCTGTTGTCGAACCCATTTTCATTACTGCCAGCACACCACCAATTAACAGCGCAAACTCCATCAAGGTGTTCATGCTATTGCGAATATTGTCAGAAGCATTTCGGATCGATGGGAATTGCTCTAAAAAACGCCCAACAGCGCGAAGCATCATAATCTCAGCACAAATGGTAACGGCGCCCAGTGCTGCAGCAACTGGCACATTAGGTGCTAGGTAACCAGCGATGAACACGAAGGTGAAACCTACGACGCCAAAAACACCCGTGGCCAGTGCAGTGGTGGCAATAAGCGGAATAAAGCCTAAACCGCGCATAAACTCAGAGAGAGAGACTTGAGAAATAGCTTCGCTTCGTGCTACAGGATCGTCAATTTTATAAGCTTCAGCCAGAGAGTAGATAGAGACTTCTGAGCCGGCGAAAATTCCCGAAGCCGCTGCAGAGGAGATTAGCGCGCCGACAACCGCAAGATAAGGCATATTTTTCATGATACGCTTGGTACGCTCTTCGAATAAACTCTGCATGCTACTCATATCCGATGGCATGATTCCAGCAGCTTTGTCTTTGATGTCTTTGTGAATCGCAATCCCTACCAACATCACCATACCGACAAAGATTTGAATCGACTCAGGATAGATACCTGTATACTTAATGGTTAGCAGTCGAGAGAGGAGTATGATTACGCCCGCCACTAACCCTGCTTTCCAGTTAAATTGGTAAAAGATGGCCAGTAAGGGGAAGAGGGCAAATGCGGTAATAACAGGTGTACCCAGCTCGCCCAGAGCACCTAGCGCATCAATAGGTAGTCCCGTGAGAATCGCATTAACACCAGCTAAACTGGTGACCACTAACATACCCCACAAGCCACCGCCAACGACAGCTATAAGTCGGCTGCCAGCAAGTACGCCGATGATATCGGTTGGCAAAAACAATAGCCAAGGATTGAGTAGGCCTGTTGATAAGGTAAACGAAATGCCCACCGAGGCAACAAACCCAATCGACAGCCCAAACGCGACAGAGCCAGCGTCTCTGCGTTTCATGTTACCTTCAATCAGCTGTGGCAATATGGGACGGATCCCGTCGTGGAATACGGCGGCACTCATATGTGCAACCAGAGCGGTCATTGCGCATAGTGCGGCAATAAGTAATGTGTTATACAGCTCCATAGCTACGCCTCCACCAGTTGTCTAGTTAATAGGGGAATAGCATGCTCAATATGTTCAATAGACAGTCCATAGGCTTTTTTACCTGAAGAGACAAATTGCTGAACCTCATCTTCTTTCGCACGAATAGACGGTTTGGCAATGGTGCAACTCTCGTTAAAGCCGATAATCGCAATTGCCATGCTAATTGCCGCACCAGCGCCGGTGTTACAGGCACCAATATAGTAGTCAAGTTCCCCGGATTTGACCTTCATGGCTGCATCCATGTCATTTAAAATGTGGCATTCGAAATGACCTGGGGCGGTCAGTTCGATCTGCTCTCTGATTTGCTCACGCTGAAGACCAGCGATTCCGATCTTTTTCATTGTTATAATCCTTACTGCTGTGTGAAAAATTGGGCAGGATTTATTCTCAACATTGTCTCAATGTCTATGTCGGATATGTCATGTGCTTTTAACATTGGAACAAAGCTGTCGATTAAATAGCAAAAACCTAAACCTCCATTTTTGCTTAGGTGCGAACGCCGAGTGACATCCATGCTAAGCATGATTTGTCGTGCGTAACCCCTATCTATTAGCATTTTAAGTGTTTGCGCTCGCTTGCTATCGGGGTAGTAACTGTTCTTTCCAATGGTGTCGAACTGAATGTTGCAACCGGCATCTAGTAGCCAGAGTAAATCATCAAAGTGATCGCGTAGATCGCAATGACCGATCGAAATGCAAGTCATGTCGATGTTATATTTCGACAATAGTTTGACTTGATCTCTGCCCATGGTGCTAAAGCTAGTGTGCGTTGATATAGGGGCTCCGGTTTCCTTGTGTGCTATGGCAGCAGCCCGAAACACTTTCTGCTCTGTTGGTGTAAACTCATTCTTACTGCTGCCAATTTCCCCTATCACCGACGCCTTGTGAGTGGTTCCATCCATGCCTAAAGTCAGTTCATCTACCATGGTTTTGGCAATCTCGTTTACATTCATGTCGTAAAGCTTTGATGGGAAAAAACCTTCGATATAATAGCCAGTAGACATCAATACATTAATACCCGTGGCTTGCATGAGTTTATTAACAAACTCAACATCTCGATGAATATACTTATTAGTTACTTCTACAATATTGTGAACTCCACGTTTTTTAAGTTCTGTTAATTCTTCACAAAGTAGTGAAAATTCATTTAAAAAACAGTCTTCATCATTTTTTTGTGGCGATAAATTTATATGTAGATGCTCATGGCAATAGGTATAATAACCAGGATCGAATTTAGCCATTGATAACCCAACCTTTTGATAGTCAAAGTAGCGATAGCGAATATAAGTTACTTAATAAAAATGAATTTTCTTCTCTGGGTACAGAAACCAGTCCAACTAATTGACAGAGTGTATCGTTGAATTGGTTAATGCAATTAAAACTGTCATCACTTTGTATCTCTTCTAATATATCTTCGTTGAGGCCATTGGTAATAGGAGTTCCATTTTTTATACGCATGGCCGCATTTGCTAAATGCACCATCGCCATACTTAGTTGTTCTAAATCTGTAGGCAAACTATATTTATCACAGATCATTTCACTGGCTTTTAATACGCCGACTCGCGTGTCATGATCGATTATCCCCGCCTCAAAGAGGATTTTTAGTTTTTCTTCCATGTTCATAACCTCAAGTTTTAAACTAATATGATGGTAAGATTACTTTTTCACAAACAGCTGCTTGATGTGCCAATAATTTGCTTGTATCCAGAATATTGATCAGATAATTTTTTAGGAAAATATCCTCTTTACGAATTAATATCACTGCACTTGACAACTCTTGTTTGTGTGGGTGGTCGATTAACTCACTTTGCAAGTCGAGTAGTTCGAGTAAAGCAATGTCTTTGACCTCCCATACCATGGCGTCGATGGCGTGATTCTGAATCGACGTTAAGCCATCGTTATAGTTGATTTCAATAAATTCCACGCTCTGCTCGGCAAACAGCATTTTCGTGAGAATCATTTGATCGGGAGATTCTGGATCGACCCCAACCTTTTTAACCGCACTTTTTTCATCTTTTCGGTAAATTAATCGGTGACCAACGGTGTAACTGTGAGGCCCTAAGTTGACGGCCACTTCTGTATCGCTTTTTTCAATGACCGATTTTGCCGCCAGTTCAGACATGATCGCCATATCATAGACGCCATTAGCCAGGCACTCGCCACGCAAGGTCGCCCCTTTCATGTAGGCAAAGTACACATCGTCGAGCTGCGCTTTTATCGCACTGGACAACCCCTCATATTTTTTCGTGTAAGGCAAAGGCATCGAGCAAATCAGTTTGCTCAGTCCAGACATCTCAAATAGCGTACGATGATCCTTAGCCAATAAGACAGTTCCGTTTCGCCCCCCTTTACTAACGGTAATTGCCGCGTTTTTCTCCATAGTTTTTAGCGCACGTGACGCATACCCAATAGAGATATCAAAATCCTCAGCCAGCTCTTCCACGGTTTTTAGTTTTGTGCCCTCTTCAGTGGCAAGCAGATAACGAGACATCGCAACCAGAGATTGGCCCTCTTTACTTAGGTATTTGTCTAACACTTTATTCTTCATTATTTTGTGGATTTAGTTCTAGTTATATCCATGGTAGTTCAATTTACAACCGAAAACTACGCTTCTTTCGATTGAATTCAAATTTTTGAATATTTAATTCCACTAAAATTAATGCATTTTTTACTTTAAAAAACATAAGCTTAAATCTATTTTTATGAGATGAAAAATTCTCTGCTTTGGATTGGGATATATCACAAGTGTGACTTTGCGCATATATTTTCAAAATTTTGAAACTTATGCTAATCGAGTAATCTTTAACCATGTTTATGGAGAATTTGTATGAACATATTTTTGTGTTGCTCTGCGGGAATGTCCACCAGCATGCTGGTGAACAAAATGAAGCAAGCAGCAGAACAACAAGGGCTAACGTGCCAAATCAATGCCTATTCCATTACGGAATTCGAAGAACGTCTGTCGCAAAATGACGTGTGTTTAGTTGCCCCTCAAGTCAAGTTTAAGTTTGAGCAATTCAAGCAACGAGCCGAGGAAGAGGGAAAAGCGTGCGGTCTAATCGAAATGCTTGATTACGGAATGATGAAAGGCGACGTCATTCTTGAGCAAGCGTTAAAACTTTATCAATCACTTAAGTAAAAGGAGGTCACTATGAGTGTTATGACGAAGATAACCAGCACCGTAGAGAAGGTCATCACGCCAGTCGCATATCGCGTATCTACGCAGCCACACATCAATGCCGTCAAAGACGGTTTCGTAGCAACAATGCCGTTCTTGATTGTTGGTTCATTGCTATTGGTACTTGCGTTCCCACCGGGTACAGGCAACGCTTTCCTCGCTGGCTGGCAGAGTGTGGTTGACGCCATTGGTATGAGTAACATCTTAGCTGGTTTTCAAATTAGTATGGGGATATTTGCTCTCTATGCAGCGTTTGGAATCGGTTTTAGCTTGGCAGAGCATTATAAGTTGAGAGCGCTCAACTCTGGTATGTTGTCGATGTTTACCTTCCTTTTAGCGGTTGCTCCCGTTCAGTTTATCGACGTGCATGGCGGCATTATGCCAATCGCGCACATGGGTGGTGCAGGTGCATTTACGGCTATACTTTGTGGTTTGTTTGTTCCTGAGTTCCAACGTTTGCTGCTTAAATACAACATCCGTCTAAGACTGCCTGAAGCTGTACCACCAAAGATTTCAGCGTCATTCGATCTACTTATCCCTATCGTATTTTTGACCATTATCGTTGTCGCGCTGAATGTGACGCTAGGTCAAAATAACCTTAGTATTCCAACAGCCGTTATGGAGCTGTTTAAGCCTATCGTTGCAGCGTCGGACTCGTTCTTTGCATGTTTGCTGGCGGTCATTCTTATCCAGTTGCTTTGGTTTGCTGGTATCCATGGCTCTCAAGTAGTGGTTGTCGGTATCCTATACCCAATTCTTATTGTTAACCTCGGCTTAAACCAAGACGCTCTAGCAGCAGGTCAAGAGTTGCCAAAAATCTTTGTTAACCCTGTACTCGATTTCTTCATCTTCGTAGGTGGCGCAGGTGGTACTTGGGGCTTTGTTGTCCTAATGATGCGCTCTAGAGCGACTCACCTGAAAACGATTGGTCGTATGTCTATTATCCCGGGGACGTTTAACATTAACGAGCCTGTGATCTTTGGTACACCGATTGTAATGAACGTTAACTACTTCATTCCTTGGATGCTCTCGCCAATGGTGAACACGTGTATTGTGTGGTTGGCATTCAAAACAGAGTTCATTTCTAAAGTGGTTGCCCTTCCACCTTGGACGATGCCAGCACCAATCGGTGCGGTAATGGCCACCAACTCGTCTCTAGCGGCAGTTGTGGTTGTGGTATGTGTGTTGGTGAGCATGGCGATCTTCTACCCATTCTTTAAGGCGCATGAGAAACAGCTACTTGAAGAAGAAAATCGTTCAGCAAAAGACGAAAAATCTGAAGACCTCGTTGAGACTACGGTGTAGGAGTAAACATGACGCACGAAATTAAGAAAGCAAGTGATATCGATGAGGCGTTTTTGATGACGCTTCTGTGCGAGGTTGGCGAAGCGCGTTCACTGTTTATGCAAGCGCTTTTAGAAGCTCGTCAACAAAATTTAGAGTTGGTACAGGAGTTGCTGGCACAAGGTGATGCTGTGCTTACCAATGTGCATAAAAGCCAAACCAGTTTAATAGGGTTTGATGAAGGCATAGGTAAAGTACAGATGACGTTGATTTTGACTCATATTCAAGATCACATCATGACCACTATGCTATGTCGCGACCTAGCGATTGAAATTATTGAACTACGAAAAGAGCTGAAAGGGTAATCGTCATGAAAAAACGAATCTTCGACTTAACCAAAGCTGATATTGCAACCATGACTCGCACTGATTTGGTTGAATGCATTCGGATCTCAGAAGGTCGATCCATGATGGTTGAAAACGTGGTTTCCGCAGAGCCACCGTTTGATTTGGTGTCAGGTGCCGAAATTGCAGCAAGCCTTGGCGCAGACTTTATTACCTTGAACTGTCTTGATGTGTTCGATGCGAAAGCCAATGTCAATGGCGCCGCGAATCACGGTGTCAAAGACCACTTTACCATTGATGAGATCAAGGAGTTGAGTGGTCGACTCATCGGCTGCAACCTAGAACCCGTTCCCGCGGACTTTACTGACATTCCTTTAGGTCGCGCTGTGACCCGAGAGAGTGTCGAGCAAGCGGTACGTCTTGGTCTGGATTACGTCATGTTAACGGGCAACCCTGGCATGTTAGTGTCGCAAGAAACCATCCTTGATGCGATCACCTTAGTGCGTCAGGTATCTGAGGACATTCTTATTATCGCCGGTAAAATGCATGGTGGTGGTGTCGGCAATGATTACAACTTGGATATCATCAAGGGCTTTGCCGAAGCGGGTGCTGATGTGGTGATGTTCCCTGCGCCATACACCACGCCGGGTGTCACACCCGAGATGGCTTACCAAATGATGCAAGCAGTACACGCTAATAACTTGCTAGGTTTGTTGGCAATCGGTACATCTCAAGAAGGAGCCAGTGAGCACTTTATTGAGCAGGTTGCGATGGCCTCTAAAGCCGCTGGCGCGGATATTGTGCACATTGGTGATGGCGGTTATGGCGGATTGGCTGTACCAGAGAACATCTTGCGCATGGGCATGACGATTCGTGGCCGTAGGCACCAGTTCAAGCGTATGGCGAATCGCCGCTAATGAGCAATATCTTGACCTGAAACCAACCACTTACTGTAGGTGATAATCCTAGTCACGTTATCGTTCCCCCTGAGTAAGTGGTTGTCTTTCCGACACTCATTAGAAAATCAGCTGTTAGAAATCAAACTCTCTACCAAATTGTAGATACACGGTTTGATTGATGCCATTAGCACCAAAGCCAATGAGAAGCCTATGTAGGTGAAACACTTTTGTTTCACTTGTTGAGTAAACTTTATGAGCAAACCAGTGTCGTGACCACCACAAATCTCAATTTCACTGAATGGTCAAAGGTCTTCGGTGATGCCAAGATGACAACCGCACTGCTAGATAGGTTACTCGTCACTATCAAATCATTGAAACTGGCAACGACCGTTATCGCTATAAAGGGCCCAAAAAGAAATAAACAGAAAAGAGGCAATTTTCGTGTTACTTGCCCCGTCAGTAATGTTCTGGACAAAAGTACAAGTGCTTATAGGATCCGCCCCGTGGGTTCATGGAGAGGATACTGTTAATATGCCCCGAAACAAGAATCTAATTACTTTCTAATAAGCATATGTGATTAAACATTAAAAGTTGCATCTCATTCCAACAGTTACGGCTTGGATCTCTAAGTCTACACCATCAAACTCAGCAGCTCTGTATCTATAACCAACGGAAACATCAATATCATTAAACATATACAACCTCCAAGCCCGCTTGATAAGAAAACTTAAAATCAGACTCTGATACCCCAAAGATATTGGTTTCACCCTGTAGCGATCCGACACCTAGGATAAGTGCGCTGTATAAATTGCTGCCTTTCTCCATAAATATAGGACGAGCATTGATATAAAATGCCTTTCCTTCAACACTAACACTTTCAGCAAACTCGGCCTCGCCAAAGTGTTGGTACTCCAATTCCACACCCAAATCTACATTTGGATGAACAGCAAAGCTATAACCAACAAAAACCCCGTGCCCAAGTCATTACTTGCATCAATAGAAGCAAAGCCTGCATCTAATTCAGTATTGTGGCCTAATAGCAAATTGCCACCTACATACAAATGGTCGGTGCCAGCAGCGGCTGAAGCATTGGCGCTTAATAGCGCGATCAACACAAATTTTTTCAATTCAAAACTCATAAACCGCTGTTAAAAAACGGATTATGCCCTTTGCTAAGTATCAATTCTATTAAGCATAGTCTTCTTATTGGTGTATACCGTGGCTGCATATGAACTTGTAGCATTAGCAAATATTGGTCAATATTATCGTGCCTGTTTAGTGAAGAGCCCCAACTCTAAGCAGGAATTGGGGCAGCCTGACGGTCTGACTCTTTTGAATGAAAACACATGGTATCGGGGAAAAGTTTAGGGGGGAAGGTTGTGGCTGGTTACATCCGCTTCAAAGGCTTCACGACACTATCTAAACCTTCAATCTTTAGGGCTAAGCAAAGCTTAAGTAAATCGCCCAGTTCACCGCCCGGCCATCCTTTTTTATCGAACCACAAGAGATATTCCTCAGGGAGGTCGATCAACACTCGCCCTGCGTATTTACCAAAAGGCATTTGTATTCTAGCGAGCTTAATGAGGTTTTCTTTTTCTAGCATAAATAAGTGAATTTCATTTCAGATGTCTGGCCCAAGAGTACCACTCCAGATGTTTCCTCACCAGTTTAATACTGCTTTAGCCCGCTCTATGCTAGAGTACGCGACATTCAAAAATCACTATGAGAATACTATGAAATCACCTTGCTTGGCCGCGTGTAAAAACAGTGGCGGAATATGTTCAGGTTGTCATCGAACCATGGATGAAATTATCCAATGGAAAGATAAAACCGATGAGCAACGGGAGAACATCATAGACCAGATCACAGGTATAAATGCAACGCATCACTGCCCCGAGTGTAGAACTCAAGCATACTGTGATATTGCAGCGGGTAAAGAGACCTGCTGGTGCTTTACTATCGAAACTCGTGACTTGCCCAAACCCAACTCTACTCAGCTGTGTTTATGTCGTAAATGCTTGGAAAAAAAGCCAATATTATAGACAACCATCATACATCTGTTCAGAGGCTTACCAAATTACACGTCCATCCACGTTCAATCATTGACCGATCATTGCTATATATATAAAAACCATGCATCACACTTAGAGGCGCAGATAAAGTCGTTTTTATGTAAACCTTTGAGCGAGTGACTCCACCACGTTACAGTAACTTCGCCCCACTCTAGTAAAATAGCAGGATGATGAAACTCATCTTCTGCGAGTTCAGCAATCTTGTTACTGAACGCCCACGCTTGTTTGAAGTTCTTAAACTGGTAAGCCTTTTCTAGTTGAGGAATTCCGTCCCTTTCAATGATCTGCCAATCAGACAATTGCAGCAGCAGAGCTTGTCGCTCCTCTTTGCTAAGTGCAATGGCATCAATACTACAAGCTTCACATTTTTGTTCATTCAACATGGGCAGACTCCTTGAGTTCGAAAAGCGGCGGAAGCAGTCCAGCTTCAATCGCTAGATCGACTTGTTTTAATAAATTCAGCTGACTGATTGTGAAAAGTTGGGAAAAACTCTCAATCACGAAATACTTAGGTTGCATGATGTCAATTCGATACGGCGTTCTCAATACCGTATGTAAGTCAAAGGAGTCACGAATCGCGATATCACTCTCCAGCGCATAAATGGTTTCCGCCGGAGAAGAGAGGATACCGCCGCCATAAATTTTGGGTTTATGCCCTTGTTTCACCAAACCAAACTCAACCGTAAACCAATAGAGTCGTGCCAAATAGGCTCTTTGCTTCGGTGTGGCAGCTTGTCCAAGTTGACCGTAGAACTCAGTAAAAGCGGCAAAATCGTGGTTGGTTAACATCGCGCAATGACCAAATATCTCATGGAAGAAATCCGGTTCCTGTAAATAATTGAATTCTTCTCGAGTGCGTAAGAACGTGGCGACAGGGAAGCGTTTACTCCCTAATAACTTGAAAAATCTATCAAAGTCGATAAGCGCTGGCACAGGTTCAACTTGCCAACCCGTTGCTTTCAGCAATACACGGTTAATTTCCGGTAACTGAGGGACGCGGTCTTGTGGTAAATCGAGCAGCGTTAAGCCATGCAGATAAGCGTCACAAGCTCGGTCTTGAATAACGCTCATTTGTCGTGTCATTAAGTCTCGCCAAATGGCATCTTCTTCATGGCTCCATTCAACCTTGCCATCTTGATTAATGGGTCTAGAACGATACTGAGTCATGGCACATCTCAATCAACAATTCATTTACACTAAGCCTATCCGTAGTCTTAAAAGCTTCCAGTTCTGACGCAACTTTACCAAACAGCTTCTGATGTAAGACATTATTTACAATAAATCTCAAGATATTGATTTGTAAAGATTAATATATAGTTCAAAGGTTTGACTTTATTGCACATCCCTCTCAAACTTAATATGTTACCACCTTGTTGTAGAGGGACCCATGCGTGAGAGCAGTAAAATATGGCAACCGAGCGCAAGTCGCATCGAAGCCGCCAACGTTACACAGTTTATAGAACACATCAATCGCCAAGGAAACGACTTAAAAAGCTTTGCCGAGTTGCATCAATGGTCACTCGATAATGTAGAGTCATTTTGGCAAGAGGTGTGGCTATTCTGCGACGTAATTGGCACTCAAGGAGAAGTGATAAAAGAGCAAACTGACAGCCGTTGGCAACAACCCGTTGTTAATCGCGATACACTTTGGTTTCCACAAGCGCTTATTAACTATGCAGAAAATTTATTAACCTTTGCTTGCCACCAACCTGACGATATCGCAATTTGGTTTGAAAATGAGAACGCACAAAGGCAAACCTATACATGGCAACAACTGTGTGAAGAAGTTTCGAGTGTCCAGCAGTGGCTAAAAGAGTGCGGGATCAAGCAAGGTGATGTGGTCGCAGGCTTTTTGCCTCACCTCCCTCAAACCGTTATCGCCATGCTAGCAACCACCAGTTTAGGGGCCATATGGACATCCACGTCTCCTGATTTTGGGATCGAAAGCGTTTTGGAACGTTTTGGCCAAGTAAAACCTAAAATTCTATTTACTTGTGATGGTTATACCTTCAATGGCAAAAGCTTCGATATATCAGAAAAGAATCAGCATATTGCCGATCACCTCGATGGGCTCAAACAGGTTTGTCAAATTAGCTATCTTAAGCCGCAGGTTGTTGAGTGCGACGTATGTACCCAAGACTGGCAAAACATTCTTAATCAATACACTCCTGAAGCGCTGTCTTTCACGCGTGTCAATTTTAACGACCCGTTATTTGTCCTCTACTCGTCAGGTACTACTGGTAAACCAAAGTGCATTGTACATTCTGTCGGGGGAACAATTCTGAACCATGTCAAAGAACACCAGCTACATTGTGATATTCAACCGAATGAACGAATCTTTTATTACACTACCTGCGGTTGGATGATGTGGAACTGGCATGTATCTGCTTTAGCCAGCGGTGCATGCTTAGTCATTTTTGACGGTAGCCCTGTTTACCCAGCTCATAATGTTCTCTGGGACCTAGCCCAACGAGCCGAAGTCACCCTTTTTGGCGCTTCTGCTAAATATCTGGAAGCGCTAGAAAAAGCCAGCTTTTCACCGCAGCAAAGTGATCCACTTCCGAACCTGAAAACCATCTGTTCAACGGGGTCTGTTCTTTATCCTGAGCAATTCGATTATGTTTATCAGCATATCAAAGAGGATGTGCATTTGGCGTCCATCTCTGGCGGAACGGATATCTGCGGTTGTTTTGTATTAGGCAACCCGATTTCTCCTGTTTACCGAGGAGAATGCCAGTCCGCTGGATTAGGTGTCGATGTAAGAGTGTTTAACCCACAGGGAAAAAGCGTGGTTGGAGAGCGCGGAGAATTGGTCTGTGCTAACGCATTACCTAATTTCCCTTGCGGCTTTTGGAATGATACCGGAGAACGTTATCACCGTGCCTATTGGGATAAGTTCGACAATGTTTGGCACCATGGTGACGATGTCGAAAAGAGTGAAGTAGGTGGTTACGTTTTTTATGGCCGAAGTGATACCACGCTCAATCCTAGTGGCGTCAGAATTGGTACTGCTGAAATCTATCAGCAAGTGAATGCTATTGATGGCATTGTGGACTCCATTGCAGTCGGGAAAGAAGTCGACCGAAACGAACAAATATGGTTATTTGTTCAGTTAGTGAATGGGATAAAATTAAACGATGATCTTATCGCATCCATCAAAGCACAGCTTAAATCTGCGTGTTCTCCTCGACATGTCCCCAGTGCAATCTATGCCATCAGTGACATTCCTAAAACGCGTTCAGGCAAGTTAGTAGAATTAGCGGTAAAACAAATGGTAAACCACCGCGACGTTGAAAATATCGGCGCGATAGCTAACCCTGAAGCGTTAGAAGAAATACGTGCTGTTCTACCCAAGTTATATGGGTAGAACCCCAATATAGTAGTCAGCGAGTAGTGCGATAAACAAAGCAAAAAGGTGATAAATAGAGAATTTAAACGTTTCCATCGCGCTGTTTGCCTCTGGCGCGTATTTAAGCTTCCAAGCGTGGTACATAAAACCTGCATTGAGCAACAGAGACGCAAACAGATAAACCAAGCCGACCATCCCGACCAACACGGGCATGACGCACACTAACGTCAGTAATACTGTATACAACAAAATAGAGGTTTTGGTGTACTCAATACCATGAGTGACCGGCAACATTGGAATATCAACCTTACGATAATCCTCCACGCGATGAATCGCGAGCGCCCAAAAGTGCGGTGGTGTCCAAATAAAGATGATCATCACTAGCAGCCAAGCATTAGCATGCAGTTCACCTGTCACGGCCGTCCACCCCAAAAGGGGCGGCATCGCACCGGCAATCCCAGCAATAACGATATTTTGCGGTGTTGCACGCTTTAGGTACATGGTGTACACCATCGCGTAACCCAGTAAACTCATAAAAGTCAGCCACGCCGTGAGCGAGTTAACCCAAGTATACAAAAGAATAAAACCGAGCAAACCCAACACAGTTGCGAAAACCATTACCGAGAATGGATTGGTGTCGCCTGACGGCAGTGGACGTCTATGCGTACGTGCCATTTTTGCGTCAACACGCCTATCAATCAGATGATTAAATGCGGCCGCAGAGCCTGCCATCAAGCCGATGCCAATTAAACCTACCATCGCTTGTAACCAAGGAAAGTCCATCACAGGCGCTAAACTCATCCCCACCAGCGCAGTAACCAGCATTAACGCCACCACTTTAGGTTTCGTCAGCTTAAAATAAACGGAACTCAGTCGCTTTTGACTGCTCAACGATAGCGCGATTTCTTTACTCATAGCGAACTCCTTTCGCGGTGTAACTCCAATCCGTTTTCCCCTGCCACAAATAAAACTGGCTTACACAAACGAGACTCAACATAATCGCAGCGCCGAGGTTATGCGCGACAGCCACATAAATAGGGAGTTGAAATACGACATTACTTACTCCCAACATAAGTTGGCAAGCAAGTACAAACATTAACCACCCTCCAATTCTTTGAGAATAATGTGAGTCCTGCTTCATTAACATAACGCAATAAATCAATACCAACGCAGCAGTAACGATAGCACCGATGCGATGCGTGACATGTATGGTCATTCTTGCCGGGTACTCCAACACTCCAAACTCATAATTGTCGAACCCGCTTTGCCAGAAAGAAAACGCCTCTTTCCATGAGAGATAACTCATCCAGTCTCCCTCACAAATCGGCAGCGTGGTACACATCAACGCGGCATAGTTTGACGAAGTCCATCCTCCAAGGAGTACCTGCATAAATACGACCAGAAAAACCAGTAATGAGAAACCTCGCAGCGAGCGGGAAGATGGAGAAAAGTAGAGCGTATTTTGCGCTTTTAACTGACAATAAAAGACCGCTTGCAAAGCAAGCAAAGTAAAACCACCCAGCAAGTGAAGCATGACGATGACTGGCATTAATTTGAGCGTGACGGTCCACATCCCCAACAACGCCTGCCCGACCACCAATACACTGAGCAATATTGGCATCGTGGGATTCACTCGCTCAGATCTCATTGATATCACGGCCATTGCAAAAATAACTAAACCTAGCGTTCCTGCAAAATAGCGATGAATCATTTCAAGCCATGCTTTCTCATGCTCTACCGCGCGCTCTGGAAAATTGGTGTTGGCGCGTATTACGTCTTCCTCTTGATGAGGTACGGTTAAATGTCCGTAACAACCCGGCCAATCCGGGCAACCTAAGCCAGCGTCAGCAAGACGAGTGTAGGCCCCTAGCATGATCACCACTAAGGTAAGGAGTAAACTGAATCTAACTAAGTGAGTTAAGTTCATATGTGCGCCTCCCTAACCGACTCGTGACAGTTTTAAGAGTTTGCGTAAATCCGCCAGCATACCTTTGTTGAACGAAACTAAATCTTCATTCGGTTTCGGCGTATAAGACATCACCAATTGCCCCAAAGGGTCAACGATTAACATTTGTCCGGGTTTCACTTTGGCGGTAACCGATTCATTCATTTGCATTGCCGTCATCGATATATCTACGGTATCTGACAGCTCCGTCTGCCAAAGTACCGGCACCACTCGTTCTTGATATTTTCCTAAAGCAACATGGCTTTGCTGAAGCAGGTAAAGCTGCTGCCTACATTGCTCTGTGCACTCATTAGGTAAAACATAAGCGAGTTGCCACCCGTGTTCCCTAAGTGGCGAGTCTTGGCCAAGCTGGTCGAGTGTCGTATATGGCTCAACTAACACGCCTCGATTGGTCACACCGCTTTGGTACCATCCTTGGGAGAGAATAACTTTAGCGATGACGGCAGGAAGCGCAAACATACACACCAACGCAATCAACATTAGCCGCCCTTTGGTTACTTTAGATGTCATGCTTCACCTCCATGTGACGCAACTTTCTTTGCCAACGAACAAAAACAATTAAGGTCAATAATAAGAAAACGCCCGCCATCGAAAACCATTGAATCGAATAGCCGAAATGTTTGGCGCTGTTGAGCGGCAATGGGTTCCAAGGAAAGTCGTAAGGCCAATTTTTCAGATTGTCTGGCTGCAAGACTGCGGGCATAAGTTCAATATTCAGTAGCTGATTCAATTGCGCGATGTTCAGGTTCTGCACGCGAATGGCATCGCCAACTTCCGGCATTAATTCTGAGCTCAGCGGGTTGGCAGATTTTCGGTACAGGCGTCCCGTGATAAAGGTTGGCGCATCGAGTTTTGTGACTTTTGGTAACAAAGAGCGGTCCGACGTTCCTTCAACGAACCCCAGCTCCAATAACGCATACGTGCTGGGCTCTTCAACAATCGATACCACCTGAAACGCCAAATACCCTACGCTCCCTTGGTACGTTTGGTTATCTAGCAAAATCACTGGCAACGGCTCGGGAATAACGTCTGCTTTCACTTTTGTTCCGATAATACTGCCTTCGCGCCAGTCGTTCTCTTCAAGAACCACGCCTAACCTTTGATAGGCATTATCTGCTCGCGCGAGAATGGCTTGTTCCAACGCCTGCTTTTCTTCTCCTCTCTCGAGTTGCCAAAAACCCAATTTGACCAATAGAGAAAACACAACCACAGTTAAGCAAGTCGCGATCCACAACCATTTCGATAACCATAACCGTTTCGAACACAACCACGATGAAACCGGAGATGTTATGTCCACCGTCTTTCTGTTCAAACTGACGCTCGTCCTTTTGCTACTTTTCATTATCTTCAACCTCGCCAAAGCGCTTATCGAAATGGTTCGTGAAGACCCAGATCACCCAGAAAAAAGAAACAAACCGATGAGTCATTATTTAGGTCGACGCGTCATGTTTTCCGCTTTGGTTGTTATCCTTCTGCTTATTGCGCTCAGTTCTGGCTGGTTGGCTCCTAACCCCCGCCCTTACTAGTTTTATGAGTCTAAAAACAACGCACTACAGCACATAAACAAACACAAACAGACACAGCCAAACCACATCCACAAAGTGCCAATACCAACTGCCCGCTTGGAAGGCGAAATGGTTATTCGGCGAAAAGTGATCTTTGGCGACTCTCAGCAACAAAACGATTAAGAAAATGGTTCCCAGACACACATGCAAACCATGAAAGCCAGTCAACATAAAGAAAGTATTGCCATAAATCCCTGACTGTAACGTTAACCCTATCTCTTGATAAGCATGGGCATACTCAACCGCTTGGTAGTAGAGGAAAAAGCCTGCTAGCACGATCGTCATTTCTAACCAAACTATCAATGCTGTTCTTTTGTCTTTTTCAAGGCTAATGTGCGCCATATGTAGCGTGATCGACGATAATAACAACAAAATGGTATTGGTAAGAGGAATGCCCTGCCATGGCATTGCCTGCGTCGTTTCACCACTTGGCGTGATCGTGAGCGGCCAAATCGCTTCGAATGTTGGCCACAACACCTCGTTAGTCATAAGGTTGTTGTCTGCCCCTCCCAGCCAAGGCACAGAGATCATTCTGGCGTAAAATAACGCACCAAAAAAGGCACCAAAGAACATCACTTCCGAAAAAATAAACCAGCTCATCCCTTGGCGAAAAGAGCGGGTAATCTGCGAGCTGTACTTTCCACTCAGTGACTCGGTGATCACGTTGCTAAACCACCCCGCTAGCATGTATAGCAAAAACAAAAAACCAACAGCGAGGACAATTGCACCAATGGTTCCGACAGCCCCTTCACTTTGTGTGCCCTGTACGGTCATACCAGCCCCGACCGCGACTAAAAATAGAGCAAACGCACCGATGATTGGCCAACTACTTTGAGCGGGAACGTAATAGGTTCCTGGTTTGTTACTCATGATTTCTCTCCTTAGAGACGCTCTTTGGTCTGCTCTCCCTGAGTGGCTAAGTACCCGAAGGAGGAGGAAGTTTATAGAGTGTGTAAGACAGCGTTAACGTGTGTATCGACTCCGGTAAGTCCGGTTCGATATAAAAAATCAACGGCATTTGCGCTTGCTGTTTGCCGTCTAAAGGCTGTTGGTTAAAACAAAAGCACTCAATCTTATTGAAATAGGCAGCCCCATTTCCCGGAGATACAGAGGGCACCGCCTGCCCCACCAGCTTTTGCCCACTCTGATTAAAAGCAAGGTATTCGGTTTGCATCACTTCACCGGGGTGAACATCCATCGAGATGACTTTGGGTTTAAACTCCCAAGGCATATCAGGGCTCACATGAGCCATAAATTCAACGCGAATGGTTCGGCTCATATCTGGCTGCATGCCGGTTGGTTGAATTGCGGCCACTTCACTTGTTTTTCCGTTGATCCCCAGTGCGTCGCACATCACGTCATACAATGGGACAAGTGCGTAGCCAAAGCCAAACATCAATAGGGTCGCCAAAAGCAACTTCACTGTGAGCTTTTTGTTTGATGGATTCGGTTTCATCTCACTCATCCCGTTCGCTTCTAATCGACTTTAGGCGGTGTAGTAAACGTATGATGTGGCGCAGGGCTTGGTACTGTCCATTCTAGGCCTTCGGCGCGCTCCCACGGTTTTGCTGACGCTTTTTCACCACCACGTATACACTTGACCACCAACCATAAAAAGATTAATTGAGATAAGCCAAATGCAAACCCACCAATCGAAACGATTTGATTCACATCAGCAAATTGAATGGCGTAATCCGGGATTCGCCTTGGCATCCCCGCAAGACCTAGGAAGTGCATGGGGAAGAACAGGACATTGACGGAAATAATCGAGCACCAGAAATGCCACAAACTCAGCTTATGGTCGTACATATTGCCTGTCCACTTAGGTAGCCAGTAGTAGGCCGCTGCCATGATGGAGAACACCGCACCAGACACTAAAACATAGTGGAAATGCGCCACAACAAAGTAGGTATCGTGATATTGGAAATCCGCAGGCACAATCGCCAACATTAATCCCGAGAAACCCCCAATCGTAAAGAGCACAATAAAGGCAATGGCAAACAACATTGGCGTTTCAAAGGTTAGCGCCCCTCGCCACATGGTGGCGACCCAGTTAAAGACCTTCACCCCTGTCGGCACTGCAATCAACATGGTGCAATACATAAAGAAGAGCTCAGCAAAAACCGGCATGCCGGTGGTAAACATATGGTGCGCCCAAACCAGAAAAGACAACAACGCAATGCTGCACGTCGCGTAAACCATCGAATGATAACCAAACAGCTTTTTACCACTGAATGCTGGGAGGATGGCAGAGATGATGCCAAACGACGGTAAAATCATGATGTACACTTCTGGATGACCAAAGAACCAGAAGATGTGTTGGAACATTACCGGATCGCCACCACCAGCGGCATCAAAGAAGCTAGTCCCGAAATATTTGTCGGTCAGAACCATGGTCACCGCACCCGCTAATACCGGCATCACCGCGATCAACAGGAAGGCGGTGATTAACCACGTCCAAACAAACATTGGTAACTTGAACCACGTCATTCCTGGAGCGCGCATATTGACGATCGTCACGATAATGTTGATCGCCCCCATGATGGAGCTGATCCCCATGATATGCACAGAGAACACAAACAACGCCGTGCTATCAGGACCATACGTCGTAGACAGTGGTGCATAAAACGTCCAGCCAAAATCAGGGCCGCCGCCAGGTAAAAACAACGAGCTCAACAAAATAAGAAATGCAAAAGGTAGAATCCAAAAGCTCAGGTTATTCATACGAGGCAACGCCATATCTGGTGCGCCGATCATCATTGGGATCATCCAGTTCGCAAGGCCGGTAAACGCAGGCATCACGGCACCAAACACCATCACTAAACCGTGCACCGTGGTCATTTGGTTGAAAAACTGCGGATCAACCAGTTGTAGTCCTGGCTGGAACAATTCGGCACGAATGACCATTGCCATTGCACCACCGGTCAGAAACATCGCAAAGCTAAACCAAAGGTACAGAGTACCGATGTCTTTGTGGTTGGTGGAATACAACCAACGAGTGATGCCTTTTGGAGCGTGATGATCATGGGCATCATCAATTACAATGGTACTGTTCGCACTGGCTTGTGCTTCGGCTGGCGCAGACTTCACCGCCTTCTCTATTGGCTTACTCATATTTCCTCCTTGGCACTGCCTTGTGCCTTAAAGGCATTCACGTCGGAGGCTTGCACCGTATCACCAGTGTCGTTGCCCCACGCGTTTCGTTGATACGTAATCACCGCGGCGATTTCTTTATCACTCAACTGATTAGCAAAAGCCTGCATCGCTGTCCCAGCTTTACCATTCACGATAACATCAATGTGTTCGGAAACCTCGCCCGTCGCGACAGGGCTACCTTTGATAGCCGGAAATGCGCCCGGAATCCCCTCACCATTGGCCTGATGACACACAGCGCAACGCGCCGTATAAACCGCTTCACCTTGCGACATTAACTCATCCATCGACAAGTCTTGAGACAGTGCCTCTTGTGCAGCGGCTTTTTGAAATGCGATGGCTTCTTTCTTCGTCGCGAGCCATTGATCGAACTTATCTTCTTCCATCGCATGCACCACCACTGGCATAAACCCGTGAGCACGACCGCATAACTCCGCACATTGACCGCGATATACCCCTGGCTCATCAATTCTGGTCCATGCTTCATTAATAAAACCTGGGATGGTGTCTTTCTTGACGGCGAAATCCGGCACCCACCAAGAATGGATCACATCGTCTGAGGTCATCAAAAAACGCACTTTGCGGTTAACGGGTAGGACCAACGGATTGTCTACTTCCAGTAAGTAATGCGCGCCTTTTGCCTCAATACCATCGATTTGCTTCTGACTGGTGGCAAGTAAACTGAAGAACTCAACATCTTCACCAAAGTAACTGTAATGCCATTTCCATTGCGACCCTGTGATCTTAACCGTGATATCCGATTGGCTTGTATCTTCCATTGCGACTAAAGTTTTCGTAGCGGGGATCGCCATGGCAACAAGAATGATGATGGGTATGACCGTCCAAATAATCTCCACTTTTGTACTTTCGTGGAAATGTGCGGCAACAGACCCTTTTGACTTGCGATGGCGAATGATCGAATAGAACATAACGCCAAATACAATCAAGGCAATAGCACAGCAGATATAGAAAATCAGCATATGTAATTCATACACTTGCCCGCTTATCGCTGTGACCCCTTTGGTCATGTTGTAATCATTGTCTTTTGACCAACTGTAAGTAGAAAACGTGATAAATATCACGTTCAGTAATAAGGCTAGAGTAGTCGTTAATCTTCTCAAAAGATCTCTCCTCTGCTCAGCCGCTACGCTTGAGCGAGCTTCCTTGCTGTCCGATACAAATATCGAACAAACTTACGAAAAATCACATAAACTACGATTTCAATACGATTTGTTATATTTATGTTAAAGGCTAGTTATAGTTCAAAGGTTCTTCAAGAAATTAAATGTGATTAAATTTTGTGCACACAACAAAGAATAAATTCGTTTTATCGATTGCCCTCTTTGCAACGTAATTGAGAACCATTTACATTAATTAAATGAAAACATTGAGATACTTTTAGACAAAGTGTCCTAACCAGTAGGCTTCCCCTACTAAGGAATAACTGATATGACCGCTCTAATTACGCAATGGTTAACTCGAGATCCTGACCCTAAAACTCGTGAAGAACTACAACACCTCGTCGATACTAACAACGAACAAGAACTCTCTAATCGCTTTGGGTCTCGTCTCGCTTTTGGTACCGCAGGACTTCGTGGAAAAGTAGGGGCGGGTCCAAACCGAATGAATCGTTTGGTAATTCAAGAAACTGCCACTGGCCTAGGTCATTACTTGCTTGAGCAAGTGAAAGACACTGCAAGTCGTGGTGTTGTGATTGGTTATGACGGTCGTCCTGATTCGAAACAATTCGCGCATGACACCGCCTCCGTACTGACTGCGCTGGGTATCAAGGTGTACTTAACGTACGACGTTGCAGCGACCCCAATTGTTGCGTTTGGTGTCCGTACATTGAATGCTGCGGCCGCAGTTGTCGTTACCGCCAGCCACAACCCACCAGAATACAATGGCTTTAAAGTATATTGGGAGAACGGCGCACAAATCATTCCTCCACACGATTCTGGAATCGCAGCAAAAATTGATGACGCAACAACGAAGCCATTACCTTTAATGTCTCTTGATGATGCAAAACAACAGGGTTTATTCGTTTGGTTAGAAGACGACTACTACCAAACTTACCGTAAGGCAATGAACGAAAACACGCTGCTTACTCCTGATAACAATACCGATATCTCTATTGCGTACACTGCGATGCATGGCGTTGGCGCGAATATGGCGGAAACGCTACTTGCCGACGCTGGCTTTAAAAAAGTGGCAAGTGTTAAGGAACAGAGAGAACCTGATGGCAGCTTCCCAACCGTCAACTTCCCAAACCCTGAAGAAGCGGGCGCAATGGATATGGTGATGGCATTGGGGAAATCTGTCGATGCTGACATCGCTTGTGCCAACGACCCAGACGCTGACCGTTTCGCTGCTGCCGCTAAAAAAACCAACGGAGAATACCAAATGTTGACGGGCGACCAAGTCGGCTCACTGTTTGGCGATTACTTGCTAGAGCAGCAGCCTAACTCTCTGGTTGGCAACACCATCGTGTCGTCACGAATGCTGAGTAGCATCGCCAAAGCGCATGGCGCCCAATACTACCAAACACTCACCGGCTTTAAATGGCTCACTAACGTTGCTATGGAGCAAGAGACAGAAGCCAATCCATTCTTGTTTGCTTATGAAGAAGCGCTCGGTTATACCGTGGGTAACAAGGTGTGGGATAAAGATGGTTTGTCCGCAATCGTCGCGTTTGCCCAGTTAACCGGCAAACTTAAAGCTCAAGGCAAAACATTGTGGGACAAACTGGAAGAGCTGTACCGCGAGCACGGTTTCTACTTTAACGCGCAACGCAGCATCGCCTTAGATCCAAACTCCCCATCAATCGGCGACAAACTCCGTGCTCACCCACCAACAGAGATTGCTGGTAAAAAAGTCGCAATCACAGAAGACTTAAAAGCATCGGTCCGCACGTTTGATGACGGCTTACAAGAATCTATTGATTTACCAGCCAGTGATGTGTTGATTTATCACCTAGAAGATCAATCTCGTGTGATCGTTCGCCCATCGGGTACTGAGCCGAAGCTAAAGTGTTACTACGAAGTCATCAACGACTTTCCTGCTGACATGAACTACGAACAAGCACAGCAAGCAGCCGAAGCGAAGATGAACGAGCTTATCGACGCACATCAGAAAAGCTTGTAAGTCAAAGAAAACATAAATATTTGATACAGCAAGAGGCGCAAATTCGCGCCTCTTTTTTGATTTGGACTAAAACAAGTCAAGCTAACCAGTGCTTTTCCCTAGCTTACAATTTCCTTTTGTAGAAAGTACTTGTGGATGCCCTCTGCAGGATAGCCTGAGTACTGCCCCACTTTTTCAAAACCCAATTTAAGATAAAAATCAAGAGCTTGGAAGCTGTAGGTATCCAAATAAACATGGGTAACCCCGTGAGGCTTTACTTTTTGTTCTAGCATCGACATTAACTGGCTACCGAGACCAGATGTTCGACTTTCAGCGTCTACCCACAAAAACTCAACAAACACCGTATTTTTAAACATTTCGCCAGTCAAGCCACCCATGATCTTGCCATTCTCATCTTTTGCGAAACAGCCCACAGCATGCACTTCCCCCTCAGGCAAATGCAGTCGGTTATAAGATCGAATACCTTCACGAACAAAATCAAGGTCTGTTTGATCTGGATTTAAACAAAATTCAAGCTTCATATATCCTCTCCTTAGGAAACACCAATATCCTAAAACAAAAAGCCAGCAATTGCTGGCTTTCTGATGGAATAGGATAACTTTATAAGGCGAAACTGCTCAGCATCCACAACGCGAGAATAACAAACACTAAACCCATTAGTTTATGTTGGTACGTGCGAAATTTTTCGTTCTCAAGCAACCCTTTGCCTAACGTACCTGCCAGCGCAACAAGCAATAGATTGAATGACAAGCCAAGGACGTTCAACAGTAACCCTAGTGCCAGCATCTGCTCACCAGAAGACGCCGTGATATTGCTTGAGACAAACTGCGGCAAAAACATAACAAAAAATACCAACGCTTTAGGGTTAAGCAAATTACTCATCAAAGCACGTTGATAATAAGTCGATGCCATTTTGTTTTGATTATCAAGTTCTGGAGCCGCTGATGCCTCAGCTCTTAAGCAGTCCCACCCCATTTTTAGCAAGTATGCACCACCTAATAGATGAAGGACTTTAAGGGCGATTGGGCTCATTGCTATCAAGGTTGATACCCCCATCGCAGCAAGCAAAGTAAGAATAACACCAGACGTCGCATTGCCTAAGCTAGCAAACAGACCGACCTTCTTACCGTAACTCATACTAGAGCTCGCGATCAGCAACATATCGGGCCCTGGTAACAGCAACAAAGCCACTACTGCGGTGAGATAAACAGGAAGTACAGATAAATCAATCATGATGGAACCGCTTTTCTACAACAAAGCGGCGAATGTTATACCAACAAAATAACAACAGCCAGCCCAAAATCACCAAGATGATTCAGAAAATAAAAATCATAGTTCGCTAGATTGCAAAATAACAATCAATTCGCCTATTTATAAAAATCGAATAGCAATTTTGTACAAAAATAAGCACGATGAATCCGTTACACTTCTAAGATGACTTTCTTGAGCAGACCGGATAAAGATGAAAGAAAAGAATAAGGAAATCGCTACCTTCAAGATAGCTCAAGAGCTCGGCGGTTTAGAACTTCTCGATGCAAAGTATGAGAAGCAGAATTTCTCACGCCATAGTCACGAGGGTTACACTATTGGCGTCATCGAGAAGGGAGCACAGCAATATTGTACAAGGCGTTATGCCGCTACCACGTTACCTTGATAGCCTGATTTTGGAACAACTAAGAATAAACTATGGACCACACTTTGCCGCTAAAAGAAGAATCAAAAGCTGCGTTATTTTGGCAAGGCACACTTGCGATGATGCCACTGAGTATCGCGGTGTTACCTTGGGGTTTGCTCGCAGGCTCATTCGCGATTGATACTGGGCTTCACCCTTTGGAAGGACAAGCACTATCCGCCATTCTGTTCGCCGGTTCTGCGCAGCTCGTCGCGATGGGGATGATTAAATCGGGGGCAGGCTTGGTGACCATGTTACTAACAACGTTTTTTATCACCTCTCGACACTTCCTCTATAGTGTATCGATGCGCAGTAAAATTGCGCCGCTTCCTCTTAAATGGCGACTGTCACTCGGATTCTTACTCACTGATGAGCTGTTTGCGATTGTAGGTCATCATTCCGATAAACAATTTAATCGCTGGTATGCGCTTGGGGCTGGTTTGAGTTTTTACCTGTTTTGGAATATCGCGACACTGACGGGCATTATTGCCGGAAGCCTGCTCCCTGAACTTAACGAAATGGGTTTGGAGTTTGCTGTGGCCGCGACTTTTATCGCAATTGTAGTTCCGACTATTAAAAATATGGCGGTGCTAGCGAGTGTTGTCGTGGCGTTAGTGAGCTCGGTCGCCCTCACCTATTACCAAGTGGAAGGAAGTTTGATGATTTCGAGCATTTTAGCCATGCTTACAGGCTACTTTGTGGAACAAGTGCAGGAGAAACGTTAATGACCATGTTGTCTATTTTGCTGATGACTGCACTTGTTTTCACCAGCCGCTACTTGTTTTTAGAACCTAAGCTACCTCTGCGATTAGGGACACGTACACAAAAAGTACTCAACTACGCCAGCCCTGCGGTACTTACTGCGATCTGGGCACCTATCGTTTTCATTCCCGATGGGGCACTCGGCGTGAATGTGCAAAACCCATTTTTATTGGCTGCTTTGCTGGCTGCGTTAATCGCGTACTTTACTAAAAATGTTCTTTTAACGACGGTGATCAGCATGGTGGTATTTCTCATTCTGCGAATTTGGCTTTAATCCGCCACCCACTCAATCTCCAACAGGGTGACATCACCACACTTTAATCGCCCAAGAAAGATGTCACCTTGATGCACCTCACCAACACCTTTTGGTGTGCCTGTCATTACCACATCGCCATCTTGAAGTGTTGTGTAACTCGTTAATTCATCCAAGATGGTTAGCGGCGGATAGAGCATCTGGCTAACATGACCTTTTTGTACACGAACGCAGTTAATCAAGAGCTCGAGATTAAGATCATTAATATCAATATTGTCCAAAGAGATAAACCGACTAAACACAGCAGAGCCATCAAACGCTTTAGCGCGCTCCCAAGGCAACCCTTGTTTTTTAAGCGAAGACTGCAAACCACGCTTGGTCAGATCCAATCCCAAACCGACCGCTGAATAACGTCCACCTTTAATCAAAAAACAGATTTCAGCCTCGTAATGAAGGGGCTCTTGATGAAATGAACGCAGAGTTGTTGATACAGAGGTCGCGGGTTTATTAAATACTACCATTTGCTCTGGTATGGCATTATCAAGCTCATGAATATGTTCAACGTAATTTCGCCCAACACAAAGCACTTTACCCACTGCTACTTTCTTTTCTTCAACTTGAATAACGCTCATCGCTCTTCCCTGCAAAACAAAAGCCTCATCATAATCTAACCTATTGACTTGACGACACTAAATCCCGCCATCCAGTGTGAAAAATAAGACACTCACCCCGTTTTGAGTTTTGTATCATCTAATTGAAGCATCAAGCTATTTAACGATGTCATGCACTCAAAAAGCTAACACTTTTCTTGGCATCATAACCTTAAAGGACTCTTTTACTTCCATAAATAAAAATGCAATAAAATCATAATGCAATAGACATCTATCTTTCATTTTCACTGTTTATCTTAACGTCATCAACACATCGGGCAGAGCGCCTATCGATTACAACTAGGGTAATAAAAAATGAAAAAAGCAGCACTAACTACTGCAATTTTAACAGCATTGGTATCAACACCATCTTTCTCAGCGACAGTATATACAGATGACGATACAGAATTAAAAGTTGGAGGCCGCGTTGAGTTTCGTGGTGATTTTATCGGGTCAGGCGGTGCAGAAGTTGAAGGTTCTATGGAAGACAAAAGCCGCGCTCGTCTGAACCTCAAAGGTAACACTGATATCGGTAACGGCCTTTCAGCATTCGGGGTTTACGAAGCAGAACAAAAAACGGGCAAGAGTGAATTCAAAAATCGCTACATGTACGCAGGTGTTGACTCTGATGTCGGGGCTTTCTCTGTAGGCCGTCAAGACATGGCGGCAGTCATCATCTCTGA
The DNA here is from genome assembly GCF_002563795.1 of Vibrio sp. ES.051. Taxonomy (GTDB): domain Bacteria; phylum Pseudomonadota; class Gammaproteobacteria; order Enterobacterales; family Vibrionaceae; genus Vibrio. Next base: position 841,121 of record NZ_PDJL01000003.1, read on the forward strand.
CATGACGGATATCACGGAATTTTCAGGCGTTCAACAAGTTATCGATTCATCTTCAGATAAGCAAGACAGTATATTTGCCTACCGTGGTGAGTTTGATGCATTACAACTTCAAGCCACTTACCAAGCAAATTCTAATGATAACCAAGACAAATACGGCATCTCTGGTATGTACTCTCTACCCATGGGCCTAGACTTAGGTCTTGCTTACTCTGGTGGTGATGTCGATAAAGACAATTCTGAAGACCAAATTCTAGGTGGTATCGCTTATTCAATGGATAACCTATACCTAGCAGGTACATATTCTCAAGGCTCACTTACTGATGCTGAAGACTTTACGGCTTACGAGTTAGTGGCAAGCTACAAAGTGGCAAGCAAGTTTACACTTGCTGCGCTATATACAGCTCAAGAGAACGATCCAAACAACGGAACAAAATACGACACTACTGAAGGTATCGAACTGGTTGGTTACTACAAACTAAATAGTAACTTCCGTACTTACCTGTCTTACTACATTAATCAACTTGATGAAGAGAAAGACCCAGCAACGAATTTGATTACTGAAGGCGAAGATACATTGCGCTTAGGTGTTCGCTACGATTTCTAGTTCACTCTATCCGAAGAACGAGTCAACATGGTCGACACCTATGTCGGCCATTTTTCCACTAAGCTTTCCCTCATAATCTGCCCTCTTTTGATGCACTGTATCTCTGAGTTAGTGCGTTTCCTTTAACTCTTAAATACTATAAAAAGGAAAGTCATTATTAATCAACCACTTATTTTGTTGGCACGTTAGCTGCGATACTATATATGCAAATGCATGGCAGCGTTTGTACTTCTCGTTCTTTGTTCCTGTTATGTCAGGTACATCCTTTTAATTGGTAATGTCGCCTCCTTCTGGGAGGCATTTTTTTGTTCATCACCTTGATATTTTAACCCGTAATAAACAAAAAAAGCCGAGCATTTCGCTCAGCTTTTCAGATATCAAATATTATTACAACACGCTAGATTATGCGTCTGGTGTGCGACGACCACGACCACTATGACCACGTTCACCACGGTAATTACCACGATGATCACCACCACGGTTACGATCGAAACGACGTTCACCACCTTCACGGCGAGCACCATCACGATTACCGTCGCGGTTGCCACGGAAGCCACCATCACGACGACCACCGCCACCATCACGGCGACCACCACGAGACTCGCGGAAATCATCAAAGTCACATACAACAGCACCGACATCTTGTTGACGGATACGTAGCTTACTTAGCTTGTTGGCTGCGTCAGACGTCATTGCTTTTGGCAGCTGAACAAATGTATGACCTTGAGCTAGCTTAATCGCACCGATAGAACCTTTGCCGAGACCAAGTTCGTTTGCTAGAGCGCCAACGATGTCTTTAACTTGAACACCTTGCTCACGACCAACTTGTAGCTGGTAAGTATCCCAATCTTGATTGTTAGTGCTACGACCGCTACCGCCACCTTCGCGACGATCTTTACGACGCTGTTTATCACGCTCAATCGCTTCAACCATCGGATCTTCGCCAATGTAGAACAGAGGACGTTTTCCTTGTTGACGCTTAAGAAGCATTGCAGCAAGCATTGTAGGGTCGATATCTAAAGACGTTTGTAGCTTCTCTACAAGGTCAGTAAATTTGTCTAGCGCTTTGTGCTCTTTCTCAGCTTCAAGTTCAGCACCTAATTTTGCAAGACGAGCTTCCGCGACTTGGTCACGTAAAGGAAGCTGGAGTTCTTCCATTGATGACTTAGTGACACGCTCGATAGTGCGAAGCATGCGAATTTGGTTAGTGCGAACTAGAAGGATTGCTTTACCTTTACGTCCAGCACGACCAGTACGACCGATACGGTGAATGTATGATTCAACATCAAACGGGATATCGTAGTTAAATACGTGAGTAATACGTGAAACGTCAAGACCACGTGCAACAACATCAGTTGCTACTAAGATGTCAATAACACCTTGTTTAAGGTGATCAACAGTACGTTCACGTAGAGACTGAGGAATATCACCATGCAATGCCGCCGCTTTAAAGCCACGTGCAGATAACCAGTCAGCTAGGCGCTCGGTATCTTGACGAGTACGTACGAATACGATTGACGCATCCGTTTCTTCAGTTTCAAGAAGACGAGACATTGCTTCATCTTTCTCTACACCTTTCACTACCCAGAACTGCTGTTGAACTTTATCTACTGTGTGGTTTTTACCAGCAACATCAACCATGACAGGATCACGGAGGAAACGCTCAACAATCTTTTTAAGCATCGGAGGCATAGTTGCAGAGAACAAAACACGTTGTGCAGAAGAAGGAGCATGCTCCATGATCGCGGTGACGTCTTCAACGAAACCCATGTTAAGCATTTCATCCGCTTCATCGAGTACGAATGTGTGTACTTCATCTAGGTGTAGACGTTCACGATTGATTAGATCTTGAACCCGGCCAGGTGTACCAACAATAACTTGTGCACCACTCTTGAGCGCACGCATTTGATCAACGATAGAAGCACCACCGTAAATCTCTAAAACTTTAAGACCTTTGATATTTTTACCAAGGTTCTTCATTTCTGCTGCAACTTGAATCGCTAGCTCACGAGTTGGAGCAAGTACGATTGCTTGCGGTTTACGTTGGTTGAAATCGATCTTGTTTAGCAGAGGCAGAGAGAACGCTGCCGTTTTACCTGTACCTGTTTGTGCTTTGCCCAGCGCGTCAGCACCTTCCAATAGGTGTGGAATTGCCGCAGCCTGAATTGGAGTTGGAGACACGAAACCCATTCCGTCTAGAGCAGAAAGGATAGAATCATTCAGAGATAAATCACTGAATTGAATAACAGAATCTTGCATTGGGATCCTACTTAATTAAACTAAAAAACAGCCCCATATGCTCTTCCAATTCGATACTGATCCATCCAGTGACTGATTCCATTCAGACGGGAAACAGCACAGTACACAACCGCGATAAGCCATTAGGGACGACTAAGGGTGCGGATTATTCCCTAAAAGCACAAAAAAAGCCAGAAAAAATTGAATTGCATCACAATTTATTCTCAATATTGACATTTTTAGCATGTTTTTCCGCCACCCCACCACTTCCTGCAGAAAATATAACCAACCGCTAAGCCATTTATCAAAAAAACCATCTTCGTTGAGCGGCTAAGTTAGGCAAAATTCATAGCGAAATTGAACTCCACAGGTAGTAATAATAGCTCGCAATGATTATAGTGTGTGCAATTCCATTGGTAAGTTAAGAAAAGATGTTTCAAGATAACCCACTACTAGCTCAGCTTAAGCAGCAAATCCAAGAACACCTACCTAAAAAAGAAGGTTCAATCAAAGCAACAGATAGAGGCTTTGGCTTTTTAGAAGTGGACAGTAAGACCAGCTTCTTCATCCCACCAACGTACATGAAAAAGTGCATCCACGGTGACAAAGTTGTCGCTATTATCCGTACTGAAAACGAACGTGAAGTCGCAGAACCACAAGAATTGTTAGAACAGTCACTCACGCGCTTTATCGGTCGAGTGAAAATGTTTAAAGGCAAACTAAACGTTGCACCTGATCACCCTCAGCTCAAAAAGTTGTCTTTAAAAGCAAAACTTAGAAAAGGCTTGAAACCTGACGAGTTCGCCGAAGGTGACTGGGTTGTTGCTCATTTGATTCGTCACCCACTAAAAGGTGATAACACTTTTTTCGTTGAAATATCTGAAAAAATTACCGATGCAAATGACAAAATCGCACCTTGGTGGGTAACACTTGCACAAAATGACCTACCGAACTCCGAGCCAGCAGGCATCGAACACTGGGAGCTAAAAGACGACGCCGCATTAGAACGGGTTGACATGACCCATGTTCCTTTTGTGACTGTCGATGGCGAATCAACCAAGGATATGGATGATGCGCTGTATGCGAAAAAAACAGAATCTGGTGACTTCGAACTGACGATCGCGATTGCTGACCCAACTGCTTATATCACACCTGAAGATGAGATGGATAAAGTAGCGCGCGAGCGTGGTTACACTATTTACTTACCGGGTCGTAACATCCCGATGCTACCGCGAGATCTCGCTGATGACCTTTGTTCTTTGATTGAAGGCGAAGTTCGCCCTGCCCTTTGCTGTACAGTTACTGTAAGTAAAGACGGCGTGGTTGGTGACGACATCAATTTCTTTGCTGCAAACATCAAGTCTCACGCTCGTCTTACCTACAATAACGTCTCTGATTGGCTAGAGAACGGTAGCTCAAACGTATGGCAACCATCAGAAGAAATCGCAACTATCGTGCGCGACCTGTACGACTTCTCCCTAGCTCGGGCTAACTGGCGTGAGAAGAATGCTGTTGTGTTCCCAGATCGCCCAGACTACCGATTTGAACTGAGTGAAGACAACGACGTGATCGCAATTCATGCAGACATGCGCCGCAGTGCAAACCGTCTGGTTGAAGAATCGATGATCACAGCAAACATCTGTGCAGGCCGTATACTACGCGACAAGTTCAAAACCGGTGTATTCAATACTCATGCTGGCCTAAAAACTGAAAAGATTGAAGAAGTTGTGCAGTTGGTTAACCCTGAAGGTACTCTAGAATTCACTGCAGAGTCGCTCGCTACATTAGAAGGCTTTGCAGCGCTACGTCGTTGGTTGGCGCTACAAGAAACGTCTTACCTTGATAACCGTATTCGCAAGTTCCAAACATACAGTGAAGTTGGTAACCAGCCGCTTCCTCATTACGCTATGGGTCTGGATATTTATGCGACTTGGACATCACCGATTCGTAAGTACGGCGATATGATCAACCACCGCATGTTAAAAGCAGTTGTTTTGGACAAAGAGCCAGTACAAAAACCGGACGATCAAGTTGGTGAAGAGCTTGCTTTGCATCGTAAGCACCACAAAATTGCAGAACGAAATGTTTCTGATTGGCTATATGCGCGTACACTTGCAGATGAGCCGAGCAAGCAAACTTGTTTCACCGGTGAGATTTTCGATATTAATCGTGCAGGTGCACGTGTCCGACTTCTCGAAAATGGCGCTGCAGCCTTTATTCCTGGTGCACTAATTCTTGATAATAAAGAAAGGATCGAGTGCAATGGCGACAACGGTACCATCTCCATCGATAAAGAGGTGATATACAAACTCGGTGACACCTTGGAAATCGTCTTAGCAGACGTAAACCAAGAGAACCGTAGTTTAGTTGCAAAGCCAACTCAGGTATTTGCTGAACAACCAGCGACATAAGCAGAACAAACTGTAAGTGAATAATACCGAATGAAGTGAAAGGCGCTCTTATGAGCGCCTTTTTTATTTGTCATATAACAACGAAAGAACGACTATGCCGAACATTGAGATCATTCGCTTTAATCACTTTACTGCGCGTAAAAGTGAACGTTATCCAGCAACACATAATGGCATATATGCCGTAGAAGCAGGCACCTTATTAGTTCAGCAACCTAGTGGAGAGCTATTCGAACTAAAAGCAGGGTACTTTACTCTTTATAATTCAGAAGACTTACGCAGTGCCGAAGCGATTTCCGGTAACCATGGTTTTAAAGCAGTGGCATTGGTATTTGACCCAAGCCTATTCTGTGACTTCAAGAAAGCGCATCCGCTACTGCGTTCTGAAGCGGAACAAAGACGCTTTTATCCGTTTTCACTCCAATCTAATCGTGAAATGGCGCAGCTCAAGAGTACACTGATAGAACTTGCGAGTCGTAATGCACCTGACTACACGCAAAAACACGTTGCAATGGCGTTGATATCTTTAATGGTTGAGGTTGAGCCGAATATCCTCTCGATCATTGATGATGCAAGCAGTCTTAGTGACTCTCAAAAAGCCATTAAGTACATCGAGAACAATATCGATAAAGATGTCACTCTGGAAGGGTTAGCGGCTCACATGAATATGTCTATCGCTACTTTAAAACGTCGACTCGCTGCGGAAAACCTGTCGTTTTCTCAAATATTAAAAGTAAAACGGATCAACCATGCTGCAACGCTGTTACGCCTGTCACAGAGGTCTATTACAGAGATAGCGTTTGAATCTGGCTTTAAGAGTGCTGCTCATTTTAGTACCGCTTTTAAATCGATTTACGAGATCACACCAAAAGACTTTAGAAACCAGATAGTTAAACCAAAAACCTAACATTAACTAGAGAATCAAAATGGTGTCGTTCGAATCAGGTCTCACTATTCCCAAAAACACGCTTGGGGATCATTCTCAAGTTCGGTAAAAAAGTCTTCTAGCTTTTTACTATGTGGTAACGGCTTATAGGGAATCCATCTCAGCAGATCATAACGGTAAGTCGGCACATAGAAATACCAACGTTGGGTGCTAGCATCAAATAAGATCTTAGCAATAGGAGAAGTATATTCACTATGTTGAGAGTCCAAGAGGAAATGTGCTCGATAAAGTTCAACGCCGTTTTCAACAAGCTCATAAAGACACTTTCCCTGTTCGACTGGCAAATTAACATTACGCGTGGAACAGAACGACTGAACTAATTTGTATAAACGGCTAGTCGCCATTTGAGACACTGACATCAACGCTCTCCTGATCGTTAGTTGTTAGTATACACCCTAGCTCCGATAAAAGCGGAGCACTTACTCGCATTCTCACCTCTAGGCAGGTTATCATCTCATCCATATCGGAAACGCTACACACATCACCCATTTGCCTTGCTATTAATTAATGCAATGTCTGAAATGACGCCCCTATATTCACAAAAGTGTAACTTCAACACCATATCATAAACGCTGTTTTATACTGTATATGGAGTTCAATATGTTACGTTTTATTGTGGCAACCTTACTGACCATTGTTGTTTCCCTTTCTTCTGTTGTTGCAAAAGAAATTAACATTTCGGGCTCAACCTCAGTTGCCCACGTAATGGATGTACTCGCAGAGGAATACAATAAAACACACCCAGATGATTACATTGCAGTTCAAGGTATCGGCTCTAGTGCTGGTATTACACTGGTAAACAAAGGTGTGGCGGAGATAGGGATGAGCTCTCGTTACCTTACAGAAAGTGAAAAAGGTGAAGACCTTAACGTTTTGCCTATCGCGTATGATGGCTTAGCTATTGTTGTAAACCGTACAAACTTTGTAGAAAACCTATCCCAACAACAACTGTTCGATATCTATAAAGGCAACATCAAAAACTGGAAAGAAGTTGGCGGTGCAGATCAACCCATCGCAGTAGTCACTCGTGAAACGTCTTCTGGCTCACGTTACAGTTTCGAAAGCTTAATGGGACTCACTAAAATCGTAAACAATCGTTTAGTGTCTGATATCAGCCCCAACAATTTAGTCGTGAATAGCAATAGCATGGTGAAAACCATCGTAAATCATAATACCCGCGCTATCGGGTTTATTTCGGTCGGTTCGGTTGATCACTCAGTAAAAGCGATTCATTTTGATGATATTGAGCCAACCTCAGCCAACATCGCAAATCATAAGTATAAATTGGCTCGTCCGTTCTTAGTTTTTTACAAAGTGAATAAGATTGGTAAAGCAGGTAAAAGCTTCCTCGCTTTCCTAAGATCAGAGCAAGGCCAAAAAGCAATTGCTGATTACGGCTACACTCCCGTCAAGAGCTTTAATCAATAGACACAAAAAAGAGAGCACTTTGATGCTCTCTTTTCGATCCATTCGGTTACGTCATTGCATGTTTAGAAATGCAGTTGAATTACGGATATCACAACGGCCCCCGGTCGACGTATACCTTCAATTTCCACTTTAATTTCACGCTCAATTTCTAAACCTTTCTTAATGGGCGTTACTTTTGTCAGCGTGCTCACTGCGCGAACGTTATTACCCGCCTTCACTGGGTAAGGAAATCGAACTTGATTCAACCCCAAGTTCACAACGAGCTTCGCTGTCGGGAACATTGGCTTGTCAGGATCAACCGAGTCGGTCAACTTAGGCAATAACGCTAACGTTAAAAAGCCATGGGCAATTGTCGTTTTAAATGGAGATTCTACCGAAGCGCGCTCAGGGTCAGTATGAATCCATTGCATATCTTCTGTCACAGCACCAAACTGGTTTATACGCTCTTGAGACACATGAACCCATTCACCTGTATGAATGACTTCGCCGATCTTTTCACTTAATTCTGCATAAAGTTTTTGAGCTTCTGGTGCCATTACGATCGGTGCAGGTTGAGGTCCAACTTCCTCGTTAACCGCTGGTAGTTGATAATCACGAATCTTTGAGAAAAGAAAGCTACTTTGAGCCTTTCCCAAAAAGTCACTCCAATAATCACGTAGCGTTGGAGACATCCAATTCATAAACTCTGATTGATGAGCAGAAATCGCATCAACTTTGTTTTTAAATAGATTTGTGACCTTCATAAGTACCCTTAAAAATTTAAGCACAACTGGCTATACCAGTTAATTTTGAATTAGTTCACAAACTGTTGCAAATACTTTCGGGCGAACACATGTATTCTCAAAGGTGATATTTACTTAAATTTCAAAAACATAGGAATAAAACACCATTTTATTGATTAACCTCATGATAAAGTAAAAGCTCTACCTATTTATATTTATATCGTTGGCTGTATTTTTCTCTATCTCCACACTGTTCAGCGCCTCCCCGATTACAAAATAAGCAAACAACACTTCTATTCCTAATCAGTACTTTACATGACCGGTAACAGTCACTATTATACTTTCCACAATGGAGAGATGGCTGAGTGGTTGAAAGCACCGGTCTTGAAAACCGGCGTACGTTAATAGCGTACCTAGGGTTCAAATCCCTATCTCTCCGCCAATTTTAAGCCCTTGATTTATCAAGGGTTTTCTCATTTTAGAACCAGCCAAATGTCACCTCACACAAGTAAGTGATATATATTTAATAAGACTAGATTCTGGCGTGTTTTATACACGTATTCCTACCCCAATTTCATTACAAAAGTCTCTTGGTTATCCGCAAGAAGTTCGCTACTCATTGTGAATTAAATATTTAGTCATCAGTAACTTTGATACTTCACTATCTTGGTCAATAACGGCAGTGCTACGAAGTAATTTTTTGATGACCTCTTTCTCAACATCTCCAGCTTCTTCATATTTCTGCAAAGCCACTTGCTGAAGCTGTTAGTCGTAAACTCTGTATTGTTATAGGTACCATCTACAAATGGATATAATTCAAAAATCATCTTTTATATACTTCTTTGAAATCCCATTAAATGAGTTTTATTCGCACCGTTCCTTTGATAATTGATAAACACGCCGTTCACGTAAAATATTTTCACTTTATCTACGTTTTCCTCACAGGATGCTGCGTAAGAAGAGCGAATAAAAAAGTGTGATAAATATTGATGCTAATCCTTTATTCATTTTGAAACCCCTTCTAAGAAGTTATCACAATCAATTTCAGTCACTACTGGGTCATTCCCTTGTAACGATTTATAGAGCTTGGTAGAAGCTTCTCTTTTCGCAATCGCACGATCTAAAGTGTCAAAGTACAAATCAATTGGATTTAAAAACTCTGGGTTTTCCATCTTATAGACATCAATACAGTACTGTAGAACAATACCATTCGTTACCATTAGTTGTGCATCTTCAACGGTGATTTCAATGTCATTTTCACTAAACTCAAGTAATTTTCCAAACTCCCTACCTGCTTGAGTTGCTAATGCAATTTCTTTCGATTCCGTGTAGCTTTCCTCAATGGTAACGGCATAATCATCTCGTAGGCCATCCCCATCAGTGTCTTCCCCAATAATGTTTGTATCATCTGGGTCAGGGGTTGGCGTTGGCTTTACTATAGTATTGATATCTAAGCGCTGCCACTCTGAAGAGGTGTTAGGAATTGCATTAGTATTCCACCATTTAGCAATATCACCAGATTCATAAACTGCATTCTTATCCCACTCATCTGCAGAGTAAGCAAACGTGGGCATGAGAACAATCGCAATGAACGATATGATTGCTATTAATTTTGTTTTCATAAGTTCCCTTTAAAAGTATATTTCTACGTTTTCTTTTGAAGATGAATCACTGACCTCATCAATTTTGACCTCATATTTATTGAGTATTCGAACGGTATCCTTGAATTGTTTAAAGTTACCTTTGAATTAATTGTATGTAAGAAGGTTTGATTGGCTTCGAGCGTTATGTGAACTACTTTATTTTTCATAGCGGCGTCTTGGGTAATCATTTTTCCATCAAAGCGTTGACCCATATTTTTGATCTTGATGGTTTCATTGCCTGAATCGATTCCAATAGGATTAGGTAGCAACGATTCAATTCTTAAATTAGGGGTACCAAATTGAACCGGAGAGTTAGGAACATAAGTGTGACGCTTCCCGTTGATAAAATATCAAAATCGAATCGGTTGAGCACAAAATCAAACAATACTTGGCTCAAAATCAAAATGATAGCAAGCATCATACTCTAGAGTAGACTCTACCGTGATCCTCTTTCCCATCTTTGCACTTGCAAAGCGATGAGTATTCTTTCCACGAGATTTCGTTAGGTTGCGAGCGGGCGTATCAAATGCATGCTCTAAAGCAGAAATAGTCATTGCCGAGAGCGTTAGTAGGATGGACATAAAATTGCCTCCGCACGGAAGTGTCGTAAACTTACAGAAGTCTAAACCATGCAGAGGCAATATAAATTTATTTTTGTATCAACAAGTTACAACATTCAATTGATTTATTCTTTACCGAAAACGTTGTTCTCTTGTTCTTGTACACGAATGAACGTGGTGCGCTTGGTGAGCTCTTTAAGCTTTGCAGCGCCTACATACGTGCAGGTTGAGCGAACGCCGCCAAGGATGTCTTGAATCGTGGCGTGAACACTACCTCGGTATGGCAATAACACGGTTTTACCTTCCGCGGCGCGATAGCCTGCAACACCACCAGAGTGTTTGTTCATCGCATTCTTAGAAGACATGCCGTAGAACTTCATGAATCTTTCACCGTCTTTCTCGACGACTTCACCACCAGACTCTTCGTGACCAGCCAGCATACCGCCAAGCATGACGAAATCTGCACCACCACCGAACGCTTTAGACACATCACCCGCACATGAACAACCGCCATCACCGATGATCATACCACCAAGGCCGTGAGCTGCATCACCACACTCGATGATTGCAGAGAGCTGAGGGTAACCAACGCCGGTTTTCACACGGGTTGTACAAACCGAACCAGGGCCAATACCCACTTTAACGATGTCTGCACCAGCAAGGATAAGCTCTTCACACATGTCACCAGTGACAACATTACCCGCAGCGATAACTTTATCTGGGAACTCTGTACGGACACGCTCTACATACTCGACCAGATGCTCCGAATAACCGTTCGCGATGTCTACACAAATGAAAATAAACTCCTCCGAAAGCGCCATGATGTCTTTCGTTTTTTGAAAGTCTGCGTCAGACGTACCAGTCGATACCATTACGTTGTTTAGGGTTGCCTTATCCGCTGTTTTTGCAAACTCTGCCCAATCCTCTACTGTGTAGTGTTTGTGCACTGCCGTCATTACACCGTGCTCTGCCAGCGCTTTTGCCATTGCAAAGCTACCAACCGAATCCATATTTGCTGCGATTACTGGCACACCAGACCATTGACGGCCACTATGCTTGAATGTAAACTCGCGGGTTAAATTTACTTGAGAACGGCTTTTCAGGGTAGAACGTTTCGGGCGAAACAGTACATCTTTAAAACCTAACTTAAGTTCTTGTTCGATACGCATTGTGTAATTCCTTGATTCATATGTACATGTGTTAACTCAAAGTGCGTTGTGAAACCGTTGGCAGACGAGTTCACTGTTCTTCGGACACAAAAAAACCGGAGCGTTGGCAGACGCTCCGGTTTTCAGCATTATAGGCTGTGATTTCTTTCCTACAAGTCTGATATTTGATTTTTTTTTGTGTTACCATTTTGACAATCGCATATCAAAAACACCTTCCAAACTGTTAATTCATCTTATTAACTATAATTTTCAATCACTTAATAGACTAATCGAATAGCCCTATCGCGCAAACCTTTGCGTGATAATAAAAGATCCTAAACGTACCACCTCTCAAATATATTGAAAAGTTCCTCATTTAAGCTCAAAACACGCTGATTATTCACAGAAAAATATAAAAAAATCGACTTACTTTCGCCAAAATTTCCACATTCTACCTAAATTTTATTACGGCTCGGGTTTAACACAGTACGGAGCGTGTTAACAACATCGCTTGCCAACAACCCTATTTGACCGTATTGCCTCGCGTTAAGATCTGCTGAGTGGCTTTGAATCATCACTCCCAATCGCGCAGCAATAGAAATCGGTAACCCTTTTGCTAGCAATGCTCCGATCACCCCAGACAATATATCTCCCATTCCCCCAGAGGCCATTCCGGGGTTGCCAGCAAGGCATACGTACATTCTCGTTCCGTCGTAAATGAGAGTTCCTGCGCCTTTTAAAACAACAACGCCGCCATAACGATCCTGTAGTTGTCTAGCCGCAAAGTACCGGTCACTTTCTATTTCTTGAGTGGTGACATTAAGTAATCTCGCTGCCTCTCCTGGATGTGGCGTAATGACGCGCTGATGGTCACATACCAAAGTGCCATCACACCGTTGATTCAACATCGCCAGAATATTGAGCCCATCAGCATCCAGAACTTTCGGCTTTGGCTCCTGAGTGAGATATTGGTACGCTTGATAGCCCCATGCATCGTCACCCAAGCCGGGGCCAAATACCAACACATCCGCCCAGCGAATGCGCTTGGTTAAATCGTTTTCCGTCTCTCTAAGTAAGTCTGAAGTAATGCTGTGACTCATCACTTCTGGGCACGCTACCTGCAGAGGGACCAGGCTGCTTGCATGGGTAATACATGCGATGAGGCCGGCCCCAGAACGAGCTGCCGCTGAGGCACACAATCGAATGGCCCCCGACATCCCTTGGTTACCCCCAACACAAAGTAACTTACCATTATCGCCTTTATGTGCGGTCGGTTTTTGCTTAGGCATTAACCTTGAAATGATTTGATGGTTAATGCCTAACGCGCTCTCTTCTTCAATCGCGTCAAATTCGGCCTCTACGCCTAAGCCATCAAAATGCAATTCACCGACTCTGTCCCTTGCCTGCCCAGTACATAATCCTTGCTTAACGCCGATAAAAGTAACCGTATGAGCAGCGTGGACTGCATCACCTAATACCATGCCGGTATTGGCACACAAACCAGAGGGAATGTCGACCGCTATTACTGGGGTATGGATTTGGTTAATTTTTTCAATGCAGCGACGATATTCTTGCCGCACCTCACCACTCAACCCCGTTCCCAGCATCGCATCAATGATCACATTGGCTTCAAGTAGTGCTGTATTCCACTCATCCCAATCACTATTTTGACCATTGATAGATTGCCAGTCTTGATACGCGCGCAATGCGTCACCTTTAAGCGAATTAACGTCACCAAGCTGGAAAACCTGCACATTAAGTTGAGCTTGCTTCGCGAGAGAGGCAAATACATATCCATCTCCACCATTATTGCCTTTGCCGCAAATGATTAAGACATTTCTCGATTTTGGGTATAAATTCAGAAAGCGCTCATATACGGCCATACCAGCTCGCTGCATTAAGCTATACATGGAAACGCCAGCCATTTGAGCGGCCGTCGCTTCAGCGTTTTTTACTTGCTCTGCGGTATAGAGTTTCAAGGCGAGATTAAAGTCCATATTTACGTTCTGCACATTGGAAAACACAACTATCAGTATACAAAAAAGCCAGAGTGACCCCTGGCTTTTCTTGATTGTTTTTTAGACCGTTAATTTTTTTGCGACATCAGCGCTTCGTTGGTTGCGTCTTGTATCGACAAGAATAGCGAGTTGATCTTCCCCGTTGGCGTACGCATCGGGTTTAGCGTGACATTCTGATACATGAACTCGGCTTGTTGCGTAACCGGACGGACATTTCGACAACGGAATAAGTAAGAACGCTGGCGCCAAGTAATAAAGCTACGACAACCAAGGTCATACACGGGCTTTGTTTTTAACTTGAACCATTCCTGCGGAATTTCAGGGAAGATATCGAAGATCGAACGGCCAATAGCCTGATGTGATTGAAGACCACTATGGTGAGTCATAAAGCCATTCCACACTTGAACATTATAATCTCTATCTATCACCACCAGCCCCATGTCGACGTTTTGTACCATGTCGACCATCCAATGAAACTGTTCAAACTCTGCTGGCAAATTCAACATTAGAACGCCTCCATTAGGTAAGACAGCTTATTGTCGAGTAACGGTAAAGACTCATCCACAAACATAAACAAAAGATCACAACGAATTGAGGTTCCTTCAATGTTATAGCTGACTTCGAATGTCATTGTACGACTGAAAGCACCAGTATTGGATTCAATGAGGGAATCAATAGAAATATGCTGACCAAGCAGCACTGGTGGACTTTGGAAAAAACGAACTTCCGATTGCTCTCCTAAACCATTTAAGAAAGATCCAACTAAAATATTGGAAATATCCATGAGTAGCTCAAGCTCTTCAAGCTCTTCATTATCAGCGGAGATATTCATCAATTTTTTCAGATCAGAAACACTGGAGTCACTCAAAATCACCAATGCTTCACCAGCAATTCCCTCGCCACAGAAGCCTTGACACACCCCAGAAACGTTATTTTGGGATGCTAAATCACGAAGCGCCATATGAAGCTCACTCACTTCAAATATATTGACGTTAGGCAGAGGTAACTGAACAAACACATCAAAATGTCGTGCCAGTGCATCCGCTGCACGCCCCATCGATACATTGGCGACTTCCATGTAAATATCACGACGACGCAAAATCGGCAACTCGACAGACGTTGGGATGACTCTCTGCGGGCGAGGTGCAGGTTCGATCAACGCTTTTAACGCGTTCTTCAACTCATCTTTATCGATCGGTTTTTGAATAAATACTTTCGCACCTAGTGCGAACACACGCTCTTTGGCTTTAGGTTGGATATCCCCCGAGACCACAACCACAGGCGTTTTATTCCCTAAACGCTGCATATTTTCTAATGCTTCAAAACCATCCATTTCTGGCATAGTCAAATCCAGAAACATCAATTTGAATTCTTTTTGCGCGAGTTCTTCTAGTGCATTTTTTCCGTGGATAGCAAACGTAATATCGGCATTCAATACTGCTGACAGTGATCTCGCCATCTGTTTGCGTGCTAACGCTGAATCATCACAGATGAGTACAGGAAAAGACATTAAAACACCTTTTTATGTTCCACTATTTTCGCAGGAGTCTAACAGATGGTTACAGCATGTAACACGAGAAATCTGACGAGTTTTTTGTATTTTTTGCTCCAAATATGAAAGCATAAAATGAAACAAGGCTCCCCATAGGAAGCCTTGAAAAATCATTCGTCAAGTGATGCGCTTTCTATGGCACACCGTGGCCTTTAGAAACCACCCAAACGCGGTACCATTGCTCACGAGTTAACTCAATGTTTAGTGCATTCACTGCTGCTTGAACACGTTCAATCTTACCGGAACCAATGATTGGAAGTGGTTTAGACGGCAAGCGGCGTACCCAAGCATAAATTACTTGGTCAATGCTAGTTGCTCCTACTTCCTCTCGAATGACTTCCAATTCGTTACGAACGCGAATAGCTTGTTCACTGTCACCATTGAAGATGGCACCACCGCCGAGACAAGACCACGCCATTGGACGTGTGCGTAACATTTGCATTTGATCAAGCGTACCATCATGCGCTACTTCGAAGTTAAGCGGATTGATTTCCACTTGGTTAGTGACAAGAGGCTTACTTAAGCGCGATTGCAGCAATTCAAACTGGCTTGGCGTGAAATTAGACACACCAAAATGTTTTACTTTACCGACTTTGTGCAACTCTGAGAACGCTGCTGCGACTTCATCTGCATCCATAAGTACGTCAGGACGGTGAATCAATAGCACATCGATCTCATTTACGTTGAGACGTTCAAGTGAGTTATTCACCGACTGATAAATATGCGCAGAGCTAGTATCGTAATGATTGATTTTTCGCTCTGGTGTTTTATCTCCGCATAGATTGATATCACACTTAGTGACGATTTGAATTTGCTCACGGACGCTCTTATCCAGAGCCAACGCTTCACCAAACAATTTTTCACATTCGTAGTTACCGTAAATATCAGCGTGATCTACTGTAGTAATGCCTAACTCAATATGTTGCTTTAGGAACGACAAACGCTCTTGAGCTGTCATGTTCCAATCTACTGCACGCCAATATCCTTGAACCAGCTCTGAGAACTCAGGGCCTTTTGGTGCAGTCACAACTTTTGCAACCATGGGTTTCTCCTTCAATTGATCTTTATCCATCGTAGTCTTGTTTTCACCTTGGCTCAACGGGTAAACTTTCGCAATTCGAACTGGAGTACGAAATATGTCTTTTGCCCACCGTTTAGCGACTTTAATTGGTGAAGAAAGCATCAGCGGGTTTGCGCGACGCGTCGATGTATCGGAAGCCTTAGTCCGAAAATATTTAAAAGGTAGTGAACCGAGCTTAACCAAAGCGAACCAGATCGCGATGCGAGCCAACTGCTCTCTTGAATGGCTCGCGACGGGCTGTGGCTACCTATATCGTCGCGCTGAGGTTGTTGACATGGAAGCTTATAAACTTTCATTTCAACACGTCATGAATCAAAGCATTACAAAAGATGACGAGGAGTCACATCGTAAGCTTATCGCTGGTTACCAGTATCTGCGAGCTCATAAAAAGTCAGATGGATTTCTCGATGAATCTGCAATGGTAACGTTTCTCTCTCTACATCATGAAGCTAAAAGCGAATAACTTGTAACTCAATCATTTCGCCGTCACTGCGCAAGACAACTTCCAAGTTCGGTGATGGCATTTCAAACTCATTAGCCCTAACCCAAAACATGGTTTGTGTCGCTTCTGGTGGGTAACGATTCATTAGTAAGATAACGTCTTTGTCCACCTCTTCGGTTGTTTTCTTTTCTAACGCGGCCACCACATCGTAACGCTCTTCCTCCATGACTACGCTGCGTAACACTAACCCATCTTTCCTTAAATTGAGGATCAAGTCGTTGAGTTTATGCCATTGGTATTCCGTCAAGAAAGAGAAGCGCGCCCTTTCGGTATGCAGAGAAAGCTCACCATAGAGGTGCTGATGATAATATTGAAAGTCATCCAGGCAATAACTCCTCACCCGTTCGGTGTTCGCCATAACATTTTGCCCTGTATCGCATTGATACCAAGTTCCTTCAGTATGTATAACGTTTTTCAGTTTGTTGAAAGGCAGTTCTGATAGCGTACTTTGCCACCAAGCGTCCATCGCGAGCGAAGGATTTATAATTAAAAAACAGAAAACGGAGAGAAAAACTGCGCAATGACGAGACATATGATTTTAACCTTAGCCAGCCTGAGTAAAGTCGAAACCTTACCTTGAGATAAGGATATATCAAGAAAAATGGGGTAACTTCGATTTACGTCGCCGCAAATTAAGAAGGCGCACAGTGCGTGCGCCTCTACCTCGTTACTCAATCGTGAGTTTGCGTATCGGGAAGTCTATTGATGCATCCCAAACTTAAAACGAGGACTTACTGTAGGGTTTGAATCCATCCAAATTGTATGTAAAACCTCATATCCCTCCTTCTGAAGCAGTCATGTTGCTTTACATTTAAAGTATTGTTCATTTCGCTCAGAACACAAGCCTGACCAAGAAAAAAACGCTAAATACGAGAGCAATAGCACAGTTGCCAATAATGAATAATATTGTGATGTCGAGCATTCAATAGTGAAAAGCTAAATTGCATCTTTATCGATTAGGTCTAAGCTCTTCGAAGCGTATACTTCTCCTGTTCCTTCCACGAGTAACCGGAGAGTTTGTTAATGACCAAACGAGAGAGAATTGTGAAATCTGTGTTAGCGCATGTACCAAAAGATGCGATTAACCAGTTTGTCTCTCGAGGGTCAACACCATTTTCTGTTCTATTAATGGCCGCTATTGTCGGTACATTAGCCGGTTTGGTCGGTACCTATTTCGAGCTTGCTGTCCACTTTGTATCAGAGACCCGCACCGAATGGTTAAGAAGTGAGATCGGTAATGTTCTTCCACTTTGGTTGGCGGCCGTGCTCATTAGCGCGCTTTTAGCTTTTATTGGCTACTTCCTCGTACACCGTTTCGCTCCCGAGGCTGCTGGTTCGGGCATTCCTGAGATCGAAGGCGCGATGGACAATATCCGCCCTGTGCGATGGTGGCGTGTGCTTCCGGTCAAGTTTTTTGGTGGTATGGGGGCGTTAGGCTCCGGCATGGTGCTCGGTCGTGAAGGTCCAACGGTGCAAATGGGGGGGGCGGTTGGTCGTCTGGTCACCGACATTTTCCGCGTAAAAGATGATGACACTCGTCACTCTTTGCTTGCCGCTGGTGCCGCTGGCGGTTTGGCTGCCGCATTTAACGCACCGCTAGCGGGGATAATGTTTGTGGTTGAGGAAATGCGGCCTCAGTTTCGCTATTCTCTCATTTCTATTCGTGCGGTGATCATTTCTGCCATTATGGCCAATATTGTGTTTCGCGCTATTAATGGGCAAGACGCGGTGATCACCATGCCGCAATACCAATCACCAGAACTGCAATCTCTGTGGCTATTCTTACTGCTTGGTGCCTTGTTTGGTTTATTTGGCGCTATCTTCAATAAACTTATCACTGTTGCACAAGACAGTTTTGTCGTGATTCACAAGAACGACCGTAAACGCTATTTAATCATGGGTTCACTGCTTGGCGGTGTATTTGGTTTGCTTCTCTTGTATGTACCGCAACTCACTGGTGGCGGCATTGGTCTCATTCCTGATATTACCAACGGCAATTACTCGGTTTCGGTTTTAGTGCTGCTGTTTTTTGGCCGCATAGTGACCACTCTGCTTTGTTTTGGCTCTGGTGCTCCGGGTGGTATCTTTGCTCCGATGCTTGCTCTAGGCACTCTTTTTGGCTATGCATTTGGGGCAAGTGCAGATGTATTACTTCCTTCGTTCGAAATTGAACCAGGGGTATTTGCAATCGCGGGGATGGGTGCGTTATTCGCCGCGACGGTACGTGCACCAATCACGGGGATTTTGCTGGTGATTGAAATGACCAACAACTACTACTTGATCCTACCGCTCATCATCACTTGTTTAGGTGCCGTGATCATCGCTCAATTGCTTGGTGGCCAGCCCATTTACAGCCAGCTACTTCGTCGCACAATCAAAAATGACAAATTGCGCCAACAAGATCTGCCAGAAAACCTACCCACTTAAGCATATTAGGCTCCTCGAGTATCACTCCCAAACATATTAATCACCGTTATTTGGGGCTATAAACCCTACATTTTTACATCTTTCCTAAAACCTGCGCTACCAAACTCACAAAATCATCATTCTCTACTCTTTGCTTGCCACCTTTATGAGTAACGCCTCGTTAAACTTGCTAATATTTTCTAAGAAAAAACAGAGTATTTCATCTACATCATCACCTTTAGTGAATTCAGGCAAAATCAAACGGAGTCAATTTGAACTGGAGAAGACTTGTGCAGTTTTCTAATGTGCCACCATCTCAAGCAGGCTTGGCACTAGGAATGATCGGATTAGGCCAAGCATGGGCACTGTATGCCCCCGAAATTGGCGAGCAGATACGTCCATTTCTAGCATCATTTGGCGCACTTTTACTCGCCCCTGTTCTCATAAAATATGCCACCAATCCACGCCTGTTTATGCTAGACATTCGTCATCCATTAAGTGGCAGTCTAATGGCTCCGATGAGTATGGCATTGTTAATCCTTGCAGATTACCTCGCGTCTGTTGCTCCAATTATCGCTTATCCACTTTGGTTTATGGCGATTTTTCTGCATTTTTCAATGATGGTGTTATTTTTTGGCTTTCAGCTGATGAACTTCAAAATGTCGAATATTGTACCCAGCTGGTTTCTTTATCCAGTAGGACTGATCAGCAGCTCATTAGCGGGCTCCCAATTTGGGCATAACCTGTTTTCAGAAACCTTGGCGATGATGTGTATCGGTATCTATTTTTTCATGTTGCCGCTGGTACTTTACCGCTTAGTATTCTTTGGCTCACTGCCAAAACAAGCAAGACCCACACTCGCGATCATGGCAGCTCCGGTTAACCTATCATTAGCAGCGTATTTGGTGAATTTCCCTCAGCCAGATCCAATCTTAACAGGCGCACTTGCAGGAATCGCCATTACAATGACATTACTAATCTATCTCTGCTATTTCCGTTTGCTTCGCTTGAAATTCCAACCATCTATTGCGGCTGTCACCTTTCCATCTGTCATTAGTGCCATTGCGATGCATCGGTTAACTTCATTTTTTTCAGAATCACATCCGCGTTGGCATTGGCTACATGACTTTGGTTTCTTAGAGCTCAGCATTGCGACGATATTAGTCGTTTGGGTCTCCGCAGGTTACGTAAAAATGTACTGGCCGGAAATCATGAGAACACCACCGAAACAAACATAAAAAAACGGCCTCAGATGAGGCCATGGCTTTATTACGCTCAAGAAAGCATCAAACCGTAAACTTCGTCATGAAGTTACCGATGTTCGTCAGGCTGGAAGCGACCATCACGATAACAATCGCTGCACCTGTTAAGGTTAGATACATCGGGTGTTGGTAGTCACCCACGATATCTTTACGCTTCGTTGCAACCAATACCGTCCCCAGAACGATAGGAAGAATGATGCTGTTCACGAGGCCTGCTAACATCAGCAGAAGAATTGGCATGTTCATTGTGACTGTACCTAGCGAGGTTAGGATAATGAAGCCGATACACCACGCTTTTTCGTTTCGAGCCACAACGGGGAAAAGCGTCTTAATTAATGAGATAGCCATGTAAGAGTTGCCGACTACTGACGTAATTGATGCAACAAACAATACCAAACCAAAGATGAAGTAACCTAATTGCCCCGCTCCTTGACGGAAAGCATCAGCAGCTGGGTTCGCCGTATCCAACGTGGTACCTGCCGCGATAACGCCAAACACTGCCAAGAACATTAAGATTCGGATAATCACCGCAATAGAAATGCCTGCCCACGCCGTTGAGGTGATGGAAGAGACGTTTTCTTTACCGTTTAAGCCAATATCAACCAAACGTTGGGCGCCTGTGTAATAGCCGCCGACTGCACCACCCACGATGGTCAGCGTAGGAAGCAGCAAGCTGTCAATGTCCGAAGGCATGACCGCAGCACTCAGTGTTTCACCCATCGGAGGTAAACTCGTCATTGCGACGTATGCAATCAGCACAATCATGAATAAGCCAAGGTAGCGGGCCATTTGGTCCATTCGCTTCGACGCGTTATGAACCACAAACAACAAACAGCCAACCACACCGGTAAACAGTGCGCCCCATGTTGTGTCCACGCCCGTTAGCACATTGATGCCTAACGCTGCGCCACTTACGTTGCCAAAGTTAAACGCCACCGCACCAAGCGCAAGGAGAATACCGACACCATAACCCATGCCTGGAGCCACTTTATTTGCAATGTCTTGGATACGCATGCCAGAGACGCCGACGATGCGCCACAAATTCATCACTATACCAAAAGTGATAAAGATTGATGCCAAAACAGGAAATGCCATGTCGACTTTGTAGATATTCGTGAAGACTGCAGTTTGAGTTAGAAAGCCAGGACCAACTGAGGTCGTCGCCATTAAAAACGCGACACTTAACATGGCTTTCTTTTGCCAACTGGTTTCGGTTACCGGAGCGGAAATGGAGGAAGTGTTGATGGTACTTTGTGTAGTCATGCCGAGTCTCAAATTTGTTGTCTTTCTATTAATAAAAAATAGAAAGACAACTGACCGAGATCAGCTGAACTTAGAGAAATATCTCTTTTTAAAACAAGCGATTACAATATCATAACCGCTCACTGGGCGCATATACTAAGAGTATCGGTTGTGGCTGTCAACACACAATTGTATAAATACTTTTTATTGCGACGCACTGCCCTATCAAACGGACACAAAAAAGGATGGCAACGCTCCATCCTCTCTCAATTTTATTTGTCGATTTGATTAACGCAGGCCATGCAGAAATTCAGCACGGGTCGCAGGATTGCTCTTAAAAATGCCACCTAATGCTGTGGTCGTCGTTTCGCTGGTGGCATCCATTACACCGCGTGATTTTACGCAGTAGTGCGTCGCATCGATGGTTACCGCTACATCGTCAGACTCAAGCAATGTTTGCAAAGCAACAAGGATTTGTTGGGTCATGCGCTCTTGAACTTGAGGGCGTTGCGCGAAGAAACGAACAATACGGTTGATCTTAGACAGGCCAATGATCTTACCGCGAGGAATATAAGCAACAGCGGCTTTACCGTCGATCGTCACAAGATGATGTTCACACGTGCTAGTTACGGTGATGTCTTTCACGCGAACCATTTCGCTCACGTTCATCTTGTTTTCGATAACTGTGATTTTTGGGAAGTTGGCGTAATCCAAACCAGAGAAAATCTCGTCCACGTACATTTTTGCAATGCGGTGTGGCGTTTCCTCTAGGCTATCATCCGTAAGGTCGAGCTGAAGCAGACCAAGAATCTCACGCATGTGGTATTCGATCTTTTCCTTCTTCTCTTCACGGCTAACGGCATTAGGGCGCATTGGTGTTTCTAATCCGCGTTGCTCTAGCGCTTCTTTTACTAACTTCGCTGACTCGCTAAGACCTGACATTCCACTTCCTCTTTTGTCACTACTACTCTCGGCGTGAAATACAATCATCGTGTTTTCATACCGTTAGCGTAAAAGTCGCTCAGTTCGATGTTTATAACGCCAAGGCAGATAACAAGAATACACTGAGCTATTTTTTTCATGTTCCGTTAGAACTTTACCCCTTTCGGATGGGTGACAAGGATACTCGGGTTTTTGAATAATTACATCCATATTTTATTGATGGTCATTCTTACTCGGTCCCCTTTTTATGGTAAAGTTGCCACAAAACAAAAGAACATAGGATTATCTCAATGGGCTGCTGCGACGCTCCTGGCTTGATGCCAATTGAAGAGGCAATGGACAAAATGCTATCGCGAATCAAACCTATCCAAACAACCCTTTCCCTTCCTCTTTCCGACGCTTTAGGTTGGGTATTGGCGGAAGACGTTTTATCACCGATCCATGTGCCACCTTTCGATAACTCAGCGATGGACGGTTATGCCATTCGAATTCAAGATCTAGAAACGTCAACAGTATTACCGTTGGTTGGTAAATCCTTTGCAGGTCAGCCTTTTGAAGGTGAATGGCCTCAAGGTTCTTGCATTCGGATCATGACGGGTGCAAAAGTCCCACAAGGCTGTGACGCAGTTATCATGCAAGAAAACACCGAAGTGACCGATGCGGGTATCCAGTTCAATCAAACCGAAGTGAAGCCGCAAAACAACATCCGCCCGACTGGTGATGACATCAGACAAGGCGATATTGTGTTAGCAAAAGGGGCACGCTTGACCCCTCGTGATATTCCAATGATTGCGACTCTTGGCATAAGCCATGTCACCGTCGTACGTAAGCCTAAAGTGGCATTTTTCTCAACGGGTGACGAGCTTAAACCATTAGGTGAGCCACTAAAAGCAGGTCAAATCTACGACAGTAACCGTTACGGCATTAAGCCTCTCATCGAAAACTTTGGTTGTGAAGCGATTGATCTTGGCATTATCCCCGACTGCCCAGAAACACTAAAAGCGACATTTGAAAAAGCACAAACTTTGGCAGACGTGGTTGTCACTTCTGGCGGTGTGAGCGTTGGTGAAGCGGATTACACCAAAGACATTCTTGAAGAGCTTGGTGAAATTGGCTTTTGGAAGCTGGCGATTAAACCAGGCAAACCCTTTGCGTTTGGTAAGTTGAGTACAGCGTGGTTCTGTGGTCTACCAGGCAATCCGGTTTCTGCCGTATTGACCATGTATGTGCTTGTGCAGCCGATGCTGGCGAAACTGGCAGGACATACTGGCTGGAAAGCACCAGAATCTATCCCTGCAATCACTAAAACCGCATTTAAGAAAGCGCCTGGTCGTACGGATTACCAGCGCGGTATCTACACCTTTAAAGACGGTAAGTTTGTCGTTGAAACCACTGGCAACCAAAGCTCTGGCGCGTTCCGCTCAATGAGCTTGGCCAACTGTTTTGTTGTGTTGGAACGTGAACGTGGCCGTGTAGAAGTTGGCGAAACGGTTCAAATCCAGCTGTTTAACTCAACATTATACTAGGAACGCACCGTGGATATTCTTTCCGATCAAGAGATGCTGCGCTACAACCGCCAGATCATTCTTCGCCAATTCGATTTTGAAGGGCAAGAAGCCCTCAAACAAGCCTCTGTACTTATTTTGGGGGCAGGTGGTTTAGGCTGTGCTTCTAGCCAATATCTTGCAACCGCAGGTGTCGGTACTATCACGCTGATTGATGATGACATCGTAGAGCTGTCTAATTTACAGCGCCAAGTGTTGCACCACGATGCGGATATTGGCCGTAAAAAAGTGGACTCAGCCGCCGAAGCTTTGCGGGAACTAAATCCTCATATCGAGGTAAACACCATTGCTAAACGCCTCGACGATGCTCAGCTTCAAGCCTTAATCGAGCAACATACTGTGGTGGTCGATGCTTCTGATAATGTCGATGCGCGCAACCAGTTGAATCGACTTTGTTTCGCGACAAAAACGCCACTCGTGTCTGGCGCAGCCATTCGCATGGAAGGCCAAGTCAGTGTGTTTACCTACGATGATCCAGCCCAGCCTTGTTACCAATGTTTGAGCGCCCTATTTGGCAGTGGTACATTAAGCTGTGTTGAAGCTGGCGTGATGGCCCCAGTGATAGGCATTATCGGCGCGATGCAAGCGATGGAAACCATCAAAGTGATCGCGCATTATGGTGAGCCTAAGAAAGGCAAAATTCTCATGCTCGACGCGCTTAATATGTCTTGGCGAGAAATGAATTTGATGAAAATGCCTGCCTGCCCTGTGTGTAGTTGAACTGCATTTTCATTTAATAAGTAAATGATTTACAACAAGCTCAACGTAACGTTGGGCTTTTCTTAACTCATCCTCGCCGCTCACCATTGACCTAGCATGTGCTATAATCGAAACCCTCACCCAAATTGCCAACATCAACTTTGGCGTGTCTTCTTCCACCACATTATTTATGTTTATACCAACAAGCACTCGCGTTTATCACGCATTGGGAAGCAAAAAAGGCGAAGTTAGTTGAAAGAAAAGTCTAACTTCTGAGTTCTATATTTTCAGAAGAGATAATAAGGAACACCGTATGACACAACCGATCAAAATTACGCTTTACCGCTGGGCTGGTAGCTGGGGTCCATTTAAAGTAAGTATCCCATGTGGTGAATGTACATTAACCAAAGATATTTTGACTGATACTTTTAAAAACGAACTCGCTGATGTACCAGTAGAGCTTGAAGTTAAAGATTGGTTGTCATGTTGGTGGGAGCCACTAAAAGCAGGCGCATGGCATGCTCCGATTCTTCTTGTAGAAGGAAAGGTGATCAGTCAAGGGGAAGCGCTGAATCGAGGCGTGCTAGTACAGTCTGTCATCACAGAGTGGGTGAAACGTGACAAAGTAAAAGGTAGTGTGGTTTATGGTAAAGCCACCTGTCCGTACTGTGTAAAAGCCAAACAATTACTTGATGATGCTGGAGTTCAGTACGAATATCATGATGTTGTCAAAAACAGTGCAGCTTTATACCGAATGATCCCAGAAGTAAAAGCCATCATCGGTGAGAAGACACCAGTGACGGTTCCGCAAGTGTGGTTGGATGGACAATACATTGGCGGTGCTGAAAGCTTGGAAAAGTGGCTAACAGCAAAGGGGTTAGATAAAGTACCGAATAATGTGGTAGAGATACCGAACCAATCGGCGTAGCGATATATGCTCAACAAACAGTAAAAAGCCCTGATTTGTAATTGAACTGACCCCCAATAGTTGGACACCAATTATTGGGGGTCTTTTTATGTCCAAATATAGCCGCGAGCTAAAATGTATCATTGCTAAACAATGCTTAGATGGTGCGTCATCTCGCTATTTAGCAAAACAATATTCAATGTCTTCAAGACAGATACGGTATTGGGTTCAAGTCTTTGTCATCCATGGTGCTGATTCATTTTTACCAACTAAGCATGCTACTGCTCAGGAAAAACGAAAAGCATTGAATTTAATGTGGACGAATGATTGGTCTCTCACGCACACTAGCGCAGTATTAAACCTCTCATCCCCGGGGATACTCTCTGTCTGGCTCAAAAGATTTAATGAGCTCGGTATCAAAGGGCTCAAAATGCGCCAGAAAGGAAGACCCTCAATGAAACAGCAACCTCAACGTACCACTAAACCTGATAATGAAATGACACTTGAGGAGCTAAAAGAGGAGTTGGTCTACTTACGAACTGAGAATGCCGTTCTAAAAAAGTTGGAAGAGTTGGAGCAGGAAAAAAACCGTCGAACAAAGAAAAAGCGGTCATAGCTCTAACTCTTAAAGGCAAGTACCCGTTGAAGCACTTACTGCACACTCTACAGTTGGCAAAAAGTGTCTTCTATTATCAGGCCCAAACGAGTAAGCGCCCAAATAGCTACGAACGTGAGCTGCGTTTGATAAAGTCAATTTATCATGAACATAAGGGTCGATACGGCTACCGCCGTATTCACTTGGAACTAAAAAATCAGGGGGTTATGCTTAATCACAAAACGGTTCAAAGACTTATGGCTCAGCTCAACCTTAAATCGACGGTCAGGGTTAAAAAGTATCGTTCATACCGAGGAGAATCTGGAACAGCAGCTCCCAACATGCTTGAAAGAGATTTTAGTGCGACTCAACCCGATGAAAAATGGGTAACAGATGTCACGGAGTTCAAAATCAAAGAGCAGAAAGTATACTTGTCTCCCGTTGTCGACTTGTTTACTCAGGAAGTGGTTGCTTATAGAGTGGCCAAAAATGCCTGCTTGCCGCTTGTCACGGATATGCTGACGGAAGCTATATCAACGCTTAAACCCAACTCAAAACCAATTATACATAGCGATCAAGGTTGGCAATATCGCCATCGACAGTATCAGAAAAAGGTAGCGGAGAATGGGTTAACGCAAAGCATGTCGAGAAAAGGTAACTGCTTGGATAATGCTGTTGCTGAAAACTTTTTTGCTTTACTCAAAACAGAGATGTATCACAACCAAAGTTTTGAAGATGCAGATGCTCTGATAGAACAAATTAAAGAATACATCGAGTACTACAATACCAAGCGTATAAAAGTGAAACTAAAAGGCCTGACTCCGATAGAATATCGAACTCAGGCCTTGAAAGCCGCTTAACAGAAATGTCCAACTTTACGGGGTCACTTCAAATCAGGGCTTTTACATTAATTCGCCAGTTTTTTCATCATACGAGCAAAAAATGAGGCTTTTTTCTTCTTCGTTTTACCTTTACCGTAAAGCGCTTTGTGCATCGCGTCTCGTGCAATCATCTGGCCAATATAAGCACCACCAAGTTCATTACCCATGACCTTCTCCTGAATGTATTGACTTAACTATGTTGTAATATTACACCACAAACAAGCAAAAACAAGACTCAAATCACATTTTATGTGTAATTAACTTTCAAAATACGGTGCTAGCGCTATGTATTACCGCTTTGGTTGCTGATAGGTTTTGCCCGCCGCTGAGTAAGTGTCTTTCTGCTTGATTTCGAAGAACGTTTCGAAGAACCATGCAGTAAACTTAATCAAGTGATCGCCTTCATTCATGACATGCTCAACATACTCTTGGTCCTCTCCAGACTCATCCTCTTGGTGCGTTATGTGATAAATACGTTTTTCACCTGCAACGTCGGCAAGACCAAACTGTCCGGTTAGAGATTCCGCCGCTTGTGCAACTTCTTCTTCCTCACACGCTTTCAATAATTCAAGCGCCTTAGCGAGGCTTTCTTGCTGGATAATTTCTTTTACCAGTGTTTCAAATTCGTTCTGTTGCATTTTTTCACCTAACGGTTAACGGACAGTCTGTCTGCATATATTATGTTGTTGTGCATTTTAGGAAGGCCCACCTTTCCTTGCAAGCATATTCAACTGGAAGTTTCAGCTTGAATTGATCCAGAAGCTCTACGCACTTAGTTTCTGGTAAGTGCCAATATAAAACGCTATGCAAACCGCCACTAAAAAGATTACACATCAAAGGTATCAGCTAAAACGACAGGCAGTAGTGCAACAATGGCAAAGGTCTTTAACAAAAGTTGAAAAATCCGTTTTAGTAGCCGATGGAGCATTGCAAAAACTGATGGAAATGGGGTGCGATTACATTCAAGGCTATTTCTATTCACGCCGCACAATCAAAGAGGCCAAGCAATGCTTGACCTCTTGGCGCGACTAAATTCGAGTAAGACCGCGTTATTTATAACACTGTTTTTTCTTCATCGTGTAATAGCTTTTCCAGTTCATCTCTATTCGCAACAAATGTCGCCATCTCTTTTTTAGCAACAGAGCTCGCCATTGGGATATTGGCACGCATTGCGTCAACCGGACGACCATACTCAATCAATTCGTAGTGAAGGTGCGGACCAGTCACTCGACCCGTTTTCCCAGATAGACCGATCCGTTGACCACGAGAGACTTTTTGACCTTTCTTCACCAAAATCTTACTTAGGTGTAGGTAACGAGTTTTGTACTTGCTGCCATGCTCTACAACCACATAGTTACCCGCATAAGGGTGTTTACGCGTCATGACCACTGTCCCATCACCTGTTGAGACAACTGGCGTCCCTGTCGGTACTGCGAAATCGGTACCATTGTGCGGCGCGACTCGTCCTGTGACAGGATGTAAACGGTTAGGATTAAAACTGGAACTCATACGCCAACTGCGGCTGACAGGATAACGTTGAAATGCACGTTGTAAGCTCTCGCCTTTCGCATTGTAGAATTGCCCATCGGTGTGAAGGTAAGCCGTGATTTCACGACCACGATTATAAATTTTAATCGCTTCAATTTCATTCTTACCTGTTGGTACACCGTTAATATTCTGCACACGTCGAACGACTTCAAATCGGTCACCAGCACGAAGGTCGCGACCGAAGTTTAACTGTTCTTTCAGCAAGCCGACGACTTGGCTAATTTCCGCAGAAGTGAGTCCTAAACGGCTAGCAGAAGAAGAGAAACTTCCTTGGATAACACCAACTAAAGGTTCTTGGCTCCAAACACCCGGGATTGAGATATCGGTAAAGTCATAGCTACCATCACTATTAAGTTGGTAAACCACTTTATCTGCAATAGAGAATTGCAGCTCCATTTTCTTTAAGTCACCGGTTACGTCATCACGCCAAAAGCGCAGCGTGTTGCCTGGTTTTAGCGTATCAAGCGCAAGGTAGTTTAAATCCGTTTCCATCACTTTCATTAATGAACTGTAACCAAAACCGAGCTGACTGAAAATGCTGCTCAGGTTATCACCTGATTGGATCTGATATTCAAAGTTCGGAGGGATGGCAACGTCAGCAGTCGTCGCATCAAGAATGTTTTCAACGACTTGAGATTCAGGCAAGTTCAACGCGATGGTTTTGGTTAAAGATGACTCTTTGAGAGAGTGAGAAATACCAATAGCGACTAGAACAGGCAAGGAGTATACCAGAAGTGCTCTACGACTTTTTAGATTCGTCAACCGTCTTGTAATTTCATTTGTAGACACGGGAATTACTATCTCCTTTCAAACAAGAGGCATAGCTTATGCATTCCCGCATAAGAAATCACTATCAAATTTCGAGATCTGGCACAGAAAACACTGAATTTTTACAGAAGTCAAAAAACAACCATCACTGTTGCATATTCAGATTGTTCTCTGCTCGCTTTAATATGGCCGATTTTAATTGATTTGGCACCTCTGCCATTGCTTGTTCTTCACCGTGAGCTAAGTAAGAAAAAGTGATTGTCACGTCATCGCGCCACGCTAACTGGTTAAGTTTAATACGATCGCCAACAAAAATACTATCGACTAAAACAACTCGGCTGGGTACTGGGTCAAATTTGAATAATCCCACATAGTAAAATGCACCACTCCCTTGAGTACTGACAATCATCGGAGCCGTTATCCAATGTATATCGCTGATTTCACGTTGAGCAATAAACGCTGTCGGAACGATAACCTGCCCTTGAGTTGCACCTGCGTCATACTGACCAATCAGATAACCGTTGTCTTTGTCCCACTCTTCAAGAAACGTCACGGCTCCTTGTTCAGGCACTTGGAGTGTCCAAGGGTTTCGTGACGAAATCCCTAACACCTCTTGTACAATCGCGTTAGTGTGAATCTCCACTTGCGGAAACTTAGCCATAATCTCTTCATCGGACAAATTAAAACGATAAACGCCTGCGACCACAACTACGACTAATAGTACGATAGGAATGAGAAGAATAAGTGGAACTGGCAGGATTCTTTTACGAGTCATGAAGACTTCCTTGTTTCTACGGTAGAAATAACAGATAAGTATATCACTACAAATAAACAGATCACTTTAAGATGTAAGCTCCAGAGCACTAAACCAAGCATCAAGTAGTGATTTAGGTATGACTGACGAAAACCAAAAATGTCACCCTCTTATTCCCGTCAAGGGTTTCAAAATTAAACTAAGCTGACTATAACCAAACGACTTGTAGACGCCTCATTCAGAACTGGTGACTGACACTTCTTCAAGCGTCTCGCGATGATTGGGTATATTGGAGAAACGATAGGTAATAACGATGACAACAACTATCCATACTTGTGAATGTGCCTGTGGCTTAGTCGAGATACGCTGTAAAGGAGAACCTATCCATACATCGGTCTGCTATTGTTTTGAATGCCAAAAGCGCACCGGTAGTGTGTTTGGTGTTCAAGCACGGTTTGAAAAAGAACGCGTGTCGCTAAATGGTGACGTGACTCGCTACATCAGAGTTGGAGACGATGGTAGCGAGGCTCAGTACGAGTTCTGCCCATCCTGTGGAACAACCATGCGCGTGTTACTGTCTGCACTACCAAATATTAGTGTCATTCCTATTGGGCTCTTTACCGATAAGGAGTTTCATGAACCAATAATCTCTATCTATGAGCAACGAACTCATGGCTGGGTAAGCTTCGAATGTACGATGGAGCACATCGAATAAGTTTTCTACACCCACAACCTCAGACACAGGGGCAGAGCCTAAATGGTTTATTAAAATTGAGTTTTTTGAGGGGGATCAACCAAGTTACACTGTAAGGGGGTTTCGTAACTCTGTGTGAGCGCTATAATCGGCGCCTAACATTTGGTGGGGTTTTATTGTGATTTCCAGACTTCCTCGTTGGGTGGAATATGGCGCCTTTCTACTCGCCCTTCTCGCGGGCTGCGTCAATGCCGTTGGTCTCCTCGGCTTTCAACACCAAGCGATAACACATCTTTCGGGAACCGTAACTCAGCTAGGGAACAACTTACTGACCGGTGCAGATAGCTCCATTCACCTGCTCTTCATCGTGTTCAGTTTCCTGATCGGTGCGGCATTCAGCGGCTTTTTTATTGAAAGTAGTGCTCTAAAACTAGGACGCCGATATGGTGTCGCACTTTGCATCGAAGGTAGCTTACTTCTGCTCAGTTTAGGTTTCCTGATTGAAGGAAATATGTATGGTCAATACTTAGCTTCTGCCGCATGTGGTTTGCAAAACGCAATGATTACGACGTTCAGTGGTGCTGTTGTCAGAACCACACACATGACCGGAATCATCACCGATTTGGGCATCATGATCGGAGAAAGTTTGAGAGGTCGCCAATTTGACCGGCGTAAGGCCAAGCTATTCTTGTTCATTTTCTTCGGTTTCTTATTCGGTGGTGTCGCTGGTGCCGCATTGTTTGTTGTGTACGGATTGTATACTTTGATATTTCCTGCGTTTTTAGCGTTTACAACCGCATTCATTTACTGGACTTATCTGTACATATTGAATCGCCAACAAAAAGCATAGAATCGCAGACCGATTAAAGCACTTTGTTCAATCGGTTTCTTACCTTTTTACAATACCGACATCGTGGCAATACGATTTTTGGCGTACTGAACCATTGAAATAATTATATATAAAACATAAGGCTAACAAGATAAATCACGGCAAGGTTAGTAAGACCAACATCACATTTTATCGCCGTTTTATTATTCTAATCACACGGCTTCGCAGCACTCTCTGCACAGTCGGCCTCTCGCGCTACAATTTTCTAACACTAACAACATCATCATATACATAATGATATTATTTGACCAATTACCCGACAAATCGGCTGAATAACTAGATGTACTTAATGAATAGTATTGCAAGAGAGACTTTTTGCGGGTAACCTCCGCATCACTGTGATTAAATACGGATGTTTAGTGAATATTTATGTCATGGAAATGGCGAGTATTGATTAGTAGTAACACGAGAAAACTATGAATAACACCACTAATACTACTGAGGCACCTAAGGGCAACTTTTGGATATTTTTTATCCCATCCCTAATTGGTCTTCTGCTCTTCATGGCGCCGATCTCTTACGATGGCGGCCTAACGATTCCTGTTGCTATCATGGCAAAAGTCATTCCGGCATTTCTAGGCGATACGTTAATCGCTATCGTTACCACCATTATCGCTTTCATGGCGGTCGCGTCTGTTCTTTGCAAAATTTTCAAGCCGGCAGCGATCCTACGTAACGGTTTTTTAAATGGCCTTTTTAACCCATCTCCATTGTGGCTTGTTGTTCGTCTAATCGGCGGTGTAGCCGTGTTGATGACCTTCTTCCAAGTTGGTCCACATGCGATTTGGGAAGAGAACACTGGAGGCCTTGTTCTGACAGGTCTTTTGCCTACTTTATTTGCTGTATTCATTTTCGCAGGTCTATTGCTACCGCTTCTTCTAAACTTCGGTCTACTAGAACTGCTTGGCGCAATACTAAGTAAAGTAATGCGTCCTATTTTCAATCTACCAGGCCGCAGTGCGATTGACTGTATGGCTTCTTGGCTGGGTGATGGCAGTGTTGGTATCCTTTTAACTAGCAAACAATACGAGAATAAGTTTTACACTCAACGTGAAGCGGCCGTTGTAGGCACTACGTTTTCAGCAGTATCGATTACGTTCAGCTTAGTCGTTATCGCCCAAGTACAGCTAGAGCACTTGTTCTTACCTTTCTATGGTGCAATCTGTTTAGCAGGCATCGTCGCAGCAGTCATCATTCCTCGTTTACCACCATTGAGTCTTAAAAAAGATCACTATATTGATGGCAGTAATCCAGACAAAGACGTGGATGCAATACCAGAAGGTCATACGACGTTTTCTTGGGGGTTAGATTTAGCATTAAAACGTGCAGGACAGGTGGTCTCTGTTCGGTCTGTTTTCAAAGAAGGCGTGCACAACGCTGTCGACATGGTATTTGGTGTACTTCCTGTAGTCATGGGCCTTGGTACCGTTGCGTTAGTCGTAGCTGAATACACCTCAGTCTTCGAGATCCTTGGCCAACCATTCATTCCATACCTAGAGCTACTGCAAGTACCAGAGGCGGTCGCAGCATCACAGACTATCGTGGTGGGCTTTGCAGATATGTTTATCCCCGCCATTCTTGCAGCGTCAATTGATAACGAAATGACTCGTTTTGTGATCGCTGCAATGTCAGTGACTCAACTTATCTACATGTCTGAAGTTGGAGCATTACTATTAGGCAGCAAGATTCCAGTAAACATCGTAGAGTTGTTTGTTATCTTTATTCTACGTACGCTCATTACCTTGCCTGTGATTGCTGGTGTTGCCCATCTCATCTTTTAATTAAAACAAGATGAAACCATAAATTTGATCAAATTGAGGAAACAGCGAGCTTAGGTTCGCTGTTTTTGTTTGTGGTTTAAGATAAATATTAAATATAAGGTCCGTTCAAACGTGGGTAATCGTGACTATTCACCGTTAGTTACCCGTCAGGATGTCAGCTGTTACGAGGCCGTCGCTCGTGAGAGTAATGACGCTTTAGGACGATAACATCTCGGTATCAACGACCTCTCTTATCGATATAACCACCAGCATGGAAGGAAAACAACCCTAGTGGGCAGAACCTCGATTGGCGTACACCACCGATTTTAATACAAAACCGCATTGTTCTTTGAACATGCAGATTTTTTATTGTAAAACAATAGAATTACTCGAAACAAAACCTTTGGAACTCGACTTTGGATAACCCCAAAACTTACATTTTGGTCTTCGGCGGTTTAAGTGCTTTACTCCTTCTGCTTTTAATATGGGGTAAACCCACTAATGAAGAAACAGTCTCAGCGACCGTCCTCAGTAACACTTTAACCGACTCTTTAGATGGTCAACGCCGTTATCTCACTATTAACGCCTCTGAGATAAAGCAGCAACGAGTGATCGTCCCTATCTCTGCTTCTTGTCCGGTTGGCTCTACCGCCACATTTCACCAAACAACAAGTTCCAGTTTTTATCAATCTCTTTCATTCGTTAGCTGTAACTAAAGAAAGCATTGAAATCACTTTTAAGGTGAATTATGACCTTGATGCCCTGACTGTTACCCACTTCTCGACTCGGTGAGATAAACACACCACAAATTTGCAGGCTTTCAATACGTTGCCGAGTTCTTATGCGAGATTGGGAAGGTCCGCTTGTGTTTGATTGGGTTCTAGTATGAAGGATGAGAGTTACCTCTAGTTTCTTTGATTACGGATGTAGCATCTTTAATCAGGGTAACTCTCTTCTTTCAAATTGAAGTGTCGGCTCTAGTCTCAACTAATGTATTTGAGATAAACGAGTTGATAATCCAATTATTTCTTCATCTCCTGATACATAACTTCAACCAAATCACCTTTCGGATCGCCAGACAATTCCCAGGTAAAAATGCCACCGAGGTTAGCCTGTTTCGCCCAATTAGCTTTGGCTTTGATCGAACGTTGATTTTCATAAGAGATAAACACTTTCTTTTCAGGGTGCCACAAGTAAGGCGCTTGTGATTGCTCATCATACTTGTACTCATACCCCTGCTTGTCACTGTAATTCTTCATCAGATCCCAGAACATGAAGTAACCATTTTCGCCAGTACCGAATTGGGCTCCTTGCTCAGAAACAAGATCTTGCGTGGGGAGGCCACCCGAAAAATCTTTCGTACCTTGCCAACCACGGCCGTAAAATGCCGCACCAATCACCAACTTCTCACTTGGGATCCCAAGTTCAATCATCTGATTAATAAAGACGTCTGCGCCCATTCCCCACCAACTGCGCTCAGTCGCGTGCAAATTGGTGGTATGCCCGGTTTGTTGTCCCCAACCACCTAAAAAATCATAAGTCATCGCAAACATGTTGGTCAGGTACGGCTCCGCCGCTTTCCAATCGATACCTGCCGCTTTTGGACCAACGCCCACCGCCGTAGAAAGCTCGTATTCACGCTTGGTTTGATTTGTAAGCTCATCCAACTCACCACGCATGGTTTTAACTAAATAGGTAAACGCATCACGCTCAGACGCTTTTTGTTCATCAGAAAGCTTGGTATCTGGGTTCCAAGGCGACGTTGTTAAACCACCACCACCTGGGTATTCCCAATCCAGATCAATACCATCAAAGAAATCATATTGAGCAATCAACTCAACCGCACTTTTCGAGAATTGATCCATCGCTTGTTTGTTCTTCGCCATCGCATGGAAAGGCTCCGACATTGTCCAGCCACCAAAAGAAGGGAGAATTTTGAGATCTGGATGTTGTTTCTTCATTTCGGCAAGCTGAGCGAAGTGGCCTTTGTATGGCGCGTTAACTGAGACATCGCCAAAGTCCTTTTCTAATGCCGCTTCGGTATCGACAATGATCGCCGTATAAGGATCTTTTCCTTCACATTGTTTGGCAATCAGTTTTTGCACCGTTTCAGAAGCACCAGTATGAGGACCGCACATACTGAGAAACGCGTAAATCACGTGCGTCAGCTTATCGGCGGGAATATCTTTCACCGTGTATGGGTTTTCTGCGTTTGCGTACTGCCAATCCGCAAAGTAACCCGCTACGACTTTTTGCTCGGCGTGAGCCGCACCAGTAAGCCCGACAAGCAGGGCTGCAAGAAGTGTCTTTTTCATTGTATTCTCCAGAGTAGATGTACAAATTTAAAGCTACTCCTAGAGAATATTTTTAACTTGAAAACGACATCAGGCTGCGAGTCATTTATAACTCCTCGCAGCCTGATTGCATAAGATTACATATTATCTGTGCGCCCCCTCAGGTACCGCATTGCCGTGCATTTGCTCATCTAAGTTAAGAACTGTCAATGCGTTGCTAACGCTCGTCGCAATCACATCTACTGCGCCTGTTCTTAATGCGCCGAGAAGCGCTAATGGCTTGCTGTTTTCGGCGGCAATAGCGATCACTTCCGCTATTGGACGAAACTCTTCAATGCCTAAACCAATGACTCGATCACTCATCACGGTATTGGCTACATTCCCGTGAATATCAAAAAAGTCATAGCCAGCGAAATCCCCTACCACGCCTTGCTGCAACCTTGATTGAACCACTTCATCTGGCGTAAACCAGCCTAAGTCCACCATATAACTGTTTTCGCTCATATCACCAATACCGACCAAAGCGACATCAGCTTTGCGCGCCAAATCGAGCGTTTGCTTTACCGTCGCATTCTGCATGAAGGCCAATTTCTGCTCTCTATTTTCTGCATAGGCAGGAGCATAAAGGGTTTCGGAAGTTCCACCATATTTTTTCGCTAACTGACGACAAATGTGATCGGCGTTATACATGCCACCGCGCGGATGAATCCCTCCAATG
The DNA here is from genome assembly GCF_002563795.1 of Vibrio sp. ES.051. Classification (GTDB taxonomy): domain Bacteria; phylum Pseudomonadota; class Gammaproteobacteria; order Enterobacterales; family Vibrionaceae; genus Vibrio. The sequence goes on from NZ_PDJL01000003.1 coordinate 877,895, forward strand.
CCACAGACAAATTTACAGTCACGCGGCGTAATGACCCCAATGTGATGAGCCACGGAAGAGACGTTACGCCCCTGCCCTACCGTCACTACCATTCCGTTTTTAAGCGTGCTGGTTAGGTAATTTGAGACCAGACCAGAGACTTGAAGGCGCTGCGCTTCTTCGTTCGGTTGATCAAGCGCCACCAGAGCACGCTTTACACCAAATCTCTCAATCAGACGTTGTTCAATTTTGGCACTGAATACTGGGTGGTACTTTACTGTTATCTCAACGATACCTTCATCACGAGCTTGCTTGAGCATTCGCCCTACTTTTGCTCGTGAAATGGCAAACTTTCTGGATATCTCTTCCTGAGTCGCACCGTCTTGATAATAAGCGACGGAAATTTCGGTCAACAAATCTGTGTTTTCAATGGAAATATCTTGGTTATAACTGCTCATGGTTTCTCTAACCCTTTAAGAGGATCGATATTGTATGCAATAAGTGAAGATCTGCTCATTGACTTAGCCTACGTTCCCCACCAATTTAAACGCTACATTTGCTCATCGCAATAACATTTTCTCACCATCATTTTTTACCCTTTCGTTCAACGCTCAAGCATTGAACAATAAGGGCAAACGTTTATCTGGGCTAAGAGCTCAACACACAGTACAAAAACGTTGATGAAGTTCACTATAAGTCGATTCCACCGATTGACTTTCAGCATAGATAGGATAAAGATGGAGACATCATTTACTCAGCTATCGAACATATGTTCATACCCTTTGTTCGGTAACAGAATTTCCGTAGTTGGCTGAGCAGATGTCTCATTAAATGCAATGAGACGATTAGCTAACTCGCTTGCAAGTGCACAAGCGGTGGCCTCTAAACCACGCTTAAGCCCATTGAAAAATAGGATGATCGATTATGAGCAACAAGTTAGAGCAACTTCGTAAACTAACGACGGTAGTAGCAGACACTGGTGAAATTGATGCAATCAAAAAATACCAGCCAGAAGACGCAACAACTAACCCTTCTCTTATCCTTAAAGCCGCTCAAATCGCAGAGTACGCACCTCTAATCGATGCTTCAATCGAATACGCTAAAGCACAGAGCAACGACAAAGCTCAACAAGTTCAAGACACTTGTGACATGCTTGCAGTAAGCATCGGTAAAGAAATCCTAAAAACGATTCCAGGTCGTATCTCTACAGAAGTTGACGCCCGCCTATCTTACGATATGGAAGGCAGCGTAGCGAAAGCACGTCAACTAGTGAAAATGTACAACGATGCCGGCATCACTAACGACCGCATCCTTATCAAACTAGCGTCTACTTGGGAAGGTATCCGCGCAGCAGAAATCCTAGAGAAAGAAGGCATCAACTGTAACCTGACGCTTCTATTCTCATTCGCTCAGGCTCGTGCTTGTGCTGAAGCTGGCGTATTCCTAATTTCACCATTCGTTGGCCGCATCATGGACTGGTACAAAGCAAAAGAAGGTCGTGACTTCGAAGCTTCAGAAGATCCAGGCGTACTGTCTGTTACTCAAATCTACAACTACTACAAAGAATACGGCTACCACACCGTAGTCATGGGCGCTAGCTTCCGTAACATCGGTGAAATCCTAGAGCTGGCTGGCTGTGACCGCCTAACAATCGCTCCAGCTCTACTTGCTGAGCTAGAAGCCGCAGAAGGCGAAGTGGTTGAGAAGTTGGTTGATTCTAAAGGCACAAAAGAACGCCCAGCACCAATGACTCACTCTGAGTTCCTATGGGAACACAACCAAGACCCAATGGCAGTAGAGAAGCTTGCTGAAGGTATCCGCAACTTCGCGATTGACCAAGGCAAACTTGAAGACATGATCGCAGCAAAGCTGTAATCCACAAAATCAAATCAGGGGAACGTTTGCGTTCCCCTCTTAATTTCTAAATTCGATATTATTTTAAACTGGTAGTTATTATGGATCGTAAATATCTCGCAAACGCTATTCGTGCATTAAGTATGGACGGCGTTCAACAAGCTAATTCTGGTCACCCAGGTGCTCCTATGGGTATGGCAGACATCGCTGAAGTTCTTTGGCGCTCTCACCTAAACCACAACCCATCAAACCCAGAGTGGGCGGATCGAGACCGTTTTGTGCTTTCAAACGGTCACGGTTCAATGCTGCTTTATTCTCTACTACACTTGAGCGGTTACGAGCTATCTATTGATGACCTAAAAAACTTTCGTCAATTGCACTCTAAAACGCCAGGTCACCCAGAGTACGGCTACGCACCAGGTATCGAGACAACCACGGGCCCTCTAGGTCAAGGGGTTACAAACGCTGTGGGTATGGCGATTGCTGAAAAAGCACTAGCTGCTCAATTCAACAAAGAAGGCCACGACATCGTTGACCACTTCACTTATACATTCATGGGTGACGGCTGTCTGATGGAAGGTATCTCGCACGAGGCATGTTCTCTTGCAGGCACACTTGGCCTAGGCAAACTGATCGCATTTTGGGATGACAACGGCATTTCTATCGATGGTCACGTTGATGGTTGGTTCTCTGATGACACACCTAAGCGTTTTGAAGCTTACGGTTGGCATGTCATTCCTGCCGTAGATGGTCATGACAGTGAAGCGATCAACGCTGCCATTGAAGCAGCGAAAGCAGACCCACGTCCTACGCTGATCTGTACTAAGACAATCATCGGTTTTGGTTCACCAAACAAATCTGGTTCACACGACTGTCACGGTGCGCCATTAGGTGCTGAAGAAATCGCAGCAACACGCAAAGAACTAGGTTGGGAGCACGGTCCTTTTGAAATTCCGCAAGAAGTCTACGCAGAATGGTCAGCGAAAGAAACAGGCGCAGCTAAGGAAGCAGCGTGGAACGAGAAATTTGCAGCTTATGAAGCAGCATACCCTGAGCTGGCGGCTGAATTCAAACGCCGCGTAAACGGTGAGCTTCCTGCACAGTGGGAAGAGAAAGCAAGCCAAATCATTGCCGACCTTCAAGCAAACCCAGCCAATATCGCTTCACGTAAAGCGTCTCAAAATGCACTAGAAGCGTTTGGCCAAATGCTTCCAGAATTCATGGGTGGCTCTGCTGACCTAGCGCCTTCTAACCTGACAATTTGGTCTGGTTCTAAGTCTCTAGAAGCGGATGATTTTTCGGGTAACTACATCCACTACGGTGTACGTGAATTCGGTATGACCGCGGTCATTAATGGTATTGCGCTACACGGTGGTTTCGTTCCTTACGGCGCGACATTCCTAATATTCATGGAGTACGCACGTAACGCCATGCGTATGGCTGCGTTGATGAAGATTCAGAACATCCAAGTTTACACGCATGACTCTATCGGTCTTGGCGAAGATGGCCCAACTCACCAACCCGTTGAGCAAATGGCATCGCTACGTCTAACGCCAAACATGAGCACATGGCGTCCATGTGACCAAGTTGAATCAGCAGTCGCTTGGAAACTAGCGATTGAACGTAAAAATGCACCAACTGCACTTATCTTCTCGCGTCAGAACCTAGCGCAACAAGAGCGTACAGCAGAACAAGTAGCGAACATCGCGAAAGGTGCTTACATCCTAAAAGATTGTGAAGGCAAGCCAGAGCTTATCCTTATCGCAACAGGCTCTGAAGTTGAACTAGCAGTAGAAGCAGCAGCACAGCTCACTGCTGAAGGTAAGAAAACACGCGTGGTTTCAATGCCATCAACAGATGCATTCGACAAGCAAGACGCTGCTTACCGTGAAGCCGTACTGCCATCAGACGTAACAGCTCGTATCGCTATCGAAGCGGGCATCGCAGACTTCTGGTACAAGTACGTTGGTTTCGACGGCCGCATCATCGGCATGACGACATTCGGTGAATCTGCACCTGCTGGTCAGCTATTCGAGATGTTTGGCTTCACGACTGAAAACGTAGTGAACACAGCAAAAGAATTGCTAGCGTAACTGCAGTAAAAAGATAATCAGTTTTCTCTATTACGAATCTGAAAACTGAAAAGCCCCGACATTTATGGCGGGGCTTTTTTAGGTCTACACATACTTAAAACTTCACTCCTAAGTCATTTATTTGAAATATAACCAAAAGCATGCTGTTCAAATAGTGACTAGATACAAATAATTGCCTATAAATCGCTAATATTTGTTGACTCTTTTTGTATTTAACTTAGACTCGAACGCAGCTAGAAAGAAAGTTCTTTGTTTTCACATTTCGTTGGATTACTTGTAACCCGCCGTCCTGTGGTACGCAATAGCAATTTATTTTTTCACGCTATAAGCGCCGTTGAGGCGAAAGATTACACAAATTTAGATATTTAGGAAATAAACATGTCTAACACAGCTACTGGCACAGTTAAGTGGTTCAACGAAACTAAAGGCTTCGGTTTCATTCAACAAGAAAACGGTCCTGACGTATTTGCTCACTTCTCTGCAATCACTGGCGACGGCTTCCGTACTCTAGTTGAAGGTCAGAAAGTAGAATTTGTTATCTCTCAAGGCCAGAAAGGTCCTCAAGCAGAGCAAATCAAAGTACTTTAATTCTTAAAGAATTTGATACGATAGCCAGCTTTTAGCTGGCTATTTTTTTTGCCTAAACTTACCACATCGATAAAAATCCATGGCTCTAAAACCCACTATCTATAAACTTCGTATCGCGATTTCCGATATGAATAATGACCATTACGCCTCAAAAAACCTGACAATTGCCCTTCACCCTTCTGAAAAGCCACAGCGAATGCTGGCACGAATTTTAGCCTACTGTCTAAATGCACAAAGTGACTTAGCGTTTACTAAAGGGCTTTCTACCACTGAAGAGCCTGATTTGTGGCATGTCAGTGATGATCAGAGCATCACTCACTGGATTGAGATTGGTGAACCAGACTCCGATAGAGTCAAGAAGGCGTCCCGTTTAGCAAAACAAGTCAAAGTCTATACTTTTAACACAAAATCTTCAGTATGGTGGGAGAAGATGGCGGGTAAGTTTTCAATGCTTCCTGTCTGTGTAGAGAGCTTTGACTACGAAGCTATCGACTCAATTTGTCAGCATCTTGACCGCAGTACTCGCCTTTCTGTTATGATTATTGGCAGCTCTATATTTGTTGATATTAATGATCAACACGTCGAAGTAACGGTGAAGGAACTACAAACCCATGACGTCTCTTAATGAACTAGTTCAAGACATGGGATTCAAAGCAATTCCCTTCGTTAAAGAACATAAAGCGTCAAAACGACGTTGGTTAAAAGAACAGTCTCCACTTTTCACTAAAGTTTGTAAAAACAAGCCGACTACAGCTCCCGCTCTTCATCTGTTGGGCCTTTTAACTAAATCGCATATTGAAGCGAGTGCATTGTATGAGCAACACGCTCATTCGGCCCAGAAAATGCAGCAAGTTCTAACAGACTCTTTGGGTGATGAGCATGCAGGTAAGTTTACCAACCAGTCTGCAGAAGACCTGATATTGATTACTCATCTTTGGCTATATACTCAAGGTTACTTGAACATGGACTTTAGCTTAGCGCATGATCATGCAGAGCAAACTCAAAACACATTGCAATATGAACTTGTGATAAAATATATTGATGTCGACCTATTCAGAACGGAGCTCATGCAAAGTTTTTATTTAGGGAGAGAAGCTAACCCAACATCAAATAGCGGATTCTTAGGGTGGTTAAAACGCCTATTAACCTTATAAATTTCATGGTTTAATCTACACTAAACAACTGATAGACTCCGACTTTCCTGCAAAAAACAGCATGATTGTATCCGTAAAGGCACTTATCCATTGAACATCAAGAGATCATTATGAAATTTATCCGTTGGATTTTAGGCAAGGTTATATTGTTACTGAATGCCATATTTTCACCTCGTGGTGTTACACGTAATGCAGAAGAACAACGCAGTGTTGACGAGAAAGCAAAACAGTACGCACTTTATCAATTTGAAGCTTGTCCTTTTTGCGTAAAAGTCCGTCGTGCAATGAAACGACAATCTGTAAATATTGAATTACGTGACGCGAAGAATAGCCCTCTTCATCGTGCTGAGCTTGAACAAGGTGGTGGCCGAGTCAAAGTCCCTTGTCTTCGTATCGAAAAAGATGGTGAACCGAAGTGGCTATATGAGTCATCTGACATCATCGCTTATATTGAAAAAGAATTTGCCTAAGCTCCCCCTATGAGCATTGCCGTGATGTAAAAGAGGCACCAAAACGATGCCTCTTTTACTATTTCTATCGACGGACTATTCTTCAACAATCAATGTCAGCTCTACACGTCTATTGCAGGCTTTCCCTTTAGATGTCGTATTACTGCATCGAGGAACAGACTCACCAAACCCACGAGAAAAAATGCGTTGACGCGGTATCCCCGTCATCAATAGTTGCTTCTCTACTTCACGGGCTCGTTTTTCCGATAACGCATCGTTAAAGGTAGCAGCCCCCGTGTTATCAGCATGTCCATTGATGACCACATCCACATCTATTACCCCCGAAAGGTAGTCACCGATATTTCGAATCCAACTTTGAGATAGTGACGATAACTGCGCTGATCCGGTTTGAAAGTAAACTTGATCTTTCAAACGTATCATCACATGATTCCCCCTGAGCGTTTCATGAGGGATGTTATGCTTAGTCAAGAACCTTTCCAAAGAGGTCACATTTTGCGATTTTTTTGCCGAATCTCTCTTCGAATTATAAACGTGAGAAGAAGCAGCCACTCGGGATGAACTTGCATAACCCCATTCAGGATGTCTTAGCTCGGTGTTTGTTCTTGGAGCCGTATCCAATATGTTCCCACCGGGAATCATATCTTGATTGATGCTGCTACATCCTGTCAGAATGCCGCAAACAATTAAAAACCACTGCTTCATACCGTTACCAACGTAGTAAACTCTGCCCATTATATCGACAAGGCGTGCCTGTTCTTTAGCGTTTTTTGCTCGCTCATTGTGGTTCAATCCACACCTTTCATGCGCTGGGTTAAATATGGGCCGCTCCAAAAGACAAACACCTACGATTGTACATGTGGTTACTTCAAGGCTCAGGAACCAATCTGTTACTGGTTGTCTCACTTTATTGTTATTTAATGGTTTTAGTCACTATCGTTAACCGATAAAATAACGCAAATTTCTTATTTAGAGCGTTATTATGTTCAAAACCATATCGAAAAGCTTTGCTTTAGTTGCCGTCGTCGCCATTCTGTCGGCATGTGGTAACGGCAATACTCAGCCCCAGCAAGGCAAACAATATGAAGTTCTGCCTGTATCATTGCAAGAATACGATTTAGCTCCTCTTACCGAAGCATTCTCTTTAACATGTGGCCACTGTCGCTCAATGGAAGAATTCGTCCCTCAGATCGAATCCTTAACAGAACAGAACGTTGAGAAGATGCATGTTACGTTCAATGAAAGTGCGCGAGTGAGCGCGATCATCTTCTACACTGCAGCTATGCAGCTAGAAGCAACACCTGACAAAGCGTTTATGGCTGACCTTTTTTCCGCGGTGCAAATGGGCGCTGAAGCGACTGCTGACGAGCGCCAAATCGCGGTAGAGAAAACGTTTGAATCTCGCAACCTCATCAGCCCTTATCATCTGGATGAAGCACAACAAAAACAACTTTTCGAATACATCAAAAAAGCGGAAGCTATCACTACACGTGGTCAGATTAACTCCGTACCGGCTTTTATCGTAAACGGAAAATACCAAGTAATTACAGGTGGTCATGAAAGCATCGAGGCCATTGCAGAGACCATTAACTATTTACTAAAACAACCTAAATAGACAGGAGTTCAACGTGTCTAAATTTTTATTCCCTCTTATTATTTTTATTTTGGCGGGCTTTTTTATTTACCGTACATGGACGAACCATAAAGTTGCAGATGAAAACTTCGCCAAAGGCCAAGCGTTTTTGTTAGAAAACGGTAAAAAAGAAGGTGTCATCACAACAGAAAGCGGCCTTCAATACATGATTCTTGAAAAAGGGGCAGGTGATGCTCACCCAACCGCAGCCAGTAAAGTAAAAGTGCATTACCATGGCACGCTGATCGATGGCACTGTATTCGACAGTTCAGTGAACCGTGGTGAACCGATTTCTTTTGGTCTTAACCAAGTAATCAAAGGTTGGCAAGAAGGTCTTCAATACATGGTAGAAGGTGAAAAGATACGCCTATACGTACCAAGCACATTAGGTTACGGTAAAAGCGGCTCTGGGCCAATTCCACCCGCCAGTGTGTTGATCTTCGATATTGAGCTTTTAGAAATTCAATAGGCTCATACCAGACAACCTAAATTCAGGTTATAAATAACCCCACTTTACGAGTGGGGTTAACTTTTATTGAGTGAGCATTCAGGCTCGAATGTGATTTCCTGTCTTTCCTCGTTTTAAGCTTAGATAAACCGTCAATTCAATTGCCTTCTTTTTTAATGAATGCTCTCCCGTGCTTCTCAAATAGAACCGTCAAAGCTAGTTCATTGATATTTTTAAGCCACGATTGTTGACTATCATTATATTTGGACTTTCCTTAAGCCTAAAGTCGAACGAGCAAGCTTGCTTGTATCATTTTATTTCTTCGTTTAGCTTTAGCGGCGACCAACGCCCATTAATACTGACATCGTCTTCCCTTCCGAAGTAATCTCAAAAACTTTTCTCGATTCCACTTGAACGAAACCTGCTTGATGCAATGCATTTTCAGATTTTGCAATCGTAAAACCATCTTTTTCCGATTCAGAAATCCAATCAAAATGAACAAAATAACCGCTTGGGTTAAGTAAAGAATGTGAGATCTTTAACGAGGCGTCGAGATCTTCTACAAACGTCAAAACTGACGATGCAATAACAAGGTCAAATTGTCCACGAAATGCAGGATGCTGAGCCACCAAACCACGTGACAATGCATCGACTACGGGTTCTACGTTGGCAAGTTCTTTCTTATCAAGTTCTTCAATCATGGCTTCCGATGCGTCTAATGCCACAATATCTTTCACTGTTGGTGATAATAACTGACTTAACTGCCCTGTTCCGCATCCAAAATCTAATACTTTAATGCCATCAAGCTGAGTTAGTTGTTGTAACTGCTCAAACACCGACTGCGCAAATTGCTCTGTTGCTGGATTTGATTCCCAGTTTTTTGCTAAGCCGTCCCACTCTTGTGCCATCGTGGCCTCCATGTTCACTTTTTGTAACCCACATAGATTACCGTAAAACCATTAAAAGACCATAGACTTATCTGGCGGATTCGTGCTTTTTTCGATAATCTTTCACCGCTTTGGGAGCATATCTGCAATATACCCATATTATTCAAATTCATTTATTGGTTGTGTCAAATCATGAATTTATCTCAAGTAGAAGCGTTCTGTACCATTGCGGAGTGTGGTTCAGTTTCTGAAGCCGCTAGGCAGTTGGACTGTAACCGAACCAAACTCAGTATGGCGATAAAAGCGCTGGAAAAAGATCTCGATGTTGAGTTGTTTACTCGCACGGGTAACCAGCTGACGATGTCTGAAGCGGGTAAAGCCATTTATAAAGATTGTGAACATCTACTCATCACCGCTCAACGTATCCGGAAAACCTGTGCCCAAATTTCAGAAGGATTTAACGCCGAAGTCTGGGTGGCTAGGGATGACTCCTTACCTGACGATTTATGGCAGGAACTCTCTCATACCCTCAACAACCTTTTTCCTTCAACCATGTTCAACTTGATTCTTGCCTCAAGCGGTGACTTAGCGAACTTAGTCAGCACACACCAAGTAGACTTTGCTTTTGGCGTCGATTACGAACGCGTTGACGACCCGCGAATCGTGTACAACCCGCTGGGTAAAATACGGATGATGTCGGTATGCAGTGCTGACCATCGATTAAGTAAGATGCGCCGAGTCTCTGACGAGGACTTGCGCAGCCAAATGCAAGCACTGATGGTTTACTTAAACGAGAAAGACAATCCCGAACTAGAACCATTTTCGACACGATATATTGGTTTTTCTAGTTTTGACTACATGCTCAACACCATCTTGGAAGAAGATGCTTGGGGTGTATTGCCAGAGCCATTGATTCGTCATTATCTTCGTCAGCAAAAATTAGCCGTGATCAAACACACTTACGGATTAACTCAAGAAGACTACTGTATGTTTTCGCCTAACGGTCAAACAGAACACCCAGCGATGACATGGTTAGCGGATAAATTAAGCGAGTATTTATTTGACTTCTAAACATTCTTTCAGTGAGTGTCAATTTTAATGACACCAAGGTTAATCTTCAAGTCATTGTTTTTAAAGTAAATGATATAAAAAACAATTCCCACGACCAAATCCTGTTCAGTTTGCAGTTGCCTAAATCACCTTATAAGAGAAGAATAGCGAAGTATTAAAATTTAAAGGCATCAATTATGTGCGACAGGACAAGCAAAAACGAAAACCATATTTTAATCGTTTCAGCCCTTTTGGCATCTGGGTTTGCAGCTGTTGGTATGGTACTTGGCTTGCTTGTGGGATCGATTGTCATCGTTTTTGACGGTGTTTACTCTTTGGTCAGCTTACTGTTAACTTTATTGTCACTGGCCGCTTCTTATTATATTAGCAAGCCCTCAAAATCCATATTTCCATTTGGTAAAGCCGTCCTAGAGCCCATTGTTATCACGATAAAGGCGGCGGTTATCTTAGTGGTGGTGATATTGTCTCTTTATTCTGCTATCTCAGCGTTGATGTCTGGAGGTCGTGAGGTCGATACTTCTATTGCGACCCTCTTTGGTGTCGTGAACGTTATCGGTTGTGGCTACGCTTGGTGGTTTATGACAAAACGTAGCCGTCGCTTCTCATCAGGTTTAATTGAAGCGGAGAAAAAACAGTGGCAGATGGACACATTATTAAGTGTGGCTGTAACAATCGGCTTTGTAACAGCTTGGTTGATATCACTGACCCCATTTGCTCACTACGCGGTCTACGCAGACCCAATGATGATGGTTCTGATGGGGTTTTACTTCTTGAAAGTACCTTTTGATATGTTGGTTGGTGCACTACGTGAACTATTGATGATGACGCCAAGTAAAGAACTTTGCCAAGTCGTCGGTAATGACGTCCTTGAAATCGAAAAGGTATCTGACCAGCGACTCAAATTGACAGGCATCACTAAAGTCGGCCAAGAACTGCGCGTAAATATCGATTTTCACGTTGACGACGACACCATCGCACTGGATAAACTAGAACAAACTCGAACTCAATTAACCACTCGTTTGTCGAAGCACAGATTCAAACTTCAACTCCATTTAAACGTTGCAAATTGTTAGAACACGAAAGAAAAGCTCCCATCGAGGAGCTTTTTTTTACATTTGCTATAAGCTAGGCATCCTACAGTAACGCTTATCTAACCTGCTGCTTCGCGCTTCTCTTTGGTGACGACCCAGCAAAGCAGCGAGCCCACTGTGACCATTATAACTCCCTGCCAAAAGCTTTGACTTAATGTAACCCCAAGGATAATGGACGAGAACAAGGCAGAAAAAATTGGCGTAAAGTAAGAAAGCGTCGCCAGAAAAACCATGTTTCCTCCAACAATAGCAATATTCCACAAACCATAACCGCACGCCATCAACGCCGCAGAAGCAAATAAATAACCCATCGCTGCCCAAGAAAAGGTCATGGTAGGTTCATCAGTAAATGCGAACTTCACCCAAAGCGAAACAGCGGTTGCAATGAAAAACAACGTAATCGCATTATGTTTAGACTGTTGTCGCTGAGTCAAATTGCAATAAACAGCCCAAATCACCGCGCCCGTAAACGCCATAAAGTACACCAACGGATTACCACTCACATTAGATATAATTTGTGTCACCGATAGGCCGTTATCACCACTTACCGTCCAAGCTACCCCGACAAACGCCAGCGTGATCGCAGGATAAAGTAACCAGTTCGGTTTTTTATTGCTGCCTAACACAGCAAATAACACGGTCAGAGCAGGCCAAAGATAGTTAACAATAGAGACTTCGATAGCTTGCGCGCGCGAATTCGAGTACCCCAACGCCAAAGCGAGGAATATCTCATAACAGACGAACATCGCTCCACCAATGACGAGATACTTTGGAGAGAAGTAAGACAGCTTCGGAATACCAACAACGATAAGAAGAAATACAGAGCTAAGAGAATACAACATAGCCGCCCCACCTACAGGCCCTAGACTTTCAGTGACCAACCTCGCGATGCCTAACAAGCAGCTCCAAGAGAGGATGGCAATACAACCATAAAGAGTGAAACGAAATTGCACTGATTTCATGTGACCTACTACCATAAATGCCAAAGGAAACGTCAGCTTAACTCAAAAATGTTAAGCTTCAACATCGTGTTGTATAAAAATCGGTATAAAAATCACTCCATAAAACGTTCGAATCGACATGAAACATTTTCTGCCTCAAGTGTTATGCTGACACCCTTTGTTGTGCGCTACTATGATGAGAAGAAGACGACGATGGTGGAATCATCGAAACTAATACCAGTTCTCAATTTCTAAATGCAACAGAGCAACAAACGGAAACCTCAGACTAAAGGAGTCCTCAAATGAAAAAAGTCGCAGTGATCTTCAGTGGTTCAGGTGTTTACGATGGCACAGAGCTACATGAAGCCGTATTAGCACTTCATGCTATTGAAAAAGCAGGCGCATCTTGGCAGTGCTTTGCTCCTAACATCGAACAGTTACACGTGATAAACCACCTAACGGGTAAAGAGATGGATGAAACACGAAATGTGTTAGTGGAATCTGCCCGCCTTGCTCGTGGAAATATTGACGATGTCGCTAGGCTTAATCCTGAAGAGTTTGATGCACTATTGTTACCTGGTGGCTTCGGCGCAGCCAAAAACCTCACCGATTTTGCAGTATCGGGCGCTGAATGCTCGATCAATACTCATGTTGCTCAAGCTTGCCGCGCATTCGCCCGTGTCAAAAAACCTGCGGGTTACCTATGTATCTCTCCCATCATTATCCCAATGATTTATGAGCAAGGCGTAAAAGGAACAATCGGAAATGATGAGGCAGTCTCAGTGACATTTAATCAGATGGGGGGTGAACACATCGCCTGCTCCGTCGAAGAAGTCGTGTTTGATGAAAAACACAACGTTCTTTCAACGCCAGCTTATATGCTAGCCGAGAATGTTTCTCAAGCCGCTTCAGGTATCGAAAAGTTAGTGTCTAAGCTCATCGAAATAGCGTAATTACAGGTAGTTAACTTATAAACTATCTTCTCATCCCCATTGATAATTAAATTATTAGTGGGGATTTTTACATTCATACACAACTCACCCCTGCCAAGTACATCGTTTCGTGTTAGATTTTAAACATAAACACATTTCAAATTGGAAGGAACCATGAGAATTGTTGCTACCACCCTACTCGTTTGTCTATCCCTTTCTGTCCACGCTGCCAAATACCGTGCCAATGAAATCGCCAATGGGTTTAAGATCCCTTGGGGGATTGAGTTCATAGATGAACAACGGGTCATCGTGAATGAAAAAAACGGCACGGTGTTACTACTCACTATCACCTCTGGAAAACGCCAAACTCTTTTTAAAGCACCGGACGTGAACACCAGAGGCCAAGCAGGATTACTCGATGTTGCGGTTGCTCCGAACACCAATAAGCAGAACCCACAACTGTTCTTCACTTACAGTAAACGCACCAACAAAGGAAACACGGTCGCTTTAGCCACCGCCAAGCTCAAAAATGGTGACTTGGTCAGTTGGAAAGATCTATTTGTGGCGGATGCGATTTCGGACACTGGTAGACACTTTGGCAGTCGTATTGCGTTTGCTAATGGTAAAGTTTACTTCTCCATTGGTGACCGTGGTGAGCGCGATAACGGACAAAATACTCACACTCATGCAGGCAGCATTCTACGCTTAAATCTCGATGGCTCTGTGCCGCAAGATAACCCTTTTAAATCCTCTACGGCAAAGCCGGAGATCTGGAGCTACGGCCATAGAAACCCACAAGGTTTGTTTTACGACGAAAAAACTAAACGGCTATGGTCAACTGAGCACGGCCCACGAGGTGGTGACGAGATCAACCTCATCAAGAAGGGAGAAAATTACGGCTGGGCAAAAGTCTCTCAAGGTAAAGAATACTGGGGGCCATTGGATGTGGGTGATGCCAAATCACTGCCAGGAATGGAAGATCCTAAGCTGGTTTACATTCCATCCATCGCGCCAAGTAATATGATTTTGTATCGCGGTAACAAGTACCCAGAATTGAACGGAAAAATATTGGTCGGTGCACTGAAATTAACCCATATTAATGTCGTGTCGTTTGATAACGGTAAACTGATAGAATCGGATCGTTTGATGGAGAGTCTTGGTGAGCGAGTAAGAGATATCACCACCAGCCCAGAGGGCGACATCTACTTTTCTACCGATAGTGGCAAGATTTTCCGCCTCGAACAAAGGTAACCAATAACCAAACCAACAAATTATTAAATCTATCCAACTTGTGACGCACCTGTGATTTATTTCGTGCAAGTAAATCAGCAGAACCTAAGATTAGTAATAACCTTTGTTTTTAATAAGATAGTTTGGCTTAAGTTGTATGAGGTCACCATGGTTCCTTTTCCATTAAAACTTGAAAGAGTCAAAGCCGTTATTTTCGACTTAGACAATACCTTAGTCAGTTCGGAGATGAACTTTAGAGATCTTCGCCGGCAACTTGGCTGTCCGCAAACGGAGGACTTATTGGATTTTGTGGAGAGAATTGACCACCCACACCATAAAGAACATGCGCACAACGTGATTTCCAACCATGAAATATCCGATGCAGAGCAGTCTTCGCCAATGATTGGTTGTCACGAATTACTGGCTTACCTGAACGAACATCAGGTTAGGACGGCCATTGTGACACGCAATTGCCTCATTGCGACCCAACAAAAGTTAAAACACAACCAAATTAACATTGAGCGAGTGTTGACCCGCGAATGCTACCCTCCAAAACCTGACCCATTATCACTACAAATGCTAGCCAAAGAGTGGCGATTGATGTCAGATGAGATGTTATATGTAGGTGATTATCTCTACGATTTACAAGCAGCCTATAACGCTCATATGCCCTCCTGCCTTGTTCATCATGATACCACCAAGCAGTTTCACCACTCAGCCTCTCTCGCCGTAAAAGAATTGAGCGATTTATTAGTCCATTTTCAATCTATGCAACACACTTCCAACTGAATCGGTAAAGAACATCAACAAAAAAGGAGCACCTGAGTGCTCCTTTGGCTTATTTCCCGAAGGTTTATCCGTGCTCGTCATTAACCTTGAAGGTAAGCGTTAAGCATCCACATTAGTTTCTCTTGTTCACGGATGTAATCACCCATCAATGCTGACGTACCTTCATCACCTGCATCACCTGCGTTTTGTAAAATTTCTCGTTGTTTAAGCAGCAAAACGCTAAAGCCGTCGACTAGGCCTCTGACACATTCCCCACCGGAAGTTGCGTTTTGATGCTCTTTAATTTCGCTTGATTCCAAGTAGTGACTGAACGCGTGCGATGGGGTGTAGCCCAAAGTGAGAATACGCTCAGCAAGCTCATCAATTTTGGTTTGTAGGTCTGTATAAATTTCTTCAAATTTGACATGTAATTCGAAGAATTGATGACCTTTGATGTTCCAATGATAACCGCGAGTATTCATATACAATACTTGGTAATGCGCTAGTAGCTGATTCAGTTGTTGAGCGAGTTGTTCGGATTGTTGACGATCAAGACCGATTAGGCTGACTTGTTTACTCATAATCTGGCTCCTAGTTAAATAACATTTAAAAATCATTTTGCAGTATCTGCTGCTGATGAGATCATAATAGATCTGAGCACGAAGAAAGGAAATTCGGTTTTAACTATAACGTTGATAACTAAACTCTATGAGCAATTAGATTAGACGGGAAGTATAATAAGTAAGCCCTCACGCATTTAAATGACCCTTTCACATAACGACGCTTGTGCATATTAACTCCATGAATTATATGGATAAAGAAGCAACGTCAAACGAAATATTGTTGGTTATTAATAACACACCTTAAAAATAACCGCTCAATGAGTCGCGCATTTAAAAGCTATACCGAACATTGGCAAACACCAAGATTGCCGGCGTTTCACCAAACAAGCTGTTACTACCACCGTTAAAGCTTTGAGCTACCGTTAACAGCTGCCAGTTATTAGCAAGCGAATAATTACTGGATAACCCCGCAAAGTAAGATCCATCATCGTAATAGCTTGTTGATAGTGTGATGCGGTTAAGCGCGGTTAAATCGAAACTGACATCGGCATACACAGTATGCTCGGTAAAGCTCAACGTTTTTGCAGTAAGGGGTAAGCTCAGATAAGAAAGTGCATTGTTTGCTTGCTGGGGCTCCGAAATAAACAACCAAGCACCTCTTGTCATCCAACTGCGTGCGCCACCAAAGCTATAATCGAGCTCTAAGCTGGCGACGGTGGCTTGCTTAGTTGGTTGACCTTGATATAACGCCTCAATAGGATCAAACCAGCTCAGCTCACCACGAAAGCCCGCTTGATAGACATCTGTGGCGAATCCAACGCCCAGCACATAATCTTGCCGAGCGCGCCCCGCAATGACTTGATAGTCCCAACCAGAGGTATTAGCGAAATAACGCAGCGCCACAGTGTTTTGTCGATCTCGCTTTGAGGGAGAGAAGGTCAAATCTAACCCCTCGGCGAATCCAAGCTTTTTGCTGAGCATTACCGCGTCTGTGCCCGCTCGCTCTTCATAGTCAAAATCATAAATAGAGTAGGCGTTGTAAATGTCGTTAGGATTCCAAATCGTATTCATCGACCAATTAATCCGAAACCGTCCTAGCTTTACACTTCTATCTTGGTTACCCCAAGAAACATACAATCTATCTAATTGAGAGTTCAGGATTACATTACCCTCTCGCCAATTTTTACTTAGGTCAAAATACCCATTATCCAGCGCCACCAAATCAGCGTATCGTGGGATGTTAAGCGCGTCGCCCCATAATGCTCTGTTTCTCATGCCGAGGTTGATACGCCAATCTGGCGAAAAACGATATTCAACATTAATACGATTGTGGACTAAGTGATCAAGTGTATTCACCTGCTCTTCCGGAAGACTGTACGTGGCCATATACTTCACATACCCATCGATATCCCAAGCCCTTTTAGGCTCTAACCCAGGAACGTTAGCACGAGATTGAAAACTCCATGCGGCAAGAGATAACGCTGACATAAACAGCCAAAGCTTAAATGACGTGACGATGCTCTCTCCCCTACCACGCATGGCTCTTCTCTGCTCTGTTATCGATATTGGTAAAATCTCTGGCAAGGCGCCCGTCTTCAAACACAATGATCCGATGTGCACGCTTTATCACTCTGGGATCATGAGTAGAGAAGATAAATGTCGTGCCCTCCTGCTCACTGAGTTGCTCCATGATATCGAGAAGCTCTGCGGTGCTTTTAGCATCTAAGTTTGCCGTTGGCTCATCCGCCATCACAAAACGAGGTTTGGGAGCCAGCGCTCTCGCGACCGCTACTCGTTGTTGTTGACCACCTGACATTTTACTTGGACGTTTATGCATCTGCGCCGATAACCCAACCTGTTGCAGTAAAGCGGTAGCTCGTTCACGACACTCTCTTTCCGTTTTACCTTGTAACTGCATTACAAATTCGACATTTTCGATCGCGGTCAGTACTGGTAGCAGACTGTAATCTTGAAAGATAAAGCCGATATTATCTCGCCGATAAGCTATCAACTCCTTTTCCGACATACTTGAAATTAAACAACCATCGATTTCAACTCGACCTGATGTTGGTGCATCAATACCACCCAGCATGTTTAACAGCGTCGTTTTTCCTGACCCAGATGGCCCCATAATTGCCACAAACTCGCCTTGTTTGATCTCCAAGTCTACGTTTTGAACCGCGTGCACTGGGAAGTCACTGTTTGGGTTATAAGTCTTGGTTAAGCGCTCCAATTTGATCGTCATTACGTTTTCTCCGCCATGGCATCCACCGGTCGGTGCTTTAGAATTTGTCTTGCTGGGTACAACGCTGCGAATAAGCTTGCAACAAAAATGGCCACAATAATCATTTGATACTCATAAAACGAAACCCTCGGATAAAGTAATGTATCAACGCCATACGCTCCCAAGCCATCCGCTAATCCACTAAGCGATAAACCAGTTATACTCAATATTTTCAACATGGCGGCGCTTCCTACCAGCCCCAACGTACAGCCACTCAAACCAAGAAACAGAGTCTCTAAAATAATTAGTATGCGGATTTTGTGCTGCTGCATCCCAACGGCCATTAACACACCAAACTCTCTGGTTCTTTCAAATACCGACATCAACATAATATTGATAATCCCCAGCGTCATGGCCAACACAAAGACAACGAGCATGACTTGATTGGAGATATCCATTGAACTCATCATAGTGGCAAGTAGAGGCTGTATTTCTAACCATTTTCTCACCGCCAATCGTGCCTGATTATTTTCTGTCAATATTGATAACGTAAACGCTTCAGTAAGCTCTAGCACTGCGCTGTCATTGGAATCCAATAAAATTGCAATCTCATGCGCCCCCATTAAACCCGCGACTTTTTCAAGATCCATCTTGCGAACATAGACATTGCCATCATCAAAGGTCGTGGATGGCGTTTTGAAGACACCTCGAATACGGAAAGCCGCACCCGCGACATCACCATTGATATCAGATAACGTCAGAATGACTTTCGAACCAACGCGTAGTTTCAATCGGTTTGCGGTTTTTTGGGAAACAAGAATGGGATTTTTACCCTCTTTATCCAACCATTGCCCTACTACAATATGGTCTTTCAGTGGCGTGATTTTTTGTTCTTGCTCAATACTGATACCGTTGATCCGGATCCCCCGCGTACTACGAGCAGAAGCAATCATCCCCTCGACAAGAAAACGTGCCGACACCGCTTTTACACCTTGCTGAGCAGTCAAAGCCGCTACTATGGCTTGATACCCAGTTATCGTATCGTTGAGATCAGGGTTGATAAGATAGGATTTCTGATGAATTTGTAAGTGGCTGGTTTGCCAAGCAATGGCATTTTTGGTCATGCTGTCTACCAAACCGTTCATAAAACCAATCATGGCAACAACTCCCATTAAGCCAAATACCATTGCGCCTAACATGATGGATGTCCTGAGTTTATTTCGCCACAGATTACGCCAAGCCAATTTAATCAACATGTGCGCCCCCTTTCAGCCCACTTGCAATAGGCAAACGAAGAAGGCGAACCACTGGATATACAAGGCACAACGACAAAATAATCAGCACGACTATAATTTGATCTATCAACAGATACGGCTCAACTGAAACAGGGACGACCGGCTCAAAACCACTCTCCAACATCACCTGAGCAGCTTCTCCAGTAATCTCAATAGGGTTGAAGTAGAAATACGCAAGCACTGGCGCACTGATCAAGACACCAAGTATCAGGCCAATCACAGATATAAACAGCGACTCAATCGTTACCAACCCTATCAATTTACTGCGCAACATCCCGGTGGCGAGCATCACGGCAAATTCCCGCTGCCGCTCCAGTGTTGTCATCACAATCGTTGCAAACAAGCCAAACCCGACAATACCGTACAAGATATAGATTAAAAAAATTCCACCGGCCTTATCTAAGGCGATTTGTTGTGAAAGCTCTGGCGACAACTCTTGCCAACTCTTGACCGCGACATCACTGCTATATTCGCGCTTCAACTCTTCGACAACCTCAGGTAATTCACGCAAACTGCGAGAATGAAGCACCCAAGCAGTGACTTGCTTCTCAAGAGAATAAAGAGTTTGTGCCGAATCGAGAGGCATGTAGACGAGTTGAGAATCTAACTGTTGCAACGGAAAGTGCAGAATACCTGAAATCTGGTACAGTCCGGCGGCCGTTTGACCACGATAACCAGAACCATACAACACCAGTTCATCGCCAACCTTCAAATGAAGATAGTTTGCCAGCCCCTCACCAACAAGCACTGAATTTTGCCCTGATGAAATAAACTGCCCTTGCACAATTTTGTCGCTGATACTGGAATAATCATCCTCAGCTGCAGGCTCAACCCCTAAAACCATAACGCCTTTAGAGCGCTCATCCTTGGCAGCAAGTGCAAAGGACTCAATTCGTGGCAGTACAAGGTTAATGTTCGGATTTTGTATTGCGGCTGAAATAAATGTTTTCGTGTACGGCAAGACATCATCAATGCTCGAAGAATCACTAAATTCTGGATGTTGCAACTGGATCAACCCAGTGTAGAACTTCGCGGCATTTTTAATATTTGAGGAGTAGCTTCCTTCCTGGAAAGCACGAGTAAGTAAAGAAAGAAACAGCACAAGCGCTAGCGCAGAAGCGGTAAGTAGCGTCCGCCGTTTTTGCCGCCATAAATTTCGCCATGCAAGTTTGATGAGCATTCGATTCTCACCTCTTATTTAAACTGAAATAACCCTAATCTCGCAACGACTTCATTTGTTGCTGAGAGAAAAAGTCAGCGTCGATATCAAAGTCAAATTGCGCCTGATGTGTGGTCAAAACCGTTTTATTACCCGGCTCATCCAGCGGCTGCATTTCCATTCGAGTCGCCACTTTTCTACCGCCCAACTCTTTAACCTCGTAAGTGGTCAAAACATTCACTAACTCGTCAAATTCATCGTAAAATTCCACTTTACGTTGCAAATAGTTCGACTGAGAGATCCACAACCTGACTTTACTCCAAACCACAGGAGCCTCAGGCTTAGCAAACGCATCAATTATCCAGACCTTATCGTTATCGAAGGTATCGCTATCAATTAGCTGATGTTGATAATCGACAACAATAGAGGACTGATTAATCAGATCATCATTGGTAAAGTCAGAGCCCATCCACGATTGGCTGAGCATGGATGGGGCAATTTTAATCACTCGCTCGATGCTCGGCACCCAGTTCCACATTTCTCTATGACGCTTCAAAGAGGCACTGCCTTTGTCTTTTGCTGGCGCGGTAACGAGTACCAATGATAACTCCGTGCCTTTGGTCCAACTCTTCATTGTCATGGAGCGCGTCCAATCAGGACGAACAATATCCATCGTAGCTTCACTATAGCTGGAGTCTCCGCGCATCGCTTGATCAGATTTTTGCACAATTTCGAACGCATTCTCGGCGTAAGAGAGTGAGGAACAAAGCAAACAAAGTAGAACAACTGACCTTTTATACATAACTTCCCTCAGGCTCATGCCAAGAATGATGTGAGTTAGAATGACTTGAAATTCAAATAAGTATAGCAAGAGAGAAGTTTAGAATAGCGATTAAGGACGAAAAACGTTAGGCATGCATGAGAGTAGAGTTGGTCTGCAGTTTAGGATAACTGACATACCTCGTGATTTTTCTCTGTTGATTCCCCCTTTACATGAGTGGCACCGTATACACACTTAAAAAAGTAAGTAACAAGATCAATCTAATGAAAAAGATGGGTATGGTGAGGCGGTTTTTTTTGAAGATAAAGCGGTTTTCTCCCCGAAAAACCGCCCTGAAACTTTTTAGTGTCTTTATATGAATGTGAGTAAATTCAACCAACACTCAGAAAATCAACGTTGCTATTACGATTGCTTATCTTCAAATCGAATCGCCAGTTGATAGAAGTCCTGTACCTGCTCTTTCAACTGGCGGCTGGTTTGCTCAACAGAGTGAGTCGCTGCTAAGTTTTGCTCCGCTGTAGAAGCAATCGAATGAATGTGCTGGTTCACGTCACTCGATAGCGTAAGCTGATTATTCGCCGCTTCTGCAACATCGCCCATCAAACCACTCATGGTTTGCATCATCTGTTCGACTTCAGACAAACGCAGTGCACTTCGCTCTGCAACTTGAGAACATGAGTCGGTCTGCTCCTTGTTAGCTAGAATGTCTTTTTGCCAACCTGCGATCGTCGATAACATGGCAGAAATAGACGCTTGAATTTGTTCCGTCGCATTCGAGGTACGCCCAGAAAGTGCTCTTACTTCATCAGCAACAACGGCAAAACCACGTCCTTGCTCACCTGCCCGTGCAGCTTCAATTGCTGCATTAAGTGCCAATAAGTTTGTTTGTTCAGCAATCCCACCAATCTCTTCCATCAGTTGATTTACTCTTTGAGCCTGATCGCTAAGTTGATGCGTCGTTTCCGTCGCTTTTTCTGCTTGAAGGCTGAGTTGCGACAGATTGGCATGCGTTTGATCAATACTCTCTTTCGCCATTAAGCATGACTGCAAAGTGTCATCAATCAACAAATTCGCGTCATTGGTACTGGAAGAAACCGAATTTGCTGAGAGTTCTACTGCTTGAGTCGCGTCACGCACATGATGAATATCAGTATTTTGTTGATTCAGTGCCGCCGAGACTTCTTTCGTGGTTTGATTCAATTCTTCTGCGCAATGTTGTAGCGGCAACGCAGAATCAGTCATGCGCCCTAATACGGTTCGAATTCTTGCCGACAGCATTTTGACATGAAAATCGGCAATCGAAAAAGCGGTATTCCCTGAATAGATCAAACGGCTCACACTATCATATTGCTTTTGCAGTTTTTTAAGTTGTTGAGGTGTATCAATAAGCTCTTGGCGGAAAAGCAATGCTAGCACACCAGCAGGCAGGGCACTTGCAAGCCAAGCAAGGGGTCCTTCAACAGACAACACGTACGCAACCGCAGGTGCGGTTAATGCGCCAAGAAGAATCGCGTAACGAACTGTTTCGTTAATTTTCAGCGACCAAGTACGACCTGATTTCTCTGCCACTTGCATGCTCTTGTACGCATTGGTTGCGATATCAACCCATTCGCGCTTAGGCTTCACACGCACAGATTGATAGCCAACGACCTGCTTATTTTCATAAATTGGCGTTACATAGGCATCCACCCAATAATAACCACCTGACTTAGTGGCATTTTTTACTATCCCACGCCACGGTTTACCTTCTTTGAGGCGAGCCCACATATCACCAAAGGCGGCTTTAGGCATGTCGCTATGGCGAACAATGTTGTGATTCTGACCAACGAGTTCTTGGTGTGTATACTCCGCAATACGACAAAACGCGTCATTACAGTATGTGATCACACCTTTTAAGTTGGTGGTTGAAACAAGTTCTTCGGTATCTCCTACGAGAGTTTCTTGAGCTGTATGAGAAAGATTGGCAGACATAAACAAAACTTCTATATTCTTATTAATTTTGGCAAGATGTATACATTATTATCGGAGTTATTACAAAATGTTAGATAAAAAATCTTATTCAGTCGACATTTTTAAATTTGAAAACAGACAATCAGAAATGAGTAAAAGAAGTACAAAACTCATCATTATTGAGCTAATAAAAAAGAGCCAGAGACGTACGCCTCTGGCTCTTTAAATCTCAGCCTTCAGAAAGCTTATTTATGTCGGCGTGCTTTTACCGCTGCAGAAAGTTGACGTAATACCGTTTCAGTCTCTTCCCAACCGAGACAAGCATCAGTAATAGATTGACCATAAGTAGCGGCCTTGCCATCAACAAGATCTTGACGACCTTCCACAAGATGAGACTCAATCATGACACCGAAAATGGCGTCTTCCCCACCAGAGATCTGCTCAGAAACATCGTCAGACACCAACATCTGACGCTTAAATTGCTTTGAACTGTTCGCGTGGCTAAAGTCGATCATCACTTTCTTCGGTAAACCAGCTGCATCCAACTCATCTTTGATTTGAGCAACATGCGCTGCACTGTAGTTTGGTTCTGTACCACCACGAAGGATGATATGGCAGTCAGGATTTCCCGCCGTTTCTACAATAGCAGAGTGTCCGTATTTGGTGACTGATAAAAAGTGGTGAGAAGCACTGGCAGAACGAATCGCATCACTCGCGATCTTAATATTACCGTCGGTGCCATTTTTAAACCCAACAGGACAAGATAAACCGGAGGCTAATTCACGGTGAACCTGTGATTCTGTGGTGCGTGCTCCAATCGCTCCCCAACTGATGAGATCCGCCACATACTGAGGCGTGATCATATCAAGGAACTCACTGGCGGTAGGCAGGCCCATGTCTGTTAAATCAAGCAGGAGCTTGCGCCCGATGCGTAGACCATCGTTGAGCTTGTAAGTATCGTCTAAATACGGATCGTTAATCAGACCTTTCCATCCAATCGTCGTGCGTGGTTTCTCGAAATAAACTCGCATCACAACTTCTAGCTGCTCACCGAGTTCATCGCGTAATACTTTTAATTTTTGACCATACTTAACCGCCGCTTCAGGATCATGTATTGAGCAAGGACCCACAATAACAAGCAGTCGGTCATCCTTCCCTTGTAAAATGTTGTGAATAGCGTTACGGCAATCAAAAGTCGTTGAAGAAGCAGTTTCTGTCGCTGGAAACTTCTCTAAGACTGCAACGGGTGGCAATAACTCTTTTACTCTATTTATTCTTACATCATCAGTTTGAAACATTACTTCTACTTCCTAATTGTTATTTCGGACCCAGTTTTACCGACTATACTCATACAACATTGTTCATAAAGAGACCAGCAACAAGGGATCCAGTCATTTCTTGTTTGCCGTTTCAGTAACTTATCGGCTCGACCATGGAGTTGCAATCAGTTTTTTTAAAAAAATGCAAACCAAAGCCACCCGTTAACTTACGCACACATCGTAAAAAAAAAATTACACTCACCACTCAAAATAATCATCAACAATAATCATCAACTTTCTTATAACCTTAAAAACATTTACTACAATGTAATAAATATCAGAAGTTTGTGGGGGTGTTTAGTTAAAAAAATGTATCGAATTATCATTTTTTGTTGCTTGATGTCAAACGAAACTGATATTAAACTAGTTTCTTATAAACGCTAGGTTGTCTCGTTTGTGGATAAAACCAAATAGAAGTTAATATGCAATCAATACAAGGAAATATTATGAACAAAGTAGCAATTGCAGTAGCAGCAGTGGTGGCCAGTAGTAGCGCTCTTTTGAACTCTGCTCAAGCCGAAATGTATATCGGGGGCAAAGTAGGCATGACGACACTTGACGATGCTTGTTATCTGAATAGCCCTTGTGATGATGAAGCTTTTGGTGCAGGACTGCACATCGGTTATGATTTCACCGACATCATCGGACTAGAGTACGGTGTTGATTTCTTAGGCGATTACAAAGCTAACTTTAAGTCAGGAGCTAATACTGTTAATACAATCGACGGCAATTTAACGGCTTTAACTCTTGCACCTAAATTCAACTGGCACTTAAACGATTCTTGGAACTTATTCGCTAAGATCGGTGGTGCTTACATGATGTCTGATAACGAAAAAGATTTCGTTCCAACTGGCTCACTAGGTGCTGAATACACTCTCGACAGAAACTGGAGTGTTCGCGCAGAATACCAACGTTACCAAGACATGTCAGATGACGTCTGGGACGATATGGACGCAAACTTCTTTGGTGTCGGTTTTAACTACAAGTTCGCTGCTGCACCAGTAGTTGCCGCAGTGGTTACAGAAGAAGTTATAGAGCCAGAACCAGAACCAATGATGATGAGCAAAGTACATAAAGAAGAGTACGGTACAGGTACGTTTGAATTCGATAGCGCGAAATTGACTGACGCTGTTTCCGAACGCCTAGATAACTTTGTTTCATTCCTTAATGAATACCCTCAAGCTCAAGTAGAGATCACCGGTTACACTGATAGCACTGGGCCTGCGGCTTATAACCAAAAACTGTCTGAACGTCGTGCTCAATCTGTTGCGGATTACCTAACTAATGCAGGCATTGATGCTGATCGTTTGACTGTGAAAGGGATGGGTGAAGAAAATCCTGTGGCAGACAACAGCACTCGTGAAGGTCGCGAAAAGAACCGTCGCGTAGAGGTTGTGGTTCCTTCATTC
The DNA here is from genome assembly GCF_002563795.1 of Vibrio sp. ES.051. Lineage (GTDB taxonomy): Bacteria > Pseudomonadota > Gammaproteobacteria > Enterobacterales > Vibrionaceae > Vibrio. The sequence goes on from NZ_PDJL01000003.1 coordinate 903,731, forward strand.
GAATACGAAGAATTGGTTCAACCTTAATCTTTAATGTGCTTGCGTAAATTCAATCAAAGTAAAGGGGTGCATTGGTACCCCTTTGTTTTAGATTTAGTATTCAAACACCACTTCGTGAATCTGTAAACTACAGAAATGGCTCTCCTAAAACTCAACGAATGAAGTGAGAATTTACGCTCAGAGCCAACGTGACAAGTACGTTTTGATGTTCAGGTTGAGAGTTATGGCTTTGGACAGAAAACAAGCTCGTTATCTTGTACCATGACGCAATCCATGCCTGCTGCATGCGCCGCTCGTTTGCCGAGCTCTGTATCTTCAAAAACAAGACAATCAGATGCATCCAAGCCTAACAGTTCAGCTGCCATTAAAAACGTATCAGGGAAAGGTTTGTGGTTTTGTACATCACTAGCGGTCACAACCGCATCCAGTTTGTCTAACAGCTCTGAGTGACTCAGTAGACGCATCGCGCTCTCTCTTTGACTGCCAGTACCCACTGCTATTTTTTTATGACCTAAATACTCGTTTAACACGATGTTTGTACAAGGAATGACATCACCATGTAATTCCATCGCAGCAAACGTCTCCATTTTAAACTCTGCGACTGTTTTAGGATCCAGAGACAGTTCATGTAAGCAATTCAACTTTTCAACAATTTTAAAGCTCGGCATGCCTCCTAAACTGTGGAACCACTCCTGAGAAAACGGAAAGTCGAATCGATCAGCAGTCGCCTGCCAGGCTGCTAAGTGAGCAGGCATGGTATCAATCAAGGTGCCATCCATATCGAATATGAATCCCTCATACGGCCTAAAATCAATCGTGCTCATGTCTTTTCTTCTATTTGTACATCTGTAATGGTAATTTATCAGCTCTTTCAATCGTCCTTACTGGCATTTAGTTATCATGCTCAAAATTTCGAACTCCGTCACACTTCAAGAATGGGAAATTCAATTATTCCCTATTCGAGCTCAAGGAAATGGGGGGCAGAACGTTAACAAGGTAGCGTCTGCCATACATTTGCGCTTTGACATTCGACATTCCAGTTTACCGGACTTCTATAAAGAGCAACTTCTCGCGCTTTCTGATACTCGTATAACTAAAGATGGCGTGATTATTATCAAAGCGCAACAATTTAGAACGCAAGAAAAAAATAAAGAGGACGCGCTTAATCGCCTGCAAGTATTGATTAAAGCTGCCGCCTCACAAGAAAGAAAGCGCATTAAAACCAAACCAACGCGCGCTTCACAACGTCGCCGACTTGATAATAAAAACAAGCAGGGGACAAAAAAGCAACAACGTAAGAAAGTGCACTATTAAACTGTACCGCATTTCAAAAGAATGTTGCATTAACAAAGTTTGCTAGGCCCTTGGAAATCTCATTCGATCTCCCTTTTCAGTCACTTATTCAGGAAATAACAATATGACCATTAGGCAAAAACTCTACTTTCTCGGAGTTATCGTCATTTTAGGCATGGCGACCCTTTTGGGCACCTCGTCTCATTTCGCCAAACAAAGCAATCAACTTAATCATGCCATCAAACTCGTCGGTGATTTAGAAATACGCTTACTCAACCTACGCAGAAATGAAAAAGATTTCTTGCTCCGTAGCAACGCCAAATATTTAGATAAGTTTAATACAAATGTTGATAAGTTTTTAAACACTGAAAAAGAGCTTGCTAACATACTAAGCATCAATGACCTTCCTTCAAGCCAACCGCTCAAACAAGATTTGCTTGCTTACCAAAAAGGTTTTCAGTCTCTCGTTAGTGCTTACCAACGATATGGTCTTGATAGTCAAAGTGGCCTTCTGGCTGGTTATGAGCAAGTGCTTTTAGAAGCAAAGCAGAGTGCTGATCATCAACAAGTACTCTCGCTGGTCCGTTTTGATTCAGCGGTCAAGTCTGGGCAGTTCGACAAAAACTTACTCGTTGGGTTTGAGGATTCAAAATTACTGATTATTGCTAAGCAACTTGCCGCTCAAAAACAGTTGGTTGGTATCGCCTACAATAAAGGGTTACTCGGTGAGACTCGTGCCCTATCCCACACGGTAGAAGAACAGTTTAAAACTTTTTCGACGGCAATAAGCTCTGTAGCCGCACAACGCAACGATCAAGTATCACTGATTAAGCAAGCTATTACTGCGTTAATATTGATTATAATCTTTGCACTGATTTGGCAAATTTCACGCTCAATCAATACTCGTGTTAGTAGCCTACTGGAGACAATCAAAAACATTAGTGAGACCAACAACATGGGGCTTCGCTCCGAATTAAAAGGTCAAGACGAGCTATTTGACATCAGCCACCATCTTAATGACCTACTCGATAAGCTAGAACACTTGATTCATAGCACGCAAGAAAAGTCGACTCAACTCACATCAAGTACCGATAATATGCATCGTGAGCTGGAAGGTGTCATGGAGCAATTCCATACCCAAACTGATCATACCGCGTCAATGGCAACCGCTGTTCAGCAGATGGTTGCCACAATCGGTGAGATATCGGAAAGTACGTCAGTTGCCGTGGAAGGTGTACACCAAGCGGCGAATAACGCTGAACAAGGTCGTCATGTTGTAGAAGCGACGGTCACCAATATTAGTCAGTTAACCAGTATTTTGTCTAACAGCCAACAATCGATCGGTTCCTTAAACCAGCATGTTGAAAAAATTGGTGGCGCAGTCAATATCATTCAAGGTATTGCAGAGCAAACTAACTTACTTGCGCTTAATGCCGCAATTGAAGCCGCACGGGCTGGAGAACAAGGCCGAGGCTTCGCTGTGGTTGCGGATGAAGTGCGTGCACTTGCAAGCCGCACGCATCAATCGACCGAAGAAATCACTCGCGTCGTTACCGATATTCAGTCTCAAATGTCGACGGTAGTTTCCGACATAGACCAATGTAATGATCAAGGCCAACAAACCCTTAACGCCTCTGAGCAACTGGATACCAGCTTGCAGCAGATCATTACCGACATGCAGGCAATCCAGGGTAACTCGGAGCGCATTGCCTCTGCCATTGAAGAACAAGGTATTGTGATGAATCAAGTCAACGGCTCCATTACGGATCTGAACGTCATTTCTGAAAACAACATGCAATCCGCTCAAGAATGTTTACATGAAGTGAATTCTGTTTCCGCGCAAGCTCATGACATGGACAAAGCCGTGGCCGAGTTTAAAACTCGTTTAAAGTAACCCATAGGCTTCCTGTTCATTAAAAAGCCCGAAGCGTTCATCGCTTCGGGCTTTTCGTTTCTCTTTAGTTTAATTTCACTCGCCAATGAGGCTGTCGAAGAAGCTACTCATCATCAAGAGAGACAAGCTTGGTATTTCCTCCGTGGATTTTCTCGCGTTGCCTTTGAACCAGCGCATAGAAACCAGGGATCAAGAAAGTACCCGCTAGCAACACACAGAGCAAACCACCAATGAGTGAAATACCCAACGAGTTTTGACTGACGTGCCCCGCACCCGCCGCAAAAATAAGCGGGAAAATACCGAGAATGAATGACCAAGATGTCATGTTAACTGCACGGAAACGCAGTGTCCCCCCCTTCACCGCTGCACTGTCGATATCCACCTCTTTTTCTTCACGCTCTTGCTTGGCGAACTCCACAATCAAGATGGCGTTCTTCGCCGCTAAGGCGATAAGCAAGACAAGACCGATTTGCGCATACAAGTTCAGTGGAGTGCCGGTCAGGTTCAACGCCAGGAAAGATCCTAACGTCGCGACTGGCACCACCAAAATGATGGCCAACGGAATACTCCAACTCTCGTACTGCGCCACCATGAACAAGTAGATAAAGATCAGAGCAAGCGCAAACGCGTAGATGGCTTGGTTACCTGCAAGGACTTCTTGGTACGCCATGCCTGTCCACTCATAGGTATAACCTTGTGGTAGAACATCAGCAGCGACGCGTTCCATCGCTGCAATCGCATCACCACTAGAATAGCCCGGTGCAGGTTGGCCTTGAATGATTGCACTTCGATACATGTTGTATCGCCATGCTACATCAGGCTCAAACACTTGTTCATGACTGACGAGTGTACTTAACGGCACCATATCACCATTTGAAGAACGAACGTGGAAACGCTCGAGATCTTCCATACTACTGCGGTGCTGGCTGTCCGCTTGCATCGTTACGCGGAAGTTCTTACCAAACATGGAGAAATCATTCACGTAAAGAGAACCTAAATTACCCTGTAGCGTTTCAAAGATAGACGATAATGGAATACCCAACTGCTGAGCTTTTTCACGATTGATATCCACGTAGTAATGCGGAACGTTAGCTCGGAATGTACTAAAGGTATACGCGATTTCTGGCGCTTGGTTGGCGGCCTCAATCATCTCACCCATGACCATCGACAAGTCGGTACGACTACGGCCTAACGTGTCTTCTAGTACAAACTCAAAACCAGAAGCGGCGCCCATACCTGGAACGGCAGGAGGGCCCATCGCAAAGACAATCGCCTGTGGTAACTGTCTTGCCGCTCGGCCATTAATACGTGCGGCAATCGCGTTCGCTGAGTGCTCCCCGCTTAACGCATTACGCATCTCCCAGTCATTCAATTTAATAAACACTGACGCGCCGTTAGACGCCGCAGCACCAGTCATAAAAGAATAACCGTTCGCAACCGTTACGCCGTCAACGCCCGGCTCTTCTTGGATCATCTTCGTTAAATCACTGGTCACTTCTTCAGTACGAGATAAAGAAGCTGAATCTGGTAGCTGAACATTAACCAGCAAAATGCCTTTATCTTCTTGAGGAACAAACGCTGTTGAGGTGGTTTTCGCAAAGAAAGTGACCGCCGCGATAGCGACAATAAAGAACGTCACGAGCAGCAAAGATTTCTTCACTAAGAAACCAGCGACCTGACCATAACGCGTTGTGATGCGCTCTAAGCCTCGATTGAAAGCTTGAAACCAGTTAGCGGTGTTGCCCCCACCCTGCTTCAATACCAAAGAACAAAGCGCTGGAGACAGAGTCAATGCGTTAATGGATGAGATCACAACCGAAATACAGATGGTCAAAGCGAACTGGCGATACATGATACCGGTGATACCCGGCAACATCGCGACGGGTATGAATACCGCAAGTAGGACCAAGGTCGACGTGATGATTGGCCCTGTCACCTCTTTCATTGCGAGCAGAGTGGCTTTACGCGGTGAAATGGTTGGATCTTTTGCCATGGTGGTATCGACGTTTTCGATAACCAGAATCGCATCATCCACCACGATACCAATCGCAAGGATCAAGCCAAATAAAGTGACCGTATTAATGGTGAAGCCCGTCGCCTGCATAATGGCAAACGTACCAATCAGAGAAACGGGGATCGCGACAACAGGAATCAACGTTGCACGCGCACTACCCAAGAATAAGTAAGTCACGGCAATCACCAGAAGAATCGCTTCAATCAGTGTTTTTAACACTCCTTTGATCGATTCTGATACAAATAAGGTTGTATCGTAACTGGTCTCGTAACTCATGCCGTCTGGGAAATCTTCACTCAACCGCTCAAGGAGCTCCATCACCGCTTGACCACTTTCTAATGCATTCGCGTCAGATTGAAGTGACAGCGCAACGATAGAAGCATCTTGACCACGGAACTTACCATTACCATTGTAGAATTTTTTACCCAACTCTACGCGCGCAACATCTTTCAGGTAGAGCGTTGAGCCATCTGAATTTGCGCGGAGTACCACATTTTCAAATTCACTGACGCTTTCTAGACGACCTTTGGTCACAAGGTTGAACTGAACTTCTTGCGGATTGTTGTATGGCGCGGCACCTACTCGACCCGCCGCAACCTGAACGTTTTGTTCAGCCAAAGCTGCGTAAATGTCGGAAGTCGTCAGCTTGAGGTTGGCCATTTTTTCAGGATCTAACCAAACACGCATGGCATACTCGCCACCACCAATCACATTAACTTCACTGATGCCTTGCGCGCGAGCAAGTTGGTCTTTCACATTCAAGTTAATATAGTTAATCAAGAACTGATCATCGTATTTCCCATCAGGTGAGAAAAAGTTCAGAACCATCAGCAAGTCAGGTGAACGTTTTTTCACCGTCACGCCGACCATGCGCACTTCTTGAGGTAGCTTTGACTCGATCTGTGACACACGGTTTTGTACGTTCACTTGCGCCATGTCTGGATCGGTGCCGACATCAAACGTGACGTTTAGGCTGTAAGAGCCATCGTTCGCGCTCTTTGAAGACATGTAGATCATATCCTCAACGCCATTGACCGAGGTCTCTATGGGGTCAGCGATTGCTTGCTCGACAACTTCAGCACTCGCGCCGGTGTAGTAAGCGGAAACATTTACCGACGGTGGGCTAATCTGTGGGTATTCAGCAACAGGCAGGAGCGCAAGTGAAATGGCACCTGCCAACGTTAATATAATCGAAATAACCAATGCAAATTTTGGTCTCTGAATAAAGAAACGACTTAACATAATGGCTCCTACTGCTTATCTTCAGCAGGTGTTTGAAGGCTGACTTCTATGCCATTACGCACACGCTGTAGACCCTGTGTAATAACCGTATCGCCTTGACTTAGACCTTCTCTGATAATAATTCCTTGCGCGACTTGTGGCCCAAGTTCTACATTTCGACGCTCAGCGATATCACCCTCTACCAACACCATAATAAAATCACCTTCAAGGTCGGTTTGTACGGCACGTCGAGGAACAACAATCACATCTTTTGTTTTCTTATCCCGTAAGTTCACCTTGATATGCTGACCAGGAAGAAGTTTCTGATCAGGGTTTGGCACAAGCGCTCGCATCGCGATCGTTCCAGTCTTGGTATCAATCCGATTACCTAAAAAATCAAGTTTGCCTAAGTGCTCAAAGAACTGGCCATTTTCAAGCTCAAGCTGGACTTCGACCCGATTCGATTCAGCAGAGCCGTCACCTTTTACTCGGTCCATCCCCATTGCTAGGCGTTCACGCTCACTAACACTAAACGAAGTATGTACAGGGTCTAAGCTCACCAATGTAGTGAGCACGCCAAACGATGGCGAAACAAGATCACCAGTGCTCACTTTTGTCTCACTAATACGGCCACTAAAAGGCGCGCGGATTTGAGTGTAAGAAAGGTTAACTTCAGCAAGCTTAAGTTGAGCTTTGCCTGCTTCTAATTCCGCTTTAGCACCAAGAAGTGCCGCGGTTAAAGCGTCGAATTCTGATTGAGAAATACTGCCGCGAGGGAGTAGGTTCTTACCACGAGCATGGTCCAACTCCGCTTTTTTTAACGCTGCTTTCGCTTGTGCAAGTGCCGCTTTAGCGCTCGCGACTTGAGCTTCAAATGAAGAAGGTTCAATAGAGTAAAGGAGTTGACCTTTCTCTACCATTTGTCCCTCTTCAAAATGACGAGCTTTTAAGTAACCAGAAATCTGCGCAGTGATATTGGTATCTTCTACGGCTTCAATGCGGCCGATATAAGACTTACTCGGTTGGTAGTCGATAATCGAGACATCCTGAGTCACAACGAGAGGAGCTTCACTTTCCTTTGCTGCATTACTAGCTTCCCCGCATCCAGCAAGGATAACTGTAGCCGCCATTAATGCGACAAGTGGTTTCTTCTGCATATATTTACCGTCTTTATAGAACAGGATATTGTTGAATTCGCGTCAACCATACCCCCTGTAAGACCTGAAAACTTCACTCAAAAATGGGGAAAGTGTTTCTAAACGTAAATAGATGAAACAAATAGAAAATAAAGTAATTTATTTAACAATGTTATTTGATGGGAAAAACAAACCCCTCTTAATCATAAACTTTAGATATAGATTAAATTGACAAGCACTATAACGACTGGACAATACGGTTAGGCGCAAGTTAAGTGTGTTTTGTTCTTACACAAATAAAATATGACGCCGTCATACTCAATACCCAGATTTTGACTATTTTTTAAAAAAATGGGTTATCATTCAATAAATTCAAAGCCTTCGACCGAGAGGATGACCATGATTTCTAAATGGGCGAAACGTTTTTACCAAATGGCAGAGCTAGTAGCGTCTTGGAGTAAAGACCCGTCAACACAGGTAGGTGCGGTAATCACTAAACAGAATCGTATTGTATCTGTTGGCTTTAATGGCTATCCGCACGGTGTCTCAGACAGCGTGGACACCGATGAACGCGAACTGAAATACCTCAAAACACTGCATGCAGAAGAGAACGCGATTCTTTTCTCTAAACGCGATTTAGATGGCAGTGATATTTGGGTTACCCACTTCCCATGCCCTAACTGCGCAGCAAAGATAATCCAAACGGGTATTTCACATGTGCACTGTCCTGTGCAATCTGAGGATTTTTTATCCCGATGGGGAGATAAAATCCAAGTCAGTCAAGATATGTTTGATCAAGCAGGTGTCAAGGTAGATTGGTTACCGTTAGAAGATATAGAGATCGAAGACAAAGACGTTCGCTAATTTTATTTTGATCCGAAAAGCCCAGATTACATCTGGGCTTTTCTTTGGGGAGGGTTGCCTAAGGCTCTCTGGTTAGCCAGGATTCTTCGCGGTCGGTTCGGCGATTTTAACCATCACAAGCACGGGCTTTTCCGTCCTTTCACCTAGAATGTCGCAGCCCAGTCCATCGGTTAACTATTTTGGCCTTGTGCAATACCTAGATGATGGCGTGACACTAAACTACATGCTTCATATTTATTCCCATTGTTTTTTATCAATGGGCACGACAAACCGTAAACTAAATGATGTAGTGGCCTCACCATGTCACGCTCTTAGTTCAATACCAATTGGCTTTGAATCATTTATTACTAACCGTCCTACATTAAATGACTTATAACGACGTGTTTAATCTCGTAACTCCTCAGCCAACACCCGCCATTCTTTAACCTTTTCATGAAAATGATTCCATTGCTTTCCAGTCATAGAATCCGCGATATCTAAAGTAAGTTGATCAACAAGCGCAACATTATAATCAATGTTTTCAGAGAGCTGCTGACCATAATAACTTTCCGGCTCGAACAGCAATCGCATAAATACGCCTTGATAAATAACCGGGTTCGCCTTACTTTCGAACAGGTATTCAAGCTCTTGATATATTGAAGCTCGATAACCTCGCCACAACGATCGATTAAGAATAACTTGCTGAGAAAACTCCTGAGCATATTCATATTGCTTATTATTTAAATGCCCAATCCACTCTTCTATCCATTCTTCAGCGTTATCCAGAATAACCTCTCGCATTTCATCCTCTGATTTATCCGCGTATTTAGCATCTCTTTCTTGGTAATGCTCTTGCACATTGCTCAAAAATTCGCGCTCTTGATCTTTAGTTAGCTGTAAACTTAATGAGAAAAGGTCAGGCGCAACCTTACTTACCATTCTATTGTAATGCGCTCGTAGTCTGCCTCTGTTTTGCTGAAAATACGCTAAAGTAATATCATTCGCCTGTAAGGCTTCGAGATCTTTTAAATGATCGATATATAAAGGTAATTCTTCTTTTTTATGCCATTCAGTCAACAGCAATAACAGCTCTTCTATTAAGGTTTCCTGTTCCCCCTCTAGCGATACATAATCCTCTATGTAATCGACGATGAACCAGTCGATATTGCTATATAAGAACTTCTTCGCACAACCCGCCAACAGAAATACGAAAAAAAATATAAGGCAATACTGACGTACCTTATTAGATAAACTATGTAATTTAATCACTTATTCGTATTCCCTTTCCTATTGATTAAGTTCTATACTCAACTTGTATCACTTGATATTGCGGCAAACTTACGTCAGAGTGACATACGTTGATTGCCACCCTAATAGTATATAGAGTTTGAAATTAACTTTTTGATCACAACTATCCGCAAAAAAGTGAGTTAGAGCACATTTATTGGCCAATAGAAACACCAAACGGTGCTTCTTATAACGGCATGTAATTTGCATTTATTTTTGGATAGTTTATGGAGGCGAAGTATGGTAGCCGCAGAGCAACTTGATACCAGTATAGAATATGAAATTCGATATTTTGAACAGGGGCAAATGCACTGCATGATGGTCGTCGCTGAAAGCAAAAAAGTAGCTTATCAGTACTATTTAGAATGCGGTAAGCACAGTAGTGACTTGTACTCTATTCGCCCAGACAAATAAAAAAACCGCCTTTCTAAAGGCGGTTTTTTTATTTACACAGCTCATTTAACCTTTTGATAAAATTAATTTTTATCCTTTTACAAGTATATCACCTAATATCACCAAAACGCTCTAGATAAAGAATAGTTGCTGCTGTTCGTGACGGTACTTGGAGCTTTTTGAGTAAGCTCTTCATGTGTACTTTAACCGTCGACTCTGAAATAAATAGGCGATCAGCAATCTGCTTATTGCGGAAGCCTCTTGCCACTTCTTGTAAGATCTGTGTTTCACGATCAGTCAGCGCATCAAAAATGTCCTCGTGATCAGAACGTTCACTCAAGTACTTTCTCACTTCTTGACTGTAGGCTTTGTCGCCTTGATGAGCTTGTTTTAGCAACGCCACCAGCTCCTCTGGCTCCGTGTCTTTTAATAAATAGCCATCGGCACCGCTACGCACTATGGTTTCAATATCAGCGGGACTGTCTGAAACGGTTAAGATCACAATACGAGCTTCGCAACCATCGGCACGTAGCGCTTGTAGTGTGTCTAAGCCAGACATGCCCTTCATATTAAGATCAAGAAGTACCAAATCCAGTTCCAGTTCGTGTGCGTTAGCTATCGCATCTGCGCCATTACTGACTTCTGCGACAACTTCAAACTCTGGCTCGAAGCTTAAGAGTTGATGAATACCTCGGCGCATGAGTGGATGGTCGTCCACCAGCATTACTTTACACACTGTCACTGTTTACTTCCTTACTATGTTGGAATTCGAGTTTGACGGTACAACCTTTATTTATCGATGCTTCGATGTGAAGATCGGCGTGCAGCCTCGCCGCACGCTCTTGCATGATACTCATACCGTAATGATTAAGTTTTTCGTCTTGATGTTCAAAACCTATTCCATCGTCTGTGACGCTGACTGTTATTTTTCCATTATTATCAAGGCATTGAATATGAATATTATCCGCTTTCGCGTGTTTGATGGCATTAATTGCGGCTTCTCTTATCAACTGTAGTAAATGCACCTGTTGATGTGCGTTCAATTCGGTTGATGAGATACCATTTTTCAAAGAGATCTCTGCCGAGGTTTGTTCGTTCAGGCTTTCAACCATGTCTTGTAGTGCCTGACCAAAACCGGCCTCTTTTATTGTCAGACGAAATGTCGTCAGAAGCTCTCGCAGTTGAGTGTAAGCAGCAGACAAACCAGTATCTAACTCGGCTATGACTTGGTTGGCCTGTGTAATCGCACTTTCATCGGGTAAGTTTTTCACGCTTCTCTTAAGCAAAGCTACTTGGATTTTTAGGTAAGAAAGCGCCTGAGCTAGAGAGTCATGGAGCTCTCTTGCAATCGTCGCACGTTCTTCCATCAACAAAATCTGTTCTGCTTGTCGCTGGGCACGATTATAATATACGGCTCGTGAAAGAATCTGCACAAAGTTGTCAATGAGCGCCTCATTGGGACAAGGTAGCCCGGCTTTCCAGTATAAGTACCCGAGATGCTCGCCATCTAAAGTCATCGCTTTGGTGTGACACTGATTATCGCAGTCATGACAACATTCTTCCCCTTCCATCAATATCCAACTTGGCTCGCCCAGTTGCTCGATTTCAAGTTTGACGGCCTTAATGCCTTCTAAGCTCGCAATATGCTGTAAAATGGCCTGAAAATTATCTTGATTAATACGCGATGCCGTTAGCTCTTTAGAAGAGTCATACAACACCTCAAGCGATTGATTCGCATGTTGCAACTTCCGAGTTTTCTCATCAACAGCTTGTTCTAACCCGCGGTACAGCTTGCCAAGATCCGCCGCCATTTGGTTAAAAGTTCGGGTAAGGATTCCCATTTCATTATCACTGGATACGGCAAGTGATACATCAAAAGAACGGTTTTTGATCTGTTCACTAGCAAAGACTAACGCCCGTAAAGGCCTCACCACTTCAAGCCGAACAAAGTAAACAACAAACATACTGACGCAAAGGATGCCACCAAGCCCTAACCCACCAATCCAAGCTAAGTTCATCAGCTTCTGTTCTGAAAAATTTTGCAGTTTGAAAACAAACTCATCTATCTGTTGTACAAACCCTGCGACGAGTTGTTGATACTCCTCCGGATCATCGCCTTGTAAAACCGATTTAAGATCGTGCCATCTCATGATTAACCGGTAGTAATCTTGCGTTATGTCTTTTGGCACAGACCAATGCTGCAGTGCCTTCATTGAAGGCGAATAAATCGAATATTCGAATGTGTCAATATGTGAAGAGTAATCAACCGATTTTATCTGTATATCGTGTGCCAGGCGGTAGCTTTGCATCCGCATTGAGCCGGCCACATTAACCGCCTCGGCATCGTTCAAACTGGATGCTAAAGTAAAAATTGCAAAACCAGTGGTTGCAACCGACAACAACAAGATAACGAGCATTGCGGACGCAATCGTACGCGTCACTGACTTTTTCACATTTTTAAACAATCTGAATCCTCGCCTATTCATTGCCAACTCATGTGAGCAACGAACCCATTAGTTTGCAACTTTATCAATATGTGATCACCTACGCCGGAATTTATTGATCCAAAACAATATTGCCCCCTATTTACCCCCTAAGAGGTATTTATACAAATATGTCAAAAACTACAATTTCATTAACTTTAATGACAGTTTATTAATGAAAGCTGTGGGCTATGCTTAGCTCAGGTTCCAAGTTTCGAGGTGACTAAGTGGTAGATCTTTCCAGAAGAAGGTTCTTTGCAAGAAAAACACTCACCGATAACACCGCGCGTCTGCCTTGGTTAGCCCAACCAGAACGCTTTACGGATGATTGTACACGTTGCGGAAAGTGCATTGATGCCTGTGAAACGAAAATTATAACCAAAAGTGATGGCGGATTCCCGTCAGTCGATTTTTCTATCGATGAGTGCACATTTTGCTATCAGTGTGCCGATGCGTGTCCAGAGCCGCTTTTCTTACCTAAGACAGAGCAACCTTGGCAAGCAAAGGCCAATATTAAAGACTCTTGCTTAGCCAAACAGAATGTCGAATGTCGAAGTTGTGGGGATATGTGCGACCCAATGGCGATCCAGTTCAAGTTAGAGCTAGGAAAAGTAGCACAACCCAATTTAGACCTTGATGAGTGTAACGGCTGCGGCGCCTGTGTTTCTGTGTGCCCGACTTCATCCATCAATGTGAGCAATATAACAGCCTAAGTCGTATGTCGTCGATCAAAGGCAATAAATGAGAGAGCTATATGTCGCTAAACGAAGTGCATATTTCAAGTCTGGTCGTACACGTACTGCCAGAGCACCTAGATGACATCAAAAAACAGATTGAGGCACATGAAAATGCAGAAATCTACGGTGACAGTCCAGAAGGCAAAATCGTGGTGGTGCTTGAAACCAAGAATCAAGGATTCATCACTGACACTATCGATGCCATTAATAATTTACCGAATGTCTTAAGCACAGTATTGGTCTATCACCAAATCGAAACTGCGCTTGAAGAAACAGATGAAGAAGACACTAGAACACCACATTCCCAAATCGAGGGTGAAGTATGAAAATGACAAGACGTGCGTTTGTGAAAGCAAACGCAGCTGCATCAGCGGCTGCTGTCGCAGGTGTGACACTACCAGCATCCGCTACCAACTTGATTGCAAGCTCTGATCAAACCAAGATCACATGGGACAAAGCACCTTGTCGTTTCTGCGGTACTGGTTGCTCTGTTCTTGTTGGGACTCAAAACGGCAAAGTAGTAGCAACACAAGGTGATCCAGAAGCCCCAGTAAACAAAGGCTTAAACTGCATTAAAGGTTATTTCCTTTCTAAGATCATGTACGGTCAAGACCGTTTAACTCAACCTTTACTGCGCATGAAAAATGGCAAATACCATAAAGAAGGGGATTTTACTCCCGTCTCTTGGGATGACGCTTTTGATATCATGGCCGAAAAATGGAAAGCCTCCCTCGAGAAAAAAGGCCCGACGAGCGTTGGGATGTTTGGTTCTGGTCAATGGACCGTGATGGAAGGTTACGCCGCCTCTAAAATGATGAAAGCGGGCTTTCGCTCTAACAATATCGATCCAAACGCACGTCACTGTATGGCGTCAGCAGTAGTGGGCTTTATGCGGGCTTTTGGTATTGATGAACCAATGGGCTGTTATGATGACTTCGAGAACGCAGATACATTCGTTCTTTGGGGATCAAATATGGCAGAAATGCACCCCGTTTTGTGGACTCGTATTACTGACCGTCGATTAAGCTACCCTCACGTGAAAGTAAACGTACTTTCTACTTACTACCATCGTTCATTTGAGTTGGCAGATCACGGCTACATTTTTAACCCACAGTCTGACCTCGCGATTGCTAACTACATCGCAAACTACATCATTGAAAACGATGCTGTGAATTGGGATTTTGTGAATAAACACACGAACTTTACCCAAGCAGACATCGATATCGGTTACGGCCTGCGTGACGATGACCCGCTTCAGACAGCTGCGAAGAACCCGAACTCTGGCAAATTGACATCAACCTCTTTCGAAGAGTACAAACAATCAGTCGCGCCATACACGGTAGAGAAAGCGTCTGAGATCTCTGGTGTTGAGAAAGAAAAGCTGATCGAGCTTGCAAAACAATACGCGGATCCAAACACCAAAGTGATGTCGCTGTGGACTATGGGTATGAACCAACATACTCGCGGTGTGTGGATGAACAACTTGGTGTACAACCTTCACCTGCTAACAGGTAAGATTTCGACTCCGGGCAACAGCCCCTTCTCACTAACGGGTCAGCCTTCCGCTTGTGGTACGGCACGTGAAGTTGGTACTTTTGCGCACCGTTTACCAGCAGACATGGTGGTAGCAAACCCTAAACACCGTCAGATAGCAGAGAAGATCTGGAAACTACCTGAAGGTACTATTCCGCCAAAACCCGGCTTTCACGCCGTACTACAAGACCGTATGTTGAATGACGGCGTTCTGAACTGTTACTGGGTGCAATGTAATAACAACATGCAAGCAGGCCCGAACATCAACGCCGAACGCATACCTGGTTACCGTAACCCAGAGAACTTCATTGTGGTTTCTGACCCTTATCCGACCGCAACAGCGCAAGCGGCTGACCTTATCCTGCCAACGGCAATGTGGATTGAGAAAGAAGGCGCTTACGGTAACGCAGAGCGTCGTACCCAAGCTTGGTACCAACAAGTTGGTACGGTTGGCGAAGCCAAATCTGACTTATGGCAGGTCATGGAATTCTCTAAACGCTTCAAGATAGAAGAAGTATGGCCCGAAGATCTCTTAAACAAAGCGCCTGAACTGCGCGGTAAAACCATGTTCGACGTACTCTACCAAAATGGTAACGTTGACAAATTCCCTGTTGAAGAAGCGCGCACGTTGAATGATGAATCTCACCATTTCGGCTTCTACGTACAGAAAGGCCTGTTCGAAGAATACGCAACGTTTGGCCGCGGTCACGGTCACGACTTAGCACCTTACGATGTCTACCATACTGTACGTGGTCTGCGTTGGCCTGTTGTTGATGGTAAAGAAACTCTATGGCGCTTTAAAGAAGGGTCAGATCCATACGCAAAAGCAGGTTCAGGTTGGGATTTCTACGGTAATGCAGATGGTAGAGCGAAGATTATCTCAGCGCCATACGAAGCGCCACCAGAGGTGCCAGATGCCGAGCACGATCTATGGCTATGTACCGGACGGGTTCTTGAGCACTGGCACACAGGCACCATGACACGCCGTGTCCCTGAACTGTACAAAGCAGTACCAGATGCGGTGTGTTATATGCACCCAGAGGATGCAAACGCACGTAACGTTCGCCGCGGTGAAGAGGTGCTGATTGCCAACAAGCGTGGTGAGGTTCGCGTTCGTGTTGAAACCCGCGGTCGTAATCGTCCGCCAAAAGGTTTGGTCTTCGTACCGTTCTTTGATGCTCGTATTTTGATTAACAAGCTTATCCTTGATGCAACTGACCCACTGTCCAAACAGACAGACTTTAAGAAGTGTCCGGTCAAAATCACTAAGGTTGCTTAACCTTCAAATATCGACTGCTAAGGCCGTCATTACACGGCGGCCTGATAAAGAATTTAAGCCATAAAGGCGGAGATGAAATGATGAAAAAATTACTTGTCGCACTTTTATCTGTAGGTGCTTTAGTGACAGGCATTGCGCAAGCTGAGTTGGATAACCCTGGCGGCATTGGTGGACTAGAGTCTCTACGTGGAATGTCCCAACTTGAAGAAACACGCCCAGCAGATGAGTTCAAAGACTTCCCGAAAGATCAAATTGTTGAAGATAGCTTTGTTTATCAACCACCATTGATTCCACACAGTATTCGTCACTACGAAGTGTCTTTGAATGCGAATAAATGTCTTGCGTGTCATAGCTGGAAAAATGCCAAAGAATCAGGCGCCACAAAAATCAGCGTAACTCACTACGTTAACCGAGAAGATGCAGTATTGGCAGATATGTCGCCTCGTCGATACTTCTGTTTACAATGCCACGTTCCACAAACTAATGCTCAGCCATTAGTGGAAAACAAGTTTGAGGCAGTTGATTCGCTTCAGTAATTGAAACGCGAGTACTAAGAGGTTATTTATGAAAATACTTAAAGCGTTTTGGAAAAGACTGAAAAGCCCGAGTAAAGCCGCTGCAGGCGTGGTTTTATTCCTTGGTTTTGCCGGCGGTCTGCTGTTCTGGGGCGCATTCAACACGGGTATGGAAGCGACCAATACCGAAGAATTCTGCTCGGGGTGTCACGCACCAATCGTTGCAGAAATCAAAGAAACAATTCATTACTCTAACCGCTCAGGGGTTCGAGCCATTTGTTCAGATTGTCACGTTCCTCATGAATGGACCGATAAAATCGTGCGTAAAGTTCAGGCGTCTAAAGAGCTGTTTGCTCATTACGTTCTGCGTACTATCGATACACCAGAGAAGTTCCAAGAACGTCGTGGTTACCTTGCTGAGCGAGAGTGGGCACGGATGAAGAAGAACGATTCTCTTGAATGTCGAAACTGTCACGAGTTCGATTACATGGACTACTCCCAGCAGGGTTCTCGTGCCGCAGAACAACACTCTACGGCACTGGCTTCTGGTGAGAAAACCTGTGTGGACTGTCACAAAGGTATCGCGCACAAATTACCAGACATGAGCGGCGTTGAAGGCTGGCATTAAAAAGGAGACTAACCATGAGTACATTCGAATCTGTGATTTGGCATATCCTTGGATACAGTGCCATGCCAGTCATTATTCTTTCCGGTTTTGTGGCAGTAGCAGCAATCTCTCTCTGGCTATTGTCATTCGGTAAGGATAAAGAGGTGTAACTTAGCCGTTAATACACCTCTCCCCCGTCAACTTTGCCTATTTGTTGAAAAAAAAGCGCTGAGTATTCACTCGGCGCTTTTCTTTTTATATTTAGGGGCCACGAGAGTCGTCTGGTTCATATGTGCGACAGTGGTCATTAATCTGAAGTTGGGATAATTAAAGCGTATTGCCTCGTCTCACAACTGGTTAGCCATAAAAAAAGCGGCCATGTCGACCGCTAACGTTTACTACTATAGGGAGTTGTTTAAGACTCTTTTATTGGCAGAACCTGCTTAACATATTGTCCAGGTGCCTCATCAATTACTGGGTGGCTTTCCGACCCTGTAGAGAACGGTTCTAACTGCTCTTTGGGATTAAATTGTAGTAACCATTCGTCCCAATGAGTCCACCAAGAACCTTCTTTACGCTCAGCATTATTTAACCACTCCTCAGCAGAGTCATCGAGGGTATCATTCAGCCAGTAACCATATTTATTTTTCGCCGGAGGGTTCACAATACCCGCAATGTGGCCTGATTCACCAAGAACAAATGTCTTGTTACCGCCAGTATTAAGTGCACCACGATAAGTCCCTTGCCATAACGCAATATGGTCTTCTTTAGTGGATACAAAATAGCTAGGAATTTTTATCTTGTTGAGATCAATCCATACACCACCAATTTTCACCCCTTTATCTTGCACCAACTTATTCTCAAGGTAGAGCTCACGAAGCAAGAAGTTATGGCTGGCAGCGCTTACGTTCGTGCTATCACTGTTCCAGTACAACAAGTCAAAATCTACGGGGCTATTGCCTTTAAGGTAATTGTCCACATAGTAGTTCCAGTACAAGCTGTTTTCGCGCAGTAGGCTGAACGTCACACTTAAAGAACGACCATCCATATACCCTTTTGCGTTGTTTTGCGCCTCTATAGCACCAACAATAGTGTCATTAATGTATGCTCCAACTTCTCCTGGCTGAGAGAAATCTAATAGCGTCGTAAAGAATGTGGCCGACTTAATACGCTTTTTCATTCGTTTCGCGGCGTAGTACGCAACCGTACTCGCGAGAACGGTACCACCAATACAATAACCCGCAGCGTTGATCTGTTCTTGTCCAGTGATATCTTCAATTGCAGCAACAGCCTTCACCACTCCTTCTGTAACATAATCGCCAAACTCCACATGCGCTTGTGCCTTTCCAGGGTTGCGCCATGAGATCATGAATACGCTGTGACCTTGTTCTAGCAGCCATCGAACCATCGAGTTTTTTGCGGTTAGATCGAGAATGTAATACTTATTGATGAAAGGCGGGACGATAAGCAGTGGTGTGGCATTCACCTTTTCCGTTAAAGGACGATATTGGATCAGCTCAAAAAGCTCACTCTTAAACACTACGTCACCAGCGGTGGTAGCCACATTCTCACCCACACGGAAAGCGTTATTGTTAGTCATTCGCACTTTCAAAATATCCGCACTTGACTCAACGTCCTCTTTCAACTGCTCTAAGCCAGCAAGTAGATTTTGGCCATTCTGCTCAAGTGTCAACTTTAAAAGTTCAGGGTTCGTTGCGATGAAATTCGAAGGGGACAGTGCATTGATGGCTTGACGAGAAAAGAAAAGAATACGTTCCTTTGATTTTTCATCCAAGCCCTCTAGCGACTCGATGGTGTCTAGATAAGTCTTACTGAATAACAGGTAGGATTGCTTGATAAAGCTGTACATCGCTTCATTTTGCCACGCTTCGTTTGAAAAACGCTTATCGCCTTTTTCGGCTTCAATGACTTGAGTTTGGTTACCAGCTAACGCCACATTCTGCCAAATTTGTAACTGTTGTTCCCACCACTCTGCTTGTAGTTTCAAAATCGAAGCAGGTTGATTCGCAGTTTGTTCGAACAGCTTAGCAGCGTCCTCAAAGTTCACTTCTTGCATGGCCTTGTTTAAAGGAGAATTCACGACTGCCTTGTTGACTTCGAAATCATGCCACCATTGTTGATTGGTTTGTTGAAGCTTCACAAGATAGTCCGAAAAGAAGTGCTGAAACATAGTCTTACTCCTATATTCGGAAAAAACAACGCCGCCCAAGCTTAGGGCGGCGAGAATCGGACAAATTACACTGGAGTAACAGTCTTTAGATTTTCCGAAGTCATTTTCTCAACGTCTTCTTTGAATTCTTTTGCAATAGATTGCAGCTTATTGCTGTCATCCATCATTTGTTGAGAAAGTTTAGTAAGTACGCTTAGTTGCTGGCTATTGAAAGCCGTAAGAGAAGCCACATCTTTGATTTCTGACGCTGCCTTCATTTGGTTCATACCTAATTCACTGTAAGTGCGAATTGCGTTCAGTTGAAGTTCGGTAAGCACTTCTACGTTTTTCGTTACTAGCTTATTGAACTTCAAGTATGGTTCTAGATTCTTTTCAGTTTGATCGCTAAATGTTTTGAAGAAATCAGTGTACATTGTGTATCTCCTAGATAAAATTTGAAAATGTCCGTTTAAATAATTACTTAACTGCTTTTATAACCACAGCCGTCCCCATGCCACCGCCTACACAGAGTGATGCGACACCATATTGACCATTTTGCTTTTGAAGTTCATGAACAAGCGTAACCAGAATTCGGTTACCAGAAGCCCCGAGTGGATGACCCAGTGCAATCGCCCCGCCATTAACGTTCGCTTTGTCTTGAATTTCGTTCACCGAAACTTGATTCGTCTCAGCTAACTTGTGAATTACCCCAAGTGCTTGCGCAGCGAACGCCTCATTCAGTTCATAAACATCAACATCGTTGGTAGTGAGGTCTGCTTTTTGTAACGCCTTATTCACCGACTCAACAGGCCCAAGCCCCATAACTTGTGGGTCAATGCCAGACTGCGCATAGCTCACAACTTCTGCGATCGGTGTTAGTCCATGAGTTTGAACCGCACTTTCAGAAGCCACAATAATCGCACTCGCCCCATCATTAATGCCTGACGCGTTCCCTGCCGTGACTGTACCCTCACGGTCAAATGCAGGGCGCAACTTACTCAAGTTTTCTAACGTTGCATTAGGTTTCGGGTATTCGTCCGTCTCGAACAGAACGGTTTCGCGACGCTGTTTTACTTCTACTGGCACAATTTCATTTTTGAACTTGCCCGCTTCAATAGCTGCTACCGCTTTTTGTTGGCTCGCGAGCGCATATTCATCTTGCTGTTCACGCGTAAGGCCAACTTCTTTTGCTACGTTTTCTGCTGTTACGCCCATGTGATATTGATTAAAAACGTCGGTTAACCCATCAGCAACAAGCAGGTCTTTAAGTTCCATGTTGCCCATTTTATTGCCATCACGAATGCTACTTGGCGCAGCGAATGGGATTTGTGACATCACTTCTACACCTGCCGCAACAACGATCTGTGCATCGCCACTGCGGATATGCGTCACCGCATCCATCACGGCTTTCATGCCACTGCCACACACCATATTCACGCCGTAAGCAGGAACGGACTCTGGAATCCCAGCGAACAAAGCAGCCTGACGTCCAACGCCCATACCTTGTCCTGCACTGACGACATTACCGACAATCACTTCATCAATGTTGTCACCAAGTAATTTGGCCACTTCTAGTGCGCCTTTAATTGCGACCGCTGCGAGGTTGCCAGCAGACGTATTCTTTAAGCTTCCACCAAATGCACCAATCGGAGTACGTTTCGCGGCAACGATATATACTTTTTCCATCTTATCTCTCCTTACTGCATATATAAGCCGCCGTTCACCGACAATGTCTCACCAGTGATATAAGCTCCCGCATCACTCACCAAAAAACTGACAGATGATGCAATTTCTTCTGGCGTCGCAAGACGCTTCATTGGGATTTGGTTTGTGATCGACTCAAGGACTTCTGGTTTCATTTGCTCGACCATTGGCGTACCAGTATAACCCGGAGCAATGACATTGACGGTTACACCAGATCGAGCACCTTCGTAAGCTAATGCTTTAGAAAAACCAATCATCCCTGCTTTAGCCGCTGAATAGTTAGCTTGCCCAAACTGCCCTTTAAGACCATTAACGGAGGAGATATTGATGACACGACCACCGCCCTTTTCGCACATTGCGGCAAACAGTGGTTGCGTGACATTGAATAAACTATTGAGGTTGGTATTAATGACGTCATTCCAAGCTTGCGCAGTCATCTTTTTAAACACGCCATCACGAGTGATACCTGCATTGTTAATAACTACATCAATGGTTCCCTCTTCCTCAAGCAATTGCGCTAGCTTTTCAGCACACTCATCAGTGTTAGTGATGTCCAAGCCAAAAAGGCGAACCTGATCTTTAGTAAATTCTTTACTGTTGAACCACTCCAACGCGCAGTCATAACTCCCTGTAGAATAAGTAGCAATTACACGGTAACCGTCATTTACTAATTGAGAGGAAATAGCAGAACCAATTCCGCCTTTTGATCCAGTGATCAAAGCGACTTTATTCATTAAAGACTCCATTCTTTACGGCATTTAAAGCAAACTGAATAAATGGTGAATACATTCACCAATTAATAATGTGTTTATTTATTTTTTTAGCAACAAATCCTAAGATGCTTATTATTTAAGTTAACTCACAAATCTTACATTTCAAATAAAACGCGAATACATTTACATAAGGTTGATTGAGATCTCGTTACGCATGAAATGTTATAAAATGGTTAACACTTCATAAGCTATTGTTTTTAAATAACTCACTTAAATACAATCTTGTCAAAAAAATCACTTATCTACTTTATATCAGAGACTTAAGCTCAATCCCCTCCCGTTACATTATCTCATGACTTACGGTACACTCCCTAACTTAAGGTATACCCTTAGAAAAGGACTAGAATAATGATTAAATTGAATACAAACCATTATCATTGATATGATGTCATTACTATTTTAATGACTAAAAAGATATTAATAGAAATACTTTAATTAGTGCACAAACGAAAACTATATAAAGACAACGTATAACGTATCTTGTTGGTGTAAAGCGCACTATTATGAACAATTAATTAAAGTATCATTTAATTTTATTTAAGTATCCGTGTGACTTCAGTTAAAGATTTTATAGGCTAAATAAGATCACAGGCCGCTCTTACTAACCAACCTCCCGCTCAACTTTTAATTGGCGTACCTGACCCATAACTTTGTTCATAGTTTTCAGCTCGTGCCTCATTCGCTGAACATTGTTACTGCTCAGCATTTTTCGGCGAGGGGTAGGAATGGAATGACTGACTTTGCGTCAACACGGTCCTCTTTAAGTGCAAGATGATCGTGGCTTTAGGTATGTGCTTTATAAAGAATTTTGTGCGTATGGTAACGCAGCGGAGGGGCTGAATCAGCATGATGATATGCGCAGCCACAGAATAAGGCAGTGGTTTCGTGGGTGTATCGCACTTAAGAAATAATCAAGGTGCTTCATTCTTGAGAATTAAGCACCTTCAACGGTTGCAGTTAGTAACACACTTTATTAATGGTTATTCCCAGTCTAGGATAACTTTGCCAGACTGACCGCTACGCATGACGTCAAAACCTTGTTGGAAGTCATCAATCTTGTAATGGTGCGTGATGATTGGCGTCAGATCCAGACCCGATTGAATCAATGAGGCCATCTTGTACCAAGTTTCAAACATTTCACGACCATAGATACCTTTAATCACCAGACCTTTGAAAATCACTTGGTTCCAGTCGATACCCATGTCTGATGGCGGAATACCAAGTAAGGCGATACGACCGCCGTGGTTCATCGTCGCGAGCATTGAGTTAAACGCTGATGGGTTACCAGACATTTCTAGACCTACGTCAAAGCCTTCTGTCATGCCTAGTTCTGCCATTACGTCTTCTAGTTTCTCTTCCGCTACGTTAACTGCGCGCGTAACGCCCATTTTACGTGCAAGACCTAAGCGATATTCGTTAACGTCGGTGATCACCACGTGGCGAGCACCAACGTGCTTCGCAACTGCCGCCGCCATGATGCCGATAGGGCCAGCACCAGTAATAAGCACGTCTTCACCGACAAGATCAAAAGAAAGCGCGGTATGTACTGCGTTACCAAACGGGTCAAAAATAGACGCGAGATCATCAGAAATCTCATCGGGGATCTTAAACGCGTTAAACGCCGGGATCACCAAGTACTCTGCGAACGCACCTTCACGGTTTACACCCACACCGATCGTGTTGCGACATAGGTGAGTACGACCGCCACGACAGTTACGGCAGTGACCACAAGTGATGTGACCTTCACCAGATACACGGTCACCGATTTCAAAGCCACGAACTTCCTGACCAATCGCTACCACTTCACCCACGTATTCGTGACCAACAACCATAGGTACTGGAATGGTTTTTTGTGACCATTCGTCCCAATTATAAATGTGTACGTCGGTGCCACAGATTGCGGTTTTCTTAATTTTGATCAAAATGTCATTGTGACCAATTTCTGGCTTCTCAACCTCGGTCATCCAGATGCCTTCTTCAGGCTTTAGCTTTGATAACGCTTTAATTTTCATAATGTAACCTTAACTAAAGGCCCTAGTTCCTAGGACCTGAAACCTTAAATAAGACCCATGTCCTTACCAACTTCGATGAACACATCAATTGCACGGTCTAACTGTTCACGTGAGTGTGCCGCTGACATTTGAGTGCGGATACGCGCTTGACCTTTTGGTACGACAGGGAACGAGAAGCCGATTACGTAAATACCTTTTGCTAACGCACGCTCAGCAAACTCTGCTGCAACTTTTGCATCACCTAGCATGATTGGGATGATTGCATGGTCAGCGCCACCCATGGTGAAACCTGCCGCTTCCATACGAGTGCGGAAGTGCGCGGCATTTTCCCAAAGACGATCACGTAGATCGCCGCTCTCTTCTAATAGATCTAGAACGCGGATAGACGCACTGACAATTGCAGGCGCGACAGAGTTAGAAAATAGGTATGGTCGAGAACGCTGACGTAACCAGTCGATCACTTCTTTCTTGCCAGACGTATAACCGCCGGATGCACCACCCATCGCTTTACCAAGCGTACCGGTGATGAGGTCAATACGGTCGACTACATTGTGGTATTCGTGCGTACCTGCACCCGTTTTACCCATAAAACCAACCGCATGAGAGTCATCGACCATAGTCAATGCACCGTACTTATCTGCAAGGTCACAGATGGCAGGAAGGTTTGCTACAACACCATCCATTGAAAATACACCGTCGGTGACGATAAGAATGTGGCGTGCGCCCGCTTCTTTAGCCGCGACCAATTGTTGCTCAAGCTCTTGCATATTGTTATTTGAGTAGCGGAAACGCATTGCTTTACAAAGGCGTACACCATCGATGATTGACGCATGGTTTAATGCATCAGAAATAATAGCGTCTTCTTTCCCTAGTATCGTTTCAAATAAACCAGTGTTTGCATCAAAACATGAGGTGTAAAGAATCGTGTCTTCTTTACCTAGGAACTTAGACAACTTCTGCTCGAGCTCTTTGTGGATGTTTTGAGTGCCACAAATAAAACGAACTGATGCCATACCAAAACCGTGCTCGTCCATTCCAGCTTTACCTGCTTCAATAAGCGCAGGATGGTTAGCAAGGCCCAGATAATTATTTGCACAAAAGTTAAGGACTTCTTCACCGCTAGCGATTTTCACAGCGGCTTGCTGTTGAGATGTGATAACACGCTCGGCCTTATAAAGACCTTCAGTCTTCACTTCTTCAATTTGCTGCTGAATCTGTTGGTAAAATGCAGAAGACATTTGAAATTCCTTCCTGGTTGTTGTGGCGAGTGTTTACTCGTTCCGAATTTGATTGAGCCTTTATGTGACGGGCATCACAGGCTATCGTTTATCAATTAAGTGTAGTGTAATTCAAGGGGAGGAAAACGATTATACCTCAAAGTGGAAAAGCATTAGTGAATCTGAAGCACGAATCCAAATAATGCTTTTCTATGAGGTTGTAACAAAAGGATTTATCGCCAAGTTGGTTGCTTGAGTAAAGCTTCAAACTCCTTCGCTGGCACTGGTCGACTATAATAGAAACCTTGGCCGAACTCACAATTTAGCTCATTGAGGTAATCCACATGGCTAGACTCTTCAATGCCTTCTGCAATTATTTTTAAATTCAACGCCTTTGCCATCGCAATAATCACGTTAACCAACTCGCGGTCTGAATCATTCTCAAAAACATTCTGCAAAAAACTACGATCTATTTTAAGACGGTCGAATGGAAATTTCTGCAAATAACTGAGCGCCGAGTAGCCTGTGCCAAAGTCATCAATCGTCAACTTGGTTCCCAGTGCGCGTAAGTTATTTAACATGTCTAACAACTCTAAATCATGGTTAAACAGCAAACTCTCCGTGACCTCAACATCGAACTTATCGGCAGAAAGCCCCGACTCCGTTAGACTTTGTTTAATGAACGCAAGCAGACGTTCACAGTAACGGAACTGGACACTGGAAAAGTTCACCGACACAAAAAGAGGCGTGATCGTCTGCCATTGTGCCGCTTGATAACACGCTTGCTGAATCGCAAATTCACCGATTTGATGAATGAGACCGTTTTTCTCTGCAATAGAGATAAACTCTTCAGGGTTCACGAACCCATACTTCTCATCATTCCAGCGCATGAGAGCCTCAGCCCCCACAATTTTCCCGC
Source organism: Vibrio sp. ES.051 (assembly GCF_002563795.1). GTDB lineage: Bacteria > Pseudomonadota > Gammaproteobacteria > Enterobacterales > Vibrionaceae > Vibrio. The sequence continues at coordinate 929,761 of NZ_PDJL01000003.1, forward strand.
TGTTTAACTCAATGATCGGCTGATAATACAGTTCGAGTAACTGGCTGGAAATAGCGTTGCGCAGTCGACTTTCTAAATCCAAATAACGCTGTAGGTTTTGGTTCATGTTGTGATTGTAAAAGCAGAACGCATCACGTCCATCTTGCTTCACTCGATACATAGCCATGTCAGCGCAAGCAAGTAACTGCTCCGCATTATCGCCGTCATCAGGGAAAACAGACATTCCAATACTGCTACTTAGGAAAAACTCATGATTATTCCACACAAACGGGTGGTTAAATGCTGACAACACGCTTGAAGCGGCACGTTTAGCCGTATTATTATCATGTAAGTCTGGGATAACCAATAGGAACTCATCACCGCCAATTCGAGCCAGTAAATCTGTTTTTCTCGCCACTTGGTGCAGTCGCTGTGCGCTCAGTTTAAGGATCTCGTCGCCGACCAAGTGACCCATGGAGTCATTAACCTGTTTAAAGTGATCCAAGTCGATGAACATCACCAGTACTTTAGAACCGCTGCGAGCGGCACGAATAAGCTCTAACGTCAATCGCTCTGAACCATGGCTACGATTCGGTAAATTCGTAAGGATGTCGTATTTCGCTTGGAAGGCGAGTTCTTTTTCGGAAGCTTTACGACGTTCGATTTCGTTAGTTAATTTTTTGTTCTGTTGAGAAAGAATATCTTTTCTTTTTTTCGCTTCTTCAAGTTTGATTTTTAATTCAATACGATTATTATTTGCAATAAATGCATAGCACAAAGCAATAACAATCATAATGGCAAGAATACTTAATCCGAGGATGAAAAGGCGAGAAGTAAAAACATCTCTTTCACTTAAGGGTTCGAACCAAGCCATTAGCTTTAAATGATGTCGCTCGACTGGAACTTCAAAGTATATTTTACCTTCCAGCTCATACGATAATAAATGACTCTCACCTTGATTCATCGTAGCGCTTTTATTGAAAGAATCCCACACCACCATATTGACATCATGTATCTTTAGCATCATGCGACTATAGCTGTCTTCGTGCTCTTGCTTGGTCAATTGTTCAATAACGACACTCTTATTAATATCGGCGATTAAAAAGGCAACCGGCTCGTCAGAGAAATTAACTTGCTTAATGACTTGAATACTCACTTCGTCATTGTCACGAGTAGCACAGACCTCTTGTGGCTGACCATCGTCTGTCATGAAGTTAGTAATATCAACGTTCTGAGGAGTATCAGAACCCGTTGTAGCAATGATCGCGCCGTCATTACCCACTAGCGTTAACTTATTGTAAATGTAGCGATTATTAATTAGCTTTTTATCAATTTTCTCATCAAAACGACGCTGCAAGTTGATCAGGCTCGCCCCCAACCCATACTCCATTGACATTCCAGAAGCTAAATTAGCGAAAAAGGTTTGCACTGTTTTATCGGTTGATAAGTTATCGATATCTTCACTGGCGATGGTAAAGAGATTATCTAGCGTGCTTGCATAACTCTTTACTTTTAAATCCAATTCTCTATATTGAGAATCTTTTAACTTATTTTGTCCAAGACTCGTTACCACAATAAGCATGGCCAAATAAATGGAAACCAATATTGCGCTTATTGTTATAATCTTCCTACTCGAGATTTTATTAACAACCTTTATCATCAATTCTTCTTACTATTCTATATAAAATAATCGTTATAAAAATAATAAATAGATGGGTAGTGTTTTTTTACTAAACTTTCATACGTCCCATCTTTTTTAATCGCATCTAAATACCGATCAAATGCGTTGCGTAATTTTGGAGAGCTTTTACGAAATGCAACAGCCATTCTTTGATTTTTAGATACCGGGCCAATGACTTTTATTTCACCAGGCCACTTCTCTAATGCGATCAAAGTATCAGCGACGTCCAACAGCGTACTTTCTGCATCATTCTTCATGATCGCGGGCACCATCTCATTCAGAAGACGAGCGCCGTCCGGCAATATGACTTCTGCGCCGGTGTCATATAGATCATAAAGGTTAGGGTCAAGGCAAGAATGTTCCAGTGCTAAGACTTCTCGCCCATCAATGAGCTGCTTAACGGCTTTAATATCTTCATCCACTGAACCACTCGGAGCGATGGGGCTCAACGTTGAATCGGTTCTGGACACTAGCCAAACGCCTGACGGGAAATAATCTTGTGAGAAGTCTACAACCTCAGCTCGCCAATCAAGAATAGTAACCCCGTTTGCAATTAAGTCGCCTTCTATGGGGACGCGTTTTCCTAACACTGCTCGTTTATTTTGGTATCGAACATCTTGGCCAGTCAGCTTGCTTACCATATTGCTCCACTGTGCTGGGACATATTCGTACCTCACACCTAACGACTGAGCAAAGCCTTTAACTATGTCGACATCTAAACCCGTCAGTGTTTGAACCTGACCTTGTTCAATATAAGAAACAAAATTGGCATAAGGTACACCGATATGGCGTAACACTCCGTTCTCGCGGATCTGTTGTAAGTCACCTGACCAAGCTGCAAAAGACATAACAGAGACCGTCATTATTGACGTTGCTGCTAGGGCTCGCTTGAGTGTTTTGAGTAACATAGTAAATATCCTTACCTTTCACAAAACGCCCATAACCATAAATGGGCGCTTTAGTGATAAACAACGCTCTTAGAACGAATAGTACAAGTTTGTAATGGCCTCAACTAGCCCTTCAACTTCTCGTTCGTCATGGAACAAGTGGGTTGAGATACGCAAAGCGTATGTATCATAGCTATCATCTTTATGTAGCTTGAAACTTGTCGTGCGGATGATGTAACCATACTCTTCTCGTAGGCGGTCTCGAAACTCGGTCAAAATCTCTTCATTGGTCACGTCATAAAATGGGTTAAACGTAGTTAATCCACTGGCTAGACCTTCCACATTGGGGGAAAATCGTTGAGCATGTGGTAGAGATTCTTGAAGCAACGTTTTACATTTACTCCCTAAGCTAAGGATGCGTTCTTGAATACGGTCGCGCCCAATTTCGTCCCACATTTTGCAGCTATCAACCAGCGCTTGTTTGGCAGGGTAATTGTCATTACCGACATACTGCATTTGTAACTGTTTACCTAAATAATCTGCGTGTGAAAGTGAAGAGTTAATCAACCATAGCGGGTTCTGTCGGTCACTCCAGTATTCATTCAAGCGGTTAGCATTATCACGCACGTATAAAATACCAGTGGCACCAGGCCCACATTGCCACTTGTGACCAGAACCTGCATAGAAGTCACAGTCGAGATCGTGGAAGTCGAGATCCAACATACCTATGGTATGCGCACCATCAACCAAAGTAGGAATGTTGTGCTCTCTTGCTAGAGAACAAATCGCCTTCGCTGGTAAAGTCGTACCTGTCTTATAAGTGATGTGAGAGAACATGATCAAACGTACATTTTGATACGCTTCAATCACTTCTCTAAACGCTTGAATGTAGTCTTCTTCTGAAACATCTTCTGTTCCGGTGAAGATGGGAAGCTGAATTTCAACCACGTTCACACCAAAACGGTGTTTGGCGATGTGCATAGGAGAAGTCGCGGCGATGTGTTCATGATGAGTGGTTAAAATGACATCGCCCGGCTCGAAGTGCAGACCATTGATGATGGAACATAGCCCATCGGTTGTGTTGCGACTTAATACAATTTCTTCTGGGTTAGCGCCAAAGCCCGGAGCCACTTCCTTGACCATTTCTGAAACATGTGGCCAAGCACCAAATTTACCTTTCATGTCCCAAGGGTATTTTGCCACCAACTTATTGTTATACTCATATTCCTCAAGCACTTGCTTTGGCATTGAGCCAGTAGTACCAATATTCATGTAAGTCGTGCGTTTGTCCAAAACGAACTGTTTTTGCACTTTACGCCAAAAGTGCTTATCGTGTTGTTTACCTAGCCTGCGGCTGCTCCAGTCAATTTTCTGTTCTCGTGCTTGAGCCACGCCAGAGAAAGCGGAAGCACTCACACCAGCAACAACTGCACCGGTTGCGCTTTTTAGAAAATGACGGCGGCTGCGATTAGTTTGAATAGATTCCTTATTGTTCATCTTTTTTCAATCCTTGTTGAAGTTAGCCATATTATTAGTTTTTAAGTGCGTAACTACCTGTTACTAAAACAGTATTAACCATTACAATTAGAAATGAACTCTTCCCACACCATTTAGTGATTTTAATTCCAGATTTCATTTGTCTTGATGATACTAGCAACACTTTATATGCTATCATGTGCTTATTGGTATCTGCATTAAAGTACTTATACGATGATTATACCAATCGTCGTTAATAACGGCTGAGCTTGCCTTGTTAATACACTCGATCACGGTGTGGTGATTTTTGATTGTGGGGTAACTACTTACCGAAGAATTCCATCTTGCTCCCAAGCACTTTCCCAACACTATATCTGCTCATGAAACCGTTAAAGAGATACCACTCAGGCGAGTCTGTTATGGATGAGTTCTCACAAAATATCGCTAAAGCGAGACAAGCACACTTGAACTCAGCGAAATCGTGCCAGACAATACCCTCCTTCTGCTTCGTAGAACTAAGTACTTATGGTTAATCCAAAACTCATCGCGCTGCTTCCTGATCTCGCGTCATTTATCTTAGTGGTGAATGAAGGCAGTTTTACCGCTGCCGCAAAAAAGCTTAGGGTGACGCCATCGGCATTGAGTAAGCTGATCACCCGCTTAGAGAAAGCACTCTCCGTCAAGCTGTTTGAGCGAACCACACGCAAACTGCTTATCACTCAAGCAGGACAAAAGGTGTATGACCAAAGCATTGCCATGGTGAACGCAGCTCAGCAAGCCGTGGAACTGTCGGCAGAGGATCACACCGAGCCCACTGGCGCACTGACAGTGGCCGCTCCAGAGGCATTCTTAAACTCAGTTCTTCAGCCGTTTGTGTTGCCATTTCTGGAGTGTTATCCAAATATTCAGCTCAAACTGCGTGCGGCTGATGGCGAAATCGACTTATTTCGTGAAGGCATTGATGTGGCATTCAAGCTGACCGACAAGCCAGACGAAAATTTAGTCTTAAAAGAGATCAGCAAAACCAACCTCGTGTTATGTGCCTCACCGGATTATCTCACTAAACACGGCACGCCAAAGCATCCGACTCAGCTTGAACAGCATGATTGTATCTACCTAGCAGAAAACGACAAAGACAACATCTGGTCGTTCTTTAAGGAAGAAGTCTTTCACTCGATTCCAGTCAGTGGTCGCTATGCCGTCAACCACTCTCAAATGCGTTTACATGGCGTAAAGGCAAGCTTGGGGATCGGCATCTTCCACGACTTTGTCATTAAAGAAGCGCTAGAACGTGGTGAAGTGGTTGAAGTATTATCTGACTGGATGATCAAGAGTAATTATCACGGCGCTATCGCGATGCAATACGCACAAACCAAGTATATGCCAGCACGCTTACGGGTATTTATCGATTTTGTTAATCAGCATTTAGTCTCAAAGGAAAGCCACCATGTTTAACGCTATTCATCACGTCGCGATCATTTGCAGCGACTACCCAACGTCTAAACGCTTTTATACCGAAGTGCTAGGGCTGAAAATTATTGCAGAAAATTACCGCCCAGCACGAGACTCTTACAAACTTGATCTTGCCTTACCGGATGGTAGCCAAATAGAACTATTCAGTTTCCCTAACGCACCAGAAAGACCAAGCTTTCCAGAAGCGCAAGGCTTGCGCCATCTTGCTTTCCAAGTTGAAGATGTCGAGCAGGTGAAGCGCTATTTGGAAGCTAAAGGGGTGGTTGTAGAGCCGATTCGCATGGATGAGTTTACTGGCAAAGCCTTCACTTTCTTTCAAGATCCCGACGGCTTGCCATTGGAGTTATACCAAAAATAGTGTAGTGGGAAGTGAATTGTGATGGAGAGTCGAAATGCGCATTGCCAAACAAGCAAAAAGCCCGCAGAGCTGCAGGCTGATGAAGTATTTTATGCTGCTCTTTAAGCAATCAAATTTGCGTGGTGGTTAACCAAACAACTTACTCCAGATGCTTGGGTTACGCTTATCGTGGTACTCTTCACGCAGGCTGTCAATTTCACGTAATTGCGCTTTGGCCTCCGGCAGTTGTCCTGCATCCAAGTCAGCTTCAATTTTTTCCAGCTTCACTGACAGTTTGTTAAATCCTTCTAAGTAAATATCAAACTTTTCTGGTGGGTAGTGACCTCGCTTTGATTGCTCAACAATCGCTTGCAAGCTTTCAATGGCAGATTTCATGGTTGCCACATCCGACGCTTCCGCCGCTTGTTTGAATTCCAGTTTCATCTGCTTCATGTTCTGTTTTAAATCTACCGCTTCCGCCATCGCATATGTTGAGCCAAATGCAATCGCACACCCTAGAACGAAAGGACGTAACATTTTTACTTCTCCAATTTTAGTACCGAATTCTGTGTCGGCTTTGTTTACCCACATCACCCACAATGTAAAGCCTTACAAGTGGGTGATCGGTCTATTTCCGGGTCGCAGTGTAATGCAATCTCACGCTGGGTGCATACCTAAAATATCATCCCGTTTATGCGCTACGAATACCTTCATACTCGGCAATAGGCTTGCGGCCTCGGAGTGCTAAGAAAGACAAAAACTGCTGAGCGGTGTGAGTAATGACTTTCTCACTATTAATTCCGATGCTGTCCATCAATTCACCAACCAAGTCAAGGTTACCCACATCGTGACAAAAATGGGCATCACTGCCCGTCGTAAAGAACACATCGAGTTCTTTGCCAATACGTGCAATGTCATAACAACGATCGACACTGCCTACTCGACTGTTACCTTTGAGCGTGGTGTTATTGATTTCAATCGCAACGTTATGTTCTTTTGCGCATTCTAAAACCGCTTGAAAATCGAAGTCGAAGTTTGGATTCCCCAAATGCCCGAGCGCATCAACACGACCATCTTTAATCACATTGAGCAATGCTTCAGTATGGGTTTCTTTGTTCGCAGGCCGAAAAACGGGCTCATGAAAACTGGCGATCACCCAATCTAGATTGCGATCAACGCTTAACGGAAGGTCAATATCGCCTTCCATACTGAGGATGTTCGATTCCACACCACGAATAACCGCGATCCCATCCAGAAAACGAGGCAGAATTTTTTGGTTAGAGAAAAACCAATAGTGAGGCGCGCCCGGCATCGACTCCGCATGGTCGGTCGTACAGAACATATCTAAACCGTTCTCTTTGGCCAATTTCGCGTTTTCAATCAAAGTACTATACGCATGCCCACTGGCGTACGTGTGTGTATGGGTATCAACCTTAAATTCCATCATCCATTCTCTTAGTGCGCTGTTTGAGTGTTATTGTATACCCTCACACCACCAACCGTCAGCCCAGTATTCGCCTAAAAATCTAACCTGGTGCTTTACTGAGGGGAGTCGCTACTCGCCGCCTAGGTGCACTGTTCACCCACCACACAAGATCAGCTTGAGGCGTTGTCTTTGTTAGGTTCTTGTTTTCAGCCAGCATTCCGTTAATAGCTTCACCTCAACAAAGAAATCATTTTGTTGAACACATTAAGTGGAAAATGAGTATAAAATAGAGGCATTATTTTTTACTCAAGGACGGTATATGACGTTGCATCAAACTTTAATCAGTGCGTTTTGTTTGGTAGCTCCAATATCGGGTATCGCTGCAGACCAAGCAACGGGCTCTGAACCAGATCTCTCAGCTGCCATCATTGGCGGCCAACCCACCGCTACGAATCAATTGCCTTTTTTCGCGCGGGTCATCCTGCATAAAACTGGGGCCAATCAATTTGCCAACATCTGTGGTGGTAGCATTGTCAACGACCGTTTCATTTTAACCGCGGCTCACTGCGTTGAACCGAGTGTTTTTACTGAAGAATGGACAACCAATGACCTGCGAATATTAGTCAAAAACCCGACAATGAACGATGTGTTTGTGGAAGAATTTAAAGACGTTCGCACCATCACGATTCACCCAGATTATGTGCCTAGCAATTTATGGATTAATGACATCGCCATCCTTGAATTGACTCGCCCTATCACCGATAACGTGCAATCTATTACTTTACCGCAAGACTTTGGTGACTACAGCAGCGCGGCGGTTTACCAGATATTCGGGTTAGGACAAACCTCAACGAGCGATAAAACAGGGCCGGACTATTTGCGCTGGGCTGAAGTAAAGCCACTCACCGATCCCCAGTGTGACTCGCTTGTGGATGGGTTTAACGCTCAAGAAAGCTTATGTGCCAATGGTTTCCCCGACCGCAGCTATACTGGGGTATGTAGTGGCGACTCCGGTGGCCCTCTCACCTACCAAGATAATAATGGGGTGTATCAGCAAATCGGTATTGTCAGTTATGGCTCATCCATGTGCGAATCCCCCTCTCTCCCGAGTGTATTTACGGAGATTTTGAACTACACATCTTGGATTACAGCGCAGACGAGTTCCGGGGTTAAGACCAGCTATAACGCGCTCTTAGCACGTTCGGAAGATTACCATAGCGAAGGTGACTCTGGCTTTGAACCTGTAGATACCAACACATCTGGCTTTGGTAACAACGGTAACAGTGGCGGTGGTGCCCTCGGCGCAGGGTTGATTATGCTTGGGGGCTGGTTTGGTTGGTTAAGACACCGCCGAGGTCGGTAGCGTTACAAGGTGTATGAGGCGCGCCATTATAATGTTTTGCGTTTAACGCGAGAATTGATGATGTCTTCTATCAGCTTTTGTTCTTTTTTGGCTTTTTCGTAACTCTGTTTCTTACGCCATCGTTCAAGCACTTTTTCTAGACCTTGAACGCGAGCATGCTTGTGTTCTAACTTTTTTTGTACAGACGCGCACTCTGCTTGCATCACCGCTTGTTCATGTTCATGGTGATGGAGCATTTTTTGTAGCATTTGATCGACGCGATTGACGTTCATCAACGTAGCGCTGGTGAGCGTTGGTACGGAACGTGCCGATTGTCCAGCGTGACCTTTCAAGGCAGACAACTGCTCTAGCTGCATCGATAGGTGGGAGTGACGCTGACGCATCGCATCGAGTTGTTGACCCACTCTATCACGCTGTTTTTCTTCCATTAATCGCAGCTTACCGACGGCTTGTATTTTGGCTTTCATTTCAGCGTCATCACACCCATTTGATTATGCACTTTTAAATAACTGCGCCAACTCAGTTAAACTGGTTGGGTAATCCACCGATTCATTCGCTGCTTGTTGCAGGTACGCACGTAAGTTCGGATACATTGCAACCGCTTGGTCTAACTCAGGATCTTGCCCTGGCTGATAGCCTCCTAGAGGCAGCAATTCTTTTACCTGCAGATAGTTGGAATATATCTGGCGAAAGTTATTCGCAATCGTGCTGTGTGCTTCCTCCGCACACGTACTCATACAACGACTTATCGACGCGTTAATGTCAATCGCTGGGTAATGCCCTTGCTCGGCTAATTGACGAGATAAAACGACATGCCCATCCAGAATCGCACGTGCCGAATCGACAACCGGATCTTGTTGATCATCGCCTTCAGCCAAAACCGTGTAAATTGCCGTTAAGCTGCCGTGTTCATTTTCACTATTACCTGCACGCTCTAAAAGCTGAGGGAGCACACTGAATACGGATGGCGGATAACCACGAGAAGCAGGAGGCTCACCCATGGAGAGAGCAATTTCGCGTTGTGCCATTGCATACCGTGTTAACGAATCCATCAGTAACAAGACATCTTTTCCTTGATCGCGAAAATACTCTGACACTCGGTGGCAAAGCAATGTTGCTCTTAAGCGCATCAGTGGCGATTCGTCTGCGGGGGCTGCGATAATGATGGCTTTTTGGCGTGCTTCGGGGGTTAGGTTACGCTCAACAAATTCACGCACTTCTCGACCGCGCTCACCAATAAGACCAACCACAATCACGTCTGCTTCAGTGTTCTTAGTGATCATGCCCATCAGGACACTTTTACCGACACCACTGCCTGCCATTAAACCAATCCGCTGACCTTTACCAACCGTAAGTAAGCCATTAATTGCGCGTACGCCTACGTTGAGTGGTGTATCGACGGGACGACGCCTCAGAGGGTTAATCGGTTTGGGTTCCAGTGAAACACGGTCTCCCCCTTTTAGCGGCGCACCATCATCCAAGGGTTCACCTAAACCATTCAGCACACGGCCTAACCACTGAGTACTCAGCTGCACGGTGCTGTCGCCATCCAGAGGAATCACCTTTGCACCAGCAAATAACCCGCCTAAACGGCGAATAGGCATAAGGTACGCAATGGTATGATCAAAGCCCACAACTTGAGCCTCGATCATATCGCCTTCTGCCGTTTCCACCAGACATCGTTGTTCGAGCTTAAAACGGCAGCCGACGGCTTGCAGCATCAAGCCGTTCACTTTTATCAAGCGCCCCGTCACTCGAGCGATGGGGATGGAATCAAGCGACGCCAGTGCATCGCTTAATCGCTCATTTAATAGATCATGGCTAAGGGTATTACTCATGCTCTGGCTCAACCTGCGCAATACTCACTTCATCCAAAAGATGCTGTTTGACGTTATCCATGCACGCCTCTAAGCGTGAATCACAACTGGCGTCCGCCTCTGCATCATCCGTCACCAATTGACAGCCGCCAATCGGCAACTGAGCATTCGCGACCAGTTTCCATGACTGCGGCAGATCCGCATTGACTTGAGTGATCCGCTCTAAATCTTGCGGATTCAAATGCACCGTGACCGTTTCTGCTTTACCTGGCATCGCGGACAAGGTTTCATCGACCAAAGCGAGGATCTGTTGCGGCATCAAGGTTAACTCAGCACGAACCACCTGCTGGGCCACCTTTTGTACCAATTCGCAAATCATATGACGTTGCTGTTGCTCTTTTTCATCTTGCCAACGAGACAGTGCATGAAAAAGCTCGTTCACAGGTTTCGCCGCTTCTAAGAAGTTTTGCTTTCCTGACTGCTCACCAGACACAAAGCCTTTCTGGAAGCCTTCTTTCTGACCATCTAACAAGCCTTGCTGCTTGCCCTGCTCGATACCTTGGCGTAAGCCTTCTTCATGGCCTTGTTGTAACCCTTGTTGAAAGCCCGCCTCAAGTTGCTGTTGAATATCAACTTGAGGCTCTTGTCTGCCCTGATTATCCGAACCAAACTCGTTATCTATTTCCGTCGGTTTCGCCAGCGGTGGAAATCGATGTAATCGATACCCACTCGGCGGCAGCCGCATGATGCTTGATTTTGTCTCTGACATGACGTTACTCCACCGTTGGCTCTTCGTAGAGCAGCAACTGAATATCACCGGACTCATCCAATTCACGGACCATTTGCATGGCCTCTTGACGCGCTTTTTGCACACGGCTTAGAGCAATACCGCCTCGAGCTTCCATATCGTCTTCCAATGCTTTCACCATACGTTGTGGCATTGAACGCTTAACCGCTTGCTGCAACGTAATATCCGAACCTTTGAGCGCGATAGCCCAAAGCTCAAGCGGAACTTGTTGCACGAGTATGTCCATGGTTTCTTCACGCTGGCGGCCAAGCACCATGAAGTCGAACATGTTTTCTTCAATCGCGTTAACAATATCTTCATCATGCAATTTCAGCATTTCCATTAACGCACCACGATCGCCTTCAAAGCAGTTAATAATGTCAGCGGCTTGTTTAACCCCCGACAGTGGCGTGCTTTGACTTGCAGAGACTTTCTCAATACAACGCTCTACTAGGTCATGTAGATCCGTGGCGACCTGATGGTCAATATCTTGTAACTGCGCAATACGGAACAAAATTTCATCATGATAATCTTGCGGAAGGTTCTTTAAGACCGCCGAAGAACTATCCGCTGGCAAGTATGCGAGGAAAATAGCTTGCATTTGCGGGTGTTCATTCACGATGAAACGGGCCAGTATTTCAGCATCCACCCACTGTAAACGCTGCATGTTGTTGCGAATTTCATCGCCATACAGGGTATTTAGCAGCCCTTTTGCTAAGTCATTACCTAATGCTTTACGTAACGTATTAGACAAGTACTCTTTCGATGCACCACGAATGCCACTGTGCTCTCGGAAATCTTCAAAGAAAGTTTGAATAACGCCACGAGCAGAATCACTCTTAATGCCATTCATCTTGGCCATTGCTCGAGTCACCCGCTGGGTTTCATCACGGCTAAAGTGCTGTAAAACCTTTGCGGCGGCATCTTCGCCCATGCCTAATAGCACGAGCGCAGTTTGTTCTACATAACTAAGCGTCTGCTTTGACGGAACTGTGTTCATTGATGTTTACCCATTGTTTCAGTATTTCGGCTACGCGCTCTGGCTCTTCGTTGGCAATAAGCTGTAGATGTTTCAATTGAATCTCTAATGGCGAGCCCGCTGGTGGCAACATATCGCTGTTAACATCTAAACCAGAAGAAGCTGCAATGCCTTTTTCTGATAAACGACGGTCAAGACCTTCTTCGTGCTCACGTTCTTCGCGAGTTTGTAGATTTTCGTAATCTGTCTCGTCTTGTGGCTCTGAAAAATCGAGTTCTGGTTTTGGTTTGTCGGCGCCAGTGAGATGCATGATTAATGGACGAAGGACGAAGAAAATCATCGCCAAGCCCAACATGCCACCAATCACGTAACGTAATGGCTGCTGTACGGTTGGGTCTTGCCACCAAGGCAGTGCCGGCGGCGCATCAATCTCAATCGGGGTAAAGTTGAAGCTCAATAAGCTCAAACTATCACCACGTTCTGCTGAAATCCCGACGGCGTCCATAATCATGGTTGAGATCTGAGCTTTATCTGCTTCACTCCAAACCTCACCATCAGGAGATGCTTTCGAGTTCAACAATACCGACACGCTCATTTTCTTAATTTGACCTTGTTGATATTGAGTACGACGAACACTGCTGCCTACCGCGTATTGACGATTCACTTCTGAACGCGCATTGGTATTTTGGCTGTCCTCTGTCTCCGCTTCTCCTGTTACCGGAGGTTGGTTACTTAATGAACCAGGCACACCGAGAGCAATTTGATCGACCGAGTTGTTATGAATCGTATGTTCGTTACGAACAACCGGCGCGTTATCGACAATCTCTTGAGTTTCTTCAACTTGGCTGAAATCCATATCGGCCGCGACTTGCACTCGAAAGTTACTCGGGCCCACGATGGGTGTCAGCATGTCCGATGCGCGCTGAATGATCTGCTTCTCAACGTTCTTCTGATACTCCAAATATTTAGCGTTCACTTTGCCGGTTTCTGCAGAGGCTATATCAGCACTTAGCAAACGACCATATTGGTCGATAACGGAAACAAATTCTGGCTTCATCGCCGTGACACTACCAACCACCAAGTTGATGATGGCTTCGACTTGCTCTGGTTTCAGATCCTCGCCAGGTTTTATTTCTAACATGACAGAAGCTGATGGGTTTTCACTATTTTGGCGTACAAATAAAGTTTGACGAGGTATCGCTAAGTGAACACGTGCATTCACTACTGCGTTTAAAGACATGATCGTGCGTACTAACTCACCCTCTAGACCATGACGATAGCGCGCCGTTTCCATGAATTGGCTCGTACCTAGAGAACTGTCTTCTTTTAGTGAATCCAACCCCGTTGGTAGCTTGGCTTTGACTCCCTTAGACGCCAACAACATGCGCAATTTAGCGACTTCGCCTTCAGGCACGAGGACTTGCCCGTTTTGCTCTTGCATGCGGTAATTCACGCCTTCACTTTCCAATACCGACACGATTTCGCCAATATCAAAACGTTCTTGTTGGCTGTATAACGGGCGAAAGCTTTGTGAAGAACTCCAGAGTGCAACAACAATAATCGCCGCAACGATGGCGGCTAATACTGCGGATAAAACCAGATTTCGCTGACTACTAGACCAGACTTGTTTCAGCTTATTAGTAACATCATCCATGCCATTCGATTTAGAAAATGCCGGGGTTGAGCCGGTGGCCATGGCCGTATTTCTAGCAACTTGAGGGGTTAGTTCTGACATCAATTACACCGGCATTTTCATAATATCTTCAAAAGAGCTCACTACTTTGTTGCGCACTTGCATCAAAGCACTAAAAGACAAACTGGCTTTTTGGCTTGCGACCATTGCACCAACGAGATCATCACTTTTCCCTGTTTCTACCGCCGTTACTTTTTGGCTAGCAACCGATTGATGTTGATTCACCGAGTCCAGTACATTTGTCATCGCTTGAGAAAATGATAGCGGTGCGTTGAGTGATTGTTGATCTAAAGGGTTTGCACTCACGATAAAATCCGGCGACTGTACTTGCGTCTGCATCGCCTGCATTTTTGACAACATGAGTTGCTCTGCCGAGACCGCATGAGTAGGTTGACTTGCCATCTATTCTTTCTCCTATTAGGCAGCCGAGCCTAGTGCCGACTGTAAATCAATACCATGTTCTCGCATTGCAGCGAGCTTATAACGTAGCGCTCGAGTTGAGACTCCTAACGCATTCGCTGTTTTTGTTCGGTTTCCACCAAACTGACGTAACTTGTCCAAAATAAATTGGTATTCAGCCTGCTTCTTCGCTTCCACATGGCCAAAGCTTGATGTTGGCTCTGCGGATGAAACAGGCGTCACAACATCAATAGGGAGCATCAGATCTTGCGCCGTGATGTAATCACCATGACGCATGACCAAAGCACGTTGAATGACATTTTCCAATTCGCGAATATTGCCCGGCCAATGATATTGGCTCAACGCACTGATCGCATCTTGAGATAATTGGCAACGACTGCCCTCTTGATACTTCTCAATAAAAAATTGACTGATCGGTAAAATGTCTTCTTGTCTCTCACGAAGTGGGGCCCAATGCAGCGGTAGCACATCTAATCGGTAGTAAAGATCCTCACGGAACGTCCCTTTACGAACCTCTTCACGGAGATCTTTATTCGTCGCGGCGATCACACGAATATCCAGTTGAATGGTTTTGTGACTGCCTACGCGCTCGACTTCTCGCTCTTGCAGCACTCGCAACAACTTCGCTTGAACTGCGGGTGACATTTCTCCAATTTCATCCAGCAGAATGGTCCCGCCATTCGCCTCTTCAAACTTACCACTTTGTGAGTTCATCGCTCCTGTAAAGGCCCCTTTTACATGACCAAACAAGACCGCTTCTAACATCGACTCTGGGATAGCAGCGCAGTTAACCGCTACAAATGGCCCATTTAAACGAGGAGAGTGCTCATGCACATATCGCGCCAGTACTTCTTTCCCTGTCCCCGACTCACCGGTAATTAAAACGCTGGCATTCGTACAAGCCGCGCGATGTGCCAATTGCAGCAACTGTTTGCTGCGCCAAGAGTTAGCAACGATATTGGCCATTGGCTTACTCAACGCTTCAACGCGCATCAGTAAATTGACCAGCTGATTGGCTTCAAATGGGCGCAAAAGGTAATCTGTCGCTCCAGACTTCATCGTCTCGGCCGCCAAAATTCCTTGCTCTTGATCGACGATCGCGATAACCACACCAGAATGGCGCTGCTTTTGATGACAAGCAACAAACTCACGGACACACATGTCAGGCAAGGTGGAACTGACTAAGGTGATCTCGGCGCGCTCTTGAAGTAATGCACCTCGGCCAGTACGAGTGTGTGTCACTGTATAGCCTGCATGTTGCAACACATCTAATACTGGTTGAGCTAGGGCCTCATTTGGCTCAATCAACAAAATATTCGTTTTCATCATTATTGAACCTTAACTTTCATTTGTTGGGTTTGCTGTTGTACATACATGGCGTTTTTCGTCTTAGTGCGCTCGTTATCTCTAACAAGACGTAACGTCACACGTCGATTTTTTGCTTGGCCTCTCGCTGATGCATTGCTTGTGATGGGATAACGCGAACCATGAGCTCTCACTTCAAGCATCGATTTATCAACCCCAAGCTCTTTCAATGCTTGTGCAACTTTCTCTGCTCGCTGCCGTGACACGGAAAGGTTCGCTAAACTAGCGCCTACATTATCAGTGTGACTATCGATGAGGATTTTGGTGATACGTTCATCAACCGAAACATAACTATGAAGTGCGGCGAGCGTTTCCTGTTGTGTGTGGCTCAATTCTTTCTGCCCAAACCCAAACAAAAGCACAAGGTCTCTTGCTTGCGCAAACGTCAGCTCAGGTAAACGCTGTCGACAAGCGTTAAATGACTTTAGCGCGCCTTCTATTTGAAGAGTGGGAATGACGATCTCCGATAAAATGGAAGCGCTACCTTCACCAAGTGACAATGTCACCCATTTACCTGTAGAAACAGACTCGAACAAAGCTTCAGCGCCTTTACTAAAGACAAACCGATGAGATGGTTTGGTAACGTTCAGAGACGTTAGGAGTTGTTTAGAAGCCTCACGATGCCAAGGCGCATTTTGGCTTAGTAAAATAATAGTGTGCCATTTGTTACTTTCATACTGAATATCGGAAATAAAACGAATTTCCCCTCTCACTTCCGATCGGAAATAAAACTTCCCATAAGAAGAGTTCATCTGCAATAAGTTGCACTCTAATTTTGTTCCTTTGTATTTCCATTGTGAAATATCCATAGGGATGGTTACAATTTCACCAGAAAATCCAAAATTAGGAAAAAGTAAACTGACGAAGAAGAATATTTTATAAATGATTAAACCTTTCCAAGGAGTGTATAACTTACATTTCCATGACTTACTCAGTTTAATTAAATATGCCAATAAACCCTGACGACTGGCACAGCTAATCATACTAATTACCTATTCTGAAATATTAAAATTGGTTAAAAAGCGCCCGCAAAAGTAGACCATAGGTCCAAATGGCAACTTTTTAACAGCAAAGCAACAATATTTATATTTTTATATATGAAAATGACCACTATGCCTTGAAAGGAGTTCCAATCGGCGAATAACGGCAGAAAGCGCTAGTGTTATTTTTATTTGTTCAGCAAATTTTAAGCAAAATTAACTCTTTTTAATTTTTATTAAAAGCTTCGTATGTAATCACATTGGCAACATATGAACTAAAGTCACAATCTGAAAGCTTTAAACTAAAATATCATTAAATATTCCGTGTAGACTACGCAGCTATTAAGTTCAAACAGTTTCGATTGTTAACGCACGGTAAAATATAAATGGAAAGTAGAGTTAGCGAGCCTATTTCTGATCTTCAACTACTTGACGTTGAATTATTAGGAAAGCCTATTCATATCATTCGCGAAAAACTCGAGAGTTTGATTGCGGAGTCTTGTTCTAGCCTTACGATAGAATTACAAAATTGGTTCAAAACAAGTAAAGTGGAAGCTAACTTAACCTCTGTAGATTTGCACCGCTTTAACCCGACACAGCTCGATAGAGACCTAACCTCTACCCATCAACACCAAGAAGGTGGGATGGTCTTTATTCATGGTGAGCCCCACATGCTAATAAAGCTCGCTGATCGCTTTTACGCAGCCAGCACAGAGCGCTCTGTGACGACGCTGACCGCGAGCGATCTGCGCTTACAAGAGCGAATCAGCCGCATCATCATTGGCTGGCTTGCGCCTGATCGCATGTGGCAAATGGGTGAATATGAAGCACCTCGAGGTATCGGCCTTAACGTGAAGCTAAACATCACGTGTGATGATCATCAAGGCACTATCCAACTCAAGCTTGATAGCCGCCTCATTCAAACGCTGATCGAGCAGCTTGAACTGCAACCCGATACTGATTTGTATCAACCATTCTGTCGCTCTTTAGAGTCGACCCCAGTTCGACTGAATATAGTTCTCAGCAAAAAGAAAATGGCCTTGAGCGACGTTATGGGTTTAAAACCCGACGACATTTTGCCTATTGAGCTGCTTAATACGGTTCCAGTAAGCATTGGTAACCAGTCTCTATTTACTGGCCGAATTGCAGAGCAAGATGGCCAACTTGTTATGATATTTAACCCGGATAAGGAATCGCAGTAATGAGCGAAGCGCCAGAAACTAAAGCATTTGACGCAGATGAGTTGAACTTTGACGACTTTCAACTAGAGGACTTTGAGACCGAACACACGTTTCAACCAGAACCTGTTGCTGCAGAGCGTGATTTGAGTTTTTTCAAAAGCATTCCTGTGACCGTCACACTAGAAGTGGCCAGTAAAGAAATTCCCCTCGGTGATTTAATGAAAGCGGGCGAAGGCACGGTTATCGAACTCGATAAGCTCAATGGTGAGCCTTTAGATGTAAAAGTGAACGGCTCACTGATGGGCCACGCTGAGGTCGTGGTCATCAATGACAAATATGGCCTTCGCTTGATTGATGTGAATGATTCCGCATTAAGCGGCGTTGGTCGATAATCTTTGGTAGGCATTACAATGAAAAACCTGAGCGCTTGGTATCGCTGGTTACCTCTTTTAGTATTGGTGTCGCTTTTGTTTGCTTTTCCGACGATGGCAGCAGACAACGGCTTAACGATCTTGTCCGTTTCTGATGGCGACACACAGCAAGAATACAGCGTTAAACTGCAAATTCTGTTGCTGATGACCGCGCTCAGTTTTCTTCCAGCATTCATTTTAATGGCGACGAGCTTTACTCGGATTATCATTGTCCTCGCGATTCTGCGCCAGGCGCTTGGTCTACAGCAAAGTCCACCCAACCGAATATTGGTAGGCATTGCGCTGGCATTGACCTTGCTGATCATGCGACCGGTTTGGAGCGACATCCATGAGAATGCGTTTCAGCCTTATGACAGTGGTGAAATTACGTTAGTGCAGGCATTTTCTGTTGCAGAGAAACCAGTAAGAGAATTCATGCTGGCACAAACTCATCAAAGCTCACTGGAACAGATGCTGCGCATCGCTAATGAGCCGCTCGATCAAAACGTCGAAGACATTTCATTTGCGGTGGTTCTGCCTGCGTTTGTGATCAGTGAGCTTAAAACAGCGTTTCAGATCGGCTTTATGTTGTTCATCCCATTCTTAGTCATCGATTTAGTCGTTGCGAGTGTTTTGATGGCAATGGGTATGATGATGCTCTCGCCTCTGATTGTCTCCCTGCCCTTTAAATTAGTGATATTTGTACTCGTTGATGGCTGGGCAATGACGGTTGGCACCCTATCTGCCAGTTTCGGTTAAATAGGAGCATGCTATGACACCTGAATTAACCGTCTCATTATTTTCCGATGCGGTATGGCTGATCATTTTAATGGTCGCGGTACTGGTCGTGCCCGGCTTAATCGTTGGCTTGTGTATCGCCGTCTTTCAGGCGGCCACACAAATCAACGAGCAAACACTCAGCTTCTTACCGCGCTTACTCGTGACGCTGTTAATGGTGATTTTTGCTGGTCACTGGATGATCCGCAAAATGATGGACTTGTTTGACTTCTTATTCCATAACATACCGGGGATGATCGGCTAATGGCCATCACATTTGCAGAACTCTCGGTGATACTCGGTCAACTATGGTGGCCGTTTTTTCGTGTCGGCGCGGTCTTTCTTTCGATGCCGTTCTTTGGTGATGCGATAATTCCCGTTTGGATTCGTACCTTGCTGGCACTCTCTATCGTCGTGATAACGGCGCCACTCATGCCGTCAATGCCGCAAGTCGAACTGTTCTCTATGACTTCTCTATACCTTGCCTTTGAACAAGCGATTTGGGGGGTAATGTTTGGCCTGATTTTACACATGCTGTTTAACGTATTCACCATGCTTGGCCAGATCGTTTCTCTCCAAATGGGACTGGGCATGGCGATGATGAACGATCCTATTAACGGACTTTCGGTGGCTATTTTAGGGCGTATCTTTCTTATCTTTTCCACCTTACTGTTCCTCGCACTTGAAGGGCATTTACTGGTGATCGATATCTTGATTCAAAGCTTTGTCGTTTGGCCAGTAGGTTCAGGCATCACATCACTTTCTCTGCAAGGGATCGTCAATATTTTTGGTTGGATGTTTGCCTCTGCGTTAGCACTTGCATTACCCGCTATCGTTTCGATGCTACTTGCTAATATCAGCTTTGGCGTAATGAACCGCGCCGCGCCGTCACTTAACGTGTATGCGTTAGGTTTCCCAATGACGATGCTGCTCGGCCTATTCAGCGTATTAATTTCGGTGTCTGGTGTTCCGAGTCGTTACACGGCACTTGTTCACGACACAATCAGGCACTTAAACAACTTCATGTTGGGGGGCGCATGAGCGATCAATCCTCGCAGGAAAAAACCGAAGACGCCTCGTCCCAGAAAGTCAAAAAAGCCCGTCAGGAAGGCCAAATACCTCGTGCAAAAGAGTTTACGACTGCGGTTATATTTCTCGCCGTCGCGGTCTATTTTTATACTCAGCTGAGTAGCCTTTGGGAAAGCATGTCCGGCATTTTTCGTTACAACATGATGCTCACTAGGGCGGACTTAGATAACCCAATAAAAATGATAGAGCAGCTCGGACAGAGTTTAGCGATGATCATCGACATGCTCTTGCCATTATTTACGGTGATCATCATCACGACGGTTGGCAGCAGCCTATTATTAGGTGGTTGGATGTTCCGCCCAGCCAATGTCATGCCAAAACTCAGCAAAATCGACCCTATGAGTGGCATCAAACGCATTTTTTCCACTCGTTCGGTGGTCGAATTATTAAAATCCACACTCAAGGTTGCTGTAATCTTTGGCATTTTATACGGCTATCTCAATAGTAACCTACAGCATTTGCTTGGCATGCAAAAACTGCCACTAAGCCAAGGCTTCTCTATCGTGATGTCGATTTTGTTTGAAGGGCTTTTATTAATGGGCTTCGCACTGTTGCTATTTGGTGTGATTGATATTCCTTACCAACGCTGGGAGCACCTCAAAGAGCTTCGCATGACAAAGCAAGAGTTAAAGGAAGAATTCAAGAACAACGAAGGCCGCCCAGAAGTAAAACAACGCATTCGCCAAATACAACAACAGTTTTCACGTCGTAAAATCGACAAGATGGTGCCAACGGCTGACGTGATTATTACTAACCCAACGCACTACGCTGTGGCATTAAAGTACGAACCCTCGCTGTCTGATGCACCATTTGTGGTAGCGAAAGGCGTAGACGAAACCGCCATGCACATTCAGCGTATCGCCCGCGAAAATAAAGTTGAGATCATCAATTCGCCACCACTGACGCGATCGATTTATCACACTACGGCGATTGAGCAAGCGATCCCCAGCCAACTTTACATCGCCGTAGCGCATATTCTTACTTACGTTTTGCAATTAAAAGCCTTCCGTAAAGGGGATGGAAAAGAGCCAACATCGTTGCCTCATTTTTCAATTCCAACACATTTACAGCACTGATTAACCCGCGTTTATCCAAGGACACGAAAGTATGCTTAACCGGTTAAAACAACTTCGAACCTCATCCAAAGGCTACATTGGCATTCCAATTGTATTGCTAATGATTTTGGCGATGGTGATTCTGCCCTTGCCTCCTCTGCTATTGGATGCGTTGTTTACCTTTAATATCGTATTGGCGATTTTGGTATTGCTGGTCAGTACGACCGCAAAACGACCACTCGACTTTTCTGTTTTCCCGACCATTTTATTAGTGGCGACCTTACTGCGCTTAACGCTGAACGTCGCATCAACACGAATTGTATTACTGGAAGGTCACAACGGCAGTGACGCCGCGGGTAAAGTGATTCAAGCCTTTGGTGAGGTCGTGATCGGCGGCAACTACGTTGTCGGTATGGTGGTGTTTATCATCTTAATGATCATTAACTTTGTGGTGATCACCAAAGGTGGTGAACGTATCTCTGAAGTGTCTGCTCGCTTCACCTTGGATGCACTGCCTGGGAAACAGATGGCAATCGACGCCGACTTAAATGCGGGTCTTATCGATCAAGAGACGTCTAGATTACGTCGTAAAGAAGTCGCCAACGAAGCCGATTTCCATGGGTCTATGGATGGTGCTTCGAAGTTTGTTCGTGGTGATGCTATCGCAGGCTTGTTGATTCTGTTTATCAACATCATTGGTGGTATCAGCATTGGTGTCTTCGAACATGGTCTCGCCGCTTCTGAAGCATTTAAAACCTATGCGCTACTCACTATCGGTGATGGCTTGGTTGCTCAGATTCCATCGCTACTCTTAGCCACAGCTGCTGCTATTATTGTCACGCGCATTAATGACAGCGAAAATGGCATGTCAGAGACCATACAGAAGCAATTACTGGCCACACCAGCGACGCTATTTACGGTTGCAGGAATTATGGTGGTGATTGGCATGGTGCCAGGCATGCCACATTTGGCCTTTTTCGCATTTGCCAGTGCGTTAGCCTTCGCGGGTTGGCGTCAAACCAAGCAACCGGTACAAGATTCTCAAATCGAGGAAGTGGAAGCGCTGTCGCAAGCCATGCAGGATGACGATGCACCACTGACATGGGATGACATTCCTCACGTTCAAACCTTGTCTCTTGCTCTTGGCTATCGCCTCGTGCATCTAGTCAATAAAGAACAAGGCGCCCCTCTATCACAACGCATTCGTGGTGTACGCCGGAACTTGTCTGAGCAAGTTGGTTTTTTGCTGCCAGAAGTGCGCATTCGCGACAACCTAAGCCTAAAGCCAAATCAGTATACGATTTCTCTCAATGGCGAAGTGACCGAACAAGGCTTTATTGAACCAGAGCGGTTAATGGCTATTGCCGTCGGTGAAACCTACGGCGAGATCGATGGTATTCTTGGTAGTGATCCTGCTTATCATTTACCCGCCGTTTGGATTGAACACCAAGATAAAGCCAAAGCCTTAAACATGGGCTATCAAGTGGTTGACGATGGTACGGTGATCGCAACCCATATTAGTAAGATCATGAAAACCAATCTTGCCGAACTGTTCACTCATGACGACGTTGAAGCCATGACGCAGCGTTTAACACAGCAAGCACCAAAACTTGCCGAAGCCTTAGCAGCAGCCCTAAACCCTGCACAGCAGCTCAAAGTATATCGCCAGCTTTTACTAGACCAAGTGCCGCTCAAAGATATCCGAACTATCGCCAATACAATGCTGGAATCCGCGGAGCATACCAAAGATCCCATTCTATTGGCGGCGGATGTTCGCTGCGCACTCAAACGTACTCTCGTTAATTTAATTGCCGGACAAAAGAATGAGCTGAATGTTTACGCTCTCTCTGATGAACTAGAGCAAATGCTACTAACATCACTGCAACAAGCGCAAACTTCAGGTACGGTTGTGCTGGATAGCTTCCCAATCGAACCAAACATTCTTGGCCAGTTCCAACAAAACTTGCCATTGATTAGGCAACAACTTAAGCAGCAAGGCCTACCACCAATTTTGTTAGTGATGCCGCAACTGCGTCCACTACTGGCACGTTACGCTCGCACATTTACGCAAGGGTTGGCGGTATTGTCTTACAATGAAATCCCAGAAAATAAACAAATCAATGTGGTAGGAAACCTTGGCTAATCTAATCTCAACGCATGCAATGCATACGTATATCGTTGAACTCGCAGAGCAGCATATCGTCATGGATGACGATCAATTAGTGTTTGACGCTTTAAAACACAACGATATTCAACACGCTTGCCAAGCCATCCGTGATGCTCAGTCAGGTGAGGTGGAATTCCAACACCTCACTTTACGTTTTGGCCTACGTGGTGAACAAAGCCTTTATCAATTCGAACTGTCTGAACAAATGCAATACTGCTTGGACTTGTTCAGTATGTATCTTTCATTACGACAAACGCAGTTTCAGTTAGAAATTTTCCATCCGGATTTGATCAGCAATGTCGTTGTACCGATACAGATTAATACGCTACTTTGGGATCCAGGCGCTTACTTTCTTGAGCAAATCATTCAGTTTCATTCGGCTGCTTTTCAACATGTGATTCCCTCTTTGCAAGCAGACGAAACCCTATGCTTGCATGACAAAGTGGCCACGTTGGTAGAAAAACTGAAAGAAAATGCGTACTCACTTTGGTTCGAAGTCGCTACCGCTCAAGTGCATTTCGAACGCATTGCTGAGTTTGCCCCTAATATGATCAAGTTGTCGGTCACACTCGAAAACAAAGAAGATCGACAGACCTTTCTCCCCATTGCCAAATTTTTACGCAAGTACAAGTATCCTTGGGTCGCAGGACGAGTAGCCAGCCAAACAGAACTCAATAGTTATCGTTTGCTGGGCGCCAGTTATTACTTCGGCTACTTCAGTGATATCCCGACCTCTCTCTCTTTTCAATCTTTTGACGAGGAATAGCGCCACCTCAATATCCAAACCAATGTAAGCACGAATTATTCGTGCTTTTTTTTTGGAATGCACATCACCAAACCATAATGCTTTTTAATTTTTTTAAGAATTTTTTCAGTTTCAAATTAATCCTTGCTCCCGACCGACCGCCTGTAGTTAGTGACTGGGGAATATCCCTCGAACTGACAGAATAATGACTACTTAAGGAGATTAAGATGGCTTTATCAATGCACACTAACTACGCATCGCTTGTAACGCAAAACACACTAAACGGTACAAGCAACCTTCTAAACACGGCCATGGAGCGTCTAAGCACGGGTTACCGCATCAACTCAGCAGCAGACGATGCTGCGGGCCTACAAATTGCGACTCGTCTTGAGTCTCAAACGCGCGGTATGAACGTTGCAATGCGTAACGCACAAGACGGCATCTCAATGATGCAAACCGCTGAAGGCGCGATGGACGAGATGACCAACATCACCCACCGCATGACTGACCTCGCAACGCAATCGTTGAACGGCTCTAACGGTGCAGACGAGCGTGCAGCAATGGACGCAGAATTTCAGCAGCTAAGTGCAGAACTAACCAATATCATGAGCAACACCTCTTTCGGCGGTCAGAAGTTGCTATCAGATGCTGGTGCATTCGGTACATCATCTGTTGTATACCAGATTGGCGCGACTGGCGCAGAGAAACTTGCTGTAAACGCAAAAACACAGCTAAATGCTATCTCTACAGCTGTTGGAGCTCTAGCGAACATCTCTACTGCTGGTGGTGCATCAACTGCACTTGCTGCACTCGCCACCAGTGCTGGTGGTGTGCTAGAAACGCTGGGCACGGCTCGTGCAGAATTCGGTGCGAACATTAACCGCCTAGAACACACCATGACCAACCTAGGTAACATGGTAGAAAATACCTCTGCTGCGAAAGGTCGTATCATGGATGCGGACTTCGCGGTTGAATCGTCAAACATGACGAAAAACCAAATGCTGATGCAAGCTGGCACAACGGTTCTTTCTCAAACGAACCAACTACCTGGTATGGCAATGTCTCTATTGCGTTAATCCCCCACTTAATACTAACCCCGCCTTTATGGTGGGGTTTTTTTGCTTTAATTGATTATGACACCTATATACCAACAACATATCGAACTGATTGAAGCCCGTTGGCCCGACGTTGCTCAAGCATTAAATCAGGCTGACGTTGATGCCCTACACTTCGACATAATAGAAAAAACAGCGATGACGCTGAAAGTCAACGGTGTGCAACTCTGCAGTGCTTACGACCCGACCGAAGAAGCATTCCGGTATCGCAGTGTCACCGCAAGCGACCACTACCATGTTTGGGGCATCGGCATGGGCAATGTGCCTGCTTTGCTCTCCCAAGATAACAATGCTCAATCGGTCACTCTGTATCTTTATAATCTATCGCTAGCCAAACTCGTTCTTTCTTTGGTGCCGCAACCTTGGCTTTCCGACCCTCGTTTCTCTCTGGTAGTAGTTAAAGAAGATGATCCTAAAGTAGGCGTACACTTAGCGAGCTTAGGCTTACCTGGTGCCATTATTATTAATGCCGATCGTGCGATCAGCCGCCTGTCGCATCAGTGGCTCTACTTCCGTATGGAAAACCGCGTCATGATTGCCATGGCAAACTCTAACTTCCGCCATAGCGATGATAAGCTGAAAGCGGTTGAGCAAGAAAACACGCCACTGTTAAAACGCCTTCCCTCTTCGGACGAATATTTACGTTACGATGTAAATGATGCAATTTGTATCGGAGCTGGTCCGTCATTGCAACAACACATTGATGAGCTGAAGTCCGTTTATCAACTGCCCAACCGACCAAAATTGATTGCGGCATCGACAGCGTGCAAATGCTTAATCGAAAATGGCATTAAGCCCGATGTGGTATTTGCAGTAGATATTGCCCTTGGTGATGAATACATTCCTTATGAATTGGCCAAAAACACCATACTCGTGTTTGGTGCACATATGCCAAAACGTGTATTCCAAAACTGGCACGGGGAAAAATACTACCTGCATTTGGGCGACTATACGTATGACCGCTTTGCGCAGATCTTACCAGTCAAATACCGTCCATATGCTTTTGGTTCAGTCATTCACCCATTGATTCACTGCACTCTGCTGCAAGGCGCGACACGTATTGCTTTGCTTGGTTGTGATTTTGGCTTTCCGGGGGAAATTATCCACTCTGGCCGTGAAAATCGAGCCGACGATCATAATGCCACCATGACCGCCCAGGTTCAAAATGGTTATGGTGAAATGATCAAAACCTCACCGACCTATCGTATGTTTGGCAGTGGGGTAGAAAACCTGATTGCGGCCGCGCCACAAACACAATTCTATAATTGGAGTCGCATCGGCGCAAAAATCGTCGGAGCAGAGTATTTTAATGTGGAGGCACTGTATGGAAACGGAAACTAATGCTACCCATAACATTTTTATCAAAACTTCAGATGTGTACTATTACGGCGACCATCTAACTGGTGATTTGATGTTAGGACGATGTCTTAAATTACTCACTAAGTTATTTGCCGTTCCGACTGAGCGAGCCTTACTGCTGGATATCGTATCTAAAATTAACCAAGCGCGAGAATTGCACGACTTTACCGCACTTGCCGATATCCTCAGATATGAAGTTGCGCCCCATATCAAAGCTATCAGTGATCGTTAATCACGCATTGTAAACCTCATCTGGTCGCTATCCCTGAGCCCAAGTTCAGGGATTTTTTATCACTCTTTTCTATCCACCACCGTCGATCCCCCGCACTCTATCAACCAAACTAGGCTGAAATCCGATTAAATATGTTTCGCTTTTCAGTCGCCTTTCATAATTGGAAAACACGACTTGGTTTTAGGGGAAGGCGGAAACCACAGGGTGGAATCACCGCTTCCTTCCCCCTTAGATAAACCCAACCTAAGTTACTGTTTTTAAAACAAACAAATAAACGGTATGCATCTTGCGATGTACTGTTCAATCATGGCATAGCACCTAAGCTATTTAGACCGAATAGAGATGAGAGAGGGAACAACCTCATGAGTTCTTTAGATCCAATTCAAATGGCGACCCAGTTCGCTACGTTCGATGTACAACCATTTCAACAACGCAACGAATGGCAAGCCAATAAATATCAGACGCAACTCTCGGCGCTAGGTAAAGTCGAAAGCGCTTTACGCGATTTCCGTACCACGCTAGACGAGATGAACAGCAGTACAAGCAGCATCATCAAAAACAGCGCAACCCTTTCTCAAGACGGGTACTTAACCGCGGATGCTGACGCCAAAGCCATCACCGGCAACTACCAAATTTTTGTCGAGCAAATAGCAACGGCACACCAAGTATCTACAGGCATGCCTGCTGATCTCGATGCAACAACTGAGATCCCAACCACGGGGTCACTTGAGTTCACTATTAATGGTGAAGCCATGACTCTGGATCTCTCTACGGTAGATAAAGACGGCGATGGCAAAGCCACAATGAGCGATCTCGCAAGCGCCATCAATAACGACCCCAGTAATCCCGGAGTAAATGCCACCTTGGTGCGTTCCAATGGTCAAACTCACTTCATGCTCTCGAGCACGGAAACCGGGGTTGATAATGCCATTAATGTCAGCGCTACAGGTACAGGCCAGACATGGTTTGAAGACGCATTTGTGAACGTCTCTGATATTACCGCACCGCAAGATGCGGTGATGTGGATGGGCGCTGAAGGATCTGGGTTAAAACTCACTAACGCCAGCAACACCTTCCAAGGGGTGATTGACGGTGTCGATATTACCGTGAGCAAGGCTCAAACCTCTGGGGAAGCGCCTATCAGCTTGAACATTGGTGCCGACAATGAAGCCACCCAAGAACAGATGGATAAGTTCGTCGAGGCATACAACAGCCTCGTTTCCACCATCGATAAATACACCAAAATTGGCGGTGAAGATGAAACGCGGGGAGTACTAGCCAGTGACCCGACTCTGCGCAGCATTGAAAGCCAACTTACCAACCTGATTCGTGGCGAGCACGGTGGAATGCGCCTCAGTGAAGTCGGCGTGACCTTAGATCGCAACGGCAAAATGAAAGTTGACCAAGAAAAATTCAATGAAGCGCAAAAGAATAACAGTACAGGCTTAGAAGCGATGTTTAATGGTGATGGCGGCTTACTCGATTCGCTTGATGCAATGGCCGAACCCTTTTTGAAATTCTCGTCGGGTGCATTTAATTCTCGTAAAGACGCTCTGCAATCAAATTTAGACCGCATCGATGACAAACAAGCAACGTTAGAGCGTAAGTACGAGATGTCTTACGACCGCTATCTCAAGCAATTTACGCAAATGAACCAAATTATGACTCAAATGAACCAAACCATGTCAATGTTTGGCTAAGGCTTTAGGAGAAATACTCATGCTTATGGACTCAGGTTACGACTCGTATCAGCAAGTCGATCTCGATGCTCAAGCAGCAGCAGCAAACCCTCACCAACTGGTCATTATGTTGATCGATGGCTTACTCGACGAAGTCGAACGTATTCGCGGCCATCTGGCAGCGACTCGTTTGGCCGAGAAAGGCCATGGGATCAACAAATGCATGAACATCTTAATTGGACTAACCAGTGCGCTAGATGATGAAAACGGTGGCGAAATCGCAGAAAACTTGCGCCAGCTTTACGACTTCTGTCAAGTCGAACTTTATTACGCCAGTGTGCAAAATGACGCAGACCGTTTGGTCAATGTTGAGCGTGTAATGGGTAACATTCGTGAAGGTTGGATGAGTTTTGGACAACAAGCATAAAGTATCGCCAGAGCGATTCCGTCATTTATCTCAGCTTATCCAATTCGCAGCAAAAACAGCGGATTGGCATGCTCTTAAACGCTATGACTTGCAGTTGCGAGAACTTTTGATCAGCCATAAACCTTTTTTGCAAGATCCAAAGCTCGCCCCTGAAATTCAACGTGCAAAGGCCGTTCATGCTGATGCATTTGCCGCATTGGAAAAGTCAACTAACGAGTTAAAAAGTGAGATGGACATGGTGAACGATCATCAAGAGCGCGCAATGGCTTACCAACTGGCAATGACTATGGATCTGACCCAATGATGGTATCTTATTCAACGCAACTGTCTGGCAATCCGTCTTCTACCAGCGAAGGTAAAGTCACGCAAGCCAGAACCGTGCATGGCTTTTCACAGCGTCATTCTTCAGAACACAACCAGCAAGCTGGCTCTAAGTTAACGTCTGTTGAAACTGCGCCCAGTTTTCGTCTTACCGCGGCAGCATTATCCGCATCCGACGTAAAAACGACGCAAGAGACAGCAAAAACAGAAAAGAATGACATTGATACAGATGAACATTCAAGCTCTGAATCCATGGCTGCGTTAACGAGCGCGTTGGGAGTCCAAGAAGAACCTAGTCTCGCGGCGCAAGCTCAGGATCTGCTCAAAGGTATGCTTCCCCTAATGGGAAAACAGGCCGAACAACCCGGCAAAACACCGTCTTCAACCGTGAGTAGCGAAGCCAGACCTATCAGGCAAGAACAAAACAGCGTCTTGCTCAACACTTCGTCAAAGCAACAAGAAGTCCAACAAGGTCTTGCGGCGGCTTCGCCAAGCTCACGCTTGTCGATATCTAGTGCTGATTTTCAAGCCTTACTGAGTCAACCCACTCAAAATCAACCGATGGCGTCACCACTCCAAGTACAGGCTCCAAGTGCACACGCACCTACTCCCGCTTCTGCTACGAGTCATATCCAAACTCAAGGTTCTGAGTGGGCCGCTGTGCGTGTGGATACCAGTGCTGGAAAGTGGGGTGAGCAAATGATGCAGGTCTTGCATGACCGAGTCACTCTCCAAGCTCAACAAAACGTACAAGAAGCAAAAATCCGTCTCGACCCACCTGACTTAGGTAAGTTGGATTTGCATGTACGCATGGAGGGTGACCGACTCAGCGTGCAGATCAATGCCAATACTGCCGCAACGCGAGAAGCCTTAATGCAAGTATCTGAACGCTTACGAACTGAGTTACAAGAGCAAAACTTCATCCACGTCGATGTGAATGTAGGCTCAGATCAAGGTCAGGAACGTCATCAACCCCATACAAACGAAGAAGATACCACTATTTTCGCTGCACGAGAGTCCAGCGCGTTTTCATCCAATAAAACAACAAACTATTCAGAACACTGGCTGAGCACTCAAGCCTAGCAAATTGTCGAGGAAAAAGGTTATGACCAAAAAACAAATGATCGCCCTGTTTATCGCCATGATCATCACCAGCGCCCTCGTTTCGGCCGCCACGGTTATGGGCGGTATTTGGTACCTAAATAAACACTCTCAAGAGTCATCTGACTCTGTTTCACTGTTAGAAGGTTCTCCATTGTCATTTTTGGTCGCAGACGAACCAACGGAGAAAGGACCAAGCTTCCATCCTTTAGACCGAGTCGTTTTGACCATTAAAGGTAAAAAGCAGACGCACTTTGTCATGCTAGAGCTGGCCGTTGAAACACGCCGTCCAGAGCGCATTAAAGACATCGACAACTACATGCCGATCGTACAAAACTCGCTGTTAAAACTGTTTAGTGACAAAACATTCGACGAATTGCAGCAAGACGGTTCTATCGAGATTCTGCAAAACGAAGTGAAACAAACGTTACTGAAAGCCTTCGATAAAACAGACATCGTGCGTGACATCGATGATGTTATTTTGACTAAATACGTTGTGCAGTAGCGGAGCACAACCATGTTAGACATGAACCCACAAGATACTTACACCACGGAAGAGGAAGTGACGGCACCGTCGCGACCAATTGATGAAAATGCCCTGCTGCAGCGTCATCAAATTATGGTAAAACGCGTCGTTAACCAACTTCGCGTCCATGCCACTTCCCATTGTAGTATTGAAGACATGCAGCAAATTGGCCTCATCGCTCTCGTCGAATCTGGGCGCCGATACGGCGACGTTGACGACCCGCACTTTCCCGCTTTTGCCGTGTGCCGCGTGAGAGGAGCCATTTTGGATGAATTACGCCGACTAGACTGGCGTTCTCGTAAAACACGCCAAGAAGCTCATGAGCTCAATGACGTCACCCGTGATCTCACCCGCTCTTTAGGGCGAGTGCCAACGGATTCCGAAATCGTCCAAGCCTTAGGCACTAACGAGCAAGATTATTATGCCCGCCAAAATGCTGCGCTTGCGGGGGAAATGCAAAGCCTTGATCAACTGATGGAAAGCAGTGGTGATAGCCATATCGGCGGACAATATGATGGCATGGAACATGAACATATTCGCCGCAGTTTAGACAGTGCTATCGGCAAGTTGCCCAAGCGTGATCAACTGTTACTCACTCTGTTCTATCAGCACGAACTCAACTTACACGAGATAGCCCTCGTCTTGGATCTGACGCCTCCTCGAATTTGTCAGCTTCATAAACAAGCGCTGAAACAACTCAACCAATTAATGTCCTCTTAGGAGTCATAAGATGCAAAAGTTTTTTGGAGTCCTCACTATTCTAGTGTGTGTCTTCGGTGGATACATGTGGGCTGGCGGTAATCTAGGCGCTATCTGGCAACCAGCCGAATTCCTTATCATTATTGGCGCAGCAGCTGGTTCATTGATCATCGGTAACCCGCCGCATGTACTCAAGGAAATGCGCCGACAGGTGCCTGCCACGATCAAAGGCCCTAAAGATGAGTATGAGTACTATATGGAATTAATGTCTCTGCTCAACAATTTACTTGAAACAGCACGCAACCGCGGTTACAAATTTCTCGATTCTCATATCGAGTCGCCAGACCAAAGCTCAATTTTTCTCGCATACCCGACAGTTTCTCAGGATCATCGGGTAATTTCTTTCATCACTGACAATTTACGTTTAATGGCAATGGGACAAATGTCGCCTCATGAATTAGAGGGACTGCTAGAACAAGAAATCGAAGCGATACAGAACGAAATGCTTTTACCTTCACGCTCACTACAGCGTACAGCAGAAGCACTGCCTGGTTTCGGTATTCTAGCAGCGGTAGGTGGCATCATCATCACCATGCAAGCTATTGATGGCTCAATCGCCTTGATTGGTTATCACGTAGCGGCCGCCCTTGTTGGTACATTTATTGGTATTTTTGGTTGTTACTGTGGCTTAGACCCATTAAGTAACGCTATGGCTCAGCGAGTGAGACGTGATATGACCGCTTTTGAATGCATACGTGCAACCTTGGTTGCCTATGTCGCGAAAAAGCCAACATTGCTCGCCATCGACGCTGGCCGTAAACATATTCAGCTAGACATCAAACCAACTTTCAACCAAATGGAGAAGTGGTTAGCTGAACAGGAGGGATAATGCAAAAACAAGAGCATGTAGTGTTCAAACGTGCCAAAGCTCACAGCCATGATGAATCTCATGGCGGCGCGTGGAAAGTCGCGTTTGCTGACTTCATGATCGCCCTAATGGCGCTGTTTCTTGTGCTTTGGGTTATGCAAGTGGTAGATAAAGAAGAGCGTAAAGCAATTGTCGCCCATTTACATAGTTCGAGCGTGTTTGATAAGAGTTACGGCAATCCATTCGATACTTCACAAAGTATCTCTCCTATTGACTTGGCACAGGACTCTTCTGTGCCAAGCAAACATAACTCCAACCACGTTGTGAGCTCTTACTTTCGTGGTGATGGTGATGGCCCTGAAATTGACTCGCTTATCCCCGGTAGCTTCGACACCCAAGAGCAACTTGCTGCGCTAGCCAAAGTTATTGAAAAAATGGCAGCCCAAATCAATGCTCAAGGGAACGTGAATGTCACTGTAACGCCGCAAGGCTTACGCGTCGTTTTGCAAGATGATTACAAACAACATATGTTCAGTCGGGGTGGTCATAAACTCACGCCTTTTTTTGAAGACTTACTGCTCGCATTCGCGCCTGTTTTTCAGCGTGTTAATAACCCACTGATCATCAGCGGACACACCGATGCCATTCCCTTTAAAAAGCGTTTTGGCCGTCAATCAAACTGGGCGTTGTCGGCTTCTCGCGCTGATGTAGCACGAAACACGCTGGTTGAAGGTGGTATGCCAGATGAGCGAGTCATGCAAGTCACTGGCATGTCTGATCGCGCCCTGCTCAACCCTGATGAGCCAGAATCAAGTGAAAACCGTCGTATCGAGCTGTTTGTTTTAACCACACCTGCGGCTAAAGTCCTTGAAACTCTTTTTGGTAACCACGAAGAAAGTGAATTAGAAAAGGCGAAGCAGCAGGCCGAATTTAACCAACCAGTCATCCGACAAGAAGTCATTCGCTACTCCGAAGATGCCACCGCCAAAGAAGCAACAATCCAAGAACTATAATCAAGAAAGGTTACCTTGCTTTGTAGGTGACCTTTTCTAACCGATAACTTCTGTTACTGTGACTTTTTAGTTGAGTTCTATATGCACATAACAACGCCTAAAAACAAAAAACGCGATCTGTTGAAGAAGGCCTTTCTATGGTTAATTGTCTTCGACTACCTCTTGCTTACGCTTTTTCTAACTCAACTGTCTAGTTTAACGCTTAACAGCGGCACCATGATAAGCCTACTGCTCGTTGTTTATAATATCTTGCTCGTTTCACTGTGCTTTCAGAGAACGGAGAAGCAGGATTCTTACATCATCTATCCTATTTTATCCGCCACTTTGCTTGCGTTTATCTGCTTTCTCTATTTCTTTTTTCTAATTTAAATAACAGCTTCCACCATTGATTTTATCTTTATTGCTTTGGCAACCTGATCGTTTTGATGAGTCTGACTTCACCCACTCGTCGCTTTCATCAATCGCACTGGCTCATCTTTTTTATTAGCAAAAAACAGAGAGGGACAGATTGATATTCTCACCGCCACACTCCATCTTTTTCGTACACTTCGCTATCTTATCTCTACGCGAGTACATACTCACTGACCATTCGATTAAATGTAATAAGGTCAAACGATCCTCTAATCTCAAAACGAACTCGCCCCACCTCGCTCATAAAAAATTCGATTTCACAATCTAAATCGAACGTTCCGGAAGTCTCAATAGAAAAGGCATTGATTTTGCTGTAGGGAAGAGAGGTATAATCTACTTTTGAGCCAGTAATGCCTTGCACATTAGCAGCAATGACACGCTTGTTGGTGAATATCAATTGGTCACGAACAGTTTTAAACCCTGCAAACACTGACTCACCATCAATCAGAAACTTATGAAAATCTTCCCTAACCTTTGAGATCTCTATCGGTTTAAGCTTAAACACAGATGAATTTTCGAAGTCGATCATAGTCATTCCTTTTATTTTATAATGAACAAACTCAACGTAGCAGATACTTAGACCATTGCCTATCGGTAGAACACCCGCTTTTCATCATCAAGTAAAAGGAAGCTCTCAATAAAACCACTCACTTCCAACCTTGTCGCCATTGTGTCGGATCTTTGAGCTCTTGCCAGTCCATCTCCTGCTCTCGCCTACTCATTATCGCTTCGATCACACACCTTACCACGTAGCCCTCTTCATCAAGCTCCATTTCCGTGACCACAAAATGCTTCTCTTTATGCCTAGGAGAAGTCGCAGTCCATTTGCTGTTTAATAATTTTTTGGGGTGAATTCTGTTCATGTTGCAACACCGATTTTTATGACCTTTTTGATGTATACGGTTGGATACAAACAGAGAGTCACATTTTTCTTATTTTTGAACTTTCCCACAACAGAAATCACAGCAAAAGAGATACGTCCCATTTGCTGCTTTACCGACCAAAACAATCACAACAACTCCAACTAATACTGGCGTCGCCACCACCGATAGGGCTGAGATGGTAATAGTCATCTTCTCCTGCTGCCTTTATGCTCAGTTTATACAGGGTATGTCGTAAATAGAAATACCTAGTGTCGTATTTCCCACTCGCAGACAAACGTTTAGCACTCTATTATCCTCGCATTCAATAGAGAGGTTTCCATGTCCCGTTTTTTACTTTGTAGTTTTGCTCTTGTTTTACTCTACCCTACTGCCATTGATTTATATCTTGTTGGTTTACCTCAAATTGCGGCAGATCTTAATGCAAGTGAATCGCAATTGCATATCGCGTTTTCAATCTATTTGGCAGGCATGGCAACCACGATGTTGTTTGCGGGAAAAATTGCCGACTCCGTTGGCCGAAAACCTGTGGCAGTCGTTGGTGCTGTGATTTTTGTTTTGGCCTCTTTGCTTGGAGGGATGGCAGAACAACCCAATACTTTTTTAATCGCGCGTTTCATCCAAGGGATTGGCGCGGGTTCTTGTTACGTTGTCGCTTTCGCAATTTTACGCGACACATTGGATGACCAGCGCCGTGCAAAAGTGTTGTCGATGCTAAATGGTATCACCTGCATCATTCCTGTGATTGCACCTGTGGTTGGGCACTTGATCATGCTGAAATTTCCTTGGCCGAGCCTGTTTACTACCATGGCAGGAATGGGCATCCTCGTGAGTTTGCTTTCAATTTTTGTCCTAAAAGAATCTTTACAGGTTCAGGTTTCAGAAGAGAATACGGTCTCGGAGAACCATCAAGAGATCTTCTTCGAGCGCTTCTTTATGAGCCGACTCGTTATTACCGCAATTGGGGTGACAACCATTCTTACCTTTGTGAACACGTCACCTATCTTAATAATGAATATGCTTGGTTTTGATCGCGGCGGCTACTCCTCTGTAATGGCAGGCACGGCAACCATTAGTATGCTCATTTCGTTCTCGGCACCCTTGGCGCTCTCCATGTTTAAACAACAAACATTGATGGTCACGTCCCAAATACTGCTTGCTTGCGCTGCTATCGTGCTTAGCGTTGCACATTTCTACAATGGCCCATCAATTTACTATTTAATTGGACTTGGGTTGATTTGCGCGGGCTTTGCGACTGGCTTTGGCGTGGTCATGAGTCAAGCGCTCAGCCCATTCTCTCAACAAGCAGGCATGGCAAGTTCATTGCTCGGTATTGCTCAAGTTTGTAGCTCGGCCTTCTATATTTGGTTTATGGGATTCATTGGCGTTAGTGCTCTGAATATGTTGGTATTTATTTTGGTGTTAGGTAGCGTAATCAGCCTTGCTCTAATACTATTGATTCCAAATCCAGTTCACGAAAGCCATTATGAAGAAGTCACTAGCGCGTCTTGATTTAAACCTACTGTTTACTCTACAACTGCTACTGCAAGAGCAAAGTGTCTCAAAAACGTCAAGAAAGCTAAATGTGACGCCCTCCACGGTGAGTAAGTCGTTAAATAAACTGCGCCATTGGTTCGACGATCCTTTGTTTATCAAAACCCCCAAAGGACTCGCGCCAACGCCTTTGGCGCAGAGTATGGAGCAAGATCTTGCAGAATGGCTACAAATTGGCAGTCAAATCGCGGAGAAGCGCAGCGACATCATTCCCAAAGGTGTCCGTTTTGATCTGACAATTGAGTCACCTTTGGTTCTCACCGTATTGGATAGGCTCATTGTGGCCATCCACCAGCGGTATCCTGAAGCGAAAATAAAAACTAGCAATTGGGACTACGATTCCCTCGACGCTATTATTCGTGGCGAGGCAGATATTGGCTTTACAGGAAGAGAAAGCCACCCTCGCTCGAAGGAGTCTTTGGGGCTGCTGCCGTACTTCTTGGATTTCGAGATTCTGTTTTACGATCTGCCCATGGTGTACTTACATAAAGATCACCCAGCCTTGCAGCAAGCGTGGACTCTCGACACATTTTTAAGTTATCAGCACATCAATATTGTGTGGGAGAAAAGTGAGACTTGGGCATTAGATGAAGTATTGACTGAACAAGGTTTACAACGCTGTATCGGCCTGACCATGTCCAACTTTGAGCAGTCACTCTTCATGGCAGCGCAACCGACTCACAACATGATCACCACCGCCCCCCACTATTGCAAAAGCTATACGGAGAAGTTGCATCTTGATTTGGTTTGTTTACCCATTCCGCTGGATAAACCTCAGCAGGATAAGTTACTGATTCCATTTACGATGATCTGGCATAAGCGCAATGCGTACAATCCCAAATTGTTGTGGCTAAAAAACACCATCAAATCTTTGTACGAGACACCATGCCAGCCACTGTAACTCTCTGGCTAATACCTCGTTTTCTCACACTATTTCAAGTTATTAGTAAATTTGATGGTTCTCATTCATCACTTTATTAATAAATAAAAAGGTCGTTTGACGCTACAGTGATCCCATACTTCTGTGGCTGTCGACCTTTTTACCAGTGCCATCATTGTTGATGGCATCGCTTTGGTTCTTTATCTCGGTCCAAAAAAACGAGCAAAGAATCAGCAAGCCGATAAAAAGCAATAACTTTCCTCTCAAATATCCATTCATCACCTATGCTTTTTAAACGAGCAAAACTCAGAGCAATGCTCTGATTATTAATTTAAAAAATTCATCGACTTATAATGATAAGCCTGAGCACACTTTGACCTATGACCGACAAAATAAAATTCGCTATAAAAGTATCGCTTAGCCTCACTCTGGCTTATCTGATCCCTTTTTCCATGGGTTGGCCGCAAGCATCGACGGCCGCAACCACAGTAATGCTGATAGCATCCACTGGCAGTCGTCGTGAATCGCTCGCCAAAGGGACCTTGCGTGTGTGCGGTACGTTGGTTGGCGCAGTCGTTGGCTTGTTACTGGTGGGGTTGTTTGCTCAAGACCGCTTGCTATACATGCTGAGCGTGTCGGTTGTGGTTTCTTTCATTTTTTATTTCCGTAATACCTATCAAAAAGATCCAACGCTACTCATGTTGACGGGCGTCATGACTCTGATGATGTCCAATGGCGGTGATGCAGAAGGCGCGTTTCTCTATGGCGTTGACCGCGCTTACATGACGGTGTTTGGGGTGGTGGTTTACACGCTCGTGGGGACGTTCTTATTCCCGACTAAAACAGAACAAAACCTAAGACAGCTCATCGAACAACTCAACCAAGCACAACGCGCGTTGTTCACAGCTATCTTGCAAAATTTCGAGCAAAAATCATCACCTCAAGAGAGCACGGAAGAGAATCCAGAAGAAAGTGCAACGCAACTCAGTGTGGACGACCTTATTGAGCAGATGTTTGCCGCCCAAAATGCGCTCGAACATCGTTTTGCCACGGTCAGTGTGGAATGCAGCGATGTATCAGCCTACATCAAAGAGTGGCGCTTGGCGGTTCATTTGAACAAGCAGGTAACACAACAATTGACTGTCGCGGCGCACAGCCACTTTAGCCACCAGCAAGACCGCGAAAGCATCAGCAACTTTGATCAAGCCGTTGCGGAAATTGACGCGCTATTTGATACCTGCCAACAAGTCTGGGACGAAAAAGAGCCCGCTTTTCGTGCTCAAAAGTTCAAAGTCGAATACAACCAAACATTGCTTGAAGAGGCACCACATCTCGCTAAAGGTTCTGCGCTTACTTTGGGATATCTCTTGGGACTATTGAATCAAAATTTGTCGCGTTTGGCAGAGAGTATTAGTTGCATAGATTCCGTGACGAACAATGTCTCCTTTGACGTGCCGCTTCCGAAACCGAAAAGTCAGTTTCTGTGGTGGGATGCAGAAAACTTTAAAACCGCGGTCAAAACCTTTGTCACCTATTGGATCGCTGGATTGATTTGGATTTATTTCAATCCGCCGGGTGGCTATTCATTTGTGGTCTTCTCGACCATGTTTATGTCTCTGCTGTCGTTCGTGCCTGTGCATCCCATTTTACTGCTTGTGCTGTTCACGTTTGGCTTCTTATTCGCCGTTCCTTCTTACGTGTTCATTCTCCCGCAGTTGGATCTCGGGTTAGAACTTGGCCTGTTCATCTTCATCTACACCTTTGTCGGCTTTTATTTGTTTAAGGGGCCAGTGACGATTTTCTATATGGTGGGCTTGTTTGTTCTCGGTTTGGGCAACAACATGCTCTATCACTTCGAAATTCTAATGACGATCATGCTGCTGTTCTACATGGTGGTCTTCATGATCATTTTCGCGCACTACTTCCCATTTAGCTCACGACCAGAACACCTCTTTTTAACCATCAAAGAACGCTACTTTCGGCATATTCGAGAGCTGTTTGCCACCTATCAGCAGCAATCTAGTCCGGTTCTCACATCAATCAAACGTGCCTTGCACTTGGTGACGCTCAACGTCTCATCGAAAAAGCTCAAAGTGTGGGGTTCAAAAATCAATCACAAACACTTTGACAAAACCACGCCAGAAGCCATTAGCGCTTTCAGTAAAGCGTGTGATGTGCTGAGCAATCACATCAACATCTTAATGGCGGCAGAGAAAAAGTTGCTGTCCAATCCGCTGATTACTCAGCTTCGCCAGCAACACCACGATGCCATCATTCCTTTGATGGCGGGCGCTTTGACCAGTCATCAAGCAACACAAGCGCTCGACTCCGTATTCGATCAATACAGTCAGGATTACCAATCATTCGAAGATAAACTGGAAAGTTTTTTTAGTGACTTGGATTTATCTGACTACGCTTATTCAGAGATAGCCGGTTTTTATATCTTGCTGAATTTAAAACGGAACGTGTTCGAAGCGATCAAGCATTGCAAACAAACTTATGAGGATATCGACTGGGTGAACTTACAACAGAAGCGGTTTTAAAGCTGAGGATATGATGCTTCCAAAACTAACGAAACCAAGCCTTGTCATATTTTCTCTACTCGGGTTCACTACTGCGTGTACCACTGTGGGGCCAGATTATGCCCATCCACAGCCAGCGCCATTGCCAAGTGATTGGTCGGTGCAAAAATCAGCCAAAAACACACAACAATCCGAGCAACAATTACAACAGTGGTGGCAACAATTTAACGACGCGACGCTGAATCAATTGGTTGAGTTGGCGAGCAAGCAAAATCTGGATTTAGAAGCCGCTGGGCTGCGTATTGTCCAAGCGCGTTCATTGCTTGGCATTTCGACGAACTTGCAATACCCGCAGGTTCAAACCGTGTCAGGAAATCTAGCGCGTGCCTACGTAAATGATCAAGGCGTGAACAACGCCGCTTTATCGTTTGATGCCGCGTGGGAAATGGATGTTTGGGGCAAGTACGCTCGTGGTATTGAGTCGGCAGAAGCGGGGTATTACGCATCCATCGCGTCGTATCACGACATCATGGTCACCATCACCGCTGAAGTGGCGCGTAACTACATCAACTATCGCACGTTCCAAGAGCGCATTTTGCTGTCTCGTCGCAACATCGAAATTCAAGCGCGTGTCGTCCGCATTACACAGGTGCAGTTTGATTCCGGTAACGTGACGGAACTGGACGTCCAACAAGCGAAAAACCAGCTCTACACCACCAAAGCGGCATTACCGAGTCTTGAAATCGCGATGAAACAATCACGTACCGCGTTGGCGTTGTTACTAGGTGTATTACCGGAAGAAGTAGACGAGCAGCTGCAATCAGATGGAATGCACAAGCAAATTGCCGAGTACGAAGCACAGTTCAAATCGACAGGTAGAAAATCGGCGCTATCGGGCAGCGACGAGCGCTCTATTGTGCCGCGCCCACCACCGTTAGATGCCCAAGTGGATGCGAACTTAGTCATGCGCCGCCCGGATTTACAAGTCTCTGAAATGCAAGCTCGCGCGCAGAGTGCACAGATTGGCGTCGCAGAAACCGCGCTATACCCAAGCTTTTCATTGTTCGGTTCCATCGGTATCGACAGTACGGTTCCCGACGGCAACAGTTTCAGTTTTAGCAATTCACTCACCATGGTGGTTGGTCCAACATTCAGTTGGAATATTTTCCAATACGGACGCGTGAAAAATAACATTCGTTTCGAAGATGCTCGCTTTCAAGAAACGCTGACCAACTACAACAAAAAAGTGCTTCAAGCCGTTAATGAAGTCACTAATGCCATTGAAGCGTATGACCTGTATTTACAGCAAAAAGATTTACGTTTGCAATCAGTCAACGCTTCCATTCGTGCGTTCAACATCTCCATGACGCAATACGAAAACGGCCAAATCTCTTTCGAACGTCTGCTGAATTCCGTCGAGAAAATGACCCGCGCAGAAGACAGCTACGCAACGATCAAAGGGAACGTCGCGAACCAAGTTGTCGCACTCTACAAAGCCCTCGGTGGTGGCTGGCAAACCCAAACCGGTAAGCCATTCCTTAATGAAACCATCGCACAGCAAATGACAGAGCGTACTGATTGGGATGGTTATTTACATGAAGAAAACCGCGTATTGCCGCCTTTGCGTCTCGAAACACCGGCCGAGACCAGTGATAAGAAAAAAATGGAGGATCGCTAATGCCTCATGAACTCTCTTGGGGAGACATTTACTTTTCTCCGATGCTATTGGTGCTTTTTCTCGCCGTCACGGCAACGTGGATAACAGTAATGATATTAAACAAGACCCGTTTGTCTCGCTTCATCGCTTTCCCGTCTCTGACGTTTATTGCCATCATGGTCGGTTATGTGGTGGCCATTGACAGCTTTTATATTCAATTTTAGGTGCCAAACAAGATGAAGAAACTATTCGTAATCGCACTCAATCTTGTCATTCTTGGTGGCGCAGCTTGGCTCGGCTATCAAAAGTTTGAAGAGTATTTTAATAACCCATGGACACGCGATGGCCAAGTGCGCGCCAACGTTATCAAAGTGGCGCCTCGTGTATCAGGCCCAATTGTAAATGTCGCGGTGCAAGACAACCAAGCAGTGAAAACGGGCGATTTACTGTTTGAAATCGACCCAGCCACTTACCAAATTGCTTTGTCTCAAGCCGAAGTAGCACTAGAACGCGCCATTGTTAGCTCTCGCGGTAAAAAAATCGAATATGATCGCTTAAAAGACATTCGAGCCAAAGACCGCGGCGCCGTTTCTCACAAGGATCTGATTCGTCGTGAAATCGCTTACGAAGAATCACTGCTGCAAATCAAATCCGCAGAAGAGCAATTGAAGTCAGCGCGCCTCAATCTCAGCTTCACCAACGTCTACGCAGCCGTCGATGGTTTTGTTTCTAACCTTGACATTCGAAACGGTACACAAGCGGTGGCGAACCAACCGCTACTCGCGCTGATCGACAAAAACAGTTTCTGGGTATTTGGTTTCTTCCGTGAAAACCAATTAGCGCACATTGAATCAGGTAGCCAAGCACGTGTGACGCTGATGTCTCACCCCGACACACCAATTAACGCAACGGTGGACTCTATCGGTTGGGGAATTGCGCCTAAAGACGGCACGGTTGGCTACAAC
This sequence comes from Vibrio sp. ES.051, assembly GCF_002563795.1. GTDB lineage: Bacteria > Pseudomonadota > Gammaproteobacteria > Enterobacterales > Vibrionaceae > Vibrio. The sequence goes on from NZ_PDJL01000003.1 coordinate 972,058, forward strand.
CTTCTTCCCAACGTGAATCCTGTATTTCAATGGATTCGCTTAGCGCAGCGCATTCCAGTGCGAATTGCCATCCAAGCGCTTCCTGAAGGTGTCGAGCTTCGATTCGGGCTTTCTGCCTCCATCATGGTAATGAAAGATTCATCCGAAAAAAATGAATGACAACGAAGTGAGAAACAGCATGCGCATTGGTAAAAAACTCAAAAATATTAATCAAGAAAACAACTTCTTCTATCTCACTTTGTCGTTGGTCATTTTGTTGCTAGGGAGCGCCATGACACAAGTGGTTGGCGAAGGAACAATAGAACATCTCTTGCAAGCCTTTACGGTTCTTACCTTCATTGTCTGCTTTGTCAGCCTTCGATTAGATAAAGCCTGGTCTCATTTTCTCTACACCCTTTTCGTCATATGGGTGTTAGTTATTGGGATTAAGACCATGTTCAACATCAAAGAGATGAATGTGGTAATGCTTGCGCTCACTTTTGCCTTCTTCTTTGGCACCTTTAAATCCATTACAAGACAAATCCTCTTCACTGGCCACGTCAATAGCAACAAAGTGATTGGCTCGGTCGCGCTTTTCTTACTGCTAGGTTTGATGTGGGCGATTGCCTATCTCATTTTGTTGGAGTTTTCCCCAAATTCCTTCACAGGAATGGAAGCCATCTCTTGGGGGCAAAACTTCTCCAATGCCGCATATTTTAGTTTCGTCACCTTAACTACGCTTGGTTATGGTGATATCAGCCCTCTCACGCCTCTGGCTCAGGTTGTGGTGTATTTAGAAGCCATTACAGGTGTGTTTTATATGGCGATTGTTGTTTCAAGTCTCGTCAGTTCCAACATTGAACATCAGGTAAACAAAAATGGATAAACAATCGGAAAGAAATGAAAGTAAACTTTTCATTAGTAACATGCTGGAATCAGCCATACGTATTGGCTTGATCTTTGTTTTGCTGATGTTTACATACGACATCATCAAACCTTTCATCCTGCCAGTGATTTGGGGGGCAATTATAGCGGTCGCTTTAATGCCATTAACCCAAAAACTACAACGTGTTTATGGTGGTCGTAGGGGATTGGCAGCCACAACCATTGCACTACTTGGCATCGCTCTCTTGGTCACGCCATTGGTTATGGTGTCTGGCTCCATTGTGGATGGCGCAACACATGCTTTGAATGTACTGCAAAATGGCGAGGTGAACATCCCTACTCCAAAACCTTCGGTTGCGGATTGGCCCGTCATCGGAGATAAACTCTATGAGGCTTGGATGCTCTTTGCGACGAATCTTGAACAAGCAATCGACACCTTTATGCCGCAGATAAAAACCGCATTAACCTCGTTGCTAGAAACACTTGGCGGTGTATTGGGTAGCTTGTTTCTTTCGATTTTGTCGCTTGCGATTGCCGCAGGTTTTATGACGTACTCTGAACCGGCAGCGTCGGGCCTTAGAACCATCGCTATTCGTATCGCGGGTGACAATGCCAAAAGCTGGACCACGCTCATTGCGGCAACGATTAAAAGCGTACTGCTTGGTGTGGTTGGGGTTGCGGCGATTCAAGCACTATTGATCGGTGCTGGTTTCTTCGTATTTGGCGTGCCTGCAGCTGGTTTGCTCACTCTGATTCTGATGATCTTGTGTATCGCTCAGCTACCGGCGCTGCTTGCCGTACTACCAGTGATTGGCTTCATGTACATGACTCAAGACACAAGCACGGCAACTATGTTTACCGTTTGGGTCGTGGTGGCAGCACTTTCAGAGAACCTGTTCAAACCAATGTTCATGGGGCGTGGGGTAGACGTGCCGATGCCTGTTATCCTGCTTGGTGCTATTGGTGGTATGCTATTCTATGGCATTGTGGGTTTATTTCTGGGGGCGGTGATCCTTGCGATTTGGTATGAGTTGTTCGTTTGGTGGTTGAGCATCGAGAAAGCGCAACAGAGAGAAGAAATGGCAGTACAACAAGACGCTTCTAACGACCAATCGGAGCCTGGACATGGCGCAGGCATATAATAAATCAATAAGTTAGAAAGAAATCAAACCCATAACTTATGATGTCAACCCGCTTTATTGAAGCGGTTTGATTCTATTTGGATCACAGTTTCGCCGTAATAAATACGATAAAAATGACGTTGTTGTTAAATTTTCATACTTCTTACTCTGAGGAGTTGCAATCGGGCAGTTAACGATGCACTCTCGATGACCACTAATTTGCTTAGGATAAAAACAATGAAATTGATCAAGCCTTTAACTTGTGCGCTTGCTCTCGCAATGAGTGGCATGGCATTCGCAGATGTAACCGTGAGTGTTCCTGACGACGTTTCAGTATTAGCTGCTAATGGTGAAAAAGCCGAGCTTTCTGGTGGGTTCTTCGCCTCAGAAAGAATACTCACCTTACCAGATGGCGTTAACCAAATCGTATTTCGCTTTACGCCGTACTTTAACCAAGGTAATGACCGCCTAAGTGTCGAAAGTGATGCTATTGTCACAAGATTTGACGCTACCAATGCAGAATTAACCCTACAGCTTCCTAAATACCGCAACCTTCGCGATGCGGAAGAAAAGATCAAACAATTAGATTGGACACTGGTTGATGCCTCAGGTCAAACCATCGCTGTTAAGCAAGACAAACTCATTAAGCCCGGCATGCAAATCGGGCGCGACTACGTTCGTGAAGTCGAAGACTACAATAAAACGGGTGGCGTTGCTGCAATCGCGGTTGCTGGTGCTGTAGTCGCTCAACCAGTAACACTTCCAGCAAACAGTCTTGAAGAGATGAAGCACACTCAAACTGATTCAACGGCAGAAGAGATGTTGCACTTCTGGTATCAAAAAGCGGATGCCGATACCAAAGCTCGCTTTAAAACGTACGTTAACCAACAATAATGATTATTGACTGACTCGATATTTAAAGCCACGTTATGTGGCTTTTTTGATCGCATCATGCCCAATCTAAACGCTACCAATAGCGCTCATAAATAATATTGCCCCCCGTTTTCGGGCGGTACTTCTCCAAACCAAACTCTTGTAAGACCGGCAAGGTATCTTTGATCATTTGTGGGTTCCCACACATCATGACAAAACTCCGTTGAGCAGAGAATGGGGCATCAGCCATATTGGACAGGACACCAGACTCGATCAATTCAGGAATCCGCCCTCGCAACTTACCATCTACCATTTCCCTACTGACTATTGGGATGTACTTCAGCCTCCCCTCGTATCGTTGTTGCAATTGTTCAATGAGGTATTTGTAGACCAAGTCTTTTTCATATCGAACCGCATGGACCAGCACAATCCGCTCGTTATGAGGAAGTAGATTTATGTCGTCAAGCAATGAGAGAAACGGTCCAATCCCGGTACCAGTGGATAATAACCAAAGATCATGAGTTTGCTTAGGTATTGAGTCATGAATTAAGTCCCCGTGTGCAGTTTCCCCTATATAGATGCTGTCACCGGAGTTAAGGTTTTGTAGTCTCGGAGAAAGTTGCCCTTGCAGATCGGATACGATCAGGAATTCCAGCCAATCAAATTGTTCACTAGGCGCATTCACGACCGAATAAGCGCGACTGATCGGCTTGCCTTCACTATTGAGTAAAGCAAGCTTTGTAAATTGGCCCGCTTTAAAGGAAAGTGGCGCCTCAGATACTCTCAGGCTGAACAGTTCTCCTGTCCAATCGATTCGTTTATCAACTTTCGCAAGATTGAAGCCTTTCACCTCTGTCATCAGGCACCTCCTTTGGCAGCTCTGAGTTAAACTTACGCTTTCAAATTGATTATGTAAAGTTTTTAGTTTACATACAAACTCACCATTCCATTTCACACTTTAAAAACAACTTTATTACATACCAAGTAATTACATTTAGAATAAATACCCAAAATGACAAGCCACTCCGCATTTGTGGCTAAGTGAATGAAAAGGAAAACAAGTATGGACACATTGCTAAAAGACTTTCCCGTCATAACAGAAATTAAAGTCGCTTGGGGCGAGATGGATGCATTACAACACGTCAACAACGTAGTCTACTTCCGCTACTTCGAGACGGCGCGTTTAGATTATTTCAATAACACCGACCTTCTGGTCGATCTACAAACGTCACAAATTGGGCCTGTTCTTAGCGAAACTCAATGCCGTTACAAACTTCCGGTTACCTATCCAGACACGTTGCTGGTTGGTTCTCGTGTCGTCGATATGCAAGAAGACCGAATTACCATGGAGTACCAAGCATTAAGTAAAAAGTGGGGCAAAATTGTTACCGTTGCGACGGCAACGGGCGTTATGTTCGATTTTAAAAACAATAAGAAGACAGCCATTCCTGAGCACGTACGCCAATCTATTCTTGAGCTGGAAAGTACCGTAGGCAGTACACACCATTTGGAGTAGCCTAATAGAGCCAAAAAAGACCACAGTGAGTTACACTCTCGATTACCATTCTCGAAGTAACTACCAAACCATCACCGATTCTAAGTACTATTATTAAAGCAATGAATTGTTTACGCGCCTCACCCCCATCAGAAGGGACTCGACACGAGTAAACATTCTCAAATGTGATAAGATAACCAAAAAGCATAGACAATAATTATTATATAAGTGAAGCATTTTTCTGCATTCTGGAGGCCGCAATGCATCTTGAACTAGGGGGATTGGGGGTTAATCTAGATGATCTAATACAGTCTCTTGATCATCTGGAAACTTACGTATTTATTAAAGATAGAAATTCGAGATATCTTTACGCCAACCACTTAGCTTTGCAGTTAATGGGGATTAAGAAGGAAGATTTCGGTAATGTACAAGATTCTGACTTTTTCCCGACAGAAGCCGTTGAGCTTTTGACAAGCGTCGATGCCAGAGTGATTGAAGGAGAAACCACCAGAGAAGAGATTTTCATTAAAGATGCCGATGGCACGCAAAGAATTTATTTAGAGATGAAGTCCCCAATTTATAGCTCTGAAAAACCCAACGAAGTGGTAGCAATCCTAGGAATATCCACAGATATCACCAAACAAAAAGAACTTGAGAAAAGAGCGCATCGCCAAGCTCGTATGGACGAATTAACTGAGCTTTTAAATAGACGAGGACTGATTGAAAGCATACAGCATGACTTAAAGAAAAAGATCAACGAAAATTCTTTTTCATCTTTGCTTTTTATTGATTTAAACGATTTTAAGCAAATAAATGACGACCATGGCCATACAACGGGCGATCATATCTTACGTGAAGTGGGCAACCGCATAAAAAATAGTGTGCGCACCACTGATCTCGTCTCTAGGTATGGTGGCGATGAATTTATCGTGTTCTTGGGGAGTGTTGGTGACAATAAACAAGAGGCAGAGCACTACACTTCTGAAGTAATTACAAGAATTGAGCATGCATTAAACGGTCAGGTATATACCGGAAATAAAAAGATTCGTATCGGCACATCGATAGGTAAATATATCATCGATGGACCAGAGTTTTCTCTCGACTCCGCGATATCCAAAGCAGACAAAAACATGTATGACGAAAAAAAGCATCAAAGTAAACTCAAAATGCACTAGCTATTTTTTCAACAAAATAATCAACACAATACAGTAAAGTTAATTAATAGATGTATGAAATTGCTGCTCAATGATGTTGACTAACCAATTAAATTTCGCACTATTGTGATTTTTTTGATGGTAATACACCGCTACTTTAGGGTTTTTAGATGGATGGGCATGGTTAATTTCTATACGCCTCATATCCATTTCAGGTGTCAGTTTATAAAAACGTGAAAACGGTAACATTAAGTTCGTTGTTTTAGCTGCATTGATTAAGGTTGAAGGCAGATCAGACTTTAGTACCACGTTTACTAACTTGTCATATTCATTAGCCACGACCTGCACCATAGGCTCTCTGTCATTCCAGTCTGCTGTAACAAGAATACCTACTTCATATTGAAGAAACTCTTCAATCTCAATGCGTTTCCCTTTAAACGGGTGATGCTTACTAATCACCAAAGAAAAGTTATCTTCTGCTATAACTTTGGATCTTAGCGAGGCATAAGCAAGTTCAACGTCATAATTGATCGCTAAATCAATATCGCCTTCATTTAATGATTTTAAAGACCCTTTCTTCCATGTTGACATATTAAGCTTAAGATTTGGTGCTTCGCGCTTCAATGCATGGAATAAAGAAACTGAAATCGCACTTTGTAAAAACGGAGACATAACCACATGAATCGTCTCATTCAATTCACTCGGATCAAATTGTTTAGTTGATTGCAGCTTCGACTCAAGCATATTCAATACGGGCTCAATCGCTGCATACAACTCTTCTGCATAAGGCGTCGGTTCTAACCCTTTTGCAGTTTTAACAAATAGTGGGTCATCAAAATAATGCCTAAGTCGGCTCAGTGACTTACTAATCGCAGGTCGCGTTACAAACAATTTTTCCGCAGCTAATCTCATGTTCCGCTCTTGATAAAGCACAAAGAATAACCTCAGAAGATTTAGGTCTAAATGATGGAAAAGACTTTTGCGCAAAATATAACCCCTAACCTTAATCTACATGTTGAATTTAGGTTAACACCGACATCACTTATGCTCACTATTTTTTAAGTCTAATCATGCTTAAAGTACTTACATCGAGGCGGTTCATTGAAACTGAACGGCTTAATGACTACTGAAATGAGAGATAAGCTGATGAGAAAAAGTTTACTAACTGTTGCAATTCTAGGGGGTAGTTTTGGCGTAAATGCAAACGACTACGCATCAATCGATACTTACGAAGGTAAAGATGCCTCAACATACACGGCGGTCAAGAATGCGGAAGTCGCTAAAACCCTTCCGTGGGGAGACACCTCCGCATTTGAGAGAACTCAACATGGGTTGATTGCTGAATTTGGCACTCACGAATCTGGTGAATTACGTCGTCGATTCAGCCACATGACTGACATATCAATATCCAATGTTCCAGATACTGTGAACCCGTCAATTTGGCGTCAAGGCATGCTAAATTACGCAGCAAATGGCTTATATCAAGTGACCGATGGCGTCTACCAGATTCGTGGGGCCGATTTGTCCAACATGACTATTTACCGTACAGATAACGGCTACCTAATCCATGATCCTTTGATCACCGAAGAAGCGGCATCAGCCGCCTGGGATTTTGCGAAACAGTACCTGCCAGCAATTAATGGCGAACATAAAATTACCGGCATTATCTACTCACACATGCATATTGATCATTTTGGTGGGTCACAAGGCATTATAGATTCTGGTGATCTCGTCGAAGGAGCGCCAATCTATGCGCCTAAAGATTTCCTCAAAGAACTGGCGGATGAAAATGTGATTGCCGGAACAGCCATGAGCCGTCGTGCAAATTATCAATATGGGATGACCCTAGGTAATGATGCAAAAGGCATCGTTGACAACGCTTTAGGTCTTGGGACATCACGCGGCAATGTCACACTGGTTGCGCCAACTGAAGAAATTCAGGAGCGCGAGAGAATGCTCAACATCGACGGTTTGGATCTATTAGCGATCAACATGCCAGGCGCAGAAGCTCCCGCAGAAATCGTCCTCTACGTTCCAGAGTATCGCTCGTTGAACACTGCAGAATTGACGTATGATGGCATGCACAATATCTATACTTTCCGTGGCGCAAAGGTTCGTGATTCTCTCGTCTGGACCAAGTATCTGACTGAACTTAAGATGCGCTTTGTGGACACTGGTCTGGTTGACAATATTCACGCAGCGCACTCAGCACCAGTGTGGAACAATCCAGAAACTAAGGAGAATGAGATTGGTCAATATATGCAACTACAAAGAGACAACTACGGTTTTATTCATAACCAATCGATGCGTTTAGCGAATCACGGTGTAACCATTCATGATGTTGGCCGTAAAATTGAAGAGATAGTTCCTCAATCACAAAAAGACACCTGGCACACCAATGGTTATCATGGTTCATACAGCCATAACGCTCGCGCCGTCGTTAACCTTTACTTGGGTTATCATGATATGAACCCAGTAAATACCAACCCGCTTCTAACAAAGGATAAATCGTGTACTTATGTTGAAGCCGCTGGTGAGAAAAAGCTCTACAACGCTGGCGTCGCACACTTTAACGCAGGCGAATATCAAGCCGCATCTCAACTACTAAATGACTTAGTACAATGCTCTCCAGATAATACCAATTATCGCCACGTGTTAGCAGACAGCTTTGAACAACAAGGCTATCAGTCAGAAACGATGGCGTGGCGTAACAGCTACCTGCAAGGTGCCGCTGATTTGAGAACCAACGTGATTCTGCCTTCATTGAAAGCGGCTTCTGCAGATGTCATCGCCAATACACCTACTGGCGTGTTGCTTGATTTCACCGCAGTTCGTTTAAATGCTGAAAAAGCTGAGCAAGCCGATCTTCGTTTCAACTTCTCCGTATCGCACCCAGATTTGAACGAGCATTACTACGGAGAGGTATCCAACGCCAATATGTCTAGTATTCAAGTAGAGGAAGTACCAAACGTTGATGTTAGTGTCATACTGGATAAGGTAGATCTCACCTCGATAGTATTAGGTGAAAACACATTAGAGCAGCTCGTCGAGCAAGGTAAAGTCACTTTAAAAGGTAATACTACGCTGCTCGATGATTTGAACGACTCTTTGGATAAGTTCGACGGCATGTTTGAGATATTACCAATGCCAACCAATTAACGTCGGTGATGCTCCTTAGAAAATCATTATAAGTTAGGGGCCAGAAACAACGGAGCTGGCCCTTTTACTTTTTAGTGATAAATGAAAAGCCGGAAAATATCATCAACACTCGCTTTGAAAGACAAAAACACACGTTATTTTAATTGCCACTTAAACAGGACGCACTGATGGGAAATAAAATATAAAGAAACATTCATGATATTCATGACCCAGAATTAAAGAGGGTCAAATTCATGGAAGTGTCGAACCTTATGCCAATATCAACACCAACAGCAAGGGGATTGAGACGATTGTTGTTGATAAAAAAAACAAAACGACCAATAAACACGCAGTCGAATTCAAAAAACTAAAAATACGCAATTTTACGCTCGCCAACAGATGGATTTTGGTTATACAATCTGTGGTGCTTCTTTTTGAGGCCTCTGTGAATACAGAGCATCATGATGCCGAGATGGTGAAATTGGTAGACACGCTAGCATGAGGTGCTAGTGCCTTTGGTGTGAGGGTTCGAGTCCCTCTCTCGGCACCATTATCCTTCTTCTCAAATTTTATTCGAGTGTAATGCAAAGTTCTAAGCAGGCAAGACAATCTACAGATGCTAACCAACTTCTGAGTGAGCTTGCAGTTCACGCTTTATTGCACCTGCATTTTAAAATTCACTCGTCACCACGCACGATCCCCTTAAAAGAACGTAACGATCTACTACAAAAGTGGCTTAAGCCTAAGCTGAAAAGTAATCGCTATAAACTGATAAAAAAACCATTAAAGTCGTTGACTCAACAGGCAAAAGGCGAGAATGGTAACCTTGAAGCCTTACTTGAACGCTGTGTTGATGCCGATAAACCAAGTAATCCTCAACCTGATTTAGATAGCTACCTGCTGTTGCTCAACGAAATCGAGAAAAAACTGGGTACAACGGTATTATTATCACGACCAGAAGATGTCGACTTATCGCACGATCAACTCGGCTGCTTACTATGCGTACTTTCCGAAAACTTAAATCAACATTTCGACGATAATAACGCCCTAACCACCCCGATTTCGATGCTTTTCCGTGGCCCAATGAGCCAACGAGCTTTATTCCTTGGCAGCATTTACGCCAGCGGCACGTTCAATTACGACGTGCAGTACCAAGATGAACAATTCGTACGAATCACACTGAATTTAGTGTCAACAAATAATTCGGTACATTAAAGTTCATCAATCTAACCTTAACGCTCATTTAAGCCGATCTGATACGTTTCATTCGGCGTTTAATATTGCTCTCTTTCACCAAGTAGTCGAACAGAGGCGCAAACAAATTAGCGAACAAAATGGCCAGCATAATGCCCTCTGGGTAAGCCGGATTTAAAACCCGAATAAAAATGGTCATCACACCGATTAAAATACCGTAAGCCCATTTCCCACCATTAGTGAATGCGGCAGAGACTGGGTCGGTCGCCATAAAGAAAGTACCAAACGCAACGCCACCAATAACAAAGTGCCAATAGAAAGGCATCGAGAACATAGGGTTGGACTCCGACCCAATCGCGTTAAGTAACAGTGAAGCGACTGCTAAACCAGTCAATACTCCCGCCACGATCCGCCACGACGCTATTTTCATGAAAATAAGAACCAAGCCCGTTAACGCAATAAACAATGTCGATACCTCCCCCATTGACCCGGGCAAATGACCAACAAATGCATCCAGCCACGAAATGGACTGGCCTGTCATGTTATTCATCAGCGCACTTTGGCCACCTTCATACCATTGACTGAGTGGTGTTGCCCCAGAATAACCATCCGCTGCAACCCAAACGGCCCCACCAGACATATTAGCTGGGTAAGCAAAATACAAAAAGGCACGCCCAGCCAGTGCTGGATTTAAAAAGTTACGTCCCGTACCACCAAAAATTTCTTTCGCCACAACAATACCAAAAGTAATACCCAGTGCGGCTTGCCATAAAGGGATAGTAGGAGGAAGGATTAAAGAAAAAAGAATGGAACTAACGAAAAAGCCTTCATTGACTTCGTGCTTACGCACAATCGCAAACAGCACTTCCCAAAAACCACCAACAATGAACACCGTCGCGTACACAGGCAGAAAATACGTGGCGCCGAGCAACATTTTGCTCGCCCAGCTCGCTTGCGACACCGCCTCTAACGACCCCCACACCCAATTAAGCTGCCACGAAGCAGCCAACGCTTGTTGTGCTGCCGCTTGATCCAAGCCATATAAGAGAGCATCACTGGATTGCTGACCTATATTGTACATCCCCCAAAACATTGCGGGGAAAACCGCCAACCACACCATGATCATGATGCGTTTTAAATCAATGCTATCTCGCACGTGGGTCCTACCCTGATTCACTTTTCCGGGCGTATAAAAAATGGTTTCGACAGCTTCGAAAAGTGGGTAGAGCTTGTGGTACTTCCCACCAGGTTCAAATTTGGGTGTCGCTTTCTCAAAGTAGTGTTTAAGGCTCATGGTAACCCCTCCTTTATTTAAGAGTTGTTACGCACTCACGCAAAAAGCGATCGTTTTTTTAATCCATTTGTTGCCATCCTCCGTACTGAATAATGTTCGTCGATCTTGTGCCAAATAGTTGTCCCTCGGCGAACAGACGATTCGACCTCAACAAGGGAATACCCATGGATACACTAGCTATCGATTTAGCACGATTCCAATTTGCCTTCACCGTTTCTTTCCACATCATTTTTCCAGCTTTCACGATAGGCCTTGCGAGCTACCTCGCAGTACTAGAAGGTTTGTATCTCAAAACTGGCAACAAGCACTACATGCAAATCTACAAATACTGGCTCAAAATTTTCGCCATCAGTTTCGGTATGGGTGTAGTCAGTGGCATCGTGTTGAGCTACCAGTTCGGGACGAATTGGAGCGTATTTGCAGATAAGACTGGCCCGATCCTTGGCCCTCTTATGGGCTATGAAGTCTTTACTGCCTTCTTCCTCGAAGCGGGATTCTTAGGTGTCATGTTGTTTGGCATGGATAAAGTGGGTAAGAAGCTCCACTTTGCGGCAACTTGTATTGTTGCATTTGGGACGTTTCTTTCCGCCTTTTGGATACTGTCGGTCAACAGTTGGATGCAAACACCAGCCGGATACAGTATCAACGAGGTTGGGCAATTTATTCCTGAAGATTGGTGGGCTATCGTCTTCAACCCGTCTTTCCCTTATCGCCTCGTTCACATGCTTTTGGCGGCTTACCTTACAACAGCCTTTGTCGTCGCCGGCGTAGCCGCATACCACTTGCTCAAAGCTAAGCATAATCCTTTAGCACGCATTATGTTCTCAATGGCGATGTGGATGGCTGCAATCGTCACGCCAATTCAAATATTCGCGGGGGATATGCACGGGCTGAATACGCTGGAGCATCAACCAGCTAAAGTTGCCGCAATGGAGGGACACTATGAATCACATCAAGGTGCGCCATTGATTCTATTTGGGATTCCCAATGACGAAGAAAAACGCATGGAATATGCGTTAGAAATTCCGAAACTCGGCAGTTTGATTTTGACCCATGATTTAAACGGCGAAGTTAAAGGTTTAGATGCGTTCCCAGAAGAACAACACCCACCCGTCTCCATCGTCTTCTGGTCATTTCGTGTCATGGTCGCACTTGGATTTTTCATGTTAGCGATTGGTTTATGGAGCCTGTGGCTAAGGAAACGTCGCAAACTTTATGAATCTCGAGCGTTGCACCGTATCTGTGTGCTGTTTGCGCCCGCTGGATTTATCGCGGTTTTAGCGGGTTGGATTACAACAGAAGTCGGCCGTCAACCCTATACCGTGTACGGGCTCTTAACCACCGCCAATTCAGCGTCACCTATTGACGCCGCCGCGGTGAGTGTCTCTTTGACGGCGTTCATCGTCGTTTACTTTGTGGTTTTCGGGGCTGGTTTTTTCTATCTACTGCGTTTAATGCGTAAATCACCGACTCGCTATGAGGAAGGGTTAAATAGCCGACTTCCTGATGGTAGCGACACCGATGTCATTACTCATTCTAATCATCTTACCTAGGAGAGAGACTCATGGATTATGCATTAATTTGGTACGCCTTAATTGGGCTCGCGGTCCTCATTTATGTGGTGTTAGATGGGTTTGACCTCGGCATTGGCGTTCTTTTCCTTAGCGCTAACGACGATAACGAACGCGACATGATGATGAACAGCATCGCTCCTGTGTGGGATGGCAACGAAACTTGGTTGGTACTTGGCGGTGGCGGGCTTTTTGCCGTATTTCCTCTCGCTTATGCAGTCATTATGCCAGCACTGTACGCCCCGCTGATTCTGATGTTGCTCGGATTAATTTTACGAGGCGTCTCTTTTGAATACCGCTTCAGAACCCAACGCGGCAAGTTTCTTTGGGACAGTGCTTTCTTCATTGGTTCACTGACCGCAGCGCTAATGCAAGGCATTATGCTTGGGACACTGCTGCAAGGTATTGAAGTCAGTGGCAGATCTTATGCAGGAGGATGGTTCGATTGGCTGACACCATTTAGCCTGTTCTGTGGTATCGCCCTCGTATGTGCTTATATCTTACTCGGTTCATGCTGGTTGCTAATCAAACTGCCTGAAGAGCTGATGGGACGCTATTACGTTATCGCCAGACGTTGGGGGCTTGCGATGGTCGCCTGCATATTCATCGCCAGCCTTTGGTTACCGCTCAGCCATGAGGTCATCTTTGAGCGCTGGTTCTCATTGCCAAACTCGTTGCTTTTTTTGATCATCCCCGTTACCGCCGCGATTATCATTTGGCAACTGTTTAAATCCTTACTCGATCATAAAGCCGTTCGAGCTTATATATTGGGCATTGGTTTATTTCTTGTTTCAGCCATGGGATTTGGTGTGAGTACTTTTCCTTATTTGGTTCCGTTCGCCCTCACTTATCAGGAAGTTGCAGCGCCAGATAAAAGCTTAACTTTCTTGCTGGCAGGTACTGTGGTTTTACTGCCACTGATTATTGCCTATACGGCTTATTCTTACTGGGTTTTCCGCGGCAAAATGAAACAAGGAGAGGGGTATCACTGATGAAGTTAAAACCGATGTTATGGTTCATTGCTATTTGGTTCGCAAGCGTGATGGCCTTGTTTGTCATTAGTGCTCTAATACGAAGTGCCATCATGTAAACCAAACAGCCCTGTTCATCCCGACATAACGGCGGGATGACCGTGTGAAGACGAGATCGTTATAACGCAAAAATCGTTAATAAAGTGTACAAATCAGAGACAGCGTTCTAATACATGCATGTTGGAGGCTTTAGGGTCTATACTCAATCAAGAATAAAGCAATGGAGTGGTTTTATGACTTTAAAGCGGTCTTGGGCAATCATGATTTCTCTGGCAAGTCTCACGTTGGTACACAACGCATTCGCCGTGAGTAACCAAATGTCATCTGCCATGAAAAATAAGATGCAATCAATTTGTTATCCAACCAAAGAACTCTCTGGCGGCTGGCAGATGGCTAAAGTAACTCCCGCTGCTGAACGCTCTCTCAGTATGGTGCTTTATCAAATGAATGCGACCGATAAATTAAAAGCCATCAATGAGGTCAGAACTCAAATGGCCGCTGGTACCCATTATGCGTTTGAGTTCGAGCTACAAGACGGTCAAGTATGGAACGCGATGGTCTTTCACAGCGCCAGAGGCGATTACATGATTGAAAGACATGCCAAAAAAGGGGCGCTCTGCCCGAAAGAGACCGAAGAATAATACAAAAAACTGCCTAAAACAAAGGCGACCTATTGGCCGCCTTGTGAATTTATACCGTCCTAACCTTCTCATTCACCTTATCGCAAATGTACTCCCCAATTGGCATGGCCGATGTCGCCGCTGGGGATGGTGCATTGCACACGTGTAGGCTTCTTGCGCTTTCTGCGAATAAGAAGTCATGAACCAAGGTCCCGTCTGATAGCACCGCTTGTGCGCGAACCCCCGCAGGATACGGCTTTAAATCTTCTACTTGGATAGTGGGGCAATATTTATTGACCAACTTGAGGTAGCTTGGCTTCCACCATGAATTTTTAAACTCTTCCAACCCCGTTTTTAAATGCTTCTGTGTCACCTTCCAAAACCCTGAAAAAGTGAGCATTTGAACTGTATCTTGCCAGTTAAAATTGACTTTGCCGTAACCCTCTCGCTTCCAACCTTGTACAGCGTTTGGCCCAACGGTTACTGAGCCATCAATCATGCGTGTTAAGTGAACGCCTAAGAAAGGTAAGTCCGGATTAGGGATGGGATAAATAAGGTGATTCACCACCTGATCATGCTTGCTGTCTAAGCGGTAGTATTCACCACGATATGGAATGATTTGAAAATCGGTTGGAATACCCATCATCTTAGTCATGCGGTCAGCCATCAGACCGCTGCAAGTGATCAAAAACTTTGCGCTGTTCTGAAGAGTGTGGCCGTCAGAAAGGCAAGTCAGTTCGACTTCTTTCTGTTTTTCTTCCACCGCGATGACCTTGGTTCTCAGGCTGATTTTTCCACCGAGCTTTTGAAACTCTGTCGCCATTTGTTCGGTCACTAAACGGTAATCAACAATACTGGTGGATTTAACATATATTGCGCCTAACCCCGTAATATTTGGCTCGGCCAATTTCAACTGAGCCTCATCAAACAGTTCTACGTCAATTCCATTGACATGACAGCGTTCATAGAGCGCTTTCATGCGCTCGACTTCTTGCTTATTGGTGGCGACCAGTAACTTGCCACAGTTCTCAACCGGGATATTGTGCTCGGCACAAAACGAGACGGTTCGCTCAACGCCGCGCTTACAAAAGTTGGCTTTTAGACTGCCCGGCGCGTAATAGACCCCCGCGTGAATTACTCCACTGTTGTGTCCAGTCTGGTGCTGAGCAAAGCCAGACTCTTTCTCCACCAATAAAATAGAACGGTTTGGGTGACGCTGCTGCAACTGCCAAGCAGTGGAAACCCCCACGATACCGCCGCCAACAATGATGTAGTCATAGACTGATTTCATACGACCTCTTATAACACCGATGATTGAGACTGTTGCCATTTGAATGTGCGATCACTGTGAACAAAGATTGCGATAAACACTGCGCAGCTTACCACACGCAGTAATATTGGAATGTCGTGCCACACCAATAATGCCCCTATCGCCAAAAGCACCAGTCGCAGCAGAATGTTCAGTGGCCCTTCTAGGTAGCCTTCAATCGCACCAATAAGCGAGTAAGTACCGATGATGGCGAAAAAGCCAACGGTCAGCACCGAGGTTACATCCCAACTGACCAAGCCAGTGTAGGCAATAAGTAGTGGAACAAGGTACAAACCTTTCGCTATTTTCCACGCCATCAAACCGGTGCGCATTGGTGGTGTTTTGGCGATAGTCGCCGCAGCAAAGGCGGTCAAACACACTGGGGGGGTTACGTTGCTGTCTTGCGATAACCAGAAGATAATGAGGTGCGCAGCCAACAATGCCAAACCTACTGCTTCAATACCTAAGCTTTGCTCTAATAAGGTCTCCATAAAATCAGCAGGCACGAGCGCTAGCATTTCTTTCGCGGTTTCTAATCCCATTGGTGCATTAAGCAGCTCAAGTTTATCTGGCGCAGCAAGCATAAAAATAGCTTTGGCTTGCTCTGGCAGTTGTCCCGAGACCATCAGTTCTAACAGTTGGCTTTCGGCGATCAGCTGGTAAAGCGCAGGAGCCGATAACGTACCCAGCACGATGTAAGCCGCCGTCACTGGCAGCCCCATCCCCAACACTAAAGAAGCAAGTGCAATCAGGACGATCATAATAAATAGGTCTCCGCTCGCCCAGCCATCAATCATCAAGGAGAACGTATTGCCGATGCCTGTTGTGCTGATCACGTTGATCACCAAACCAATCCCCACCAAAAGCACGGCGGTGGTCGCCATGTTTTTCGCCCCTTGAGACAACGCTTCGATGACCGCTTTAGGTCCCATTTTGTGGCCTTTGGAAAACCAAGAGGCCACCACAACAGAAATGATTGAAAGACCCGCGGCATAAGTGGGTGTAAAACCTTGTACTAACAAAGTCACCAGCACCGCCAAAGGAATCAGGTTGTGCCAACCGCTAACCAGTACTTTAAGCAGCGACTGATCACTGGTGGTAATTTTTTGTACGCCACTGCGTTTTGCTTCGATGCGTACAAAAAAGCCAACCGATAGGAAATAAATCAACGCAGGCACAAATGACACCGCAATGATGTCGACATACGGGATTTGGGTGTAAGACGCCATGATGAAAGCCCCCGCGCCCATCACGGGTGGCATGAGCTGTCCACCTGTCGACGCCGCCGCCTCTACCCCTGCAGCAAAGCGCGAAGGAAAGCCGGCTTTCTGCATAAGCGGAATACTGATCACCCCCGTAGAGACCGTATTGGCTACGCTTGACCCCGACACAGAGCCCATCAACCCCGATCCAATCACAGCGATAAAACCGGGGCCGCCAATGACTTTTCCTGCCGCCGCACGCGCAACATTAATGATGTAATCCCCTACGCCGGAGCGCACTAAAAACGCCCCAAACAGAATGAACATGAACACGAATGTCCAACTGATGCGGGAGATAGAGCCGAACATGCCTTCCGATGAGTAGAAGCTGCGGTAGAGCAAGGTTTCCATGCTCAACCCCGGAAAGTGGAAAATGCCCGTTGCCCACTTACCCCACAGTACAACGTAACTCAAACACACCACGATCAGCACCGGAATAAACCAGCCCATGGTGCGTCGAATCAATTCAATAACAATCAAAATTGCCATGATGGCGAAGACCCAATCGCTGGTGACGAACTTCACTCCACGTTCATATAACGCGTCTTCGGCATAAGGAATATAGAGTAAGCACGCAACCGCGCCCATGGCAATCAAGACGTCGATGCCAAGCGCAATCTTGCTCTGCTTGAGAGAGAGATGAGCCGGATACCAGAGTGCACAAATCACCGCAAACCCCGCAAAGTGGGTCGCGGAAATCCATAACTCCGGTAACGTCGATAAGGTATTAAACCAAATGTGCAAAGCAGACAGTACCACGCCAAACACCGTGATTGTGGTGGTTACCCACGGAAAATCAGTGCGCGTAGGCAGCTCAAACTTCTGCAATTCCTTTTCTATTGAGTCGCTCATCTCATACTCCAAGCTCTGGCGGCTTTTTCCATCTTAGAAATCGGTGGGGATAAAATGCCCCAAGCCGAAACTCGGGGCGAAGTTGGCGTTATTTCGCCATTAGGTCTGATGGGATTTCGATGCCCATTTCTTTGTAGTAACGCGCCGCACCTGGGTGAAGAGGCACTGGCAAGCCAGCAATCGCTTTCTCAATGGCCATTGCTTTGGTGGCTTTGTGGATACCTTGCAGGAATGGTAGGTTCTCGTAGATCGCTTTAGTTAGCTGGTAAACGTCTTCTTCTGAGATGTCTTCACGAACCGCCAAGAAGTTTGGCTGTGCAATGGTTGTAACGGCTTTATCCAAACCTGGATAGGTGTTCGCAGGGATCTCGTACTTGGTCCATAGGCTGTAGTTGCCGTTGGCTGCTTTGATTTGTTCATCGCTAAACGAAAGGATCGAGATATCGTTACCCAATGCGGCAAAAGCTTGGGTTACCGCACCAACTGGCACACCTGCTGGGGTGTTCATGCCATCGATGGTGCCGTTTTGAAGTGCGCTCGCACTACCACCGTAGCCCATGAATGCAAGGTTGAACTTATCTGGGTCTACCTTCAGACCTTTCATAATCTGGCGGCCAGAGTTCTCGGTCCCAGAGTTCTTTTTACCAATCGAGAATTTTTTACCGTCTAGGTTGTTTAGGTCACTGACTGTGCCTGTTTTCGCGAGGTCAGTACGAACAATGAAGTGCTCAACGTTTTGCCACAGCATAGAGACCGAACGCAGTTGATCTTGGCGACCACTCTTGGCATAAGGACCTTCACCAGACCATGCCCAAGCGCCGTAAAGACCTTGCAGAATGGCGAATTGTGCTTCGTTCTCGTTTAAAAGCTTTACGTTTTCACCAGAGCCCGCAGAGCTGATTGCGGAAAGTGAGAAGTGGTGCTTTGGTGCCAGTTTCACTTTACTCAAGGTTGCAAGTGCAACACCGACTGGGTAGTAAGTACCGCCTGTCGATGCGGTTGAAAGAATGTAACTACGCTCTTCTGCCACAGCGTTCGCAGCAATACCAAAAGACGTCACAGCGACAGCTAACGCTTTAACCAACTTATTCATTTTCATTATTACTCTCCGTGTATAGTCGTTTCACGATTAAGATTTACATTGCGTCAAACATTTATTAACAACAAATCATCAATAGCAATTCGAGTGCCAAATCATAAGCAATTGTATTTATTAAGCTAATTTTTGATGACACATGGAAACAAGCCAAATCCTGCTTATTTGATAAGAAAACACTAAGCAAAAACTTGCTTATTTAATGTATGAGTATTTTCGACTTCAGAGAGCAAAAGGTTAATAGAATGTGATCAAACTAAAATAAATACTCAATCTGCAATGAGCAATTTTTTGCCGATGTTTATTCCGAATCAAAACGGACAAGTGGAAATCGCGGTACTGTAAGGTATCAAAAATGACGCCAAGTCAGATGGTAAGTGGCGAGCGCTGTGACTGATATGAGCTACGACTTGATGCCCATTAAATGGACAATCTAATTGGGTTAACGAGCAACCGCTTACCATCAAACAACAATTATCAATAAAATTAATGATATGTAACGCTGTAGTGGGTATCATGTTAACATTTGGTGCGTTTAACATAAGACGGTAATCGATAAGTAAGCTATTATATAGAATGCATATTGATGGCAGAAAAAGAAGTGTTTGAGTAAAGGTTAATGTGGGGCTAATATGGACAACCAGTTTTTAGATATAAGAACGCTCAACTTTATCGTTATTTTGTTCTCTTGTATCTATTCTATTAGTCTACTTTGCTACCAATATACGCAGGAAAAAATCGAAGGCTTAAAAACCTTTTCCATCTCACTGCTATTGATTGGTTTGGGACCATTTCTACTCGGATTTAGGGGAGTAGCTCCAGACTGGCTGACTATCGTTATAGCCAACACCATCATATTGATCGGCTTCTTGCTTACACTTTACAGCATAAGTATTTTCCGTCACTTCCCTTTAAAATTAGCTCACTCTGTTGCTTTTTTAACACCAATTTTATGTGGTTTGTTTTACTATTTCACCTTTCATGAGCCTTCAATTAAAAGCCGCATCATTTACATTAGCGTTTATCTTTGCATCGTCACCTTGTGCAGTGGGATTGCGATGTTAAAAGGGGACAAACAAGATCTAAAGTTACCAGTCAAAGTCATGGCTTACTCATTCTTTTTTTTCGGTATTTTTATGGGCTTCAGAGCAATTTGGAGTTCTTTCTCGGCGGAAGAATTAAGCTTTATGACTGCAGGTCTAATCCATCAACTGACTTTCTTATTTAGCATCTGTCTTATTGTGGCCTTAAGCTTTAGCATGCTATGGCTGATCAATGGACGCTTGGTACAGTCGATTAACGACCTATCGCATTTAGACGCGCTCACAGGACTGCATAACCGTCGAGCAATGGAAAAAATCGTCCCAAACCTTGTTCATCAGGCGCACAAACAAAAGCAAGCGATAAGCATCATTATGACCGATGTCGACCAATTTAAAGTGATTAATGATCGCTATGGGCATACGGTTGGAGATTCGGTGATGGCAACGATCGCCAATATCTTCAAACAACACCTTCCAGAATCGGCGTGTACGTTACGATTTGGGGGGGATGAGTTCATGATTATTGTGCTTGAAAAAGCACAGCGAGCCAAAATTCTTGCCGAGCAGATTCGCCTCGCGGTCGAAAGTGAAGCCTCGCTGCAATCATTCGAAGATAAGATAACCATGAGTTTTGGTGTCAGTGAGTTGTCTGAAAGCAAAGCTCTGCAAGCCGTACTTGCTGAAGCTGATGAAGCCCTATACTGCTCTAAATATACGGGCAGAAATCAAGTCACCTTATTTGGTACAGACGAGTCGGTAAGCTATAAGTTTGTACCTGTGTCATCAAAAAGTGCCTAGCTGCACTCAACGCCGCTTTAAGTATAATCAGACCGATTTAAACCAAACTTTTGCATCTTTTGATTTAAGGTTCGACGAGGCAAATCAAGCTCTTGCATTACCTCACTGATCCGCCCATGGTGCCTCACCAATGAGCTATGCAAGATCTTACGCTCAAAGTTGTGCAATTGAATCACTAATGGGACGCCCGCCTGAGTCTCTTCCGTGGTAGTAGAAGGACGGCTAGAGAGGATTTCCATCACTGATACGGTGTCATCCAATGCAAAGCGCATCGCTACATTTCGCAGTTCACGCACGTTGCCCGGCCACGCATAGGACAAAATCGCATTTCTATCTGCTTCACTCGGCACTCGGCTCGCTGGGTTCGTCTGTTGTGAAAAATGATCAAAAAGAATTAATGCATCGTCTTCTCTTTCTCGCAGTGGTGGTAAGTAAATCTGTGCAATATTGAGGCGATAATACAAATCTTGGCGGAATGCTTCATGTTCATGCAGATCTTCTTTTGCCGCGGCGATCACTCGCAAATCAACCGTAATCTGTTGATTGCCCCCCACTCGCTCTACCGTATGCTCTTGAAGAGAACGCAGTACCTTAACTTGCATCGACAACGGCATACTCTCTATCTCGTCAAAAAACAGGGTGCCTTTATCGGCGTATTCCAACTTACCAATGCGCCGCTTAATGGCGCCAGTAAACGCTCCGGCTTCATGACCAAATAATTCACTTTCAAATAGGTTGTCAGGGATCGCACCACAATTAATCGGCACAAAATGACGTGATTTTCTCCGGCTTTCATTATGTAAACTGGTGGCCACCAGTTCTTTACCCACCCCCGTTTCGCCATAAATAATCACATTGGTATCCATTTTCGCAAGCTTAACCACTTGCTCTCGTAGCTGCTGCATGACTCGACTTTGGCCAATCAGTACTCGCTCCAAACCACTCACACTGGCTAAGTACTCTTGACGATGTAGGGTTGAAGTTTGAGCACGATAGCTCTCCACCGCATCCATCACCCGTTGAGATAATCGCTCCGGGTGAAAAGGTTTTTCAATAAAATCAAACGCGCCTTTTTGTAGCGCTCCGACCGCCATATCGACATCCCCATGGCCGGTGATAAGTATCACCGGTGTTTGAATATGGTTCGCTATCAAGCTTTCTAGTATTGAGATTCCGTCAGTGTCGGGCAAACGCACATCACTGATGATGGCATCAAACTCTTTGCGAAAAATGGCAGATTTACCCTCTTCTCCTGAACTAAAATCTGTCACGTCAAACCCTGCCAATTGCAGCCATTGGCTAACGGCTTGACGAACAATGTCATCATCTTCGATTAGCGCGATATGGGGGGTGTCATTAAAAGCCATGAATTTACTACCTGAACCGTGGTATGAGTGTTCACTAACGTTAGCAAAAACCATGCTAGAGAAAAGGAGCTAGATCTCACTTCTCACTTACAAATCTTTAACATCCAACCAGTTAAGCGCACTCTTTTCATATTCTCGATGAGTTACGCCCCCAAAAAGCGGAGTCGGTATGCAGCGTAATACAAATAGGAAAACGTGGCTAACAGCCGTATGCGTTAGTGCGCTGGTGCTATTTTGTTACGGGGTAAGTCGAGAGGTCGCTCACCAATGGTTGAGTGTACAAACTCAACACGAAGCGCAACAAAAGCTCCTCGACTATATCGGTGAAGTGCGCCGTGCATTAAAACGTTTCTACCACCTCCCTTACCTTGTGACCAACAACCCAGAAAGCATTGCGTTGGTTAAAGGTCATTTGAACGACTACGAACCGCTCCAAGCACAGTTGACCCAACTTGATAAAGCCGCCAATACAGAGGGCTGGTTAATTCTTTCCACATCCGGCGAGGTCTTGGTATCGAGTTTAATCGACAGGCGCTTCAGTCGTTCTGACCGCCTTGCCATTGTTGAGCAAATTCAACGTCAGGGGGAAGGTGTATCGCTGGTGAATAAAACCAAAGGTTCTAGCCCACTTTACTATTTGTCTGCACCGATTTTTGATGGGCTTGAAATTGCCGGCATTGTTGTCGTTCAAATAAACTTGAGCTTGCTGACTGAACAGACCATCACCAGCACCGACATCATCACGTTACAAAACCGCCACCAACGCTTTTTTCTTTCTAGCAGCGCGAGCTTCAACGCCGACTGGTTTAATGAATCAAGTAACCATGTAAAAGTGGACACTCAACGGTTTTATGATAATACGGAGATTCATTTCTGGACCCTTGACCAACAACGTTATTTCGCTCACACGGTGACACTGGACGATTTAAACTGGTTTGTGAGTTACCTTATTCCCACCAAGCCTGTCCAACAAACCATAAATATTATTGGATGGAGTATCGCGGCCCTGCTTTTACTCATCATTCTACTAATCATTATCGGCTTACAACGCCGCCAAAAGCATCTCAACCAGCAACGTATTCAAGCCCTACTGCAAGAGTCACAACGCCGACTTAAACAGATGATCGACAAAACTCACGTTGGGTTACTGTTGATTGATGAACAGGGGCTGCTGTTCGATCTCAACCCAATGGCAAAACGGCTTTTTTGTTTACCCGAGAGCGTGAATCACCACACTTTCGCATGGGAGTTGTTTGATGCAGGTAACTCAAATTCAACCACACTTACTTTGCTTAAAGATCTGCCCAAGCATAAAGAGCTTGCTGAAATTAGCACGGCAGAAACCATGGCGAGACGCAGCGATGGCAGCGTATTTCCTGTTTTATTTTCACTCACTAGCTTCCCATGGCATGAAAAACAGTATTTCCTGACCACCGTCATTGATATCAGTAAACGTAAAAAGGCTGAGTATTCATTACAACTGATTAACCAAGAGTTAGCCCAACGGGTAGAAGAGCGTACCCAAGCATTAAGACAGACTCAAAAGCAGTTGATTGAATCAAGTAAAATGGCAGCATTGGGCAGAATGTCGAGTGCAATAACCCACGAACTGAATCAACCTTTAACAGGCTTACGTACTCTACTTACCACCAATGAGTTACTGGCAGAACGTGGACAAACCGACATGATGAAAGCAAATAACAAGCTAGTTCAAAAGTTGATTGATCGTATGGCAAGCATGACGAGCCAGCTTAAAACCTTTGCCTACAACAAACCGGAAACACTGCACGGATTATCGCTGACCAACGCTTTGGAAGAAACGTTGCGAATCTATCAATCTCAATTAACGGTTGTGGATGTTAGAGTACGCATTCCAGATCAATTACCCAACATCATTGGTGAAGAACAAAGATTGCTTCAAGTGTTAGGAAACCTAATCTCTAACGCGCTGGATGCAATGAAAAAAACCGAAAATCCACAACTTACCTTCATCGTAAATCCGACCGAACATCAGGTCGAGCTGATCGTTAGCGATAATGGCAGCGGCGTACCAGAAGCGTTGTTGGAGTCCATATTCGAGCCCTTCCAAACCTCAAAGAAAATCGGTGAAGGGCTCGGACTTGGTTTAGCCATCACCGCCAACAATATACGTGATATGGGCGGGAGTATCTCGGCGCATAAAAATAGCCCTGATGGTCTCTCATTCAAACTCGTCTTCACTTCTGATAAAAAATCCTATTAATAGTCATATCTTCTTAATGAAATACCTTCATAAGATAATTGATAAGACAGTCCAAACAATGAGACAATTTACATATATTGCATATGTAAACCTGCGTATTCCGCCTGATACAAATAAAAATGCAATGGTAAAAAGGCTCTATTCAGTTGCTTCGGCAACAAAAAATATAAAATAACAATGGAAACGTTATGAAAAAAATCGCTTTTGCAGTGGCCAATCTACTAACCGTACTTTCAACCCCATCAATTGCAGCACCCTACGTCGCTGATGCTCGTAGCCATGCTATGGGCAATACTGGCGTGGTGTCGGCAGACTACCTGACCGCACCACTTCACAACCCAGCGCTTGGTGCGCTGTACCGTGAGGAAGATGATGTCGGGCTCCTTTTGCCGTCTTTTGGTGTGAACGCCAATGATAAAGACGAGGCGCTTACCACAGTCGAAGACGCCCAAGACCTTTATGATCGCTTCAACGGCATGCCTAATGCCACCGATGAGGCGGAAATGTCCCGTTTACTGGATGAACTCAATGGCAGCGCCCCCGTAGCAATCAATGGCGGTTTGGGGTTAGCCATCGCCATTCCAACTCGCCATGTATCGGTAAACGTCTTCGGCACGGGTTATGTGGAAGTGATTGCTGCACCGGACATTGCTGATTCAGGAACAGTAGAACAACGCTACCTAAATTCAAACGTTGAATTGGTTGCATTTGGTTCGGCTGAGTATGGCATTTCATTTGCGCGTAACGTTGAGCTAGGTGGTCAAAACTTTGCTTTTGGTCTTTCTCCTAAGTACCAACAACTTATGACCTATTCTCAGCGTACGTCTCTTGATGACTTTGATGTCGATGATTACGACCAAAGTGAAGTATCGAAGAGTGCTTTCAATATGGATTTGGGCATGGCTTGGCACAAAAAT
Source organism: Vibrio sp. ES.051 (assembly GCF_002563795.1). GTDB lineage: Bacteria > Pseudomonadota > Gammaproteobacteria > Enterobacterales > Vibrionaceae > Vibrio. Next base: position 997,299 of record NZ_PDJL01000003.1, read on the forward strand.
GCCTTCCGTGCAGGCTTAACTATTAAAGACGTATTTAAACAAGAGATCGATACAGAACTTGGCGGATACACATACGAACTCTCCCCGCAAGCCACTGTCGGTCTTGGTTATGTCGGTGACTATATTTCATTCAGTCTTGATGCTGACCTAACGAAACAAAAACGCTTCAAGGAATTGGCGGATGATACTCAATTTGTACGCGTTGGTATCGAGGGCAATGCTTGGGGGTGGGCTCAGCTCCGTGCAGGCTATGAAATGGATCTAGAAGATACTCTCGATAACTCAATTACAGCGGGCATCGGTATCAGCCCATTTGATGTTATCAGCCTAGACATCGCTGGTTCTTACGCTGGCGAAAACCAACTAGGCGCAGCGGCAAACCTCGCGTTTACTTTCTAAAGACCTTATCCAGTCCTGTTTTTTGCAGGGCTGGATATTTTTCTGCCCTGCTTAAAGCCACACCAGTTACATTGCCTATTTCCAACGTTTCAGAAAAATACGATCTCGCTACAAGCATCAAGCTCTCACCTACACTATTCTCACACTAGCAAATCCAACATAACGACAAAGAGTGAGAAACATGATTAAGTTTCCCGATAACTTTCTTTGGGGTGGTGCTATTGCTGCCAACCAAGTAGAAGGATCATACAACCTTGGGGGTAAAGGTTTATCGACATCCGACATGCTGCCAAACGGTATTCTGAGCCCTCATCAAACTCGTGAAGAACGCACCCCAGGCATTAAAGATCTTGCGATTGATTTCTATCATCGTTATCCAGAAGATATCGCGTTATTTAAAGAGATGGGCTTTACTTGTTTGCGTCTTTCTATCGCTTGGACAAGAATTTTTCCAAACGGTGATGAACTGGAACCCAACGAAGAAGGGCTCGCCTTTTACGACAAGATCTTTGATGAGCTTGCCAAACACAACATGCAACCGTTTGTGACACTGTCTCATTACGAAATGCCTTATGCTCTGGTAGAGAACTACGGCGGTTGGGGCGATCGACGTGTGATCGAGTGCTTTGAGCGTTATGCGCAAACGGTTCTAGAGCGCTACAAACACAAAGTAAAACTGTGGCTAACGTTTAACGAAATCAACATGTCACTGCACGCACCCTTTACCGGCGTGGGATTACAAGAGGATGCCAGTGAACAAGAGATTTACCAAGCAATTCACCACCAACTCGTCGCCAACGCAAAAGCGGTAAAATTGTGCCAACAAATCGTACCAAACGGAAAAGTGGGCAACATGCTACTTGGTGCCATTAACTACCCATACACCTGTAAGCCAGATGACGTACTCGCGGCGATGCACGAAAACAACAAATGGCTTTTCTTTGGTGATGTGCAAACTCGCGGACAATACCCTGGTTATATGAAGCGTTACTTCCGCGAGAACGGCATTGAGATCCACATGGAAAAAGGCGATTTAGAAGAGATCACCTCGGCCAGTGTCGATTTTATTTCCTTCAGCTACTACGCAAGTGGCTGTGCGAGTTCCGATCCGCAACAAAAAGAAGTGGGCAACATCATCGCTAGCGTACCCAATCCCTACCTTGAGAAGAGCCAGTGGGGTTGGTTGATTGATCCTAAAGGTCTGCGCGTTTTATTAAACTTTCTACACGATCGTTACCAAAAGCCATTATTTATTGTCGAGAATGGCTTAGGTGCTCGTGATGAATTCGATGAAAACGGGGAAATCCAAGACGATTATCGAATCTCATACCTCAATGATCATTTGGTTCAAGCGCACGAAGCGATTCTTGATGGCGTCGAATTGATGGGCTTTACCAGCTGGGGGCCAATCGACTTGGTGGCTAACTCAACAGCCGAAATGAGCAAGCGTTACGGCTTTATCTATGTCGATCGTCATGATGATGGGCAAGGAACGCTAGAGCGTAAGCGCAAAAAGAGCTTTTACTGGTATCAAGATGTGATTCGTACTGCTGGCGGGTCATTAAAACGCTAACCGCGAATGATACAAAGTGGGACTAAGCATTAATCTCAACCATCAAGCCCTGCATTTGCAGGGCTTGAGTTTTAAGGTGTTAATGCATTGCGAGATTAAACGGCAATCTCTCCACCGTCTTCACGGCGAATGACTACCGTTGAAGCTCGTGGGCGCACGATTATACCAGCAGGCGTTTCTTCGGCGGCATCTTCGCTGTATGGCCAGTTGCCTGGGTGCTGAATATTCACAAACAATGATTTGTAATCAGGGCTGATAGTAAAGCCTGTCACTTCACAACCATTTGGCCCGACAAAGAAGCGTTTAAGCTCAGCTTGGTTATCCGCACCAATCACTGCTTGGTCACCATTCTCATCTGTTAGCTTAGATGGCACAACAGCCAACATTTGATCATTAGTGTAAGACGTGACTTCATCTGCGCCGTTATCGGTCTGAATCCACAAAATGCCACGACCATCAAACGCTAATCCGTCAGGGCTCGCAAACTGGTTAAGCGCCGTTAAGCCAGAACGGTTCGTCTTTGCGTCACCATTTTCTGGCGAGCCAAAGACAAAGATATCCCAACTAAAGTCGGTTGCCGCCTTCCCTTCATCCCAGCGAATAACATGACCAAACTTGTTGTTCAAACGAGGGTTTGCTGAGTTGGTTGAATCCGTACGACGTGTGTTATTCGTCAGTGTGAGATAAACTGAACCCGTAAACGGATCAACGGTACACCACTCAGGACGATCCATTGGCGTTGCGCCCACTAAGTCGGCAGCGCCCGCTGTATTGATAATAATGTCAGCCAATGAGTTAAAGTGGTCCGCCAATGTACCACCAGACGTCGTGGCACTATCAAACGTTAATGGTAACCAAGTGCCGGTGCTGTCTTCATTAAAACGAGCAACGTACAACGTGCCTTCATCCATGTACTTATCGCCTGTCGCTAGGCGGTTTTCCGAGTTTGCATCTGCAGGATCCCAAGCTGCCGCAGATTCAAACTTGTATAAATACTCGAAGCGAGAGTCATGACCTGAGTAAAACACCACTGGCTTCCCTTCTTCCAACTGACCGAAAGTACAGCCTTCGTGGCGGAAACGACCAAGCGCGGTACGCTTCTTCGCGCGCGAATTTTGCGTGTATGGGTCAATTTCTACAATATAGCCATGACCATTTGCTTCATTACGGTAATCATCCATTGCACTTGCGCCTGTTGGAGCCACATTAAAGCGAGAGAACTCATCGAGACGTTCTTCTGCATTTCCTGCAAGCGTTTCCCACAAGTAGCGTGTACTTTGGTCATCGACACCAATGCGATCTTGCTCTTTGGTACGAGCCCCGGCGTTAACAAAGTAGCCCGGCCAATTTTCTTCACAGGTCAGATAAGTTCCCCACGGCGTATGACCATTCCCACAATTGTTTAATGTACCGCGTGTTTGGCTGCCATCTGGTGAAAAACGAGTGACAGTGAGTGCGGTATGCGCGACCGGACCAGACAAGTCCATCACGGTCGTGCCCGTGTAACGACGGTTCAATGGGTCACTATCCACCAGCGTCCACAGGTTATCCGCTAGTTGGATCCGCACGACTGAAATACCATGAGCGTTAATCTCTTTACGTACCTCATCGACGACTGTGCGCACGCCATTTTCCACTGTTGGGCCATTTGGATGCAGCGCCGAAGTATCAATGTACTCGTGGTTGATACATAACAAACCATCTGTCGCACTGTCGTTTAATGGAAAAAAGTGCATACCGTCATGGTGCATGCCTAGGGCGTTTAGCTGATCAATACTGGTGTTGGTCCCATCGTTTTTCCATGCGTTGCCTTGCGCGTTCAGTGGTGTCCCCCAAGGAACTAATACTTGTGCGGTATAACCTTGCGGAACAGAAACGGCGTCAGTCAATGAGCCTGGGATCGAGTCGAAGTTAAGAACCGCTTTAGATACACCCGAACCATTACTTACTGCACGACCTGAGTTTGACGAGTTACAACCAGCCAACCCGAAAGCACCAAATGCCGTCATAGCACTGATACCTACCCCACCTTTGAGAATACTGCGGCGAGATAAACTCGCTTCTAATACGTCTTCAAACGGTTTGTTGTTGCTCGGGTTATAACGCGTTGCGTCAAAGGTTTCCTTGCTCATTTTACTTTCCCAATCTTGAAGTTAATTATTAAATATGTGGTTTATGAACAGTTGAACAACAAGAAGTGTGGAGACGAAAGGTGACAAAAATGCTTAAAAATGATGAACATTGTGTGTCAATCGCCTTATATATTTTAAGACGTACTTAAAAACTCTGTGACAAAACGTTTGATTACATAATAGCCAACTGTGTCGCTCTATTCTGATTTTACTTGGGCTAAAGTGTGATAGAAGGTATAAGGTGTACGAAATCAAATCATCTACGAGAGATAATCATGAAATTAGACAAAATCGGTAACAAGAGCCGTCGTATCCGTAAAAAGCTGTTCTTAGGTGAATTCGCAATCCTAGGTTTCGAAATCAGCTGTGAAACAGACATTAAAGACTTCGACCGTTACGATACATTCGTTGATGACTTTATCGATTACATTGACGGTCTTGGCCTATGCTTCGTCGGCGGTGGTCTTGAACTGTTTGAAGGCTTCCTATGCTCAACTGATCGCTACGGCAGCGCAACTGAAGAGCAAAAAGCACAAGTTATCAATTGGTTAGAAGCTCGACCAGAAGTGAAAAGCGCAAAAGCGGGCGATTTGGTTGACGCAAACTACCTGTAATAGCAGTATCATGCTAATGATTGAAAAGGCTGGTCTTCGGACTGGCTTTTTTTATTGGTGGGTTTTGAACCACTTTGAGGGTAAATAGCAGATGGACAAGAGTGGTGTTTTTGAGCTGGCGATTAATGGAATATATATTCCATTGCCAGCTCTGTGCTTTTAAGCGTGGTTAACTATGATTTTTTAGCTGATGCGTCTTTTGTGTCTTTCCAGTATTGGATACGAACACGATGCAACTGAGCTCTTCTAGTCTTTTTCATAGTAAAGTCCCTCATTTTATATAAGTAACGCTCATCTTGGAGCTTATTGTCTAAGGTTGTTTTCCCCTGTAATCTATAAGGGAATTGATTATTTAACCGTGATTATTTTCACAATATAATGATAAATATCGTTTCATTGCATTCAATTTTTGATCATAAAACCGGATATTATCTTCCTGACACGGTTAACTTACTCACCAGATATGACAGAAAAATGGCAATCAAGTTCCATTGCCTATTTGTCATCGAATCTTAATAAGGATTAACGAGGTGGAATCTAAAGTCTTACCACATTTAATAGACATGTCGCAAGATTTTTTTTCTTGTTAAGACGACTGTCTATACGCTATACGAAATAAAATCTTCTCTACGACGGTAGAACCAAACCGAACATCGAAAATATTGTGATCTCACTCAAGAGGCAATATTCTGAGAAAAGCACGAAACTTAATACATCCACCCGCGACTTTGTGCGATATCTCTTACTCGAAATGTAAGCTAATCGAGTGTCTCTCACTGAGAGCAAGACCTAAAAAAATTATAACCATATGAATAAAAACAACTATTCAACGTTGATAAAAAGAAAAATTAAAAATAATCATCAAAATACAATTGAGTCAAATCAACAAAACATCAATACTAAATTTGTCGACAGGATGTTGGCGGGAACAGGGAAAAGCCTAATGGACTAGGTATCTTCAGGAAGAAGATTTGGTAGCTTAGGATGAGTTATCAGCAAGGATGTAATTAAGCTCTAGGATAGAGTTCGCCCATCAGGATGATAGGCAAGCAGGGACACCGCTAGGAAGGCGATGAACAAGGAACTCGGTTAAAGGACTTAACCATAATCAAGGATTGATGCAGGGAGCACCTTTAGTAGCCGGATTGCTGCGAAAGAGAATAAACCCCGTCTGGGCAGCCAGGCGGGGGTTTTATTTTTTACTTTGGACACAATTCTTTTTATTCATCAATCTTGGGCGCTTAGATGCTGTGCTATCATTTATGCTCTCAACTTGCCTAAGTGCTAACGTCTTATGCTTAATCCCGTTTGGTTACATACATTTAAAACACTGATCGAAGTCGGCCATTTCACACAGACGGCAGAAAAACTCTTTATGACCCAGCCGGGCGTCAGCCAGCACATAAAAAAGTTAGAGCAAAGTTGTCAGCACCCGCTTATAAAACGTGAAAATAAAAGTTTTGAACTCACCGAGCAAGGCCGTATCGTCTATGCTTACGCGCGAGAATTAGAAGAACGAGAAAAGAATCTTCTCCAAGAACTGAGTTTTGATGACCCCTTTACTGGCCATTGCAAATTGGCGTGTTCAGGGGCGCTGGCGTTGATGCTATACAGCCCCCTTTTAGAAAAGCAAAAACAGCACCGAGGGTTGTCACTGCACTTAGAAGCCGCGCCAAACCAATCCATTCTCAATGCGATTGCGCAAGGACGTATCGATATTGGCATCGTTACAGACATACCAAACAAGAGCTTGTTTTATAGTGAAAAAATAGGACAAGAGACGCTGTGCTTAGTGCTGCCTCAAAACGATAGAGAGCAACCTATAACGCCAGAGCGATTAAAAAGCCGCGGGGTAATCGGACACCCAGATGCTGAACACTACATGACGCTTTTTTTTGACCAATGTGCCGAGCCACAACTGCAAGAAATCAAGATGAGCGATATACCTCTGACTGGCTACGTAAATCAATTAAGCCAGATATTGCTCCCCGTGAGTAAAGGCCTCGGTTTTACGGTGCTGCCTCAGAGTGCGGTTGACAACTTTCCCCAACGAGAGGCGCTGCATGTGGTAGAGCTTAAACAATCCGTGACAGAAGAGTTATTTTTAGTCCGAAAGCGCAGCCGTACTTTGCCCCGCCGCTATCAAACCATCAAAGAAGTATTATTGAACGTGATCACACAAGACAAGCACGCCTAGCTATCATCTAAGTCACTGCATCAAGGTTGTCTGTAGTCACTCTGCCTCACTTTCAGAATGCCCAATGACTCAATATGCCGAACCTAGGACGTTTTCACCCATTTAAATTAAAAAGTAATCCGCTATTTTTAGGTAGTGTGAGACAGAAATCGGGGGGTAATGGCTCACTCCCATACGAAGTATCGGAGCCTCACCCAGAGGTCCTTTCTACACAAGCGCAACCGTCATTGATTTTTATCTCTCCTTTATCTACCGACTCTGACGATCTCCGCCTATCCGGCGCAATCAATCGACAAACTTTTTTTGTCGTAACGACGAGTTTTTTTCGTTTTCATCTCATAAGAAAAAAACCTAAGGTGCGCACCTCTGGCGAAGTGGTTGTCCAACCACACTTCTAATTCGTTGAAGTAAGTAGGTAATATCACATAAAAATCACTCACCTACTGTATTCTATACTCTATACTTGTACTTTAATTTGGTACTCACTGACTAAGGAATTTCCATGCGCATTGCTATTCTCTCTCGTAATGAGAATTTATATTCAACCTTGCGTCTCAAGCAGGCGGGTGAAGAACGAGGACATCAAGTCGACGTCATCGACACTCTGCACTGTTACATGGACATTACGAGTAACAACCCTAAGATCCGCTACAAGGGTAAAGAGTTACCACAATACGACGCAGTGATTCCTCGTATTGGCGCGTCCATTACTTTCTACGGTGCCGCGGTTGTGCGCCAGTTTGAAATGATGGGCACGTTTTGCGTCAATGAATCTGTCGCGATCAGTCGCTCTCGCGATAAATTGCGCTCACTGCAGTTGTTGTCACGTAAAGGCGTTGGACTACCTCGCACGGGCTTTGCTCGTCATCCTGATAACATCCAAGACGTGATCAAAAACGTTGGTGGAGCTCCGCTGGTTATTAAGTTGCTAGAAGGCACCCAAGGCATCGGTGTGGTGCTTGCAGAAACGAACAAAGCCGCAGAAAGCGTTATTGAGGCATTCATGGGCTTAAAAGCCAACATCATGGTGCAAGAGTTTATCGAAGAAGCCAAAGGCGCTGATATTCGCTGTTTCGTGGTTGGTAGCAAAGTCATCGCAGCAATGAAACGTCAAGCAAGAGAAGGCGAGTTTCGCTCTAACCTTCATCGCGGCGGCTCTGCGCAATTAGTGAGACTCAGCAAAGATGAACGCGCAACGGCGGTTAATGCAGCAAAAGTCATGGGGTTAAACCTGTGTGGTGTCGACATCCTACAATCTAAAAACGGCCCCGTGGTAATGGAAGTGAATTCATCACCAGGCCTTGAAGGCATTGAAATAGCAACAAAAAGAGATGTCGCTGGAATGATTTTCGACTTTATCGAGAAGAACGCGAAACCAAATGCAAACCGTACCCGTGGTAAAGGTTAATAATTAGTGATGGCTACTTCTATAGGTTCTCTTATCACTCGTCGCTAGGATGACACTATGAATCTGAAAATGATCATTGGGAACGCCGAGGCTATTTGCTTGCCAGAGTTAGGGATTACTCATCTAGAAGCGCGTATTGATACTGGTGCACAAACATCTTCTCTGCATGTAGATAACTTGGAGTGCTTTGAGAAAGACGGTCAATCATATGTAGAGTTTGATCTACACCCAGACGTTTATCATTTAGAGCAAGTCGTTCGCTGCACTGCAAAATTAAAAGCAAACCGTAAAGTGAAGTCTTCAAATGGTACTTTTGAGCACCGCTGTGTGATCACAACAACACTGCGCATGGGCACTCAAGAATGGCCCATTGATATTACCCTGACTAACCGCGAAAAAATGACTTACATGATGTTGTTAGGTCGTCAGGCTATGGCGGACAAAGTGTTGGTTGACCCAAGTCAGTCTCACTTATTGGCTTCCTAAGCCTTATAACCTCAGATGAGCGAACTCCATGTGCGCTCATCTGGCTTTCTCGTTACTTTATTTATTCACTTCTGCGCCGCTTTCTTTTTTGTTCCTCAGTGAACTTATTAGTCCCTTGAGTTTTATCTTTATCACTCGCCAATGCGTAATAGGTCTTGTAGGTGCCGTATCAAGAAGGTGCTGATAAGCCGCTTCGTCTAATTTCACTTCTCCCCCATGTGCAGCCAACAAGCACATGGGGCTCATTTCAAAAACTCGCTTGATTGAGTTGCGATATTGGTTGGGATGGAAAATCGGAAATGGGGCAATTAAGTGTTTTTTCACTTGCACCACTAAATCGGCGATATACAACACATCTTGCTCGGGATGATAAATCGATAAATCTCTATCGGTGTGTCCCGGCGTTTCCAGCACTAACCAATCGTTGAAGCCGGGGATCGGCTCTCCATCCATCAACTCGACATCAGGCTGGAGTTTACGTGAATACCACAAGTTACGAGTCGGTTTTCGCATCCTATTCGCCATCCAACGTGCCAACATCAAATCGGTCAGATGCATTAACCAACCATCAATACCACAGTACCAATGTTCGTCTCTTTTCGCTGCCAACACTTTACAGCCTGTTAGATCACGTAACTTATGTGCCGCTCCTGCATGATCAGGATGCATATGAGTGACCACGACCATTTTGAGGTCAGTAAAAGGGCGATTAAGCTGATGCTCGATAAAGTCTTTGAGGTGGGGGATGTCCGCTCGACTCGCGCCATCAAGCAACATCAATTTATCTGGATACTCAGCGAGATACATGGTTTGTATGTATCCCTGAAGTCGGTGCAGCTGCAAAATATTCCCTTTTCTAAAATGCTGTTGTCAATGACCACTCCCTTACTGGCCAGACCAACTATAACAGTAGAATGGACACAGTGTTAAATAAATGTGTACACCGCACCTCAATAACTATTCTTAGTCGAAACCACAAATCTTAATCATTAGACTCGTGTAATATTTTAGCGGTTAATGCGCGCACACGGAGTCCGTGTCAGGGCATGAGGTTTACACCTCATTATTTGCTTTTTTGTACTTTTCCTCCTATTTAATTAAGGACTTAAGTACATTTTTGTGAGAATCGAGTTGGAAAAAGCAACCAAATTAGACCGCATTCGCGCGGACTACAACGTTCACTACTGGAGTCAAGGCTTCTACGGAATTGATGACCAAGGCGAGGTGTATGTTTCTCCTCGTAGTGATCGTTCACACCAAATCCCGTTCAGTGCCATTGTTAATGAGCTAGAAGCGAAACAGTTAAACCTGCCAGTGTTAGTTCGCTTTCCGCAGATCGTGCATCAACGTGTGCATGGAATTTGCCAAGCGTTCAATCAAGCCATTGAAGAATACCAATATCCAAACCAGTACCTGTTGGTGTACCCAATTAAAGTCAACCAACAGCGTGAAGTGGTGGATGAAATACTCGCAAGCCAAGGGCAGCTAGAAACCAAACAACTTGGTCTTGAAGCGGGCAGTAAACCAGAGTTATTGGCCGTCTTAGCGCTGGCTCAACAAGGCAGTTCTGTCATTGTATGCAACGGCTATAAAGACCGTGAATATGTTCGTCTCGCCCTAATTGGTGAAAAGCTAGGCCATACCGTGTTTATCGTACTAGAAAAGCTCACTGAACTTGATCTGGTATTGGAAGAGGCAAAAAGCTTAGGTGTCACTCCACGTCTTGGTTTGCGTATTCGCCTCGCCTCTCAAGGCTCTGGAAAATGGCAAGCAAGTGGTGGTGAGAAGTCGAAATTTGGTTTGTCAGCATCGCAAGTGTTAAGCGTGATTGAACGCCTAAAGCATGAAGGCAACTTAGACTCGATGCAATTGGTGCACTTTCACCTCGGTTCACAGATGGCAAACATCCGTGACGTTCGCAATGGTGTCAACGAATCGGCGCGTTTCTACTGTGAACTTCGGGCTCTGGGCGCAAGCATCGACTACTTCGATGTAGGGGGCGGTTTAGCGGTGGACTACGATGGTACTCGCAGCCAATCTTCGAATTCAATGAATTACGGCCTTGTTGAATACGCACACAATATCGTTAATACGGTAGGCGACGTGTGTCAGCAATACGAACAACCAATGCCTGTGATTATTTCTGAGTCCGGCCGTTCTTTGACAGCCCATCACGCAGTGTTAATTTCTAACGTGATTGGTATTGAAACGTACCAGCCAGAAGAAGTGCATGCGCTCGCTGAAGATTCTCCACTTTTGCTACAAAATATGTGGCGGAATTGGGAGAACTTGCAAAATGGTACCGATGATCGTGCGTTAATTGAGATCTACAACGACACTCAAAGTGATTTGGCAGAGGTACACTCACAGTTCGCAACTGGCGTACTTAACTTAGTGCAACGTGCGTGGGCAGAACAGTTGTCACTGCGTATTTACTTCGATCTAAGCCGCAAGATGAGCACCAAAAATCGTTTCCATCGCCCTATTCTGGACGAATTGAGCGAACGTCTGGCCGACAAGTTCTTTGTAAACTTCTCTCTCTTCCAGTCGTTGCCAGATGCTTGGGGGATTGACCAAGTATTTCCGGTTCTACCACTTTCTGGCCTTGGTGATACAGAAGAGCGTCGTGCGGTGATGTTGGACATCACATGTGACTCAGACGGTGCGATCGACCATTACGTTGATGGTCAAGGCATCGAGAGCACGCTACCTGTCCCGGCTTGGAGCAAAGACAAACCATACCTAATGGGCTTTTTCCTCGTAGGCGCCTATCAAGAGATCCTAGGCGACATGCACAATCTATTTGGTGATACCCACAGTGCAGTGGTCAATGTGGACGAAGACGGTCAATTTGAGATCAGCTACATCAATGAAGGGGATAGTGTCGAAGACATGATGCGCTACGTTCATATCGACGTGGACGCGATTCGTGATAATTACAAAGAGTTGGTTCTTGAACGAGTGAAAGCCAGCGAACAAGCGCAAATCCTAGCAGAATTAGAACAAGGCCTAGCCGGTTACACCTATTTAGAGGGCTTCTGATATGAATGATCTGTTTACTAAAACCGATTCTTCACTTTACTCCAACTCAATGTCGTTTTTACGTCTACCGTACATCAAGAATCCTGTATTGGCAGACGCAGACGTTGTGGTGCTCGGTGTTCCTCTGGATATGGCAACATCCGGTCGTCCAGGCGCGCGTATGGGTCCAGATGCCATTCGCCGTGCTTCCGTTAACTTGGCTTGGGAAGGTAAAAAGTTCCCTTGGGACTTCAATGTCTTTGACAGATTGAACGTGATCGATGCGGGTGACTTGGTCTTCGATTGTGGTGATGCGGAAGACTTTACTTATCGCCTAGAAGCGGCAACCAGTGAAATTCTAAAGAGCGGTAAAATTCTGCTAGGCTTGGGTGGTGACCATTTCATCACACTGCCTATTCTGCGAGCATACGCTAAGCACCACGGTCAAATGGCACTGATTCACTTCGATGCTCACACCGATACTTATGCGAATGGCAGCTCATACGATCACGGTACGATGTTCTACCATGCCCCCAAAGAAGGTTTGATTTCAACAAAGCATTCGATTCAAATCGGTATTCGTACCGAATATAAACAGCAAGACCACGGCTTCAATGTGATTAATGCCATGCAAGCCAACGACATGTCGGTGAACGAAATTTTGCAAGAGATCCGTCACACTGTCGCGGATAAACCAGTGTATGTCACTTTTGACATCGACTGCTTAGACCCAGCATTCGCACCGGGAACCGGTACGCCAGTCTGTGGTGGCTTGAACTCAGATAAAGCGCTGAAGATCATCCGTGGCTTAACTGGTATGAATATCGTGGGGATGGATGTTGTCGAAGTATCACCTCCCTACGACCACAGCGATGTCACCGCACTGGCTGGCGCAACCATCGCGTTAGAGATGCTGTACGCATACGCATCCAGCCGTGAATAACATCCTTATTGCTCATTCTCATTACTAAGGGAGCGTCGGCTCCCTTTTCCTTTTTTACTTCTGTTTCAGCCTTTTTTATCAAAACCGCCTCGTTATCACGCTAATAACAAGCCGTTTCAAGCATTAATTTTTATCATTAGAATTCATTGACTAGAGGGAAACTCCCCTCGTCTAATACGATAACTTCTACTGAATTTGAAGCATAAAACCCTCCATATGCCAGCTCCAAGTTTGGATTAGTTTTTCTAATTAAAATCATAGATTTTTATCTTGCTCAACTTCACACTTTTCGATTGCTAATTGTACACGCAAACACTACTATCTCGCGCAAATGACCCCCGTGAAATCAGAACTCATCTGGCATTCAGCATAAAGTGCCACGGTTTTTTTACGTCTTATATTTTTTGGAGAGATACGCTAATGTCTGCTTCACTTCCATTAGTCAAATTTACCTTTTTAATCGCAATATTGACCGCCGTGGGTCAAATGACCCAAACCATGTACGTGCCTTCAATCGGTCATATGGCGGGTGAGTTTTTGGTATCTGCGTCATCACTTCAAGCCGTGATGGCATGCTATCTGATCCCATACGGCTTATCGCAATTCGCCTACGGCACGTTGTCGGATCGTTTTGGTCGTAAGCCGATCATCATTGCGGGCCTGCTTATCTACATCGTAGGTACGTTGGTGGCGCTGTTTGCACATCAATTTGAGTGGTTCTTGATCGGTAGCTTTATTCAAGGTCTCGGCATTGGTTGTGGTGGGGCGATGTCACGTACCTTAACTCGCGATTGCTTTGAAGGTGCTGAGTTACACCGTGCAAACAGCTTGATCAGCATGTGTGTGATTTTTTCACCACTGATGGCTCCTGTCCTTGGTGGGTATTTAACCGAAGCGTTCGGCTGGCGCTCTAGCTATCTATTCTTAGCGCTATTTGGTATTGCGGTTGTGATTACGATGATGACAAGCATGATGGAGACACTGCCGAAAGAGAAACGCAAGTTTGAGCCAGTCGCAAAAAGCTACAAACACGTTTTGTCTGATCGCCGCTTCCAAGGCTTTTTGATTTGCCTCGTCGCAACCTTCGCTGGCGTAGGCGTATTCGAGGCTGCGGCGGGGGTGCTACTAGGTGGCGTATTGGCGCTGCCAGCAACGACGGTTAGCTTGCTGTTTATTTTGCCAATTCCGGGATACTTAATCGGTGCGGGTTTATCAAGTTACCTCGCGCAACGTCGTTCTGAACGCCGCGCATTAAATGTCGGCTTAGTGTCGATTTTTGTCGGCTCGGCGATTGTACTGATCCCTGGCTTATTTGGTTTAACAACCGCACTAACATTAGTCGGTGGAGCAACAATTTACTTCTTAGGGGCAGGCATTCTGTTCCCTGCGGCAACCACAGGTGCCATCGCACCATTCCCTTACCATGCAGGTACCGCTGGTGCGACGCTTGGCGGCATGCAGAACTTAGGGGCAGGCATTGTGACGTTACTTGCGTCGTTATTTCCGGCGCAGAACCAAATGCCACTTGGTATTCTGATGATGGTCATGTCGATTATTGCGATGCTCGGCCTAATGTGGGTGAACCGCGCACACGATCACTCCAACGAAGTACCGCAAGTTATTTAATTCATACCAAAGGGACGCGCGGCAAGTGTGTCCCTTTTCTATATCATGTGGAAACGCAAAGCTATTTAGTAACACTCTAACCCTGCATCTTGAGGTTATTTGGCTATACACAACCATCATCCGATATAAACTACATGACAGAAAGCATACTTACGTAGCTTCACTACAATAATCAATGGACGATGGCACTTAGATGGCACTTAAATGAGAAAGGTACAAAATAAGGATATATAGATGCGTTTTATTCTCACTACGTTGGTCGTATCGGTCGCACTTATCGCCGGATGCAGCAATCAAGGAATTCCAACCATGAATCAATACTCCAAATCACAGCTTGTTGCTCAAAAAACTCAAGCGCCTGTTGCAAAAAAAGTCCCACACGCAATGACCATTCATGGTGACACCCGTGTTGACAACTATTACTGGATGCGCGATGACAAACGACAAGACCCAGAAGTCTTGCAACACCTAGAACAAGAAAATCAGTATGCAGAAACCGTTCTTAAACATACTGAAACACTTCAGCAGCAACTATTTGAAGAGATTAAAGGGCGTATCGCAAAAGACGATAACTCCGTTCCGGTTCGCAAAGGCAACTACTTCTACTCAAGTGAAGTCTCTGGAGACAATGAGTATGAAGTCCACCTGCGAGCGAAGGATTTTTCAGGGACGGATAAAACGGTGATTTTGGATGTCAATAAACTGGCTAAAGAACATGAATTCTTCAGCATTGGCGGTTTATACGTGAGTCCAAATGAAAACTTGCTCGCTTACGGAGAAGACACGCTAAGCCGCCGTGTCTACACCATTAAGATCAAAGATTTGCTCACCGGTGATTATCTAGACGACGAAATTGAAGGCGCATCCAGTGCCATCGCATGGCAAAACGATAACCAAGCTTTCTACTACATCAAAAAAGATCCGCAAACCTTGTTGGGTTACCAAGTTTATCGCCATGTGCTAGGAACAGCGCAAACCAGCGATGAACTGATTTATGAAGAACCCAACAGTGCGTACTACACCTCTCTGAGTACCAGCAAAGATGGAAAAGAGATTTACATTTGGCACTCCAGCACAGAAACCAGCGGCGTTTCTATCATTGATGCCAATAACCCAAAATCCACAGCTCAACCCTTTTACCCGCGTGAAGAAGGCATCGAGTACAGCGTCGACAAATTGGGGGATTGGTACTACGTGTATACCAATTACCAAGCGGTGAACTTTCGCCTGATGAAAGTACATAAAAATGAGATGCATGATCGTACTAAATGGCAAGATGTCATTGCCGCAGACGATAACTCTCAACTTGTCGACTTTGAACTGTTCACCGACCACCTCGTTTACGAACAGCGCACTCACGGTTTGTCTACGATGACGGTTCGCCAACTTTCAACGAGCAAAGAGTTCCCTCTAGTATTTAACGACAACGCATTTGCGGCTTATCTGACTGGCAACTTGGAACTGGATAATACTCACGTTCGCATTTACTACAGCAGCTTAACCACGCCTGGTACTTACTATGATTTCGATTTAAACACAGGCGAATCAGAAATCATGAAGCAAACACCAGTACTCGGTGATTTTAATCCTGACAATTACCAATCAGAACGCATTATGATCACAGCCCGTGACGGTAAAGAAGTGCCCGTTTCTTTGGTGTATCGTAAAGACTTGTTTAAGAAAGACGGCACAAACCCAATCTATCAATATGGTTATGGATCTTACGGGGCTACCATAGAACCGACTTTCCACTCCACCCGCTTGAGCCTGTTAGATCGCGGCTTTGTTTATGCGATCGCTCATATTCGTGGTTCTGAAATGTTGGGGCGCCCTTGGTATGACGATGGTAAAAAACTCACCAAACAAAATACCTTCAACGACTTTATTGACGTAACCAAAGGTCTCGTAGAGCAAGGATATGGGGCGAAAGATAAAGTGTTTGCCGTCGGTGGTTCCGCAGGTGGTTTATTAATGGGTGCCGTCATTAACCAAGCGCCCGAGTTGTACCGCGGTGTTGCTGCGCATGTTCCGTTTGTTGATGTGGTCACGACGATGTTGGATGAGTCCATTCCACTGACCACCAATGAGTACGACGAATGGGGAAATCCAAATAATAAAACATATTATGACTATATGTTGAGTTACTCGCCTTACGACAACGTTAAAGCGCAAGACTATCCAAACATGCTGGTCACCACTGGCTTGCATGATTCTCAAGTACAATACTTTGAGCCGATGAAGTGGATCGCGAAGCTACGTGAAATGAAAACAGATAGTAATGTGCTGCTCTTTAAGACCGATATGGAAGCGGGACACGGCGGCGCGTCAGGTCGCTTCAAACGTTTAAAAGAAGATGCGCTTGAATACGCTTTCTTCTTAGACTTGTTAGAAACCGAGTAAACGTCACCTCGAACTAGCGTGACTTTTGCCTAGGTTATTAGAACCTAGAGACAAACCGCAGAAAGAGCATTAACACAGTGGTTAACACTCCCATGTCGTTTTTCTGTATGGATAAAAAAGGCTTCGAAATGAAGCCTTTGAAACTGAGAAAAAACGTTAATTATCCAGCTCTGCCACCGATTCAATGCTAATCGTGTCATGTCGCCAGTATTCGATATCGCAACCGAACAACTCACCATGTTGGTTGTAATTGATACGCTCGACAACCGTTGCCGGAGTGCCAGAGGTCGCACGCAATGCCTGAGCCATCTCCCCCAACAAAGTGCTGGTTGAAATGCGATAGTGAATTTTTTTATACACCACTCCGTAACGATCACGGTAGATGTCCTTAAGCGAGCTCGACAAATCGTAAGACAATAGGTTTGGAAAAATATCAGAACGAATATAACTCGTCACATAAACCACCGGGCGATCGTCTAAGTAGCGGACACGATCAACGCGATACACGTCAGAAAACGGCTGAAGCTCCAATAAGCGAGCCGCGAGTTTATTTGCTAACGTGCCTTTCGCTGAGACTAATTCCGTTTTCGGCACACGGTTTTGCGACTTGGCCATATTAGGAAAGTTTAGCGTTTGAGTGGGATCGTAACGCAACGGCTCCGGTGAGATGAACCAACCTCGACGATCTTCACGATAGATTCGGCCTTCGGCTTCCAAGAGCGACAACGCTTCTCGCAGCGTCACTCGTGTCGTATCAAACGACTCCGCAAGTTTGCGCTCTGCTGGTAGCTTTTGACGAGGCGACAGCATGCCCGCTTCTATTTGCTCCACAATCGAATCTTTAATTTTTACGTACTGCACGAAGTGTCCTCATACTTTCCGCCGAGCTTGCATGCCATTTTCATATAACTGACTCAGCGTTATCCAAACCCTTTTCGTGATTGCGACAGCACTCATGGATATCACCCATACGAGCTAACGTATGGGCAATCGTAACAACCGAAAGAATCCGTGCGAAAAAGTCAGAAATGAATAAGTCAATCAGGCGTTATACCTGCTCAGCCGTTACGCCACCAAAATGCTCTTAAGCTCGGTTAAAGATTCAACGGTGTAACTTGGCGCAATACGTTCATCCGTGCTGGCACCAGTGGTATTTAACCAGCAAGTTTCGATACCAAAGTTATTACCACCAAGAATATCAGAATGCAGATTGTCGCCGACTATCAATACGCGGCTTTTGCAGGGATGCCCCATTTGCTGCATCGCGTATTCAAAAATGCCCAAGTCAGGTTTTGCTACGCCCACCTGCTCAGAAATCACCACATGGTCGAAGTACTCTGTCATCCCGGTGCGCTCAAGACGAATCGCTTGTAGCTCTGTAAAACCGTTGGTGATAATGCCCATTTTCGCTTTGCCTTGCAGCGCGTCCATCAGCTCTTTTGCACCAGGCAACAAACTACAAATATCGGCCATTGCTTCTAAAAATGCACTATTGAGTTCAACGGTGGTCGTATTCAGTTTTTCCGCCCACTCGGTAAAACGATGATGTTTTAACTCATCTGCGGTGACTTTGCCATCTTGATAGTCCACCCAAAGAGGTTTGTTTACGGTTTGGTAGTGTGCAAAATCTTGTTCTGTAAACTCGACACCTTTGCGAGAAAACATAAGCTGCAAACCTTTGAAAGCATCAAAGTGGAATAAGGTTTCATCAGCGTCAAATAGGATCCAATCGTATTTCATTTTCTTTTTCCAAAAATCAAGGTCATCATACTGGTGCATAGTCTAAAGTGTTTTCTTCTTGAAGGTAATCTCTATCATTGGAAATTAATTGTCGCTTTAAATTCAATAATAACTGGTTCGCCACTTCAGAATAATCGCCATATTATTATCCATCCAAAATTAAAAATGAGCCCTATCTAAAGCGCTCATTTCTGTGGTTCAAGCATACCGAATTGAGAAAACCCTGCCTTTTATTCTTCCTCATTTAAACGTCGAATCAACTTTGCAGGCGTACCGCCGTAAATGCAGTCTGGTGGAACATCATGGTTTACGACAGAATTGGCCGCAATGACAGAGCGGGCACCAATGGTCACACCTTGGTTGATAACAGAATTACCGCCAATCCACACATCATCTTCGATGGTAATTGGTTTGCAAAATGTTTCCCACCGACGGCGGCTTTGGTAGTCCAATGAGTGAGACGCAGTGTACAGCTGAACACTGGGACCTATGAGCACATGGTTTCCAATCGTTATCTTGGCACCATCGAGCATCACCACGTTCATATTGATAAACGTCTCTTCACCGATTTCAATTGTCTTGCCAAACTCACAATGAAATGGTGCCTGCACAATACATAAACCTGCTTTGCCAAATAACTGCTTTTGCAATGCGTCTCGCTTGCTTTCATCGGTATTGTTATTCAGTGCTCGAAGGGTTTGAAGGGCATCCGTTCGAATGGCATCGATTTCTTTATCCATACCATCAAATACTTGGCCAGACATCATTTTTTCTAGTTCTGTCACTGGAAAACTCCTACAACTTTCAGACCAATCACACGGTACGCGAATTAAGGAATAAAAAAAGAGAAAAGCGTGCACTTTTCTCTTTCCTATTTTGCTGTTCTGTCGCAAGTATCGACTTATACAATTTCCCAGCTGTGGGTTATTTCTACACCTTGGCCAAGCATCAAACAAACCGAGCAATATTTTTCCAAAGAATCTGCAGCGACTTGCGCCACAACTTCAGGGTCAAGATCATCACCAGAGACGTCGAAGTGAATATTCACTTGTGTAAAAATCCGTGGCGCCGTTTCTCGGCGCTCAGTGGTTAACTTCGCGTTCACTGACGCCACTTTTTGGCCTGCGGTTTTCAAGCCATCCACAACGTCGACAGAGCTACAGCCACCAGCGGCCATCAATACCATTTCCATCGGACTTGGGGCGGTTGCGCCGCTGTTGCCATCCATCACCACCGAGTGGCCTGACTGAGACTGTCCTAGGAATTTAAAATCTTCAACCCATTTAACTTCTGCTTGCATGGTTTACCTCTTTTGCATCGCGCATTGGGGACATCGTTATCCCGCTGGGCGGGGTGTTTCGTGTCGATACTGTAGCTTTCTCACAACAAAGGGCAAAGTAATTTTCAACCTTGCTGTAATTTTTTCGCTCTGCGGCCGTTCTATTTACGTAACACTTTCTAACTCGTAACAATGAAAACAACTTGAGGTTGCTATGAAAAAAATATCTAAGTTATTGGTCGGGCTCTCTCTCACTCTTCCTGTTTCGCTCATCTTACTGAGTAGAACAGGGACCGCCGATACAATGGATAAAATAAATGCATCAGAAAAAGTGAGCATCGCGACATTAGCCGGTGGCTGTTTCTGGTGTACTGAGTCGGACTTGGAACAACTCCCTGGCGTATTAGACGTCGTGTCTGGTTATTCTGGCGGACAAATTGAAAACCCGACTTACCGTCAAGTGTCATCAGGCAAGTCTGGTCACATTGAGGTGGTGAAAGTGAAATACTCCCCTGATGAGGTGAGCTACGAGCAAGTATTGGACTACTTTTTCCGCCACATCGACCCAACCGATGACAAAGGTTCGTTTGTTGACCGTGGTCCACAGTACCGACCTGCGATTTTTTATCACAACGACCAGCAAAAACAGATTGCTAAACAGTTTATGATGGAAATTGACAAGGCAATGATTTATCCAAAACCACTCAAAACTGAGCTGATTGAGTTTGAGAAATTTTATCCTGCAGAAGATTACCATCAAGATTACTACAAAAAGAGTAGCTTAAAGTACAAGTACTACCGCTACGCATCGGGTCGAGATCAGTACTTAGATGAAGTATTCGGCGAAGATCGTAAACAAAACCCGAAGACGCTTCGCCAGTTAATCGAAGAAAAAAAGCGATTATCGAATAAAAAAGAGTATAACAAACCGGCTCAATCGAAAATTAAATCAACGTTAACTGAGCAGCAGTATTACGTGACGCAGGAAGATGGGACAGAGCGCCCTTTTGATAATGAGTACTGGGATAACAAAGAAGCCGGAATTTACGTAGATATCGTGACTGGTGAACCGCTGTTCTCTTCGACCGACAAGTATAAATCCGGCACAGGTTGGCCAAGTTTTACCAAACCAATTGATTCTGTTTATGTCGTGGAAAAAACCGATTACAAACTGCTCTACCCACGCACTGAGGTGCGCAGTAAGTTCGGTGACTCCCACTTAGGACATGTGTTTAAAGATGGACCGAAACCAACCGGGTTACGCTACTGCATGAACTCCGCAGCCATGAAGTTTATTCCTGTCAGCGAGATGAAAAAACAGGGTTACGAAGCGTATCTTTACTTGTTTGATAAATAGTAATGAAAGGCTTTAAAGCAAAGCTAGCAATGAAGATCTGCCCAGTTTGTCAGCGCCCATTTTCTTGGAGAAAGAAGTGGGCGCGCAACTGGAATGACATCGTTTATTGCTCCGAACGGTGCAGAAGAAGCAAACCCGCACAAAGGTAAAAAGTGATTTAGCCCAATTACCAAGGTAAAAGCTCACCATCATAAGCCCAAAATGCCCCGCTATCTTGCGGGGTTGCTTTTTCTATTAAACCTATCAAATCTTTCGCGACACGCTCTGGGGAGAACAACTTCCCCTCAGGCACATTGGTTTGGAAGGGCTCAGACAAGTCAGTATCGGTCGTACCAGGGTGCAGAGCTAACACCGTTCCATGTTTAACCATTCTCTGCCATTCAATAGACATGGTTTTGAGAAACATGTTCAGCGCCGCTTTAGAAGCGCGATAACTGTACCAACCGCCAAGTTGGTTATCACTGATGCTGCCGACTTTGGCTGAAATAGTGGCAAACTTAGGCGCGTTACTGCGCTTGAGTTTGGGGGTGAAATATTTCGCCAGCAGCAAACTTGGCAAGGTGTTTACCGTTATGGTGTGTTGAAAGAAATCGGCATCGAGTGCATTGAGGGTCTTCTCTGGCCCTTTGCTTGACGTATGCAACATGCCGACACAGTTGATCACCCAATCGACCTGCTCAATGTCCTCACTGAGCGCATTAACATGCGCTTGTTGGGTGACATCCGCCTGATACCAAAAAACGCTAGGGTGCAACCAATCCGGCTTGTGGCGGTGGAACGTAGCGTGGATTCTCGCCTGAGGAAACCGAATTACCGCCTCTTGCACCATTGCAAAACCGATACCGCCATTGCCTCCTACAATTAAAATGTTCATTACAAACTCTCCAAATTTTTCATGTAGTGTTCGGCGGTATCCAATATTGCTTGGCGCTGAGATTTTGCCATATTATCCCAAGAGCGAAAAATCATCCCAATACGAGGATTGGTCGCCAAGCGTTTTTCGTGCTTGTGCATGAATCGCCAATAAAGACTATTAAACGGACATGCTGCCTCACCGCTGCGAACTTTGTTGTCGTAATAACAATCTTTGCAGTAGTCGCTCATTTTATTAATGTACGAACCACTGGCAGCATAAGGTTTGGTCCCAACAATACCGCCATCGGCAAATAACGCCATCCCTCGTGTATTGGGCATTTCTACCCACTCAATCGCATCGATATAAATGCCGAGATACCACTCGTCCACTTGGTCTGGGTCGATTTCAGTCAGCAAGCAAAAATTACCCGTCACCATCAATCGTTGAATATGGTGTGCGTAGGCATAATCGAGAGATTGACCAATGGCGTGACGCATGCACGCCATTTTCGTTTCACCGGTCCAAAAGTAACTCGGTAATGTGCGTGACGCATCAAGTTCATTCTTTTGCGGATAGTGTGGCATGTTCGCCCAATAAACACCCCGGATGTATTCTCGCCAGCCTAATATTTGACGAATAAAGCCTTCTACCTGAGCAATATCGATGTTCGGATTAGAGCGAAATGCATGTAACGCAGCCTCTATGACCTCTTTAGGATGCAATAGTTTTGTGTTCATCGAGAACGATAAACGGCTATGATACAGGCTCCATTTCGACTCATGCTTTGAAGTCATTGCGTCTTGGAACCTGCCAAATTGAGGCAGACAAATTTGGCAAAAATGAGCGAGTAGCGACAAACTTTGAGAACGATTGACAGGCCATAGCAAATCTCCCTTAAGCCGCCCAATGGTTTGGATATTATGCCTCTGCAAGCGCTCTAAAATATCACTAACATCGATGCTGAACATTAATGGTTGAGGTAACTGTTCAACGTCTTTTACTTTGAGTTTATTGCGATTATTGGCGTCATAATTCCATTTACCTCCGACAGGTTTGCCGTCTTGCATCAAAATATCGAAACGCTTGCGCATCCGGCGATAAAAGTGCTCCATCATGATATGTTTGCCCTGCGGGAACTGCGGCTCTATCTCTTCAAAAGGCAACAGAAAATGCTCGGTATCAACACAACGTTTGACGACACCATCCAACGTTATGTTTGCAAGCTGCTCCAGAAGCCGATATTCATCCGGTCGTTGATATTCAAACTTTGTTGCTCCAACCTCACTCACATAATGCTGTAGTACTTGGGCCAAATCATCAAAAGATTGAGTGTCATCTAGAGTTAAATGTAAAACATGGTGTCCTTCACTCTGTTTTTCTTTAGTAAAGTGCGCCATCGCAGAGAAAAACGCACACACCTTTTGAATGTGGTGTGTGACATAAGTGCTTTCTTGATGCACTTCTGCAATGACATAAAGCACCTTGTCGTCGACGTGGTGAAACCATGAATGCTCACTATTGAGCTGATCACCCAAAATAAGTCTGACGGTCTCATAGTGCATCAGTTATCTCCGCTTTCTTTCTCTGACATGATCGGCCAGTCCACCATGTCGACACTGTCAAGGCGTGCTCTTGTGCACCAACCCTGCCATTTATCGATGAATGAAAAATCTGGATCATACTGTTGTGTCTGTTTCTCTAAATTGAACTGGCGTGACCCACGCGGATCCGCTCCGACCCCTGCTAGGTATTGCCAATTACCCCAGTTAGAGCCAACGTCGTAATCAATGAGCTGAGTTTCAAAATAAGCCGCACCGTAGCGCCAATCTAATCCCAGTTCATGCACTAAACAGCTTGCCACCAATTGACGGCCTCGATTAGACATATAACCGGTTATATTGAGTTGATGCATGCACGCATTCACGATAGGAAATGGCGTCTCGCCTTTCTTCCACTGCTTAAAGCGCTGCGCATAAAAGCTTGTCAATGGCGGGCGGTTATGGATACCAGCAAAACGAAACAGTTTTTGCTGGTATTTCCTCGCGTACCAATAAAAATATTCACGCCACAACAGTTCGAAATAGATCCAATAGGTGGAGTCATTTGCGCCATTCACCTGCTCATACCGCTTGAGCATGGCATAAATTGTTTTGGGTGAGACACTGCCACTCGCCAGCCAAGGTGAAAACTTGGTCGAGTACTCCATCCCATCGAGGCCGTTGCGTGTTTGCTTGTATTGGCTCGCGAGGAAAGAGGCGAAATAGCCTCGACAATGTTCAAGGCCACTTTGTTCTCCTCCAAGAAATGTTGGCTTGGTATCGAAGTACAAGGTTGTTGTCGTAGGAAAGTTGACCCCATTCGGCATCGGAGGCAAACCACTAACATTAGCTTGGGGCTGCGATACTGATAGGCCTTCTACTTGTTTTCTAAATTGGGTGAAGGTTTCAGGTAAGCGGTGCAACTCAAACGGCAGTTGGTTCTCACTAAATAGAGTGCGTATCGCTTGTTGATTTATTGTGACGTACGGACAATCGTGTTGAATGTTTTTAAGCACCACTTGTTCATCCGTGCCAGCAAATACCTCGGCGTAAATATTAGTCACGCCAAAGCGATTAACCGCATATTTGATGGCTTGATATGGGTGAAGTTCTACCGACCATAAACGCTGATTAAATTTGCCGAGCGATCGATTCAAATCACTCAACGAGGCATCAAGAAATTGTTGCTTCTTACTCCCAAGCGAGGTTTCTTGCGCGAAATGACGCAGGTAAGGGGTCACCAAAGGGTGACAATATAAGCAAATCAACTCATCTACTTCAGCGCAAGCGCTTAATAGCAACGCATTATCGTGCAAACGCAAATCATTGCTGAACCAATAAAGCCCTATTTTCTTTTCCAAGTTACACCCTCTCCCTATAACCGAAATCCTTGTGTCGCGGCATTCAGGTATCCAAATCACCTCAATGTGCGAGTTAAGCACCTTGTTTTAACTTGCATTTATACGCACAAGATATTTTCGAGATCATCGTTTCTACAAGCTTCGACTCAATCCCCCCAATATCGGTACAGACTCCTTGTCCGATACAAATCACCAGCTCAAGTTTCATACAAGTGCTTTTGAAACCAACCAGTGACTTTATCGCTGGCTCTCTTAATCACTCATTTTTTATATAAATCATGAAAAACCTGTAAAAATTAAGGCGATATTGGTTAATATCCGTTAGTCTAAGTCTAATTCTATTTTGCTACTACCATCGCAGAAATGACTGACGAATTTAAAAAATCAACCGCTAACTTAAAGAAAGCGGTGCCACTAATGATCAAAAATCATGTTGCTGCAACGCCAGCCAACTACGCGCTTTGGTATACCTATGTCGACAAAACCATTCCGGCACTTAACTTTGAGTTGGATACGATTTTGGAAAACTACGGTATTTGCCCACCCGCCACCAATAAGCAACTATATAACAGCTATGTGGCCGGAAAAGCAGAAACCAATCTGGAAGATCTTCGTACTAGTGTAGAAGTTTTGCTAAACCAAGTATCCCGCTCGATGAACGATACACTTTTAGATACCTCCACTTTTTCCGACATGGTGGACAAAAGCTTCAATAAGCTCGAAAAAGTCGAAGACAGCAGCTTAAGTATTGAAGAGGTCATGATCGTGATACGTCAGCTGGTGGCCGAATCACACGAAATTCGTCATTCAACTAAGTTTCTGAATAACCAACTGACTAACGCCAGTGAAGAGATTTCTCGCCTCAAAAACCAACTAGCGGATGTGCAAAAAGACGCTTTATTCGATGGTTTAACCAACCTTTACAATCGTCGCGCATTTGACAGTGACTTAGCTTCGTTGGTTGAAGCAAACCAAGCGATGACATTAGTGATGCTCGATATCGACCATTTCAAATTACTTAACGACGATTATGGTCACCTTTTCGGAGATACGGTGCTAAAAGCCATCGCTCGCAGGCTACTGCAAAGTTGTCGGGATGGGATATGTGCGTATCGCTTTGGCGGTGAAGAATTCGCATTAATTGTGCCCAATAAGTCACTGCGGATTGCTCGCCAATATGCGGACACACAGCGTCGGATGATAGAAAAGCTACGCATCAGAGATAAACGTTCTGGCACTCAAGTTTACAACATTACTGCGTCTTTTGGTGTGGCGGAATTTGAAGTGGGTGACACACCAGAATCACTGGTGAATAAAGCAGATAAACAACTCTACGAAGCTAAGCAACTCGGTCGAAACCGCGTCATGCCTATTTAACTAAGCCTAAATCCATTTGGCTGCGCATTTTATTTTTCAGAAGCCAAATAACGAAACCCCGTATCTATACGAGGTTGCGTATTAATCGGCGAGTTTTAATCAACGCTATAGCAGTAGCTTAACACGTAGTCATCCCCATTTTTTGCTGTGTATTCTTTGTCTTCACTACACGCCATTGGTTTGCCTTTTTTGTCACCTTTCACGAGGCTGATCCAGTGGCGCATTGCGGTCGGTGCGTTCCCTGTCAGTTCCGGACTAAACGTAGTGCGCGTTTCTAATTGAATGTCATCTATATCCATCAACTCCACACATCCCGTGCCTTTGTGACAACCAAACATCACTTCTACATGGTTACCTGACTCATCCTTGAACAAAACTGACTTAGGATCTTCTTTTTCACTTGTATACGCGACAAAATGTTTTGGGCTTTGCAGGCCGCTGTGCGTGCCGTCTTTGAAGTAGGCCAACACATGGCGGTAATCGATGACGTAACTTGACACATCTTGGTGCGACCCGTTCTCCAATGGGAACATGCGGTCTAGCAGTTGCTTCGCTTTAATTTGCTTCTCACTTTGCTGCTCAGCATTTACCGCTTCGACGGCAAATACAGCTTCAGCGATAAATGGGCGTTGTTGTTGTATCTCTTTTTTATCGAAATTCAGCATATTCATCGTCATATCCTCGCACTTAAAAAACTCGTCCTAGAGTAAAAACTTAATTCCTTTGTTTAAGTTTCAGGCAATTCTGTGAAGTTGATGGTTAATTTCCTTGCCTGCTCAGTATGTAGAATAGCGAAAAATTGACTACAATTTCACAACAAAAATTTTACAATGTGAATTTTACAAAATGTCTGTGTCAAAAAGCCTTATTCGTCAGTCACACTTTCTTGGTACGAAAATAAGAAACCTAAGAAAGAACAACCATTTAACTATGGAGGATTTATCTACACGTTGTGTAAGGATAAATCCTGAGTACGCGCCTTCGGTTTCCTACCTTTCTATGATTGAACGTGGAAAACGCGTTCCAAGCATCGATATGCTCGAAGTGATCGCGGAAGTTTTTCAAAAAAATCCCGCTTGGTTTTTAGATGATGAACCCGAATTAGACGCGATAACGCCCAACAAAGGCAATCGCGGTGGGATCAATGGAATGGCGCTGGAGCCTAGTTTTTTGTTTTCTAATGATATTCTCCAAATCGCGATCCCAGAAATGCTGTCTCAAACTGGTATTACGGGACGTCAATTTGCACATTTGTTGATTCGCGCTCATCAGGAAAACCACCAAAATCACTTTCCCGATTTAGAACGAGCCGCAGAAGAAGTCGGTTTAAAGCGTTTGAATTTGTCGGTAGAAGATCTGATCGATATTGCTAAAAGCCTGGGATTGGGTATTCGTTGGATAGACCGCGCTCCACAGGACGTGATTGACGAACTAGGCGTTAACGCTAAGCAGCTGATCACTTCGTTTATGGAACCTCCGGGAACCATATACTTAAACAAACGAATGCGCGATTACCCAACAAGACTGAAGTACGATTTAGCGGTGTATATTGGTCATCGTGTACTACACAGCAGCGATGCAATGAATAATGTTCTGTCTGTTGGCCATCAACATAACTGGGAACAAATGGACAATTCGGTTTCTAACTCAGAATTAAACTCACAAGATATCTTGCAAGCATGGCGTGATTTTGAGTCCAGCTTCTTTGCGGGCGCATTACTGTGTCCAAAGGTGCCATTCCGCCAACTTTTAGACCGTTCAGGATACGAGATAGACGTCCACAAAAAAGCCGGGGTTTCACCCTCTGTCGCGATGCGTCGTATGACGGTGGTATCACCTTATCCGCACTGGCACTA
This sequence comes from Vibrio sp. ES.051, assembly GCF_002563795.1. Lineage (GTDB taxonomy): Bacteria > Pseudomonadota > Gammaproteobacteria > Enterobacterales > Vibrionaceae > Vibrio. The sequence goes on from NZ_PDJL01000003.1 coordinate 1,025,462, forward strand.
CTTTGATGCTTATGGACCGGGGAAACTGAAGGCAGTCTATCGTGGCAACGGTATCCCACTTCCTTGGGGCAACATGCGGAAGGTTAACGACCCTTGCCAGCATTGGGCTGTATTTCGACGCTTAGCAGAGCCTCTCGACACCAGCTCTGCGCAAATTTCAATTTTGAATGTGGGCGATGAACCTCGTATTTACTGTTGTGAGTCGGTCAATGTGTTTGATCCTGCCGGAAACAATCGCGTGCTATGTGCAGGGATTGATTTGAACCCGGCCATCTCTGCTCAAGGTGGCGACGCGGTTTCTATCGCGGAAGAGCTCAAATCCCTGTGCGTCGCCTCCGGCGGAAGTAGTGTCATCCCAACACACATCAAAAAAGATTTAACGGTTATCGCTAAAATATTAAATATCAACTGGATAGAACGAGGTATTCAAAGCCAAGCAAGACTCATTTGTTCAAGAGGCGCCGTCTGCCCGAGACAGCCAAGTTGTTATAGTCAGTGCGGTGATGCCGATGAGACGCCAGATGAAGTAAAAATTATTGGTCTCTAAAAAGAAAAAACGCCAATCACAATGATCGTGATTGGCGGTATATAATTGTGAACAATGTGTATTCACTAACAACGTCAGTTGGCTAGGTGACCCTCGGCTTAATAAGGGTCAATATTAGTAAAGCACAATGCGTGCCAACTTTTAAAAGGCTATTTTCACTCGATCTTGATGCATATCGATGCTTTATCGACCAACAATTTCGCAAAATGCTTTTGCAAAATGCAATTTTGCGCAAATATGCTATGTGTCACATTGCTACTAATTAATTTCTCAAGAAAGAGCGTCTTTCTCTTTTTCTCTACAACTTAACGCATTAGTACTCACTCGCGTGTCAATGGCTGCGAAAAAGCTTACATAACAACGATGAACGTTCAGGATGAAAAAAGGCTTACATTGATGTAATCCTCTCTTTGAAAGACTGCTTTTATCCCCTAAATAAGGTCTTATTCGCCACCGTGTTTTTGTTGGTACATTCTCTCATCAGCTATTTTCATCATCTGTTCTGGAGACAACATCTCTGGATCAAATAGCGCGTATCCAATACTGCTGCGCAAATAAATGAGGGTTTCATCATAAATCACTGGCGTCGAACACAACGCCAACCTGATCTTCTGCAATAAGAATTGAACATTGTCTTTCGTTCCTGGATTATGGACCATCACCAAAAACTCATCCCCCCCCATCCGAGCAACAATATCAGACTTACGCAACGTGCTTTGAATCCTTTCTGCTGTTGCAATCAAAACCTTATCGCCAGCATCATGACCGTAGGTATCGTTAATGTATTTAAACCTATCGAGGTCAATATTGATTAGCGCAAAACTGTAACGCTTTTTATAACGTTTCGCGATTTCGAATTGCAGTTTGTAGTATTTCATAAAATAGCGACGGTTCGGTAGCTGCGTCAGTTCATCGTGTAGTGCACGATCATCGGCAATACTATATAAGCGGTAGATGACGATAAGTGCCATGCTCAATATAAACACCACGGGATAACCGATTGTTCTTGCCAAATAAAGCTGATGCCAAGGTGCTTGAGTACCTAACTCAGTATCAGAAGAAACCGTCATCAACCACCCTCCATAAGGAAGTTGGACGATGGCTTTTGCGTAGGTAGCTTCAGCTTGATGTTTTGTTCCAAAGAAAATGTCGCCAAATGTACCATGGCTATCATAACTACGAATCATTAATGGGTAGCGATAAGCGAAGTCCATAACACCGGTTTCTCGCATCAGCGCATCAAAGTCTATAACCGCATTAATGACTCCCCAATAATCGTTATTCAAAGGGGGGTCAAGGAAAACAGGCACATGTGCAATCAGCCCCGAGCCACCTTGGACCAAAGTGATAGGCCCAGCAATTAAAATGCCTTGTATCTCTTTGGCTTTTTGCACCTGTCCCCACTGCTGTGGCACAGTGCGGTAGTCTAGTCCTTTTACCCGTTCATTTCCCTCAAACGGAAAGACATAATTGACGACATCATTTTCTGCAATACCAATAACCGTAATATGTTCGCTTTCTCCTAAAATACGATTAGCGGCAATCGTCAGCTCACTTTCTTGACTGTCCGGCAGCAAGGCGACTAATGTGGCTAGCGTGCTTATTTTATACATATCTGCCATAAGTGCCGCTTCCAAATTGGCACGAAGGGTAAAGAGCAGTTCTTTCGCCTCAACTTGAGTTCGCTCTTGGTAAAGCGCCTGTTGGTTTCGATGAAGCAGTTCAATAACCCCAACACACAAAGCGAAAAAAGTAAGAAAAAGCAATGCAAAATAGTATTTTTTTCTGGGTGGATAATGCATATATTCTCCACTGCTCGTATAACATTACGAAAATTTTTACATGTTGTTAAAATTCTTATTATAAGAATAACCAATCATTATAAAAAAGTAATAATAAATGCTGATTTTTAGACATTAAATAGAGGGATGATGAAACAACAAGGCGACTTATTTACAGGCACTCAATGGCAGGAAATTAACAGAGGTAAACTCTACTACGACCCTAATTTTCTTAGTCACTTAGAAGCCAACCAGTACTTTGAACAGCTTCGAGAAACACTCCCTTGGCAGCAAGAGCGCATCACTATGTTCGGGAGGTCAGTTCTTCAACCACGCTTACAAGCGTGGCACGGTGACGCCACTTATACTTATTCCGGCCTGACAATGCAGCCTCATCCTTGGACGCCAGAGTTATACCAACTTAAAGCGCGCTGTGAATCTATTGCAGACGCCCACTTTAATTCAGTACTCGCGAATTTATATCGGAACGGACAAGACTCAATGGGCTGGCATCAAGATAATGAGCCAGAACTTGGGCGAAACCCGGTGATCGCCTCTTTGAACTTAGGCGATACACGTCGATTTCTACTGAGAGATTTACATTGTAAAACCGAGATAGAGTTCGAGCTTTCTCACGGTTCGTTATTAATTATGGCAGGAGAACTCCAACACCATTGGAAACACAGCGTACCTAAGACGGCAAAACAGAAAAACGAGCGTATCAATTTGACTTTCAGGCAAATTAATACGCTCGATTAATCTCAAATTCTTCGCTCAACGAGCCTGCGTTCGTTTGTGCATACGAGTCAAACTTATTCGCTTAACAAAAAGTCTCGACATACAAGGCTTCCACCTTGTCTCTCGCCCACTGGGTCTTACGCAAAAACTTAAGCGACGACTTGATGGACGGATCTTTCTTAAAGCAGTTGACTCGAATGCGTTCATACAGACCATTCCAACCAAAGTGCTCGACTAGACGGGTGACGATTTTTTCTAAACTCAACCCATGCAGTGGGTTATTAGGCTGTTCGTTGTTCATGATGTTAATCCGATAATGGTACCAAATTGCGGGCTAATCTAACTCAAACCGATGCAGCCGCCTAATCTTTTTGAAGAGCATTAGATCTCGGTGAATACCGTTTCTGCGTCCCAGCGAGATTTTGGTGTTTTCGCATTAAAGTCATCTTCTGCGTGGTAACCCAACGGTACGACCACAACACTGGTGTAACCCTTTTCGCGCAAACCAAACTCTTCATCAAGAACCTTAGGGTCAAACCCCTCAATCGGCACAGCGTCGAACCCTAATGCTGAAGCACCCAGCAACACCGTGCCCACATTGAGATAAACCTGTTTCTCCATCCAGTGATTGGCATCTTTTAAGTCAAAGCGGTGCAGATTGACGAAGTAGCGACGGCCACCGCGTACGGCTGCTTTTGCGTCTTCTGTTGGGAACCGACCATCTTGCTCTTCTTGAGCCAATAGTGCTTCCATATAATCGTTGTCGATACCAGTTTTTGCGCAGAACACTAAAACGTGTGAAGCATTAAGAATTTTCGCAGCGTTGAAAGCGTAGTTCGCTTGTGCCGCTTTCGCGATACGTTGCTTTCCTTCTTCTGTACTTGCCAGAATGCAATGCCAAGGTTGGGAGTTGACACTCGATGGACTAAAACGAATCAGCTCTTTGACAGCATCGATTTTTTCTTGTGGCAGCTTGCGGGTTGGGTCAAACACTTTCGTTGAGTAACGAGATTTTGCAGCTTGTACGATATCCATGAGGTTCTCCAGTTAATGAGTTTAAGCTAATTAACAGGATAACCTCATAAGACAAATGGAAAAACCGATTTCAGTTAAAAAACGACGTCACCCATAACACCAGACTATCCCAAATCTGGCCAAACCAAGCGCCTTCCTCAACCACTTGGTTACTAACCAGTGGGTAACTGGCTACGGTATTGCCGTCGTCTTTCCATAATACTTTACCAATCTCATCACCTTGCGCGATGGGCGCGAACAGCGGCTCATTCAAAACCACGCTCTTGTCGAGCCTTGCTGTCATTGCACGAGGTAGTGTTAAGTAGACATCGCTGGCAAATATCGCTTCGACCTCTTTGGTATCACCTTTCCAAACACGGACTTTTGACTCTACCTGTCCCTGTTTTGCCACCAGTTTGGTATCGTAAAAACGAAAACCATAACTCAATAAGTTCTTCGACTGGCTTGCACGTGACTGCTTACTTGGCGTTCCCATCACAACAGAGATCAAGCGCATCTTGCCTTCTTTCGCTGAACTCACCAAACTGTATCCGGCATTGCTGGTATAGCCAGTTTTTCCGCCATCCACATCGATTGAGTTATCCCACAGCAGCTTGTTGCGGTTATATTGAGTAATGTCGTTCCACTTGAACACTTTTTCACTGTAAAGCGCGTAAACGTCCGGTACATCGTTGATGATCGCTTGCATGAGCTTCGCCATGTCGTTCGGTGAGGTTTGAATACCTTCACTATCTAAACCGTGTGAGTTGACAAAGTATGTGTCTTGCAGTCCAAGCTTTTCTGCCCAGCCGTTCATCAACGCAACAAAGCCACGCTCACTCCCCGCGATGTGCTCAGCAAGGGCAACACACGCATCGTTACCGGATTGAATGATCACTCCGCGCATTAAATTCGCGACGTTGATTTCATCTTTCGGTTTGATAAACATTTTGGAAGAACCGGGGAACTTCGCTGACCACGCATTTTCACTAATGGTTACAATATCCTCCCAAGTTAGTCGACCTGCTTTGATTTCTTGCCCTACCACATAGGCTGTCATCAACTTAGTCAAACTCGCCGGAGCTAATGCTGCTCGTCCGTTCTGTTCTGCGATAATAGCACCAGACTGAAAGTCCATCAGCACATAGCCCTGTGCATTTAATTGAGGTGGGTTCGGCGTAACGACAGCAAAGGTGGGCACGCTTACGAGACAAGTTACGATTATCCATCGAGCCAGTGACACTTCCATCTAACTTCCTCCATGATTGGCACTGCACTTTTTAACAACTCTATTGAGCATAGCGCACTCAATCAGTTGCACCAGTCGCTAATCGTTTCATTTTCTTGAACTTACGTAGAGTCTACGCGAATGTCATCACCATAAAATGGGGCATAAATAACATTGGTTATAACCCTCAACAGCAGTAAAGTAACGGGTTAAAGGTCCCCAATAAGGAAATAAAGATAATAATGAACGCTCAATCATTTATCGATGCTGGATTGCACTACACCCCGCATACGTTTACCGTCCCTCTGGATCACCAAAACCCCCACAAAGGCAGCATTGAAGTTTTTGCTCGCGCCATTTGCTTAGTCGGTGATGAAAAGTCAGAAAAGCCTTGGCTCGTCTACTTTCAAGGTGGGCCTGGCTTTCCTGCACCACGCCAAAACGGCCATAACGGCTGGGTAAAGCGTGCGCTACAAGATCACCGAGTTCTGCTACTCGATCAACGCGGCACAGGCAACAGCTCGGCGATTAATCATCAAACGTTAGCACATTTAACACCACACCAGCAGGCCGAATATTTGAGCCACTTTAGAGCGTATAATATCGTTCGTGATGCCGAATTTATCCGTCAGCAGTTTGGGGTCGAAAAGTGGGCAATTTTAGGTCAGAGTTTTGGTGGTTTTTGTTCACTCACCTATTTATCCATGTTCCCTGACCGTTTGCTACAAAGCTATATTACGGGCGGCGTGCCATCTGTCTCGCGTCATCCTGACGATGTGTATCAGGCAACGTTTAAACGTACAATGGAGAAGAACCAAGCATTCTTTAAGCAATTTCCGAAAGCTCAACAGCTTTGCCAAAGCATCGCTGATCACTTGTTGGAAAATGAAGAATCTCTACCAAACGGTCAGCGCTTCACGGTAGAACAGTTCCAACAAATTGGGATTAATTTTGGCGTCAGTGACTCTTTCCTCCCAACGTATTACTGGCTCGAAAGCGCACTTATCGAAGTAAATGGCAAACCTCAATTGCGTTATGACTTCCTCAACGACATGTTGACGCAGCAAAGCGTCCAAACCAACCCAATTTACGCCATTTTGCATGAGTCGATTTATTGCCAGAGCTTTGCCTCCAACTGGAGTGCACATCGTATTCGTCAAGCACACCCTGAATTTAACTATAAACCAGGCAAGCCGTTCTACTTTACAGGCGAAATGGTCTTCCCGTGGATGTTCGAGCAATACCTCAACCTTAAACCACTAAAGGAAGCGGCAGAAATTCTGGCAAGAAAAGAAGACTGGCCTGCGTTGTACGACCAATCGCAATTGGCACAGAATAAAGTGCCCGTGAGCTGCGCCGTTTACGCGGACGACATGTTTGTGGAAATGGACATTAGTCGAGAAACATTAACCCTTATGCCAAATTCAACAGCGTGGATCACCAACGAGTACGAACATAATGGTTTACGGGTTGATGGTGAGCGAGTCCTCGATAAGCTCATCACGATGGGCAAGCAAACCGCAGCAACATTAAAATAGCGTTCACCCCTTTGTAATAAAAATGCCTCTTTATGATGAATGGGAGGTTTTTTTATTCGCTCGAATACCGCGTACTCACTCAGGAAGCATGTCTTTTTTCATCGGTTTTTGGTTAAAATTTGAAGACATACCATTATCGCGACCGATACTATCTGTTGCCTTGAGTACGCAAGGCGGGAACTCACGATAATATCCGCAAAATTTGTCGGTATTTCCGACTAGTCTAGTCAGGTATACTCCGAGCCGCTAAAATTTCAAGGTCATCGACCACCTGTTTTAATAAAGGAAATCTCATGAGTCAGTATGTAGTTTGTGCGCTGTACAAGTTTGTAGAGCTGAACAACTATCAAGAACTACGCGAGCCATTACTTGCATTGATGGAAGAGCATCATATTCGTGGCACTTTACTTCTGGCCAGCGAAGGCATTAACGGCACTGTCGCGTCTGACCGTGCGGGTATCGATATCTTAATAGGATGGTTAAATGCAGAACCTCGCCTAGCAGGCACGGTTTATAAAGAGTCATTAGCGGAAACTCAGCCATTTAACCGTACCAAAGTAAAACTCAAGAAAGAGATCGTCACCTTAGGCGTCGAAGGCATCGATCCTCGCCACGTTGTTGGCACTTATGTGAAGCCGAAAGACTGGAACGATCTAATTGCCGATCCTGAAGTGTTTGTTGTGGATACTCGTAATGATTACGAAATAGAAATCGGCACATTCAAACGCGCGGTAAATCCAAATACTGAAACATTCCGCGAGTTCCCAGACTACGTCAAAGAAAACATGGATCCGGCAAAACACAAAAAAGTGGCGATGTTCTGCACTGGCGGCATCCGCTGCGAAAAGTCAACCGCTTACATGAAAGAGCAAGGTTTTGACGAAGTGTATCACTTAGAGGGCGGTATCCTTAAATATCTTGAGGAAGTGCCACAAGAAGAAAGCTTATGGAAAGGTGATTGCTACGTCTTTGATGGCCGTGTTGCGGTCAACCACCAGCTTGAAAAAGCAGACTATGACTTGTGTAACGCTTGCCGGTTGCCAATCACAGAAGCAGATAAGCAGTCTGAACTTTACGAACAAGGCGTCAGCTGCCCGAAATGCCATGGAACCCATTCTGAAGAACAAATCACTCGTTTCCGTGAGCGCGAAAAGCAAATTGCTTTAGCAGAGCAGCGAGGCGAGCAGCACGTCGGTGGTGAAAGCGCGAAGCAGCGTGAATCACGACGTATCGCCAAACTGGCACAAAAAGCCGCGCAGCGTCAACAAGACTAAGCCCAATGTCACTTCAAGGCGAGCTGCGCAGGTCGCTCGCCTCTCCTCCAGTCTTTGCTCAATGTCGTTGAGTATCTCGCAGCAATACCCGAATAAAAACTCGAACGCGATGACCGTTCTTTCCGGAGATGCTTGAGAGCACTTCCGATCCCATTCCATCTCAATATTGAATAAGCCTAATATTTCCTCATCGGAAGTTGGGCTCAACGGTACATTGACACGCCACCAACAAACCAAATGGTAAAGTTACGCACACAACCACTAAAAAAAACCAACCCCGTTGATCATCTTTCACTTACAACGCGTATAACCCAAGACATTTTACAGGGATCAAGCCGTACCCATAACACTCAAAGGGAACACATTATGTTGAAACGAATCTTGATTATCACTGCCACTTTAGCTGCAACCTTATCTTTCCTGCTTCCAGTTAAAGCGTACGAGAATGGAATGATGAAAGCTGATATTGTTGATGTCGCCGTAGAAAATGGCTCATTCAATACGCTCGTCGCTGCCGTCAAAGCGGCTGATTTGGTTGAAACACTCAAAGGTGAAGGTCCCTTTACCCTCTTTGCTCCTACAGATGATGCCTTCGCGAAGCTCCCTGAAGGGACTTTAGAGATGCTCCTACTGCCTGAAAATAAAGACAAGTTGGTGTCTATTTTGACCTATCACGTGGTACCCGGAAAAGTCATGGCAGCGGACGTTGTCAAACTTAACAAAGCAACCACAGTGCAAGGGCAAGATGTGATGATCAAAACCATGGGTGAAAACGTGATGGTTAACAATGCCACGGTAACGGCAACCGATGTAAAAGCTAAAAATGGTGTGATTCATGTGATTGATGAAGTGATGATGCCAAAATAATACAAGCGACAATCAAGGCGGCGAAAGCCGCCCTTTTTAAGTTTAAGGATTTTATGGCTATGGAAAACGTCACCCTTTCAAAGCGCGATATCCAAGCGATGGAACAGCGACACCGGACTCGGCTTATTAATTCTTTGGCGGGGTATAAAAGCGCCAATCTTATCGGGACGCGTGACCAACAAGGGCAAGAGAATCTCTCAGTAGTGAGCTCCGTGGTTCACTTAGGCTCTAACCCACCTCTATTCGGCTTTATTGTCCGTCCACGCAAGAGTCGTAGACACACGCTAGATAACATCCTCGAAACCAAACATTTCACCATCAATGCCATAAGTGCAGACTTTGTGCAACAAGCACATCAAACTTCAGCGCGCTATCCAAAACAGATTTCTGAATTTGACTCAGTAGGCCTCACACCTTATTACGACAATATCTTTCCCGCTCCCTTTGTACTCGAAAGTACCTTGAAAATGGGATTAGTTTTGACAGAACACATCAAAATAGAAAGCAACCAGACTGAAATGATCATCGGTGAAGTTCTGACGGTGCACGCGCCTGAACGCGCTATCATGCCAGATGGCTACCTTGATTTAGAAGTTTTGGATTTAGTTACCATTTCCGGACTCGATAGTTATCATCAAACGCAACGATTGTATCGCTTGAGTTACGCAAAACCGAATACGCGCCTATTCCCCTTAACTCATCAGGGAGAGCCATCAACATGGGTTGATTTTGAAGTCGTACAGAATTAATTCACTTCATCAACCGCCAAGTGATTAAATGCACAAGTGAGCATTTTCTGGCTCTAAGCTATGCCTCTCCGTAAGACTGGCAAGATGTGCTCGCCCTGCAATCAACCCCATCTCATAACCTTCAAGTAACACAGGCATTCTCATGGTTAAGCGCTGTACGTGGAAGTTTTCCGGAGGCGCAATCACCCGGATGTGCGTTTCTGGTGGTGGGTTACGAATAAACTCTAACGACTCATTATAGTTATCAGCACGTTGTAGCATTGCTTCTGCCATTTTTGGGTGTTCTGCAAATAGCTTCTTCATCAACCATGTGGTCTTAACTGGCTTTTTAGCATAACTCAGCGGTTGTGAAAGTACGACGGTGATGTCACGAGCGCCTCGACGATAGGCTTCACGAACCGGAATAGAGTCGGCAACACCACCATCGGTATAGCAACCACCAGAGAAACAAGGAGTACGTTTATACGCTATCGGTAACGCGGTTGTCGCTTCAATCGCATGGTGGAAATTATCACGCGTAACCCGATAATAATCCGCCTTCCCTGTCTCTACATTCGTCGTAGTGGCAAAAAAGGGAATACCATCAAACAGTTTGTTTTCATCAACCGGATACAAACGATTAGACTCTTCAAACAGCCACTTTACGTCAATCAAATCGCCTCCTTTGACGAAGCGCGCTGGGTCAAAAAAGCGTTTACTGGTAGCAAGTTTGGTGATGATATTGATGCTGCGATGTGGGTAGTCGGTCAGATAACCAATTAAATTAGAGGCACCAGCCGATACGCCAATAGCAAAATCAAACGGTTTATAGCTCTGCTCTAAAAACGCATCTAAAACCCCACTGGCGAAGACACCTCGCATCGCGCCACCTTCCACTACAATTGCTTTTGTTGCCATACTCCCCTCCCCCCATTATCAGTGCAAAAAAGAATAATGAAATTCGTGCAATCACAACAATGGATTATTCTTATTATTTGAATAGGTAACGTCTATTTATTTCTGATTTCTCAAATGCAAACTAACGCTCACGACGTTCAAGCAATGAGACTACATAAGTGTGCATTTTTAGAAAGTGAAATTTAAGCGAAAACGGTTTTGTAGGCTTCGCCCGCGCCATCAATGAACATTTGCGTACCAATCACCGCTAAGATCAATCCCATCATTTTTGTCACAACGTTCAAAGCACTTGGTCCAATCGCTTTGACCAGTTTGTCTCCAAACAAAAACAGTATATAGGTAATAACGCAGAGCACTGCAAATGAAACAATGGTTATAATGGTTGGATAAAACCCGCCCGTTGTCGCGAAGTTCATCGCTGTCGCTATCGTCCCAGGGCCTGCTAATATTGGCATCGCAAGTGGCGAGACCGCAATACTCAATGCCGCTTTCTGCTGAGCGGGAGAATAAGCCTTCTCTTTGGTTTTTTGGTGAGTCGAGTCTCCTTGAAGCATATTAAAGCCGATCAGAAACACCAAAATACCACCCGTTATTCGCAAGGCATACAAAGTGATGCCGAATAAGTCAAAAATTAATTTGCCAGCGATTGCAAAGACCGCAACGATGATGAAGGCAATAAAGACAGATCGAAGCGCAATAGAACGCACCGTTTCTCTATCCTCATCGGCAGTTAAACTCAAAAAGATAGGAATATTCGCTATTGGGTTCATGATAGCAAAAAAACCCATAAACACCGTAACGGTATGGAGGATAAGTTCTTTCATATTTAATACTGCTGTAAATGATTGATTCTAAAAATAGTATATACCTCTCAACGGGAATCAACGCGACTTCTTCTGTCTCTTATTCAAACTTATGCTCTCAAGCACAGTTTTTCTTGTGAGATAGTTTACCCACCCGTTAAATATCGCTAAAGTAAGTTCCAGCCTTCAAAACATAACAAGGGATGTTAAGTCATCATGAACAGTACGATTCAAACGATGCTCAACCACCGTTCTATTCGACAATTTACCTCTCAATCTATCGACAAAACACAACTGGAAACCATTATTCAAGCTGGTCTTGTTGCGTCATCGTCAAGTATGCTGCAAGTCGTCTCAATTATCCGGGTCACCGATAAAGAAAAACGAACACGATTAGCCCAATATGCAGGCAATCAGGGCTACGTTGAAAGTGCCGCCGAATTTCTAGTGTTCTGCATTGATTATCAACGCCACACCACCATAAACCCTGATGTTCAAGCGGATTTCACAGAGTTAACTCTGATTGGTGCGGTAGACGCCGGTATCATGGCACAAAACTGTTTGCTGGCTGCAGAATCAATGGGGTTAGGTGGAGTGTACATCGGCGGGTTAAGAAACCGTGCTCAAGAAGTGGACGAGTTATTAGGCTTGCCTAAAAATACCGCTATCTTATTTGGCATGTGTCTTGGTCACCCTGACCAAAGTCCTGAAGTAAAACCACGCTTACCTGCACATACAGTCGTACATGATAATCAATATCAGGCCCTAAATTTGGATGATATTCAAAATTACGACCAAACGATGCACCGCTACTATGCACACCGTTCGAGTAATCAAAAACAAAGTACATGGTCGCAGGAGGTGACAACTAAGCTTTCTGGCGAATCTCGGCCGCACATTCTGCCGTACTTAAATAGTAAAGGCTTAGCAAAAAGATAAATCTCTCATAAACGCAGAATCAACAGGCCTCTGAAGCTAATACCGCTCGGCTAAAAGCAAATTGCTCAGTTGAACACGGCATACATCGTTCGAAATCCGAGTGTTTAAACACTCGGATTTCTTTATAAACATTTCAACAACTCTCGATATCGTCAGTGACTAGAACTCTCGTCAAATCAATACTCTGTCAGACTGACTTATACTAAAGTATCTACCCTAACCAATGATAACCGAGCCGATGTCAAAGCAGTATCCGGATAAGCCCGCTCCGCTTAAGTGAACAGTATTACTTAATAGGAGCGTGATTAATGGTGCTTAATGGTAGATTGATATCAAATAACTGACTACGAACCTCTTCTATCCCCATGCTCTTTAATCTTGCTGTGTGCATGTCCAAATAGGCTTGCGCTGTTGTTTCATCTTCAAAAAGATAGATGCCTCCAGCTAATTGATCTTTTTCATTCTCTGTCCAAAACTTCCAAATCATTCCCGGCTCTTGGTTAATAGATTGAGCAAGCTCAGCCAACGCATTCGACATTTCTTCCCCAAATGGGCCATGAAATTTAAAATCTACTTGCAATAACTTAGCCATCTTGAATCTCCTCTTGTTCATTGACTCGCTTTTGATGAGCGATTATTACCTTTATAAAACTGACAATAAAGTTCATAATATTGCCATTATTTGTCTAAAATACTGATACATGAGACTTAAAACGACCTTAGAGCAGTGGCAAACATTACGAGCGATTGAGCAGGAAGGCAGCATTCAATCGGCGGCAATTTTGCTCAATAAAAGCCATACCACGCTGATCTATTCTGTGAGAAAGCTAGAAGACCAACTGGGCATTCAGTTGATTGAAGTAAAAGGCCGGAAGGCGGGTTTAACCGAACACGGCAAAACCATATTGCGCCGAGCTCAATCCATGCTTGAGCAAGCCCGTGAGTTGGAAATGATCAGCGAGCAGTTAAGTAGTGGAGTGGAATCTCAAATCACGGTCGCGATGGATCACTTATGCAACCCTAATTGGCTTTACACACCACTCAGCCAGTTTCTAAAACAAAACAGTACCACTTCGGTTCAAGTGGTTGAAACTTCATTGAGTAAGACTACCGAGATGGTTGTCAATGAGCGTGCCGATATTGCAATCATTAACCTACCAATCACCAACTATCCCGCCGAAGCCTTTGGGACAACGACGATGGTTCCCGTGATTGCCGGACATCATCCATTAGCTAAGCACGCACACCTCTCCATCGATGACTTTTCCACCACCAGCCAAATCGTCGTACGTGACTTGGGAGGCTCAGATGAGACGAAAAGAGACGTGGGTTGGCTGCGCGCTCGTCAACGAATTACGGTCGATAATTTCGATCACGCTTTTCGCGCCGTCGAACAAGGGGTGGGATTTTGTCGTCTACCACAACATTTACTCGCACATCGCCAAAACGACAACATCCAAGTACTGAAATTAGAATACTCTAATCAATATCAAGTAGCATTACATCTGACTTTGCCAAAAGGAGCAAAAACTGGGCCGGCGACTTTGGCGCTTTATCACACGTTATTAAAAAGTGCAGACACACGACTCTAGTTTGAACATCGTCAAGCCACACCCTATAGAAAGAGAACCAACTATTTAAAGATCGCATAAACTTTAACTAATTATGCAAAAATCGACGCTCTCACCAACGGTATGCACTCCATCTCTTATTCAGTTGCACTGTAATTAATTATATTCCATTAGTTGTATGTTCGATAAAAATGTTAAATTACAAACTTTTTAACCAAGCAATTGGTTAAAAATTAGTTAAAATCCCACTTTCTATAGTGACAGGGTTCACATCTATTAACCATTCAGAGGATTATTCTTTCGTATTTTTCCACTCCGCTGCTAATCTGCAGCCCGCCTTGAAGTGAGCTCAGGGTGCATAACTATAAGGAGTGTTCTCATGAATACCAAGAAACCGATGTCGCTTACCAGCCGTGTCATTTTGGGTATGGTAGCGGGTGTCTTAACAGGGTTTGCAATTCGCACACTTTTTGCCGACAACGGATTTGTCGACGCATACATTGTTAATGGATTATTTGAAGTTGGTGGCCAAATATTCGTAGCCAGCTTAAAAATGCTAGTCGTTCCCCTAGTATTTGTTTCACTGGTTTGTGGTACTAGCTCTCTAAAAGACCTTTCAACATTAGGTCGTATGGGTGGCAAAACCCTAGCTTTCTATATAACAACCACCGCCATCGCGATTACACTTGCGCTTACGATGGGGACGTTATTCCAGCCCGGCGCTGGCGCAGACCTAACGGCTGCAAGTTCATTCAAATCAGCAGAAGCGCCATCTTTGGGTCAAGTGATCATCGATATGTTCCCAACTAACCCAATCAGCGCTATGGCAGAAGGTAAAACACTGCAAGTTATCGTGTTTGCCGTATTATTCGGTATCGCAATCAGTGCTGCAGGAAAGCCGGGCGAACGTATTGCTGGATTCTTCTCTGATCTGAATGAAGTGATCATGAAACTAGTCGCGATCTTGATGAACCTAGCACCTTACGGTGTGTTCTTCTTAATGGCGAAACTATTTAGTGGTCTTGGCCTAGGCGCGATCGTAAATCTAGCGGAGTACTTCTTAGTCCTTGCTGGTACACTCGTTCTACATGGTCTTGTGACGTACAGCTTAATGTTAAAGGGCCTTACTGGTTTAAACCCAATTACGTTCCTACGTAAAATGGAAGATGCGATCATGTTTGCTTTTTCAACGGCATCATCCAACGCAACCATTCCAGTAACCATGGAAACCGCAAAACATCGTATGGGGGTTGAAAACCGCGTATCGTCGTTCACTGTGCCTCTTGGGGCAACCGTGAACATGGACGGCACAGCAATCATGCAAGGTGTGGCGACCGCGTTTATTGCTCAAGCATTCAACATCGACCTTACGATGGGCGATTACCTAATGGTTATCATGACAGCAACCTTAGCATCTATCGGTACTGCCGGTGTTCCTGGTGTTGGCTTAGTTATGCTAGCAATGGTACTAAACCAAGTAGGCCTACCGCTTGAAGGCATCGCACTTATTATGGGTGTTGACCGTCTTCTCGATATGATTCGTACCGCCGTCAACATTACTGGTGACAGTGCGGTAACGGTAATCATAGCGAAGTCAGAAGGCGCATTGGATGAAGCTCGCTTCAACGACCCACAGGCAGGCGCAACCGAGGAAGAAGTGCACCTGAAACGCGCTAACGTCTAAATCGCTACCCGATTAGATTACCCTGTCTCAAAAAGCCCCGATAAAGCGTCGGGGCTTTTTTGAGCAATAAGCTTAATTACTCCGCAACAGAACCTAACTTATCTCGAGCTTGAGCCTCATGTTCTTTGGTAATGGCACGACCTACTGCATTCCAGTTGATGTTAATTGATAGCTCACATACTGCTTAGTGCACTCTCGGCAACGTCTAGGACCAGTTTTATGCTTTGTAATGATTGAACTCTATTAACCTAAAAGTGACACTAAAACAGTGCAATATAGGTTAAGATTGTCCGGTCATATAAAATCGGCTTAACTTGCTATCAGTATTAGGAAAACCCGTTGTTACGATCACCGCCAAAACTAGCCAAATGGACACTCGCACTTGTGCTGTGGGTGACGATGGTTTGTTTAAGCCAAAATTCAGGTTTTTCTCAGACTTGTTCCACACCAAATCACACGGTTAGCCAACAGGAAGCCGGAAAACAGATATCTCCGCAATGTGATCTCTCTGAAAAGTTAGTCCAAGCGCATCAGAACCACTTCGATCACGTTATTGTTCCGTTATTGCTATTCACCGTATTCTTAACTTTAGCGATTAGCTCAAGGGCGCTCGCCTATCTCGATAATACAGAGCCAATACCTGAGAAATATCGGGTACACCTAAAACTGTGCGTGTTTAGAGAATAAGCCCGTCACAGTCGGATTGTAATATCCGACTAAGTTTGCATGAATCTGTTCGCTCATATCGATTCACTAACAGGAATCAATTCATACTTAAAGTTTTAGGAAATACTATGAAATTTACACGTGCACTTTTAACTGTCGCTCTTACTGTTGTGCCAATGTTCTCATTCGCTGCTGAAACAACATCGGCAAAAAAACTGGAAGAAATCAATCAGCTGCTTAAAGAAAACCCTCAGATCCTAGACGCACTACACCAAAACCTGCAGGAATACATTGCCTACCAACAATCGTTTGGTGACACCTTGGTAGAGGTTCACAACTATTTAAATGACGGTAAGCACTCTTCATTTGGGGCAGAGAATCCAGAATTAACCATTATTAACGTCACAGACTACAGCTGCCCATTTTGTAAGCGTTTAGAGGGGGAGTTGGTTAAGGTTGAAAAGAAATATCCACAGATAAAAGTACTAAACCTTTACGTGCCGTTCAAAGAAACGTACGAAAAAAATGGGTATAACTCGGCAAGTTACGCACTGAATGTTTGGCAAAATCAGCGCGAGAAGTATGACCAAGTTCATGATCTCTTGATTAAAAAACCTAGTGCACACGACGCCCTTTCTTTACAGAAAATCGCGAAGAAAACCAATACAGAAGCACTGCTTGTCGATGATAAAGACACCAAAGCGCTATTGGATAAAAACTACGAATACTTCACCCGATTAGGCTTGCGTGGCACCCCTGCTCTGATCATTAATGATCAAGTCATTCCAGGTTATGTACCCTTCGAAGAGCTTGAGAAAGTTCTTGACCAAGAATTAGCGAATTAACTCACCCAAGCCCTTCTCTGACGCATCAAGGAACGATAAGTCTTCAAGATAAATACTTGGTCAAAAAAAGCCCGATTTACAATGTAAAGCGGGCTTTTCCCTCATTAGTATTAACTATTTCATTAACTTGTAGAACACGGTCGAAAGTGGTGGTAAGCGAAGCTGAAGCGATTGAGGTAATGATTCACTTTCAACATCTTCTGTTTCTACACTCGCTAGTACTTCAAAGCCACTACCGTAATATTTGCCATCATCGGTGTTAAGCAGCAGCTCGTATTTGCCTTCGATCGGTACGCCTAAGCGAAAGTGCTCGTGAGGGACTGGGGTAAAGTTACTGATAACTAAAATGCGTTCACCATTTTGGCTAATACGTTCGTGAGCAAGGATACTTGCATCCGCTTCATCTTGCAGTCGCCACTCAAAACCTGCAGGTACACAATCTTGATCGTGCATTGCGGCTTCGTTACGGTACAGACCGTTTAAATCACGACTCAGCTTTTGGACCCCTTGATGACGCTCATAGTCTAGTAAGAACCATTGCAATTGATCATCGTGGTTCCACTCCGCTGTTTGACCAATTTCTGCGCCCATGAAGTTCAGCTTTTTACCCGGCTGACCATACATATAACCATAGTAAGCACGCAAGTTAGCCGTTTGCTGCCACTCATCACCTGGCATCTTATTATGGATAGATCCTTTACCATACACGACTTCATCGTGAGACAGAGGGAGTACGTAGTTCTCACTATGTGCATAAACAAGCGGGAACGTGATGGTATTATGATGGTACTTGCGGTGAACAGGGTCTTCTTGGATGTAAGCAAGACTATCATGCATCCAACCCATATTCCACTTAAAGCCAAAGCCTAAACCGCCCATAAAGGTAGGCGCGGATACACCGGGGAATGCTGTAGACTCCTCCGCAATCGTCATTGCGTTAGGGAAGTGCTTATACACTTCTTCGTTCATCCACTTCAGCGTTGCAATGGCATCATAATTTTCGTTACCACCATCAACGTTTGGTATCCATTGGTCATGACTACGCGAGTAATTGAGGTAAAGCATTGAAGCCACGGCATCCACGCGGATCCCATCGATATGAAATTGCTCAAACCAATACAAGGCATTCGACACAAGGAAGCGACGTACATGCTCACGGCCCAAATCATAAATATAGGAGTCCCAGTCTTGGTGCCAACCGCGACGCGGATCGGGATCGTGGAATAGTGGGGTTCCGTCAAAATTGGCAAGACCGTGATCATCCGATGGGAAGTGCGCAGGCACCCAATCGAGCACAACCCCAAGACCCGCTTGGTGACACGCATCAACGAAGAATTTAAAATCATCAGGAGAACCAAAGCGGCTAGTTGGAGCGAACAACCCCACGGGTTGATAACCCCAAGAGCCATAAAATGGATGCTCAGAAACCGGCATCAACTCAACATGGGTATACCCCATGTCCACTAAGTATGGAATCAACTGCTCTGCTAATTCACGATAGTTTAGAAAGTCTCCATTCTCGTTTCGCTTCCAAGACCCAGCATGCAATTCATAAAACGACAACGCTTCATCACGTTTCTGCGTTACTGGACGGTTTTGCCATTTAGCATCTTGCCATTGGTAACGTTTGTGGTCATACGCGATTGAGGCAAAGGAAGGGTATTGCTCTGAATAGAACCCCCAAGGGTCTTGTTTATGAGGAAGCCCTTCCCCATTTGGTCCTTTGAGCTCAAATTTATACTGTACGCCTTCTTCTAACCCTGGAATAAACAACCCCCAAACACCATAATCAAGGCGCTGCATCGGGTGACGGCGGCCGTCCCACTGGTTAAAACAACCAATTAAACTCACGGCAGAGGCATGGGGTGCATAAACAAGGAATCGAACCCCAGAGATATTCTCGCCACCACGTTCAAGCGTCACAAAATGTGCGCCCATGTAATGGTACATCTCTTTCGGCGTATGTAGGTGTTCATATTCTTGATAAATATTATGGTACTGGTATGGATCATCGATGATCTGTTCAACACCATTCCAGTCAATAGCCAAGCGGTAATGCGTCAGATGTAAATCGTGCTTTTCTTTCAAGATGAAGCCGCTATCACCATCACGCTCAAGCGTCATACGAGGCAGGCCATCAACCATTAGCTCAACCTTATCTGCACCAGGCATCCAAACACGTAACGCTCCTTCACCATCATCAATGAATGGACCCAGTGTTGCAAACGGGTCTGAGTAAGCCGCCTCAGCAAGTAGTTCGTATGCGCGTTCGTGTTTTTGATTGATTTTCTTTGTTTTGGTGGTTTTCAAATCTTTCTCCCTAGAACCAATATCCTTTTCAAGACCATCGGTCTTAATCAAACATTGTTTTTCCACAGCCAACGTTGTGCACTCACAACAGACGCCGCTTAAACGTTTTTCAAGCGAGTCAAAAAACAAAAATGCCCGCTATTGTTGCGGGCATAATAACGGTACTTCATCCTAACGGATTGTGCTTGTTTAATGAGTGACCTATACGGTATTTTCGTACCTCTGAACTGAGAAAACTATTTCTTCATTCAATCACCTAAGTCACATCACCCATTTTATTTACTCGCTTGTGTACGTACATCAGTTAGGCGTTTAGCGATACGATTTACATCTTCACGACTGAAAATTTCATCAAGATTCATCGACAGTTTACGACGCCAGTTTGGGTACTCATCAACCGTGCCCGGAATATTGACCGGCTGGTCCATTTCTAGCCAGTCTTCAAGCTGAACACTAAGTAGCGCAGAATTACCCGCCGCGACATGCAGCTGAAGAGCTTCACTCAAGTGCGAATCCATTGGTACGTACTGTGCGTCATGACCAATGCCTTCTGGTAAGTAACCGTGCCAGCGAACGCTGTCTAAAATACCTTGCTTACATTTCAGACGATCGGCAAACAAGCTTTCTAACTGCTCTTCATCAGGGTATAAGCCGATTTCACGTCCCATCTTTAAATCATCACAATGCCAAAAACCACGCAGCGTTGGCATGTCGTGTGTACATAATGCTGCCATTGACTGTTCTGCATAATGCTTAGGTGAAATAAAGCCGCCATCATTTTTTGATGTTTCGAAAAAGAACACTTTATAAGAATGAACCCCAGCATCACGAAGAATATCCACGATTTCATCTGGCACTGTGCCCAGGTCTTCACCGATAACCGAGCACTGGTAACGATGTGACTCAAGCGCTAGAATCGCTAGCATGTCTTTGACTGGGTAGTAAAGATACGCGCCTTCTGTCGCCTTCTTGCCTTTGGGAACCCACCACAGGCGCAATAGACCAAGTACATGATCAATACGCAACGCGCCACAATGCTTCATATTGGCACGGAGTAGTTTGATGTACGCATCGTAACCCGACGCTTCCAGCATATGTGGATTAAGCGGTGGTAAACCCCAGTTTTGACCAAGCGGGCCAAGCACATCCGGCGGCGCACCGATGCTAGCGTCGAGAACTAAGTTACCCTCGTCAGCCCAAGTTTCGCTACCAGAATCTGCCACACCGACGGCAAGATCTCGATAGATACCAACCGACATGCCTTTTTCTTCAGCGAGCGCTTGTGCTTCTTTGATTTGGGCGTCTGCAATCCACTGTAAGTACATGTACAAGTGCACACGATCTTTCTTGTCGCGAATGTATTTCTGAGTCCCCGCAGCATCAAAAGTACGGTACTTTTCTGGGAAGACTGGCCAACCCCACATATTTGAGTCTTCTGCATGCAAATCTGCATGCAGTGCGTCAAATGCCGCTTGATGCAATAAACTGTCACCGCCCTTCTCGACAAAATCTAAAAATGCGCGCGCGCGATCTGTATTTTTGTCTAGATGGCGAGCTTTGAATTCGCTAAATAAGCGTGGCAGAACACTCATTTTAAGCTCGGAGACTTCGGTGTAATTTACCCAATGGGCATCACGTACTTTTTGTAATCGTTGTTGGAACTCTGCACTACCAACCTGTTGTTGCGCTTCTGCACTGAGCGCGAACTCAGGTACAGAGCTCACATCGATATACATGATGTTTAACCAACGTCGAGAAGATGGGCTGTATGGGCTCGCACCTTCTGGATTAGCAGGAAATAGGGAGTGAATCGGGTTTAAACCAATGAAGTCACCGCCACGAGATGCGATGTCACTCACTAATTGCTTAAGGTCGCCAAAATCACCGATACCCCAATTATGCTGAGTACGCAGTGTGTAAAGCTGAATGCTAGGACCCCAAAGCTTTTTGTGTTGGCTAAGAGCGACTTGTTTAAAACAGGCTTTCGGTGTGATAATCAGCGACATTTCGTAAGGTGTTTTACGGCGCTTACGGCTGACTATTAATTTATGATAACCCCATGCCAAGTTTTTTGGCAATGCAAACACTAGAGGGCCACCCTCAGCACGCTCATCACGAACAATTTGGGATTGAAGATAGCCTTCAAGTACCTCTCCTTGTTCTGTCTCTAAACGCCAGCTGAATTCACTCTCACGAGCACTCGTACCTAGGTTTAGTTCCACTTCAACTGGTTCGCCGTCGCGTAAAACAAGAACAGGGGCTAGTACGTCTTTTTTATGTTTTTTTTCAGCAGAAGCCAATAGTTTTTCATCGCTACTAGTATCGTAGCCGAGTGAAGTAAGCAAGTAACGTAGCGTCTCTTCAGAAACTTTTGCCTCGTCTCCCCAAGCACTGACATAGCTATCAGCCAATCTCGCTATTTCCGCGACTTTCTTTAATGCTGTTTGTTCTTTCATCGCTTTCTCCGAAGGTAATACCAACACCTTCCATGTAGGGTTTTATTATTATCAATCACTTATTGTTTAAATGACCAAAAGGTAGCGCGTGGCTACCTTGGTTGTCTTAACGGTGAACCGCTTCTAGCTTCCAGATATTATTCACATAGTCTCGAATGGAACGATCTGATGTGAACTTACCCACGAGGGCGGTATTAAGAATGGCTTTCTTCGCCCAGCCAGCTTGGTCTTTGTATTGTTTACTCATGTCTTCGTGCGCTTTCACATAAGATGCAAAGTCAGCCAGACATAGATACGGATCACCGCCATCTAATAGGCTATCGTACGTTGCACGCAACAGACCTGGCTGACCTGGTGTAAACTCTTCACCTAATAACAAGTCCATTGATGCTTTGAGTAGATGATCCGCATTGTAGTAATCGAATGGGTTGTAACCTTGAGCTTTGAGTGCTTTGACACCTTCCGTATCGAGACCAAAGATGTAGATATTCTCATCGCCCACTTCTTCACGGATCTCAACGTTAGCACCATCCATCGTACCGATAGTGAGGGCACCGTTAAGCGCCATCTTCATGTTACCAGTACCCGATGCTTCTTTACCCGCTAGCGAAATTTGTTGTGATACATCCGCCGCAGGAATGATGATTTCTGCCATGCTCACACGGTAATCTGGAATGAAAACCACTTTCAGTTTGTGACCGATGCGCGGGTCGCTGTTCACTTTTTCTGCGATCTTGTTGATTGCGAAGATGATCTCTTTCGCTAGATGATAGCCCGGTGCCGCCTTCGCCGCGAAGAACACAACGCGTGGCACGCATTCGAAATCTGGTTCGTTAATGATACGGTGGTACAGAGACAGCACGTGTAGTAGATCTAGGTGCTGACGCTTGTACTCGTGCAGACGCTTAATTTGAACATCAAAGATGGCATTGGTATCTAGCTCGATACCCATGTTCTCTTTCACCCAATTCGCTAGGCGCTCTTTGTTCTCTTTCTTCACTGCCATGAATTCTTTTTGGAATTTTTCGTCAGTGGCGTACTGTGCGATGCCTTCCAGTTGCTCTAGTTTCGCTGGCCAGTTTGAGCCCACTTTCTCAGTAACTAGCTTAGAAAGGCCAGGGTTACAGAACTTCAACCAACGACGCGGCGTAATCCCGTTCGTGACGTTGTGGAGACGTGTTGGGTACATTTCATGAAACTCTGGGAACAGGTCTTTCTTAACCAATTCCGAGTGAAGTGCTGCTACACCGTTTACTGCGTAAGAGCCGATTACACATAGGTTAGCCATGCGAACCATGCGGTGGAAGCCTTCTTCGATGATAGAAAGCTTCTGTTGTTTCGCAACATCACCCGGCCACATTGCACGTACATCTTGTAGGAAGCGATGGTTGATCTCGTAAATGATCTCCATATGGCGGGGAAGTAGGTGCTGAATGAGCGACTCTGGCCATGTCTCTAGTGCTTCTGGAAGTAGCGTGTGATTGGTGTACGCAAACGTGTGAGAGCTGATTTCCCAAGCCGCTTCCCAAGTTAGACCTTTTTCGTCCATCAGGATGCGCATAAGTTCCGGAATCGCAATCGTTGGGTGCGTATCGTTAAGCTGGATGGTCTCCTGCTTAGGCAGTTCTTCGATAGAGTAACCTGCGGCTTCGTGACGACGTAGGATGTCGCGTACAGACGCTGCTGAGTGGAAGTACTGTTGCATGAGACGCAGTGTTTTACCTTTCTCGTGGTTATCGTTCGGGTAAAGCACTTTAGTGATGTTGCCTGCGTCGATCAGCGCGTGTTGCGCTTCGAAGTAATCACCGTTGTTAAAACTTGCTAGCGAGAATGGAGCAATTGCCTGACATTCCCAAAGACGTAGCGGGTAAACCGTGTCTGATTCGTAACCCACGATAGGCAAGTCCCAAGGCATGGCTCTTACACTCATACTTGGTGTCCATTTGCGAACTTCTTTCCCGTTTTCATTCACGACTTCAACGTGACCGTAAAAACCAATTTCTTGCGCAAGGTCTGGACGAGCGATTTCCCAAGGATAACCTTCAACGCCGCGCCATGCGTCTGGTGCTTCTTGTTGTCGACCATCTTTAAACGACTGCTTAAACAGGCCATACTCGTAGTGTAGCCCGTAACCGACGGTTGGAAATTCTTGCGTCGCACATGAATCCATGAAACATGCGGCTAGACGACCTAAGCCACCGTTACCCAGTGATGGGTCGCGCTCTTCTTCTAGCAAGTCAGTTAAGTTGTAACCCAGTTCAGCCATTGCTTCTGTTACTTGCTCGTACAGCCCCATGCTGATTAAATTGTTGCCCGTTAAACGACCAATTAAAAACTCTAATGAAAGGTAGTTAACACTCTTCGCACCTTGGATGCGCGAGTCTTCTTCCGTTGCAAGCAAATCTAAAGTCGTAAACTCAGCCAGTGCGTGGCCCATTGCTAAGTACCATGCGCGACTGTCTGCATTTTCAACGGTATGAGCGTAAGTAACAGATAAATGTTTCTTTACGCTTTCTTGGAACAACTTCTTGTTAAACTGTTTTTGTTGAGTCGGTTTCATTACGAAATTCTCACGTCTTTTAGTAATTCATCTGCTTTATATCGTGCATTTAGCGCGGTGAGTAAACATCATCCTAATTCTCCTCCTTTAAAGGAGGAGAGATGAGGGCGTAGAGGCGTATTATTGCGAAGTTAGTGATCCAAATCTCAACAAAGGGTTCTTCGTTCTAATTCTTAGTGATTCCGATCACAATGACACATGAGACAGGTTAAATTTTGTTCATGGCATTTTTTATAACCCACTCGATTCATGATGTGAAAATTGTCTTATCGATCACACTCGCTTGGTTAATATTGAAAGATTTTTCTTAACCTATGCGCAATGTGATATTAATATCACCGGCACCAACCCGTATTTGAGTGATGAAAATCACAAATAAAAGGCGTAGACGACGCCAAACCTATCAACTATTGAGAATTAGGAAGTGGATCAAAGTAACAGGCATTTCTGATGTCGTACCATCCACATGGCTCACGGGGTTGTACGCTTTTCATACAAACTAAAATTGGTCGGTATGAGTCATTTCTCGTTTCGCTCACTTTTGTCTCTCCGTGACTTCGTGATATGCCTTTTGGCGTAATTTTGCCAAGCGAGGATAACGTAAGCGGAAAGTAACACGTATAAATGGTGTTATGAGTGAGAGAGCAACTTCTAGTGGGGGAAGCTCTTGCTAAAACCAGTGCGTTAAAGTCACTCAGGTATAGATAAATAAGGACATAATTACTAAAATGTGGATTCCATCTAAGCTCACTCGTCCAGGCCGACTACACAATGCGATTGTGCGACCAAGAGTACTAGACTTACTTCAACAAGCGCCTTACTACAAATTGGTTTTGTTCCGTTCTCCTGCGGGCTATGGCAAGACAACGATGGCTGCTCAGTGGTTGTCCGACAAGCCAAATGTCGGTTGGTATAGCATTGATGACAGCGATAATGATGACTTCCGTTTTGTCAATTACCTACTTCAGGCGCTCAACAAGGCGACCAATTTCAGTTGTTCTAACGCACAAAAACTGGCAGAGAAACGCCAGATTTCTTCCCTACGTTCGCTGTTTAGCGAAGTGTTTGCCGAAATGGCGGACTTTCATCAAGAGTGTTACGTCGTATTAGATGATTATCACTTGATCACGAATGATGATATTCACGAATCCCTGCGTTTCTTCTTAAAACACATGCCAGATAACCTAACCATTGTGGTGACCAGTCGAGCCACACCACCACTGGGCACCGCGAATCTGCGCGTGCGTGATTTAATGATTGAAATCGGTAACGAAATGCTGGCGTTTGATACCGAAGAGACCACTCGCTTTTTTAATCAGCGTATCGCGGACGGCATTGATGAAAATATGGCTAACAGCCTAAGAAGCTATGTTGAAGGCTGGCCTTCAGCCATGCAGTTGATCGCTCTACAAGCCCAACATCAAAACCGAACCTTGGCACAAACCGTTGAATCCGTCTCTCAATTCAACCACGCCCACTTATGGGATTACCTGGTCGAAGAAGTGTTTGACTTGCTTGACCACGACACTCGTCACTTTTTAATGCAGGTCTCAGTACTGGATCATTTCAACGATGAGTTGGTCTTTTCTTTAACCAAACGTGAAGACGCGCTTGGCCTCATAGAGTCATTAAATCGCTACGGTTTATTTATCTACCCGCTGGAAGGCGAACAAAACTGGTTCCGCTTCCACAACCTCTTTGGGGAGTTTTTGTCGCACGAGCGCCAAGCTCGCATTCCACAACAAGAAAAAGATTTGCATAAAAATGCCGCCGTTGCTTGGTTACAACAAAAAGCGCCACACCAAGCGATTCACCACGCCCAAAAATCGAATGATAAACAACTCGTGGTTGAGATCCTCAATGAGTTTGGCTGGAAAATGTTTAACCAAGGTGAACTTAGCACACTTGAAAGTTCAATGAATAAGTTGGATGCAGAACTGCTCTTTAGCCACCCAAAACTGACAATGCTGCGTGCTTGGCTAGCACAAAGCCAGCATCGCTATAATCAAGTCGGTCATCTACTTGAAGAAGCAGAAGAAGAGCATAAAAAGCGTAATATTACATTAGATACCCACTATCAGGGTCAAGCCAATGCCTTGCTGGCTCAGGTTGCCATTAACAGTAACCAACCGGAAAAGGCGTTAGAGCTGGCAGAGCTGGCACTGAGCCAATTAGATAACACGATATATCGCAGTCGAATCGTGGCCACTTCGGTTGTGGGGGAAGTAAACCACGTACTTGGAAAGCTTGACCGTGCGTTACCAATGATGCAACAAACAGAAAAGTTAGCACGTCAATATCAAGTTTATCATCAAGCTCTTTGGGCTATTTTACAACAAAGTGAAATTTTGATTGCTCAAGGCTACGTGCAAGCAGCGTTTGAACTGCAAGATTCGGCTTTCCGTCTGATTGAAGATCAGCAGCTCCAGCACGTGCCATTGCACGAGTTCCTGTTGCGCATCCGTGCTCAAGTACTATGGTGTTGGAACCGCCTCGATGAAGCCGAAGAGTGTGCGTATAAAGGCCTACAAATTCTAGAGAACCACTCTCCAAGTAAGCACTTACACAGCTACTCTATGTTAGCACGTATCGCGATTGGTCGCGGTGAGCTTGATAAAGCAAGTAAATTTATCGAACATATTCAACACTTGTTAAAACAATCAACTTACCATGTTGACTGGACGGCGAACGCCTCACTTTCACTCCTCCTGCTCTGGCAAGCCCGCAACAATACCGAAGCGATGCAAGAATGGTTGAACACCGCCGTTCGCCCCGCGCACGCTTGCAACCACTTCTCACAGCTGCAATGGCGCAATATCGTTCGGGCTCATATCAACTTGGAGCAATATGAAGAAGCGCGCCAAGCATTGGACTTCTTACAAAGTGAAGCTCATCGTACCAACCTCGTGACCGATACCAACCGCAACTTAGTCGTAGAGGCAGTGCTTGCCGCTCGTCAAAAAGACGAAGAGCAAGCAAAAGCACTGCTAAAACAAGCATTAGTGATGACGAACCAAACGGGTATGGTGGGTAACTTCCTGATTGATGGCGCAACCATCGGTGGCCTGTTGGAGAAACTCAGCTTGCGTTATGAGCTGGGTGATTTAGAACGTCACCGTGCACAGCAATTGATGAAAGACATTTCATCCAATCAGCGTAGCCGTTCTATTCACTTTGATGAAAACTTCATTGAGAAATTAGTGAACCACCCTAATGTCCCGGAGCTTGTGCGCACAAGCCCACTGACTCAACGTGAATGGCAGGTACTTGGTCTAATTTACTCTGGTTTCAGCAACGAGCAGATCGCGCAAGAATTGGATGTAGCTGGCACCACAATCAAAACACATATTCGCAACTTGTACCAAAAGCTAAACATCGCTAATCGCAAAGAAGCGATTGTGACTGCAGAAAATTTACTGCAATTAATGGGTTACTAATTTCGCTTACCGCAGCCAATAAGCTGACGCTTTATTAAAAACGAAAAAATAAAAGTGGGTTGGCATTATACGCCCGCCCTTTTTATTGATTAGAAATGAGGAATAGGGTGAACTTGCCAAACACGTGAATGATGTGGTTGATATATCAAAGACAAAAAAATAGCCAACCACAATAATCGCGATTGGCTTATATTTTGTGTGAACAAATTGCATTCACTAACAACGTCAGTTGGCTAGGTGACCCTCGGCTTAAGAAGGGTCACTCAGTAATAAGCAGTAACCATGCCAAAAACAAAAGCTTGATTTTTGAGCGCAAGACCCCATAAAAATTGAAACTGAACACACAAAAACAGCAAAACGCAAAACCGCCTTGCATTGTGATATTGCAAAATGCAAATCAACTCGTAATTGATAATCGACTTAATCAGCTCAACACGTACTCCCATAATAAAAAGTCAATTCACGCTTTCATTCAACAGCTATCGCTATTTAGGTTAGAAAACTCATTAACTTACCTTCAAAGACCACTTGCCTAAGTAAGCAACCGTTTAGATATCACTATTTCATACTTTTTTAGTCGCAATGTTTGTATACTCTGTGCCATCTACACGACTTAGTACTAGAGAAATGAACTATCTAATTACTTTCTTCAAAGGAATGGCCATGGGCGCAGCTGATGTTGTCCCAGGTGTATCTGGTGGTACCATCGCATTTATCACTGGCATTTATGACACGTTGCTTGAAAGCATCCGACGTATCAACCCATCTCTTTTCTCTATTTGGCGAAAAGAAGGGATTAAAGGTGCGTTTAATCACGTCAACGGTTTTTTTCTTATCGCTCTATTCGCCGGAATTTTCACTAGCATTGCGACCTTGGCAAAACTGATCACTTGGCTACTTGATACGCACCCAATTCCACTGTGGTCATTCTTCTTTGGCCTAATTTTAGTGTCGGTTTACCACATCCTTCGTCAAGTACAACAACGTGATATCATTCGCTTAATCGCGTTACTGGTGGGGATCGGGCTTGCGTACAGCATTACCGTACTTAAACCACTTCACTTAGAGCCGACCGCCATCAACACTCTGATTGCAGGCGCTATTGCGATTTGTGCAATGATCTTACCGGGGATCTCTGGCAGCTTTATCCTGCTGCTAATTGGGATGTATGCGCCAGTACTGGCCGCGGTGAAAGGATTCCAAGTGGATATGCTGGCGCTATTTTTATCAGGTTGTGTGATTGGTTTATTATCCTTTTCACACCTATTATCTTGGCTACTCCACAAGTTCCGTGATGTCACCCTGATGTTTTTGACGGGCTTAATGATTGGTACGTTACCAAAGATTTGGCCTTGGAAAGAAACCATCACTTGGCGCACCAATTCAAAAGGTGAGCAAGTGCCATTACTACAGCACAACCTATCGCCATTTGAGTTTGAACACGTAACGTCACAACCTTCTCAATTGGTTCTGGCCATTGTCATGATGTTGGCTGCCATTGCGCTGGTTTTAAGCCTCGAAAAGTTCGTAGATTCAGATAAGTAAATACTGAATGGAGTAATAAGAACGGAGCCAATGGCTTCGTTCTTATTTTTTTGGCTAAGCGAAAATCATCGCAAGTAAACACCTCTATGGACTTGATTTAATTAAACTCTGCCCTTTGAGATCATGTTGGTGTAGGTCATCGAGGTATAACGCACAATTTATTGAGGTCGCGAGTTGGCAAGTGACGCTTCTATGCTACGATGCTGGTAATGTTAAGTGATAAATGCTGAACCTTAATGAAAGTGTTACCAATCGCGGCTGTTACAGCTGCACTGGTTGCGGGTTTTTATGCCCCAACTTTACTAAAAAGCTTTTCTTCATCGGCCTCCATCAAACCGATAGATGAATACTGCTTTCTCTCCACCACCTCTTGCGTCCAAGAGAACGTCACGATGACACTCAACGCAGATAGTGCTCAACCGCTGGTTCCTACCACTTTGAATGTTGAGTGGGATAAAAACGATGCAGAGCAACTCGTCCTAACGCTTTCGGGGCGAGAAATGGAGATGGGCGAGCCTAAGTTTTTACTAAAGCAAGTCGCTCCCGGTCAATATCAAGGTGACATCGTTCTTCCTGTCTGTACTCAAGATGCGATGACTTGGGTCGGCGAGCTCACCGATGGAAAAAACACCATTTATCCCGCTATAAAAATGCAAAGATAAGGAATCATTATGAGCCGCAACTGGTCCCTCTTTCTCGTGGTCGCTTTCGTTCTTGGTTTTGGTGCGAAGAGCTATTTGGACAATCAAAGCGAACAAACTGAAAAGACGAATAGCGCTTCTTCTCAATCAACGGTGTTGTTTGGGGAAAGTAACCAAGCCGTTAAAATTTTCGACGTTGACGACCCACGTATTCGCATCGTTTACTTTGGTTTTACTCGTTGCCCAGATGTCTGTCCTACCTCGCTCGCGATGTTGGCAGGCGCACTTAATCAAATTGATGACGCCCAGAAAACGAGACTGCGTCCAATGTTTATCTCTCTTGATCCAGAGCGTGACGAAGCTGATGCATCCGCCCAATACGCGCACTACTTCCACCCTATGATTGAAGGCTTATCAGCCCCCCTTGATGTAACCACACCACTGGCGCATAAGTACGGTGTAATTTTCCGCAAAACCGATTTAGAAGGCTCAGAGCTGAAATACACTCTCGATCACAGCTCTTACTTCTACTTCTTAAAGCCAGACGGCACGCTGATCACAAAAGTTCCGCATACATTAACACCAGCACCAATTGTCGAAGCTATCTCTAAATTAACGGTTGAAGGAAATCCAAATGAAGGTTAAATCAACCCTCAAACACCTTTTTAGCGTTCTTACTCAAACGAATCCAAATATTGAGCAAGATGTCGACGCCGTGATTGCCGCTATTGGTGGTATGAAAAATATTTTAGAAACCGGTGCATGCGCCACTAGGCTGCGCCTCACACTTCAGTCGACGTCCATGGTTAATAAAGAGGCGCTCAAAAAACAGGGTGCTCATGGAGTGGTGATATTAGATGATAGCCACGCCCAAATCATATATGGGCTTAAAGCCAATACTTATTCACAGATCATCGAAGAGCGAATGCAGTCGTAATGCCACGGTCCACGTTGACAACACCAACAACCTTACTCCGCTGTTAAATAAAAACGTGAATAAAATGAAAGGAGACATTTGTCTCCTTTTTTAACAAAGTTATTAAAAAGCATCACTCATAACCGCCTACCTTTTGCAACACAAAAAACTTATTTTATTAACATTGACCAAACATTTAATCCAAGAACAAACTAAAACTAGACACAAAATATTACCAAGCTAAGATAGGTGACATTCAGCCATTTTATCGCTGAATATATAAAAACAGGATAATTTATAATCATGTGTCTTAGTGACCAGAAGCAATGCTCGTCCCTTGTTAGGCAAGGGCATTATCGCCGTGTAATGATAGGTTATTGCCCTGCCGCTTTGGCATAAAATTGCAGGAATGATGTATGCAACACAACAGCCTCGTTGCCCGATATGCTCGCGGTAACCTCGTCGTCCAGATCCTCGTCGGCATTGTCTTCGGTATCTTGCTCGCGACAATTTCACCAAGTCACGCCGAAAGTGCAGGACTCATTGGTAGCCTATTTGTAGGTGCCCTTAAAGCGATTGCTCCAATTCTAGTATTTATTTTGGTCGCCGCTTCAATTGCGAACCAAAAGAAAAATCAACACACTTACATGCGCCCAATCGTATTGCTGTACCTAATGGGCACTTTCTTTGCCGCGCTATCTGCGGTGGTTCTAAGCTTCCTTTTCCCGACCAATTTAACGCTTGTAACCGGTGCTGAAGGCGCAACGCCTCCTCAAGGTATTGCAGAGATCCTACGTACTCTGTTGTTTAAACTGGTAGATAACCCAGTAAATGCTCTGGTAGAAGCAAACTACATTGGTATTCTTGCTTGGGGTGTCGGTCTTGGCCTAGCATTGCATCACGCATCAGCAACCACCAAAGCCGTGTTTGAAGATCTAAGCCACAGTGTTTCTCACATTGTTCGCTTTATTATTCGTCTTGCGCCATTTGGTATCTTTGGCCTTGTCGCGTCAACATTTGCGACAACAGGTTTCAGCGCACTAGCAAGCTACGCTCACCTTCTTGCAGTTCTGCTTGGTGCAATGATGATCATCGCTTTAGTCGTGAATCCAACGATCGTATTCTTCAAAACCAAACAAAACCCGTACCCTTTGGTGTTCCGTTGTCTACGTGAAAGTGGTGTAACCGCATTCTTCACTCGTTCAAGTGCGGCAAACATTCCAGTGAACATGGCACTGTGTGAGAAGCTAAAACTGGACGAAGATACGTACTCAGTATCTATCCCACTAGGTGCGACCATTAACATGGCTGGTGCTGCAATCACTATCACAACGCTTACGCTTGCAGCTGTGCACACTATGGGTATTGAAGTTGATCTACTGACTGCGCTACTGCTAAGTATTGTGGCTGCGGTTTCTGCATGTGGCGCATCCGGTGTTGCTGGTGGCTCTTTACTCCTTATCCCTCTTGCGTGTGGCCTGTTTGGTATTTCAAACGACGTCGCAATGCAAGTTGTCGCCGTCGGCTTTATTATCGGTGTGATTCAAGACTCTGCTGAGACGGCACTAAACAGCTCAACCGATGTTGTCTTTACGGCCGCCGTTTGCCGTTCAGAACAGCAAAAAGTATAGTAAACATGACTAGAAAGGGGAGCCAATTGGCTCCCCTTTTTTGTTTAACTGTACTAATCAGTTTACGCAGCCGCTCGAGCAACTTCTTCTATTGGAAAGTGTTTGCTTGGCTCAACAAACTCTTGCTGAGCAACGATGGTCTGCAGTTCCCACTCACCCGCATGGTACGTTACACTCAGAACCCCGTAGCACGCGTCATGACAGTGTTGGAAAGCTTGTTTAGGAGACCAGCCTTTCAATAATCCAGTGGTGAAGATCGCCGAGATAAGGTCACCCACACCGACGGGTTGTTTGGCAAACTCAAACTGAGGACGCTTCGCAAGGTAAATGCCTTCTTGGGTTGCCAGCAGCATATTGAAGCTGCCGTTTTCTAGGCAGTAAAGGTGTTTCACAAGTACAACTTTTGGACCTTTCGCCAACGCACGTTGGCATGCCGTGATCGCATCGTCTAGCGAGTGGATTTCCATCTCAGCAAATTGACTTAGCTCGAATTGGTTCGGAACGATCACGTCTGCCATTGGCATCAAACGAGTCAGTAGGTTCTCAGCAATACCCGGAGCCACGATGCAGCCTTTATCTGGCGCGCCCATCACAGGGTCGCAAACGTAAAGTGCTTTTGGGTTGGCCTTTTTCACTTTCGTCACGGTTTCTTCGATAGCAAGACATTGTCCTGCACTACCTTGGTAGCCCGTTAACACCGCTTGGCATTTTTCCAAGACACCGATGTTGCCCAGACCACGAACCAACTCGCTGATGTCTTCAGCCGCAAACGCTCGCCCAGCCCAACCTTCTTGATACTGCGTGTGGTTAGAAAGTTGCACGGTATGAATCGGCCATACTTCGAAACCCATGCGCTGCATTGGGAAAACGGCACTGCTGTTACCAGCATGACCAAAAGAAACATGAGATTGTATAGAGAGGATACCTTGCATAGTACCTTACCTCTTATTGTTGTTATCGATAGTTCAAACACAGCGGCAAGCGCCAGTTTTGCCAAACCAGTAGTGTATCCGACAAACTATGATTCTCTAACTCAATTCTCGTCAATGCACAAATGCGGCTGAGTGATAAATTATGGCTCAAGAAAATTCTGTGTGAAGTCGAGTGTTTCTTTGGATGGTTTTTGCTTAGCAGACTGCGTAGCGGCTGGTTTTTCTGTAGTTACCGCTGTCATCTCTGGTTTTAAGTTCAAGTCCTGTGTACTTTCCCAAACGTGAGTCTCTTGTTTATGCTCATCATTTGGTACTTCGGTTAATTCATCCTCATCTGGAAAGTAAGCTTCACGTTTATAAACTTTGTTCAGTGCACGAATAATTGAGTGCTTTTTCACTCTTCCCGACGTCAACTTTCTTTGTAATGGTTTCGAGATGGATTGCAGCCCAACCACCACATCGACCCCAATGTTCCCCGCCACTTCATCGCGAAGCACTCGAGCTGGCTCGTACCCCATATTCGCAGAAAGAAAAAGCCACACGTAAGCAATCGCGTTACCCGTCTTCCCCGTATCTTTCCAAGCTTTACCCGCATGGTACATAGCTTCTGCGCTACCACCTTCTGCCGCGTTTTCAAGCCAATAACAGCCTTTAACCATACTTTTCTCGACACCCACGCCATTTAAGTAACATAAACCTACTTGAATTTTTCCGTCTGCACTGCCCTTCTCTGCCGCCTTTATAAACCAGTAAAGCGCATCAGCACGATGCCCAGCAGTGTTCTCTGGGGAAAGTAGCCATTCCCCCATATAAAGCATCGCATCTATGCAGCCTTCTTCTGCTGCCGTTTCAATCAATTGATGGCCTTTAGGTATGTTTTTTTCTATACCTCGGCCAAATACTAATGCTTTACCTGTGGCAAATTTTGCGTTGATGTCCCCTTCTAATCCCGCAATCGCGGTCAGCCAGAAGTTGGCTTGCTCTTTTAGGATGACATCTTCACGCATACGTTCACTAAGACGAACAATCCCGTACATGCCTGTGACGTTGTCCAACTTGGCCGCTTTATCATACCAATACAGCGCTTGTTTGATATTGTCGCGCTCTGCTTCTTTCGCTAAAAACAAAATGGTCGAGATATGTCCCGTCTCAGCTTTAAACTCGCGCTCTTTACGCTCTTGCTCACGCGCTTTTTGCATTGCCTTTCGGTATGCTGCTTTGCGCGCTTTCCTCTCTGCCTCGAGGCGTTGCTTACGCATCGACAACGAGATCATCCACACAAATATCAGGACGAGTGAAAGGCCAGTTGCCACAACGGCAATGCCCATACTACTCATAAATAGCCTCTTTTTTATTTCAGGGCCCAATTCACCCCTTCAAAAAGGAGCTTAAGGTTCCAATGCCAACATTGTGTCGACCGCCTGTATTATATAACGACCACTTGACCAAAATCTGAAGCCACAGCTCAATGGATGCAGTGATTTTATTCAATATCACTCTGACTTGTTTTTTATTGAAAAATATCACCATGTTTTTTATAGAACCTAATCACTGTTTTGAGGCTGAGGCACCCTCAGCCCCTATCCTCCTCCCTTACTCCTCCCATAACAATTTACATTTCAAAAGTGTGTTAAACATCTTGTTATACAATTGATTTGCTGTTTAATTTGTGAACAAAATCGATTGCGACAGAAAATTTGCACTTGTAAATAACTTAACCGCTCACTCTCACATTTTGCTGATGATTCCGTGTATTAGCATCTAGTTGAACATTTCCTTTTCGGCACCTTGCCTTTCTCGCGTGTGCGCAACCTTCTCACTGATTAAGTCAAAGAAGGCAGCTCACGACTTAACATCAATGCAATAACAATGGATTTGTAAACGTGAACAATAAAACATTTAAATTATCAGCAATTGCCAAAACCGTACTGCCTTTGATTTCCGTCGCGGTAATCAGCGGTTGCGGCAGTGATAGCACGAACGAAGATACGACGAACCCAAGCTCAGGCTTGTACCCTGCGGGAGAGAACGAGGTCGTCATTTATTACAAACGTGACGTTGCCGCAGCGTCAACCGCCAGCGACTACGACGGCTGGGGTTTGCACTTATGGAATGGCGAAGGCTGTACCAGCACTGACTTAGAAGCAATGGGGATTGCAGACGGGGGCACCCAATGGTCTTCGCCTCATCCATTCGATGGTATCAACGATACTTACGGCGCTTATTACGTGCTTAAAGTGAACCCTGATGCCTCTGACCCGCACGAGTGTATGAACTTCATTTTACACAACGGCGACGCTAAGGCCTTTGGCAGCGCAAATTCTAAAGTCGAGTTAACCAAAGTTGGCGAATCAAAAGGCTTATTTGGTTTCCACGGTAGCAGTGAGCTTTACTACGCACCTATCGAAGAGCGCCCTGTCGATATTGATGGCCAAAAAGCCCATTGGCTCGATGCCACAACCATCGCTTGGGAAGCGGCGGCCAATGCGGATTCCATGAAGCTGTTCTACAGCCTCAGCAACGACATCAAAATGGATGAAAATAAACAAATCACTGGCGGTACAACGGTTGAATTAACCAAAGCCGGCGGCTTATCGGATGCGCTTAAGTCTCGCTTCCGTCATCTCGCTGATATGCAAGCAGCCACCATCAATGTCGATGACAAAATACTGCGCAAGATCCTGAAATCACAAATAGTGATGGTGGCTTACAACACTGAAGGAAACGTTACTGCTGCTACAGAAGTACAAAAACCCGGCGTCTTAGATGCCGTATTCGCGGATAAAAGCGCAGGAAACGCGATGGGTCAAGAACTCGGTTTGATTGTAGAGGGCGGCGCTGCGACCTTCAAACTTTGGGCACCAACTGCTCAAGATGTTGATCTTATTATCTACGATGAGAATTTAGCAGAAGAAGCGACTGTGACGATGACAGAAGATCCGGCAACCGGTGTCTGGGTCTCTGAAGCACAAAGCAACGTCTTAAACAAATACTACCGTTACCAAGTCAAGGTTTACCACCCAACCACTGGTGTAGTCGAAACCCGCTTGGTAACCGACCCTTATTCACTAAGCTTGTCTAAGAACTCGCGATACTCGCAAGTGGTAGACCTCGATGACCCAAGTTTGAAACCTCAAGGTTGGGACAATATCGTGCGACCAACGGTTAAAAAAGACGAAGACCACGTCCTTTACGAATCACATCTTCGTGATTTCAGCTTTAATGACAGCAAAGGCACACCGACCCTAGACGGTAAATACCTTGCCCTTACAGAACCTGAGCGTGAATCTGTCTCCCACTTACAAGCGTTAAAGGATGCCGGTCTCACGACACTGCATATTCTACCAGCGTTTGATATTGCGACTGTGGATGAAGACGCCGAGAAACGAGTCGACATCACCGACACCGTCGGTAAGCTTTGTGGCATTAAGCCAGAAGCGTCTATCTGTGAGACAGAAGACGATGGCAAAGTGATTGAAGAGGTACTAAACAGCTACGATCCTACAACAGACTCAGCGCAAGCGTTGATGAACGACCTTCGTATGCTAGACAGTTTCAACTGGGGTTACGACCCATACCACTACACGGTGCCGGAAGGCAGTTACGCAACCGACCCAAACGGTGCTAAACGTATCCTTGAGTTCCGTGAAATGGTTCAAGCAACGCATAAAATGGATCTGAAACTGGTCATGGACGTGGTGTATAACCACACCAATGCCTCCGGTGTGAACGAAAAATCGGTACTGGATAAAATTGTCCCTGGGTACTATCACCGATTAAACGTCAACACTGGCGGCGTAGAAAACTCAACCTGTTGTGATAACACCGCAACCGAAAACTTAATGATGGGTAAACTAATGGTCGACTCATTAATGGTTTGGGCGGATGACTACAACGTTGATGGATTCCGTTTTGACCTTATGGGCCACCAGCCGAAAGATGTCATGGTCTACGCACTTGAAAAAGTCCGTGAGATCGACCCGAATACCTTGTTCTACGGCGAAGGTTGGGACTTCGGTGAAGTCGCGCAAAACGCTCGCTTCGATCAAGCAACACAAGTCAACATGGCGGGTACAGAAATCGGCACTTTCTCAGATCGTCTGCGTGACGCCGTTCGTGGCGGTAGCCCGTTTGATGGCGGTGTAGATTCTGAAGGTAAGCACCCACTTCGCTTCAACCAAGGCTTTGGTAACGCCGCTTATCCTAACGAAGAAACCAAAACTGACGCTGAATCTGTGAATGGTCGTCTACACAACCAAGACCTGGTTCGTCTAGGTATGGCTGGTAACTTAGCTGACTACGTTCTTCTGGATTATAAAGGTGACACAAAACTTGGTAAGAGCGTTGATTACAATGGTGCTCCAGCAGGCTACACAAAAGTACCATCAGAAAATATCTCTTATGTGTCTAAACATGATAACCAAACCCTGTGGGACAACAACGCCTACAAGATTGCGACAGGAATAAGTTCTGCTGAGCGCGCACGAATGCAGTCTGTATCCCTATCAACGGTGATGCTAGGTCAAGGTATTCCGTTCATTCACATGGGTTCTGAGCTATTGCGCTCTAAGTCAATGCAGCGTGACTCGTACGATTCTGGTGACTGGTTCAACCGTGTATTCTTCGATGGAAGCGACAATAACTGGAACGTTGGTCTGCCACGTGAAGACAAAGACGGTGCAAACTGGGCGTTGATCAAAACCATCGTGGGCGACACGACGGCGAAGCCTGACATGACCGACATTGAACTCACCAAGCAGCAATTTCTAGAATTGCTGAAAATCCGCAGCACAAGCGAACTGTTCCGCCTAGATACCGCGCAAGAAGTGATGAATCGTGTCGATTTCCGCAATGTAGGTCAAGATCAAACCGAAGGCTTGATTGTGATGTCTATTGATGATGGTACATCGGCTGGTACTGATCTCGACCCTAATTACGATGCTATCGTGGCCGTGGTGAACTCAACATCAACTGTGAAATCTTTTAACGTGGCTGGGGCGTCTGGTTTTGAACTTCATGCGGTTCAACAAAACTCGGCAGACCCTATCGTGAAAGACGCAAATTTCTCAGGCGAAACGTTCACAGTACCAGCACTGACAACAGCGGTATTCGTGCAGCCACAAGACGTCGCGCAAGGTGCGGGTCTGCCAGTAAATACGGATAACAAAGACGTATCGAGCATTCCTCCTTTCGGTGAAACCGTGGTTTACGTACAAGGCACCATGAATGATTGGTCAAACAGCAGCGACTGGGCGATGACCTTTATTGGCAACGGTATGTACTCTGTAACTGGCGTTCTTGAAGCAGGTGAACACGAGTTCAAGTTTGCGGACTCAGGCTGGGCAAATCCAAACATCGGTTGTGATGCTGCGGATTTAGCTTCTGGCTCACTAGACTTAGGCTCAGCGGATAACTGTAAGTTGTCTGTTTCTGAAACAGGTAAGTACAACTTCACTCTGAACGCGTTACATGTTCAAGATGAAAGCGTAGAAAAACCTGTACTATCTGTGACAAAAGCAGCCGATGCGCCAACGTTCGGTGAAACAGCACTTTACCTACGTGGCACTATCACCACATGGGATACTCCGGCGCAAGACTCCGCTGCGAAATTCAGCTATGTAGCAAATGACGTTTACTCGCTAGACATTGATCTAGCGGCGGGCAACGACGAGATGAAAGTGGCGAGCGCAGACTGGGCAGCAGACACCAACTTCGGCGGCGAAGGCAGTGTTGAGCTTGGTAAAGCGCTGACGATGGAAGTCGGTAGCGATAGCGCAAACTTAAAAATTGCGATTGCTGAAGCAGGAAACTACCACTTCCACTTCAACGCAGCAGAGAAAGCAGCGCCGGTGATTACGGTGACCAAGAACTAAGTTCGTCTAAAAAGACGTCCATAATAAAACGGGGAAGCACTGCGCTTTCCCTTTTTATATCTTACGTAGACGGCTTAGTGCCTGCAAAAACTGGTTCAAACATACTTTTTCGAGCGTTGTAGAAGATTCATAACCTTGGTTTAAAACGGCACTCGTGTTTGACCATTCTTCAATTCCCAACGGATTATCAAGCCATCACTGTTCATGCGAGTGTAAGTAACAACTCATGCTCGTTGCTGTTTTCCCGTTACAGGTTGTGAAGGTTGAATCAATAACTGACCACTACGTTGTCTCACCAATCGCCTTAAGGGTATTAAAGCTCAATGCAAAACAGGAAGCGTGAATAAAAAAACCAAGTGAGCGCTGATGGGGGGACAGCGACAACACTTGGTTTGTATATCTTAGAAGTGCCAGTTACTCAACGCAGTAATCAGCTCTTGAGATGAGTAGGTCAAGGCGTTATAGCAAAAAATCGACCTTGTAGCGGCGACATGGGGATCTGATATTGGCCATTCGTTGGGACTATTTTCTCGTCCGTGAGCAAGTCTACCAACTCACTACCGATACGCTCTTCTGAAAGAGTCACCGTTCTCACACCTTTTAAGGTGTTGAGCGCAAACAATACTCGCTCATCATCCGACTTTTTAAGGTCCACATAAGTGCCATTGCTCGATAACAAGTTCGTACGTGAGCCTTGATATAGTGCCGGGTGCTTGTCCCGCATCGTCATCAAAGATTTCACGTAGGCTTTGAGATCGGCTTGGTTTGCATCAAGTGTCGCCGTCACGCCTTCAATTTTAGCACTGCTGCGCGCCACGTGATCATCACAAAAACCTTGAATGGCGCAGGTGCTGTTGTCTACTTTTGCAGCAAAACCATCCACTTGATCCCCGATTTCATCGCCGTAGTACAGCGTGATTGGCCCGGTATACGCAGCCTGGAAGGCAAACGCAGCTTTATGGCGCAGCCAATATTCGGCATCATTCACATCCGCCAAGCTTCCGCGCTGCAACAAGTCACCAAAGCGCACTAAATCATGGTTGCCGATCATCAAATTCGGCTGCGCATGCGTTGGATATTGGTTGTGTGTGCTGTAGCCGTTGTCCAGCCAATCTACACCTCGACCACCCACGCTGCTCTCATTCACGGCTAATGTTTCTACGATGCGATAGCGCATTGGGAAGTCAAATGCAGAGCACAATGCCGGATCGCTGTTCGAGCCATACGCCTCATTCGCGATCTCAGACTCTCCTTTCCAAACCTCTGCCACCATGTAACCCAACGGATTCACTTGAGCGCCTTCACGATTGATGTACGTCACACTTTGCGAGGCTTCATCGACGGCTTTGCGAAGTTGCGTCCAAGCGTCTGTCGGAACTTGATAGGCTTGATCTAAACGCCAGCCGTCAATCTTGAGTTCTTTGACCCAATAGGTCGCCACTTCTTTGTAGAAATCGAGACTGGCCGGGTAATCAACGGGGTTGCTCGATCCCGAAGGCAACAAGCCGGAAGGTGAGGGTTTGATCAAGCCATCTTTGTGATGACCAAATACGCCATCAAAGAAGACGTACAAACCGCGTTTGTGCGCTTCTTCGACTAGAGTTTTCGCGGTCGCTAAATCACCAAGTTTTGGGTCGATCTTAAAGTAATCTGTCGCAAAGTAACCGGTGGCATCCAAACGATCCGCCCAGTGATCTTGTCCATCTATCACTTCTGATTCAAAAACTGGTGTCAGCCAAACCGCGTTCATCCCTAAATCTTGAATATAATCAAGTGAATCAATAATCCCTTGAAGGTCTCCACTGTGATGACTGGTGCCATAGCCCGTGCCGTGGCCGATAGACGAATCCCCATCGACAAAACTTTCTACCATGATCTGATAAGTGCGAAGTTGGTTGCTTTGCTCCATGACATTGGCTTGGCAAGCATAACTGGTATCCGGTAGCGGAGTGCTGCTATTACTATCACCACCAGAAGAATTACACGCAGATAAAGCCCCAATCACACTTAACGCAAGCAGCGATCGATACAGGCGATGGTTACGTCGAACGTTACGCATTTTATTCTCCCTAACTTACCCAAATTACGTACAAACATTTGAGTAATAAAATTAACCCCAACATGTATCCCATGTAGGGGTTAATAAATAAAAACAGATTTTAAATAACCGAATAGAATATTATTGGCACTTACTTACCATGACGTGAAGCGGTTTACCTTTTCCTTCAAATTGAAGGCTCCAGACATATTTCCCTTCTTCTTTAATATCAACCGAAGTATCAATACCGTAACCACCAAATGTTAGTGGCGTTAATTCACCAACATTCATTCGATTACCTTTTGCGGTAAATTGTGGGAACCACAATTCAGTCGCATATTGCATTTTATAAGAACCGGATTTTTCCTGCGTCACGACTTGATAAAAATTATTGCCTTTATACGTATATTGACGTTGTGGCACATGTTTCCAATCAGAATCAGCAAATGTGCCCACAACAAACAGAGGCTTAGAAATTGGTCCTTTCGCCGTACTATCTGGGTTGTCACACGCTTTCATGAAAGCAACCACTTCGTCTTGAGACATATTCACAACGGGCTCGGCGGCGGCTTCTGGTTCTGCCGTCGATTGACAACCCACTAAGGCAACAAGTAGGGCAGCAGCAAGAGAGGTTTTCATCATGTTCATTTCACGTAATTCCTTTTTAGTATATCCAAAGCAAAATAAACTCAACGATTGATAAAAATATCAATCGTGAACAACATGGAAACATCGAACACTAAATAAATATCTTCGACTTGCGAATTTAAATCACTTCGAGAGTTTTATTTATTTCCTAAGCATAAAAACATAAGTTAGGAAAAGTCATTAATTATTGATCTAATAAATATAAAAAACAAAGCAATAAAAATAGTTATGTGAATAAGGTAACTCTATGTAGGGGTATTTTTATTGGTTTATTTTTTATGAAAAAGGCCAACATTTTGCTGACCTTTTATATTCAATTATTTTTTATTTACGGCTTTCACAAACACTTGTTGTGCGTCTTCAATACCTAGCTCTTTTGCTTCATCGAGCAAGGTGAGTGCTTTCGGTATATTATTTTCAGCAACGGCCGCTTTAATTGAGCTGTGGTAGTAGCTAGTGAGCTCCGTACCTTGAGGTATGTTGTCGTTTTTCGCAACAATCTTGGTATTCACGATATCATTTGCGGATACCGACAAACGGAACTGACCCAATGGGCTGTGTTTCGCTAGTGGGTCTGCAATATCTGGCGGCTGGGTGTGGCGCGCCATGGCGAAG
This sequence comes from Vibrio sp. ES.051, assembly GCF_002563795.1. Lineage (GTDB taxonomy): Bacteria > Pseudomonadota > Gammaproteobacteria > Enterobacterales > Vibrionaceae > Vibrio. Next base: position 1,068,205 of record NZ_PDJL01000003.1, read on the forward strand.
GCTTTTGCAGGATGCAAAACTTGCGTACTGCCTTTTAGATCAGAGGAAGTCGTGTAAATCAATACGTGCAGGTCATTACCTGTCATGTCTGGAATAACATTCAAATCAAGTACGAATTTATCGTTGTCCAACAGTTTAGCTGGCTCGTACTTAAACTTTGAAAAATCTGCTTGGTAAATAGTTTCTCCCGCCGAGTTCATCACTGCAACATTGGGAGCATAAAATTGAAGTTCTTTACTTACGAATGTCTCTAATTTGATATCGAGACTGCCACGATTGCCCGGAAGAGAAAACGCTGCAATAGCGCCAGCACTGTTGCCATCCAACAGCATTTGGCTTTTGTCAGTCAAAGCGAATTCAGTAACCACAGGTACATCAATTGGTACCCATTGAATATCACCCGATTGCGTGATCACTTGTTGCTGACCTTCTGGGCTCATCTCTACTTGTTCTACGGACGCACAACCAGTCGCCAACATGCCCAACAGTACGGGAGCAAGCCATTTTTTCATTACTGTCTACCTCGACTCTTTATTGTTTTTTAAATAAATACAGCCAGATAAGTTTCTGGCTGTATCATTCTAGGACAATTTAGGACTTAGTGGCTAGATGATTACCACCAAGCTTCCGCTTGTACACCGAATTGGAACGTATCGTCTGAACGACCGCCGTCAAATGCGTTTGAGTTGTCGTCTTTATCTGCAGTTAGGTAAGACGCGTAAACGCGGATTTCAGGACGCGCCCAGAAGCTAGAGCCAGCAGACCATGCTTGAGCAACAGTAAACTTGGTGTATGAGTCTGTAGCACCATCTTGGTCATCTGAGCCGTAACCAGCTTCAAAGATAGTTTTGTGGTTGTCATCCCATTTGTACATAGGGCGAACAACAACTGACATGGTCTCTAACTTATCCATGCTACTCCACATATCCTCACCTACTGCGTATACTAGTTGGTGACCCATTTCCCAGCTGTCACCCATGCCGATTACACCCCAGTTGATTAGGCGGTAACCTGAAGCGCCATCAGCAGCTTCTGCGCCGTACCAGTTACCACCACCATAGTATGCCATCGTTTTCGAGTAGCCTTCTGTACCGTACTGGATAGCCGTTTTGTTGAATCCAGAAGATAGACCTTGAGTTAGCTCAGCAGTTAGCATAACGCCATCTTGAGCTGCTTTTGCTCCAGCTGATGCATCGTCTGTCTCGTTGAGCATTGCGTAAGCCGCACCAAGCTCAAGCGAGCCATTTTCCCATACAGGAAGACCAGCATAGCGCACATCAAATGTATTTACGTTTACAGCTCCGCCATTGTTACCTTCATCTGGTGTATCACCATCAGGATTCCAAGGTGGAGTATCATTGCGGTCGTTACGTACCCATGCAAAAGATAGTTTGCCTGGGCCAGCTTCGATGTTCTCAATACCAGCACCTGCACCGGACATATCCCAGTAGTAGAAATCAGAGATATGGATGTCGTGACGTTGGTAGAAACGTTTACCTGCCCATAGAGTCGCTTCTGGCGCGAAATCTAGAATGCCTTTAGCTTGAACGTTGAACTGACGCAGCGCAAATTTAGCGTCATCATCTTCTGTTGACTCCCAGTCGTTAGAGCCGTTAGAGGTCATTGCTACCATTGAGTCTACATAGAACGTTTTACCGTTGTTGTTGTATACTTCTTTACCGAGTTGAATCTCACCATAAACATCGCTTTCATTACCCAAACGACCGATCTGATTCTTTTTAAAATCGATTTGTTGGCCACCGTCAGCGTTTACGCCAACGCCAGCACGCATGTAACCGTGAAAGTCCACTGCGAACGCAGAACCAGCAGCTAACGTTGCCGCCACAGCAGCAGCAATTGCACTTACTTTTTTCATTCTTAACTCCATTAAGGGTATTATTTATAATTCTGTCTTCCCTGCTCGCTCTCAAGGTGAATATAGGCAGTAAAAACACACCTAAAGAAGAGAGGTAAGATGGGAACGAGTCCCCGTTTGTTTCAACAGTTTTGAGATTACCCGAGACGCACAAGGATGACGTCCTCCGCCCCAAACTAATTTAGGGGGGATGAGAAAGGAGTAGAAAGTTTACCGAATGGTGTTTTTTCGAGTCAGATCACCAATCTGGGGAGGAATTAGTAAGTTATTCGGTTTTAGACCGCTACAAAGTGATAGCCATTTCATATTTTTGACGCTAAACCGTCATATAAAGTAATTAAATTACATGACTATTTTTATATTTAAGGTGGTTGACCTTAGTAAGACAAAGTCTTTAACTTATAGTTTCCTAAGGTAGTAATAAATTATTAAATAAAAGTATCTCTAATGACACGATTTCTCTCTCACCCCTACCCTTTGGGTGCAAGCGTCAATAAAGAAGGCTGTAACTTCTCTATTCACGCACCGGGTAACAAAGATATAAAACTCGCCTTGTTTGCCGACGATGGCAGTTACACGCTTCATGATTTGCCTAGCGAATACGCAGGCATACGTCATACTTTTATTCCGAATATCCAATCTGGACAGAAATACGCGTACCTTGTTTCTCATCAAGGGGAGCCATTATTGATTTCCGATCCTTATGCAAAGTCGATCGATAAAGCTCTCCATTATCATCCTCCTTATTCTCCAGCGAAAAGCTTTGATATGCCGAAATGCATTGTCATCGAGGATAATTTTGACTGGCAAGATACGGTTCATCCCCGTATCCCAAGAGAAGAAATGGTGTTATTTGAGACTCATGTAAAAGGTCTCACGCAGTTACACCCGGAAGTCGAAGACAAACTAAAAGGTCGTTATTTAGGCTTGGTGTCACCTCAAATGCTGGCCTTTTATAAGCAGCAAAATATCAACACGTTGCAATTGCTACCTGTCGCAGCCTGTATGTATGAACCTCACTTATTAGAAATGAAGAAGGTTAATTACTGGGGATACAACCCTTACCTTTTCATGGTGCCAGATCCGCGTTACGCAGAAAAAGACGCCGTTACAGAGCTGAAAGCGACGATTCGAGAACTGCACAAACACGGTATCGAGGTGATTCTCGATGTTGTGTATAACCACACCGCGGAAGGGGGGGAGGGACCAACAATTTTCAACCTCAAGGCGCTTGATGGTCGTTTTTATCTTAAACATGGTAATCACTTTGCCAATTACACTGGCTGCGGAAACACGGTGGATCTGACCTACCAACCCGCCTTAAACCTCGTAATGGACACGTTGCGTTATTGGGTCAGCGAATTCAAAATCGATGGTTTCCGTTTCGATTTAGCCGCCACTTTGGGCCGTCAGGGAGATGACTACAATTCTGAGGCGGCATTCTTCAAAGCCGTTGCTCAAGACCCTGTGCTGAGAGAAACCAAGCTGATTGCCGAACCGTGGGATATTGGGCCAAACGGCTATCAAGTCGGAAACTTTCCATTTGGTTGGAATGAATGTAACGACAAACTGCGTGATATTTCTCGCAGTTTCTGGCGTGGTGACCAAGGTTACTTAAAAGAATTTGCTACTCGTTTAATGGGCTCTCGCGACATTTATAGCGCTGCTAATTGGCCATATAAATTGACAGTGAATTACATTACGTATCATGACGGTTTCACGTTGCAAGATTTGGTGTCTTACAAACACAAACACAACGAAGCCAATGGCGAAGAAAACCGTGATGGGCATGGCGATAACCGTTCAGAGAACTACGGCGTAGAAGGCGAGACAGAAAACCTAATGATCATCGCCACGCGCGAAAAACAAAAACGTAACCTCATCGCCAGTTTGCTGTTTGCTTTTGGTATTCCTCATATTCTCACGGCGGATGTACTGTCTCACACCCAAGGTGGCAATAATAATGCCTACTGTCAGGATAACGAGACCAGTTGGCTAAACTGGGGGGAAACGGAGCGTAAAAAGCACTTTAAAACGTGGATGTCGCAAATGGTCACCAACCGAAATCAATACATGGTGCCATTTATTCGTGCTTTCAGCGGCGAGAACCGAAACAACAACCGTATTTTCTGGCGTCGTTCCGACGGGAGCCTCATGGAGCATGATGACTGGAACCGTTTAAGCTCTGTGGCGCTTCATCTTGGGATTGGCAAAAACGGGCAAGAATTGGTGTACCTCATCAACCAAACTAACGCGACCGCGCGCTTTAAATTACCAAGTGAGCACCATCAGGAGTGGGTAACGATCTGTGATACTAACGTGCGCAACTTAAACCCAGGTCATGCAGAGGGCGAAGTATTGCTCTCACCAACTTCGATGATGATTTTGCATTACCAGCCAAATCCCAACGAATGATGATTCTTTAAGGCCAAGAACCCGATGTAGATCCACTGCATCGGGTTTAACGCCTTGTCTACGTTACATCTCTTATCTGATGCTCGCTCTTAGGGCTCAAAAGCATCGAGCAACGAATAGTATGAAGATCCTACCACTCGCTTTATGTAGCAAGCCAGCAACTTTCTGACTGACTTTTTATTCCTCTCAATGTGAAGATAAGGCATGCATTGTTCTTTTTGGCGCATTTGGTGTTGTAAGCATGAATGAACCTCTGTATATTTATGAGCCATTACAGTATATGAACCAAACCAAAGAGAAGCACGATGACCACCTATCTCTACACGCGTTATTCCCCGCATAATCGAGCTTATCAAGAACACCTTGCTGCTTTGCAAGCTTTCGTGCCTGACGCACAGCATTTCGAGGATCAAGTGCGTGGCTGTATCCCCCCCTCTGAGCGAGAGGCCTTTCAACGGTTGATGAATACCGTTGAAACTGGCGATACCATCGTGATGTGGTGGTTAACCGTGTTTAGTCGTGACTTTAGCCAAGCACGTAAGACGATTAAAAGCCTATTGGATAAGGGCGTAACACTCACAACCGTGTGCGAACCACTGACGTTTGAACCTAATTCGATTCAAACCCAGACCCTACTTACTTTGCTATCTGGATACGGACAAATACAAACTCAACACCGTTTGTTTGCGGCCGAACAAGGGCGCAAAGCACTAAAGCAACAACCAGAAGTGTGGAAGAAAAAGTTTCGTGGCCGCCCAGCAAACAAGACCAAACATCAACATATTGCAACAATGCTACTGGAGGGCTACACGTTGCAAAGTGTCGCACAACAATGTGACGTTAGCCTCTCTACCGTGAAGCGAGTTAAAGCAAAGTTGCATGACGTAGATGATGAAGGCTGCCTCAGAACACGCAGACAAAAGGGACATGCCGATGGTGACCCATCATGAGTCACCCGATTAACTTTCGTTCTATCTTACTCGCCTGTCTGATTATCAGCGTCGGTCAGTTGAGCATGGGCCTTGTCATGCCTTCTCTTCCCTGGATAGCGAAAGACTTTTCTATTTCATTGGATCAAGCTCAGTTGCTCGTCAGTATCTACTTACTTGGTTTTGGTCCTTCACAATTCATTTATGGGCCCGTATCTGACGCGTTAGGTCGTAAAAAAGTCCTATTAACAGGTTTACTTATCGCGATGTCTGGCTTGTTGATGATCATTTTCTGGAGTCAAACTTTCACAGCGATGGTTTGGGGACGCTTCCTACAAGGCTTAGGAACCGGTTGCTGTGCAGTACTTGCCAGAGCCTCAACTCGAGATCGGTTTAGTGGTAATGACCTACCGGTTGCCATGTCATACATCGCCATGGCTGCGTCAATTACGCCTCTCATCGCCCCGGTAATAGGTGGCTTTATTAACTTCCATTTCGGCTGGAGTATGGTGTTTATATCACTGCTCGGCTACGTGGCACTTGCCTGGTTGATCATCGCCTTTCGTTTTACAGAAACCATCTCACACCGTTCAGCGATTCCTTCCCCCCGCCGTATGCTCCGTCAATATCGTGATTTACTCACCTCACGTTACTTCATGAGCTTTGCTAGCATCAGTTGGTTAAATTTCAGCTTGATGATCACAACAGTGTCCGTTATGCCGTTCATTATGCAAGACCAAATCGGTATGACTTCTGACCAGTACGCGATGTGGGCGTTAATTCCTGCTCTTGGGATGTTAGGCGGCACAACGATTTGTAACCGAGTTAGACCGATTATCGGCAATAAGAGAATGCTACTCTGTACTCCGGTTTTACACATTAGCGCTGCGTTATGGTTATTTTTCTGCCCACTTGAGCCGTTGTATTTAATGTTAGGGCAACTATTGATGATCCTAGGCAACGGCATTGCTCTCCCTTGTGCTCAAACCATGGTGATGCAGCCATACAAGAAACGAGCTGGTGCGGCAGCGGCCATGTCTGGTGGTGGACAAATGGTGGTGTCATCACTGGTGAGTTTGACGCTGGTGCAATTGGGCTTGAGTCAAGCGTGGCATCTATCGATAGTAATTGTGGTATTTACGGCGGTTACGCTTAGCAATATCTTAGGCGGTTTTGATGCAGAGGAGCCTGCTGAGCAATAGTATTAATCACAACAAGTTAGTGATCAGAAACGGCGTAGGGAAAGACTTGATAGTAAAACAGAAAATTTTGATAAGCAGGGATTTTTCATCAAAAAATCAATTAAGTTGAGGAGGGAATATCAAAGTGAAAGTAGAGGGAAGGTGAGGCTTACATCATAATAAAAGCAATGAGAAAGCTCACTTAGGGCTGAGTTATATATACGATTTATGCGACAACGTTAGGTTTTCTACTGATAATCAATAAATAGTAGATTTATTGGTTGTTGGTAAAGAAACGTTCGGCATTGGCAAACAAAGAGTCACAGTGTTTTTTTTGTTTAGTATACTCAGCAGTACCTTCTGGCATGGAAGCTAAGTTTTCTTTAGCATTATGATATTCTTTCACCATCTGTGCGAATCTTGCTTCACCGCCATTTTTCCACGCTTTTTGTCGAAGTTTTTCCTGTTTTTTATTCTTCTTCATTTTTGTTCCTCTTTTAACATCTTTTAAGATAAATAAACTATATCGCTATAACAACATTCTTAGACAGGCTATTTGCACCATCCAATTCGAAATCGAAAAATCACTGAATTCTAGGTTCGGCAACAGTAATGTCAGCACTATATCTTTACCGCTGAAATTTAATCACATCTCTATTTTTTGATTTATACTTATTTGTGGGTATTTATGTTGTGAAGGTAATCGTTTCAATTCAGCTAACGTGACATAACGTTGTCTAAATTACACCTCACCAGTATAAAAGCGAAAATAATACTTAACGTTTATATACAATGAGATTAAGTAGGTTTTATTTATAATGAAACGAATTAAATCAGAAACTTAACGACAAATACACAAGAGGCATTAGGAAATGTTGGAGATTTTCGAAGAGTGTTATAAATAGTTTTCACGCAGAAAGAAGTGGCGCAAGTGGTAAATATACCACTTGCGCCTACTTTAAATCTTATGCAGCTACAACATTTGAAGCTTGAAGACCTTTTTGACCTTGCTCTACTTCGAAAGTCACTTTTTGACCTTCTGTTAGAGTTTTAAAGCCTTCAGATGCAATAGCATTGAAATGAACGAATACGTCAGCACCGCCATTGTCTTGAGTAAGAAAACCGAAACCTTTAGTTTCGTTAAACCATTTTACAGAACCAGTTGTTTTGTTAGACATGTAGTGTCCCTTATAATTAATAAAATTAAATAGCTAAATTTTGCACTAGAAGCTTGAATTATTTAATGTATCTATGAAGTTAAGGGGAAACACTAAGGATTACAACGAGGAAATTCTGAGGGTTTTACTTTGACGACTTGATGTATCATTTAATAACTCTGAACAACAGAGCGAGTATTATAATCGTCTTTTAATAACCATAAGTAAAGGATTATTTTAATTTATTTTACTTTGGCGCTTTTCTGAGTACTTCCATCGCATTTGACCAAGCCCCAGTACGCACACAAACCACTTCCGCCGTTGGTTAGAGTTGTACGCCAGAACGAACAACACATCGCAATCATCGATATTGATTGGTGTCTACATAGTTTTACCGTAAGCGTGGGCGCGCATGAGTGGAATAATCAAGACTTTTCCATGAGTCAGCGATATTCCACTATTTCTAAAAACGTCCTCGTTTAAGCCCAACTCATAGAGGTTACTTCGCCGCAGCGCTCGTTACCTTACCCAACACACCACGAACTTTGCTCAATACCTGATCACATCCTTTAATATGATGACGCTGCTTCAAGTACATCGGATCGTTGTATGCCAGCCAAGTTTTTCCATCAACATCTTCATACACCAACACCTTCTGCGGCAAATCGAGCGCTACTCCTTGCGCACAGAGCATCAGTGGTGTGCCCACTTTCGGATTACCAAACACAATGACTTCGGTTGGCCTTAACGTCATATCCACTTTCGCGGCATTCTCTTGATGGTTGATACGAGTAAATACGTTCAAACCTTTTTCTTGCGCGATGGCAACAAACTTATCCGCCGTGTCCTTTACTGTATGCATACTCGCTATCTTTATCACGCCCTCACCTGCAAGCGCGCTCACAGATACCAACGCTGTTATCAACCCCATGATGATCACTTTTATCATTTGCCACTCCTTACTCTCTCTTTGATAGAAAACTATAGAAGCGAATTTCTGCTACCGCGAATTACATGACCGCAATCTAAATCAGAGTTGAACAATACGAATTAATTGGTTCAGATTAATAAAGCGTGAAATACGTAATATTTTCGACCCATTTAACTGGGAAAGAGAAAAGCAGCCACCACTTCATTTACAGCAAGTAAAACGTCTTAAGCCTGCAAGCACGTTCTGACTAATCTTTTATTGTACAAGTTAAAATGCGTTTACTTTTTCCTAATCTCAAAATGCTTCCCCATTACGCCTTCTAAGATTCCTTGAACAGTAGTCGCGCACTGTCTACAATGGCGCACTTTTGTTACGGAATCAGGTTATAAAATGAACGACACTGTAAAGCCAACCCTACCAGATCGCCTAGCGGGTAACTCACGTAGCCCATTTTTTGTAAAAGAATGCTTTGAGCACCAAATCGGTATCCAATTAAACGGCAAAGAACGTACAGACGTAGAAGAGTACTGTATCAGTGAAGGTTGGGTAAAAATCGCGTCTCCTAAAGCTAAAGACCGTTTCGGTAACCCAATGCTTATCAAACTAAAAGGCGAAGTATCAGCGTACTACGTGTAAGTTGACCACACAGAATCCAACGCTACAAGCTCGAGTCTCGCTCGAGCTTTTTAATGCCAGCCCCTCTCAACCCACTAATCCATACCTTATTCCTCTGAGTAAAATTGTCAGGAAGTCGATGTAAATCGCTATCTTTTTCAATTTGTTGTCTAGAATCTTATAGATAGAAAACTGCCAAAAGACACACATCAACTAGATGCAAGGAGAGGAAATGGAAAACTCACTTGTCGTACTCAAAAGTGCCAGCAAAAGCTTTATCGATGGCAAGGAGACACACCGTGTGCTGAACGATGTCGCCTTTACTCTTGCGAGCGGCGCAAGCGTGGCACTAACGGGAGCAAGTGGCAGCGGAAAAAGCACGCTACTCAATGTCATTGCAGGCTTCGAACCTCTCTCAAGTGGTGAGTTATGGCTAGATGGAGAAAACACGGCGATTTGGAAAGACCCGCAATGGAGTCGCTTTCGCCATCAAACGCTCGGTGTCATCTTCCAACAATTCAATCTGTTAACTCCGTTAAACGTCAAACAGAACATTGTCTTTCCACTTCATTTGAATCAGCAAAAGTGGAATGAATGGTGTGACTATTTGGTGGCAACGCTAGACATCAACGCTCTACTCGATAGACATGTCTCCACACTTTCTGGCGGTCAACAGCAGCGCGTTGCTATCGCTAGAGCATTAGCCCACCAACCCAAACTGTTGTTAGCCGATGAACCGACCGGCAACCTCGACCAAAAAGCCGGATTGGAGGTAATGAGATTACTGAGCGAAATCACGACCCAAGGAAAAACCGCGGTTCTGCTCGTCACTCATAGTCCAAAATGTGCCGAATTTATGCAAACTCAATTCCACCTTAAAAATGGTCATCTAGGTCGTGAGCAAGAAACACGCAACCGCGAGCTGCGCCATGATTAAAACTAGATTCATCCACACCAAGCTAGCACTGAATTTGTTTGCCTCACATTATCGGCAAGCGCCACTGCAAGCTGCAGCGATTTTGATTGGTATCGTGCTAGCAGTGACATTATTTGTCGCGGTGCAAGCCATCAACCTCAATGCTAAACGCAGTTATACCGAATCTACTGAGCAGCTTAGTGTGCAAGCACAAAACCTCATTATTCCACCAGCAGGGCAGAACTACTTACCTGAATCACTCTACTTGTCCTCAAGGCAGAATGGGTTAAGTGCCTCATTGCCAATAATTGAAGGGCGAGTCAGGGATGGGCAAGGTCGCCGCTGGTCAGTACAAGGCAGTGAATTGATAGCGGCACTCACCTCCAGATCTCGCTACTCCACCGATAACCAACAAAATGTCTCTCTGTTTAATAACGCCTTGCCTCTGCCTCAACTATTGGCTGGTGAACCGATTGTGATGATGAGTCAGTCCCAACACCAAAACCTTGGTGCAGCGGAAACTCTGACTCTGGATGAAATCAAAACAAAAGTCGTTGTGCTGCCAGATGAGTGGCAACTGGGCAGTCGAATGTTGATGGACATTGGCTTCGCCCAGCAGCTCCTTAACAAACGTGGACAGCTGAGCTATATCGCCGTTTTTGAATCGGATTCCGCTTCAGCGAAGAAATGGAAAAAGTTGATTGGCGATCAAGGGCAATGGATAACCAACAATCAAAGTGCAGACCTTGGTTCTTTGACCGAAAGCTTTCATCTCAACCTGACTGCTATGAGTTTGCTGGCGTTTTTGGTTGGCCTGTTCATCGCCTACAATGGCGTGAAGTACAGCTTGCTCAAACGTAATCGACTGTTAGTGCAAATCCAGCAAGCAGGTATGACGCCCAGAGTTATCTTCTCTGCATTGCTAGTTGAACTCGCCATTCTGGTGACGTTTGGTGCTTCACTTGGTTTCGTGTTAGGCATACAGCTCAGCCATTGGCTACACCCAACGGTTGCGCTTACGCTTGAGCAACTTTATGGTGCCACTCTGCTCCCAGGAACATGGCAGTGGCAATGGTGGGCACAAGCGCTATTGCTCACTTTAGCCGCGACTTTGCTCGCTTGTTGGCAGCACTTTAAGCAGCGAGTCCGTCAGCCGCTCTCTTCTCATGGCGGCTTTTATCAAGCGCCAGAAACATCCAACGAAAATCAACTGTTTGTAATTGGCCTTGTGCTCACCGTGCTAGCAATGGCAGGTTTGTGGTTGAGTGAGCATCATAGATTCACCATGGCATGGCTTGGTGTGTTGGTGGTCTCAATTCCTTTGTATCTACCGAAAACCCTCAGCGTATTAACCCATTGGAGCGAACAACACAGCACATCAGGGTTGGTGCAATACCTGTTTGCTGAGCTACGTGAACTGATTTCTCCACTCTCGCTCGCCATGATGGCATTGTTGCTTGCGGTCACCGCAAACATGGGCATGAACACTCTAGTCGGCAGTTTTGAATCGACCTTAAATCAATGGTTAGCACAAAGGCTGCATGCGGATATTTACGTCAGTCCTTCACAAGGTGACATCGCAAACGTTGAGCGCGCTCTGGAGCAGTTCGACAACGTTGAGACCGTTTACAAGCAGTATTATGTCGATGATAACTTGCAAGGTTTACCGGTCCAGCTTGGTACTAAAGATAAAGACACCCTAGAGCAAACAATGGTGTTTCAATCGCATCTTCCTCAATTCTGGCAACGCTTTTATCAAGGTGAATTCGTCGCGATTAGTGAACCCACGGCCGTGAAGCTTGATTTATCACTTGGCAGTGCATTAAAACTCGACGGACTACAAAACAACACGCTGATTGTTGGCGCTATTTTCCACGACTATGGCTCTCCTAATGGTGAAATATTGCTTGCTCCTAAACTGTGGCGAGAGAGCGGCTTTACTAACTTACCGACGAGCCTTGGGATTAAAGTCTCTGGCGATCAGGAGAAAGTGTACAACCAGCTACGTCAGCAATTGAACTTGCACCCAAGTCAGCTATACGACCAAGCGCAAATCAAATCCATCGCTTTAGACATCTTCTCACAAACTTTTGCCATCACCCGTGCACTCAATGGCGTGACTTTAATGGTGGCCGTGATTGGTTTGTTCAGCGCCTGCTTTATGTTGCTTGACGCGCGTAAAGCTGCGATTGCAAGGCTGTATGCACTTGGCGTGAACCGCCAAAAATTAATGACCATGGTTGTTGGACAAATCGTGGCTTTGGTCAGCTTCACTCTGGTTATCGCCCTACCCCTTGGTGCCATGGTGGGTTATGTATTGACGGATATCGTCACCTTGCGCGCCTTTGGGTGGAGCTTGAATTACCTGTGGAACTGGAGTGACGCCTTAAGTATTGTCGCCATCACCATTTTGGTTGCGGTCATGGCTACCTTGCTTCCACTATGGCGCTTGGTGAGCAAACCCGTCGTTTCCAGCTTACAGAGTGAGGTATTGTGATGAATGTTCTAATTAGAATTTTCACTGTTATCTTCTGCGCTTTTTCCCTTTTTGCATGCGATGAACCACAACCGCAAAACATGGGGACGTTATTAGGTGGCAGTGAAGCACGCACCGAGCGCGAACAATTCACCCCCGTAATAAAGGGAGTTAAGCTCGCCTTCCCAGCCGACCATCAAGCACATCACGATTTTCGCCATGAATGGTGGTATTTAACCGCTAACTTGACCGATGAAGTAGGCAATCCACTTGGTGTGCAATGGACACAGTTCCGCTTCGCCGCCGCACCGAAAAACCGTGACAGCGAGGCCAAGAAAACCGTATGGCAAAGCCAGCAAATCTACATGGCACACAGCGCCGTAACCACTCCAGACAAACACTACGCCGATGAAAAATGGTCTCGGGCTCAAGCCGACCTTGCTGGTGTGGACGCCTCTCCATTTCGTGTTTATCTTGATGATTGGCAATGGACGTCTTCTACTGAAGATCTTTTCCCTGCCACGCTCAACGTTAACTCCGACCAATTTGGCTACTCACTCACGCTAACCAGTGATGCGCCTTACCACAAACAAGGCGAGCAAGGCTACAGCGCCAAAAGTGCCGATGGTCAGGTCGCGTCGTATTACTACAGCCAGCCGTTTATTGATGTTACAGGCGAAGTCACTATGGATGGTAAAACTCATCGGGTATCGGGCCAAGGCTGGCTAGACAGAGAATGGAGCTCGCAGTTCTTGCTCGACTCACAACAAGGCTGGGATTGGTTTGCGTTAAGGCTAAGCGATGAAACCCGCTTAGTGGTCTTCCAACTTCGTGATTCAAAAACCGGACAAGCGAGTTACTCACACGCAAGATTGATGCGTCAAGAGGGGACGGGAACCGCCATTCCACAAAGTGATATCAGCTTGCAGACCACCACGCATACAAAAATTCAAGACCGTGATTACCCAACCGAATGGTACCTTTCAATTCCAAGCCAACAAGTTGAGCTCACTATCTCGGCGCTGAATCCAAAAGCCAAAATGCCATTGTCAGTCCCTTACTGGGAAGGGCCCGTGATCATTAAGGGGTCTCATTTCGGTACTGGCTATATCGAGCTGACTGGCTATTGAACAACACCTATCAACACCAGCTGCAAACCTCGGCATTCCCTATCCCAAAAGATAGGAATTAGCTATCAATAGGATAGCTACAAGTGATTTTATTTAAACTCAACTGGATGCGAATATACTTTCCGAAAGCAAAGAACTGCTCACCCTAAACATTTTGAGGAAAGTAAAAAATGATTAATACACAAATCAAACCATTTACAGCAACTGCATTTAAAAACGGCGAATTCGTTGAAGTAACAGAACAAGATGTTCTCGGTAAATGGGCGGTATTCTTCTTCTACCCAGCAGACTTCACATTCGTATGTCCGACAGAACTAGGTGACCTAGCAGACCAGTACGAAGAGCTACAAAAACGCGGCGTTGAAGTGTACTCAGTATCAACTGACACACACTTCACTCACAAAGCTTGGCACGATAGCTCAGACACCATCGGCAAAATCCAGTACTACATGCTTGGCGACCAAACAGGCAACATCACCAACAACTTCGGTGTGATGCGTGAAGGCCAAGGTCTTGCAGACCGTGCAACGTTCCTAATCGACCCAGAAGGTACTATCCAAGCAATGGAAATCACTGCTGAAGGTATCGGTCGTGACGCAGAAGACCTACTACGTAAAGTGAAAGCCGCTCAGTACGTAGCCGCGCACCCAGGTGAAGTATGTCCAGCAAAATGGAAAGAAGGTGAAGAGACACTCGCGCCTTCTCTAGACCTAGTCGGCAAAATCTAATCCCGATTCGACAACGCTGATCCAATCTACAAATAGAAATTAATTAAGAGAGCACTCTGGGTAGGTACCTTGACGACCTTCTGCCCGGATTGCTCTCCCTCTACTGATTTTATCCAGAGTAACCATTTAAATTAAGGCATTAACAATGATGTTAGACCAAGCTATCCAACAACAACTCAAACAATATCTGGCTAATGTAAAAGAAGACGTGCGTCTTGTGGTTAGTCTAGATGAAAGCAAAGCATCGAATGACATTCTTGCTCTTGCGAACCAAATCGCAGAGATGAGCGACTTCATCACCGTTGAACGTGACGACAACGCAAGCGCACGTAAACCAGTAATGGCGGTCACCAACCCAGTAAAAGGCACCGCACTTCGCTTTGCTGGCCTACCAATGGGGCATGAATTTACCTCACTGGTATTGGCACTGCTGCACTCTGGTGGTCACCCAATCAAACTAGAGCCGGAAGTGATTGAACAAATCGCCGCGCTAGATAAAGAGTTGGAAGTTGAAGTGTTCATTTCTCTGTCGTGCCAAAACTGTCCAGATGTGGTTCAGGCGTTCAACATGATGGCGGCGATCAACCCGAAAGTGAAAGCCACCATGATCGACGGCGCACTATTCCAAGATGAGGTGAAGCAACGCGACATCATGGCGGTACCAAGCGTATTCGTGAACGGTGAGCTATTCGGTCAAGGTCGTATGTCTCTGACTGAAATCCTCAACAAAGTCGATGACGGCGCGAGCGAGAAGGCTGCCAAAGCACTCAGCGAAAAAGACCCATACGACGTACTGGTGGTCGGCGGTGGCCCTGGTGGTAGCGCGGCTGCATTGTACGCAGCGCGTAAAGGCATTCGCACGGGTGTCGTAGCAAAACGTTTCGGTGGTCAGGTGATGGACACCATGGCAATCGAGAACTTCATTTCGGTAAAACGCACTGAAGGTCCCAAGCTAACAACAGACCTAGCCGAGCATCTAAAAGAATACGACGTAGACGTGGTGACTGAGCAACAAGCTGAGAAACTAATGGGCGCAGCGCACACAGACGATGGCTTGATTCACATCCAACTTGAAAGCGGCGCAACGCTAAAGAGTAAGAGCGTCATCTTAAGCCCAGGAGCACGCTGGCGTGAAATGAACGTTCCGGGCGAGCAAGCGTACCGCAACAAAGGCGTCGCATACTGCCCACACTGTGACGGACCGCTATTCAAAGGCAAGAAAACCGCGGTTATCGGTGGCGGTAATTCCGGCATCGAAGCGGCTATCGATTTAGCAGGTATTGTTGAGCATGTAACCGTGCTTGAATTTGCTGACGTACTGCGCGCAGACCAAGTATTGATTGATAAAGCGAACTCACTACCCAACGTCGACATCATCACGATGGCGCAAACCACCGAAGTGGTCGGTGATGGCCAACGCGTAACAAGCTTGAAATACAAAGACCGCAACACAGATGACATCAAAGAGATTGAACTGTCAGGTATCTTTGTCCAAATCGGTCTGGTGCCAAACACCGAATGGCTAAAAGATTCAGAAGTAGCCCTATCTGAGCGCGGCGAGATTGAAGTCGGTAGCCGTGGTGAAACCAGCCTAGAAGGTGTCTTCGCAGCCGGTGACGCAACCACAGTACCATACAAGCAGATCATCATTGCGATGGGGGAAGGTGCAAAAGCAAGCTTAGGCGCATTTGATTACCTAATTCGCAAACAAGATTAACGCCAGATTTTTGTACACAAAGCGCACAGCGCGGTGTTTTCTTCCCCTGAAAACCCACCGAGACACCGTGCCTCCATACGTGACCGGAAATAGAGTGACAAGAAAGAAAACAAAACCCTAGAAGCCCAAAAACTTTGCCAGCAGATATCTTTGCTGGCTTTTTTGGTTTTAAGGCTGAGTATTTGTGAATCACAGCTGGATAAAAACACGCGACAAAACCACTATCCGTATTGACTTTGTTATTCGCATAGCGGATAAGCACATGTGAAATTTCAACGTTAAACGGTATTTATCATGAGAAAGTTCATTCAGGCACTGCTTCTACTGGCAGTTGTAGCCGCTGGTGTGTTGGCTTGGGTATTTATCCCATCACACGAAACCATAGGGCAGAAAACGCTTGAGCAAGCGCTCAGTGATCACTACACGTTGGTAGGGCATCGAATCTACTCAACCGACCCTGATGCAGGCAACCGATTCGGCTACTTCATCTTGGCGACAGGCCAAAACATTGAAGAGCAAACGCCGTTCTTAGTCACATCGGATCAATTTATTCGCATGGAAAAAACGGGTGACAATACCTTGTCTGCCACCATCAATGGCCGTATCTACCAATACCACAATGATTTATGGGTACAAACGTCAGACGGGAAATTGCAGCACTTTTTAGTTAGCGCTACCGCCAACTACGTTCGCTAAAGCCAGCATGGCAATCCTGACTCAAACAGGTACAATCCTCGCTCGATTTTTTTACTCGCTCGGATAACGCCTCATGCACTCGCCTGAACATTGTTTTACTCGTTTTACTGCAGATACTTCTGGCTATGCATTGCCAATGTTGTTTACGTTTCCGTTCTACTACACGCCTCATCCCTTGTGTGTGTTGGCGGCAGAACAACTGCAACAGCATCTACTGACACAAACTGATTTCAACCATGATTTTGGTTTGCATCACGAGGAGGCAGGACGAGGCAAAATGTTTGGCGTCCTTGTGGTTGAAAATCCACAAGGACAACTCGGGTTTCTGAGTGCATTTTCAGGCAAAATAGCGGATCAAAATTTGCTGCCAAGTTTTGTTCCGCCTGTGTATGACATGTTGACTGATCAAGGATTTTTCCGCGCAGAAACCGACGCCATTAACGCCGCGAACATTCAATACAAAGCCTGCGCAGCAAACCCTGAACTTGCCGATCTCAAAGCGCAAATTCACGCTGACCGAGCGACCTATCAGCAAAAAGAGCTCGCGCAACGCCAAATAATGATTGAGGGCCGAGCCAATCGCAAACAGCAACGCCAACAGGCGAAGCAAACGCTCACTCCCGATACGCTCAAAACCTTACTTGACGACTTGGCGAAACAGAGTGTCGCCGAGAAAAATACGCTTAAGTATTTAAAGCAAGTTTGGGATGAAAAACTCTCGATTAAAGAGGCACGCTTGGCGGAGTTGGAACTGCAACTAGCACAGTGTAAAGAGCAACGCAAAGCACTTTCTAACGCTTTGCAGCACAAACTGCACCGGCAATATTGTTTCCTCAATGGTCAAGGGGAAACACGTGACTTGGTCGATATTTTCGCCGACACAACTAACCCCGTGCCACCAGCTGGTGCAGGCGAGTGCGCAGCGCCGAAACTGCTCCAATACGCGTTTAAGCACCACTTTAAACCCTTAGCTTTGGCGGAGTTTTGGTGGGGTGTCTCGCCAAAATCTGAAGTTCGCCAACACAAAAAGTTCTACCCATCATGCCACAGCAAGTGCCAGCCTATTCTAAGCCATATGCTGCAGGGACTGGACGTTGAACCGAACCCATTGGCAAAAAATTGGGCAGAAGATAAGGCACTGGAAATTATCTTTCAAGACGAGGCTATGGTCGTGGTCAGCAAGCCCTCTGGCTTGCTCTCGGTTCCGGGTAAAACCATTAAAGATTCTGCGTACACACGCCTGCAAGCGATGTTTACCGATGTGGAAGGGCCATTCGTCATCCACCGGCTCGACATGGCAACATCCGGTATTTTGGTGTTTGCCTTAACTAAGCGTGCGAACAAAAGCTTGCAAAAGCAATTCATCTCACGTGAAGTAAAAAAACGTTATATAGCGTTGTTAGAAGGTGAATTAACCCAAGCCGAAGGGACAATTTCACTGCCAATGCGAGGCGACCCAGACGATCGCCCGCGTCAATTAGTCTGCTTTGAACACGGCAAACCTGCGGAAACTGACTGGCAACTCATCGACGTCCAAAATGGCCACAGTAAAGTGTACATGTACCCTAAAACAGGTCGTACTCATCAATTACGTGTACACAGTGCCCACCACATGGGCTTAAACCTGCCAATGGTTGGCGATGGTTTGTATGGCGAAAAAGCCGACCGCCTGCACTTACATGCCGAGAGGTTGGAACTGGATCACCCATACAGCAAAGAGCGTATGCGATTCCAAGCCCAGTGTGCGTTTTAAACCAACGTCATTCTGCCCCAAACCTCCGATAGCAAAAAGGCACCAGTTAGCGTGCCTTTTTAGTATCATCATTCAGACGCTAGGCTTAACTCACCTTAAATTGAGTCCACACCTGTGAGCGCCAACGTCTCGCCATGATGATACCGCGTACCCATTCATCCAGAGCAATCGCCATCCATGCCCCCAGCACACCGTAGCCCATATGAATACCGAAAACATAAGAGAACACCACACCTAACCCCCACATACTCAGAATGCCCATTTGTACGGGAAATTTGATATCACCTGCACCTTTTAGCGCCGAAATAAAGACCAAGTTAAACACGCGTCCCGCTTCTAGAAGAATAGATCCCATCATTAGCGCTCCCGCCAAAGCCAAGATCTCTGGTTGGTCGGTGAACACGCTGAGAATCTCTTCACGGAACAAATAAATCAAACACGTCGCCACGGTTGATGCGGCAAAACCGACCAAGAAGTAGATCTGCACGCGTTTTAGAATGCTACTGACCCAACCTTTTCCGACGTAGTAACTGGTCTGGATTTGCGCAGCCTGACCAATCGCCAATGCAAACGCGAACGACAAACGCGCAATGTTTTGAGCGTAGGTAAACGCCGCCAGAGACGAGGTGCCCATTTGTACCACGAAGTAGACAATGCAGATCTGTGCCATATTGTAGGAAAGCACTTCGCCCGCGTTCATACCACCGATTTTAAGGATCCGTTTGTATACGTCTTTGGGTATTTTTTTGAGCGTCGACATTGGCAATTCAATGTTGCTTCGCGTCAAAATCACACCCAGTAAGAGCGCCCCAATCGCTTGGCTAATCACCGTCGCAACGGCGACGCCTTCAACGCCGTAAACTGGCAAACCAAATGGTTGATAAAGAGCAATATAGTTACCCACGATGTTGAACACACCAGAGATCAAGTTGACCACCATCGGTGAGCGCGAATAACCGTGACTGCGTAAAATCGTGGTGAACACTATACCGATGGTGACGTTGAACGTCATCGCACCGCTGATCAGTAAATACTCACGCGCGTACTGCTCAACTTGCGCTTCTAATCCATAATATGGCAAGAAGAACATCGCCCCACCCACCGCAAGCACACTCAAGAATATGCCGACAATCACGGACAATGCGATACTGGCGACACCAACATTGACGGAATCTTTCTCACGACCAGCACCGTTATATTGCGCAATCAGAATACCCGTACCGCTACTCACAAATGTCGATACGATGATCAGGAAAAAGGTTAATTGCGTAATTACCCCTACCGCAGACACCGCTTTGTCTGAGTAACTACTCAACATGAATACGTCACTGGTTCCCAAAGCCGTCCGTAGCAAAATTTCGACAAGTATCGGCCAAGCCAATGCCACGATGGACATACGTTGGTTGATATTTTGGCTTTTAGGCATGTGTTTTGACCTTTCCTAAACAGAAAGCTGCCCAACAGAATCCTGTGAGGCAGCTAACATTATTTACTTTACGCGCGGATTGTATATCTTTTGTACAAAATGTCACGCTGCTTTTCTAAGGGGAGAATGAACGTCCCCCCAACACCACAGCACGCTGTTTTTCGCACTGAACAATCAGCAGATCAATTTATTTTCATTCGCTGATAATAATAATTTTTTCTAGCTCTAAACCCGGCTTCACAAAATTAATATCCAAGGTATAGAACCCCGGTTCCAGCTTTACTTTTAACCCTTCTACCATGATCAGCTCACCATCAGTGCCATGCAATGGCAACGTCATGCTGAAATCCCCATTAAGGAACAAACTGCAAGAAGACTGAGCCAATGAATCACGCTGGTATTTCATCATACCGCTAAACTGGTAAACACCTTCTTCGGCCACTTCAAGCACCAACGAAGTATCCACTTTGGTATTAAGCACAATGTCTTGTTCCACCGAGTAGATATTCCCCAGCGGTCGCTGTGATTGCGCCACAAAAGTTTTAACTGGTTCGTACGCTTTGAGTGGACGGTTCATTACAGGCGCAGCCATGATAAAGCGGCAAATGTTCATCGCACTGCGTTGCAACTCACCAATCGTCAGTGTGCCATTGTCTAGCGCTGGCAAGGTGTCATCCCCCATTGCGTTCTTCTCTGCGCCATCGTTCTCCACTACCATGTAAAGATCGTTTTGCGCACGCACCATAAACGATGTGAAGGTTTTACTCTCGTCGCCCGCTTCAATGGGGTCATTCATTTTCGCCCACCAATCAGTCATCACAATGCCGGTAAAGCCCCACTCGTCACGTAAGATGGTCGTATTCAAATCATAATTAGAGGCCGCCCAATAACCATTAACAGGGTTATAAGAGGTCATAATAGTCGTGGCTTGACCGTATTTTACGGCCATTTCAAACGGCTTGATGTGAATTTCACGCAGCGCTCGTTCGGACATAACGCTGTCGACATCCACACGTGCGGTTTCCTGATCGTTCGCCGCGTAGTGCTTGATGGTGCCGGACACGCCTGCTTTGCTTAAACCACGAGTTTGCGCTGCCGCCATCATACCCGTCATCAATGCGTCTTCTGAGAAGTATTCGAAGTTGCGACCATTCAACGGATGGCGATGAATATTGATACCAGGACCAAGCAACGTATCAATCTGGTTTGCGCGCAGCTCCTGACCAATCAGAAAGAACAACTCTTCATTCAATACTGAGTTCCAAGTACAGCCAAGTAAGGTACCAATGGGGACTTGGGTCGCTTTATGACCACTGTCCATACGAATGCCGGACGGCCCATCTGCCGCGGCGGCGACAGGAATGCCCAACTCAAATAAACTATCAGACACACCACCAAACGCCGCTGCCGTTCCCGGTGTGACCTTCGGACTACACATGCCCTCTCCGCGTACAATCGTCGCAAGTTGCTCAGGTGACATCTGTGCGACAAAATCCTCAAGGCTCGCTTTACCTTGTTTTACATCCATCAACTTGATGCCTTGATTACCGACCATTTTAAGCGTGCGAGGCAGATTGGCTTGAATACGTTCCGCCATCGAGACCGAGCGCTGTGGCGTGGGTTCATGACTTAATAAATACGTGCCATTTTCATTTTTTTGTGCCGGTTTCATGCGTTCAAATTCATAAATGGGCGCACAGGCTTCACTCAACACTTCAACCACTAATAACTCTTCTAACTGGAATGTCGCTGCAACAAGCTTGGCGTTACGTACACTGTCGCCCAAATAGAACGCATAGCAGCCCGCTTCTAAAACATAACAATGACGATGTCCGGTTGCGCCGCTATCATCGTAAGAAGCCAGTGACGCCACAGGGACAGAAACTCGCACCAGCTCACTGGCTCCGGGCTGAAGCTCTTGAGTTTTGGCAAACCCTGCGAGCACACGAGCTGGCTTACCCAGCTTGCCTTGCGGCGCTTCCACATACAGCTGCAAGACTTCTTTGCTCGAAAACTCACGCCCAAGGTTGGTCACTTCCACATCGAAGTGAAGCACCGCCTCTGCACCCTGCTCTTCTGTGGTAAATTCAACTAAATCGCGGCTGAACTCGGTGTACGATAAACCTGCGCCAAACTCAAACTGCACCACTTCTGGATTGAAAGTTTCAAAGTAACGGTAACCCACGTAGATATCTTCTACATAAACATTGCGATCGTTACGCCCGAAGTTAGCCGAAGAGGGATAATCCGCAAGGTGATAAGCGATAGAATCAGTGAGTCGACCACTTGGAGATGTGTCACCAGAGACGATATCCGCCAAACCATGCCCCCCTTCCATTCCTGCGGCCCAGCTATATAACACCGCTTTGACTGATGTTTTACCCTCAATGCGGTTCAACCAAGCCATGTCCATAATATTGGTCACGTTCATCACCACAATCACATTCGAGAAATGGCGACTGACCTTGGTTATCATGTCCATTTCTTGCTCAGTCAAACGGTAACTGCCAGGCTCGTCGGCATTGTCTTGGTCTTCTCCTGCAGTGCGCCCAATGAACACCATGGCTTTGTTAGATTTCGACGCTGCTTTCGCAACCAAATCATCAGTAAGCGGCATTTCTTGTTGGAACCAAGGTTCCGCCGCCCAGCCACCACCGCCATCATCAAACGGATGTTCAGCAATCCAATCGTGATAAACCGCGACCAACTCTTCGTTCAAACGAATCTTACTGTTGGCACGTAACCCCTCTAAGGCGCTGATTGCATATGGCACATTAACCGCGCCACCCGAACCTGTTCCGCTACGATGAGTATCTATCTGGCAGCGGCCAAAAAGAGACAAGGTATCTTGCGCTCTCAAAGGGAGAACTGCGTCGTTATTTTTCAGAAGAACAATTCCTTCCGCTGCCGCTTGTCGGCTGACAGAGACGAGGTTCTTTTGCGCTTGGCTAATTTGTTTATTGTTCATACACAACCTCACAACCGTTAAGTTTTGTTTTTCTACGCGCGGTATGACATATCATCACGTCGCGCAAAGCGTTATTGGCATCGCTCACTTTGACCCACTTTAGGTGCGTTTTGGCGAGTAATAAAAACATCGTCAGCACAGCAAAAATGGATAAAAAACGCCGATGAATGTTCGTTTTGCTATGAGGAAATAGTATGCTGACTGAGTGCGTCATTCTACCAAAATGGCGACTGTAAAAAGGAATATCGCGACGTGAGTATCACCTACCAACTCAAAGCACACCAGAAGCACAGTCATCTCAAATTTGCCTACGTCGATGGGCACCATCATTGTGACTTTGCAGCGCATAAACATGACTTTTCTGAACTGTTTTTGGTCGTCAGTGGCAGCGGAAAACACACAGTAGCAGGGTATGAATACCCGCTTAGTAAAGGGGATGTATTTATTATTAATGGCGATATTGAACACGGATTTAGAGACGTAAATAGACTAAAAATCATCAACTTGATGTTCGACGCGCATACGCCCTTCTTTGAAATCCCGTCGATGCGCCAACTCTCTGGCTATCAAGCGATGTTCAAAGTGGAACCCATCGCCCGCCAAACCACAGACTATAAAGCCAAGCTCACCCTCGACCGTCACCAGATGCCAGCGATTGAGCGCCTACTCGCCGCATTGAAGTCAGAATACCAAGCATCTGAACCAGGATTTGAGGTAATGCTCACCAGCTTAATGCAGCAGCTAGTGATTGCCTTGGCTCGCCTGTATCAAAATCAAAGCCAAGAATTACCGCAAACCACCTTAGCTCTCAGTCGAGCCTTAGTGTTTATTGAACAACATTTCAGTGATGTGGGCGTTAACAGTGACGCCATTGCCAACGCGGCATTCATCAGTAAACGTCAGTTGGAAAGACTGTTTCGCCAATTTTTGGATACCTCGCCCAATCAATATTTACGAGAGGTACAATTGAATTACGCGACTAAATTATTGTGCGAAGCGAATGAGCGATCGGTGCAGCACATCGCCGAACAATGCGGATTTGCAGATAGTAATTACTTTTCGAAATGCTTTAAGCAGAAGTTTAATCATACGCCAAGGACTTATCGCTCTCTAACCCATGATAAAAACAAAGAGTTTAGGCCTTAATTGGCTACCAAATAAACGTTTGTCAATATGAAAAAAGCCGCTCTATGAGCGGCTGAATGAATAACTTCTATCACATCCATGCAACAAAAACAGATAAATGTCGTGAACTCTGTATGTTGCTAATTAATCAGAGTGACTCCCCCAAAAAGCCACTCTCAAGCAAGGCAATTTCTCCCGTTACTGCCCTCGAATTACCACCACATGTCTGCTTGAATACCAACCAGAAGATCGGCCTTATCACGCTCAGATCCATCTAGGTACGTTGCCAAAAAGCGGATTTCTGGCGCAGGACCAAACCCAGTAGGAACGACAACCGTTGGTGCAACAGTAAGTTTGTAGTTGGTTGCATCGTCTCCGGCACCATTCGCATCTTCCCACTTGTTGTATTGGAAACCAGCTTCAGTTGCGATGGAAAAGTTTTTTGATACTGGGAATGAAGGACGCACCATCGCTGATGCCCAACTGTCTTCACCACCATTATCAAGATCGTTGTACTGACCTTGAATAGAGTGGAAAACACTTACCCCGTTTTCAAAAAAGTAGCCACCCCAAACAAGGGCACGAGCTGACACATCGCCGCTGTCTACTTTTTTCATCTTTGACGGTCCTTCAAGCGCGCCGTTACCAGGCTTGTATGCGTTATAGGTTGTTAACGTACCACCAAGAAGTTGACCAGAGCCTAAACCTTTACCAACTTGAGCAATGTACTTAGTAAAACCTTTTTCAGACAAACCAAAGACTTTCTCTGAATGGACAATAGCGCTCACCTCCATACCATCGCTAGCATATTCTGTTCCATCAACAAAATTATCTGGTAGGTATTTGCCCATGGCGTGCAACTCGATACCGTCAAAATCAACACCAACATGGATTGAATGCATTGGGTTATTTGCATCCGTGGCCCAGAAATTACCTTCTGCATCATCACTTGCGATATAAGCGAAATCCCACTTGTTGCCACCCAACTCAATACCCTCAATACCAACACCAGTGCCCGACATGTCGGTATAGAAAAAGTCTGTCATAAAGATGTAATTATCTTTGCCATAAAAACGTGTACCACCCCATAGCGTACCGGTATCAGTCACCCCATCGAACTCAACAAACGTCTCCACCATACCGATGCTACTATTGGCCGCATCGGCATTAGTACCTAGCTGGTTGTTCCCGCCAGATTGTGCGTTATCCGCACCAGCGCGAGTTTTAATGCGAATTTTTTGGCCATCATCATTTTCAAAGTTTTTTTGCAGGGCGAGTTCGAAGTGATTATCCGACTCAATACCCAAACGACCCAAACGCTCTTTTGAAGCAGGGAACTTTGAACGTTTGAAATCATCGTTTTTACTGTACAGAGCACCTGCACGAAAATAGCCGTGGAACTCAAACCCATCAGATTTTTCAGCATGTACCACTGGTACGGCAGATAAACCTGCAGTAGCGACCAAGCAAGCAACAGTAAGTTTTGAAAGTTTCATATTAACTCCATCATTTCATTATTATATTCACGTTAAAGAAAGCGCTTTCTTTGGTGGGCAAAATTTTTTACCTAAACCTCTCAGTGATCACTTAGATTCAGCTCAAAAAGGCAGAAATAGCCTGAATCATCAATGAAGTTTCACTTAGAAGCACTTTTAAAAGGATTATATGAGCAAAAACTCACCATGAAAGTGATCAAACTCACCAAGAAAGCGCTTTCTCAGTGAGGGGGGTCACATTGTCAGTAACTAATAACAATCTGAATATTATTTCTGTAAATAATAAAAGCCTCAAAAACATGTTTGAGGCTTTTATATAATTTATCAAATCCAATTAAAGCAAACTTGATGTTACCACCAGACTTCTGCCTGAATCCCAACGATGAGATCAGACTCTGTCTCTCCATCAACAATGTTCGTCCAAGAATCTGACAAGTAGGTCGCAAACATTCGTATTTCAGGAGCAACCCCAAGAGATGTGGGTAGAATCACTGTAGGCGAGATGGTCGCTTTGTTTTGTGTCCAAGACCCGCCATTCCAATTGTTATAGACATACCCAACCTCGCCCTGTAGATAAAAGTGTTGGCTAATAGGCATGGTTGGACGAACCATTGCGGACACCCAGTAGTTGTATCCCCCATCAGTTCGTGCGTCTCCTTCTGCCATATCATTGTACTGTGCCTGAATAGATGGAAATAGGCTCACGCCATTTTCAAAGAAGTATCCACCCCAAAGCATTGCACGAGCCGAGGTATCATCCTCTTCTAACTGGGTTAACAGATAGCTTGCCTGTCCATCTGCCCCCCAGTCACTATGCTGACCCTGCGCGAGCGAACCGGGATGGTAGGCGTTATAGTCCGTTATAGTTCCTCCGAGCAGGTTGCCTGCGCCCAGCCCTTTACCAGCTTGGATAATAATATTGGAGAAACCGTTACCTGGTATGCTAAAAAAACTGCTTAAGTTGTAGGTTGCGGTCAAATCAAAGCCCATTTCCGCCCACTCATTACCCGCTCTGTCCCAGTTGTCTGGCATCGCCTTCAACAACCCCGACAGTTTTAAGTTACCGAAAGTCGAACTAATATTCACAACATGAAGCAAATTATTCAGGTTGGTCGCGTTGTTTCCGATTTCTGCCGGATCCGTCTCCCAACGGTCAATATCCTCATCTACTCGGTCACTCACTATATAAGCAAGGTCCACCAATGAATCCCCAAGTTCATAACCTTGTATACCAAGGCCTGTACCGGACATATCATGATAGAAAAAGTCTGTCATGAAGATGTAGTTATCTTCTTTACCGTATTCGCGGCGTCCGGCCCATAATGTTCCGGAGGGTGTGATACCGTTTAATTCAAAGTACGCGTTGCCGATCCCCGCTTCTACTGAGTCAGCACTTGAGGTCAGTGCTGACTCATCTCCACGTTTACTCACCCCAAAGTGAATGTTGAAATTTCGTCCATCATCAAAATCCCATCTGCTGACTAAGTTAGCGTTATAGTCATTGTCGGCCTCAAGTCCAAGTCGTCCCAAGGTTTCTTTCTGCCCTGCATAATTTGAACGTTTAAAATCGTTTTCAGAACTCAACATAATGCCCGTTCTGAAGTATCCATGAAATTCAAACCCTTCGGTTTGATTAGCGTTGGCAAGATTCGGTATTCCCAGTACAGTAGCTATACACATTGCGGCAGTTGTTATTCTCATCATTACCTCTTATCATTTAGAAAGCGCTTTCTTTTGATTTTGAAAGAAGCGTCAATTGATGTATCAATTATCACGTTATCGCTCGAGACGAATGTTATCGAAGTAAGCCGTCATCGGTTGTAGCGGCTCGATGACTAACAGATTTTTTACTTTGCTGAAGTTTATCGTGTTGCCGGGTGCAAATCGGTTACCGTTATTGCTTATATCTGAAAGTTTGATTCTGACTTCGTGCCACTTTTCACTCTCATTAAGAGGCACAGAATAATCCCCTACAGTAGGCCAACCGCTGTCAATTTTAACTAACAACTCTGAGCCATTAGTGTTGCCTTTCGTTTTCAAATCAAACACTAACTCACCATCCGAAGCCCAATCACTCAGATCCACTTCCGGTGAGATCAAAAACGCGTTACCGGTGTTGCCAGTTTTGGTGACTTTCATCACCTTGCCGCGTTCAGCAAGATCTTCATAACTGACAACGATGTTTTTCTCCGGGTCGTAACCACTCAAGATCAAGTGCTTATTCAACGCTTCTTCAAAAATAGAGAGTTGCTCACCTTTACCATAATTCGCATCAGGAACAATGATGAGTGGTGCACTATTCCCTTCAACAAACTTCGCTTCTTCTGATACGGTTGCGCAACCTTTACCCGTTTCAGGATCAACAGAGCATTGGAATACACGCACATAATCGACTGCCATGGTCTGTGGGAAAATACCGTGGTCAATGCCTTTTTCATTGGTATTCCCAGCCCACGATCCCCCAACCGCTAAATTCAACAGAAGATGAAAGCGTTCATTAAAAGGCGCAGGTGCCTCTGCCGTTACGAGCTGCCCATTATCTTTATACTGGGCATACCACCCCTCCTGACGCTGCGTAGCATAGTGACTATTATCGACATACCAGCGGATTTCTCCCTCTTCCCACTCAATCGCATAAGTGTGAAAACCATCAGAGGGGTTTAGATCATTGGGTAAGTGAAATTGAGTGCCAGAGTGAACGTTTTCCGGCCATTGCCGACCATAATGCAAGCTGCCATGAATACGCGATTCACTATCACCTGGCTGGGCCCCCTTTTCATCTGACTGAGTTTTTAGATTCACCGCTTCTACAATATCTATTTCTCCAGAGGCAGCCCATGTTCCATAAACATTGTCTGACGGTAACATCCAAATGGCAGGCCAAGTGCCTTGCCCGTATGGCAAGCGAGCCCTAATTTCAAACCGACCGTATTTCCAGTCACCTTTATTAAGAGTGCGTAAACGCGCAGAAGTGAAAGGCAGAGTCGCTTTGCTACGCATGTCTCCATCGGGGTTGTTGGCTCCGGTATAGCTGCCTTCCTTGGCCACAATATGGAGCACGCCGTCTTTCACAAATGAGTTTACTTTCCGCTTGGTATAACACTGCTTCTCGTTATTACCCCCACCCCAGCAATTCTCTTCATGACTCCATTTAGACTGATTAATTTCATTGCCTTCAAATTCATCAGACCATATTAGCGACCAACTTGGATCGGGAGTGCCCGTAGGGTCAACGAACTCACTTGCGCTAAACGTCACTGGCTCGCTGGTAGACTGACAACCTGTCAATGCCATCAATAGTGATATCGACATTAACGATAATTTAGGTAACGTCTGTTTTTTCACGTTAACTGACTTAATTTGCATCATTTTTGACCATCTCGTTTTAATTTTCGCTCGGAAAGTTGATTTAAAATTGATAGATAACGACTGACTCTAATGCGTGTTCACGCACAGCCATCATGCTGCTGTGAATCATCTACGCCGCTTGATGAGTGCAATAGCTATCTTCCTGATTGCTCGAACAACGAATAGTTAAGGAGCTCTTTGCCACTTCTTGCATCAAAGACCCCCGCATCTTAAATGTCTCTTAGATAACTATTCGAACCACGAAATATTTCGAATTTGGATCTCCGATTCCGTCAGCCCTGAGTTCGTGGTGTTATGCACAACGAATGGCTGGGCAATTTTGGTCAGGTCCGGCGCACCAGAAAACTCACTAATGTCAACATCAACGGTCTGCCACTCGGTGGTTAACTGGCGGCCACCTTCGTTAAAACGAATGGTGTGGTTGGATGCCCACTCTCCCCCAGTGTCAGACTGGAACCCGATCCCAAAACCAAACTCGGCCAGAGGTTTGCCCCCCTCGGTGTAGCTTCGAATGTCAAACTTAAGTGTTTTAATGTTGCTGAAGTCACGCACAGTGTCATCACCAATATGCGCCCCCCACCCCCAGTCTTTCGCACTATCTGGCAATGTCGCTACAGTCAGTACGCCATCATCATCAATGCCAGCCCAAGAGGTACCTTCCCATGCGATCGCACTCGCGCCGCTGAACAGGCTTGCACCAAGCACTTTAAATTCGCCCTCCAAAGGAGGTTGCTCCACAGGAGCAAAAGGCGGTGGCTGCACGTCTGCCAACAGCGTTTCCAGTACTCCGCCATAACTCGCCGAAAATGCGCAGTCACGCGTTAGGCCTAGTTCATTTAACGTTTTTACTTTGTCCCAAGCGGTGTACTTCACGTGGCAATCGATATCAATCAAACCGAAATGCTGCTCTGAGTGCCCGTTATTAGCAGCATCTCCTTTCCACGGCTCATCAAAAGCTTGAAAGAAGAACAGGGAAACCCCTGAATTATTGGAAAAATCTCGCATGTCATCGTAGAAGAGCTTCTGCTTGTATTCATCCGCTGCCTGAGTACCATCGTCGCCATAAGCTTCGTTAGAGAAGGTAGACCACCCGGTTTCCCCGATATGAATAGGTTTACTTGGGTCGACATCATGGATAAATTGTTGCGCTGCAGCATATTGCTCTAAGGAATGAACGTATGCTTTATCCATCGCGGTGGCAATTTGCTCTTCCTTAGTAAGCCCCTGATCTTGCTCAGAAACCTTCCACTCCTCACTTAACTCCGGATGCCATTTCGTATCGTGGAAAGCGTAAGTATGTAAAGACACATAATCCACCGCTTGAATCAGAGCTTTTAAATCGCTTTGTTCGTTTTGGTTACCGTTCGCGTCTATTCCTGCCCATACCGCCCAGTTGTCAGACGTCGTAATCCAAAGGTTTTGAATACTCTCGTGCGCTTGCTTCCAACTCTGCAAATCATTGACGTGATCTAAGATGATCGAAGGATGAACCTTATAAGAAGATGCCCAATCAACCATCGCCTCGTTACCGACTGCAACAACTTTGACGATATCTGGGTATTTTAGAGCCAACTCTTTAGCCTTGGCGATTTCTAAAGCGTTATTGGGAGAGTCCACGCTAGAGTCAATAGGGTTGCCTGTCCATGAGTTCAAAGCGTCAATCCAAACACCTAACATCACGTACATTTCAAAGCTCTTGCCATCAGCCTCGGCTTGATCTTTTAACAGGCGTATCGCAGCCAAAAGGTTTTCAGTATTACTTTGGCCGTCTGTTCCTTTAAAACCCTGCGTATTATAAGTACGCACCATTTTGATACCCATTGCCGAGAGTATCTTCATATCTTCGAGATGCTGTGCCACTGAAGGGACAGTATCACCATCAGTACGTGCTCTTTCCCTCCACGCACCGTATGAAATCGCCTGATATTCAGGGTTACCCAATAAAGGCTTGCCAGAATCAGAGACTGGGTAGTTTTTCGGTTGAGGCTGATCAAGCAATCCATAACCTTCATGACGAACGTTATCCCAATAAACGACCCTATCCACCCCGCTGTTGCCAAAATCAAAGAAAACGCTCTTCTTATTAAAAACAAAGCTTGGATTTAGTTCACCGCCTTTTGGTTGGGTGAAATCAAAGGTCAATTGCTCCCATTCATTCGCCTTTGTCGTTCTCACCTCAGCCTCGACAAATTCGTTGGCATTGTTGGCATTTTCCACTTTGAACAACACAGGAATATCCACTGCCGATGAATAGACCCACATGGTTATTTGACTACGTTTTTCACTAAGTTCGAGAGTTTTTGAATCAGGTAGCGTGGTACCAGCCCATATTTCTGCTGTGGTAGGCTTAGTTGTTTTGATCACGGTTCCCAAAGGTTTGACCACCAGCGAACTCGCTGGCGCCACACTATCAGGATTAATTGCGTTGACTTCAGTAACCGCGCCTCCAAACGAGAGATGCTCACCAGACAATAATTCCAGTTTATAATCTGGTGAAACAGATACCGTCACGCTATCGCCACTATCTTCGCCTCCAGGAGGATCAGTAATGATATTTTCTTTGAGGCTTTCATCACCACAGCCTATAAGCGCAAGGGTAATCGCTGAACATAACGCCGCCTTGGCAAATCGAGACCTCTGATTAGTTACTCTCATGCTATCTTTCCTTTTATTTTATTCACTCTTTCATTTCACTTTGCCCCAAAAAGAAAGCGCTTTCTTTTTGGGGCAAAAAAATAGACTTCTTAGAAGTTACATAACTAGAAGAAGACTAATGAGAATCGAGCCGCTCCTTTCTCAAATACTTTGGTATGTGGTAGCTCTAAGGCTCATTTTTTATTCTAGAAATAAATAACCGCATAAAATGTGAGCACACACGTTAAGAAAGCGATTTCTTATTGTAATGATCACATTTTAAGCAATTGTCTTAGAGGAAAATTTAGGAAAAATTTTGGCACCAGTTCGTGCATAAATTTATTAAGATATCTAGGCGTTCAATGCCGTTGCAGGTAAGATAACCACTAGATTAATCCGTTTTACATTAGAGGGCACCCCGTTGATCACAATTAAAGAAGTCTCTGAGTTGGCCAAAGTGTCTCAATCCACGGTGTCGAGAGCAATCAACGGCCACCCAACGGTAAAAGAAGCGAATCGTAAAAAGGTCTTTGAGGCGATTGAAAAGCTTGGCTACAAACCGAACGCGTTTGCTCAGGCTTTAGCGTCGAGCCGCTCCAACAGTATTGGTATGCTGGTTGGTTCGCTTGATGGTCCTTTCTATGGTCCACTCATGCACCACGCTGAAAATACGGTTCGTCAGCATAACATTCATCTTATTGTCACCAGCGGTCAAGAATCCCACAGTAAAGAACAAGATTCGATTAATTTTCTGTGCTCAAAGCGAGTGGACGGGCTGATTATTCACTCAGATACACTCTCCGATGATGAGCTCATCGACGTGATTAAAGAAACACCGGCCACCATCCTTCTCAACCGCTATATTCCTGAAGTCGCGGATAAGTGCATCTACATTGATAATGAACTTGGCGGCTACCTAGCAACCAAACATTTGCTAGAGCACGGGCACACCAAAATAGCTTGTATTACCGGCCAACTGAGTAAAATTGACAGTCGTGATCGTCTCCAAGGTTACCGTAACGCCTTAGCCGAGCACGGTATTGGCTATGATGCCAATCTTATCGTCGAAGGACGTTTCGACCATGACGGTAATCACGATGCAGCGCGACGTTTGTTAGCGCGCGACCCAGAAATCAGCGCTATTTTTTGCCAAAATGACAATATTGCACTGGCCGTGTATGACGTTGCTGTAGAGCTAGGATTGAGCATCGGCGAGCAGCTTTCTGTCGTCGGCTTTGATAACGATACCCACAGTCAACATATTCGCCCACGTCTGACTACTGTTAACTTCCCAGTGCAAGAGATGGGATGTGAAGCGGCCAAAGGGGTAATGGCGATGGTCAAAGAACAAACCTACCCGCTCAAGCACAAACTGATGCCACAATTAGTGATACGAGATTCGGTTGGAGTACACGCCTAAAATCGATTGACTTGTCGAGGTTCAATACAACCGAAAAGATCAACAGCCCTCTCCTCCATATTTTGTTTTTTGCAAAAAAAAAGACCTCAAGCAAAAGCTTGAGGTCTTGGTTATCAACCCACTCTCTAGACGCGCAGTCGTGCCTGAGGGATAGACACCAACACTTTTTCTATCTCACCGCTACGGGAGAAAAGTTTTGAACAAACTGCTTGAGGCAGTGTTAGTTGATCGAATGTCATAACATTGCCGTCCACCAGACAAACCTCGATGTTGGCTTGTGTCTCTGATTCAACCAGTTGATAAATCACTGGAACCTGACAATAAGTAAAGGCCAATTGTCCCGACTCGATGATATAACTGCGGGCTTCACCACGGACCGTCTGGAATGTGAACGGCTTCGGTGACGTAAGAAACTCGCAACGCTTAAGCAAACGCGGCTCGATGTGCACCTGACCTGCGTCAACCATTAGGCCTAACTCTATAAACCGAGTGATCACTTCTTCTTTCACTTGCCCTGTCATCCCAGGTTGCTGAGCGCCAGCGTGTTTTGGGGTATGGGAATACGGGTCGGTTGGAAACGCACCATAGTTTTGTGGCGTTTTGTTAAAACCAATCCCTTCACGGACTCGGTAATAGTAATCTGCCAATTGTTGGGTCTCAGTACTATTAGGATCCAACTCTCGTGCCATCAGATAGTTTTCTTGTACTGCCAGTAACAGCTTAGAAACCATATGCCAGTAGATACAGCCTAATCCTTCATAACCAAACATGGTTCCTGAGCGACCAGTAAAAGCTTTATGGTTGAAGATGTCTTCATATAACACTTCAATATTTTCCCACTCTTCATCGCTCGTCTGTGGGTAATCGACACGTAACGACTCAATCTTCGCCTTGAGATAACCGCTATTCTCTAGGCTTGCATGGAAATGGTATTGGCCGAGCTCGTCTAAGTTAACCAAACGCTGATCATTATTCGCCACCATGGCGTTTAATACGGCATTCGCTTTGACCTGTTCCTCGGTGACGCAGTTTTTGTCCATAAAATGGCTCAAATCGCGATCTGGGTACAGCATGAAGCTGTGTTGATCTTCGCGGTACATCTCACTGGCAAACAGGTTATCTAATAGCTTCACTGCTTGACTTGGTGTCAGTATCCCTGCACTCAATGCCGCCACTTGTCCTTCTAACATCGGATACAACTCTTCAACATGAAGACTCTCAGCCGAATAAGTCAAAATGTTATAGGCATTGTATAGGCCATCTTGTCGTAGATTATTGGTAATACTCGCATCGATCACCGTTAAGCTGACATCCAACAGTTGCTTAATGGCTGAAAACTCCACCGTTGTTTTACCCGAGAAACCATTAACGCGATACACGCGCTGACGGAAGTCTTCCGCCGCTTTTTCAAGTTGGGTAAGAATCGCTTTACGGGTTTGACGTGTTACGGTTTCTTGACGAATCTCTTTGGCTGCTTCAGATAAAATACGCGTAGTCGATGATATCCACTCAAACACTTCTTTCGACATACTCACTCGTGTAGGCGCATCCTCGAGCAATTGCTGTAAGAAAGCGACATAACGGCGCATGTAGTAGAGTGTGACCATTGATAAGCCATTGCCCACAATCGCGTTATTGGCGTCATTCCATTCTGGTCGCTGAGTATTAAGCCAAATACCACCGTCGAGCACCAAGTTACTCAGCTTCGCCAGTAATGGAACCAGGACTTTCTCGGTGAGGTTAACCATGTAAACATTTTGGTTACTATCGAGAACTAAGCGGCCATCACTGCCCATGAGCTCTACTCGCTGCTCGATCCGCTGCTGCAACTCGTCATTGAACGCGACAGTATCTTTTGGATTGGCAAACAATTTATCAACATCACACAGCTCGTAAGGCACGTTGGCGTAGCTGAACATGTCCGTCTGCATTAGTGCGAGTAAATCATCGCGTTGGTACTTATTCGCTAACTCAAGAAACTTAAGTAAATAGATGATCTGATGATCGCCCCAATAACCGATATTGCTCCAAGGATCGTCCGGCTCAAGCAGTTCCCAATCAATGCCATCTTTAGTGATTCGATATGGGTTATAACCATCCATCGTCGATGCATTAACAAATTTCGCTAGGAATGACTGAATAAACTCTGGGTAGCTAAGGGCAATCGCCTCCCAATTCTGGAAAATATCGCGCCAGTTGCCTTGGTAAGACAGTAAGCGCTCACCATTTTCATTCTTCAACTTAATTTCATAATGGTTCCAAGGGCGACTTGGATCCCCATGACGACGACCGAAAGTCAGCGGTAAGTACTCATAAGCGAGGCGGATCAGCTGCGAATCACCACTCTCTTTTGCTAATGAGACTAGCTCGGTATGAGTAAACTCCTCAGGCAGATCAGTAAACAGGTTAGCGTGTCGCTCGTAAACACCTTGATTGGCGTTACGAATTGTTGCCAGCACATCTTTTTTATCGAGGGCATAGTTGTTTTCAAACACCCCGCCGCGCATATTGTTAAATAATACATTGGCGTAGTGATGAACACTCGTCGCTTCTTCCGCCGTCACTTGCCAAGCATCAGCACCTGACATCAGACTGATCAGTTCCTGCTGGTTAGCAGCAATACTTTGCGAGACTCGCTGCTCCATGTTGACTGGCTGAGCAAGCTGGTTACGTAGTTTATTGATATCAGAGTGATTTTTATCAATATCAGCGACAATCAACCAAGACTTACTTTGGTTCGACTCCAACTTAATCGACTTATGGATCAAGTAGCTACCACGCACGCCTTTGGTCAACGACTCGTTACGTAGCTCACTTCCCTTGCGAAACGCGTTTAGCTGCTCACTGCTAAGCAAACGCTGGCCGTAGTCATTATCGACGCTGAATATCGTGGTCGCGAGTAGAGATTCAGCTGGCTCAGCTCGGTCACTCAGTTTGGCGTACATGGTAAATAGGGCGAGAGAACTGCCTTCAAGCAACTCATTCCACTTATATGCATCTACCAGAGCACTGCGGGTTTGCAATGCCGCCAGCGGCGCACCAGAAGGCAGCACGTTTTGTAGCCCGTCAACCAGCTCAATCTGACGTGTCTCGCCCGCGAGATCAACCAGTTCGGCACGGCGTATAAAACCGAACTCTTCACTCGTGCTCCAACTGTATTGAAATTTGAGCTTTAACGTGTGGTTAATCTCTTCAAAGACGATCTTATCACCAACGGTATTTTTGTATAAATGACGTTCAGTTTGGTATAACCCATCGTGATGGCGGTTAAACGGTTCCCACATTGCCACGTTGTTTTCAGACGCAATTTTGATGATGGTTTTTGAGCCCGTGTTTTCCGCACTCTCATGAATGTGGTCAACCGACTTGTAAGGAAACAATGCGTTCTCCGGACGGATACGGCCCGCTGATAGACTCCCAGTCGATGAGATAAACAACCAATGGTCACTTGATGACACGACGCTGATAAAAAACGGATTCATCTGGTCGACATTGGCAATCTTGTAATAACGCTCGCCGTCTAAATCGACAAAACCACCTTCTACGGCATGGCTAGAGTAATTTGCAAAATTCATACTATTCTTTCCAATAATTTTATGAAAGCGCTTTCTTTTCTCGCTTTTTTTATAAACTAGTTTCGCTGTTTTAACCTAAGTGATGACAACGCGCGTAATGATTTTCCCCGACCTGGCTCGCCTCAGGTAGTGTCTGCACGCACACTTCGGTCGCCTTCAGACAACGACTTGCAAACGGGCACCCCACGCTGCTTGGCTTCCATTGTGGAATATCCCCTTTCTTAGCCATTAGCTCACGTTTTCCGCCGTGACCCACTTCCGGCACGGCTGACAGTAAGAGTTGTGAATACGGATGCTGCGGATTCTGAGTAACGCTATCGCTATCGCCCCACTCCACCATATGCCCAACATACATCACCGCCGTTTTTTCAGCGAAGTAACGAGCGGTGGCAATGTCGTGGGTAATATACATAAACGAAATGCCGTGTTTGTCTTTAAGATCTGACATCAGGTTTAAAATGCCAAGCCGCACTGATACATCCAGCATAGAGATAGGTTCATCGGCTAAGATTACCTCTGGATCAACCGCAATCGCTCGAGCTATCGCGACACGCTGTCGCTGACCGCCGCTGAGTTCGTGTGGGAACTTTTCTGCGGTTTCTTTTACTGGTGATAAGCCGACTAGATCGAGCAATTCATAAACCAGTTTAGGAATGGCTTCTTTCTCTGCACGCTGATGGATTAACAGCGGACGAGCGATATGGTGATAGATCGTATGTACCGGATTCAACGAGCCAAACGGGTCTTGGAAGATCATCTGCACCTGACGTGCATACTCCAACTCACCGTGATTTTTAATATAGTCGCTCAGCGCTTCGCCTTTAAACGTTACATCACCGTCAGTTTTATCGTAAATACGCGTCAAGATCCGTGCACCAGTGCTTTTGCCTGAGCCAGACTCACCAACAATGGCGAGAGCTTCACCTTTACGTAGCTCAAATGACACGTTGTTCATCGCGCGCATGAGGTTATTTTTCGAAGAGTGTCCGACCGGAAAATCTTTCACTAAATTCTTGATTGAGAGAATCACTTCTGGGTTTGTTACATTATCCATTTATCCCTCCCGATTAAATTAAATGGCAAGACACGAGGTTGCCGTTGTGCGCATCGACCAAATTGGGTTCGCTTTTTTGACACTTTGCTATGCATTCTTTACAACGTGCTTGGAAATTACACCCCTGAGGGAGCTTAAGTAAGTTCACAGGATTGCCGGGAATACCATATAAACGCTCTTTCGGCCCATGAATGGTTGGGAAAGAGGAAATCAAGCCTTTGGTGTAAGGATGCTGTGGGTCACCAAAGACCTTACTCGCATCACCTAGCTCAACTAAGTTACCGGCGTACATAACGCCTATGCGGTCTGCAATTTCTCCCATCAAACTCAAGTCATGACTAATGAATAAAATCGAAAAGCCGAACTGACTTTTAAGCTCGTACAGCTCATTGAGAATTTCACGTTCTACCACCACATCTAAAGCCGTGGTTGGTTCATCCATGATGATCAATTTCGGCTCTAAGACCAGTGCAATGGCAATCACGACACGTTGACGCATTCCGCCACTCAATTGGTGCGGGAAGCTCGCCATACGGTCACCGTGAATACCAACGATACCCAACAACTCGACCGCACGCTTATGAGCCTGTTTATACGTCACTTTGCGATGAGTCAGAATCACATCAGTGAGCTGTTCTCCGATGGTGATCACTGGATTGAGCGAGTTCATCGCACTCTGAAAAACTATTGATACATCATTCCAACGGAAATCACGCAGCTGTTTGTCGTTCATCTTTAGTACATCTTGACCTTGGTATAGGATTTCTCCTTCAGAGATCAAGGCAGGGGCTTTGTGCAAGCGAGAAATGGCAAACGCCAAGGTACTTTTACCGCAGCCCGACTCACCCGCGATACCAAGAGTCTCGCCCGGTGCGATTGAAATGCTCACGTCATTAACCGCGCGAGCAATACCATTAGGGGAGATATAATCCACGCATAGGTTGTTAATTTCTAATAGGTTACTCATCTTAGACCTCGGCGTTTATCAGCTTCTTTTTTTAGTTTGTGCCACTGTTTGATGTGTGGGCCAGTACGAAGTTTTGGGTTACTCACTTGGTCAATCGACATGTTAATCAGTGCCAATGCACCACCTGTGATGGCTAAGGCCATTGCAGGGACTAGCATTTCCCACCAAGCGCCGGTGTAGAGCGACGATGACGTCTGTGCCCAATACAGCATGGAACCCCAACTGACTTCGGTTGCGTCACCTAAGCCAAGAATACCTAAACCCGCTTCGGCGCCCATGGCGTAAATCACGGTCCCTAAGAAGCCACCAAATACGATCGACACTAGGTTCGGTAAGATTTCGACTAAAATGATGCGGATTTTCGACTCACCCATGACTTCTGCTGAGATGATGAATTCTTTGCTGCGGATCGCCATGGTTTGCGAACGAATCACCCTCGCCCCCCAAGGCCAAGAGGTTATCCCGAGCAATATGGTGATGACTAACGATCCGACTTGGCCAAGAAAAGCCGCCAGTACAATCAACAAAGGCAGTTGTGGGAATACGAGGAACACGTTGGTCAAGAAATTTAAACGCTCATCAATTTTTCCACCAAAATAGCCTGAAGACACACCGATGATCACCGCTAGGCTCATCGCAATGATGCCCGCTGACAGCGCGACACTCAGTGATTTACGCGCGCCATGGAGCACTTGGCTATAAACATCACGACCACTTCGCGTCGTGCCCAAAATATGTTCTGCGTTCGGAGCGACGTGAGGCCTGGCGACTCGGCGCTCAGGATCATGCGTTGCTAGTGACGATGAAAAAATGGCACCAGCTAAGACTATCGAAAGTAACAAACCACCGATAATGGCTGGCGGGTTGCCGTAGAAAAAGGCATAAACTTTGCCAAAGCTTTTCTTGATTCGTCGCCAAGAGAATCGTGGGTCGGATGTCATTTGTTCAGCAGCCTCAGAAGATGTTGAATTAGTGATTAATTTGTCCATGATTCACCTTAATTAGAAATTCTCGGGTCAAGCCAAACATAAAGTAAGTCAGCAATGAAATTCGCGGTGAGTACCGCTGTCACGAGGATCAATAGAATGGCTTGAATGAGTGGATAGTCACGCGCGACAATACCTTTTAGTAAGATGTTGCCCAAGCCTTGATAGTTGAATACCACTTCAGTCATGATTGACCCGGCAAACGAGAAACCAATCGCCATCGCAATCGCGGTTGCAACTGGCAAAATGGCATTACGCCCCGCGTAACGACTCATCACTTTGTAGCTACTCAAACCTTTGGCTTCTGCCATGGTCACATAGTCTTCACCCAGCACATTAATCATGGCATTACGCATATTAAATACCCAGGTTGCGATACCAACAATCACCATCGAGCCCACAGGTAATACCGCGTGTTTCGCCACACTGCTAATGAATTCCCAAGTGAAACTTGGCT
Organism: Vibrio sp. ES.051; assembly: GCF_002563795.1. Lineage (GTDB taxonomy): Bacteria > Pseudomonadota > Gammaproteobacteria > Enterobacterales > Vibrionaceae > Vibrio. Next base: position 1,108,202 of record NZ_PDJL01000003.1, read on the forward strand.
CCAGAGACGGGTCGTATGTATAAGCCAACGGCAAAAGCTCTAACTTCAGACCAAAGAAGTAGAACAACAACAGTGCCGTCACGATATATGGAAAATTACTAATAAAGGCCAATACTGGCGGTACCACTTGACCGAAAAATCCCTCGCGGCGGTATGACGCATAGGTACCAATGCTGACACCAATGATCAGAGCCACAATAAGAGAACCGAGAGCAAGGAACATGGTCCATGGAAGTGCCATCGCAATCACGTCAGAAACGTCGACCGGAAACATTAACACTGATGGCCCAAGCTCGAGCGTAAACACGCTTTTCATGTAAGCGATATATTGAACAAAGATGTTGCCATCCACAAAGCCATACATCTCACGTACAGCGTCCATCTGAGCAGGATCCATGCGACCTTGTGCGGCAGCAAATAAAGCATCAACGGGGTCACCTGGCATCAATCGAGGCAACATAAAGTTGAAAGAGATCGCTATCAGAAAGGCAGTAAAGTAAAAGCCAAATCGGCGAGCTAAAAACGACATAACAAACCTTTTAACCTAGGAGCCACAACACGTTAGCTGTGGCTCCGGTGTAATATAAAGAGAACGTATTAACTATTTAAGGTGTAAGTTGTTCAGGATGATCACGCGCTTACCGCCATCATACCAAACGGGTTGAACGTAAGGGTCTTTCTCACTCGGCCAACCTACAATGTTCTTGGTACTGTATTGGAACCAAGTCGGGTTAGAGAACAACGGAATAAACGGTACATTTTCCGCCGTAAACTCCTGCAGTTCAGACAGAATCGCTTCCTGTTTATTGGCGTCACCAATTTTACCGAAGCTCTCGATAAGCTTGTCGATTTGAGGCGAGTGAACGCCATGACCCGCATGCCAAGTTTTACCAATACGAGAGGTAGAGAAGTATTCCTGATAAGCTAAGATTGGATTGGTAGCAACCATCGACCAGTTGATCGACATGGTGTAGTTGCTCTCTTTTAGGTTTGCATCGTAGACAGCCCAGTCGACGGTTTTAACATTCGCCTTCACACCAACATCAGCAAAGTATTCCGTCACCATCTGAACGACTTGGATCCAGTCCGTCCAACCATTAACCACTTCGATATCAAACTCAACCGTTGAGCCATCTTTGGTGTCACGTAAGCCATCACCGTCGCGGTCAATAATGCCTGCTTCATCCAATAGCGATCTGGCTTTATCAACATCATACTCTGCTAGATAACCGTATTTTTTGTTAACATTTTCATCGATGTGAGTTTTATATAATTCCGCAATACCGCCCATATTGTAGTTAGGGGTTGGGTAACCATAGGCCGCGATGTCGACAATCGCTTCGCGATCGAGTGCCATCGACAGTGCCTGACGGACGCGTAAATCATCAAACGGGGCTTTCTTCGTATTCACATATAAGTGAATCGCGTCGTTTGCTGGGTACCAAAAGTGGTTGTTTTCTTTGTCTTGATCAACGAATGTTGATTCAACATCAGCAATAAAGTTTGAACCCCAGTCAATTTCACCTTTGATCAACGCAGGTTGGATCTGAGAGTTGTCGTTGTACGAACGGAAGGTCACACAATCTAAGTACGGACGGTTTTCAAGATAATAGTTCGGGTTGCGGCACAACTCCATCTGTTGTGGCTTGATGTATTTCACTGTCGTCATTGGACCGCTACCAACCGGATCAGGGTTAGTAAAGGTGGTTAAATCAGACACTTCTGACCAAATATGTTTTGGCACAATGTGATAGGCGCTCAAGTTCCACAAGAAAGTGGAATCCGCCTTCGCTAACTCAAACACTACGGTGGTGTTGTCTTTCGCTTTGATCGACTGAAGGTTTTCACCTGACCAGATGCCCTTTTGGTCAAACGCGGGGGCGTTCTTAGTTAATTCAAAACTGTAAACCACATCTTCGGCGGTCAGGGGTGAACCATCAGACCACTTTAGGCCATCACGTAGCTTCAGAGTGATGGTTTTCAGGTTATCGGAATATTCTGCAGATTCCGCAAGACGATAGTTGGTCTTACCAGTCATGTTGTTAAACACCAATAAAGGTTCAAACATCACGCCGTGCAAAGTATCTTTTGTGGTATACGGATTAAAGTTATCAACAAAGCCAGTATTAATAACTGGCACCGTTAATGTCCCACCCTGTTTGATAGTCTCAGCCTGAGCGGCAGAGGCAAGCATCATACTGGCAGCAAATGTAGCGAGCAGAGTTTTATTATGCATCACATTGTCCTTTTATAATGTTGGATACGGCATAGAAAGCGCTTTCTCAACTTCCCACACAAAAGCAGCCCAAGATACAGTAAGAACAATTAACCTAAATATGAACTGACCGTCTCGCCGCAATCACAAAGAAAGCGCTTTCTTTACGGTGAGATAATCGTCAAAATGATGGGTAACTTCAATCGAAACAAACAAAAATCACGATCTGATCACAATAAAACAAAACCAATAAATTCATGCACTTAAATTGTTAGAATATTATCTCCTCAATTAAAGCCAATAAATATCAGCAGCTTATAATTAATCTTTTAACCTTGTATTCTGTGAGCTCATACAACTTTCTCCATACGCCAAGTCACACTAACTTCTTCGGTAAAACCGCGCTTAATTGCTCACTTTTGGACGGTTAGTTTTGTGCTCCTGCGCACGAAACCAATCTCACCCTAAAGAAAGCGCTTTCAATAAAGGCGAGAGAGTGGAATTATGGCCTCACCAGCGGCAACGGAGGAAAGCATGATGGTGCAATTTTGGAATGGAAATAAATCAGCCATTCGCCAACAATTTGAATGGGAAACCTTGCAGCTAGCGCTGCAGAAAAAGAAACCACAAATCAACATAAACAATGACTTGACTGACTATCCACACCCAGAGGATGAAGGGCAAGTATTCTTAAAAGGCACAGATATATTAGTCACGGTGGCAGGGAATAAGAAGTTTGCCCAAGGATCGTATTTGATGCTACCCCAGCCCTTATGCAAAGGATTATTAGGCTGCCGCGTTTTGGTTATACATAAAAATAGGCTCGATGAGTTCAGCGCCATACTTGAAAGCCAACTTCAACAACTCACTATTGGCATTCCGGCGACTTGGGCCGACGCGGACTTATTTCGCTTTAACCACTATCGAGTGAGTGAACAAGGAAGTTTAGAAGAAAGATTGCTGGCCGTGCAAAATGGCGAATGCGATTACATGGCATTGGGCGCAAACGAAGCGCAAGACATCGTAGCGCAATACGCTCACCTCACCCCAAACTTGGTCGTGGAGCCGACAATCTTGCTCTACTACCCGTTCCCTCTGGTTTTTTACTGCCATCCAAACAAAGCGGATTTGTTGGCAGATATCGAGAGCGGATTAACGCTTGCCAGCGCCAATAAGAAGTTAGATGGTCTGTTCGAGCAAACATACGGGCCAGCGGTACGAGCAGCCAAACTCCACCAGCGCCGCGTATTTCACCTCACCAACCCAATCTTGCCGAGTGAGTTCGCTGATTATCGTTCAGACTTGCTGCCAGTCTGAAGCGAAACTATTTTTGTCGAAATTTCGAGACGGTCGATTCGCGCACAACGAGATCAATTGGGGGGAGACGAGGGCTGCATTGCTCCCCCGTCAGCAGACTGAGAATCGACTCTGCACACGCCACACCAATTTCTTCTAATGGTTGACTTAACGTTGTTAGCCCCGGAATAAAATACTTGGACGTTGGTAAATCATCAAATCCCACCACCGAAATGTCCTCTGGCACTCTTAAGCCATGATCATGTAAGGCTTTCATCACTCCGTAAGCGGTTTGATCGTTAGCGGCAAAGATGGCTGAAAAATGGACTTTAGATTCAATCAGCTCTACCGTGCAGGCATAACCTGTTTCACTGCTAAAGTCGCCCTGCTTAATAAGATTGTTGCGCACTTTAACGCCAGCTTCAGAGAGGGCTTTCTTATAGCCTACGAAACGTGCTACCGCATCGGGTTGATTGAGCAAGCCTTTAATGTGCGCAATATTCACGTGCCCTTGCTGCAGTAGATGTAACGTTGCTATGTGGCCACCCAAAACATTATCAATATTGAATGTTCTTAGCTGCTCTCCCACATAGTTGTATCCAAAAGCCACCACTGGGATCTTAGCTGAATAATTCACTAGTTCTTGCTCAGTCAGGCAACCTGACACCACAATCAAGCCGTCGATGTTGCTCTTTTCCAGACAGTCCAGCGCGTGAAGCTGCATACTGTGTTGCCAATAACCAGAGGCGATCACCACCGAATAACCTTTCGATCCCAGAAAACGCTCCATATCGTTGAAAATCCGGCTGGTAAAGGGGCTCTCAGGGTTTTGCACCAGCACACCAATCGTCATTGAACGTGTATTGCTACCTTGATTCATGTGGTAGTTAAGCTTATAACCGAGTTCTTTGATTGCACCTTCTATCGCGATGGTTTTTTCTTTAGAGACAAATGTCGTGCGATTCAAAAAGCGCGAAACGGTACTAGGGGACACACTGGCTAATTTGGCCACATCATAAATCGAAGGCGCGCGTTTTTTCTTTTTCATAGTCATCCGACAAGTTCAACATGCAAGCTAATGACAAAAGAATAATTGACGGATTCTTTTCACTCAATATGCTCAAAGAAATTCCATACAGACAAAAAGAGCCAGTACACGGGCACTGGCTCTTTTAATATCAACAAACCAAGGTTAAAACGAGGCAAGCGAGTTTTCACTCAGTGCATCGAACAGATGAATGGCATCCAAATCTAAGTACAGCGTCAAGGTATCGACATCGACTTCTGCTGCTTGTGTTTCCACCATGAATGGCTGACCAGCAATTTCCGTTTTTAATAGAATGCTGGCACCAAGTCGCTCTTTGTCTTTGATCTTCACCGGTAATGCTAATACGCGGTCGTGAGCCACTTGCTCTGCTCGTAGATGAATATCGGTTGGTCGCACCCCAAAGTGCAGCGCGAGGTTTTTCGATGCCTGAGATTTAAAACGCTCTGGCAGAGGCATACGTACATCGCCTAATTCCACCTCCCAGCGCCCCTCTTCTTCGACCAACTTCGCATCCAACATGTTCATGGATGGGTTGCCAATAAACTGCGCTACGAACTTGTTCGCGGGGCGTTGGAACACTTCCGTTGGTGTGCCAACCTGAGCCACATAACCGTCTTTTAAGATCACGATGCGATCCGCCAGCGTCATGGCTTCAATCTGATCGTGCGTAACGTAGATAGTGGTGGTTTTCAGCTCACGGTGCAAATGTTTGATCTCTTCACGCATCACACCACGCAACTTAGCATCAAGGTTTGATAATGGCTCATCAAACAAGAACACTTTGGGTGTACGTACCATCGCGCGCCCCATAGCAACACGCTGACGCTGACCACCCGAAAGCGCTTTCGGCTTACGATGCAACAACGTATCCAGTTCTAACATTTTCGCAGCTTTACGCACTTCTACATCGATTTGTTGTTTCGGCATACCTTTCAGCTTGAGGGCAAAGGCGATGTTTTCGTACACGGTCATGTGCGGATACAGAGCGTAGCTTTGAAATACCATCGCCAAGTCACGATCTTTGGCATCAATGTGGTTCATCAACTTATCGCCAACATAAATCTCACCTGCGGTGATGCTTTCTAAACCTGCCAGCATTCGTAACGTCGTCGATTTACCACATCCAGATGGCCCAAGGAAAACCACGAATTCCCCATCTTGAACCGTGAAGTCAAAGTGTTTCACGACGTCTACATCATCGTAAGATTTCTTGATGTTTTTGAATTCTACTTTAGACATTATTTGCTCTCCTCCGCTCGCTCTAGCCACACATTTCGGTACGCAACCGCGCCATCAAGTGGCAACCCAAGACGGCTTACCTTAAAATCTTGGGGGGATCGGAATGTATTCATTCAATTGTTATACCTTAAATTTCTCTTAACCTTTTACAGCACCTGAAGTTAGGCCGCTGATCATCTGTTTCGAAGCAAACAAGTAAGCAATGACTAACGGCAGAATGGAGATCGTCGTCCCAAGCATTACCGCGCCCCATGGCGTATTGGGAATGCCTTGAACACTGCGCAGTGCCTGAGTAATCACGTAGTTTTCTGGTGTCGTTAACACGACGAGCGGCTGCATGAACATGTTCCAGAAGAAAACAAATTGCACGACGGCGAGCGTTGCTAACGCGGGCTTCATCAGTGGCAGCACTACGCTCCAGTATGTACGAAATTCGCCAGCGCCATCCAGTTTCGCAGCTTCCAACAGCTCTTTAGGAATCGATGCCACAACGTGCTGACGCATCAAGAAGATACCAAATGGAGTGGTAGTGAACGGCAGCCAAACCGCTAAGTGGCTATCGAGCAAGCCGAGGAACTTCACGATCATGAAGTAAGGGATCAAGCTCAACACTGGCGGAATCATCATCGAACCAACCAGCATGCCAAACAGCACGTTTTTACCTTTGAATTTGTAGACCGCGAAGGCGTAGCCCCCCATGCTACAAAACAACAGTGAAATCGTGGTGCCAAGGAATGCGATATAAATCGAGTTAAACATCGCCTGCCAGAAAGGCATGATTTCCAATAATTTGGCGTAGTTCACCGCTAGGCTGTCACCAATCGCAAAGCTGATGCCAGTACCGAAGATTTCAGTGCGATCACGAGTAGAAAGCAACGCTGACCATATGAACGGGAACACCGTCATGATGGCAGAAACAATCAGCACGGAGCCAAGCATCACCATCAGTATTTTGGTAAAAATCTCGATGCTGCGATCGCTAGGACGCCAACGCGGCGCGGCAGATAACGGGTTTGTACTCACCTTATTGCTCCCCTAGTCCTTTCTTACCGAAGAAGAAAAATTGAACCGCAGTACAGCCTGCAATCAAGGCAAAGAGCAGCCATGAAATCGCCGACGCTGTCCCCATTTCTAGCCATTCCCAACCCACCTTGTACAAATACATAGAAATGGTTAAACCAGATTGACCAGTGCCGCCGGTGCCGCGTGTAAGAACGAATGGCTCTTCGAACAACTGCAAGTTACCGATGATGGTCATCGTGACCGCGAAGAAGATGAATGGACGAATCATTGGCAGTGAAATACGCCAGAACCGGCACCATGCATTGGCACCGTCCATGCGCGCCGCTTCTAGAATGTCTTTCGGAATCGTCATCAACCCTGTGGTATAAAGCACAATGTTGAAACCGGTGTATTTCCAGAACACCATCATGGCAATAGATGGTTTCACGAGAGTGGCGTCATCCAACCAACGGATAGGCTGAAAATCATTAACCCAAGAGAATGCCCACCCAAATAGCGTACTGTCGGCCAACGCCATCAAGCTTTGGTTGATGATCCCTGAGTTTGGTGAGTACATGTTGAAAAAGATAAGCGAAGCTGCCACCGTTGAAGTAATGAAGGGTAGGAAGTACGCCGACGTCAACCAGTGACGGAAACGGTCACCCAGTGACACCAAGACGTACGCCACAGGCAAAGCGACTACGTGCTGCGCGACACCGGATGTGATTGCGAGCCACAGAGTGTTTTCCAATGAGCGCCATAACCAGGGGTCGGTCAGAGCAATGTGGTAGTTCTCCAGCCCGACGTAATTCATCGCGCTCACCCCCTCGACCGGGTTCCACTCGTGGAAAGAAAGAAAAATAGAAAACAGCAACGGAAAAATTCCAAATACTGAAAAGATAATCAAAAACGGCAATAGGAACCCAAACGGTGTAAGCGCTTTCAAATTTAGACGAGAAAAAATGCGTTCACGCTGTGCTGTTTCCATCATCTTGCTCGCTGCCTGACTCATAGTAACGACCTCTTACCCAGAAGGGAGACCGGCCCCTTCCTGCCTTAAGTATTGGCAAAAATCACAACTTACGCGTACGACGTTTGATCATGCGATCGGCTTCTTTCAGCGCAGTTTTAATCTCTTTACCCTCATCTAGCACTTCCAGCAGTGCGTTTTCTAGGATGATAGAACGCGCCACGTGGTCCCCTTTGGCTGGCGCGACTGGTTTAATCTTTTTCGCCACGTCAGCAAACAGCAAACGAGCTTGCTGCCCACCGAGAAATTCCATCTTCTCTTCGAACATCGGGTCATCATAAGTGGTGGTATTCGCAGGGAATGCGGCGATGGTTTCAAAGTGTTTAAGCTGAATATCACGTCGCGTTGTCATGTATTCGATCAGCTTCCACGCTTCGTCTTGATGCTTTGATTGAGTTGGGATAGAAAGAAACGCACCACCCCAACTGCCGTAGATGCCGTCAGGAAGGTTAGACACTCCCCAATTCCCTGCGGTTTCTGGCGCAATCCAATTGTTTAGGTGCCCCAATAACCATGCGCCAGAGAGTTGAGTCGCGAATGTACCATTACGAAAGCCTTCGTACCATTCGTTTGACCACCCTAAGATGGGGCCATCTAGGCCTTTATCACGGATCTCTTTGGCGACTTCAAACGCGTGTACAAAGCGCTCAGACGTCACAACCGAGTTACCATCTTTATCGAAGTACAGGCCTTCCCCTTCGGGTACTGTCGTCAAAATGATCGCTTGGGCGACGTCTGCCGCTGACGCGATGAGCTGGACATTTTGCTGTTTCAGTTTTTCACCCGCTGCGATGTAAGAATCCCAATCTTTGATCGTTTCGTTGATATCAAGGCCCGCTTTTTCAAAGATGTCGGTGCGGTAGTACATTACACCAGGGCCGAGGTCAACTGGCATGCCGTATACATCGCCATCTGCGCTTTTTCCTTGCGCCCATGCGTATGGCGCAAAGTTTTCTGCATACTGGTCGGCGCCGTAGGTTTCAGACAGGTTTACCAACCCCCCTGATGCTACGAATGGACCAATTTTTTCGACATCGACAACAATCACATCACCCGCACCAGATCCCGTTGCTAAGTTTGTCGTGAGTTTCGTATGATGGTCACCGTGATTGTTCATCAGGTAATCAACGTTAATATCGGTTTCTTTCTCAAAGTCTGGTAGTAGAACTTTCAAACTACTGTCGAAATCAGGAAAACCATCGAAGCGGATATGGGTTTCATCAGCAGCGTTCACCGTTGCAACGGCCCCCAAAGCAGCGGCCATGGCAAGCGTCAAAGTTTTCAGTTTCATGTTATTGCCCTTCATTATTGTTTTATCGCGCAGACCGAACTTCTTGGTATCAAGGTAGGAATGAGCTTGAAGTTCACATCACGTTTGTTTTTGTTCAGCACTTGAATAACAAGTTGAACGGCCTCCGCGCTCATCTGTTGTATGGGAAAGTTAACGGTGGTTAAAGCTGGCGTGAGATAACGTGCAAACAAAATATCATCGAAACCCACTAACGATATTTGTTCCGGCACTTGCATACCCTCAGCCTTTAGAACTTCATAAGCGCCAAATGCCATATGATCATTACATGCAAACACAGCCGTGAAATGGCATGCTCGCTTGAGTAGCTTACGCATCCCGCTGGCCCCTGACTCTTCCGTAAAACCGGCCTCGGACACTAACGTTTCGTGATACTCAATTCCCGCATTTTCAAGCGCTTTGCGGTAACCTTGTAAACGCCCCCGCGCGTCAGACCTGTCCAGAGGGCCAGTGATACAAGCAATGTTGCGATGCCCCATTCGCAACAAATGTTCGGTCGCCATGCGGCCACCCAGTTCGTTATCGATCTCGATGCAGCTGTGCGCCATTTCTGGAATATAGCGATTCACCAAAACCACCAGAATGCCCTTGTCATCAAGGTCGATCAAGTAGTCGTCTGACAGACTTTGCGTATGCAGAATCATCGCATCTACGTGGCGATCAAGTAGAAACTCAACCGATTCGCGCTGGCTCTGCTCTGTATTAGACCCTGCGGTGACCACCACGTGGTAACCCATGAGGCGCAGGCGCTTCTCCATGCAATGTAAAATGTTGGAGTAAAAGGGACCACCCAGTTCGGGCACGATGATGCCAACACTGCCAGTGCGGCTTGATGCTAATGCCTGAGCAATCGAGTTAGGACGGTAGCCGAGTGCTTCAATGGCTTTTTCGACTTTTAGCTTTTTGTCGTGGCTAACACTGCACGTACCGTTAATCACTCGTGATACGGTTGCCTGAGACACCCCAGCGTATTCAGATACATCTTTAATTGTCGTCACAGAAACCCTTCACAGACTGAACAATACGAGTTTCAGCATTTTAGAAACCGCTTTCATAAATTAAAATTATTCAGTCTTTAGACTGAGTTTATCGTGAGAGCAATCACAATAAGCTTGAGGATTAATTGAGTATTTAGATAAATAATGAGGGGACTTACAGTTTTACTTTCATTTATGAAACTGTTTCATGAATGAACATTTATGCAGTGAGACATATAGAAAAAGGTTAACGTATCTTTAGACCTGTACTCAACGTAACGAATTGCCCGCTAAACGTACTTTTCTGCCATATCGAGGTGGACTGAATAACGCTACTCGATTCAGGCCCAGTTGACGTCATTAAAGGTGATCGGATTAAGCAAACACATGCATTGCCCATAAGCTCAACACTAAAAAGACCAGCAGCCAGATTACTTGACGGGCACGGCTAGGCTTGCCTTGCTGCTGAGTGGTGATCGGTCTAAACGCGCGCTCCTTGATTTTTCCCATAAAGCTTTTTGCTAAGGCTTGTTTATAAAGCTCACGCCTTTTATGGGCTGCGTTTGCGACTTTAGTAAAACGCCGTCGTTGCTCGTTGGTGAGATCTTCCGCCTCATAACGAGGAGAGAGATCTGAATGCTTACGTTGTACTGCCATCCCTTCCTCCTTGGTCGATGGGTGTACTTATGTTAAGTATATACACAGTTACGCATAAATAGCGCAAAGATACCGAGCCAGACGTTGTATCTCGTGCGCGGGTTCAAGGAAAATATTCATTATTGGTTTCCTTATCCAACATCCGCTTTTTTATCTGCTTATCGGCACACAAAGGTTTACCACTGCAATGTAAGATCGACTCTGTAAGACTCCGAGCACTTGATAAAAACAAAACCATCAATAAGCATTCCTCCGGCGATAAAAATGGACATTAGATCATAGTTTCTATGTCTCAAAGACGGGATTATTTGTTTTTACCCTCGAAGGTTTTCACCATGACAAAAAAGGAGGAGAAATCAACACATGACTGACTCAGCTCGCCGAAAGCGGAAAAAACACCAAGCACCACGACTTTCATTTTGGGCTCGCCACCAATTCAAGATCGTTAAGACCGCATTTAGCGTATTTGGATGCAGTCTGTTGGCGTTTCTCAGCTATCAAATCCACCTCTCTTATCAGGACTATTCCGATCCTGGAAAAGTGTACGGGGAATGGATCGAAATTGGGGCTCCACCTTATCAAACTGAACGCCTTACCTTCTCTGCTGACGGAGTATATCGAAATCACCGCCTTATCACGACAGAGTTTGAATTTGATGGCAAAGTCATCACGCTACACACAGGGCTGGGTAAAACCGCCTATCAAATTTCCGGTTCCCACCTTTCACCACAGCTCCGTCGTATTACACCCTTAGTGCCTGATCAGCGCTTTATTCGCAAAGGGTTTGAACATACGGTTCAAGGCTCAGAAACAGGCGTCGCCTCTCAGCGCCGAGCAGCGCTGAGTGACCATTTCAACGACGATTAATACCCTATCGCGTTTATTAGCCTATCGCGCTCAAGCTGGAGAATTCGCGTGTGGTTGTGCCACCTAACCAAGTAACGCGTTCCATCCCATATATCTCAAGACTATTTGGCTAAATTCTCATAGGGGGGGCAAAGGACTGACTGGTAGGCATTACCTGTCACCTAAACTCCAAGACAGGCCGACCTGTAAATAAAACCTTAATAAACAATTAAATAGAATATTGATCGCATTTAATACTCCCACTAGTCGGTATACAAAAATTCACTTCCTGCCGAAAATTTATAAATTATTGACTCAGTCTGACATTTTACGTGCAACAGCGTGTGAGTTTGATTGAACTTACCTCCGGTGACTCGAAAAGCGTTTTTATTTTTTTTGACGAAAAAAAACTCTCTGGGATGCTACGGGTGATGCTTTTGCTCATGAAGTACATCTAATCTTATTGTCTGGTGCAAGAGCAGCCTATGTTCGCGGTAGAACATAAATCCAAGGATTGAGAGAGAAGTTATGATTCGATTTAATCTATGTGCAGCCGGTGTTGCTTTAGCGCTATCTGGCGCTGCAGTGGCGGCTCCAACCGCACCAAGTATCGATATGTACGGTTCCAACAACCTTCAATTTTCTAAAATTGAACTCGCAATGGAAACCACATCTGGCTACTACGACATGGTGAAATATCATGATCAAGCCAAAATCAACGTTAAATTTAACCAGTGGAGCGGTACTTCTGGCGATACTTACAACGTCTATTTTGATGGCGCAAAAGTAGCGACAGGCCCGATCACTGGTAGCCAAACCACAGCAACATTCGAATACGGCCAAGGCGGCTTGTACCAAATGGAAATCGAAGCGTGTGATGCCACTGGTTGTGCGAAAAGTGCACCGGCGGCAATCACCATTGCCGATACCGATGGTTCTCACTTGAAGCCATTACCCATGAACGTTGATCCAAACAACAAAACATACAACACAGATCCGAGCGTTGTAATGGGCACCTATTTTGTTGAGTGGGGCATCTATGGTCGTGAATACACTGTCGATAATATGCCAGCCGACAACCTGACTCACATTCTTTACGGTTTTATCCCAGTTTGTGGTCCAAATGAGTCAGTGAAGTCTGTGGGTGGTAACAGTTTCAATGCACTGCAAACAGCGTGTAACGGTGTGCCTGATTATGAAGTCGTTATCCATGACCCTTGGGCCGCATTCCAAAAGAGTTTCCCTCAAGCTGGTCATGAGTACAGCACGCCTATCAAAGGTAACTATGCCATGCTGATGGCATTGAAACAACGTAACCCGGATCTAAAAATCATCCCTTCTATTGGTGGCTGGACATTATCTGACCCATTCTACGATTTCGTTGACAAAACCAAACGCGATACTTTTGTAGCGTCAGTTAAGAAGTTTCTAAAAACATGGAAGTTCTACGATGGCGTGGATATCGACTGGGAATACCCTGGTGGCGGCGGTGCGGCTGCGGATAAAGGCGACCCGGTAAACGATGGCCCGGCATACATCGCATTGATGCGTGAATTGCGCGTAATGCTTGATGAGTTAGAAGCAGAAACTGGTCGTACTTACGAGCTAACTTCAGCCATCGGTATCGGTTACGATAAACTTGAAGACGTCGATTACGCAGACGCGGTTCAGTATATGGACTACATCTTCGCGATGACTTACGACTTCTACGGCGGTTGGAATAACGTACCAGGCCATCAAGCCGCACTTTATTGTGGCTCGTTCATGGCACCTGGCCAGTGTGACGGCAGCGGCGTTGATGAAAATGGCGAACCATACAAAGGCCCTGCTTACACTGCAGACAATGCGATCCAACTTCTTCTTGCACAAGGTGTTCCTGCGAACAAGCTTGTTCTTGGTGCCGCGATGTATGGTCGTGGTTGGGAAGGTGTCACTCCTGATACACTCACCACGCCAAATGACCCAATGACAGGTACTGCAACAGGAAAACTAAAAGGCAGCACAGCTCAAGGGATTTGGGAAGATGGCGTTATTGACTACAAAGGCATTAAGTCATTCATGCTAGGAGCAAACAATACGGGTATCAACGGCTTTGAATATGGCTACGATGCACAAGCTGAAGCACCATGGGTATGGAACCGTTCAACAGGTGAGCTGATCACGTTTGATGACCATCGCTCAATATTAGCGAAAGGTAGTTACGCGAAATCTCTCGGTCTGGCAGGGCTATTCTCTTGGGAAATTGATGCTGACAACGGCGATATTCTAAATGCAATGCATGAAGGTATGGCTGGTGGCGTAGTTCCTCAACCAAACCGTAAACCAACGGCAGCCGCGGGCGCAGACCAATCAGTCACGGGCCCTGCCAACGTGGTTCTAGATGGCAGCTTATCCAAAGACGCGGATGGGACGATCGCAAGTTACGCTTGGGAACAAGTCTCTGGCCCTGCTGTTGCTATTACAGGTGTGGATACTGCTCAAGCAAGCTTTGACGTTGCGGAAGTCACAACACAAGAGCAGCTTACCTTCCAATTGACAGTCACTGACAACGAAGGGGAAACAGCATCTGACCTCGTCGTAGTAACGGTGCAGCCAACTGACGTCGTCGAACCACCACAAAACATCGCTCCAATCGCGAATGTCACCGCTCCAACAACGGCCAACGCAGGCGATGTCGTGATCGTCGACGCATCAGCATCAAGCGATGCCGATAACGACGCGCTAACGTTCAACTGGGCGCTGCCTCAAGGTCTTAATGCAACGGTTCAAGGTTCTAAAGTCACTTTTACTGCGGCTGAATACCCGCAAGACACCAGCCTAAGCTTCACTGTAAGTGTTAGCGATGGCAAAGCCTCTTCGACTGCGAGTGCGACGGTGGTGGTTGCACAATACTCCACCGACCCAAACCCAGGCACATGTGACAACGCATGGGATGCAGGTACGGTATACACAGGTGGAAACCAAGTCACTCACGCAGGTCAAACTTGGGAAGCCAAATGGTGGACTAAGGGCGACGACCCAAGCAAGTCTGGCAAATGGGGAGTGTGGAAAGAAGTTGGCCTAGCTAACTGTAACTAAACCTCACTCAACCTTACAGATATTCTGCAAGGTTAAGCGACAAAGGGCAGCTTCGGCTGCCCTTTGCTTTTGTGCTCTGAAGCAAAGAGATTACCAAGAGCGATCGAGTAAGCGATCAAAGCTACTCAAGACTTGTGCACATTTCATTACGCGACCATGCCCTTGTCCTTGTGTTGTTACCAGTTCGACATTTTCAATGTCATTGGCGGCTTGAACAGAAATACTGTGCTTAGTGAACTTATCTTGCTCATCATGCACAATAATGGTCGGAGACTTTCGTTTAGAAAGACGCTTCAATGGGTCAATAGACTGTAATGGGTAGCCAAACTGTTCTTCGACTTCGGAGACCACCGCGTTAAAAAGCTTCATGGAATAACCAGAACGCGCGATACTGCCGAATAAGTTTTCAACATAGTTAAGGACCGGTGCAATCAGTAATAAAGGTTTGCCGTCTAGCTTACTATGTCGACATTCAAGCGCAGAAGCGGTTCCCATGCTATGCCCAACTAAGCCGATAATATCGTCAACCGAATCCAGTACATCCTCTAAGCCTCTAACAAAGCCAGGGATATGCCCATACCGTCCTTCACTCTCACCATGGGCCGGATGGTCGTACGCCAACGCCGTAAAACCTTTTGCTGCAATATGCTCCATTAACGGATAAAACTGACTTGCCGTGCCAGACCAGCCATGAGTCAAAACCCAAACAGGGCCAGAGCCCAGAGCGTAGGTTTTAATAACCCCGCCATGACCGTTGATTTCTCCCTTTACAAGGCCTTGTGGTTCCGCATTTTTAGGTTGGGTGCGTGCTGGCGTCAGCAGGAGTTTTCGGGCGGTATTTTTTGCATGCGATGGAGCAAGCGTGTGGTGTAAACGAGTACTGATATTAACCAAGCTACGTTTGAAACTAAAACGCTGCGAGGTATTAAAATAAATTTTCTCACTCATGATCTTTCCTTAATTATCAGCTTCAGCAAAAAATAGAACGGTCGTGCTTTTTATGCTGATAAGAAAGAGCGAACGTTGTCGCTCTCCATAGTTATGTTTTACGTGTCAGCCTTTCCAGAGAGCAAACAGGTTATCAATACCTTGCCAAAATAAGCGCAAGCTCTCTTCCTCACCTTTAATTGAGTAAAAAACATGCGCACTTAAGTAGAGTCCATACAAGTCAAACGTTGCTTGACGTGTATCTAAACTGGCAACAAACTCTCGAGTGTCTCTACCTTTAGCAATTTGTATTTCTAAATAACTCAACCAAGTGTCGATCGATTTACGCAGCCCTGCTTGAAGCGGACAATCTTTCTCTGCGGTGTCATTCCAAGCATCAAGAAACATGCAGCTGCCTTGAAAGGCGTGATTCCACGTCATCCAACAATCCAACAACCCTCGAATTTTACACTCGATGTTGGCATCGCCTAATTCTCGAGCCGGTTCAATAACTCGAGCTGTAAACACTGTATTCGCGTGTTTGAGCACCGACAGCTGCAAATTCAGCTTGGAATTAAAGTGAGCAAATAAACCACTCTTTGACATCCCGCACTGTTTAGCTAATTCACCAATAGTAAGACTTTCTAACCCATCTTCGCTGGCGATCTCAAAAGCACGCTGTAGGATAAACTCTTTCGTTACTTTTCCTTTTTGCATGATTCTATTTTTTAGCACGATCGTTCTTTTTGCAATATAAAATTAACTGGTCGAGCCATTAATTGATGCGCATTCTACTCATCCATCTCTTATCTAGTGCGTGGATAGATTCGTACTTAAGAAGTTTGAAGTTAGTCTTAAATTTAAAAACTCCCCCTATTTAAATGCTGAACTGTTGATTTTTTCATACATGAAGACAGCAACAAACTGCTACGTTCGCTTGAGTTTTTATTTAGTAGGTCAGTCACGTATGGCAAAGAAACAAAAAATAGCCAGCTTAGAGTTTGCTCGTATCATCGCAATAGTCGCGATCATAGGGTTACACTGTCAAATGGCACTCACATATTGGCAATGGGATGAAACACCTTGGGTCGGCTATATACTCAATCAATTAGCCCGCTTTGCGGTACCACTTTTCTTCCTCATTTCTGGTTACCTCATTCAACCTAAATTGAGCCGTGACCCTGTCGAAACTTTTAAAAACTACGCCAAACCACTGATGAAGATTTGGGTGATTTGGAGCCTTATCTCTTTAGTCATGCCGTTTCAATGGCAGACGGTGGCAGAAGCTGGTTACCTCGCGGAGCGGCAAAACTATTGGGGATACTTAATGTCTACCCCGATAAACACGATCTTCGAAGGCGGTCTGGTGCATTTATGGTTTATTCCCGCATTGGTGATTGCCGTGGCCTTAGTGACATTGTTGATACGTATTAACATGGCTCAACTGCTCCTTCCAACCGCGGTATTACTCTACGTTTATGGCGTATTTGCCGGCAGCTATTCCACTCTTACCGACCTGCCAGCCCCTTTCTTTACTCGAAATGGTCCCTTTTTCAGCACCTTGCTAGTAGCATTCGGTTACCTAGCACGTGACAACCAATGGCAATGGTCGAGGAATAACACCATTCGACTCATACTGCTTGGTATGGCCCTGCATTTTGGCGAAGCATATTGGTTGATGCAGCACGATGTGGCCTTCAATTCCCATGATTTCCTATTTGGTACCGTAATTTGGGCACTGGGTGTGTTTATGTGGTTACTGGCTCATCCAAACTTTGGCAATATGCCTTGGGTATTTAAGTTATCCCCAAACGTGCTTGGGATTTATGTCAGTCACCTGCTTGTGGTTATTATCATGATGAATATTGCTGGATTGATGGGATTACAAGACTTCGCCAAAGATGCGTTTATTTATCCTGCGACCATTTTAGTAACCCTCTTCTTAGTAAAAGGGATTGA
This sequence comes from Vibrio sp. ES.051, assembly GCF_002563795.1. Lineage (GTDB taxonomy): Bacteria > Pseudomonadota > Gammaproteobacteria > Enterobacterales > Vibrionaceae > Vibrio. The sequence continues at coordinate 1,125,785 of NZ_PDJL01000003.1, forward strand.
AGCCTCCCCACTGAAAAAAATGCTATTGCGCTAAATAGATTCAGCTGTCGACATAGCTTGCTCTAATCCCTTTGGGTGAGAGCAAGCTCGTAAAGATAAGTTTTCTCTCTGACCAAACTTTGACTTTCTAATCCTTCATAATTTGCCATTACTCACAAAAAACATTGTTCATTTCCTTTAAATTGGTTCGCCTATGACAACATTGCTCATTAAACGGAGGCTGTATGTGGGCAGGTCAAGGACTCGTTCCTTTTTTAGAAATTAGTCACTGGTTAACTTACGGTTTATACGCTGCTGCCATTTTATTTGGTGCAGCAAGCATTGCGTCACTCAGAAAGTAGTGGCGCGCGATGCGTTTTTCCTAACTCCTACTGTTAATTCGAACTCTCTCACAACTAACCCTCTAATTTATGGCTAATATTTCTCCAACCAGACAAGGGAGAAATGTCTATGCCAATCTATCCAGTAGTGGCTTTCTGCTGCTTGCTATTTTCTAGCTCTAGCTTTGCCGCCACTAGTGAACTGAATCTTGTTAATTCTGCCGTCGGTTACACCGCGCTAATAATATTTTCTATCGCGTATATCTTGGTTATGTTGGAAGAGTATCTGAAAATGAGAAAGTCCAAGCCAGTATTACTCGCGGCTGGGCTAATTTGGATTCTGATTGGCTACACCTTTGCGCATAACAACCAACCTGAAATAGCCAAAACCGCACTAGAACACAACTTACTGGAATACGCCGAACTGTTGCTGTTTCTTTTAGTCGCGATGACGTACATCAATGCGATGGAAGAACGTAAACTCTTTAATGCACTTCAAGCTTGGATGGTGGGAAAAGGCTTTGGCTTCAAGCAGTTATTTTGGCTCACTGGGTTTCTCGCCTTTGTTATTTCACCCATTGCAGATAACTTAACCACGGCCTTATTGATGTGCGCTGTGGTAATGAAAGTCTCTGGTGACAACCCAAGGTTCGTCAACCTCGCCTGCATCAACATCGTCATTGCTGCCAATGCTGGCGGGGCATTCAGCCCTTTCGGTGATATCACAACCCTAATGGTATGGCAGGCCGGACACGTCAGTTTTGCAGAATTTATCCCTCTCTTTGTGCCGGCTTTAGTGAACTACTTGATTCCTGCATTTGTAATGTCACTGTTTGTACCAAACACCAAACCAAACACCATTCATCAGCATGTGGAGCTCAAACGTGGCGCAAGGCGTATCGTCGCTCTATTCATTCTAACGGTCGCGACGGCGGTCTCTTTTCATGCATTACTGCACTTCCCACCCGTCGTTGGCATGATGATGGGTTTGGCTTACTTGCAGTTTTTCGGTTATTTTTTGCGCCAAACGCTCAGAAACTCATTGGCGAAAAAGGCAGCGATGGCGATCGCCAATGGAGACGAGCATGCACTGAAGAGACTCGGGTCAGTGGTACCCTTCGATGTTTTCCATCGTATTTCGCGTGCCGAGTGGGACACGTTACTCTTTTTCTATGGCGTGGTGATGTGTGTCGGCGGGCTAAGTTTACTCGGTTACTTAGAGTTGGTTTCTAACATTATGTACACCGAATGGGATCCCGTGTGGGCAAACGTTGTGGTTGGGATACTTTCTGCCATTGTCGATAATATTCCTGTCATGTTTGCCGTGCTGACTATGGAGCCAAGCATGTCGATGGGAAACTGGCTACTCGTCACACTTACCGCTGGTGTCGGTGGCAGTTTGCTGTCAATAGGTTCGGCGGCAGGCGTGGCACTAATGGGAGCCGCGCGTGGTCAATACACCTTCTTTGGCCACTTAAAATGGGCGCCGGTCATCGCTTTAGGTTACGCCGCCAGTATTGCCGTACACTTATGGATTAACGGCGTTCTATTTACTTAATATCGAGCATCGTTAAATGCTGGTCATCCAAACAAATAACCTAACAGCGAGCAGCGTTAAGAAAAACCAAAGGCTCCGTATCTCGGGGCTTTGGTTTTAAAGCGGAGTGCCCTGCTCTAACGCTAACAAGCGTTGCTTGCATTCGAGCCCGCCCGCATATCCGGTGAGTTTTCCACTTTTGCCGATCACGCGATGGCATGGCACGACTATCGAGAGCGGGTTTTTACCATTCGCTAAACCCACCGCACGCACCGCTTTTGGATTACCAATCGCGTTGGCAAGATCTTGGTAACTCCATGTTTCACCATAAGGAATGGTGGTCAACGCGAGCCAAACTTGGTTCTGAAAATCGGTGCCTGTCGCCGCAAGTGGTAAGTCGAACTCGTTACGTAAGCCACAAAAGTACTCATTTAATTGAATCACTGTTTGGCGCAAAATCGGATGCTGATCATCTCGTACCCCCAACTCATCTGGCTTGGTCGTGCAAGTCTCAAACCAAATACCGAGTAGGCCGTCAGCGTTGGTCTGAATCGTTACCGTACCTAATAGGCTCGGCATTTTGGTATAAACGGTCTTCATGATTGATTCCATAAGTGAAACGTCGCGTAGCTTCCCCAAGGGGCGGCGGTATGTGAATTCAATGATGGATAACGCTGCATCGCCTTTTTTACTACTAAGTCTTTATCTAAAAAACAATCAGGCTGAGATTGTCCGCGCAGTTGAGCATAACTGACCGTCCAAGGCCCAATGCCTTTTAGATCTGACCATTGCTGCGGATCCGCTTCGGAATTGAACTGCATAAACCGAGCAAAGCGAATCAGTGTTTCTTTACGGCTTTGCGGCATGCGCAAAAAGCTCACGTCAGCATTCGCGATGGTATCGGGTGTTGGAAAATAGCGAGTATCTTCATGTTCACTCAGCGTTGCCACCAGCAAGTTGAGCTGACCAATGGCGGCCTTGACCGACACTTGCTGTCCCAAAATCGCTCGCACTCCCGCCTCCCAAGCGCTCCATACACCAGGAATACGAACGCCTCTGCTCGCAACTAATCCCGGCGCGACATAATCCAAATGCTGCTCTACCGTGCAAATATCTGCGTCGAGGTCGAACATTCGCCGGACACCAGACACCAACAGTTGCAACTTTGTCACATCTTCAATTTCAAACTCTAGCTCTAAATGTCCGGCTCCTTTTGTCGTCTTAAACCACGCTTGGCTCTTATCCAGATAAACGGTGCGCTGGTAACTCTCTCCCGACACCTGTTCAATGCCTTCTATTGCTCTCAAACGATAAAAGTCCAACATGTACTGCCAATTTAACTCGCCCCGATAAGGCAATGCGATGCGGTTGGTACTGACACCATCCCATTCTTTTCTTCTCACTTGAGAGGGCGTTAACTTAAGCAATTTCTGGAAAGCATCGTTAAAACGGCGTGTACTATTAAAACCCGCGGCAAAGCCCACCTCACTAACCGACATTGCGCTCGAATGGAGTAACTGCTTAGCAAACATTAATTGTTGGTATTGCGCATACTGTTTTGGTGACATGCCGAGGTACTGTTCAAATAGCATACGTAAGTAACGATCCGAGATCCCAACACGCTCAGCCAACTCAGACACCGAGTGGTGATGCAGCTCCCCGCGATCAATTAACGAGATGGCACGTTGAAAAGTCGTCTCTACCCCCTTCCACGCCCAAGAACCGGGGGCACTATCAGGACGACAACGCAAACAAGGACGGTAACCGGCTTTGAGTGCTTGCGCTTTATCAGTGAAATACTCTACGTTTTCTTCTTTCGGCAAATTAGCAGGACAGATCGGGCGACAAAAAATGCCGGTCGTTTTTACAGCAACGTAGAATCGCCCATCAAAACGACTATCCCGTGACACTCGTGCTTTATGGCACTGCTCGGATGTCAACGATGTTTGGGGATGAATGAACATAATCCTTTCCTAGCGAATACTTTGTTGCATTGGGTGTTGACTGGTTCTGTTTAATATAATAATTCTACTCAAATGACTTAAAGATGCAGAACCAAGTCTATTTGGTATATATTATAGAATGCAAAAGTGCTCATGATTAGTCATTTTCGGAACTCAATATTGAGACTCATTGGCATTAGTGCTTTTGTACACTAAAGTTATATTCTGAATATCACAACAACGTCGGCTAAAGGGAATTGGCATGGACTTACACACTTGCGTAATTGTACTAAGAAACCAAAAGGTGATTACTAGTAGATCGGTTGATCACTCTATTGGAATTATTGAACGTGACTCTGGTAACGAGATCTCAGAAATTCAAATTAATGCCACAGATGGGCGTAATATCCGAACCTATCACTACAACTGTGTAGAAGAGTCACTGGAAAGTCTGATGAACCTTTAATCATTCTCTTTCACTCCTTTCCTCCCCCTTGATACTAGTGAAAGCAACAGAGCACATACCCTTGTGCTCTTTTTTTAACATAAAAACGCAAAGACCTTCGAAAATAATGATAGAGATGATTAAATAAACCTAAAGATAGCTTAAATATCCCCAAAAAAATAAAAATCAAATCACTGAAAATAATAACAATTAAAGCGACGTTCGATTTTTTTGAACTAGCTTGTCAAATTCCACCCGTTATTTATCACAATACCTCAGCCTAAACTGTTCTCAACAGCACGGGGGCGCACGCTTCCCACTCATTAAAAAGAGTCAGAGGACAGAATCATAGAAGCACGACTACAGAACATCACTACATCAAATGCATGCTACAGTTCTTAAAGATTACGTTAAGGCACGGCGACACCATTCGATTTGCCGTCACTCTCAATTCAATAAAATAAAAGCCGCCTTGGTTTCCCTAAGGCAGCTTTTATTTTCTCTAAGTCGAGTGCGATGCTACTCGTCTACCATCGCCGATCCCATTTTCTGAAAACTGTAAGCCGTGAGAGGGTCGATCTCTTTGACAATGTCTTCCACCTGCTTAATTGCGTCTACAGACGAGCTAGCTTTACGATAGATCAAATAAATAGGTCGATACCAATCCTCAACACCAGACACCTTGTGGAGCTGCCCATTGGCAATAAACGGCTCTACCAGTGATATGGGTAAGTAGGCTGCACCGCCCTTCTCTAAAATAAAGTCTAACGCGATACGAGCGGTTGAAGTACGCAGGTACGGCGCTGGGATCTTCGGGTGTCGCTCAGTGTGCTCAGAGGAGAAGCGCGTGCCCCAGTCCACATAGACGTATTTATTTTCAAACACTGTCTCTAATGAATTTTTCTCGGTCGACACCAAGACCAGCACAACATCAGCGACTTTTTTACAATGCAGCTCGTCTGCTTTAATTTGGTCAAAGGCAAATGCCATGTCCAACGTACGTTCTAACAGGCTGCGACTAAGCATTTCACGGCCCATGACCTCTGCCATAAAGCCATACCCACCAAAAGCGTCGGTCACAACACTTAAACCATTCTGTAAGTAAGCGTCCCAAATATTCGGTGTGCCACCTAAAGTCAGTTGCAACGCTTTACCGTCCTCGAGTGACAACTCTAGCTTGGCTTGTTGTAAGGTGTTGACCATTACCTCCGCATAGCTAGTTAAACGCTCACCGGCTGAGGTCAACTTTATGTTATTGCGATCACGAATAAACAATTGCGTATCGAAATAACTTTCCAGTTGCTTAATGCGAGCGCTTACCGCCGCTTGAGTAATATAGAGGTTCTCAGCAGCGCGTCCGAAGTGACGAACCCTTGCCAGCTCTAAAAATGTTCGAAAGACCTTTACATCCATAAACCATCTCCTGGTTAATATAAAACCAGATTAACAACTAATTAATATCATGACGATAAAAATGTTTTGTTTTTCTTTTGTTAGATTTGCGCCTAATTTTCGATGTAGTTCATTACCTTCATCAATAACGGTTACAGAGGCTGTTGACATGTCTGACACTGAATTCCGTCATGGCAAAAAACGTTTTTACGACAACGTAAAATTCCCACGCGGCTTTGCAAAATCTGGCGATTTTACTCTTTCAGAAGAGGAAATCCTAACGATTTACGGGGATACGATACTTGGCTTAGAGTCTGGCGAATTAACACCAGAAAATAGCGAAGAGAAACACTTCGTCAAGGTGCTAAAAAACCCGAGCAAAGCGAAAACAAAACTTGAGCGTACTTGGCTGAAGTACACCAACCTCGCTCGTGGCCGCAAGCGCTTCTACACGCTAAACGGTCGCAGCAAAACGGAAGCGACGGAAGACTTAATTGAAGAGAGTTTGGTTGAAGACGATTAATAACAGATAACCAGCCGCCAACCTTTGACAAACGCTCATTCTCTTGTACTGAGTGAATGTCGTAATTGGCCTATATTCTTATCCTAAAGCCCTAGGGGGCTTTCCCCCATGGGCTTTTTAATCAGTATGATGCGGCTTACTTGGCAAGCGTTGCAATCTTTTTCAAAAAACTCTCTTTCAAGTGCTCTTGGTCGTACTCAAGGTGGTAAGTATTGTGGAAGCCAACTTTAAGCTCAACACCGTTCCCTCTCAAAAAAACGTTGTAACCATCGTAATCTGAAAACGCTTCAACGCCTTCATAAATTTTACCGAACTCGGTTGGTGTCCCGTTGTTCATCACACATTCGTAAGCCTGTAATACTTTGCTCGCATCCAATTCATTTCTCATGGCGATTTCCCTACCCATTCACACGCCTTAATTATGGTTAAGGAATGCACGGTATGCCATATCCCCCTCTGATAGAGATCATAATATTTTAACTTTCTGCCGCTTACCATTCTGTCGAATCTTTAAAAACCGACGTTAGCGCACTTTACCGACTTAATTTCGGCCATGAATTTTATCGATTAAATGGTGAGAGTCATAAGGCAAATCTCTCTCTAATGCTGAATGCCTAGGCACATCTAGCCAGACGGTGTTGAAAAAAACCACACTGGTTAAAGAAAAAACAAATTTTTGACCTAAAACAATAGCAGTTCCCAACCACTTATTTTATAATGCGAATTAATGCATCAGAACATCTTAAATTCCAATGACTAGGGGCACAAAATGAGACTTATCCCGTTAACTCGAGCAGCACAAGTAGGTAAGTGGGCGGCTGCGCACATCACTAAGCGTATCAACGACTTTAAACCTACAGCTGAGCGTCCATTCGTTCTGGGTCTACCAACTGGTGGCACTCCTCTAGCGACTTACAAAGCATTGATCGAGCTATACCAAGCAGGCGAAATCAGCTTCAAACACGTTGTGACTTTCAATATGGATGAATATATTGGTATTCCTGCCGATCACCCTGAGTCCTACCGTTCATTTATGTACAGCAACTTCTTCAATCACATTGACGTTCAAGAAGAAAACATCAATTTGCTGAATGGCAACACCGATGACCACGATACAGAATGCAAACGCTACGAAGACAAAATTAAGTCTTACGGCAAGATCAATTTGTTCATGGGTGGTGTCGGTAACGACGGCCACATTGCGTTCAACGAACCTGCATCATCATTGTCTTCTCGTACTCGCATCAAGACACTGACAGAAGATACTCGTATTGCAAATTCTCGTTTCTTCGACGGCGATATCAATCAAGTACCTAAATACGCACTAACTATCGGTGTGGGTACATTGCTAGACGCAGAAGAAGTCATGATTCTAGTAACCGGCCATAACAAAGCTCAGGCGCTTGAAGCGGCAGTAGAAGGCTGTGTGAACCACCTTTGGACCGTATCTGCTCTTCAACTTCACCCTAAGGCTGTTATCGTTTGTGACGAGCAAGCTCAACAAGAGCTCAAAGTGAAAACCGTGAAATATTTCTCTGAGCTAGAAGCGGAAAACATTAAAGGTTTCTAATCCTTTGGGTGACAACCAAGATACACGCTGAAACACAAAACCCGTGATTCATCACGGGTTTTTTCATTGCTTTTTGCATGGCGCTGGGCTGAAAATTCCGTTTAATAAACTTGAATCTCAAACTGGCGCAAGCGTTTGGGTAGTAGCTCATCCAACTTATCTAGCTCACTCGGTTCTACTTCTATCAAGTTGAAGTTGTGCTGCGCATACACAGCGCGAATCGATTCACGCTCGGCTGGCGCTATTGGTCCAGTATCACTTCCCCAAAATTGCAAATAGACTTTACCGCCTGGTAGATAGAAATCACTCGTCACATCTTGCTCGATAGGTAGCTGACGTTCATAAGCGTGCACCACACCAGCCAAATAGAGCCAGTTATCGATCAAGAGCTCCCCTTTGGAACGCACGTAATGCCCGTCCAAAGTACGATGTTTGGCTTCAAACTTTTGACGAAAACTAGCATACGATTTATCGGTTGAGTGAGATTCCGCATCTTGGCCTAAAAACTCCACAACCGATTGCTTCAAACGCTTGTTGCGTAAAACTACATCATGCCAAACCACAAAAGTATTCTGCATTTCTTTATCAACTCTCTGTTGCCCTCCGGCGCGGACGCCTGCTTCAGTGGCCTTCCAACCTTCTTCCGACTTGGCAATCCAACCTAGTTCACTGAGCAGTTGATTCACTCTTTTTGCATTCAGTTTAAGTTTGTCACCAAGCTGAGTTGCGCTCAATGTTTTCCCTGAACTCGAAGTCAGCTCAATATGCAGATTGGTCGGCCACACAATAAATTGACCAAATTTTGAATGGTCCACATACTCGCCGCCAAACTTTGCGCCTTCTTCGGTCAGTATCCATTTGTCTTCTTGGCGAGTGATGTAGCCTGCACGCTTAAGATCGGCAAACAACAGCTTGGCTTCCATCTTGCGGGCTTTCGCTAATGCCGATGTCGATATTTTTTCAGACACACTCTATGCCTCCTGCTGTTGTAGAAATCAATACGCGGCTCCTTCCCTAATTCCCTAATTCCCTAATTAATACTGTCCTTGTAACCTTTGTGGTGTTATACATATATATAACACCACTTCAGTCACGAGATAAGCTTATGACCAATTGGCATGATCGCCAACCGATTTTTCGTCAGTTGGCTGACCAGATCACCCAGCAAATACTACAAGGTATCTGGCACGATGGCGACGCTCTGCCCTCTGTGCGTAGTCTCTCTGCTGATATGAAAATCAACCACCTGACCGTTATGAAAGGATATCAGTTATTGGTTGACGAGGGGTTGGTAGAAAAAAAACGTGGTCAAGGTATGTTTGTCGCTCAAGGTGCCAAACTAAAACTGCTCGCCGACGAGAAAATGCGTTTTCTTAAGCAACAACTGCCGCAGATCGCCGACACATTACAACGTCTGGACATGTCGCTCGACGAATTCATCCAGCAACTCAAACCACATATGAAAGGTGACCAATGAGCGTATTAGTCAGTGTAAAACAAGTCTCCAAACAATATCGTCAACAAGGAGAAGCACTACACGAAGTCAGTTTTGACCTACATGCAGGTCAAGTGCTTGGTTTGCTCGGCCACAATGGTGCGGGTAAATCGACGCTGATTAACGCCCTACTCGGCGCACACGAATATAAAGGCACGATCCGTATCAACGGGTTTGAGCCTATCATGCAGCGCGATAAAATCATGCAGAGTTTGTCATACATCTCTGATGTCAACGTTCTGCCCGATTGGATGACGGTAGCACAACTTCTTAACTATACCGAAGGGGTCCATCCAGAGTTTAACCGTAACAACGCCGATGCTTTACTTCGTCAAACCGACATCAACGCCCGTGCGCGCATCAAGTCCCTATCAAAAGGGATGAAAGTTCAATTGCATCTCGCCATTGTTATCGCGACCAACACGCAAATCCTGATCTTGGATGAACCCACCCTCGGATTGGATTTGGTCTATCGCGATACTTTTTATCGTCACTTATTGGAATGGTTCCACGATGGCGAGCGTGTGCTGATCATCGCCAGTCATGAAGTGTCTGAGATTGAACACCTACTGACGGATGTGCTGATTCTTAAGCATGGTCGCTCGGTGTTGCAGACCTCAATGGATACCATTCATGAAGACTATTTCATTCTTGATGCCAGTGATAGGCATCGCTTGAAAATTGAAACCATGCAGCCGCTCTCCTCTCAAAAAGGATTAGGCACCACAAAATGGTTACTCTCCTCCGAATACGCTCAGCAAGCAGAGCCTCTCGGCGATATCCATGGCGTGAAACTAGCCGACCTATTTTTAGCATTGCAGAAGGAGACAGTATAATGCGTACAGTGGTAGCGATGTTGCGCAAAGAATGGTTAGAAAACCCTCTCGTTTTACGCATTCCTTTGTTTGTGTTTGCATGTGGGCTCATACTGTTTATCAGCTTAATGAGTAATGCTGACCTGCAGCATAATATGTTGTTCCAAATGAGCGTTAGTGGGGATGTCGGTGATATTCACAAAGACCTCAGCGACAACGTCAGTATATTGATTATGGGCAGTGCTGGCCTGTTGTCTATGCTGTTAGGCATTCAATACTTCCCAAGAACCCTGAGAAAGGAGCGCAGAGAAGGCAGTATTATGTTCTGGCGGAGTATGCCTGTCAGTGATGTTAAAACCCACTTGGTCAAATTAGGATTTGGCCTGTTGGTGATCCCACTCGTCTGCTCTGCCTTGGTATTGGCTGCGGACCTTATGTTGTGGTTGTTGGATATCTCGACCGACCACCAACTGACGTTATTGTACCGCCAAACTTCTTTAAGTTACGTGTTGCTGCATTGGAGTGAGTTCTTAGCAAGAATGGTCGTGACAGGTTTTCTACTATTGCCGCTGGCTTTAACTGCCATGGCGATGTCACAGAAAGTAAGTTCTCCATTAGTGATTCTGTTTATTGCCATTTACGCGCTCCGTTGGATGCCAATCGCACTATTTGGATATTACGGGATTGACCAGTTCTTCAAAGCTGTACTCTATCTCCCTTTACACGCCGTTATCTCACCAAATCCATTGAGTGCCATTCCTGACGCTGGTTGGCTGAATGTTGGGGGATATGCATTCATTGGTGTTCTCGGTTGGACTGCAAGCCTTAAATTCAGTCGAACGATTCAATAAGTTGATCTCAAGATGGCGCGTTGACACTTGTGACGTAAAGTGCGGCGCAGACAGACGTTGAGGGTCGTGAGTTCACGATTAGTTAAACGGCCTATGCCACCATGATAGTGTAAACAACCACTCAAATTGCTGCGATCAAAAAAGGCTTCCCTTGGGAAGCCTTTTTATAACGTCAACAGCGAGAAATTATAATTCTGCGTTGTGGTATACCTGTTGAACGTCATCGCAGTCATCTAGAAGATCTAAGAACTTTTGGAATTTCTCGGTATCTTCACCCGTTACTGGTGTGTGAGTTTGAGGAACGAAAGTAATTTCTTCCACATCAAGAGTGAGATCTGGAAATGCCGTATTCAAAGCCGTTTTTGTCTTGAAAAACTCGGTGTGAGGAGCAAATACTGTGATCACGCCATCTTCTAGCTCAACGTCAGTAACGTCGACATCTTCCATCATTAGTGTTTCTAAAATGATTTCATCATCATCACCTTTGAACTGGAATACCGCCTGGTGATCAAACATGTGAGAGACAGAACCTTCAACACCGATTTTAGCACCGACTTTAACAAAACACTGGCGTACATCTTGGAAAGTACGGTTGCCATTATCTGTTAGGCAGTCAACGATAACACTGACACCACCAGGGCCGAAGCCTTCATAGCGTGCTGGTTGATACTCTTCACCACCACCGCCGCTTGCTTTGTCTAGTGCTTTATCGATAACGTGTGCTGGTACCTGATCTTTTTTCGCTTTCGCGATCAAGTGGCGAAGAGACAAGTTCATGTCTGGGTCACTACCGCCGTTTTTCGCGCACATGTAAATTTCTTTACCGTATTTGGAATAAACCTTAATTTTCGCGCCTGCAGTTTTCGCCATAGAGGCTTTGCGCACTTCAAAACTTCTTCCCATTGGGATGTCTCTCTAAATTCTAATTCAAATTCAATGCGAGGAATTTTAGCAAAAAGCGAAACCTTTTCAATTTTCGCTCAGCAAAGGAATGGGGAGATGACCTCATTCGCCACACTGGATTATACCAATGACGCGATTCGTATTACGCGACACCCATTACTCGTTTGTACTTTTCGACCGATTGCTGGAAAAAAGCTTTTTCATCAGCATCGTGCATCTTGGATAACTGCTCTGCGATAACTTCTGGACCAGATTTGGCCTCTCTGAGTTTCCAAACCAAAAACGACGCTTGTTTATCCAGTTCGATTTGGTTTTTTTCATCAGGCGGCAACAGGGATAGATTAAACGACATTCACAGCCTCAAGGTACTTAAAATACTAGCCGCGCACTATAGCATACCGAGTCGCAATTGCAGAATAGAAACGCACTCAACTTGATCAATTTCAAGTTAACGATTTGGCCCCAGAACTGATACCAATCTTTTTGCTAAGCACTATTACTTGAATATTTACTGTAAGCGACCTTTCTTGACTGGCTTCGCTACAAACTCATTCATACCTGTAGCTTGAAGAGATAGAGTGGTTGGAAATAAAAAGGGCAGTCTGTTGACTACCCTATGAACTGGTGTACCTAAATGAAAAATTAGTGAATCAAGCCAAGCTCCCTTGCTTCTTCTATGCTCAACCCGCTTTCACGGATTTCACGTAGCGCTTCAATGCGTCTTCTGGCTTGTGCTGATTTTACTGTTTTCTCAGGCTTCACAACGCTTTCTTCTTCAGGTAATTCCCATTTGTGAGCAATGTTGGTCATCTCATCATGGTCGATAGAATTAATGGACATATTTCCTCCGAATAAACCATGTTTTCGATGCGTAATCTATAGCAAACCCAAGGGAAGGTGGTAAGAAAAACTGTAGGGAAATGTGACTCTTCCCGCCCTTTCATCAACTCTTTAATAGATCCATCATTTAAGCTTTGCCAAAGGGAATGTTTACGATTAGATTCGAGTAATTCCTCCGCCAAAAACACAGATGATCCAGCTCAATTTTTACTGCTTTTCTCTCTTTCAAATACAACGTTAGTGCCCTTTTATTCCCTTCTGTTTGCGAATAAATACTGCCCTTATTCGCGATTCTACCTTTCTGACATCCGTCACATTTAATCATGATAACGATTATCTATTGTTTTGGTCAGCAGTACTCGCTTACGGCGAAATCCACCACTCATATGCATAGCATTATGGATCTCAGACGTTAACACCTTGTTTTGGTAACTTCGTTAAAAGTGAGCCAAACTATTCAACAGGCACCAATGCGATACGAACCCGTAGCAACACTATCTTCGACAAATTCGATCACGTTGGATCAAATGACTTGGTAAAGCAACCGACTGAGGCAGCGTTATGGAATTGAGTCACTGGCAAGATCTGATCTCGATGTGGTATGAAAATCAGAACCATGATCAAATCGACGAACTGGAAGCGATCTTGTATCAGGTGCCAGATAGTGTATTTGGTCCGGAACTGACAGAGCCGCAAAGTAAAGCAATTGCATGTTGGTTGGATGGCTGCTTGCGAGTGTTTCAACACACAAGATACCAAAATAAGCAAAAAGCCTATCAAAGCCTTCTTTACACGAGCGCTAAGTTAGAGCAAACCGCATGTCAGGTCACCACCGATATCGTCATTAAAGACTGGTGCTTGAAACGATTACAACACCTCACCGTTTTAGGATTGGAATTTTGTAATCAACAGAGCGATCAGAAGGTATGGCAACAGCAAGCAAATAGCTTGATCGAAGCACACGTCGCTTTAATGCGGGCATTAAACTGGAATGAAACAAGGAAGCATGATCAAGGGTTATGTCATTAACTCGGCAAGATGATCATCGTGATAGTGAAATTTAGATAAAAAAATGCGAGTTTCCTGAGGAGAAACTCGCGAAATCTATTCAGAATGAATGTAACAATATGAGCCAATCTATTAATCATAAGAAAGGACAAAAGGTTGTCTATTCGGGATAAATATTAGCTCTCGCCCCGACCATCAATGTCAGCACGTTGTTAGCGTTAGGTTTGTTTTTCATCATCAAAAACATGGTCTCATTTCAAATCCATTGATCAGGTTTATTGCTTGAAAAATTTTAAGCATACTTACAATCCATCTTTAAATTGCCATTTCATCAAGTGCACGAAAAACCATCTCATTCATATGCCCATCAAAAATCTGTCGACAAACTTTTCGGCGAACCGCTAAACCCGCAATCAAGCGTTCAATCGTCAGGTGCTTAATGTCATTGTGCGTATTGAATAGCTCAACCGTTTTGCTCAATGTTTCGTATGGCACAGGGTGATCTTCTACTCTCAACCAATCTAGCTTCTCAATGTACTCTGAGCACTCTTCTTTGATTGAGGCATACGTATGCCCTGTCATTGCTGATAAAGCCGTTATACTGCGTTCTAAAGCCTCTGGGGAGGTATATTTAGATAGAGTAATGGTGATCTCATCAGCATTGATTTCCACTAAGTGTTTTCTTTGCTTCACTCGACGGCCTAAATTTCCTCTTGGGGACGGAGCTTTACGTTGAATAGGCTCAAATTCGCCGTCAATGATGCCTGAGAGCTCTTCTAATTGTTGTCGGGTAACCATCTCATTACGTAATGGGTTTGGCAGCGTAGGCGCCATATTACGCTTTCCTGCGTTCGTCGTTCGGGCGCGTGAGTAACGTAGTACTTCTTCCACATCACATTTTATATCGATCTGATAATCCATCACCTTGTCATTCTCGATCATTGTTTCGATCGTTAAGTGATAACCCCACAAATTGACCACAAAAAAATCGTCCGTTCCTTTGCCATCGGATAAACGTTTGAGTTCACGGATCAAATCCATTGAGAACCGACGCCACTCGATGTTACGCGCTAACTTTTGGTTGAGTTCACTCAATAACATACTATCGGTGTGACGGCGTACCATCCGACTACGGAAAAAGGAGTACATCTGAAACACTAATGTGTGTTGTTTAAGGATTTCTGGTGGGAACAAGAAGAAATAATCGCGAGTAAGTAACTCTTCGTAGAACGACGGCTCCCAAACAAGGATATACAGATTGGGTTTAATTCGAATTTCACCATCGCTCCCCTCAACTGGTGCCTCTTCCGAGGCGGTGATCGTTCTCGCAAGAAAACGGAATCGATCACTTTTGAATCCTTCGGGCATGTTTTCACTTAACCAGCGCCCGGTTAATTCGTGCAGTTGAAAGTCGGTAAACTCAATACGATCAATACTATCCCGAATGGAATCACGAGCTGGGCCGCTGTCTTTTTTGCCACGTAACGACAAAATATCGGTGATATATAATGGCGTTTTATTGGGTACATGCGCGGCGTCAAGATGGTATTGATCTTTGTGGTGATCATGATACTGAACCGTCAGTGTGAACAAAGCAAACAACGTCATCAGATCATCTACGGTCATAATATTTTTCGATGAACGTGTTTCGATGACGGCTTTGGTACCGGAGATCGACACCATCGATTTTTGATAACTCTTTCGTGTACGTGGCGGAGCAAGTGCTTGGTCAATGATCCCTGCCCAGTTGGTTGGAGAAACAATAAATTGCTCAGCTTCATCTTTCATTGTGGGTGGTGTATTTAAACCATGTTCATTCAACAACCGTTTGTTCACTTGGGTTTGTGCTAACGCTTTTGAACGTTTTTGTTTCTCGTTTTGACGAACTTTGTCGGTAACAAGACTGGTTGCTCCCAAAACTGAAATAAGCTGATTAGGATTTACAAACTTATGTAGCATACTTTTGCCCGCCAGCCCTTCTTCAAAGCGCACTGGTGTTTGGGTGAACAAGCCGATATTGACGGCTGCACGTAATCGTTGCTGAAGGGCAGCTCGCGTTAATTGACCATCGGTTGCCGCCACAATCTCCGTGGTTGACACCAATCCATCTTTGCTGCTGAAGCCTCGTAACGAGATCAAATTCAGCAGCTCTAGAATGCTTTTGGTCACTCCTTTGAAATACTGGTACTGCTCTACCCAATCTGCAGAAGATTCATGTACCTCAAAAAGGTGGCCATCCTTATGGCTTCTTGGTGCTTTAATCAGAATTTTTTCATCAGCCGTCATTTTAGATCCAGTTCACACTAGCCGTAGTTATGCTATGTTTCCGAAGAATAAAGAAAAACAGATCATAAAGAAAGAAAAATTATTGTTTTTTTAAATAACTGATCTTTTTGATTAATATGATCTTAAATGATTATATGATCTAATGATCTGGTTGTTTTTGTTGCTGTAAGTCATTGTTAAGTATTGATATTTCATGGAGCCCTTTCGGAACTATGATCATCTTTTTACTGAAACCATGATCAACATAGATAGGAAACGATGATCAAATATCTCTGCAAGCATGATCATTACGTTTCTGAAACCATGATCAAATAAGAAATGAAACGATGATCATGAACTCTTTACAGGTTATCCACAAATATCAGTCCTGCTTGAGTTTATCGACTCTTTCCTATGTATATAAAAAGATGCTTTTTTGCTTGGAACCATGATCAAGAGTAAACAATCTCATCGGTTCGAGTGCGGAAGTGATGAGAAATTATCCTTCTGATTGAAATGTCCTCAATTGTTATACATATCTCCTTCAATGCATTGAATCTGCTTAGTTTAGGAAGCATGATCATGATAATAACAGTTATTAGAGTTGATTATGGTTATTGTATTGTTCCACACACTTTATAGTCGTGCTTCTTCTTAATCCCCCGTTCTATCTGCATCCTACCGTAAAATAGCGATACAAACTCATGCTTCCGAGAGATTTTCGGTCTTGATCATCTTTCCGCTTCGTGGATCTTATCTAACTCATGTTTTCTCGTTGCACTTCCCCTCGTTTTTCCATGATCATGCTTTCGTAGCTTCAATCATACTCGGAAAGATGATCAAGCAATGCCCTTGATCATTCTTCCTGTTAAATTTAAACATAAACGGTTCCTTTTAGCTCGGATGCATGATCAAGAGCTGTCGACCATTTCAATATGCAAGTAATTAAAGTTATCCGCATTTAGATTAGGTTGATCTAACATAATCCGTAGTTTAGCTTATCAATATAATCGTTCCGTAAAAAATTGATTTACATTGTAAATGCGTGACGCTGTAACTGTTAAAATCTTACGGAGTAAGTTGTCTTATATACTGAGATTATTTGATTAAAATTGAGGATGTTTTTTACTATAAATCATAAAATCGTCGATTTAGGTGTTTTTTTATGTGATGGGTGTTCAAAATGAACGTGCACCTTTTTGTTGTTTTTGTTGTTTACTGCTGTACAATTGCAAGCATAAATCTTCCAACGGAATTTGGCATGAAAAGAGAAAAAACGATTGATAATCTTCTTGAGTTAGCTGAGCTCACGCAACAAGTTCAAGCGGATCGTATTGAGATTGTTTTAGAGGAGCGAAGTGACAACTACTTCCCTCCAATGTCTAAAGCGATGATGGAAACGCGATCAGGGTTAACTCGCCGCAAGTTAGATGATGCTATCGGTAAAATGGAATCGGCTGGTCATCAATTCACTAAGAATAACGCTAACCATTATTCTATTACGTTAGAAGAAGCGCATATGTTAATGGACGCGGCAGAAGTGCCTAAATTCCATGAGCGTAAAAAGAATGTTGCTAATAACCCCTGGGTTATTAACGTGCAAAACCAAAAGGGTGGCACAGGTAAGTCAATGACAGCCGTTCATTTAGCGGCATGTTTAGCGCTGAATTTGGATAAACGCTACCGTATTTGTTTGATTGACTTGGATCCACAAGGCTCTTTGCGTCTATTCCTCAATCCACAAATCAGCATGGCTGAACACAATAATATCTATTCCGCCGTCGATATTATGTTAGGTAACGTGCCGGATGGGGTAGAAATTGATAGCGAATTCTTGCGTAAGAATGTAATGCTGCCAACTCAATACCCAAACCTAAAGTCGATTTCGGCGTTTCCAGAAGATGCAATGTTCAATGCTGAAGCGTGGCAAACACTCTCGGAAGATCCTTCACTAGATATTGTACGTCTTCTTAAAGAACAATTGATTGAGAAAATCTCTGACGATTTTGACATCATCATGATTGATACCGGTCCACACGTTGATCCGTTGGTATGGAATGCCATGTATGCCTCTAATGCCCTGCTGATCCCTTGTGCGGCCAAGCGTCTTGACTGGGCTTCAACAGTAAACTTCTTCCAGCATTTACCGACGGTATATGAAATGTTCCCGAAAGATTGGAATGGTCTTGAGTTTGTTCGCTTAATGCCAACCATGTTTGAGGATGACAATAAGAAACAAGTCTCTGTTTTAACTGAAATGAACTATCTTCTCGGTGACCAAGTTATGATGGCTACCATTCCGCGTAGTCGTGCGTTTGAGACGTGTGCGGATACTTATAGTACCGTGTTTGACCTGACCATCAGCGACTTTGAAGGTGGTAAGAAAACACTCGCAACCGCACAGGATGCTGTGCATAAAAGTGCACTGGAGTTAGAGCGTGTATTGCACTCTAATTGGTCGTCATTGAATCAGGGGTAATGAGTAAATGGCTTTGAAAACGTCTGAACTAAACGCGAAATTATTTGGTAAAACCAATAAACGCCGTGTTGTCACTCCTCAGGAGGCGCAAACGGCGGCAAAAGACAAAGCTCAAACTATTGAGTTGGCCGTCGCTGGTGAAAACATCGTTCAATTTGAGCTAGTTCGTATTCCGGCAGATAGAGTCGCGTCAGATACAACCGTATTTGTGGATAATGCTCGTGAGCAATCGTTCTTAAATGAACATGCCTTGTCCGATGTATTGGTTACATTAAAAGAACGTGGTCAACAATACCCAGCGGTAGGCCGGCGAACGAAAGACGGCCAGATTGAAGTCTTAGATGGTAGCCGTCGTCGTATGTCTTGTATTCTTGCTGAGCAAGATTTCTTGGTTTACGTTGGTGACGAGATCAATACAGACCATGCTCGGTTTCTATCGGACGTAGCGAACGCGCACAAACCTCTCTCTTTGTATGAGAAAGGTAAAGAGATGCAGGCAAAACTAGACAGTGGCGAAGCGGAAGATCAAAAAGCACTCGCGAACATTTTTCAATGCAGTGAAGCGTTGGTTAGTGGCGCTTTGAAGGCCGCAGCATTACCGTTAGAGTTATTGCAAGCTTACCCTAACGTTAGCGACCTCGGACGTCCGACGATTGTTAAGTTACATAAACAATTCTCGATGTTAACGCCACAACAGCAGCAAGAGCTAATTAATAAATGCCGCTCTAGTGAGGGCTTTTTATGGCAGCGTAGTACGGCTCAGGGCGTCGCTCGTTTGACCAAAGAAGTGACCGAACACATCGAACATTGGATTGCAGAACTAGCACCAGCAAAACCTGACAAGAAAGCTGAAAAAGTTGACCTTGTAAAAGGTCGAGCAAGTTACAGTCGTAAAGGCAGTAACCTTGCTTTGAATTTGAAAAAAGTTGATGACAGTTTGATGGAAGAAATCCTCGCTTTTGTTCAAAGTAAAATGCAGTAACGCGTCGAACACTTTTGAACCGCCTTCGGGCGGTTTTTTTATGCCTGTAGGTTTGGTTGAACCACAGCGAAAAAATGAAGATGTGATACCATTGTGTGAGTCCAACGTTAGGTAAACATAATGTACGCACAATCTGACTTCCTTTCATTAATTCAGCAGAAAGCCCACCAGTCTTGGCAACGCTTCGGTGTCGTACTTCAAGGTGAGTCTAAATGGCAGGATGACCTGGTCTCTGTGTTTCACAAAACGCAACATCACCAACGCTGGTTTTGTGTCGGTGACTGGTCATTGGAGAGCACTGACTGTGTATCGGCCAAGCAGGGACATATGTTGTTGGGCAGAGAGTGTGATGTTTTATTGTTTGATGCTCGCCAACACTTTGATGCGAATAGTTTCACGGCGGCACTTGGGGCGTTAGTTGGTGGCGGTATTCTTATCGTTGTTGTTGATCAGCATCAATCCATTAACTATGCCCAACAATGGATACAGATGCAGTGGCAAAAACTCACCGTGCTTGAACAACATAAACACCTACCCGCGTTACCAGAAAGCACTACTTTAGAAAAACAGAGCCCATACTCAGAACAACAACATGTGGTCTGTTTGATTGAGAAAGTCGTCACCGGACATCGAAAACGTCCATTAGTATTAACTGCCGACCGTGGCCGAGGAAAAACCAGTGCGCTTGGCATCGCTTGTGCGCATTTGTTACAACAAAAGCCGCTTAGAATTTTACTTACGGCCCCTTCAATGAAAGCCGTTGAGCCGGTTTATCAACATGCTCTGCGTTTGGTACACAATGCTCAGCGTATTAAGAAAGACAGATTGGAAATCGGTCAGGGTTATATTCAATTTATCGCGCCGGATGAATTGTTATCAAGCTTACCTGAATGTGATTTATTGCTCGTCGATGAAGCTGCTGCCATTCCGGTTCCAATGTTGAAAAGTATGACTGAGCGTTATCATCGTCTGGTGTTTTCAAGTACGGTGCATGGTTATGAAGGTTGCGGGCGCGGCTTCACGGTCAAATTTATCGAATGGTTACAGCGACAACGGCCGGGCATCAAAACGTGTCACATGAAGCAGCCTATTCGTTGGAGTGAATCCGATAAGCTCGAATCTTGGCTATATGATGCCTTTTTATTGGATGCGGAGTTAACCTACAAAAGTATTGAAGGTATTGAGTCCGTTTGTTTAAGCAAAGTCGATAAACAAGCATTGCTTCTTAAACCTAATCTTTTGCGTGAGTGCTTCGCGCTGTTGGTCAACGCTCATTATCAAACATCTCCTAATGATTTAATTCATCTTCTACAAGATGACCGCAGTGAGGTTTATATTGCAACGCATAAAAACGATATCGTTGGAGTGCTATTGACGGTAGAAGAGGGAGGGCTTGACGCCGAGTTGATTAAAGATGTGCAGCTAGGTACACGTCGTCCGAAAGGACATTTAACCCCTATTACCATTGTCAATCAGCTTGGCTTTGCTAACGTTGGTGAGTTGTCGACTTTACGTGTGATGCGAATTGCGGTTCATCCTGAATTACAAGGTCAAGGTATCGGTCAAAAAATGCTGCAACAACTTGAGTTGTTTGTCGCGCCACACATTTCTTATCTATCGACCAGCTTTGGTGCAACCGAAGAGTTGATTCATTTTTGGCAGAAGTCAGGGTTCCAATCCATTCGCTTAGGAACCATGCGCGATGCAGCCAGCGGTAGTTATTCATTATTAATGGTTCGTCAATGCGGATCAAAAGCTCAAGCATGGATAGCAGAGTCGCAAACGTTATTTAAAGAAATGTTGTTTAGTCACGTCGCTTATGTGTATCCAAAATTAGAACCTTCCCTCTTTCGTATTTTGTTGCAACACTCAGCCTTGTCGAAGGCACTTCATCCTGCCAAACAAGCTTTGATTGAGAGTTATGCACATGGAGGAAGTAGTTTTGAATCGGTTTCGTTGTGGCTTCAACAGCGATTACTTCAACGTGGTTTAGGTTCTGTGTCCGATTTGATGATCAGTAAACTCTTTCTAAATCGAGATTGGGCCGAGTGCGGAAACCAATTTGGTTTGTCTGGAAGAAAGCAAGTCGAGCAACAATTAAGAGAGGAAGTGAAAAAATATTTAGAGTAATTTACATTGTAAATTAAGCAAGAGAAGAGGGTTAACTTTACACTGTAAATTTAACCCTCTTTTTGTTTCTATCCTTTCGTTCAAGTTAATTTGAGCTTTAAAGCAAACTGTTCATCACTTAAAACTGTAAACCTTGTCTTTGAGGTTCGGTGGATTCTAGCTGAATAACATCGCTACTCTAGCCAATAAATTGGTCTATCTCACCGTTTAAGACCAGTTTGGGCGATGAGTCGCGCATCAATACATCCTGCTTACAACGTAGCTACTTTAGTCACGGCCTTTAGTGACGTGAGCCTTATAATAAGCAATGCGAGGTTTGTTCATGAAATGGTTTTGGGTAAACTGAGGAGGGAATAGGGAAGTAGATTGGTATGAGTATGTGGAAGCTGTGTCTAGCGTTGTCTGAAGACGAAAGCAAGGTTGTTGCTCGCCTTCCGCGAGAAATTGAAGCAAAACTCAAGCATGAGGAATTAAGAGAGCAACTCGCTGAGATAGATGCTAACAAAATGTGGGTTGATGACGCTGAGGTCGTCCGATTTATTAACTGCGCAAAAGAGCGAAAAGCAGAAGCATACGACGGTATTGTCATCGCGCAAAAATGCAATGCCCAAGTTAATGTAGAGCTGTCTAACAATGACATGCTTGCGAGTATGACCGTGATTGGAGCGTATGGCGGAAGGGGACTCCTCGGCCCTGAAATTGTCCAAGCACTTGCTCAAGCTCGAGTATCCAAAGGCATTAACAAGCTGGCGCTGAAAAAAGTCATGGTAGTGAGTGCTCAACTGAAACCCGGTGAAACTTTTTCTCAACCTGTAGCGGTTGGTAAGCAACCCGTCAAAGGGAAAGACGCCATCTTCACTCCGCTTGTTAAAGACATCACCAAACGCATTCTCAAACCTAAAGAGGGCCAATCCTCTAGCGATAAAATTGATTTACGCAACCTCGGTGAAACGATTGCTGTGGAAGTTGGCGATGAAGTGATGCGACGCACGCCTGCCACGAAAGGCACTCCTGGGTTTACCGTTCAAGGACGTGTTGTTCCTCCGCTCGCGGGAAAAGATAGCCCGATGAAATCAGCGAAAGGCACAGAAATTAGTAAACATGATCCTAATTTATTAGTGGCTTCTGTGTCAGGCACGCCACTAATTAAAGACAAAACTATTGAAGTGGATAATGCGCTCTGCCTCAATAGTGTTGGGATCAACACTGGGCACGTAAAGTTCAAAGGTAATGTCATCATCGGCGGTAACGTCGAATCTGGTATGGTCGTCAAAGCTACGGGGTCAATCACTGTTGGCGGTTTTATCGAGTCTGCGGATGTCGAGGCGAGAGGGGATATCCAAGTTGGTAAAGGCATTATTGGTCATAACGTGAGTGATGGACAACCAAAGAGTTGTCACGTCAAAACGAAAGCCTCAATTCGCGCTAGCTACGCTCAGTATTGTGAGTTGACGTCAGGAGAAGATATCGAACTTGCGGTACATAGCATGAACAACGATATTCAATGTGGACGTAATCTTGTTGTGCTCGATGCAACCGGTAAAAATGGCACGCTCAGTGGCGGAGATGCCAAAGTTGCGGGTAAGGTGCTTTGTTCTCAACTTGGTGTCGAAGGAGATACGGCCACGAAAATTGAAGCGTTTGCACATTTTTCTGTATATAAAGAACGCATTGCTAAATTGAAAGAAGATTACAAGCTAGCGCAAGAGGGGACGATGAATGTGATCCGGCAAGAGCTCGAATTTAAAAAACGCCCGAAAATAGAGCGAACGAATGAAGAGCAAGCGCAGATTGAAGCACTTAAAGCAAAAAATAATAGTCGTCTTGAAGAAGTACAGCACAAGCTTGAACAAAGCGAGAATGAGTTTGACGTTGCGTTAGAGGATAATGTCGTGGAAGCTAAGGAGCGTGTCTTTACACGTGTGACGGTGCAGTTTGGAGATGAAAAGGTGACGACCAAACGCACACATGGCGGAAGTATATTTTGTTTTAATCAATACGAAATTAAAGTTTCTGCGAATTTGGAAAAAGATTGCCTCGCAGCCGTTTAACTATCTAACTTAGCCCACGTTTTTAGTTATGCGGTTAAAAACGTGGGCTTTTACTTTCGACAATTTAGGAAGTTATCTCAGTTATAGCTTTTAATAGTTTTACATTGATACCCAATATGACTGTCATCGCTTGTTTGATGAATAAAGCCAAATAGCCACGGTATTCGCCAACGATGGCATTGGGCGCTACATGGCCTTGGATTATTTAATCTTTTGACCACATGTAAAAACACAGAAAGATGATGTTCAAGGGTCGTATGCTGAGTGTCGAGGCTTTCAACTCTTCCCACTCAAATGGCGGTATGGAAATGAATGGTTCAATCAGTACTGCTTTACACTGTAAACTGCTCGCGCGCCGAGCATATTTAGCTGATCTTAATTTGATAAAGCTCGAGCAAAGACAAAAAAAAGAGCATATCGAATGTTTACTCTACACGTCGGTGGATGTGATTTTTCGTTATATCTTGTTTATCCAAAGCGTTAGCATTTACCAAAAAGTGAGCAAAAGAAATTAGAAACGGTGCGAGCCGTAAGCACGCAAAGATGCAGCTAACCAAATTTGTGTTGAAGCTCGTCGCGTCAACTTGTTATTTACACTGTAAACCACAGTTAGTGTCACTACGTCATCGATATTGGTTTGGGAGAGTTAACCATCCAATTCATCTTCAGAATAAAAAATACCAAGCATTAAATCAATTCAGGTAATAACATCTCCCCTCCACCTAGGAGGCATTATCGATAGCTCTAACTCTCTATTTTTGATTAAGATTGAACTGTAGTAGAGCGATAAATGCGGAGAGATGCTTTTCGATAGTGAGGTCGACCGAAATAGCGGGCAGTTCAACCGTGATACAAGGTAAGAGGCGCTCACTACACCAAGTGCCAAACGAGCCTGGAGTCTCGTAGTCGACTTCAGTCACTATTGGTAAATTGAATTGTTCACTGAGCCACTGTGCAATATTCGAATATTCTGGGTCATCGACAAAGGCGAGTGGTTCGTGGAAGGAGACCACAAATTTCGGCCTACGCGCTTCAATTAATCTGATCAGTGCTTCGACTTCGGGCTCTAATTTCTCTTTACTGCCTGTTTTTACTTTAACATCTCGCACTGGCGTGTGAGAGCTCCAGCGATATACCGTATTATCTTTCGTCCAGTTTTGGGTTGGGAAGGCGCGGTTAAGGTCGACTTGATTGGCATTAGCACGAGTACCGAGTTGATTTCCATCTGGGTTTATAGACAGGATCACATCGTGTCTCAAACTGTCAGCAGGCACACTTCTCAGTGCGCATGACAAACCTGCAATAGAAGATGTTTCATCACCGTGAGTGCCCGCGATAATTAGCCCTCGCGAGTCACTGTCCACTTGCGCAGGGAAGTAAAGTAAAGGTGCACCCAATACCGACTGCCCATATAATGTTGGCTGAATTAAAAAGGCTGCTCTTTCCGTTCTTGGAATTAGACTCACCGTAATCTCCTGATTGATGAAGTAGTATTGATCACTACATAAACCGAACTGTTTACGCTCGTCAACGGTTGTCATGTTAATTGTGGTGCTTGCTTCACAACACGAGTTAGGAGAAAGAAAACAATATGGTTTTAAAAACACATTTTACGGCGCTACTGATTTCCTCACTATTTATCTCTACTCCAGTTTTTGCTGGTTCTTTGCCAGAGGGTGTTCAACTTGCTGCTGAACAGCATTTGGTGCGCGCTAACGATGCGGAAGCTGCAACGTTGGATCCTGCAAAAGCGGAAGGTCTACCGGAAATGCACGTGATTCGTGACTTGTTTGAAGGATTGGTCATTCAAGATCGTGAGGGCAATCTCATTCCTGGTGTTGCTGAATCTTGGGACACCAAAGATAACCAGACATTTATTTTCCACTTACGCAAAGATGCCAAATGGTCGAATGGCGATCCCGTCACGGCAGAAGACTTTGTTTATTCGTTAAGACGCGCGGTGGCTCCTCAAACCGCTTCGCCCAATGTGTGGTATCTCAAACTAACCAAGATCAAAAATATCGCAGATGTGGCAGAGGGGAAAAAGTCATTAGAAGCGCTCGGCATTACGGCTGTCGACAAACATACTCTGCGTTTCGAGTTAGATAGTAAGGTTCCTTACTTTGTCGCCATGACGGGACACACTTCCATGATGCCAGTGCACAGAGCCACGCTAAAAAAGAGTGATAAACCGTGGAGCGATCCCAAACAATTTGTTGGTAACGGTGCCTTTAAGCTGGATCAATGGGTCGTGAATGAGCGCATTGAGCTGGTGAAGAACCCCAACTATTGGGATAGTACGAATACTCACTTAAACAAAGTCACTTACATTCCGTTTGAAAACCAAAATGCATCGATTAATCGCTACGCAGTCGGGGAAGTGGATATTACGTCAGATATTCCAACCTACATGGCAAAAAAGCTCAAGCAAGATTATCAGCAAGCTTATACCGTGGTGCCATTGTTGTGTACTTATTACTACGCATTTAACACCACCCGTCCTCCGTTTGATGACGTGCGTGTGCGTCAAGCCGTGTCCTACTCCATCATGCGAGATGTGATCACGAATGGTGTAACACAAGTGGGGCACCTTCCAGCTTACACTTTTGCTCATCAATACACGGCTGGATTTGATGCCACACAACCGGAATACAGTCACTGGACACAAAAACAACGTGATGAGAAGGCACGTCGATTACTAAAAGAAGCGGGATATGGTGAAGAAAATCCATTGAGGTTCAAACTGCTTTACAATACCAGTGAAGCGAATAAATCGATCGCTGTCGCCATTGCTTCAATGCTGAATCAAAATTTAGGGGCGAAGGTTGAATTAGAGAATCAGGAGTGGAAATCTTATTTAGTCGCGCGTAAACAAGGCAATTTTGATGTGATGCGTGCTTCTTGGTGCGGTGATTACAACGAAGCCTCAACCTTTTTGAGTTTATTGCGTTCTGGTTCTTCTGGTAACTTTGCTCGTTACACTAGTGCAGCGTACGACCAAGTCATGGAAAATGCGCTAACGGCAACCGATGAAAGCATCCGCCACGATTATTATGATCAAGCAGAACAATTGCTCGCGACAGATATGCCAATCGCACCGATCTACTATTACATGCAAGCGCGCTTGATTCGTCCAACGGTTGGTGGTTTCGCGAAGAACAATGTCGAAGGGCGTGTTTACTCAAAAGACCTCTATATCAAGAAATAAAGAAGTCGTTTTAACTACATAAAAGCCGATGTTTGTACATCGGCTTTTTTGATGATTCATTTGTTTATACGGGTGTAAATCCGAGATTTCGTTTGCTTTGACTCGTGTTTGGTTTTAGCCAACTTTAATACCGCTTTTTGCAATATCTGGTTGTTTGGATAAGTGATCAAGTTACCATTAGCGTGTTTAATCAACACATGAAACATACTGATTTCCTGTTAATCAGGCTTGACGCTTGATATGGAGTGGGGGCTCTCGTTGTCATAGCGGCTCATTGAGCAGAGCTTTCTTTACTTACAACATTCTCTTACGTTTTAAGTTATATCAGCTATTCACAGCATGCACTTTGCCATGTTTCAAATCACTTAATACCTGTGCTTTCGGTCCGTCAGCGATAATGCTGCCTTTTTCCATAACGATCACACGCTCGACGATATCGAGCATCGACGTTTTGTGCGTAATCAAGATCAGTGTCTCACTCGGTTTTAGTTGTGCTAATTGGTGCTTGATGTGCATCTCAGAGCGGTTATCCATTGCGCTGGTTGGTTCATCCATAAGTAACACCGGAGGACGGCCCAACAACGCACGAGCAATGGTTACCGCTTGACGTTGACCGCCAGAAAGCATCGCACCGCCTTCGCCAACTTGACGCTCCAAACCCGCCGGATCGGACTGGGTAAACGCAGTCACCCCAGCACGGTTTGCGGCATCCAATACATCACGGTCATCGGTCAGCGGGCGGCCTAAAGTAATATTGTCGCGAATAGAGCCAAAGAATAGATTCGCATCTTGCGCGACACAACCAATGTTGCGTCGGATATCGACATGATGAAGCTGCGCGATGTCGGTATCGTCAATACGAACATGGCCTTCTGTTGGCTTGTATAAGCCCATAACCAAGCGTTCTAATGTCGTTTTACCCGAGCCAATTCGGCCTATAATGGCGACTTTCTCCCCTGGATTTATCGTTAAAGAAATCTCCCGAATAGATGCCACTGGGGAATCAGGGTAATGAAAGCTTACGCGGTCAATTTCAATCTTACCTTGTATGATTGGGCGGTGAATGTAGCGTTTTCCTTCTTCTTGCTCGTCTGGCATCTCCATCACTTGATTAATAATTGTCATGGAAGATTTCGCTTGATTATAGCGAGTTGAGAGCAAAGAGAGCTGAACTAACGGGCCAATCGCACGACCGCTCAGCATGGTTGCCGCGATCAAGCCGCCCATTGTGAGCTCACCTTCAGCAATCAGGTAGACACCCAGAATGATCATCCCGACATTACTGCTTTGTTGTACAAAGCCAGCGGAGTTTTGAATACTGTCGGTAATGCGGCGACTTTTAATGTTCCAATTTGCCATGTGTGCGACCGCCTCTTCCCAACGGTATTGGAATTGGCTTTGCGCGCTGAGCATTTTCACGGTTTCTAATCCGGCTAGGCTTTCTATCAAGTTAGCGTATTTTTGCGAGGCAAGACGAGAACCCTCTTCGATAGAGCGGCGAAGAGGTCCTTGAATCAGCAGTGAGTGAATGATCAAAATCACGACTCCTACCATTGGGATATACACCAGTTCGCCTGCCATTAACCAAATGATAATTAGAAACAAAATAGCAAAAGGTAGGTCGATGAGCGCGCTGACGGTCGCTGAGGTGAAAAACTCTCTAATGGACTCAAACTCTTGCAAGTGACGTGCAAATGCGCCGACCGAAGGCGGCTTAGACTCCATTCTTATCCCCATCACTTTACTGAACAATTTAGAGGAGATCAGAATATCGGATTTCTTACCAGCGACATCGATAAAGTAGTTTCGTAATGACTTGAGTATGAAATCAAACAGGAAGACCACAAAGATGCCGCTTGCTAATACCCACAAGGTTTCAAATGCGAGATTTGGTACGACTTTGTCGTACACCAAGCGAGTGAATAATGGCGCGGCTACGGCAAAGAGGTTGATGAGAAGTGAGGCAATCAGAACATCACGGTAGATGCGTTTTGACTGCCAGAAGGTTGACCAGAACCAGTGACCTTGTTTGGTTTTGAGTACTTCAGGAGAGCGCTCATCGAAACGGAATAACTTTTTCACTAAAAAGTAGCGTCCGCTGTATTGCTCGAGTAGGTCTTGTAAGGGAATGGAAACGGGGACCATTCCACTTTCTAAGGTCGTGACTTCGGCTTCTCGCGTTTCTGTATTGATACTATTCAAAACGCATGAGTCGCCCCCTTTAAGCACTAAGATTGCCGGCAGAATAAGGCTGGAGATTCTCCCCAGCTCTGAACGATTTTCTTTAGCAACTAATCCAGCCCTCTCTGCTGCTCGAGGAAGCAGAAACGGAGTTAGCTTGCCATCAGACAGTGGAAGCCCGTTAACTAGGGCTTCTGGCGAGTTGGCTAACCCATGGTAACGGCTTACATAGATAAGCGAATTCAGCAAAGGGTCTTTCATCGTTGATAAACCTTTTTATTCCTTGTCGACGATGAATCCTTGGAATACCTCTACGAAATGTTCGGTGAGGAAGTCCAACTGGATTTGAGTTTCAATACGCGAAGCAATCGTCGTAATACCTAGATTGTGGGCAGTACGCGAGATCGACGTTAGCGTGAACTTCTGTTTTTCGTCGTGCAAATTGTGAGTGAATAGATAATCGAGCTTCACATAGTTTGGGCGGAACTCTTGGATATATTCCAAAGACTGGAAGTGACGACCGTAGTTATCAACACCGAACTCTGCTCCTGATTGACGAATGGCATTACACAATAGCGCCGCATGGTGAGGTTGTTCGATGAAACACTCTTCTGGAATTTCAAAGTGTAATTTAGACGCGGCTTTGGGGTGTTTTTCCAATATGTTGGTGGTCCAACGAATGAACGAAGGTTGAGATAAACTGCTTTGCGCAATATTGATGGCCACTGGGTCAGTAAGTTCTCCGCTTTCTAGCATCCTAATCATCGATTCAATAACGTATTGGTCGAAGATGTTGGTCGCGTCTAACTGTTCTAGTGCAAACAGGTATTGGTTAGCGTGAAATGGTTCTCCCTCTTTCTCTATGCTAGAGAAGACTTCGTTATGGAATACTTTGCCCCAAGTATTCTTTGCTGCTTGGAAACGAAATTTAACCCAGCCACTGTGAATGGCTTCTTCAACCAGTGCTTTCCACTGCTGTTTACCCATCAAGTTAGACGGCGTTTCACTGCCAATAAAGCCGTAAGCCTTATCTGGCTGAGCTTTGGCTTTAGACAATGCGTTATCCACCATTGATAGGACTTCTGAACGTGTTATGTGGTCTTTGCTGTGCGCAACACCCAAGGCGGCTTTGGGGTTTGTCAGACCAGTAGGATCGGTATTTAAACCATTAACACAGTTCATAATACTGTCGGCGATAATGCGCAATTCGCTTTCATCCATGTGCGGAAAAAGTAAGCCGAATTCATCAATAGATAGGCGAGCGATGGTTGCCCCTGGTACATCGATGGTGTTTTTAAGGCGTAGAGATAACTCTTTTACGTGGGCATCAGCACGTTGGTAATCTTTCGTCTCGTAAATATCACCGATGTACTCAGCGTGGAGAAGCGCGATCCCCCCTTGTGTTTTTTCTGCCAACCATTGATCAATCTGGTTAATGTAGAACGAGCGATTACCCAGTTTGGAAATAGGATCGAGATAAGCCTGAGCTCGAAGACGTTGTGCTTCTTTCGCTTGTTCTCTAAATGACAATTCAATCTGAGCAGACATCATGTTGATGCCATCCACAACGGCGATGAGATCTTTGGTTTTAGGACGAGTTAATGGCTCACCAAACTGATTATTAGTAATTTGATGCATCTTATTTACGATCGCGGTCAATGGTTTTAGTGAACGACGCAAAATGTAAGAAATGGCCGCTAAACCCGCTAGGAAGATAATAGCGAATGCTGATAACAAGCCAACAAAGCCTTGCCAAAGCTGTTCATACGCGGCACCAGGGTGGCTGATGATTTCCACTTCTGCCAGTTGCATCCAACCACTGGTCACCACGCGTTTATCGTGAATTGCTTTGAAAAGGTTCATGTTGATAAACCACTCTGGCACCGCGGTTGGTTTTACAGGGTAAGTACGCACAATCTGGTAATCTGAATCCAATGCGGTGAGACGAACGACCGAGTAGGTGCTACCGTCAAACAACGCGTTGATCACCGACTCGACGGCTACCTTGTCTTTGTCTTTTAGGTAAGGAGCCAATGCCAGACCTACGGTGTTGATGGTGTTGTTGACCTCTGAACGTTGCTGTTGCTCTAAGCTGTCTCGAGTCGTATTGAATTGGATTACGAATACTGATGTCAACAAGAGTATAAAGACCGTCACCATTCCCACTACAAGTTTCTTATATAGGGTCATGTTTCTCACTCGTTATAGTTAATTTTAGGTTTATTTAACTGTAACTTACGTTCGCGCGAGCGTAAGTCATTCCAAAGGCTCAACCTTGATGCTTTCCCTGCTAGCTCTCCAGTGCCAGCAGAAGACTTCATCAACCACAGGTTGGTACCATTAAAACTGTATATCGGTAGCAAATCGCTACGCTTAGAGGCTCGGACAATATCAGGATTGATATTGTCGAGAATGAACGGCTCGGAACTTAAGGTAGGGTAGTAGGCGAGTACCATATGAAATTGATTCAATTGGATGGCTTTAACGTAAATTAAGCGCATTTTTGAATCTGGTATTCCTAGCTCGAGCAACGAGAAGTACTTAGCGATGGTGAAATCTTCACAATCTCCGCCATTACTTCCTAAAAACTCGAGTGGCGTCGCCCAATAATCTGTCTTGCCCCACATCTTAATGTCGTCAACGAAATACAGTTGGTTAAAAAAATCGTTAACGCCAGCGAGCTGTTCATGAGTCTCTAATGTTTTAAAAAGGTCGAGGTTTTCTCGCCATGTGTTTATGCGCAATCCGGCGCGTTCGCCATACACAGTGGTGACTGCCTCAACCCATTGTTGTTCTTCGGTGTTCAATGCGCCAAGTTGGAACGAAAAACAACTTAAACTGATTAATAATGTAACTTTACGCTTCAAATTGGATCGCATAATCGACTCACATCACAAGTGTACTCTTCTAATGGAAGCATTCGTGAGAAATAAGTGCTTTTTATTTAATTACTTATCATCCTCTTTTGCCCATTATGAGTGCCTTGGTGTTATTTACTCCTTCAAAGCGTTGGTTTTGGCACTTAAAATTGGTTTAAGCAGATATTCCAAAACGGTTCGTTTTCCTGTGATGATATCGACCGATGCCGTCATTCCGGGAATGATGGGTAAATCTGCACCTTGTCCAAAGTTGGTTTTATTAGTACGAACCCGTACGATATAGAAACTGTTACCCTCTTCATCTTGAGTGGTATCGGCACTGATGTGTTCCAGCTCGCCTTCTAAACCGCCGTATTTCGTAAAGTCGTAAGCCGTAAATTTCACGATAACATGCAAGTCTGGACGTAAAAAAGCGATGTCTTTTGGTGCAATTTTTGCTTCTACCAATAAAGAGTCTTCAGTCGGTACAATTTCGACGATATCCATACCTGGCTGAATCACTCCCCCCACGGTATTGATATTCAATGTTTTGATTTTGCCAGTAACTGGTGAATTGACAACGGTCCGATTTACTTTGTCTTCTAATCCAACCGCAGATTCTACTAAGGCGGAGAGCTGATCTTGAGCGTTGTTGAGCTTTTCTTGTTGTTCTGAACGAAACTTTAACGCGACATCAATACGATTCAGCATCGATTCTCTGATCGCTGATTTTAATACGGGGCGTTTGAGTTCGCTGGAGATCATTTCACGGCGAGTGTCATTCACTTGGCGTTGCAATTTGAGCAGTTCGATACGAGGAACCACGCCTTCATCAGCGAGTGGTTGGGTGATATCTAGCTCTTTCTTCGCATATTGATAACTCTGACGTAAGTTGCGTACTCTCGCTTCAATTTCGACCAAATCTTGTTGCTTTTGTTGTACTTGTTGATCAATGACCGAGAGTTGATTACGTAAGTTATCTAAATCTTCGCGGTATTCTGCTTTTTGACGCTGAGTCAGTTTGGGCCGATTTTCTTCTAAGATAGGTGGAAAGGTCAGTTTGCCGTAATCCAGAATCACACTTTGTCGCCAGTCTTTCGTTTCAAAATCACGATTGACTTGCACGCTAGTGATGGAAGCGGAAAGTTGTAACACTGATGCGGTTAAGTTGGCCACTTGTTGTTCACGTTCACGGAAGTCGGAGCGAAAGCGTGTGTCATCAATGAGAATGAGTTGCTGGCCTTTTTCGACCAATTGACCTTCTCTTACTAGGATTTCTTTAATCAAGCCGCCTTCTAAGTTTTGCACCACTTGGATTTGTGAAGAAGGAATGACCTTACCTTGACCTACCGTGACTTGGTCTATTTCTGCCCAAGAAGCCCAGCCAATAGCCGCAACAAAAAACAACACCATCACCCAAAGCATCAATCGTGCGCTGTTGGGGGTGTTGAGTAGCAATGCGGCCGTTTTGTCATCGACAAAATCCAACTCATCATTGCTGAGTTTGCTGTAGTTATCTCGGTTCATCACTGTTCCTGATTGTATAAAAACGGATTACCTTTTTGAGCGTATTATCTACCGATCATGCTCGGCGAATGCCAATGTAAGACGAGGTATTTCTGTCTCGCATAACGTCAGTCGCTTTTTGAGTTTGAGAAAAAGTGGTTGTGGAGCATGGTTATTGTGCCTTGAACTTAGCTTTATCCAACTGATGTTTTTTTAGTTTGTCGTACAAGGTCTTACGTGATACCTGTAATTCTAGTTGAACCTCTTTGAGTCTGCCTCTATGTCGTTGCAGTGCATCAAATAAAAGACAATATTCAAAGTATTCTGTGCGTTGAGTCATACTCTGAATCTCAATACTTTTTTCACTGCTCCAGTCTTCCATTCGAAAGGTATCCGGTTTAAGTGCTCGCAGTTCGGCAAATTGGCGTAACTGTTTAATATTTTCTGGCCATTCTAAGGTTGTTAGGTGTTTGACTTCTTCTAAGCTGATGTGCGGAGGTTGAAGTTGGTAGCGACTCGCCGTGTGGCGCACAAAGTGTTTGTATAGCGGTCCAATGTCTTCTTTTCGTTCATCGAGGGTGGGTAAATGAATCAGCGTTGCCAGCGACGTTAGAGCTGGGCCAATGTGGGTGGTGGCACCAAATACGCGTTCGATGTTGGGATGGTTAAACAAGCACTGCCATTGTTCAAGTGATATCGATTCAGCGCTATGTAAGTATAAGCTGCAATGGCTTTTTCTTTCGGTTAAACGATGTATGGCTTTGTCGAGCGCTTCTAATGAGAGTTCATCTAAGTCTTCACCAGATACCGCGACTAATTCGCTGTCAGGTGTTGCATGTATATCGTGGGCAAATTGTGCAGCCAGCCGACGCCCTGTTCCATCTTGACCAACAAATATGAGTGGTTGATTCGTTGGAGCGCTGATCAAAGCACGGCGAATGTTCACCATGATTTTACTGTGGCCAATCATTTTAGGACCCACATGCGTTTGCATATCTAGCTCTTTCTTTAACCAAATATTCTCTTGTAAGAGATCCAGTTTATCACTCGCGTTATTGAGCGATTTCATTAATTTCTCTGTTGAAAAAGGTTTTTCGAGAAAGTCATACGCGCCACCTTTCATTGCATCGACTGCGGTTTTGACATCACCGTGCCCTGTCAGCACGATAAATTGAAAGTGCCCGTTTTTGCTGAGCAATGTCCGCATGAATTCCAAGCCATCCATCACTGGCATGTGGATGTCGGTGATGATAATCGCTGGCGTGTTTGGGTCGATAAGGCGTAAGGCTTCGACCGCATTCGGCAAACTGATGACGTCTATCCCTTCGATAAGCAATGCTTGAGAGACGGCATCACGAATATGTGGTTCATCATCAACAAAGAATACGGGATTATTCATGGTTGTTTTCCGTTTCTTGGGTAAGGTTATACTGGTTTTCGATAGGTACCGTCACGATGAACGTCATGCCACCTGCTTGTTGTGATTCGGTACTCTGGTGATTATGCGCACTGAGTGAGCCGTGATAGCTTTCTAAAATACGTTTTGAAATGGTCAACCCTAATCCTAAGCCTTCCGGTTTGGTGGTAAAGAAAGGATCAAACACTTTGGCGAGTGCGTCGTCTGACATGCCTGGTCCATTATCAGAGATCAGAATGTCGCAACTGGCGTGGTGACATTGAATGGCAATGGAGATTTGCGGGTCGATACAGTAGCCTTCCATTGCTTGTGCCGCATTATGGAAGAGATTGATGAGCACTTGCTCTAACTCGACGTTGTGAATCGCCAGTTTTACATCGTAATCAATCGTTGGGACTTTTAATGTTACCCCCTGCTTAATGAGTTTGTTGCTCAAAATGCTGGTGGCATTGTGCACGGCGTCGTGAAGCAACGACACTTCATTATGTCGGTTGTGATGAGAGGTTTTTCGAGTGAATATTTTTAATCGTGCGATCACTTCTGAAATGGTGTCATTGAGCGTCAACATTTTCCCCAAGTTTTCTGCAACCATAGAGTAGCGTTCCATTGCTAATAATCGTTGTGAGTTTTCGGTGTACGTTCTTAACGCAGCAAGAGGCTGATTAATCTCGTGGTTAATACTGGCGGAGAGCTCGCCCAATAAGGCTAACTTCGCCGCTTGGGTGAGTTCTTGTTGCGTTTGTTTCAGCTCTTGTTGGCTTTGTTCATATTGACGAACCGTTTGTTGCAGCTTGTGGTTGGCTTCACTTAATACCAGCGTTCGCTGCACGACTATTTCCTCTAAGCTCACATTTAGGTTTGCTAAGCGTGCTTTGTTTACCAGCGTTTGAAACCATGCCAGTGCAATGAGTGCGATGAGAGCGTATAAAATCAGATAAACGGCATCGGCTTGCAGTACCGCAGCAAGCACCGTGTCGTGATTGATTAGCGCGACAACGCGAAAGCCTTTATCCAGCAGGTGAGTAGCGTAAGCAAGGTAGTCTGGTGATAGAAGCAGTTGGTTATCCGCAAACTCATAAGCATTGCTCTGCGCGGTCAGCTCGCCGTAATACTTGGGTAAGATGTCGCCGTATTGTCGAGTTTCAGTGAGTTCGTTGATGGCGGCGGGTGATAGTGGGAACAGTGCACGATAACGCCAATCAGGTAGATTACTCATAAAAACGATATTGTGCTGATCGGTGATCAGTATGTCCGTCGTGGTTTGAGAAAGACGTTGTTCTAATTGTTCCAAATTCACTTTGACGGTGATCACGCCAGCTACCTCTTCATTTACCCAGAGCGGTGAAGAAAAAAAGTAACCGCGTTTGTTCGAACGAACGCCTAATCCCACGTACTGAGCAGATTCGCCGCGTCGCGCATTTTTAAAGTAGGGACGATAGCTAAAACTAGAACCCACAAACGTATCCGTTTGCTGAAAGTTGCTAGAGGCGATAACTAACCCTGTGCGGTCATGGACGTAAATCGTATCCGCCAAGCTTTGTTTTAACCAATCTGACAGTAAGAGGTTCAGCTCATTGGTTCGCGCGCCACGCTCTACTGCTTTGAGTAATCTTGGATCGTGACTTAAGAGGTTGGGGATTTGCTCAAATTTGGCCAGTTCGTAATCGACTTCTTGTGATACTTGAGCGGCTTGCCTCTCAAGTTTTTGTTGCCACTGATCGTGTTGGTATTGCGTTGCGTAATGGTGGGTAAGAGCAAGCCCTGTAATGCCAATAGCAAATAAAAGCAGTAGAAAATGACGTAGGGCTTTAGGATTAAGTAAGTTCACGATTAGCTCATTGATTTTTTAGCGTCATGATATCAAATCATACTCTGTAATGCTGTGAGCCGCCGCGATAACAAGACATAAGGATGTCCTTGTATTTCCTCATTATCGGGAGCACAATCGAAAAAAAGAGTAAAGGAATAAAGATGGAACTTGCTGATATTCGTCGTGAGTACACCAAAGGTGGGCTGCGTCGTAAAGATTTAAAATCTGATCCGATTGACCAATTCAATCTATGGTTAGCGCAAGCGGTTGAAGCGGGTTTAACCGATCCGACAGCAATGACAGTTGCCACGGTAGATGAAAATGGCATGCCGTTTCAGCGCATTGTGTTATTAAAAAACGTGGATAACAATGGCTTCGTATTTTATACCAACTTAGGCAGTCGCAAGGCACAACAGCTGGAACATAACAGTAACATTAGCTTGCATTTTCCTTGGCACCCGCTCGAACGTCAGGTTCACATTACGGGTGTGGCTGAAAAGCTCACGGCGGTAGAGAACATGAAATATTTCACTTCTCGCCCGAAAGAGAGCCAGTTAGCAGCAATGGCGAGTAAGCAAAGTAGCCGAATTTCAGCACGAGGCATATTGGAAGGGAAGTTCCTTGAGCTAAAACAGAAGTTTGAAAAAGGGGAGATTCCTGTCCCAACGTTCTGGGGCGGTTTTCGCGTAAAACCACAGAGCATTGAATTTTGGCAAGGTGGTGCGCATCGTCTGCACGACCGCTTCCTCTTTTCTCAACACGATGGACATTGGGATGTTGACCGCCTCGCACCATAAGTGTGTCGACTCTACAAACGAAGCTGCACCCAACCTAGTCACGTAAATTGAGCGGGTGGTTATCTTCTTCAAAGCGGAGTCACCTAACGGCTCTGCTTTCTTTAATCAAGACCACTGTTAACGAGAGCAGCGACCTGAGTCACATCGAGAAGTGCCTGTAAGCCAGTATGAGACTCGATACCTATTGTTAGCAAAGCGCAGATAAACCCAATCGGCGATTGGTTTGACCAGCGACCAACGCAGTGGCGCATACAGCCATCCTCTTCCTACCAACTGCCACGCTCGATATGTCACATCAAGACCGAGTATTAGCTCGTTATTGTCATCTAACCCATGCAAAATCGTATTTGCTTTTTCAGCATCAATTTGTGGGTAGGCAGAAAACGCTTCGCTGTAGATATCAATAATTTTAATGTCATGATTCGTATCTCGCTGTGTCAATGCGTTCATCTCTTTGGCGCACAGTGGACAAGTACCGTCGAAAAATATGGTGAGTTTGGTCATGGATCCGCTCTTGGTTGTAATGTGACTTGCTGTTTGTACGTGAAGATTTTTCTTTTAGTTCATTACTTTGCATCATGTGCACTTAATATGAGGCATTGTTTTTTTTAATCTGTGTTTTCTCCTTAAGCTAGTTAATAGCGTTGGTGTTTTGCGGTGAGAAAAGCGAATGCCACTGAAATGAAGAAAATTATCAGTGATATGTTATAATCCGGCTCCGTTGTGACGAAAACTTTTGTTGCAGCTTGAGAATTTCCTTGGATTCGGTTCGTATACCTCACCATGAACCAGAGTTGAAAAACTACGACAGGAACAAGCAAACCCAATTGTTTGAGCGCGATCTCGGCGTTTAAAGGTTATAACGGGAAGGAACTTTGTTCGATATAGCAATCGACACATTCTGTTTTAGTAAGGGAGCCCATAGTGGCTCAGAAAGTGTCACCAGAACATACTCACAACAGCCCAGCGCATTAACTTGACAATTTTTGTTACTGCTAAGGGTATTAAGGAGCTTGATAGGCTCCTTTCACATTTAAGGGCTAGCCTAACAGCGAACACAGATACGTCGCTTAAGGAGCGCCCTTGAACTAGCCTAAGGCGCACTTCCAACACCTCTTGAGTATTTTCGAAAATGAAAGCGAGAAAATTTGCTAGCGAACGAAGGTTAAACTAACACTCGATCATTATGGAGGATGAAGAGAACAATAATAAGAGGCGATATGAATCATTTAATATCTGTAGGTGCACTGGAGTCCTTCTTGGTGGCCATCAGTGTGCTTTTTCTGGGGCATTTTATTAATGCTAAGCTACCGATTTTAAAGAAATTCAACATACCTGAGCCAATTGTAGGTGGCCTTATTGTGGCCTGCATGATTACTGCTCTTCATTTCAACGGCATCGACTTGGAGTTCGACTTGCCGTTACAAAATACATTTATGTTAATGTTTTTTGCGACAGTTGGTTTAGCCGCAAACTACACTCAGTTGATGAAAGGAGGTGCGAAGGTTTTCATCTTCTTAGCTATCGCATCGGTCTATATCATCATCCAAAACGGTATTGGCGTATCCCTTGCGACAGCGCTCGGTTTAGATCCTTTGATGGGGTTAGTCGCCGGTTCGATTACTCTATCTGGTGGGCATGGCACTGGGGCGGCATGGGCACAAACATTCCAAGACGTATATGGATTGGATAATGTTTTGGAAATTGCTATGGCGGCAGCTACTTTTGGTTTGATTATTGGTGGCATCATCGGTAGTCCAGTCGTGCAACGCCTAGTGGAAAAAAATCGGATTGAATCGGAATATGGTCGTGGTGGTCGTGATGCGAAAACTCACGAGAAATTCCCTGAGTTAGTCACCTACAACGAGTATGAAGAGGATAAAGTCACCGCTAAAAAAGTGGTTGAGAAACTCTTCTTCCTTTTGATTTGTGTGACGGGCGCGAAATATGTAGAGCAATGGGTAAGCACATATGAAATCTCATGGTTGATGATTCCGGATTTCGTTTATGCGCTATTCATTGGTGTGATCATTACTAACGTCTTAGAAGTGACGAAACTTCGCAAACTGGATACAGAAACCATCGATATGCTTGGTACGGTATCCTTATCACTGTTCTTAGCGATGGCATTAATGAGCTTAAAGCTATGGAATATCTTTGATTTGGCAATTCCGTTCTTGGTCATTTTGGCTGTGCAGTCAGTGGTTTTGGCTATCTTCACCTACTACGTTACGTTTAAGGTGATGGGAAGTAACTATGACGCTGCGGTTATTGCTGGTGGTCATTGTGGTTTTGGTTTAGGGGCGACGCCAACGGCTGTCATGAACATGGGCTCGATAGTGAACCGATTTGGTCCGTCGCCACAGGCATTTATGGTAGTCCCAATTGTTGGTGCTTTCTTTATCGACATTGTTAACTTAATTGTCCTGCAGGGCTATATCTCTTTCATCGGTTGAGCTGAGCAAAATGGAAAAACGGTCACAACAGTTGTGTTGTGACCGTTTTTTTATCTCATCTCATCACTGTTGTAACTAACGCTCTCCATTCAAAACCACAGAGAGCTGATGTTT
This sequence comes from Vibrio sp. ES.051, assembly GCF_002563795.1. Taxonomy (GTDB): domain Bacteria; phylum Pseudomonadota; class Gammaproteobacteria; order Enterobacterales; family Vibrionaceae; genus Vibrio. Next base: position 1,165,681 of record NZ_PDJL01000003.1, read on the forward strand.
TAGCAGCGTTTTTGGCACCACAGAACCATACCCAGCTTCCATCGCTTTATCGACTAGCTCGTTTTTACTGTTCGCTTCAAATTTATTGCGCAAGCGCGCAACATGGCCTTCGACGGTTTTGGTTGAGATCCCCATCACCATGGAGATGAATTGTGGTTTTTTACCGTACAGCAGAAGAAAAAGCGTTTCTTGCTCGCGACACGTTAACTTTTCTGGTTTGGGCTGTAAGTTTGAAAAGCGGAAGATAGATTCTTGATTAGGGTTGTTGCTGATTGCGCGGCAAACCCAATAACCAACTTCTATCACGGCGGTGTCGGTCAGTTCTCGTCCATAGAAAATGGTGCCCATCATTTTACCGTTGTCATCTCGCCACGGGGTTTTTGTAAAGATATGTGCGCGCCAACGACCATCTGGATAAGGGTGGATATCAAGGATTTTAAGGGACTCTCCCGTTGTTAGAACATGTTTATCCTGACGTTGAAATTCTTGCGCACATTCAGTGGTCGGACTCATCATCTCAAAATCCGTTTTACCGATGCATTCTTCAGGAGAGGCGTGCCCCAATAGCTCTGCGTATTTTTGATTAACGTACTGGAATACCGAGTTTTTATCTTTGCACCCCCAACAACCAGGTAGTTGTTTAAGAAGTGACTGTTCTATGGTATCAACTGAAATATTCACAAAAGGACTCACTACATACTGCTTACACCAATTCAGAGCAGTCAGTGTTTAACGGCATTGTTTCGTTTAGCATGAAGGTTAAACACGTTTTGCTAATTGGTATTCAATCCCAAAAAGCTCAAGCTAATCAGAGTTTTTAGGTAGCCATATTTGGCAAAAAACCATCTCATACTAGGAACTTAAGAGGGAGTATTGTCTGTTTCATTACAGTTATGTGCACTCACTAATGTCTGGCTGCAACTCGTATCGTCCTTGATCATGCTTTCTACAACTGAATTGTAATTTGGTTTACATCTACAGCAATCACTCAGTGACAAACATAGCGCCGAAATAATATGAGAGGTACTGCAAAACGACAGCGATAGTATCAGCTTATGCTATTGATTTTATTTTTAAATAAAAAAAAGCCAGCCTGAAGACGGGCTGGCAACACAAGATATAATCTTGTCGACATGCAGAAGAGGTTCTAAATTACCGAGCAGACCTGCCAAGTAAGTTAGAGGTATCAATAAGATACCGAGATGTCAGGGTTCGTATGAACCTTGATCTCTCGATCAATATATAAAATCTGAAGCATATAAGTAAGGAGGGAAATCCCTCTACGTTTATATCTAAGCGACCATTTTTCGTAACAACGTGATCATGATGTGTTTTGAATGTCATTGTTGTCTCGAATAATGGCTTGTTCGACGTTGATATAAATGCGTTATATCAGGACAAGGTATTTTCTATCTACCCGTTTTTGTTAGTAAAGTTGGTTGTTCATTGACCGTAAGTTAACCTCGCATGATCATCGTTCCGGAGCTATGATCATGTCAGATGGCTTGATCATATTGACTTGATCTTATGCGATTAGCTCGGGAGAATTTGCAACCCAACAGAGAAGGTATATGATGCCAAGATGTAAGCTGACCGTGTAAAGACGACTGTTCAAAATGAGTGATTCAGATAACCCCAAAGCTTTGCCATATAAGGAGTTCATGCTGCCTAAACCTGCAGAGTTGATCACGCTTCCATCTTATATGGATTGCCATGATCATGCTTACACCCAGATCGTGATTGGGTTAAAAGGGCAAGCTGAATTTGAAGTGCGTGGACGTGGTAATCTCGTCGGCCCAGGCCAAGGTTGCGTGGTGACAGCGTGCTCTGATCATGCTTTCGGTGGAGTGATTAACCAGTCGGATATTTTGGTACTTAACATGCCAAAGCCGGCCAATGATGACCCTGAAATGCTCCATAAAATCAATAGTTTGGAGAGAAAGCATGTGTATTTTCAACTTGATGGTCAAATTCAAAAACTGATACAGATGTTGGTACAGGAAATGCGAAATCATCCGGATGATCTGTTATTGAGCCGCGCTTGCAACGATACGGTCATTGCTCTGATGCAACGCCATATCTCGGTATTTGAAACCAGTCGAAAAGAATCACGTTTTGATCTAGAAGTGATTGATCGTTATATCGAACAGCGACTTAGCCATAAGATCAGCGTTGCTCAATTGGCGGGGCGAGTTTTCCTCGGAGAAAGTCAGTTTCACAGCTTATTTAAGGAACAAATGGGTATTACGCCACATCAGTATGTACTGGGTAAGCGTATTGACATGGCCCGTGAACTTATCGAGCAAGGGCACTTATCCTTGGGACAAATTGCTGAGTTTACCGGTTTTTCGAGTCAAAGCACTTTCACTCACACTTTTACTCGCCTACAAGGTATATCACCATCTAAATATAAGAAACAAATTGGTTAACAAAGCCATGAATTGAATAAACCTTCTGCTTTGTATGGTTTTGTTGCTTGTAATTCACGTGATATATCTCTCACTTTGTTTATTTTTACTTCACGTTGCGTGTCCATCTCGACTTTATCCCTAATTTATCTTCCCTTAGCTGTGAACTGACAAAAAATCTTATTGATATTCCTAACATTTTGTTGTGAATGAAATGAAAATATTAAAATATCCAACACAAAATATTGTCCATTTGAACGTGACTTTGTGGATGTTTTGTTATAAAAGCGAGTTTTTGGCAAAAATACCGTAGTTTTTGACAAGTATTCTTATCGGCCTCAAAATACACTCCAGCCATTGATAATCCTCGAAGCGGTTTTCGAGGAGTGAGATTGAGGAACACACATGTTTACAGCTACGCACGTGTTGACACCGGAATTTATCGGGCAGCCGCTTGATAAATTGTGGTCACTGATCTCGCCATTATATATGGTGGACGAGTCTCAATGGCTAGAGCAACTATTGCCACTAGCGACGCCGACAGAGGATGAAAAGTCGGCGATCACTACCCAAACAACCCAGCTTATCGAAGCCATTCGTGCCGATAAGAAGTCAATCCAGATGATTGATGCTTTACTGCTGGAATACAGCTTAGATACTCAAGAAGGTATCTTACTGATGTGTCTGGCAGAAGCATTAATGCGTATCCCTGATGCCGCGACGGCAGATTCTTTGATTAAAGATAAGTTGAGCGTTGCAGACTGGAAATCTCATCTGAAAAGTTCTGATTCAGTGTTTGTTAACGCATCAACATGGGGATTAATGCTGACAGGTAAAGTGGTTGGACTTGGTGAGCAAGGCACCCAGAGCCCAAGTCAGGCTGTAAACCGTCTGGTTAATAAATTTTCTGAACCTGTGATTCGTAAAGCCATGTATCAGGCAATGAAGATCATGGGTCACCAGTTTGTTCGTGGCCGTACGATTGAAGAAGCGCAAAAGAATGGTCGCCCAATGCGCGATAAAGGCTTCACCTACTCATTTGATATGTTAGGTGAGGCGGCGCTAACAACCGCTGACGCGAACAAGTACTTCAAAGATTATCTAATGGCCATCGAAGCCGTGGGCCGAGAGACTTACGGCAACGACACCAGCCCAGCGCCTTCAATTTCAATTAAGCTTTCAGCATTGCACCCGCGTTACGAAGTGGCAAACGAAGAACGTGTAATGACTGAGCTGCATGACACGTTAATGCAACTATTAAAGCGTGCGATAGAAGTGGATGTTGCCATTACGATTGATGCAGAGGAAGCCGATCGTCTTGAACTTTCTTTAAAACTATTTGAGAAAGTGTACCGCAGCGACCTCGTTAAAGGTTGGGGCAAGTTCGGCTTGGTTATTCAGGCGTATTCGAAACGCGCTCTTCCTGTGCTGGTATGGTTAAACGCGCTGGCAAAAGAGCAGGGCGACCTTATTCCACTGCGTTTAGTGAAAGGTGCCTACTGGGATAGCGAAATTAAGTGGTCTCAACAAGCGGGGTACGAGAACTACCCAGTTTACACTCGTAAAGAAGGGACGGACGTCGCGTTCCTAGCGTGTGCTCGCTTCCTATTGAGCGAAGGCGTGCGTGGCAATATCTATCCGCAGTTTGCGAGCCATAACGCTCACACAGTGACCGCGATTGCTGTTATGGCAGAACATAAGGAGTATGAGTTCCAACGTCTACATGGTATGGGAGATTCACTGTATAACCATGTTATGGAAATGTATGGTCAGCCAGTACGTATTTACGCTCCTGTCGGTAGCCATGCTGATCTTCTTCCTTATTTAGTTCGTCGTCTGCTTGAAAATGGCGCCAACAGCTCGTTTGTACATCGATTGGTTGATGCGCGTTGTCCGATTTACGAGTTGACGCATCACCCTGTTGATGTGTTAACGAGTTTTGACACGCTACACAACGACAAAATCCCATTACCGGCGGATATTTTCCCTGAACGTAAGAACTCATATGGCGTCAATATTGACATCGACAGTGAAGCGAAGCCATTTGACGCGCAGGTAGAAAGCTTCATGGACAATCAGTGGGTTGCAGGCCCGATGATCAATGGTGAACGTTTTGCCGAAAGCATGATCAAGGCGAACGCAGCAGAGATCATCACCGCACCATACGATCGTCGAATAGAAGTGGGTCAAGTGGCGTTTGCTACTCTTGATCATGTTTCCGCAGCCATTGAAGCAGCGCAAGCCGCTTTCCCTGATTGGAAAGGGGTTAGCGTTGAGCAAAAAGCAACATGCTTAGAAAAGCTTGCGGACTTGATGGAAGAAAACCTCGCTGAACTGGTGGCAATTTGCCATAAAGAAGCAGGTAAGACGATTCACGATGGTATTGATGAAGTCCGCGAAGCGGTCGATTTCTGTCGTTACTACGCGAAACAAGCACAAAATCTGCAACCATTTGAGCTGGAAGGCTTCGATGGCGTGAAACGTATTTCGAGCCGTGAAGGTCTGGGTGTGTTTGTGTGTATCAGTCCTTGGAACTTCCCGCTTGCGATCTTCCTTGGTCAGGTGACCGCAGCGCTGATTGCCGGTAACACTGTTGTTGCAAAACCCGCGGAGCAAACCAGCTTAATTGCCGCTCGTGCTATTGAGTTGATACTTGAGGCCGGTTTCCCTGCCGGTGCTATTCAACTGATCACAGGTCGCGGTGGGGAAATTGGTCATGCACTGACTTCTCATGATGCGATTGCAGGTGTGGCGTTTACTGGATCTACTGCGACTGCACAGCGGATTAATGTCACGTTAGCGCAGCGCACGGCTAAACCGGTTCCGTTTATTGCGGAAACGGGTGGTCAAAACGCGATGATCGTGGACAGTACGGCACTGCCAGAGCAGGTTGTGCGTGATGTGATTCGCTCAGCGTTTGCTTCGGCAGGTCAGCGCTGTTCTGCTCTGCGTGTTTTGTTTGTGCAAGAAGATGTCGCAGATCGAATGATCAACCTGATTCAAGGTGCGATGAAAGAGCTGCATGTTGGTCTGCCTTACCTACATCAAACGGATGTAGGTCCGGTTATTGACTGTAACGCCAAACAAAAACTCCTTGCTCATCTAGAGCACATGAGTAAAACACAAACTAAAGTGGCTCAACTACAGCTTGACGAACTATGCCAGCATGGCGATTTTGTTTCGCCAAGTGCGTTTGAAATATCAGGTATTCATGTACTAAAAGAAGAGCAATTTGGTCCTATCTTACACATTGTTCGCTTTAAAGCTGCTGAGTTACCAAACGTAGTCGCGCAAATCAACCAAACTGGATTTGGCTTGACGATGGGTATCCATAGCCGAAATGAAACCACTTACCGTTGGATTGAGAAGCACGCTCGCGTGGGTAACTGCTATATTAACCGAGATCAAGTCGGTGCCGTGGTTGGTGTTCAGCCATTTGGTGGGCAAGGCTTGTCAGGTACAGGTCCGAAAGCGGGTGGTCCACACTACCTGTTCCGTTTTACTCAGCATCTTCTTGCTCAAGCAGAGAACGCATAAGGAGTCGTATTATGGTTCATCAGATCACCTATTTTAAAGATGCATTTTCTGCGTGGGAGCAGTGGAATCTGACCGATTTTGATTACAAATGCGAGCATATGCTGGCATTTAAATCTGCACTAGAAGCGCAACAATCTGCTGTTGCTAAAGTGGTTTCGTATCACTTGCAGCAAGCGTCGGCTCTTCTTGCAGAAACTCACCAATTAGTGGGCCCTACGGGTGAAACTAACGAACTGTATACCGCAGGCCGTGGTGTGGCTTTGGTGATTTGTGAAAACAACATCGAACCCACGGAAAACGCATTATACAGTGCATTTGCAATGATCACCTGTGCCCTGATTGCAGGTAACAGTGTGATTGTGTGCAGTGACAATGCAAAGCTAAACCAATTGGTTAAGCACGCTGTATCGTCGATAAACTTCCCATCTAACTTAGTCCAAGTGGTTGCGTACGATGCGTCTGCTCCGTTGCTTGAGAGTGACGTACGTAGTGTGGGTTATGTTGGGTATTCACAGGTTGAGCATGCGCTCAATCTTCAACTGGCTAAGCGCGATGGCGCGATCGTCGGCTTAGTTTCTGAAACGGATTTAGAGTCATTGACATTGGCTCACGATCCTCATCTTTCGTTGCGCTTCATTACCGAGTGCACTAGAACGATAAATATTACCGCGGTGGGTGGTAACGCGACTCTACTCGAGTTGGGGAACGACACTCACTAACCTGACTTGTGATATCCATCTGGTTTGATAGCTGATCCTGATGGGTGTCTCTTACTTTGATGTATTACTGAGCCGGTAAAATATTAGAGCAGGCAAGGAAGGAAATTATTATAACGAGGACTATCTAATGATAGAAAATAGCTTTGCTATCACGTCCACTTTTGTGGCGTATTTACTGATTATGGTTGCTATTGGCGTTTACGCGTATAAGAGGACTTCCAATTCATCTGATTACTTCCTAGGTGGCCGTAGCCTAGGTCCGTGGCCAGCGGCATTATCTGCAGGTGCATCAGACATGAGTGGTTGGTTGCTATTGGGTTTACCGGGTTATGCATATGCTGCGGGTATCGAAGCTTTTTGGCTCGCTGGTGGCCTGCTTCTTGGTACATGGGCAAACTGGTTGATCAGTGCTAAACGTTTGCGTACTTATAGTATCCAAACTGATTCGTTAACGTTGCCAGAGTTTCTGTCACGTCGATTCAATGATAAATCGAAACTGATCCAGACAATCTCTGCGTTTTTCATTCTTTTATTTTTCCTTTTCTACACCAGCTCAGGTTTGGTTGCAGGGGGCAAACTGTTTGAGACGGTATTCGGTCTAGATTACACCTATGCGGTAATCATCGGTACAGTATGTGTGGTTTCTTACACGCTATTCGGTGGTTTCCTCGCGGTATCTTGGACTGACTTAGTACAAGGTCTGTTGATGGCAGCGGCACTAATGATTGTTCCTGTTACGGTTATGGACGGTGGACTAGGGCAGCTAACTTCTGATCTACGTGACATCAACCCAGAGCTTGCAACGCTATGGAATGACGTAAAAGGTGAACCGCTATCGGCCATTGCGATTATCTCTTTAGCTGCATGGGGGCTGGGCTATTTTGGTCAGCCACATATCTTAGCGCGATTTAAAGCGACTCGTTCAAACAAAGACCTCACGACTGCACGCCGTATCGCTGTGATTTGGACTGCACTGTCTATGGTTGGCGCGATGCTGGTTGGCTTAGTGGGACTGGTTTGGGTGACGGGTCATCCGGGTACTCAGCTAGAAGATGGTGAGAAAGTCTTCATGCTATTAGTGAACGCGGTCTTTCATCCCGTGATTGCAGGCATGTTGCTTGCTGCAATTTTAGCCGCAGTCATGAGTACGGCTGACTCTCAGCTTCTTGTGTCTTCTTCCGCCCTTGCCGAAGACTTCTATAAGCAAGTATTCAAACCAAGCGCGTCTTCAGAAGAGATAGTTATGATTGGCCGTATCGGTGTTGTCGTGATTTCTTTTGTGGCGTTATTCTTGGCAATGAATCCAGACAGCTCTGTACTTGGCCTTGTTTCTTACGCATGGGCAGGTTTTGGTGCTGCATTTGGTCCAGCCGTTGTGCTGAGCCTTTACTGGAGTGGCATGAACCGCAATGGTGCCCTAGCCGGTATTCTTGTTGGTGGTATCACTATCGTAGTATGGAAGCAGCTAACAGGCGGTTGGTTTGATGTTTACGAAATCGTACCGGGTATCATTTTCTCTACGATTACTATCATAGCAGTCAGCAAGCTAACAGGTGGTGCAGGACAAGACGTGCTAGATCAGCATAAGTCATACCAGAAGAAATTGATTGACTTAGACTAAGTACTACAAGCGTCATCGTATCAAAAAGGCCCGCTCATCCAGCGGGCTTTGTTTTATCTGCTCCATCGCTTCTAAAGTCAGCGCATGAGGGAGCCAAGGTAGGTAGACTTCGAGATTTCTTGTCTACGAACAACCGCTTGATGTGCTTCTTCCATTCGCTCTAAGCAAGTTGGGATGAGCTTAAGGCGTTTGGTTTCCATAGCGGGTCTCCTTGAGCATAATTATTACTAAAAATCATTTAAACAGAAACACTTAGTCACACCTAGTTATCTTAAGAACATTAATCGCTTGGTTTGCTGGAGAGAAGCTGCGAGAATTGGCGCGTTATAAACATAAAATGGTTTAATATGAAATTTCTAGTAAGAAACTTAGCTCGTGAGACAACAGAGCAAGATATCCGTACACTGTTCTCCAACTACGGTAAGGTTGAGTTGTGTACATTAGTGCTTGATCAAGAAACGGGTCTATCGAAAGGGTTTGGTTTTGTGAGCATGCCTGATGAAGCAGAGGCTTCAGCAGCGCTGGAGGCTCTAAACTTGTCTTCGGTTCATAATAACAAGATTCGCGTGAAAGTGGCGCAAGACTAGTTTTACCTCCACAGCTGAGACTGAGGCGCTATCTGTCCGTCCACTACTCAAGTGGACTAAAAACCAACGGTGATGTTGGTTTAACTAGTATATGGCGATGCTCTTCAATCAGAGACGTCGCTATCACTTCAATTCACACTGTAAATTGCACTTATCAAGTGAAGTGAACGTCTGATTTGAGTGACTTCTTACCGAGTTAAGTTGTGAGTCACCACCATCGTCTATGTGTGATGTGTCGTAATATTGCACATATAAATACGTTTTTTATAATAACGGAATAAAAGTTGAGGTCTGACCAATGTCTCAATTTGTTTAGACGTTAGTTCAATTTTTTGAAGATAGTACACAAAAAGTTAAAGGGGCTTTTTTATTGTGGAATTATTTTGAACAAAATATGTCAATTGTCAGTAGTTCATAAAAAAGCAGGGAGAAAAGAAATGCCGGATATATATTGCTCAACTTGTAGAAAATCAACACAACACAAGGTGATCATGAAGCGTTGTGAGTCACAACCCGTTGAAACTTTAGCAGGTAAAGTGGTGAGTTTTACACAGTTGATGGCGAAATTTGTATCGGGCGAGCACTACTATGAAATGGAACCGCAATACTACTGCCGTTGCTGCAATAATCGAGCGATTGGTGAAGTGATTCCACACCCTGCAAGACACACCTCTGCAATACTCTAATTGAGCCGCTATGCTGCTAATGGTTGCAGGCTAGATACGGGCGAACCGTCGAGAATCATTGGGCGTTCATAAAAGCGTATCTATGTACTAAAAGTTTTACGATCTCGTGATAAACCGTAGTGAATGTCGATTGGTCGATACCAACCGGTTTTATACGCGTGTTGTAACGTTAATATTGCTTTCCCTTCAGTCACTTTCCTTATTATTGTCTTACCTCTACCACATTGCCTCTGTTTGACGCTTACTTTTACTTTGTTGGCTGCAAAAATCATAAGTAAAGGCTTTTTACGAACACGCCTTGAGCCGTATACCATTTGGCTCTGCCAGTATTTATCCATATGCGTCTTGATCAAACCTGTTTCTCGATCTTCGGAAAGTTTGCCAAAGCGATTGAATTAATGCCGGAAATTGAAGAGTGTTACTCACTTTCTGGTGGCTTCGATACTATGGTTAGGGTTAAGAGTATAAAAGCTTATCAGGAATTCATGTCGGGTAAGCTTGGAACACTGTTAGGAGTCATTCAAACGTGCAGTGAGGTCGTGATGGAAGAGCATAAAATTGAGTTTGGAGTGAATCCTGAGTTAATAAGCTAGCGTGTGGAGTCTCAACAGTAACGAATTATTTTGAGATCAAAAAAGGAGCTGTGAAGCTCCTTTTTATCGTTTTGACAAGCAAAGGTTATGCGCTGATCAGCGTGCTAATAACACCTATCAAACCACCAAACACACCACCCCAGACAACGAGCCAGCCAAGGTGTTCTTTGATCATTTTTTGCACCATTTCTTTGACCAATGCGGGGGTTAATTCACTCAAGCGTTGATCGATAATCCCTTCAATATTTTGCTTAATTTCATCCATCATCGCTGGCGATTCAAACTGTTCTTTCAACGCTTCTTTGACGGCATCGCTTTGGCTAAGCTCGGTTAGAGACGTTTGCATCTTTTCAACGAAAGGTTGTTTCATTGGCTGCAGAGCTTCTACGCCACCAAACATCGTCAGCATGCCGCCAAATTGAGAGGCTTCAATTACTTCCACCAAAGAGTCGAATGCTGGGCTGAAATCGACTTTATCGATGACAGGTTGAAGATTAATACTTGCGCTGCCAGTCATCTCTTGATTTAAAAAACGATCGATATTTTCTTCGGTAAAAAACTGCTCCATCATTAGGTTTTTGATGGCAAGTTTGAACGCTTCAAAGCGCGCTGGAATGACACCAGACCCGTATAAGCCAGGCACTTTTTCAAACAGCATGTGTATTGCAAGCCAGTTGGTGATGGCACCAGAAAACGCAAACAGTCCCGCATACCAAAGATAATCGTGTTGTAGTTGATGACCTGCCCCCATTAAAGCGATAGCGAGGAGATTCGTTAGCAAACTTTTGTTCATAGTGATCAGTTATTCATGAATGAAAGAAGAAATAAGTAGGCATGATTCTATACCTAAGTTACACCGAGATGCTAGGTTGAGGGAACAAGGGGTAGGGAGTATTGGCAAAGATTCACGTTATTTATAACCGGCCAAAAAGAACAAAACCCGACAATTATTGTCGGGCCACTGCTTTTTCTTAGTAAAACTAAGATAATTTTTTTAGAGACGGTAAATCTTATCGCAAAGCTGGCATTTCCATCTCTCTGAATAGCCAAAGAGTTTGTCAGCCCAACTTGTTTTTACTTGAATGATCTGCATTGAACCACATTTACACATAAGCTAATTACCTTATTGTTAACCTAATAACCCACTAAGTATAGCTGCTTCTTAAAAAGTGAAATGACAAATGAAGCCAGTTTGATACTCAACATGTATTCTATGCAATAGGTATACACTATCAGGGCAAAGTGTGATCGTTGTCATAGTGAACGATCCACATATGAGAAGCCATCCTCGCCACTTGAACATATTCATGTGGTTATAGGTCAAATAATCTTATGAGGTAACACTCAGTTCGTGGTCGCGTTTGCAACCTGAGTCATTTTGGATACACAAAAAACGGCGCATAAAGCGCCGTAGTTATTGATTGCTGCCGTTTAGGAAACCTGTTGATTTTCCAACTCGTCAGCAATGAATCCCCCCGTTTGATGGGACCAAAGTTGAGCATAGATTCCATTATTTGCGATCAACTCTCGATGCGTTCCTTGCTCTACAATGTTGCCTTTATCTAGGACTATCAGGCGATCCATCTGCGCGATGGTCGAGAGTCGATGCGCGATAGCGATAACGGTTTTACCTTGCATCAGTTCATTCAAGCTTTCTTGAATGGCGGCTTCGACTTCCGAGTCTAATGCTGAGGTGGCTTCATCTAACACCAACAATGGTGCGTCTTTTAATAGCACCCGAGAAATGGCAATACGTTGACGCTGACCGCCAGAAAGCTTCACGCCGCGCTCACCTACTTGAGCATCATAACCGACATTCCCAAATGGGTCGGTTAAGGTTTCGATAAACTCATGAGCGTGTGCTTGCTTAGTGGCTTTGAGTAAATCTTCTTCTGTTGCGTCTGGGTTACTATACAATATGTTATCGCGAATCGAGCGATGCAATAGCGAGGTATCTTGGGTAACCATGCCGATCTTTGCACGCAGAGAGTCTTGCGTCACTTCGGAGATATCTTGTCCATCGATTTTTATGCTGCCATCTTCGACATCGTGGAAACGCAGCAACAAGTTTACTAGCGTCGATTTCCCCGCGCCGGAACGGCCAACGAGGCCCACTTTTTCTCCTGGTTTAATATTGAGATTAAGGTGACTGATTACCTCTTTATTTTCACCATAATGAAAACTCACGTCGTCAAAATGAATGCCACCCTCGGTGACGACTAACTCCCTTGCGTTCGGTTTGTCTTTAATATCAATCGGTTTAGAGAGTGTCTTCATTCCATCGACAACGGTGCCCATATTTTCAAAGAGGGCGCCAACCTCCCACATTATCCACATCGACATGCCATTGATACGTAGTGCGAGGCTGACCGCAATAGCAATCGCCCCGACACTGATCGCACTATCAAGCCACAGGTAGATCGATAGCGCTGCAACGGCAAATACGAGAACGTAATTAGAGATCTCGACGGCAATATCAAAACCCGTTACCAAGCGCATTTGACGATATACCGTATTCAAGAATCCTCTCATTCCTTGTTCAGCATATTGGGTTTCACGCTGGCTATGAGAAAAGAGTTTGACCGTTTGAATATTGGTATAGCTATCCACGATGCGCCCTGTCATGGTGGAACGAGCATCGGCTTGGTCGGTGGCGATAGCTTTGAGTTTAGGAACGAAATGAATCTGAATGGCGACATAGGCGAGTAACCAGACGACCATCGGAATCATTAAGCGCCAGTCTGCAGTCGCTAACATAATGATCATGCTGGTGAAGTAAACCGTGACGTACACAAAGACGTCCATGGTTTTCATCACGGTTTCACGGACTGCAAGCGACGTCTGCATGACCTTAGTCGCGACACGGCCTGCAAAGTCATCTTGATAGAAGTTCAGGCTTTGATTGAGTAAATAGCGATGCGCAAGCCAGCGGATCGACATCGGATAGTTACCCAATAGTGTTTGGTGAACGAGCAAAGAATATACGATAACCAAGATTGGCATCACCACGAGCAGTAAAGTGCCATAAAAAATCAGGTCCGCTTTATTGTCTTGCAAAAAAGTCTCAGGGTTACTGGTGGAAAGCCAGTCAACCAGTTGTCCCATTGCACCAAACAACATCACTTCTACCACCGCGACAATCGTTGCCATCAAGGACATGATGATCAGAGGTTTTTCATAGCCACGGGTATAGTAACGCAGAAAAGCGAGCATCCCTGAAGGGGGCTGGTCAGGCGAAGATTTGGGGAACGGCTCTGTAAAGCCTTCAAATCGTTTAAACATAACTTATCCTAAAGTTTAAAAGGCCATTTGGGGTGGCTGAATCCATCGATTAACGCTGCTTAGACAAAGCTGAGCGTGTAAGAGTGTTATTGTCTGCTAGATGAAAAGCAAACAAGTTTATGAGAGGAGGCGAAAAAACGAGTCTAACCGATTGAGGGGGAAATGTAACTAGTTGGTTATGGACGCTATTGTCTATTGGCCTGATAAGTATGCGAATTTTTTCTAATTTTCATGGCAACACACCACACCTTAAACCCGCAAGGTAACACGAAAAAATCGGACTCAATCAAATAATGGCAGTGAAAATAGCACAACTGAAGGTAACAATGAATTTACAGTAGGTTCACATCTAGTGAGAAGGGATGTATTGATGTTATTACTCGACTCAGTGCCCCAACTCTGCGGCAATATTCTTTAACTGGAAACCGTGAATGATGGCGACGTGATGGCGATATCACCATCGGCGTACGATACTTCTACCATAGAATCCATTGGCGGTGGCTCGGTGCGCTGTATGCTCAGAGACGTGTTTATACCAAGCTGTAAAGCGGTAATATAATTTAAACTTCATAAGTCGTTACATAACTCGGCGCTTTAACGCTTTACATCTGGCGCGACTAGATGAACACTCCTGCACAGAGTACAATGGTAGTCGACACACAGTAGAGTCAGTAAAACATGATGAGCAACACGACGGCGAAAAAGCCGAATCCTTTATTCGAGATCCTCTTTAACGTATTCATTCCTTCATTCATCTTGATGAAATTTAGTGGTGATGAGCACTTAGGGACAGCAATGGCACTGGTTGTGGCTTTGCTATTTCCTATTGTTTACGGCGGTATGGACCTCATCCGTAACAAGAAATTCAACTTTATTGCTGCCCTCGGTTTTGTCAGTGTGTTACTGACGGGTGGTATTGGCTTACTTGAGCTCGATACACGCTGGCTGGCATTGAAAGAAGCATTGATTCCCGGTCTTATCGGTTTAGCGGTGTTGGGCTCAACCCTTACACGCTACCCGTTAATGCAGAAAATGCTGCTGAATGACACCGTGTTAAATCTCTCTTTGATCAAGGAACGTTTAAAAGAAAACAACCAATCAGAAGCGTTTGAGCGTTGCCTAATGTCATCAAACTACCTTTTCGCGAGTACCTTTGCGTTTTCCTCTGCGATGAATTATTTCTTAGCAACGTGGATCGTCACCAGCCCTGCAGGGACGCCAGCATTTAATGAAGAGTTGGGTAAGATGACGCTATACAGTTACCCAATGATTGCGATTCCAAGTATGCTGATGATGTTCGGTATTTTTTATTATGTTTGGCGTCAAATTCGTTCTATGACCGCTCTTGAAACCGAGCAAATTTTCCACATAAAGTAAACCTCAACACTCTGAACACTAAGGGGAAGAGCTCTCTTCCCCTATCTTCTTCACACACTCTTCTATCTCATTGTTCTGCGCTTAAATTCTCTTATCCATCGTTCAGTGTTGACCTCGCTCACCATGATAGGGGCGACTTTCGCTCTTTTTATGAGAGCCCACACAAAAAGTATGATAAAAATGAACAAGTATATTAAGTCATGGTGCATTGCTTATCCATCTGATTTAACATGATTTTTTTAAAACCTTGCTGCATTTATAAAAAACATGTTCGGATCAAAAAAATTAAAAATGAGGCGCTAAAATAAGAATTCGCGAGACTTAAAGAAAAGTACCAAACCGACATGCCTTGTTGGAAGCTTAACGTACGATTTGACCAACACGACATGGCGAGAAGACTGCAAGATACGCTTCGAGCAGGCTGGTATTTCCGAGTGTTGGAAGAAGGCGATATCGGTGCAGGTGACGAGATTATTCTGTGTGAAAGACCATTATCCAAAATGGCCACTGGCTCGTATTTTGGGCGCGGTTTTCAGATAGAGAAGAACTCACTAAACTGTTTGTGAACTGCCGTTAGTCGAGTCTTGGGGCCGCTCATCGAACGCCGCCTAGAAACCAGTCAAGTAGAAGACTGCGAAATGCGCTTGGTTGGCCCAACTCGGGTTTATGCCCAACAGTGAAACGCTCTGAACTGGTTATGGCGTTAAGAGCGTGGCTTTTTTGTTTACTTCGCGCTCGGCGCTGAACGTTTCGGCTTACCTTGGAACTGCTTAATGCTCTTCTTCGCATTAGTCCGGCGGTTGGCTTTTTTATCGCGAGGCGCGCGGTTGCTCTCGCCTGTCGAAGGCTTGTCTGTCACAGGAAAACCTTCCAGATCTTGCACTGGCAGTCCACGTTGAGTGAGGTTACGAATCGCGCTCAGTGCGTCCATTTCACCATGGCATACCAGCGAAATGGCCACACCTTGCTTTCCTGCTCGAGCTGTACGCCCTACTCGGTGAACGTAAGTTTCTGCATGCATTGGCAATTCAAAATTGATCACCACAGGCAGTTGTTCAATGTGAACGCCGCGCGCTAATAGATCGGTGGCGATAAGTACCTTTGTCTGCCCAGATTTAAACTGCGCCAGTACTTCTTCTCGCTCATCTTGGCTCTTGTTACCATGCAGCGCATTGGTTGAGATTCCAGCTTTATTCAACTTCTTCGCCAAACCATCGGCGTTCTCTTTCGCACTGATAAAGACCAATACCTGCGTCCAAACATTTTGCTTGATAAGTTCAACCAACGCCTTGATCTTACTGCCTTTATTGACCAAATATAGCGTTTCAGTGATGTCTTGGTTGGTGCTGTTTTCTTGATGCGCAGTCACCTGTTTTGGGGCGTGCATCAACTGCTTGGCTTTTTCCTTCAACTCTTCAGAGAAGGTCGCTGAGAACATCGCGGTTTGGCGCTGATTTGAGGTTTGCATCGCGATGTTTTTTACATCTGGCCAAAAGCCCATATCAAGCAAACGGTCAGCTTCATCCAACACTAGGTAATGAATATTGCTCAAATCCAAGCCGTTGTCTGCTAGGTCAACCAAACGACCTGTCGTCGCGACAAGGACATGAGGCTCGTTCGCCAGCGCCTGTTGTTGTTGCTCTTTATCAACGCCACCACACAAACACACTGCTTTAAGACCAATAGCTTGACCGACTTGGTTGATCGCTTCACTCACTTGCATTGCCAGCTCACGCGTTGGCACTAGAATCAGCGCTTTTTGCTGAGAATTTACGTTGAGTTTTTCTAACAAAGGCAAAGCATAAGCAAGCGTTTTGCCGCTGCCCGTATTCGCCAATGCCAACACGTCTTTGCCCGCTAACAGTTCAGGAATCGCTAACGCTTGAATATCGGTCGGCTTCTTGAAGTCTTTTGGCAGTGCGTGAATCAGCTCAGAACTTAATGAGAGAGTAGAAAATGGCATTAACTTAACCTTGTGCTTTTGGTTGAAGAGGCAATAAAAACAATGAAGATGCGGTAGAGCGCAGGCGCGGACTTTACCACAATCTGCTAGGTGAACCATCCTATTTTAGGCGCTTAAACCAAGCGTCGCCTGTGTAAATCGTCAGAAAACAAAAAAGCGCAGAGCCGAAACTCTGCGCTTTTTAAATGACTTTTACATTGTAAATTGTTACTTGGTGTAGAAAGCGCGTTTAAGTGCCATCTCTAGACCGCGAACTTCTGCCAACCCTTTCAAGCGCCCAATGGCCGAATAGCCAGGATTGGTCTGCTTGTTCAGGTCATCGAGCATTTGATGGCCATGATCTGGGCGCATCGGGATCAAACGATGGTCGCCAACCTCTGCACGACGTCGCTCTTCGTCTAGAATCGCCATCACCACATTGTACATATCGACGTCGCCATCAAGGTGAGCCGCCTCGTGGAACGTCAGTGGGTTGCTTTCTTCACGCTGGGTGGAACGCAAGTGCGTGAAATAAATACGATCGCCATGCTTTTTGATCATCTTTACCAGATCGTTATCACCGCGCACGCCGTAAGAGCCTGTACACATGGTTAATCCGTTCATTTTGCTTGGTACTTTTTCGGTTAACCAATCAATATCTTCGATAGTAGACACCACTCGCGGTAAACCAAGAATTGGGCGTGGTGGATCATCTGGATGTACCGCAAGCTTCAAGCCGTGCGCTTCACATATTGGCATCAATTCTGAGAGGAAGTAAGCCATGTGCTCGCGCAGTTGATCTTTGCTGGTGCTTGCGTAGCGATCAAGCTGAGCTTGGAACTCTTCAAGCGTATAACCTTCTTCGGCCCCCGGTAAGCCTGCAATAATGTTGCTGGTTAGCTGTTGGATTTGCGCAGCGGTCATGTTGTTGAAGTATTCTTGCGCTTGCGTTTGCTCAGCTTCGGTATAATCCGCTTGTGCCCCTGGACGCTTTAAAATATGCAGTTCAAATGCTGCGAATGCGATTTGGTCAAAACGTAATGCTTTTGAGCCATCTGGCATTTCATATTCTAGATCCGTACGCGTCCAATCTAATACTGGCATAAAGTTGTAGCAGACCGTATCAATGCCGGATTCTGCAAGATTGCGTAGTGTCTGTTTGTAGTTATCGATCCATTGTTGGAAGTCACCCGTTTGAGTTTTGATTTCTTCGTGAACAGGTACACTTTCAACCACTGACCACGTTAAGCCTTTCGCTTCGATGATGGCTTTACGCTTTAAAATCTCTTCTTTTGACCACACTTCACCATTTGGAATGTGGTGTAGGGCATTCACGATGCCTGTTGCGCCAGCTTGACGAATATCGTCTAGCGACACTGGGTCGTTCGGGCCGTACCAACGCCAAGTTTGTTCCATGACTCTCACCTTTTTTAAGACGCACTCAACCCGCTCGAATTGATCAAGCTAAGTGCAACGACTTCTTATAATGCAGCTACGGTAATGCAGCTGCGCTGACTATATCCGACCAAAGCCGGTAATGTGGTTAACGGTTTTCAGCTCCCTGTAGAACAACAGGGTTGGAGCTAAACAGATAACCATCAAAATTGGGGTCATCGATGTCAGACAGCTCCAATAGGCGCTGCTTGACGTTTTCAAGGTGTTGCCACATGGCGTTCTTTGCAGCAATAGGGTCTTTGCGCTGCAAGGCGGCGAGGATTTTGGCGTGATCGTCCAACCACTCTTCGCGGTAGTCTTGACCTACAATACGAGAATGAAGTTTCTGCCACATCGGACTGTTCTCGCGTCGCTCCCAAGAGTGCTTCAACATGTCCACCAGAACAGAGTTTTGGGTTGCCTCTGCAATGCACATGTGAAACTTCTCATCACCGTTACAATCTGTCGTACCGCTCGCCAGTTCCTCTCGTTCTAACTCTAGGGCTGCACGCATTGTCACGATGTCACTAGGCGTGACTTGCATTGCTGCAAACTCGGCAATGTTGCTTTCAAGTAACTGACGAGCTTGAAGCATTTCGAACGGGCCTGCATCATCACTGAGCACGCTTTCGTGGGAGTTCGGTTGAGATGGGACATTGATAACGTATACCCCAGAACCTTTCTTTACTTCGACAAGGTTTTCCAGTTCAAGCATGATGATCGCTTCACGCACAACGGTACGACTAACGTCAAGGCGTTCTGCGATATCGCGCTCAGGTGGCAGTCTGTCTCCGACCTTGTAGTGGCCGTTGATTAACTCTTGTCTTAAAACTAAACCGATCTCTTGATACGGTCTTTTCGGTTCAAAAGGCATCATGATGATATTATCACTGTATTCCATTTAACTTCTCACGCCATCATAACGACCAATAAAAATTGGTCAACCTCTATGTACCAGAATGTGGTAACACCTTGTTTTCGATTATTTGTTACTGATTTTTTTATAAATTATTGAACGGCTTTGATCTTCTCAACCAGTTCATTTAATTCAGGGCTTGTCTTTACTAAATCCGCATACATAGGCTGAACGGCTTCTACGAACGCCGCTTTATTTGGTTCAACAAAAGTCACGCCCATTTTTTCTGCTTTTGCACGCTCTTTCGCTTCAGACTCCGCCCATAGTTGCTTCATGTATTCGGAAGAGTCTGTCGCGGCTTTCATCAGTGTTTTTTGTTGCTCTGGCGTGAGCTTGTCATAAGTTTTCGTTGAGATAACCAATACATCCGGCACCATAGTGTGCTCGTCTAGACTGAAGTATTTTGATACCTCACTGTGACGGCTCAAGCTAAATGATGGGATGTTGTTTTCTGCTGCATCTACGACACCTTGTTGCAATGCGGTGTATAGCTCTCCGTAAGCAAGCGGGGTCGGGTTGCCGCCAAGTGCTCTTACCATTGCGATCGCTGAGGGGCTTGGCTGCACACGTACTTTCAGGCCTTTTAGATCGTCAGGTGTGTTGATTGGTTTGTTGGTGTAGAAGCTACGCGCGCCGGCATCGTAGTAAGTCACGCCTATAAAGCCGCTGTCTGCCGAAGAGTTTAGGATTTCACGACCTACTTCACCATCTGTCACGGAGTAGTAATGGTTTTTATCACGGAATAAGTAAGGCAGGTTGAATGCTGCATAAGCTGGAGAAAAAGCTTCCAATTCTGCCGCGTTACTCTTCACCATGTCCAGTGCACCGTTTTGCATCAGTTCCATGGATTCACGCTGTGTGCCTAGCTGGGCATCAGGGTAAATACGGATACGTACTTCACCATCGGTCATTTCACGAACTTCTTTCGCCATAAAGCTCATTGCTTTATGTACTGCATGGTCACGAGGGTGATTGTGACTCAGCTTTATCGTCGTTGCAGCATAAGCAGAAGCCGTGGCGCCGAGGGTCATTGCAGCACCGACTATAGCGCTTAAAAGAGTTTTACGCGTCATCATTGTTCTATTCTCCTTGGATTGGTTGTCCAATATGTAGGGTGATTTTAATTTTTTCACGGTATTGCTTGTTTCAAGCTCATTATTAGCGATAGGAAAACCGAGCGTCAAAGCAAAAAAACAAATTGGTTGACCTTAATCACAATAATAACCCTTGTTTTGGTTGACCAATGTGGTTGTGAGCCAGCTCACATGACAACCAAATCGGCTAACTTATAATCTCCTCAGTAAAATAGCGTATGTTACTGCCCTACACAGGAACACTTTCTATATTGGTAAACCAATTGTTATGAGATGCGCACATATTGATTGAAAGGAAAATAAAATGAATAAATTGGTTAAATGGATCAATCGGGGACTGGCCGCTTTTACCATCTCTCTCTCGACCTTCCTCGTCTTTTGCGTAGTTTGGCAAGTGATATCACGTTATGTGATTGGCAAACCAAGTACCGTAACAGATGAACTCGCTCGTTATCTCTTTATGTGGGTTGCCCTTATCGGTGCGGCTTACACCACAGGTCTAAAGCGTCATCTTGCCATCGACTTACTCACGATGAAGCTGCAAGGTAAACGTAAACTCATCAATGAAATTATCATCCAAGTCGCCATTGCGCTGTTCTCTTATGTGGTTTTGGTCCATGGCGGCACTCAACTGTCCTTAAAAACGCTAGCGACCGGCCAGTTAACACCTGCACTTAGCTTAGAAATGGGCTACATCTACTTGTGTCTTCCACTTAGTGGCGCCCTGATGATCTTTTACTCGGTGGTATTTGCTTTCGATCGCATCAAACAATTGACGTCTGGTGAAGCCCTACTCACCAACACCCAACTTGATTAATAGAGGTTTCCACAATGGAATGGCAATTAATTCTTACCTTGTTCGGTAGCTTCGCGGTTTTGCTCGCGATTGGTGTGCCGGTTTCTTTCGCTATCGGCTTGTCGTCGCTAGCAACCATTTTGATGAGCTTACCGTTAGAGCCTGCAATCGCGGTAGTGGCGCAGCGTATGGCGGCTGGCCTTGATAACTTTGCTCTATTGGCAATCCCGTTCTTTATTTTGGCGGGCAACATCATGAACCAAGGCGGTATCGCCTTGCGCCTGATTAATTTGGCGAAAGTGTTGGGGGGGCGTCTTCCTGGCTCACTAGCGCACGTTAACGTGATGGCGAACATGATGTTTGGTTCAATTTCAGGCTCAGCGGTAGCGTCAGCCGCTGCTGTGGGTGGGACGATGTCGCCATTGCAAAAGAAAGATGGTTACGATGAAAATTTCTCTGCGGCAGTCAACATCACTTCATGTCCTGCAGGCTTGTTGATACCGCCAAGCAATACGCTGATCGTGTTCTCACTCGTATCCGGTGGTACTTCTATTGCCGCGCTATTTTTAGCTGGTTACATTCCTGGCATCTTGATGGGACTGAGCATTATGACTGTGGCGGGTGTTATTGCTAAGCGCCGTGGCTATTCAATTGCGGCTCGTCCTTCTTTGACAATGGTTTGGGATACGTTTTTAAAAGCCGCGCCTTCATTAGCCCTTATTGTTGTGATCATGGGCGGCATCATTGGCGGTATCTTCACGGCAACCGAAGCCTCTGCGATTGCAGTTGTCTATACATTCGTGTTGGCGGTTCTGGTTTACCGAGAAGTAAAATGGCGTGATCTTCCAAAGATAATCCTAGAGTCTGCAGTAACGACGTCTATCGTATTACTGCTTGTGGGCGCTTCCATGGGGATGTCTTGGGCTATGGCTAATGCGGATATTCCTTACATGATTGCGGACGCGCTTCTCGCCATTTCAGACAACCCAATGATCATTCTACTTATCATTAATATCATCCTGCTGATTGTGGGTATCTTCATGGATATGACGCCAGCGGTGCTGATCTTTACACCTATCTTCCTGCCTATTGCATTAGATATGGGCATCGATCCTGTGCACTTCGGCATCATGATGACCTTCAACTTAGCTATCGGTATCTGCACCCCGCCAGTGGGTAGTGCATTATTCATCGGTTGTTCTGTGGCTAACATCGCGATTGATAAAGTCATTAAGCCACTATTGCCATTCTATGCTGCTCTGATTTTAGCGTTGATGGCAGTGACCTTTATTCCTGAGCTGAGCCTTTTCCTACCGAACCTAGTCCTTGGCTATTAATTATTAAGATAAACAATTCCGCGGGTTCGCCTGCGGAAAAGGGATACAACAATGAAGACTATTTCGAACTCCATCCTGAATGAAAACGTGCTAATGCCGAGCTACGACCGTTCGGCGCTTAAAAGCCGTATTGTTCACCTTGGTTTTGGTGCTTTTCACCGCGCTCATCAAGCGCTGTTGACCAATGAAACGCTGAGCAAGACAGGTTCTGATTGGGGCATTTGTGAAATCAACTTGTTTGGTGGTGAAGAGCTGATTAAGTCACTGCGCACGCAAGATCACCTTTACACAGTGGCAGAAAAAGGCGCAGAGTCGACGGAGGTGAAAGTGATTGGGTCAGTGACTGAGTCGCTACATCCTCATCTCGATGGTATCCAAACCGTGCTGGAAAAAATGGCAGAGCCGCAAGTCGCAATAGTGTCGATGACGATAACAGAGAAAGGCTACTGCGCTGACCCAGCAACCGGCACGCTAGATAGAAACAATCCACTTGTCATTGCAGATCTTGCGCAACCAACAGAGCCGAAATCCGCCCTCGGGTACATTGTTCAAGCTCTGAAGATGCGTCGTGATCGCGGTCTTACACCGTTCACGGTGATGTCTTGCGATAACGTGCAAGAGAACGGTCACGTCGCAAAAACAGCAATTCTAGAATTCGCTCAATTGCGTGATCCTGAGTTGTGCGATTGGATTGAAACCCATGTTACTTTCCCGTGTACCATGGTTGACCGCATTGTACCGGCGGCAACCGAAGAGACATTGACAGAAATCGCTGAATTACTTGGCTGCGAAGATCCTTGCGGCATTGCGTGTGAGCCTTTCCGTCAATGGGTGATTGAAGACAACTTCGTTGCTGGTCGTCCAGATTGGAACGTTGCTGACGCTGAGTTTGTGGTAGACGTAGTGCCTTACGAAGAGATGAAGCTGCGCATGCTTAATGGCAGTCACTCATTCTTGGCTTACTTAGGCTATTTGGGGGGCTACGCGTGCATCTCCGATACCATGACGGACGAAGGCTACCGTAAAGCCGCGTTTGATATGATGATCAAAGCTCAAGCGCCATCACTGACGATGCCAGAAGGCACCGATTTAGAAGGGTACGCTAAGCTGTTGATCGAGCGTTTCACTAACCCAAGTTTGAAGCACAGAACATGGCAAATTGCGATGGACGGTAGCCAGAAGATCCCACAACGCATGGGGGGCAGTTTGCAATTCCATCTTGCACAAGGGTCTGATTTCTCATGGCTTGCGACGGCGATCGCTGGTTGGATGCGGTACGTTGCTGGCGTGGATGAGCAAGGTCATGAAATTGAGGTATGCGACCCCATGGCAGAGACTTTACGCAAAATTTGCGACCAACACGGTTTAAACGTTTCAGTCGTACCTGCGCTGCTCTCTGTCGAGGCGATTTTCCCTGCCGAGCTGGGCCAAAACCCACAAGTGATCAAGGCGGTGAGCCGTGCTTACCAATCATTAATTGATCACGGTGCTCGTGCGACCGTGGCTGAGCTGTAAGAGGAATTAACGATGAAGAATTTTTTATGTGAAGACTTTTTGCTCTCCAATGAAACCGCGCGCCGCTTGTATCATGAGCATGCTGTCCACCAGCCAATTTACGATTATCATTGCCACCTTAATCCAGCAGAAGTGGCACAAAATCGTCAGTTCGATAACTTGGGGCAGATCTGGCTTGAAGGTGACCACTACAAATGGCGCGGTATGCGCTCTGCTGGCATCGAAGAACGTTTGATCACGGGTGATGCAAGCGATTACGATAAATATATGGCGTGGGCTAAGACGGTTCCGCAAACATTAGGTAATCCACTGTACCACTGGACACACCTAGAGCTGCGACGTCCATTTGGCATCAGTAATACGCTGTTTAGTCCAGCCACCGCCAATCAAATTTGGCATCAATGTAATGAGCTATTGGCAACGCCAGAGTTCACCGCTCGTGGCATCATGCAGCAAATGAATGTTGTGATGGCGGGGACAACTGACGACCCCATTGACTCACTAGAACATCACAAAGCGATCGCGGACGACGATACCTTCAACATTCAAGTGCTACCGAGTTGGCGTCCAGACAAAGCCTTCAAGATCGAGCTGGAGGTGTTTGCTGATTACATGCAAACACTCGGGGAAGTAGCGGATATCGAGATTCGTCGTTTCAGCGATTTATTAAGTGCGCTTGATCAACGCTTGACACATTTCGATGCACACGGCTGCCGTGCGGCAGACCATGGCATTGAGGTCGTCCGTTATGCACCGATCCCAACGGAGGCTGCTCTAGATGCACTGCTGACTCGCCGTCTTGATGGCGAAGTGCTCTCTGAATTTGAATGTGCCCAGTTCTCTACCGCTGTTCAAGTGTGGCTTGGCAAGCGCTACGCGCAATTGGGGTGGGTCATGCAACTGCACATCGGTGCGCAGCGCAATAACAGTACTCGTATGTTCAAACTGTTAGGGGCCGATGCGGGTTTTGACTCCATTGGCGACCGCCCATTTGCGTTTGAATTGGCGAATTTATTGGATGAAATGGATCAAACCAATGAGCTACCACGCACGATTCTCTACTGCTTGAATCCTCGTGATAATGAAGTGATGGCGACCATGATCGGTAATTTTCAAGGTGGCGGCATTGCAGGCAAAGTACAGTTCGGCTCGGGCTGGTGGTTCAACGATCAAAAAGACGGCATGCAGCGCCAGATGGAGCAGCTGTCTCAACTTGGTCTGCTTAGCCAGTTTGTTGGTATGCTGACCGACTCACGTAGCTTCTTATCTTACACGCGTCACGAATACTTCCGTCGTATTTTGTGTGACGTAGTGGGGCGTTGGGCAGAAAACGGCGAAGTGCCAAAAGACATGTCGCTGCTTGGCGCTATGGTCGAAAACATCTGTTTTGGTAACGCAAGACGTTACTTTGAAGAGAGGGAGTAACCGATGAAGCACATCGCCATTATAGGTGAATGTATGATTGAGCTGAATGGCAAACCGTTTGGCTCAATGCATCAAACATTTGGTGGTGACACGCTCAATGCTGCGATTTATTTAAGTCGCGGCTGTGAAGCAAATCCCGATCCTGAAGACATTAAAGTCTCTTATGTTACCGCACTCGGCACCGACCCGATCAGTACTGGTATGCTGACTCGCTGGGAAGAAGAGCGCGTTTCGACTGATTTGGTACTGCGAGATGAGACTCGCACTCCCGGCCTGTATCTTATTCAACTCGATGACCAAGGCGAACGAACGTTCTTATATTGGCGTAATCAATCCGCTGCGCGTTATCTACTTCAACATTTAAGCTTTGGTCTGATTAAGCAGGCGTTAACTCAAGTTGATGCGGTGTTTTTAAGCGGTATTACGTTAGCAATCTTACCAAAAGAAGACCGTATTGCATTGCTCAACCTGTTAGTCGAACTTAAAGCACAAGGCGTTGAGATCGCTTTTGATAGCAACTTCCGACCTGCGTTGTGGCCACAAGATGACAATCATACGGTTAAACAGAGTTATCAAGCCATGTACCAACTGACCGATATTGCCTTGGTTACGTTTGATGATGAGCAACGGATTTGGGGCGATAACACGCCAGAGCAAACGATAGAACGCCTTACATCGCTGGGCGTCAAGAACTGCGTTATAAAATTAGGGGCCGATGGCTGCCTAATTCAAGACTCTGCTACGGATTTGGTCCCACAACCAGTGCCAACCCAACCTGTGACAGAGGTGGTAGATACCACTTCGGCGGGCGACTCGTTCAACGGTGGCTTTTTATCGGCATATCTTGCGGGCGCAGATTTAGCGACCGCATGCCAGCGAGGTAACGCACTGGCTGGCGCGGTGATCCAGCATCGCGGAGCCATTATTCCCAAAGCATTCACACAACCGGCGCTGGGCGTCGAATAAGGAACACTCATGTCTAGTATTAAAGAACAACTCAAAGCTCTAAAAGT
The DNA here is from genome assembly GCF_002563795.1 of Vibrio sp. ES.051. Classification (GTDB taxonomy): domain Bacteria; phylum Pseudomonadota; class Gammaproteobacteria; order Enterobacterales; family Vibrionaceae; genus Vibrio. The sequence continues at coordinate 1,191,963 of NZ_PDJL01000003.1, forward strand.
CATCCCTGTTATCGCAATCGACAAAGCCGAAGACATCATTCCTCTAGGTAAAGTATTGGCAGAAAACGGACTGCCAGCCGCCGAGATCACTTTCCGTTCAGAAGCGGCAGCAGAAGCGATTCGTCTATTGCGTGAATCTCAACCGAATATGTTGATTGGTGCGGGTACGGTGCTAAACCGTGAACAAGCTATCGCAGCAAAGGAAGCAGGCGCAACGTTTATCGTGTCACCAGGTTTTAACCCTAATACGGTAAAAGCATGTCAGGAGATTGGTATTGATATCGTCCCGGGTGTGAACAACCCAAGCACAGTCGAAGCGGCGCTAGAGATGGGCTTAACGACGTTGAAGTTCTTCCCGGCAGAAGCGTCAGGTGGTATCAACATGGTGAAATCACTGCTCGCGCCTTACACCGACATTGAACTGATGCCGACGGGAGGTATCCATTCAGGCAATATCAAAGACTACCTAGCGATCCCACGTGTAGTAGCATGTGGTGGCACTTGGATGGTGGATAAGAAGTTGATTGAAGCCGGTGATTGGGAAGAGCTAGCAAGGTTGACTCGTGAAGCGGTTGCGTTAGTGAATGAATAATCGTTGCCACACCAAATAAACCGACAACACAGCCCTGCCTTTTGGAGGGCTGTGTTGTTAAGGGTAGCGCTCAATAAATACGACGCTACATGCTAATATTTCGCGATTTATTTTTGTAATCTTAAGTGTTTATTTTTAGCCCATCAGCTTATAGGGATTATGCAAATAGATACTTCGCATGGAAGTTTAGGTGGTCATCAATAAAACTTGAGATGAAATAATAGCTATGGTCGTAACCTGCTTGCATTCTTAAGTTCAGCTCTGAATGATGCGCGTTTGCGGCGGCAATCAGAGTTTCAGGTCTAAGCTGCTCGTTTAAGAAACCGTCTGCATCACCTTGGTCAACGAGAATAGGTAATGGTGAGCGGCTTTGTTTTAACAGCTCGCTAGCATCGTATGGTTTCCAACTTTCGATATTTGTACCCAAATAAGCGGTGAATGCTTTTTGTCCCCATGGACACTGCATTGGGTTGCTAATTGGGCTAAATGCCGAAATAGAACGGTACTGGTGCGCATTTTTCAAACCGATCGTCAATGCCCCATGTCCACCCATGCTGTGGCCCGAAATAGACTTCACGTCAGAGACCGGGAAATTGCTTTCAATGATTGCAGGCAGCTCTTTAGTAACGTAGTCGTACATGTGGTAATGCAGTGACCAAGGCGCTTGTGTGGCATTGAGATAAAACCCCGCCCCTTGGCCTAAATCGTAACCCTCGTCATCTGCTACTGATTCGCCGCGTGGGCTCGTATCGGGTGCGATAATCGCAATGCCAAGTTCTGCCGCCATCCGAAAGGCGCCTGCTTTCTGCATAAAGTTTTCGTCGCTGCAGGTCAAACCAGACAGCCAGTATAAGGCGGGAACCGGGTTAGATTTAGTGGCATTTGGCGGTAGAAAAATCGCAAAACGCATCGTGCAATTCAGTGCTTTAGATTCGTGAGTGTATTGTTTGTGCCAACTGCCACAAACCTTGGCTTGGCTTACGTTTTCAATGCTCATAGATAAACTCCCTAACAGCAAAACAAAAAATCAGGCTCCCCATAAGGGGAGCCTACGGCAATCACTAGGTTATTTATCCATGTGGATAACAGTACGAATACTCTTACCTTCGTGCATGAGATCAAACGCTTGGTTAATGTCTTCTAATCCCATGGTATGAGTGATGAACTCTTGCAGTCCAAACTCACCGGCCATGTAGCGTTCTACAATTTCTGGCAGTTCTGAGCGGCCTTTTACACCACCAAATGCGCTACCGCGCCATACACGACCCGTTACGAGTTGGAATGGGCGAGTGGCGATCTCTTGCCCCGCGCCTGCAACGCCAATAATGACCGACTCACCCCAACCTTTGTGACAGCACTCAAGTGCTTGACGCATCACGTTGACGTTACCGATACATTCGAACGAGTAATCAACCCCACCGTCTGTCATTTCCACGATCACTTCTTGGATTGGTTTGTCGAATTTCTGTGGGTTGATCACATCTGTCGCACCAAGTTGCGTTGCTAGGTCGAATTTACTTTCGTTGATGTCGATACCGATAATACGGCTCGCACCAGCCATGCGAGCACCGATAATCGCTGACAGACCAATGCCACCTAAGCCAAAGATAGCAACAGTATCGCCTTTTTGAACTTTTGCAGTATTGAGTACCGCGCCCATGCCGGTTGTGACGCCACAGCCAAGCAGACACACTTCTTCAAGAGGGGCTTCTTTGCTTACTTTTGCTAGTGAGATTTCTGGCAAAACCGTGTACTCAGAGAAAGTTGAACAACCCATGTAATGGTAAATGGTTTCACCGTTGATAGAGAAACGGCTGGTCCCATCTGGCATTAAGCCTTTACCTTGCGTTTCACGCACGGCCTGACACAGGTTGGTTTTGCCCGATTTACAGAACTTACATTCGCCACATTCTGCAGTGTAAAGAGGGATGACGTGGTCGCCAACTTCAACGCTAGTAACCCCTTCACCAACCATTTCTACAATACCGCCACCTTCGTGACCAAGAATAGAAGGGAAAATGCCCTCTGGATCATCACCGGATAAGGTGAAAGCGTCAGTATGACAAACGCCCGTTGCAACGATGCGGACTAGCACTTCACCCGCTTTAGGCAGTTGCACATCGACCTCTTCTCTTTTTAATGGTTCGCCAGCCGCCCACGCCACCATCGCTTTTGATTTGATGTGAGTTTGGCCAGGTTTGATTTCAAGTGTCATTGGATTTCCTCTTACTCTTATATGTATACCCAAGCATCCCGAAGTGACTTGGCTATAAGCGTAGTAAAGGTTGGCTCACTACGCTGCGTTGTTTTGTTGGTGTGTATTTTATCTATTTCAATAAAAATGATAATACCTCTATTTTGAAAATGATTTTTACATATCAGTAATAATTGGTGATGGAAATGCAGTTTAATTGGTTAATTCTATCGGTACCCGCCTTTTACTTTTTTGCGTTTTTATTCGTCTTTCTGACATGTGATGTATGTACTAAGCTTCCAACGTACCCCTGCAAACAATACAAAAAGGAATGACTATGAAAATCAAGCTCATTGGATTGGCTCTTTTGTCTGCTTTTGGCTGCTCCTCCGCTCTTGCTGGTGAAAATATTCTTTATCAGATAGATGGTAATTCATATGAAGGCTATTGGGCTAAAGTGGATGATAAGGCGCCGCTTGTACTCCTAGTGCACGATTGGGATGGCTTGACTGATTACGAAGAACAGCGAGCGGATATGCTGAACAAGATGGGCTACAACGTATTCGCAGTCGACCTCTTTGGTGAAGGAGTCAGACCCACTAAAATGGAAGATAAACGCCAGCACACCGGTGAGTTGTACAAAGACAGGAACAAATTAAGAAGATTAATGGCTGGGGGGCTCGATGTCGCCGGAAAGCTCGGCGGTAATCTCGATAACACGGTTGCTATGGGTTACTGTTTTGGTGGCGCTGCCGTTCTGGAATCTGTGCGCGCAGGAATGAAAGCGAAAGGTTTTGTTACTTTTCACGGGGGGCTTCAGACGCCAGAAGGGCAAAGTTACGCGATGACAAAGTCGCCAGTATTAATTCTGCACGGCACCGCCGATGATGCTGTGACGATGAGCGATTTTGCTCAATTGGCCAACGAATTGGAATCACAAAAGATCCCGCACGAGATGATTACTTACGGCGGCGCGCCTCATGCATTTACGGTTTGGGGTTCAGAACGCTATCGTAAAGATGCCGATGAAAAATCTTGGCAGGCGTTTTCGAACTTTTTAGCTGAAAATACCCAATATTAGATCACGATATTCTGATACTTAAATGGCCATCTTGCTCATAAAGATGGCCATTTTCGTTTTGCTGGACAGTTTCTCCTTGCTGGAGTTTGTGTGACAATCTTGTCGATACATAGACTGACGGGAACAGGTTCATGGCGAATTGGGAAGGGGTAACTGAGTTTGTTGCCGTGGCAGAAACAAACAGTTTCACTGGTGCTGCCAGCAAACTGAAAACATCGGTTGCACAGATAAGTCGTCGAGTCTCTGCGCTTGAACAGCGCTTAGCGGTGAAATTGTTGCATCGTACAACGCGAAAAGTCTCCCTGACAGAAGCTGGACAACTTTATTATCAGCAGTGTAAACATTTGGTGGAAGGGCTTGAGTTGGCCGAGCTCGCCGTGACGCAAACGCAGACCGAGCCGCGAGGTTTGTTGCGCGTGACCGCGCCAGTAACCTACGGGGAGATGAACCTCGCGCCTTTGCTGCATCAGTTTTTAGAGAAATACCCGCAAGTAAATCTCGACTTGGTGTTGACCAACCAAAAACTGGATTTGATTGAACAGGGCGTAGATGTGGCGATTCGTCTCGGTCGCTTGCAAGACTCCAGCATGATTGCCAAGCGTCTTTCGTCACGGCAAATGTACGTCTGTGCCAGTCCGATGTATTTGCAACGATTTGGTGAGCCACATACCTTGTCAGAACTGGGGCGGCACCAGTGCTTAGTTGGCTCCGTTGATTATTGGCACTTTAAAGAAAATAAGCGAGATAAGTCGCTGCGCGTGTCGGGACGGATTAAATGTAACAGCGGTTTCGCTTTGGTCGATGCGGCCAAACGTGGATTGGGTTTGATGCAGTTGCCGGATTATTACGTTCAAGAGGCGTTAGATAGCGGCGAGTTGGTTGAGGTGCTTTCAGATTATCGCGACGATCGCGAAGGCATTTGGGCGCTGTACCCGCAAAGCCGTAATTTGTCGCCAAAAGTGAGGTTGTTAATCGACTTTTTAGTCCAAGAGCTGTCTTGATGAACTGCCCAACGTGCTCAAAGCGATGTGTTGTTACTAAAACGCCCAGTGTTGCTGGGCGTTTTTTTGGATGATGACTGAAGGGCTATTGGTTGGATTCTGAATCTTCACGTTTGATCACTTTGTGTCCGTCTTCGGATACGCCTTGCTTCCAGTAGCTGCTGATGTAGATGTTCTCGCGTTCGACTTCTTTCTCGTTACGGAAGTATTGACGTAACGCGCGCATTGAATCGAATTCACACGCACACCAAACCGCGGCGTCACCATCTAACCATGGTTGTTCGCGTACTGCTTCTTCCAGTGCTTGACCTTCAGTCAGCCAAATTAGGTCTATACCTGCGGGGGCGTGTAGAGGTTGAATATCGGCAGGCGAGAGTACGCTGATCACGGCGTAGCCTTTCGCGTGTTCCGGTAATGTGCGAATTTTGGCGGACAAGGCAGGGAGTGCCGTCATATCTGCGGCCATAAAGAACCACTCTGCGTCGGTATTCAAACGAGCGATATTGCCTGGACCTACGATATTAATCGTATCGCCTTTTTGTGCGGCCATCGCCCAACGCGCGGCAAAGCCACATTGTAAATCTTGTGTGGTGTGGCGGACAAAATCGACGTCGATCGTGTTTGTTTCTGGGTGGAAGCGACGAATCGTGTAAGTACGCATCAGCGGTCGATCATCTTTTGATAGCGTGCTCAGATCGGTACCGCCCATATCGTTAAACAACAGCTTGATATAACTGCCTTCGCAGTCGTGTGGAAATTGGCTTAGCGCGTCACCTTGCAAAGTAATACGCTGCATATTTGGGGTAATAGTGACGGTGTCTATGACCACCAGTGTTTTAAGTTGCGGGTTCTTTTTCATTTTAACTCTACTCGATAATTGTTCTCTTTCTCATTTGAGATTATCAAGTTCTCTACTAAGAGGGTAGTCTCTTTAAACAAATTTACACTGTGAATTGAGGTAGGATCATCGGGCACAGGGACAAAGCATTATTCGAGTGGCTGTCGGTGGCGCGTGGCTAAAATAATAAAGGGCACAGTATCAGCCCTTTGGTAAAGGCATAAGGCTACTTGTCTGCCCTTGCAAGCGTGCTTTAGAAATTTGTCCATCGCGTGACGCGGATCGGGTTGTTGAGTCATCACAGTTGTTACGAGCAAGTAATGGACACTAAAAACGTAGCGGTAGCCTATCACTAATGTGCTTTTATATCATTGGGATAGTAGATAAAAGCAGTAGTGCGGCCATCCCATAATTAAACCCTTTCACGCGTTTGGGTGTGGTTAGCCAGCGCTGAAGTTGCATGCCGGCGGCGGTCCAAAATGTCACCGATGGCAAGTTGGCTAAGCAGAAGATGCCAGCAATAAAGGTGAGTTCCAGCCAAGCCCCGCCACTGCTGTATACCGTAATAGCAGTTAAGGCCATTGACCAACCCTTTGGGTTCACCCACTGAAAGGCAACGGCTCCCCAAAAAGACATCGGACGGAAATCGTGTTTTGTTTCGGTTTTGCCGCTGGTGGCAATTTTGTACGTTAAATACAGCAAGTAACTTAAGCTGAGTACTTTCAAAATGGAGTGCGAGACGGGGTAGGCGTTGAAGAGGCTCATTAAACCAATGCCCACCAAGATCAGCATGGCTCCGAAGCCGAAGGTAATGCCCAGCATATGTGGAATGGTGCGTTTAAAGCCGACATTGGCGCCGGAGGTCATTAACATAATGTTGTTAGGGCCAGGGGTAAACGTGGAGACAAAAGCGAACAACGCCAATGCGACCAGTTGATGATATTCCATAGCTTGTTCCTTAAATGAATTCCTGATTGGTTGAGAACAACTATAAGTAGAACTGACATCAATATTGTGCTTTTATTTGATGAAAGGAGAGTTAATAGGCAATGAAATATCATTATGGATAGATTTGACGAGAGAATATTGCAAGAGCTTAAGCGAGGCGGAAGAATCTCCAACGTCGAGCTGTCTGAGCGAGTCGGATTGTCACCGTCTGCGACGCTTCGCCGCGTACAAGATTTAGAACGCAAGGGCGTGATCAAAGGTTACCGAGCCGTGTTGGATAATCAACAACTCGGCGTGGGTTTTGTTGCGTATGTATCGATTGGCTTGGCCTCGCACGCTAAGCAAGCACAGCTCGGTTTCGAGGAACACGTGCGTTTTGTCGATGAAGTGGTCGAGTGCCACAACATTACGGGATCTAACGAATATTTAATACGCGTAGAAACCCAAGATTTAGCCGCTTACAAAGCTTTTCATGCCGATGTGCTAGGCGAATGTGAACACGTCAAATCGATCACAACCATGGTGGTAATGGATTCGCCAAAAGACGAACGTTAGCGATCAAAGTTGGCCCTGTATTGTGGCTCATGAATGTGAAGTGACGCGGAAGAGCCGATCGAGCATGAGAGTGGCTCGTCATAAAGGGTAGGTTATTGTATCAGGCTCGCTCACCTTATTATTTGTTGGGTTGCCACTCTACCCAGTTGAGCATCGCGTAGTCGGCAAGTTTGAGCATTGGGATGTCTTCATGGGTATCGCCGTAGGCATAAATAGAAGTAAACTCGTTGAGCGAAAACGCCGCCTTCACGCGCGACACTTTTCTTTCTAAACTGCAATCGCCTTGCTGGTACAAGCCACTCAGTTTTGGTTGTTGTGAAATCAGTTCGCTGCATAACAAATGGTAGCGATTAGCGTCACACCAAGGTGTCAGATAAGCATTGAGTGACGCGGAGACCACCACAATGGTATCACCTCGGCGTTGATGCCATTCCAATTTTTCCACGGCTTCCGGGCGTAAATACAATGGGATCACATCATGCGCAAATTGAGCGCCAATCATTGCAATTTGTTGGGTTTCTTTGCCAGAAAAAGCAATGAAGCTGCTTAAAGGTCGTATTAGGCGAGCGGGTAAAACACCAAGTTTGTACAATGCATAAAACGGCATGATGACCATTTTTCCTACCCACTTGCGCAGGCCATAGGCGGAATAATGGAGAAAAAGGCGAAACATATCCTCTCGGGTGATGGTGCCATCAAAATCAAACAGTGCCAATGACGGCTTATTAGTCTCTTGCAAACTTAGCACCTATATTTCGGTCTTCTTTTGTCTTTTCGGTGTGGTTATACTGACGTGATTTCGGTTTCATTGATAAAACACCGCCAGCCAAATCGTTTCTTGTGTTGGATCAGTCCAGCTTACTTTGTGTTTTGTATGAGCCGGAATAGTGATGTGATCACCAGCCTCTAGTCGTTGCACTAAGCCGGTTTCGAAGGTCAGTTCTCCCATTCCTTTTAGAACCAGCACCCATTCATGCTCTTCTTGATCGTACCAGCCACTTTCAGGTGAGATTTGTCCTGTCGAGACAATGCGCTCAATGCGCAGATTATTGTGAGTCAACAGATCTTCGAAGACTTCCTCGTTGAGGTTATTCGGTAAGTCGTTAAACAGGTTCATGGTATTTCCTTTAACTTTGCATAACGAAAGCGATAGCCTTCTGTTGATTTCGATTCGATAAAGCGGGCGTCGATAAACTTGGCATTGTGCAAGTCGGCATGGGCGGAACTATACCTATAAAAATGACAATATTGAAAGGTGGCGGTGTGAAAATCGTGATGAAAAAATGTAAAGTGAGATAATTTTTAGACAGACGTTCTATTTAAATTACTGATGTTATGAGACTAAAAAAGAAGAGGGAAAAGTGTTGCGCGAATATGAGCGACAAAGGCGAGGTTGGTCGAGCTCGGACCTTCTCGCACGCACAGTTTGCATTACATGATTGTATTCTATTTGCATGATTTGTTGATCGGTTTGGCGTTTCTCCGTACAAAAAATCTATATTTTTCACAAATTGATTTCCATCAAAATAGTAGGGTTTCTATGTGCTAGATTGCGCACAGCTCAAAAAAATATAGATATCTACGTGCTTCAACATTCTGACTTTTATCAGAATTACCGAGTATCGCTAAAAAGCACGGTTGGGTATCGCATAACAAAGCCCTAAAAAGGAAATAAAAAATGAAAAAAACAATCTGCAGTTTAGCAGTGGTTGCTGCGCTCGTGTCACCAAGTGTTTTCGCTCATCAACAAGGTGATTTCGTTCTTCGTGTTGGTGCTGCCTCTGTCGTTCCAAATGACAGCAGCGATAAGATCTTGGGTTCTCAAGAAGAATTGAAAGTAGATTCAAATACCCAACTTGGCTTAACGTTTGGTTACATGTTTACCGACAACATCAGTCTAGAGGTGCTCGCAGCAACCCCATTTAGTCACGATATTTCAACGGATTTATTGGGGTTGGGTGATATCGCGGATACCAAACACTTACCACCAACGCTGATGGTCCAGTACTACTTTGGCGAGCCACAAAGCAAGTTCCGTCCATACGTTGGTGCAGGTCTTAACTACACCATGTTTTTTGACGAAGGTTTCAACAGTACAGGTAAAGGCGCTGGCTTATCGGATCTAAAATTGGATGATTCATTTGGTTTGGCTGCAAACATTGGCGTGGACTACATGATCAACGACCAATGGTTCCTAAACGCGGCAGCGTGGTACGCAAACATTGAAACAGAAGCCACCTATAAAGCAGGCGCAGACAAGTATAAAACGGACGTGAAGATCAACCCATGGGTATTTATGATTAGTGGTGGTTATAAGTTTTAATTAGAATCATTATTACTGGTATGGCATTGGGGGGCGGTTACGGGGACTGCCCCCTTTTTGTGTTTCCATCTAATGATAATCATTTGTTTGCATATTTAGGGTATGTTGTGAAACTTTATTGGTGGGGGATACCTGTACACCGCAACGAGAAACAAACAAGCCGTGATGATAGTTGAATTCACCGTTTATTCATGAGTGATTTGAGGCTTTAATTCGACGACATTGCCCTCTGGGTCATGGATATAGAGGGTGCGACTAAAACCTTGCGCGCCGTAGCGCTTTGCAAACTCTTCAGTCTCAATATTGTGTCGATGTAGATAATTAAGGAGTGCATCCTCAGAAAAAGGCGCTAGTTGCAGACAAAAGTGGTCAATATTACGACCATTCTGAACTGGTGGCTTTCCGCCAAGTTGTCCCAATTCGCTGTCTACCGTCACCACATCGATTAATGCGTTGCCTGCCCTAAGTTGGGTTAAACCAAGATCCGTTACTTCGCGTTCGACAGGGCAGCCCAAAATATCTCGATAAAAATGCAACATGGCGTCGAGGTTGCTCGTTCTTAATACGACGTGGTCAAGGGCTTTGATTTCAATAGGATTGTTGGTCGGCATGCTTCACTCCTTTTTCGCAACGATGAAAAAAGTATACGACGAGCATAAGAATAAGGAGCGAAATGATCAAACCGAAAAGGGACCGTTACTTGTTAGAGAGTCATTAAGCGGACTACTTGAAGTAAAAAGGTTAGCGTGTTGCTAACCTTTTAGGGATGGGTTGATTAATTATTCGTAATCAGAAGCGTAAGTTTCTTCATAAGTGTGCGAGTAAAGCTCGAATAAGTTGCCGAATGGGTCTTCTAGGTAGACCATTTTCGCGGGTTTGTTCTCGTCTTCTGGGTGGTAACGCATGATGTCCATACGTACTTTGCCGCCGAACGCTTCGGTGCGCTTGATTGCACCTTCAAAGTCATCCGTTTGCAAACAGAAATGGAAGATGCCGATGCGAGAAAAATCCACTTCATGGCGCTCTTGACGCTCTTTCATTTCGAATAACTCAAGGCCGATGCCATCACTTGTCACAAGGTGGGCGATGTTGAAGCCTTTAAAGCCTTCGCCAAAGACCGCAATACACATTCTACCAATTGCGGTTTCGCGTTCTTCAATCACTTTCGTGTTGCCCATAACGACTTTTAGACCAAGCGCTTGGGTGTAAAACTCAACCGCTTTATCCATATCTCCGACCATAATACCGACATGATTCATTTTCATTTGTTTGCTCCCAACATGTGTTTAATTGTTGTGTTGTTTCGATGTGGGAGAGTATATGGCGCGATTTTAATTACATGAAATTATCATAAATTATAAAAACAATAATATTTTGCAATTAAGGTGGGTGGAGTTCGAGCTAATTGGCCAAGGCCTCAACCGCTTGCTGTACCGAGGTGAAGTGAATTTTGATGATGCACCTTTGTGCGAGACTAAACTCATGCGACTGGATGAGCGACGTAACTTCCTCGACGGACAGAGTGCGTTCTTCCGGTTGTAAAACGGTGGCGGTCGAATCGTTGTATTGCAACCCGAACGTGTTGCCATTTGAGTCAATTACGTAATCATCTGGCCCCGAAATGAGCGCTTCGCATTCGGAATCAAGATCGGCGTGCGAACGCAAGTAGATCAGCTCATCGTCGCCGTCTAGTTTTAGTAAGCACGGCCAGCATACAGAGTGGTTTGTCATGGTTAACTCATTATTTATAGGACTCTAGAAGCTCGATCCTGGTTGCTGCAAAAATGCTAACTCTTCAGGCGTGCTTTCTCTACCTAATATCGCATTGCGATGTGGGTAACGTCCAAATTGGTCGATGATGGCTTTGTGTTTTAGCTCAAAATCGTAGTGATATTCAAGTCCTGGTGCGCGAAACAATTTCTCAGCTTCGACATGAATGAGGCGAGATTCGCTGTGCATAAACGGCATGTACAAAAAGCTTAGCTGCTCGGGCGCTAATTCTTGATCGTGTCCTAACCGAATCGCTTCTTGAGCCAATGCTAATGCGAGCGGGTCTTGTGCGAATGCTTTTGGAGTATTGCGATACACATTTCGTGAAAACTGGTCGAGGACGATGATTTCGGCTAATCGTCCTTGTGCGCTATCGCGCCAACTAAACAGCTCACAGCGAGCGGCTTGTTCTAATACGGAGGCAAATCGCGACGCAATGTGTTTGTCCTGTTCTGGGTTGTTTTCAAACCAGTTTTGAGGTGTCAGCTCTTCGAACCAGAACTTGATGATTGGTTGATGCATGGCGCTTCCTTTTGTTGTGCCTTAATAGCCAAGAGCCAGAAGCGTGGCTTCTGGCTCTTGGCGTGTTATCGGCCGTAATTCTCTACGATGTAACATTCAAAATCGTCACACATTTGTTCGTCAGAGATGGCATTGTTTGCCAGTTCTTTACTGCCGTCGACAACTTTAATCGTCGCGTTTAGGGAAGCGACTGGTGCACGTTCACGTGTCGCAAGTGACTCGATTTTCTTCTGCTGTACTTTCCACGCTTGCTCTGGCGATAGATTACATACCTCTGCCAAGTACTTAGCATTAAAACCCTCACCAGTTAAGCTGACAATGGTTTCATTGTGCGACAGATGATTGCCCGCGTGCCAATAGTGTTTAGCCAGCAGTGGACCAATCTCTGGGTTATCGGTCAGGTAACCGAATGTATCGAGGAAGTAAGCACGGGTCTGATACACCGCCATATGCGCGAGTAGATAACCTTGATACGCACAAGCCGCTTCATCGGAGAGTAAATGCGGAATTGCCATCAGTGGGCGAGGACTGCATTCCAAACCAAGGATCTGTTTTTCACAATCACGAGCTAGTTTGGTGATGTGCTCTGGCGTTAACTCATCATCGCTGAGTTGATACAGTGCGCGTTCAAAGTACGGCACAACCAAGATGCTGCGTTCTTCGTAGGCTTTGAATGGCTGACGGCTATTGATCATCGCTTGAATGATCTCGTCAGGAACCGACTTCCCTTCATCATCCAGTGCGTATTGTTTTAGCCAATCAGCATCGGTTAACAAGCTGTCACAGAACATTGACTGAGTTTCTGCATAAGCCATCGACGTCGGCGCAAACTCTTGCGAGAAGCATGGCGCGTTCATTTTTACATTGGCAAAGTGCGCTGCGTGGCCACCTTCATGGAAAAGCGTATTAATCCCATCGTAGCCGCTGCCCACTTGGTCTGGTTTGGCATTGCTGGTGAAGTTCACCTGCGCTGCAACCCATTCGCCTTGATTGTAGAAAGAAGGGATCGGGCCGTGGCAGAACCCGTTCGGGTACTTACCTTTACGGTCTAGTAAATCCAGCGTCAGTGTCGCGCCAGAGTAATCAATATTCAGACGGCCAAACGATTCTACCCAGCGTCGTAGAGATTTTGAGAACGGTACGTACGGGTCAAAGTCTCGCATCACGTCGCCCGCGAACGAGTATATAAAGTTATGCCCCGTTAGTGCGGTTTTCCCTTTCTCTTTTGCCAAATTTTCTAGGCTATTAAAATGAGCATCACGAGTTCGTCGTTCGAAATCTTCCAGAATATTAAACAACTGCTCCGAACTCATTTTCTCGGTTTTTTGCACGGAGTAGTCAAAGAAGGTGGTGTAACCGAGTGAGCGTGCAAACTGATTACGCAGTTTGATCAGTTCAATAAAACCGTTTTGCAGTAACCATTGCTCAAGATCCAGCAACGCTTGGTGAGCCGATTGGCGTACCGCTTCATGATTGCTGGTGCGAATGGTTGAGCTTAATACTGGCAGCGAACCTTCTACTTGCTCACCGTTTTCGTCGGTAAACGTTTGTACGTGGTTCTGTTTTTTCTCGAATAATTCAGCTTCAAAAGCGATCAATTGATTCTTCAGTGTCTGAGCTTCTTCACCTTCAATCGCGTGAGATTCAAACATCGCCAGCCAGCCGGATAGGCCTGTAATGGTTTGCTGTTTCTGTTGCGGGTCGATAATGGAATCAGCAGCTTCAAGCTTTTGTTTTATTGCGGTAATGTGTTCTTCATTGCTTAAGAAATTGGTCCATTCGGTTTGTGCTTGTGTTGAGCCGTCATGGTCATCGCTGATCCCCATGTAAGTTTGCCAAAAGAAATCTTCTTTGGTGCGATGAATCGCGAGATAGCGTTGGTTGAGGTCGGTAAGATATTCTGTTGCGGTCATGTTGAACCTTCGAATGGTTGCGATGTATCGAGTGATGATTATTGCACGCTTGGTTTCTGGAAAGGAGTGACACAATAATCCATTGGTTTTGTATCGCGTAAACGTGGCTTTACTATTTGTTTACATTTTAATGCGTTAGCTGGGCGGTAGTGAGTTCCGAGCGAGCGACTTTAAAACAAGCATGGAGGGTAAATACCCTCAGGTGACAAGCCATGCGTCAAGTTATTTGGGTATAGAAGTACCACAATCAATAAACCGAGCGATCGCTCACTCGGCTTATTTTACCCTCATCTTTGTTCAATAGCGTGCTCCCGCTGTATTACTCTTCTGGGTACTCACCCATGCCTTGAGTTTTAGCTTCCGCTTTCCAGTGCTCACCGGGTTCAAATGCTTCATCGCATAAATCTATGGTGTAGCCCATTTCTGTAATTTCTTTCAAAGTGAGGTTATCAGCAATGTTTGCAACCTCACCCGATTTATTACGCAGTTCCATGTGGTTTCCTCCTCTGTCAGTAGACGAGCGGTATCGATGCACAGCGACGAATGCATCGACGACCTTTGTTCTAAGTATATAACCCTCAGCTAAAAATGAGGGTTTAATCCATTTTATTAGTGTGGTTAATGGAATAATGCTTTGAGCTGCTTCAGTTATTTTTAACCGCATCATCGCGATAGTTGGCCATTTGTGATTTATTGAATGATTAAATTGTCAATCTGGAAAATCGAAATGGTGATTCTCGATCACTCCTTAGCACAGCAAATTGTCGATAGAACCATGTCCATCATTGGTCACAACGTAAATGTGATGAGCTCGGCTGGCATCATTATTGGCAGTGGCGACCTAAAACGTATCGGCCAAGTGCATGATGGGGCTGTATTGGCACTGAATTACGGTGACTCGCTAGAGCTGAATGAGCAACAGTGTTTGACGCTTCAGGGGGTCAAACCGGGTATCAACATGTTGCTTAAATTGCATGGTGACGTGGTGGGGATTGTTGGTGTGACCGGCGAACCCGAGAAAATCCGTGATTTCGCCAAGCTGGTCAAAATGACCGCAGAGCTGACCATCGAGCAAGCCGCGTTGGTAGAAAAATTCCAGTGGGACAGACGTCATCGCGAAGAGTTTATTCTGGCTTGGATTAATGGCAAATTGACCGATGAAGAGCTGAAAGATTGGGCAATGCGTCTTTCTATCGATATCACTCAGCCACGAGTGGCAACAGTGATTAAGTTATCGATGCCATCCGCCTCAAAAAGCATGAAGGGCGTGCGTAACATTGTTGAGTTGCTGGAATACCCAGAGCGTAACAACCTTGTCGCGATTGTCTCGGTGAACGAAATTGTGGTGTTAAAACCGTACTACTCCGCCAAACAATGGGATAGCCAAATCGAAAGTGAACGCATTGATAAGTTGATGTCGCGTTTAAGCGAACACGACTCGCATACTTTCCATATTGCCCTAGGGCAGTTGTTTGAAGAGCCCAAAGATGTGGCTTTGTCATATCAGAGCGCGAAGCAAGTATTAGCGATTGGCAAGCAATTCTACCCAGAGAAACGTAAGTACTTGTTTGATGAACTGCGTTTGCCAGTGCTGTTAGCGCCGCTGGCAGAGATTTGGCAAGGTGAACAAATTATTGATGGTGTGAAACGGTTGAAGAAGAAGGACAAGTCGGGGCAATTGCTGAAAACGCTAGACGCATTGTTCGAGTGTAATGGCAATGTAACGGAATGCTCTGAAATACTGTTTATTCACCGGAACACACTGCGTTATCGGTTGGGGAAAATTACGGAGATAACAGGGTTATCAACCACCAATTTTGTGGGATTAGCGGAATTGTATATTGCGACTCGGCTCTCAAAAATGACGTGATATTATGCAGTTGCACAATACGCGTCATTTTTTAACTTCATTATTTGTCATTCCGCCTAAAGGAATTCAAAAGCAAACGATTGATAATTATTGCGTCCCTACATGTTGAGTGAACCAAACGGGTTCCTCAACAAAATAAGAATAAATGGAGTTATCATGAACCTTATATTAATCCTGTTCGGGGTGATCGCATTCATTGTGCTCACGACCACCAAATTCAAATTACATCCCTTTTTAGCGCTGATCATCGCGGCATTCCTTGCGGCCTTTGCTTACGGCTTACCAGTAGATAGTATTGCTAAAACCATTGCTTCTGGCTTTGGTGGTATCCTTGGTTATATTGGTTTGGTTATCGTTTTAGGTACCATCATCGGTGTTATTTTGGAAAAAAGCGGTGCGGCGATCACCATGGCCGACACGGTTATTAAAGTGTTGGGTGAGCGTTTCCCAACATTGACCATGAGTATTATCGGTTACATCGTTTCTGTTCCGGTATTTTGTGATTCAGGCTTTGTGATTCTGAACTCACTAAAAGAATCACTCGCGAAGCGTTTAAAAACCTCAAGTGTTGCGATGAGTGTGGCGTTGGCAACTGGCCTATACGCAACACACACGTTTGTGCCGCCAACTCCTGGCCCGATTGCGGCTGCGGGTAACTTAGGCCTGGAATCTAACCTTGGTTTAGTGATTGGTGTGGGTGTGTTTGTTGCAGCGGTTGCGGCGTTAGCGGGTATGTTGTGGGCGAACCGATTCCAACATGTTGAACCAGATGGCATTGAAGCCGCGGACGAAATTCAGCATGACTGGCAAGCACTCAAAGCGTCTTACGGCAAATTGCCAACGGCGAGCCAAGCCTTCGCGCCTATTTTTGTTCCAATCTTATTGATCTGTTTTGGCTCTATCGCGAAATTCCCAAGCCTACCGCTGGGCGAAGGTTTTGTGTTTGATGTTCTGACTTTCTTAGGACAGCCATTAACGGCATTGGTTATTGGTCTGTTCCTTTCTGTTCGCTTACTAAAATCAGACAACAAGATTGAAGAATTTGGTGAGCGAATCAGCCAAGGTATTACCGCTGCTGCGCCTATTCTTTTGATTACCGGTGCGGGTGGCGCATTTGGCGCGGTATTAAAAGCAACGCCGCTAGGTGAATACTTGGGTACGACGTTATCGGCGCTGGGTGTGGGTATTTTCATGCCATTTATCGTTGCGGCAGCGCTAAAATCGGCGCAAGGTTCGTCAACGGTTGCACTGGTGACCACGTCTGTTTTAGTTGCGCCTATGTTGACGCAATTGGGGCTCGATTCAGAAATGGGCCGTGTATTAACAGTGATGGCGATAGGTGCAGGTGCGATGACGGTTTCTCATGCAAACGACAGCTTCTTCTGGGTGGTTTCGCAGTTTAGCCGCATGTCGGTGGGCTTGGCGTACCGTGCGCAAACCATGGCAACGCTGGTTCAAGGTGTTACGGCAATGACATTGGTGTACATTTTGAGTCTCGTTCTCTTATAAGTCTCTGGAAATACGTATGAAAGTGGTAATTGCACCTGATTCATTTAAAGAAAGCTTAACCGCCAAACAAGTCAGCGAGGCGATCAAAACGGGTCTTGCTCGCGTATGGCATGATGCTGAGTTTGTTACGGTTCCAGTCGCAGACGGCGGCGAAGGCACGGTTCAATCTTTGATAGACGCCACTCAAGGCGAACAAGTCTTCACAACGGTGACTGCGCCATTAGGGAATGATATTGAAGCGTTTTACGGCATCCTCGGTGACGGCGAAACTGCGGTCATCGAAATGGCGGAAGCCAGTGGACTGCACCTTGTGTCGAGTGACGCTCGCGATCCAAAACTGACCAGCAGCATTGGTACCGGACAGCTGATCAAACACGCGCTAGACCGCGGTATTCAACGCTTAATCATTGGCTTGGGCGGCAGCGCGACCAATGATGGTGGCGTGGGCATGTTGGCCGCGTTAGGGGTAATGTTTCTTGATGAATCTGGTCATGCAATTACCCCCAATGGAGGCGGTTTAGCGGCGCTTGCCTCCATCGATATTTCTGGTCTTGACCCACGCTTAGCAGCTTGCGAAGTGTTGGTGGCATGCGATGTTGATAATCCACTCTGTGGCGACACAGGCGCGTCGGCTATCTTTGGCCCGCAAAAGGGAGCGACGGCGTCAGACGTCACTCTGCTCGATAACGGGTTACGTAAGTTTGGTGAGCTCACCGAGCAAGCGACGGGCAAGCACGTTCTTACACGTAAAGGCGCGGGCGCGGCTGGTGGTATGGGCGCGGCCTTACTTGGGTATACGCCGGCACGTTTGCAACCGGGCATTGAGATTGTGCTTGAAACGGTCAAGCTCGCTCAGCATGTTGCGGATGCGGATATCGTATTTACAGGCGAGGGTCGAATCGACCATCAAACCGCACATGGCAAAACGCCGATGGGCGTTGCTCAGGTGGCCAAGCAGTTTAATTTACCAGTCATTGCATTAGCAGGCTGTGTGGGCGACAACTATCAGGCGGTTTATGAGTGCGGTATTGATGCGGTGTTTGCTTGCGTGCCAAGGGCGATGAGTTTGCTTGAGGCCATGAAAGAGGCCGACGTCAACGTTGCCAATTTAGCCGAAAACGTCGCGAGAATGTGGCAAATCAAGTCGCTCTGAGGGCGATGACGATATGAAAAAACGCCACCTTTGCGTGGCGTTTTTTTGTGGTTACCTGTTTGCGTGTGTACGTAAGTTCATTTGGCAAGAGCGAGTTAGCGGACATGCTCTGCTATCAACTTCGTCAGTGTTTGCATCGCGTGACTCCAGTCGGTTTCATGACCAAAGTTTGCCACGCTGAGGCGCACGCAATGTCGATACTGCGCTTGAGTGCCAAATACGGTGCCGGGAAGTAGGCTGATTCTGTGTTGATTACACGCTTGATACAACGCATAGCTGTCCGTTTCTTCGGGCAGGCGCAACCAAAGCAAGAACGAACCTTGCACGGCGTTGATCTGGTATCGATTTTTTAGAGATTCGTATTCATCCAAGTATTGATGAAGCATCTGGATAAATCGGCGCATGTTGCTTTGATAAACCCGACCCATTCGCGCAGTATGCGTTCGATACTTCCCTGACGTTAGAAATGTTGCCACGGCGGATTGCATCAGGTTCAAACTGCCCATGTTTTCACACAGTAGATATTGCTCAATGTGATCTCGATATCGCCCCGCCAACATCCAACCAATTCTCAAACGCGAATCGAGCGTTTTGGATAACGAATTCACGTAAATTACACGTTGCTTGTCATCGAGCAATCTCAAGCTTGGCAACGGCTTGTCATAACTTAACCCGCCAAACACATCGTCTTCGATAATAGGAATATTGCCAGACGCCAATAACAATTGCTGGCGCTTTTCTAGCGGCATCATAGCACCAGTTGGGTTGGTGAAGTTTGGCGTTACGATGATCGCTTTTACGTCCCATGTCGACATCGCTTTTGCTAAGGCTTCGGGGCACATACCGTCTCGTGGGCAACTCGGAATTTCCACCACTTTTAGGCCGAGTGATTCGAGCATCAATAAATTACCAAAATAGCAAGGGGACTCCACCGCGACGATATCGCCTTTTTGTGTCGTTGCGCGCAGCGCTAGGCTTATTGCTTGTTGTGCGCCGTGCGTCACCATGATCTCATCCAACTTGGCTGGCGTGCCCAAATCTTGCGTGATTTTCGCCAGTTGTTTGATTAAGAGGTGATCTCCGGGTGGCAATTGGTAATGGCTCGGTACATGCGTTTGCTGGCGGCTGTGGCGGCCAATCTCGGCGTACAAGCTCTTGATCGCGGCGGAATCAATGTTTGGATGCGCAGAGCCAGCGGGCAAACGCTCTTGGTATTCAGGGTACGTGAGGATTTCTTTGCAGATCGAGAGCAAATCCACGCGAGTCGGGTCCGGAATCGAACGAGAAGTCGGCAAGGCGACTTTCACCCGATAACCCGATTTGGGAACCGAGTATACCAAGTTTTGTGCTTCCAGCTCTTGATACGCACGAATCACGGTGTTTTTGCTGACGCTTAATTCTTGGCTCAATGAGCGAATGGAGGGCAGTCGATCGTCGGTTTGATAGACGCCACCATTGATGGCTTGTTTGAGGTGTTTTTCCACCACAAGGTACTTATTCTCTTCACCGCTTTCTAATAAATCTGTACCCATAAAAACACTTCCATCTGTCACTTTTTTGAAAACACTGTACCCAATTACATTAGCAGTATCTCAAAACATAAAACAAGCGTGAGTGAGGCGATCATGTTAATCCGAGCCATCCCTTTTGTATTTGTCATCCTTTGGGCTTCTGGGTTTGTTGGTGCGCGTTTTGGTTTGCAATATGCCGAGCCAGCGACACTGCTTTCTATCCGTATGGCATCCAATGTCTTACTGTTTTTGGTTCTTGTGGCGGTATTGCGTCGAAGGTTGCCGACAGGAAGCGATTTTTGGCACAGTTGTGTGGTGGGTGTGTTGATCCATGGATTCTATTTAGGCGGCACTTATTTCGCTATTGATTTGGGTATGCCTGCCGGGCTGAGTTCACTGCTGGTAGGTATTCAGCCTATTTTAACCGCGGCTTTGCTGGTGGTGTTTGTTCGTGAGGAATTTAAGCCGTCACAATGGTTAGGCTTGGCGCTTGGCTTCACGGGGATATCGATGGTGCTGATGGGGAATATGGAGTGGCAGTCAGAGCAACATAAGTTCTTAGCCATTGGTGTGTGTTTACTGTCTTTGATTGGGATCACGCTTGGTACTTTGTATCAGAAAAAACACTGCCAACAGGTGGATATGGTTGGTGGTGCAACGGTGCAATATCTTGCGGCACTGGCTATGTTCTTACCCGTTGCGATGCAGTTTGAAACCATGCAAGTGGAATGGGAAATAGAGTTCATCCTAACGATTTTATGGCTGGTCGTCGTGCTTTCTTGTGTCGCCATTTTGCTGTTGTTATACATGGTTAAAAATGGCGCCGCCTCGAATGTGGCATCGGTTTTTTATCTGGTGCCGCCAACCACAGCGATTCAAGCTTGGCTGGTATTTGGTGAATCGTTTGATTGGATGGGGATTTCTGGATTTTTACTGGCAGCGACCGCCATTTATTTGGTGGTTAAAAAGCCAGATCTGACAATAAAAAAATCCATTCAAACGGAATACACTCAAATTAGGTAGGGACTTTTGCCTATCAGTAAGTACAATTCTGCTTTTTCTTAATCTGTGGAGCAGAGCGATGACGGCAAAGCCAGATCGAATGAGCGCGATGGGCAATATCATCAAGCAAGTGAAAGCGGAACTGCCGATTTATGAACCGGAAACCTTTGTGTGTGGGCCGGAAGGGCTGTGCATTGGTTGCCCGAAAAAACTGTTGGAAATGGTCGATTCGGAACTCAGTTATTGGGAGTCAGCGATGGAACGAGGTGTTATTCCACAGTTTGACGAGATCCGTCGTTTTGGGAAGATGTGCACTAATGTGCGTCGTGGGCTTGTGCGTAATAATGTTCCGCTGTTAGGCCAACCTTCCCTAAAAGGTGTGAGAGATAATTAACATAATTTATTCTTAAGGGGTAAAGAGCACCACGGAAATGACGTGGATCAAGTAGCAACTACCTATAAAGTAGTAATTTGCGATCTATAATTACATTTTATTAGGAAGTGTTGCAAATTATGTCAATAAAGAAACGGTATGTCGCATTGCTGGCTGTTGCTGGCATTGTTGTGGGTTGGTTAACATTAGGCGGAACCGCAGCGGTGATGCATTACACCTCTGATACTGAGTTTTGTCTCTCGTGCCATTCTATGGAAGCCCCTTATAAAGAGTACCAAGGATCCGTTCACTTCAGTAATGCTCAAGGCATCCGTGCGGAGTGTTCTGACTGTCATATCCCACAAGAGCCTATGGATTACCTGATCACGAAAATTCGTGCATCAAAGGACATCTACCACGAATTTGTCACGGGAAAAATTGACACGCCTGAGAAGTACGAAGCGCACCGTAAAGAGATGGCGGAAACCGTATGGGCTCAGTTCCGTGAAAACGATTCGGCAACGTGTCGTTCTTGTCATGAGTTTGATGCGATGGAAGAGTTTGAACAATCTCGTGATGCTGCGAAAATGCACGAGTACGCAAAAGCGAATGATCAAACCTGTATCGATTGTCATAAGGGCGTTGCGCACTTTGCACCTGAAGCGGAGTTAGACAGCAAAGCGTTCGAAACCTTGATGAGCTTTACCACAGCAACATCACCTGATGCCAAGGTGGTCTACCCGGTTACGGCGGTCACTATGGGCGACATGGGCACCATTAATCCGACAACTAAGTTGGAAGTGATGAGTGCGGAAGGTGATGAGCGTACCGTTAAGCTGAACGCATTCCAAATGAAAGGCGCAGAACAAGTGTTGTACATGGGAGACGGCCAGCGTGCCATTGTGGCAACCCTAACCGAGAAAGGCCAACAAGCGGTTGAGGGCGGCGAGTTCCAAGCTGACGTATATGGCAACGAGTGGCGATCTGTTTCTTTAATTGGCACGATTAACTCACCAGTTGTGGATACGCTTGAGCCTGTATGGTCATACGCGGAAGAGCTGGACAATGTGTACTGTTCAACTTGTCACGCAAAAATTCCTTCAAATCACTTCACGGTGAATGCATGGGGACCTGTGGCGAAGAGTATGGGTGATCGCACGGATATTACGGCCGAAAACCTAGAAATTCTAACGAAGTTCTTCCAGCACCACGCGAAAGATGTGGTTGGTCACTAACGATAAATAGAAGGATAAGATAATGACTAATTTAACCCGTCGTGGATTTCTAAAAGGCACAGGTATGGCGGCTGGCGCCATGGCATTTACTTCGTTTGCGCCCATGTCAATGGCTTCATCAAACCAGCGTGGTAAAGGTGTTTTGACTGCAGGTCGTATGGGCCCAATGCTGTGTGAAGTGAAAGATGGCAAACTCGTTTCTACGACGAATGCACTGCCTCAAACGGTGCCTAACAGTTTGCAAACCACAGGCCCTGACCAAGTTCATACTAAGGCTCGCGTGAAATATCCTATGGTTCGTAAAGGTTATCTCGCGAACCCATCGGCACCAGAAGGTCTGCGTGGTAGTGACGAGTTTGTGCGTGTTTCTTGGGACGAAGTTTATAAGCTGATCCACACACAGCATATGCGCATCCGTAAAGAGCATGGCCCAGCGTCTGTGTTTGCCGGATCTTACGGTTGGCGTTCAAGTGGTGTTTTGCATAAGGCGCAAACCTTGCTGCAACGGTACATGAGCATGGCTGGTGGTTACTCTGGTCACTTGGGGGATTACTCGACAGGGGCGGCGCAAGTTATCATGCCACACGTTGTGGGTTCTATCGAAGTGTACGAGCAACAAACCACGTACCCTGTTGTGCTTGAGCACAGTGACGTGGTGGTACTTTGGGGCTTGAACCCCATCAATACGTTAAAAATTGCTTGGAGCTCGACCGATTGCGCTGGTCTTGAGTTTTTCCATCAATTAAAACAGTCAGGCAAGACAGTGATTGCGATTGACCCAATTCGCTCAGAAACCATTGAGTTCTTCGGTGATAATGCAGAGTGGATCGCGCCGCATCCCATGACTGACGTCGCGATGATGATGGGCATTGCACATACTTTGATTAAACAAGGCAAGCACGATAAAGCCTTCCTTGATAAATACACTGAAGGGTACGACAAATTCGAAGCGTACCTAATGGGTGAAGAAGATGGCGTAGAGAAATCCGCGGAGTGGGCATCTCAAATCTGTGGTGTACCTACGCAACAGTTAGAGCTGTTGGCTGATATTTTCAGTAAAAACCGCACCATGTTGATGGCGGGTTGGGGGATGCAGCGCCAACAATATGGTGAGCAACGTCACTGGATGCTAGTCACACTGGCAACCATGTTGGGCCAAATCGGTTTACCGGGTGGTGGTTTTGGTTTTTCATACCATTATTCAAACGGTGGTAACCCTACGCGAGACGCTGGCGTACTGCCTGCTATTTCATCGTCACTCGGTGGTGACTCTTCTGCGGGTAATGACTGGGCGGTATCTGGTGCAGAACAAAGCTTCCCAGTGGCACGTATCGTTGAAGCGTTGGAAAATCCGGGTAAGTCGTACCACCACAATGGGCATGAACTTACCTTCCCAGATATCAAGATGATTTGGTGGGCTGGCGGTGCAAACTTTACCCACCATCAGGATACTAACCGCCTGATCAAGGCGTGGCAGAAACCAGAACTGATCGTCATTTCCGAGCCTTACTGGACGGCTGCCGCGAAACATGCGGATATTGTATTGCCTATCACGACATCGTTTGAGCGTAATGACCTCACGATGACGGGTGACTACAGTAATCAGCATTTGGTGCCGATGAAACAAGTGGTTGAGCCTCAAGGTGAAGCGCGTCATGACTTTGATGTATTCGCAGACATGGCTGAGCTGTTAGCGCCGGGTGGGCGTGATGTTTATACTGAAGGCAAAACGGAGATGGAGTGGTTGTACGGCTTCTACAAAGTAGCACAACAAGGCGGTCGTGCTTCTCGGGTGCCGATGCCTAATTTCAGCAAATTCTGGGAAGACAATCAGTTAATCGAAATGAAGTGGAACGAGAAAAACGCACAGTTTGTTCGTTACGCGAGTTTCCGTGAAGATCCGATCATGAATCCGCTTGGTACACCAAGTGGTAAGATTGAAATTTTCTCGAAAACGATTGAAGGCTATCAATTAGAAGATTGTCCACCGCATCCAACCTGGATGGACCCAACAGAGTACACAGGCAATGCGAAAGAGGGTGAATTGCAGCTGATGACAGCACACGCGGCACACCGTCTCCATAGCCAGTTTAACTATGCGAAGATCCGTGAAGAATACGCGATTGCAAATCGTGAACCAATTTGGATTCACCCTGATGATGCGAAAGCGCGTGGCATTAACACGGGCGACCTAGTTCGTGCGTTTAACAATCGTGGCCAAGTATTGGTTGGTGCGGAAGTGACGGATCGAATCAAACAAGGTTCCGTGTGTATTCACGAAGGCGGTTGGCCAGATTTGGATCCGAACTCCGGCATTTGTAAGAACGGCGGCTGCAACGTCCTAACGCTGGATATTCCAACGTCCCGCCTTGCAAACGGCTGTGCGGCCAACTCAGCACTGGTTCGTATTGAAAAATACACCGGGCCAGAATTAGAACTAACAGCGTTTGAACCACCCAAAAATGGCTAGATAAAAGTAGCGCTTAAAAGTAAGAAGCCAGCGAATCGCTGGCTTCTTTTTTATTTAACCGTCGTGCATATTTACGCGCCGCGAGGGGAAGATAAGTTAGTTCATCAATCCTAATAAATGGGTAGCCGCTGCTTTGGGATCTTCAGCATTGCAGATGGCAGAAACGAGTGCCAAACCATGCACACCTGTGGCGCTTATTTCTGGAATGTTGGTTTCGTTAATACCACCAATCGCAACAATGGGTAGAGGAGTGGTGTTAAGAGCCAGTTTCAAACCATCGATGCCCCAATGCTTTTTGGTATTGGCTTTGGTGGGTGTAGAAAAGATGGCGCTTAAACCGATGTAATCAATGGGCAGAGAATCCGCCTCTGCCAGCTGCTCTTCAGTCTCAATTGATAAGCCGAGAATCTTGTTAGGGCCAATCAATTGACGAGCGATCTTTGCTGGCATATCGGATTGCCCAAGATGGACACCATCGGCATCGACGGCAAGGGCAACATCGACACGGTCATTGATGACTAACGGCACGCCGGTGTCTTTAAGGATCTCTTTAACCGCTTGGGCACGTTCGATAAATGCACGAACATCACCATGCTTTTCGCGCACCTGCACCATGGTGACGCCACCTTCCACCGCCTTACTCACGACATGTTTGAGTGTGGCTAAATCTTGTTGGTCATCGGTGACCAAATACAAACGATAGGCGTTCATTGTGTTTCCTTTCGCCTCCCATCACGCTGGAGTGAGAGGCGTTTAAATCATCGAGAAGCGGCTTATCTCACTTGTAATTTAAGACGTGTTGCCAGTGTTTCTTCATCCAGTTGGTAAAGCTCATCCAACAGATGCATTTGCAAGCTACCCGGTCCTCGCGCTTTTTCAGCGGCAATTTCACCCGCCACGCCAAGCACCGCTGCCGCGGCTAGACCCATTTCGTCACCGACTGTCGCAAACGCGCCGGTTAAAGCCGTTAACGTGCAGCCCATGCCCGTTACGTATGGCATCATTTCATGGCCGTTGTTAAGCTGAATGATTTGCTCTTTCGTGACGATGTAGTCGGTCTCGCCGGAGATCACGACGTTCGCTCCGTATTCTGCCACTAAGCAGTGTGCCGCGCTAAGTGCGGCATCGCTGCTATCGAGCGCATCCACGCCTTTGCTTTGTGCTTGCTCGCCTGCAAGAGCAATGATTTCTGACGCATTACCACGGATGATGAGTTTATTTGCTAGACGAGCGATCTCGCGAGAAGTCTCGGTACGCAAAGTGCTTGCGCCACAACCGACAGGGTCAAGTATGACGACTTTTTCGTTTGCGTTCGCTTGCTCGACGGCATGGTTCATGCGTGGAATCCAAGCACTGTCTAGAGTGCCGATATTGATTACGAGTGCCCCAGAAAACGACATCATTTCTGCCATTTCTTGTGTTGAGTGCGCCATGATCGGCGATGCACCGATAGCCAACAGAGCGTTCGCGGTGTTGTTCATCACCACGTAGTTGGTAATGTTCACAACCAGTGGCTTTTGCTGACGTACTGCGGTTAATGCTTGGGTGATTTGTTCTATTAACATGAGATTCTCCAATGAACCTTATTGCGCGTTCAGACCTTGCTGCCAAAACGCCACTTCCATACGGGTTGCGGTTTTGAAGACCTGAATTAGGTTTTGACCGCGTTGGCTGTGGATGTCGATTTCAGCCAGTAGCTGGTTAAAGTGCTCGGCTCCTGCTGCTGCGCCAGACTGGAATTCTTCACCCCCATACAAGTTGATCCAAGTGGCGTACGGGTTGCCTTCGAGCAGCGTGTTTTTATCGTTCACCAGCCTTGTGCCAATGACGGCGTAGCCGATTGAGCAAGGAGCGAGCGCGGCGTATAAGTCAACCAAATCACCGGTCATGCCGGCATCCAATACGTAGCGGGTGTAAGCTACCGTACCAAAATCTTCCGGTTCGTTTTCGAGATCCGATTCCGTTAAACCCCATTGACCGCAGTAGGTCACATGATGAGCAATTTCGGAATCAAGCAGTGCATGCACACTTGGTAGTGCGCGGCGCATGTCATCCAAAGTACGCGCTTTGTAGATAGCCAGCGCATAAGCTCGCGCGTACTGTTTTAAGAATAAGAAATCTTGCTTCAAGTAATGCAGAAAACAAGGCTGAGCCAGTGTGCCTTTAGCCAATTGCTGCACGAAGGCATGCTCGGTGTATTCTTGCCAATCTTGGCGGCAAGCGTCGATCAAATCTTGATATCTCATAATGGGGCTGCCTCGTAATTAGTTAAAGCTCGGTACGTAATCTTTCGCTTTTGGTCGCGTTTCGATGATTTTTTGTGAGTACATGAATTCGGCGTAATCGTCGTAGCGTTTTAGATCGACAGCCGATGGGCGAAGCGCGAAACGTGTTAACGTGTCATTCCAAGCGCGTTGGTTGAGTTCGTTATCTAGTGTGTCTGGTGAGTAAGCAACAAACTCTTGCCAAGACGCGTTGGGGTGGTTGACGATATAAGTGGTCGCTTGCTCCAGCGCTTTGTTAAACGCTTTAATGGCTTTTTTGTCGTAGGTTTTTGCGTTTGCGACAAACACCAGTTCGTCATACGTTGGTACGCCGTATTCTTCAGGGAAGAAAGCTTTGGCTTTGTAACCTTCAAGGGCAAGTTGATTGGTTTCGAAGTTACGCAGGCCGCCCCAAATCGCGTCCACTTTCCCTGAGGCGAGCGATGAAGACAAAGCCCAACCCACGTTGATAATTTGCACGTCAGAAAACGCCACGTTCTCTTGCGCTAACATGGTCGCAATGGTTGCTTCTTCGTTGCCTGCGATCGCGATACCAATCTTTTTGTCTTTAAGGTCGCCAAGGTTGTCGTGCTCACCATTGTCTAACACCATCAAGGTATTCAGCGGCGTTGCAATAAGTGTTGCTGATCGAATCAAAGGCAAACCTGCTGCAACGTCGATAGTGAGACTTGGCTGGTATGTGATTGCCATGTCCACTTTGCCTGCCGCGACCAATTTAGGTGGCGTGCTTGGGTCTGCGGGTTCTTGAATGTGCACTTTCAAGCCTTGTTCTTCAAAGTAACCACGCTCTTTGGCGATAATGATAGGACCATGGTTTGGGTTGACGAACCAATCCAGCATCAGTGTCATGTCTTTTTCTGCTGCGAATACGTTAGTTGAGATAATCGAAGCGAGCAGAGCAGCCGCGTTCATGAGTTTGTTTTTATTCACGAGTTCTTCCTTTTTCATTTCTCTATTTATTTTCCCAGGGGATGGCTTTTTTCAATAATTTGTCGGTAATGAAATAAAGTGCGATAGACAGCGCGGCGAGAATAAACAGCGCCGCAAACATCTCATCGATGATCATGCGTGCGTTGGCTTGCAGCATCAGATAGCCCAAGCCTTCACTTGAGCCAACCCATTCACCGACCACGGCACCAATTGGTGCAATAACCACGGCAACGCGAATGCCTGAGGCGAGTGTTGGTAGGGCGGCTGGCAGCTGAATATGACGCAGTAATTGCCACTTTGAAGCGCCCATGGTTTTGGCGAGATCGAGATAGCCGGTAGGTGTGTTGCGCAGTCCGTCGTAACAACAAGTTGTTACAGGGAAAAAGATGATGATGGCCGCCATCACCACTTTTGAGGCGATGCCGTAACCAAGCCAAAGCATCAACACGGGCGCGATAGCAAATACTGGAATGGCTTGGCTAGCGATGAGAATCGGCAGTAGCCAACGTTTAAGTGGTTCAAACATCAACATTTGCAGGGCGAACAGCAAGCCCATTGATAAACCGAGAGCGAGACCGAGCAAGATTTCTTGCGCCGTTACCCAAGTGTGTTTGAGTAGGATATCGTAGCGAGTGACCAGCCTATCCAGCACATCAACCGGTGATGGCAAGATGAAGTTTGGCAATTCGAAGATAACCACAACCAATTGCCATAGACTGAAAATCACCACCGTGCTGATCACTAGGCGCAATGCAGGGTGGGTGACACGTTCCTTTTTACGAATACGCGCTGAAACGGAGTTGTACTGAGTCATGTCACTCATAGTCTTTCTCCAACTGATCCAAAATCGCTTGCTGTAATGTTGCGCATTTTCCATCAAGTAGGCGAGGTGGCTGTGAATCAGGCACATCAAGGTGCTGCGCTTGAGCAGGCGTGCCTTGCAATACATAGAGTTGGTGAGCCAATCGCACCGCTTCTTGTGGATCGTGCGTAATCAACACCACGGTTTTACCTTTAAGCAGTTCGGCAGATAAGGCTTGCAGTTTATGGCGAGTCACAGCATCCAATGCTGAAAAAGGCTCGTCCATTAACACTAGCGGCTTGTCTTGCATCAAGGTGCGAGCAAGGGCGACGCGCTGGCGCATTCCTCCCGATAGCTGAGCGGGTTTTGTGTGTGTGTAGTCGGCCAGTCCTACTTGTTCCAATAACGTAAAAGCCCGTTGTTTCTCTTTATCTGGCTTCTTCGTTTCGGAATGAACTTTTGAATGAGAAAAGCGCGAACTCAGACAGACGTTGTCTAACACATTCAGCCATGGCAAAAGTAAATCTTGCTGTGCCATGTACGCGATTCGGTTATGCAAGGCAAAGCTATCCGTTAACCAAGCATTATCCGCGCTAGTCAGTTCACCTTGCCATTCGACTTTGTCATTTAACAAGCCCGCGAGGTAGCGTAAGAGAGTGGTTTTGCCACAACCACTTCGGCCAAGTAATACGGTCCATTGCCCTGTAGGGATGGTCATGTTTACCTTTGCTAGAGTCGGCGTTTGGCTATCGTTGTATCGCAGGTAAGCATTGGTAAGTACAATGCCAATTGCTTTAGCGCCCATAGGTGTGACCAGCAAAGAAATGATGGACCGGGCCGTGACCTTTACCGACGTCCAGTTCATCGGCGTGGGCAATGGCTTGAGAGATATATTGCTTACTTAAATGTACGGCCTTGTGTAGGTTGTTACCTTGAGCAAGATATGAAGCGATCGCGGAAGAGAGCGTACAGCCCGTACCGTGAGTGTTTTGGGTTGGGGAACGCTTTGCGCTGAGTAATTCTGACGAATCTTGCATTATCAAAAGGTCGTTGCTGTTTTCATCTTTTTCTAAATGCCCTCCTTTCAGTAGTACAGCTTTTGCGCCCAGAGCCCGTAAGTCAGCGATCATGTCGTTCATTTCTGTTTCAGAGTGAGGAACGGGCTTACCCGTCAGCGCAGCACCTTCAGGTAAGTTTGGAGTGATGATGTCTGCCATAGGAATCAGCGTTTCTTTTAATGTACTGATTGCCGCTTGTTCCAGCAGTAAGTCACCGCTGGTGGCGACCATGACCGGATCAATAACCAGTCGCTTTGGCTGATATTGTTTAATCTTATTCGCAACCACGTTAATGATGTTGGCGTCGGCTAGCATGCCGATTTTTACCGCAACGATATTGAGATCGGTGAATACGGCGTCGAGCTGGCTTTCAACGTGGTCAAGTGGGATCGGGAAAATGGCGGACACGCCTTGCGTGTTTTGTGATGTAATGGCGGTAATAACGGAGCACGCGAAACTGCCCGTGGCAGACATGGCTTTGATGTCTGCTTGAATACCTGCGCCGCCGCCGCTGTCAGATCCTGCGATCGTCAGTACGACTGGGGGGGATGATGAAGTAGTTGTGTGTGAGTGTCGCTGTATTGATTGCGCCATGGTCGCTCCTATTACAAGACGTACAGGAACTGACTTTGGCCTAGGCTGGGAAAGATCGGAGATCGATTCGCAAAGGTTAGCCGTTATGGTTCGGCTAGTGGCAAAGTATTAATAGTTCCCTACGCCAGTGCTAACTGAATCAGGTTCTACGGGTCTCGAATTTCGATCTCAGCCAATGCAGACTCTGTATTGGCTCCCCGACTATCTCGCTATGATGATAACAGTACAATTACTTCAGGGGTACGTTTTTTAATGGCCACAGTTATTGAGAGTTCATTTATGCGAAGTGAGTGGTAGAGTAACCTTGTATATCGTTGCTGTATCTGCAACCCAAGGCCTTCTCGCTAAGCCAAGCATCTTAGAAACTCTCTGCGAAGTGTGCTGAAACGGGAATATTTACTAATCAATAGTGCTCTTATCTAACAGGGTTAACATAGAACAAGATTAAAGAATGTTGAAATTAAACGCGTTGCTAACGTAGCTTAGTATTAAAGGGTTACTTAGGAAGGTTAAAACGATTTATGAGCAAGGAGACTTCATGCTTAATTCGGTAACAGCGAAGTCAGTGATCGATCATGCTCTCTTTTTAGGGGCTGATTTCGCTGAACTATTCGTTGAACATCATCAAACCAACACCGTCCAGATTGCCTCTGGAGAGGTGGATAAGGTGAATTCGGGTATCGATTTTGGTATCGGGATTCGTCTCTTCTTCGGCCATAAAGTACTTTACGGTTACACCAACAGCACGGACGAAGCGGAGTTAAAACGCGTAACCTCATTGCTTGCAGCCAAAGACAAGCGTGATCAAATCGCATCAGCGGGTTCTTTGAATTTGACCCGCTACCCTGTTCTGCACGGTTCTCGTTTGCCACTGAGTAAAGATGCAAACCTCGATTCCAAAATTGCTTTTCTTTTGCAAGTTGATCACGCCACACGTGCCGAAAGTGAGTACATCAGTCAGTTCATTGGTAGCGTGTTACAAAGAGAGCAGCAGGTAACCATCTTCAATTCAGAAGGGTTACATGTTGATGATACTCGTCACTACATTCGTGTCGCTGGGAATACTGTGGCGCAAAAAGGTAATGAGCAATCTTCCGGTATGGAAGGACCTGGCGCACTCGCCGGTTGGGAGTTCAGCGAGCAACTCGATGCGAGAGAGCTGGGTCAAACCATCGCTCAACAAGCACTTGTTAAACTCAGTGCAGATGCGTGTCCATCCGGTGAAATGCCCGTGGTGATTGGTCACGGCTTTGGCGGCGTTATTTTCCACGAAGCGTGTGGTCACTTGCTAGAAACCACTTCGGTTGCGAAGAAAGCCTCTGTTTTCCATGACAAAATGGGAGACATGATTGCGCATACCGCTGTCAGCGCAGTGGATGATGGCACCATGACCAACGAGTGGGGCTCAATCCATATTGATGATGAAGGTCTGCCAACACAGCGCACTCAGTTGATCAAAGATGGTCAGCTAACCAGCTTTATGGTCGACAAAATGGGTGGGATGAAAACGGGTTATGCGCCAACGGGTTCTGGTCGTCGCCAAAACTATAAATTCGCGCCTACTTCGCGGATGCGTAACACCTTTATTGAAGAAGGCGAGCATTCATTAGATGCCATGCTTGCAGGCATCGAACGTGGTATCTACGCGAAGAAGATGGGCGGCGGTTCGGTTCAACCGGGGACGGGGGAGTTCAATTTTGCCGTCCGTGAAGCCTACTTGGTTGAAAATGGCAAAATCACCAAACCTCTGAAAACCGCCACCCTTATTAGTACCGGGCCAAAAGTGTTGAAAGAAATCAGCATGGTAGGTAAAGACATGGCGCTTGCCGCTGGTATGTGTGGTTCAGTCAGTGGCGCGGTACCAACGGCAGTCGGTCAGCCAACGCTGAAAGTAGATAATATTCTGGTGGGAGGTGGTAGCTAATGAGCCAAGAACAACAACTTCTTAAGGCGGTTGATTACATCTTGTCAGAAGCCAAACGCCAAGGGGCAGAAGCGGATGTGATTGTTAATCGCAACAGCAGCTTTTCTCTGAAAGCAAACCAAGGTCAGTTAGACGAGTACAAAGTAAGCTCAAGCCAAGTGCTGGGTGTTCGAGTCGTGAAAGATGCCCGCGTGGCGACCAGTTACTCTGAATCATTAGAGCAGCCAAGCTTAGATTTGATGCTGACGAACGCTTTGCAAAGTGCGCGTTTCTCGAAGCAAGATGAACATCAAGCCATCAGTTGCGTTAACAGTAAAATCACTACCGATGTGGCTGAGATTGCGCAAGAAGATACAGCGTCAGTGGATGAGAAAATCGAACTGTCGTTGGCACTTGAGCAAGGGGTAGTGGCTTTACCTCACGCTTCAAGCTCGCCATACAATGGTTATAGTGACGGTGAAACTCAGCTGATCATTGCTAACACACAAGGCACGTTATGCCAGCACTTTGAACGTTCGTTTCACTGTTACGCTTACACTTTGTTGGAGAAAAATGGCAAACAATCGATGGCAGGTAAAATGTCAGTAGGACGTTGTTTCGATGAGTTGAATCCAGCTTACTGTATCGAAGTCGGTTACAATCTAGCTCGTGATCTGCTTGATGGCGCACCAGTGGCAACAGGTAATTACCCAGCAATTTTCCACATTAATGCGCTAAGCAGCCTATTCGGTGCTTTCGGCAGTGCTTTTTCTGGTGTGAGTGCAATGAAAGGCGTCACTCCACTAGGTGACAAGCTTGGTCAAAATGTTGCGAGTGAACTGATTTCTTTTACCGATGCGGCCTACATGCCCAATGGCATGGCAATTGTGGGTTTTGATAGTGAAGGTTTTGCAACTCAAGATAACGTGCTGATTGCCAATGGTCGGTTAAATACGCTTTTGCATAACAGTCAAACAGCAAGTTACTTAGGTGCAGCATCAACGGCAAGCGCATCTCGCGGTGCGAAATCGAGCCTAGACGTATCAGCAAATCATAAAGTGATTGCGACAGGTCACAGTAGTGCGTCAGAAGTCAAAGCAGGTGAATACCTAGAGCTGGTTGAGCTGCAAGGTGTTCACTCTGGTGCAGACGCAGTCAGTGGTGACTTCTCATTTGGTGCAAGTGGCTTTTTGTGCCGAGATGGCCAACGTGTTCAACCAGTGCGTGGAATCACTGTTGCGGGTAACTTCTACAAAATGTTGCAAGAAGTGGAAGCGGTAGGGGATAGTCAACTTATTAATGATAGTCACACGTTCTTCGCACCAGAGGTGCGTTTTGCTCGATTGAGTATTGGTGGCAAATAAGCCGCGTTCAGAAACACAGATACTACAAAAGAGGGTTCATTGGACCCTCTTTCATTACCTAATGACTTACACGTGAAAAACTAGAATTCGCGAATGTCCAATTCATTGTGGATCAGCACCACACACTGAGAAGCAAATAGCATCTTAGGACCAAGGCTGATTTTCTCTGTGCCAAGACGCTTCAAACTGTTGAATGATTTCTTCGGCATAGGAATGTGGTCGGTGAGCAAAAAACATGGATTCGTGGCAATTTCTGCGTCGCGAACGAATTCCCCTTTCTTGTCCAACATATATAGCTGGTGGTCTTCGGCCAGTTCTTGAACCAAGCGTTCGAAGCTTATTGTACGAACCGTAATACCAGGCTCAACTTTACGCAGCTCTTCTTTACCCATACCAACAGAGGCATCCAAAGCGCGAGCGACGGTTGCAACTAGCGTTGATTCGTGGAAACCACCAATATTAGTGATGTCATTTGAGTGAATGGTTATCGTGCGTGAGTAATCCTTGGTGCTCTCAAGAACCAAATGTACAACCACACCTTCACGGTGTGATTGAGCCACAAACATGGTATTCATCATGGTGTGAGCAAGGATCTCAGTATGCGCTTCGTTACCCACCCCTTCGAGTAGTGCTTTGCTCGTGGTTGGGGCGGCGCGAGCTCGTAAAACAAAAGAGCGCATGAATTTAACCTCTATATATGAAGAGTGAATGCGCGGGAGTATATACCCAAGCAGGGAAGGGATGCGAGTTTAATAGCAAATGTGAAATTACTTACAAAGCATCGATTGTGATGTGGGACCTGCCCGTTAAAATAGAGGCAACCTGTTAGGAGGGGTACATGGAAATTAAAAAAATAAACAAAGAAGTCTACAGAAAGAAAGTTAACCTTGTCATTGGTGGTTTTGTTGCTTTGCTTGCGATCTCTTCGCTCGCATTCAGTACCTTGTTAATTTCCCTTTTTGGTAATGCTGATGTCGTGCAGGATCAATCGACGGGTAATTTTCATTGGAACTTAATTGGTGTCATCCTCGCTTTTGCTACATCTCTGTCTTTACTCAATCAATTTAAAACTCGACCTTATATGGAAGAAGTATGGTACGTATGGAAGTTAAAGCAACTGCATAATAAGATCTTTCGTAAACTCAAGAACATTAAAACGGCAGCAAGTGAAAATGACGTTAAAGCATTAACCATATTGAAGTTCTACTACACCACACAACGTCAAGTGTTCGAACTAGATAACAACACATTAACGATAAGTAGCGTAAACCAAGAATTAGAAGCAATAGAGGAAATTGAAGCGAATAAATTACTCACGCTTGATATTAATAACTTTGAAGAAGCTTGGTTAGATACATATTGATCGTCAATTTGCTACTTAAACTTAACAGATTAGTACTAAAAATAAGCGCCTGGATAATATTTAATCACTCAACGTTCTTTTTTTAATTTTTTTCTAAAAAAGGGTTGCCAAGAAAAATCATCTCCCTATAATTCGCCTCCGTTGTCAGGGCAAAGCGGAAACGCAAAAGCGGTTGGCAAAATGAGGTGTAAAAAGATTCTAAAATTAATTCACAAAAGTGTTTGACACCAAGATTTAGTTCATTAGAATACGCCTCCGCTTCGAGAGTAAATCTTACGAAGCACGCTCTTTAACAATATAGACCTATCAATCTGTGTGGGCACTCGTTGATGATAATCGAATTAGAAGCTTTTGCTTCAAATACGGTTTCAATGAACTGAGTGACCAATCGAGATTAACTTGTTTAATCTTGGCACAGTCAATTCATTATCGTTCTGTTGGAACGATAATAGCTTTAAAATTACGTTTGTAGTTTTGAAGTCAGTATTCGTTGAGCCGACAAAATCTTAAATTGAAGAGTTTGATCATGGCTCAGATTGAACGCTGGCGGCAGGCCTAACACATGCAAGTCGAGCGGAAACGACAACATTGACCCTTCGGGTGATTTGTTGGGCGTCGAGCGGCGGACGGGTGAGTAATGCCTAGGAAATTGCCCTGATGTGGGGGATAACCATTGGAAACGATGGCTAATACCGCATAATGCCTACGGGCCAAAGAGGGGGACCTTCGGGCCTCTCGCGTCGGGATATGCCTAGGTGGGATTAGCTAGTTGGTGAGGTAAGGGCTCACCAAGGCGACGATCCCTAGCTGGTCTGAGAGGATGATCAGCCACACTGGAACTGAGACACGGTCCAGACTCCTACGGGAGGCAGCAGTGGGGAATATTGCACAATGGGCGCAAGCCTGATGCAGCCATGCCGCGTGTATGAAGAAGGCCTTCGGGTTGTAAAGTACTTTCAGTCGTGAGGAAGGGGATATCGTAAATAGCGGTATTCTTTGACGTTAGCGACAGAAGAAGCACCGGCTAACTCCGTGCCAGCAGCCGCGGTAATACGGAGGGTGCGAGCGTTAATCGGAATTACTGGGCGTAAAGCGCATGCAGGTGGTTTGTTAAGTCAGATGTGAAAGCCCGGGGCTCAACCTCGGAATAGCATTTGAAACTGGCAGACTAGAGTACTGTAGAGGGGGGTAGAATTTCAGGTGTAGCGGTGAAATGCGTAGAGATCTGAAGGAATACCAGTGGCGAAGGCGGCCCCCTGGACAGATACTGACACTCAGATGCGAAAGCGTGGGGAGCAAACAGGATTAGATACCCTGGTAGTCCACGCCGTAAACGATGTCTACTTGGAGGTTGTGGCCTTGAGCCGTGGCTTTCGGAGCTAACGCGTTAAGTAGACCGCCTGGGGAGTACGGTCGCAAGATTAAAACTCAAATGAATTGACGGGGGCCCGCACAAGCGGTGGAGCATGTGGTTTAATTCGATGCAACGCGAAGAACCTTACCTACTCTTGACATCCAGAGAAGCCGGAAGAGATTCTGGTGTGCCTTCGGGAGCTCTGAGACAGGTGCTGCATGGCTGTCGTCAGCTCGTGTTGTGAAATGTTGGGTTAAGTCCCGCAACGAGCGCAACCCTTATCCTTGTTTGCCAGCGAGTAATGTCGGGAACTCCAGGGAGACTGCCGGTGATAAACCGGAGGAAGGTGGGGACGACGTCAAGTCATCATGGCCCTTACGAGTAGGGCTACACACGTGCTACAATGGCGCATACAGAGGGCGGCGAGCCAGCGATGGTGAGCGAATCCCAAAAAGTGCGTCGTAGTCCGGATTGGAGTCTGCAACTCGACTCCATGAAGTCGGAATCGCTAGTAATCGTGGATCAGAATGCCACGGTGAATACGTTCCCGGGCCTTGTACACACCGCCCGTCACACCATGGGAGTGGGCTGCAAAAGAAGTAGGTAGTTTAACCTTCGGGGGGACGCTTACCACTTTGTGGTTCATGACTGGGGTGAAGTCGTAACAAGGTAGCGCTAGGGGAACCTGGCGCTGGATCACCTCCTTATACGAAAGATTATTGCGATGAGTGTTCACACAGATTGATACGGTTTATAAAGTTTAAGAGAAAGTAAGTGCCCAACACTTACACTAGTGTCCCGTTCGTCTAGAGGCCTAGGACACCGCCCTTTCACGGCGGTAACAGGGGTTCGACTCCCCTACGGGATACCATTGGGTCGTTAGCTCAGTTGGTAGAGCAGTTGACTTTTAATCAATTGGTCGCAGGTTCGAATCCTGCACGACCCACCATTTCCTTCCACGGAAATGCTTACTTTAGGTAAGAAAACAATGTGGGCGATTAGCTCAGTTGGGAGAGCACCTGCCTTACAAGCAGGGGGTCACTGGTTCGAGCCCGGTATCGCCCACCATTCTCTAAGTATTTTTGGAATAAAACTCAAAACCAGAGCAAGCAATTGATACTGGTTGGCATTGTTGAATCTAAAAGTCTTTAGAAAATGAACTTCTTAGGAAGTGATTTGCTCTTTAACAATTTGGAAAGCTGACTGATAACAACAATGTTGTTATCAAATAAAGTTCTCAATGTTTATCTTTAAGATAAACACCAAAACAACACATTCAAGTGTTCTTGGGAATATCACTATTGCAGTGATTATTCGAAATTGAGTCCGGCAAAATCGAAATGTCTCTCGCTCATTCAAATAATGAGAGACAACTTTGGTGATTTGAACATCAACTCGAAACTCCTTCGGGTTGTATGGTTAAGTGACTA
Organism: Vibrio sp. ES.051; assembly: GCF_002563795.1. Lineage (GTDB taxonomy): Bacteria > Pseudomonadota > Gammaproteobacteria > Enterobacterales > Vibrionaceae > Vibrio. Next base: position 1,229,906 of record NZ_PDJL01000003.1, read on the forward strand.
AGCGTACACGGTGGATGCCTTGGCAGTCAGAGGCGATGAAGGACGTATTAACTTGCGATAAGCCCAGATTAGGCAGTAAAAGCCACTTGAGTCTGGGATTTCCGAATGGGGAAACCCACTTACATAAGTAAGTATCGCTGCGTGAATACATAGCGTAGCGAGGCGAACCGGGGGAACTGAAACATCTAAGTACCCCGAGGAAAAGAAATCAACCGAGATTCCGAAAGTAGCGGCGAGCGAAATTGGACTAGCCCTTAAGCTTTATAGGCGTCAGGTGAACAAGCTGGAAAGCTTGGCGATACAGGGTGATAGCCCCGTAACTGACGACGCATATGCAGTGAAATCGAGTAGGGCGGGACACGTGATATCCTGTCTGAATATGGGGGGACCATCCTCCAAGGCTAAATACTACTGACTGACCGATAGTGAACCAGTACCGTGAGGGAAAGGCGAAAAGAACCCCTGTGAGGGGAGTGAAATAGAACCTGAAACCGTGTACGTACAAGCAGTAGGAGCACCTTCGTGGTGTGACTGCGTACCTTTTGTATAATGGGTCAGCGACTTATATTCAGTGGCAAGGTTAACCATCTAGGGGAGCCGTAGCGAAAGCGAGTGTTAACTGCGCGACTTAGTCTCTGGATATAGACCCGAAACCAGGTGATCTAGCCATGGGCAGGTTGAAGATTGAGTAACATCAATTGGAGGACCGAACCGACTAATGTTGAAAAATTAGCGGATGACTTGTGGCTAGGGGTGAAAGGCCAATCAAACCTGGAGATAGCTGGTTCTCCCCGAAAGCTATTTAGGTAGCGCCTCGGACGAATACTACTGGGGGTAGAGCACTGTTAAGGCTAGGGGGTCATCCCGACTTACCAACCCTTTGCAAACTCCGAATACCAGTAAGTACTATCCGGGAGACACACGGCGGGTGCTAACGTCCGTCGTGGAGAGGGAAACAACCCAGACCGCCAGCTAAGGTCCCAAATTACTACTAAGTGGGAAACGATGTGGGAAGGCTCAGACAGCCAGGATGTTGGCTTAGAAGCAGCCATCATTTAAAGAAAGCGTAATAGCTCACTGGTCGAGTCGGCCTGCGCGGAAGATGTAACGGGGCTAAGTAGTAAACCGAAGCTGCGGCAATACTCTTTGAGTATTGGGTAGGGGAGCGTTCTGTAAGCGGTTGAAGGTGTGTCGTAAGGCACGCTGGACGTATCAGAAGTGCGAATGCTGACATGAGTAACGATAATGGGGGTGAAAAACCTCCACGCCGGAAGACCAAGGGTTCCTGTCCAACGTTAATCGGGGCAGGGTGAGTCGACCCCTAAGGCGAGGCCGAAAGGCGTAGTCGATGGGAAACGGGTTAATATTCCCGTACTCAATCAAATTGCGATGGGGGGACGGAGAAGGCTAGGTGGGCCTGGCGACGGTTGTCCAGGTTCAAGTGCGTAGGCTGAAGAGTTAGGTAAATCCGGCTCTTTTTAAGGCTGAGACACGACGTCGAGCATCTACGGATGTGAAGTCATTGATGCCATGCTTCCAGGAAAAGCCTCTAAGCTTCAGATTTGATGGAATCGTACCCCAAACCGACACAGGTGGTCGGGTAGAGAATACCAAGGCGCTTGAGAGAACTCGGGTGAAGGAACTAGGCAAAATGGTACCGTAACTTCGGGAGAAGGTACGCTCTTGGCGGTGAAGTCCCTTGCGGATGGAGCTACTAGGAGTCGCAGATACCAGGTGGCTGCAACTGTTTATTAAAAACACAGCACTGTGCAAAATCGTAAGATGACGTATACGGTGTGACGCCTGCCCGGTGCCGGAAGGTTAATTGATGGGGTTAGACTTCGGTCGACGCTCTTGATCGAAGCCCCGGTAAACGGCGGCCGTAACTATAACGGTCCTAAGGTAGCGAAATTCCTTGTCGGGTAAGTTCCGACCTGCACGAATGGCGTAATGATGGCCACGCTGTCTCCACCCGAGACTCAGTGAAATTGAAATCGCTGTGAAGATGCAGTGTACCCGCGGCTAGACGGAAAGACCCCGTGAACCTTTACTACAGCTTGGCACTGAACATTGACCCTACATGTGTAGGATAGGTGGGAGACTTTGAAGCCGGTACGCCAGTATCGGTGGAGTCAACCTTGAAATACCACCCTTGTAGTGTTGATGTTCTAACTTAGCCCCCTCATCGGGGGTGAGGACAGTGCCTGGTGGGTAGTTTGACTGGGGCGGTCTCCTCCCAAAGCGTAACGGAGGAGCACGAAGGTGGGCTAAACACGGTTGGACATCGTGTGGTTAGTGCAATGGCATAAGCCCGCTTGACTGCGAGAATGACAATTCGAGCAGGTGCGAAAGCAGGTCATAGTGATCCGGTGGTTCTGAATGGAAGGGCCATCGCTCAACGGATAAAAGGTACTCCGGGGATAACAGGCTGATACCGCCCAAGAGTTCATATCGACGGCGGTGTTTGGCACCTCGATGTCGGCTCATCACATCCTGGGGCTGAAGTCGGTCCCAAGGGTATGGCTGTTCGCCATTTAAAGTGGTACGCGAGCTGGGTTTAGAACGTCGTGAGACAGTTCGGTCCCTATCTGCCGTGGGCGTTGGAGAATTGAAAGGGGCTGCTCCTAGTACGAGAGGACCGGAGTGGACGAACCTCTGGTGTTCGGGTTGTGTCGCCAGACGCATTGCCCGGTAGCTAAGTTCGGGATCGATAACCGCTGAAAGCATCTAAGCGGGAAGCGAGCCTTGAGATGAGTTCTCCCTGATACTTTAAGTATCCTAAAGGGTTGTCGTAGACTACGACGTTGATAGGCAGGGTGTGTAAGTGCTGCGAGGCATTGAGCTAACCTGTACTAATTGCCCGTGAGGCTTAACCATACAACACCCAAGGGGTTTTGATGGACTCAATACAAGAAAACTTGATTGTGTTAAGAACTGAAACAGCTTTCCAGATTATTAATTATCGCGTTGGCGGTAGTTAAAAAAGAATTTGCTTGGCGACCATAGCATTTTGGACCCACCTGACTTCCATGCCGAACTCAGAAGTGAAACGAAATAGCGCCGATGGTAGTGTGGGGTTTCCCCATGTGAGAGTAGGACATCGCCAGGCTTTATTTATAGCTTTTGAATTTACCTTAATATTAAGGTGCTTCTGAAAGCAAAACTAAAATTTAGCATGATAAATAAGACTAAGTTTTAGTAACAATTTGTGGAGAGATGGCTGAGTGGTTGAAAGCACCGGTCTTGAAAACCGGCATACGTTAATAGCGTATCTAGGGTTCAAATCCCTATCTCTCCGCCACTTTTAATGAAAAACCGCTGTTCTTACAGCGGTTTTTTCGTATCTGTTACCTTAAAACTATCTTGCATCGAAAAAAGTTCTGATGGGTTTACGCTTTACGTGCATAACTGTTTATCCTAAATTGTTCAAACGCCCGATAACGGCATTACATTTTGCCTTATTCTTAAGCATTTTCCCGACGCTATTTCTGACCACTGACTGAAGTGAGTAATATTGCCGAAGTTCCACTCCACCCGATGGAATCACCAAATATCACTTTATTATTCCTGCTCGAATCGTTGCCGTTGGATAAAAATCGACACTTTGATAGAGTTCGCAGCGCATGCACGCACAATTCAGATGGAGGATTAATGAAGTTACTGTACTGGTTAGATGAATGGCTGGCTCTTTCCCGAGACGATCAGCAAACCAAGTTACCGATCTCTGGGAGTGACTTACTTGACGATGTTTTTGTTAAGTATGAGCTCGCGGATTTGAATCAACCGCTACTGTTTACCTTCTCTCCCTCCGGTACTGATATTCAGAAGCAGGACTTAAACCCTAATTTTGTCCCTTGGGGCTATCCTCTCGCACAAAAACACAAAGTGAATATTATTGCCTTTCAGCATCTAGGTAAAAGCAATTGGTTCCGAAGCCGCAATTTGATTTTCTTTCTGGAACAATTATCCCCACTGTTGACGCCCTTTATGTGTCGTTTGGGTTATGGCCAGAGTCGCGGCGGTTTTGCCATTGGCGCATTCGCCAAATTACTTAAACTCAATCATGTTCTGTTGTTTTACCCTGTCAGTACAAAGAACAAGACTCTGGTTCCATGGGATGATCGATCGAGTACTGAATTGGCTCAACAGTTTGACTGGGAGGGGGATTATTACGACCGAGAGCTAGGAGATGCCAAAGGTTATATCATTTATGACCCTACTAATGATATCGACAGACTCCATGCTAAACGTTATCCAGAGCTGACTCATTTAAGAGTCGTTGGTATGGGTCATGGTACGCATTCCACTTATTTGAATAAGTTGGATTTTTATGATCAGGTGGAGGCGTCGTTTATTCTTCACCAGCAAATAGATATCGCCCAGTTTAGCGATCAAATGAAAATTTTTGTTTGAAAGAGGACGAATCACATAGCCCCGACAATGGGGAAACGATACACACTAAAGACTAGATTTTTTAATACAATTGCGAAGCGCAATTTAGATGGAGGATAAATGAAGTTACTGTACTGGTTGGATGAATGGTTAACGCTTTCTCGAGAAGAGCAGCAAACCAGACTACCTATGTCCGGAGAAGATTTACTTGACGATGTGTTTGTTAAGTATGAGTTTGTTGATCTAAACAAACCATTGTTGTTCACCTTCTCTCCTGCGGGAACCAACATACAGGAACAGGACTTACATCCGGATTTTGCGCCGTGGGGTTACCGCCTCGCCCAGAAACAGGAAGTGAATATTATTTCCTTTCAGCACCTAGGTAAAAGCAATTGGTTCCGCAGCCGAAATGTGATTTTCTTTCTTGAACAATTATCGACATTGTTAAAGCCCTTCGAGTCTCGCTTAGGCTATGGATTGAGTCGAGGTGGTTTTGCTATTGGTGCTTTCGCTAAATTACTTAAACTGGATCAGGTGTTGTTGTTTCATCCAATTAGTACCAAGAATAAAGCACTAGTTCCTTGGGATGATCGATCCAGTACAGAGTTGGCTCAACAGTTTGATTGGGAAGGTGACTATCACGATGTAGATCTAGGAGAGGCCAAAGGTTATATTATTTATGACCCTACCAATTACATTGATCGACGCCATGCCAAACGTTATCCAGAGCTAACGCATTTGAGGGTCTATGGTATGGGGCACGGCACTCACGCGACTTACTTGAATAAGTTTGGCTTTTATAAACAGGTCGCGGTGGATTTTATTCGCCACCAACAGATAGACATCGCTCAGTTTCGTCATCAAACTAAAACCTTGCGCCTGAAAGAGGACTACTATCAAAGTCTGAACAAGGCCAACGCCAACTCCGTCCACCGTTTGGGGTTACTGAGTAAGGCTCATAATGTATTGATTGATGAGAAAAAGGCGCACGTGAAGGAGCATCAGGCACAAATTGATATTCAGCCGTTGGTTGAGATTGCGCTTAAACATCAGCAAGAAAACCCGCAAGATGCGGTACAACTGTTGGAAGTGGCCCAGCAACTGGTGCCTGACGATCCTGTGGTAGAGTATAAGTTGCAACAATTGTTATAGCCCGAAAGGCAAACGCGAAGGTATGCCGTTGAGAAAAGGTCAGTTGTTCGGCTTCTGACCTTTACGCTCATTCACTCTGGCTATATATGTCATCCAGCGGTTGTATTTTCGTTGGTAGCCGTAGGGAAAATAAAAAAGCCCAAGTCAATGCTTAGGCTTGGATGTGGTGATATTGATTAAGCTTCTTTAAAACTCTTTTGGTGCGAAACCTGTCATTACGTCTAGGCGCAGCTCTTTACCTACTTTAGTCAATGGATGCACAATAACTAGGCCGCGGACGCGTTTTTTAAGCTTACCGATGTCTGCTTGCTCTTCTTTGGTGATTTCACGAGAGAATGGCATATCAAGTAGATTTTTACGCTCTTGATTAAGCTCGTATGTTTGCTTGTGCTTAAGTTGGTTAAGCTTCTTAGATAACTGCTCGACGTTATCCGTGAACTTTGAAATCATTTCGTGATCACCACGAGTACGAGCCGCATCAAGTTTACGTTGGTAATTATCTAAACGGTTGTGCAGCTTTTGAATATCAGTTTTTATGCTCATGGTAATTTGGCTCAAATTTAAATAATCGAGTAGTATAGCATAGCTGAATTCAGACGCTCTACTATACCGCTCGATTCGTACCTAGTTAATCAGTTCATTACCAGATATTTTTCCAGAAAAAAATGCTTCTGCGTTGCTAAGCGTTACTGAAGCAATATTATTTAAAGCCTCATGAGTCAAGAACGCTTGATGGCCAGTGAACAACACGTTGTGACAAGCTGAAAGACGACGGAACACATCATCGACGATAACATCGTTAGACTTGTCTTGGAAAAATAAGTCCTTTTCATTGTCGTAGAC